>CAWFVT010000015.1:0-80667 GCA_963819325.1 uncultured Pseudomonadota bacterium
GGACGCTGAACGGCGACCACGCGGCGGGCGCCTGCGAAATTCATCCAGCCGCGAGATGATCGCAGCGACGCCTTGGCCGCAGCGATATCTCTTGGGCCTGCTCGGCATCCTGCTGTTCGTCGCAGCACCGGCGCTGGCCTGGGAGCATTGGGGCGGAGATCGCGGCGGGACGCGGTTTTCACCGCTCGCCCAGATTACGCCGGCCAATGTCGGCCGTCTCGTCCGCGCCTGGGAGTTTCGTACCGGAGATCTCGCGGCGCGTCCGCCGGCCGCGATGGCCCGCACGAAATTCGAGGCGACGCCGCTGTTTGTCGAGAACAGTCTCATCTTCTGTTCGCCCTTCAACGAGGTGATCGCGGTCGATCCCGGTAGCGGCGCGCAGAAGTGGCGATACGATCCGAAGATCAGCACCAGCCAGCGCCCCGCAAATCGCTATAATTGTCGCGGCGTCGCCTATTGGGTCGACGATCAGGCCGCCGAAGGCGATGCCTGCCGCGCACGGGTTTTCATGGGCACCAACGATGCCCGCGTGATCGCGCTCGATGCCAGAACCGGTATTCCCTGCGCCGATTTTGGCGCCGGTGGCGAGGTCAAGATCGATGTCGGCAAACCGCTGACGTGGCCGGGCGAATTCCAGATCACGTCGGCGCCGGTGGTGAGCCGCGGCGTCGTCATTGTCGGCTCCTCGATCTCGGACAATGCCCGCGCCGATGCGCCATCCGGCACAGTGCGCGCCTTCGACGCGCGAAGCGGGGTTGCGCGCTGGAGCTGGGATCCGCTGGTTCATGACGGCATTGTCGCAGGCGCCGCCAATGTCTGGGCGCCGATGTCTTCAGACGAAGCGCGTGGACTGCTGTTCCTGCCGACCTCGTCGCCGAGCCCGGATTTCTGGGGCGGCCGGCGGCCCGGCAATGACGAGCATGCCAATTCGGTGGTCGCGCTGCGCACCGAGACCGGCGAACTGGTGTGGTCGTTCCAGACCACGCATCACGACGTCTGGGATTACGACCTGCCGGCCCAGCCGACGCTGGCGCGCATCGACACCGGTTCGGGAATGCGCGATGTTGTCATTCAGCCGACCAAGCAAGGCTTTGTTTTCGTGCTCGACCGCGACACCGGCAAGCCGATATGGCCGGTCGAGGAGCGCAGCGTTCCGCAAGGCGCCGCCGAAGGCGAGCAGCTTTCGCCGACGCAGCCGTTCCCTACCCACGTGCCCGCGCTGGTGCCGCAGCAGATTTCAGCCGCCGACGTGTTCAGACCGCTTCCGATTTTCCGCAGCTCGGGTTGCGCGAAACTCGTCGCAGCCGCGCGCAGTGAAGGTCTCTACACGCCGCCCTCGACGCAGGGAACGGTGATCTATCCAATGACCGGAGGTGGGGTGAACTGGGGCGGCGCGGCGTTCGACCCGGTCAACCAGATCCTCTACGCCAACACCAGCCGCGCGGTGCATATCGTCAGACTGATTCCGCGCGCCGATGCGGAAGGCTTCAAGCCTCCGCCCGGCACCGAATTCGCACCGCAGCTGGGCGCGCCTTTTGCGATGACGCGCACCCTGGCGATGTCGCCGCTGGGCTTGCCGTGCAACAAGCCGCCATGGGGCGCGCTGGTCGCGGTCGACCTCAAGGCGGGGAAAATTCTCTGGCGATCATCCGTTGGCACGACGGAGGACAAAGCGCCGCTCGGGCTGGCTTTCAAGTGGGGCATGCCGCTGGTCAACGGCGTGGTGATCACGGCCGGCGGTCTGGTCTTCACCGGCGCCATGGACGCCTATCTGCGTGCCTTCGATGCCAGATCCGGCGCGGAGCTTTGGCAGGGCAGGTTGCCGGTGCCCGGCATCGCCAATCCCATGACCTATCTCTGGAACGGCGAACAATATGTGGTGATCGCCGCCGGAGGTCATTCCGAGGGCGGCACGACGATCGGCGAGAGTGTGGTGGCTTTTCGTCTGGCGCGCCAGGGCGAGGCGCCCTCGCTGTGGTCGCGCACGATCGACCGGCCAGGCGGGCGGTTCTGGAGCAAGGCGTTTATGCTTGGGGTCTTGCTGATGGCGGTGGTCGCGCTGTGGCGCTGGCGCCGCCGCGCAACGTTGCGGAGCTAGCGCGGTCCCCATACGGTTTCTTCGGTCCAGCCAAGATCGTCGAACTCGGTGGCTCTCAGCGGTGCTTCTGCGATCGAAAAGAACTCGTCGAGTTGCGGCGGTTCGAGAGCGGTTGCGGAAAGCATGGCGTGAGCCTGCCCGCGATGGTGAATCTGGTGCTGGAAGAGATGCATGAGCAGGCGGTCGCGTCGTTCGGTCTGCACCCGGGTGTCGCGATTGACCCGCACGATGTCGCCGAGGAGGGCAGGCGTCAGGGCGTTGCAGACCGCGATCAGACGCTTGTCGACTTCTGCCTGGGCACGTTTGAGTTCAGCCGGCGACGGACACGGAACGTCGTTCTCCCAGGCTTTTGGCCCGAGCCATCCTCCCTCGAGCGCGTCGACGTAAAACAGATCGATGACGTAAATGTGATTCAACGTCATCTGCAGACTGGGAAAGAAGCCCGTCCGCTTCGCTGCAAATTCCTGCTGGCTCAGGCGTGTGCAAGCCGTCAGCAAGCGGTGGTTCGCCCAGGCGTTGTTGTAGGCGAAAGCACGATAGGTCTGAACAAAACCGGCGGGCATCGCTGTTCCGTCTTTGGCGTCATGGCAGGCAGGCGTTCGAGCACATTTGAACACTATCATATTGGCGTTTTGGTATCCTGGTCGATGTGGAGCGGTTTTCGTTGACTCCAAAGTCAATCGGTCCTGTATTTCAGAGATGGCTGGTTGCGTCGCGCGGATCGCTTGTCATCCCATTTACCCGGAAGAAGACGATGTCTGATTTCAATCGACGAGATGCGTTGAAGATGTCCGCCAGTTTGGCGCTGGCCGCCGCGGCCGGCGGATTCTCCTGCGTCGAGATGGCCAAGGCAGCTCCCATCGAGGTGCCGACCATCGACAAGCTCAGCGTCCGCGTTCTGGTCGATGGCGCCAGCGATATCTTCTTTCGGCCGCAGGAAGTCAGTGGCGTCAGGACAGAGCCGGGTCGTTCGGCGAATTCGCTGCGTCCGCTGCACAGCGAATGGGGTCTGTCGTTGCTGCTGGAGCCACAGCGCGGCGATGAAAAACGCAGCTTCCTGCTTGACTATGGTTGGACGCCGGAGGCCATCAACGGCAACATGGACTTGCTCAAGGTCGACGCGTCGAAGATCGACACGCTGATTTTGAGCCACGGACATTTCGATCACTGGGGCGGTCTGTTTGGATTCCTTGACAAGCACCGCAAGGATCTGCCCGCGGATCTGACGATGTATGCCGGCGGTGAGGACAATTTCTGCCAGCGCTATGCCCGGGCCGGGCAGGGTGATTTGAGCGACTACGGCATGCTCGACCGCCGCGACATCGCCAGGCAGAACGTCAAGCTCGTCCTCTGTGAGTCACCGGTGGTGATCGGCGGACAGGCGTTCACGACCGGCAAGATCAAGCGCAACAGCATCGAAAAGGTGCTCCCGAACACCATGGTGGAGTTCAAGCTGAAGGACGGCGCCGGATGCAATACGAGCCATTATTTGCCGGCGGAGATGGAAGGCAAGGTCGTGCCCGATGAGCATATCCACGAGCACGCGACGTGCTTCAATCTGAAGGACAAGGGCCTCATTGTCATCAGTTCCTGTGGCCATGTCGGCATCGTCAATTCGGTACGGCAGGCGATGGAAGTATCGGGCGTTGCGAAAATTCACGCGATCGTGGGCGGTTTCCATCTCGGGCCGGCGCCGGCGGATTATCTGACGCAGGTCGTCGGCGAGATAGGCAAGCTGAACCCGGACGTTCTCATTCCCATGCATTGCAGCGGACTGAATTTCACCCAGGAAGCGCAGCGGCAGATGCCGGGTAAAGTTCTGACCACGACGACCGGGACGCGGATTACCTTCGGTATCTGAACGAGAACGAACCATGATGCGTTCGGCAGCCTGCGCGCTGTTGGCCATGGCGTCCATGTTCGGCTGCGGCCTTGTGCTGGCGGCAGAACAGAAACAGCCGTCGGCTGCGCAGATGATGGACGATTTGATGTACGGCCGAGGGCCGATCGGCGGACCGTTCACGCTGACCGACCAGGCCGGCAAGCCGCGCAGCGATATAGAGTTTCGCGGCAAGCTGATGATCGTGTATTTCGGCTATTCGTTCTGTCCCGATGTCTGTCCGGCGGATCTGATGTCGATCAGCCAGGCGCTTGAGGCGCTCGGCCCGGCTGCCGAAGGCGTGCAGCCCGTCTTCATCACTATCGATCCCGAGCGCGACACAAAGGTGCTGGCGGAATATCTCGCTGCCTTCCATCCGAGCTTCGTCGGGCTTACCGGTTCGCCCGAAGACATCCGAAAGGTGGCCAACTCCTACAAGGCGTTCTACGCCAAGGTGCCGGGCGAACGCGGTGGCGAATATTCGATCGACCATGCCGGCGCCATCTATCTGATGGGCCGGGGCGGCGAGTATCTGGGGTTCATGCCACCGCAGACCAGTCCCGACCGATTGATCGAGGTCTTGCGCAAAAATCTCGCCAGGTGACTGGCGCCTCGGCCCGCGTGCCGCGCCGCCCGCAATGTGGCTGGCCATTTGTGGAATCTCCGATAAGGTCTGCACCATGGACGAGCAAGCAACGACGGTCTTGGGCAGCACCATTGTCGCGTGGCTGGCTGACGAAGCGCTGCGAGATACCGAGCCCGCCAGCCTCTATGGCGAATTGTGCCAGCGTCTGCGCGGCGTGGGCATGCCGATTTTGCGCGGTCACGTGGCGTTCCGGGTGCTCCATCCGCTCTACGATGCCAGCGCGCTGGACTGGACGGCGCAGAGCGGCGTCATTGTCGAAAATTTTCGTCCCGATCAGAGCGGGCAGGATGATTTCCTGCGCAGTCCGATCGGCCATGTTCTGACCCATCGGCTGCCGGTGCTGCGGCGGAGGCTCGCCGGCGAGACGGCGCTGATGGATTTTGCGGTTCTTGAGGAATTTCGCGCCGCGGGCGGCACCGACTACGTCGTCTTTGCGATAGCCTTTGATCCCGCCGGTGACACCGGCGTGCTCTGCTCGTGGCTCGGCGACCGGGCCACCGGCTTCACCGACCAGGAGATCGTGGAGCTGCAGCGGATCACTCGCGAACTCAGCATCGCGTTGAAGTCGAGGATCGAGCACAGCGTCGCGCAGAACATCGCCCATGCCTATCTCGGCAAGCACGCGGGTCAGGCTGTGCTCAACGGCTTGATCCGGCGCGGCGACGGCGAAAAGATCACCGCCGCGTTATGGTACAGCGATCTGCGCTGTTCGACGGAGCTTGCGGATCGCCTCTCGGCCGAAGCTTTCCTGCAGCTATTGGGCTGCTATTTCGAGATGACCGCGGCCTCGGTGCTCGACCATGGCGGCGAGGTGGTCTCGCTGATCGGCGACGCGGTGCTTGGCCTGTTTCGCATTGAGGGCGCGCCCGGCGAGGCGTGCGGCCGGGCGCTCGCCGCGGCCGGCGAAGCGCGCCGGCGGCTTAATGCATCGCAACCGGTAGCAAACAATACGGCGTTCGATTTCGGCATTTCGCTGCATCTGGGTCAGGTGATCTACGGCAATGTCGGCGTGCCCGAGCGATTGCAGTTCACGCTGGTGGGTTCGGCCGTCAACGAGGTCGTTCGCGTTCAGGACCTGACCAAAAGTCTTGGGCATCCGCTGCTCGCCACCGGTCCTTTTGCGCAAGCGGTGGCGGCCGTCTGGCAACCGCTCGGCGAGCATCGCTTGCGCGGGCTGGAGACGCCGATGCCGATCCTGACCATGACGCAAATGGCATGACGCGGAACGCGGGTCATCGGCTTGCGACGATAGGCTGCCGCGGCCGGCGGCGTGGTTTCACAACATCGCAAACGCGCTTGTCACCATCGCCACCGGCTTGTTGTCGGTAACGCTCGACAGCGTGACCCGGCCAAAACTCATGGTGCGTCCGAGCCGGACTACGCGCGCATCGGCCACGACGTCCGACGCAGTTGCAGCGCGCATGAAGTGCGTGGTTTGATCGACCGTCGTCATCGGCCGGTAGCCGCGATTGGCTGCCATAATGGCGATCACCATCGAGGTATCGGCGAGCGTCATCAGCGCCTGACCGCAGACAATGCCGCCGGACCGGCACAATCGCTCGGAGAACGCCATGCGGAGGATCGCGCCCGGCTGCCAGTCGGGGGCAGCGCCCGACGGCGGGGCGCATTCGATGCTGTCGATCGACAGCCCGAGGTCCTGCACCCAGGGCGCAATCACGTCGCCGAGCACGCGCCTTGCTTCCTCAATATCGAATTCCGCGGCTTCTGGTTGGGATTGCATGAACGCTGGTTCCTTGGCCGCGATTTGTTGCTGGACACATTCAGACATTGGACACATTTAGACATGGGCGCTGCGGCTTGAAAATGCCTGACTTGGGGCGATATGCTGGGGCGTGTGGGAGTAGGGTATCATGTTCAGGCGTTTGGCACTGATCCTCGGCGTGGTCGCCATGGGTCTGGCGCTCAGTGGGTGCACGAAATGCGGTCCGATCTGGGACGATTGGCTGAATTCGCCGAAATCCTGTAAGTCGGACGGCCTTTAGACCTGCGCCGGACGCGCTTGGCGCAGCCGTTGCGGCGGTGGTATGGGTCGGAAAAATAAGGGGAGCATCCATGAAAGCCTTCCGCATAGCGGCTGCACTCGCGCTGCTGACAGGGCCGGCCTACGCGCAAGCGCCCGCCGTCAATTTGATGATGGATGGGGGCGGCAAGTCACCGGCACAAGCTGCAGCAGAGGAAGCGCGGGACAAGGCCTATAAGGAATCGCTGAAGAAAATACCGGACGCCAAGGCGCCCTCCGATCCGTGGGGTACTGTGCGTAGCGGGGATGCGGCCAAGACCTCGGCTTCGAATGGTTCTACGCCCAAGACTTCTACTCCCAAAACCTCTGGTGCCAAGGCCTCCAATTCCAAGACGGCCGCTTCGGTAAAGCCGAAGGTCAAAACCGGCACCGACGCAAACTAGCGGCAGATATCGGCAAGCCTGGTTCTTGCCGCCGATCAGGCCGGCGACGGGCTTTGTTTCGCACAGGCTTTCTTGCGCAGCCTGAGCGGCCCGCGATTGGGATTGGTTCGCGGAAGCACAACAGCCTTTTCCGTTCCGATTGAATCGGAACGGAGGCTCCAATTCTTTGTTTGAGGCGTTTTCTTCACGCGAGCCGGTATCCACTTCGCTGGAAAACACTCTATATTTGGCCGGTCGTCATGAGTACCGGAGTAGCGACATGGCCTTGCGTCCGCGCGATCTTGCAGACCGGATGGCCGGCCGGCGGAAGCTGGACGATGGCTATCTGCGCGAGACCTTCACGCTGCCGCGCGACAAGGCGCGGACCAAGGCGCGCGATTTCCTTACCCGCTATCCCAAGGCCGCCTATATGAGCGGAGTTGAAAGCTGGCGCGAATTGCCCGACGGCGATATCGAATTCACCATGCGGCGATTGCACAGCGCCGACTAGCCGATTGCGCGGCTTTGTTTCAATCCTCCATCATTTTTAACTTTTCTTGCTAGCGGGCATCAAGTTTTTCCCGCGCATGATCCGGCAGCGCACGCGCGTTGGCTCTACCGGGCGTGGACGCTTGGCGACGAGATCGCTCTCTTTCAGGAACCGGGAGGGCGGCCTCGGCGCAAACGAAGGCGGCTCTCCGGCAATGCCGGACTCCGTTTTTGCCTATCGCGCGGGACGTTTCGGTTCTTGAGGAAACGATGGCGAGACACCGCAAAAATCTCGGTGCGCGCAAGAATGTGCGGGTCGACCTGCACAAGCCGGGATTCCTGATCCCGGCGCCCGAGGCGCCATGGATCGAGTGCATGATCCTGGAGATTTCCGACGACGGGGTTTGCCTCGATGTCGGTGCGCTCTCGGTGCCGAAGATCTTCGGCCTCGCATTCACCGCGGGCGGCGAGGTGCTTCGGGTCTGCTGGCTGACCTGGCGTCGGGGCGAATTGATCGGCGCCCGCTTCCTGACCGCCAAGGAACTGCGGCAGGGTGTGCTGTCGGAAGACGCCGATCAGAACGTCCCGGTCGCGTAGCGGAACGTGCCGATGGGTCCGGATTCCGATGGGGCGGGATGTGAAGAAGACCCGAGAACGCTTCAATCGAAAGCGATACCGATCCGCTTTTCCTTCCGCCATACGACGTGGCAGGACATGTGCCGTCCGTCCGCCAAAACCGCCAGCGTGAAATGTTCGGGGATGCCGACCGGGCTGGTGACATCGAGCGCGGCGCCGCTACTCGACATGTTGCGAATCGTGCAGGAGAGCCCGCCGCCGTTGAACTCGATGGTTCCGGCTTTCAACACGCGATGGCGGTGGGCGACGCGCTGGTTTTCCATGAGCGCTCCTTTGGGGGAACACTAGATCGCGGAAATATTCCTATTCGGTAAAAGTGGGCCCCGCGAGTCCGGGCTTGGAATTCCAGTCACCGATTCTGTTGTTACTCGGTATAGCGCCGACGCGGCTCAGACGCGCCGAGCTGCGGGATCACCATGACGTGACAGGAACGATTTTCCCGGCGGCGCGTTGACAAGAAACATGCCGACCCCCTCGGCATAGGTAACCCCGACTGTGACGGCCCCGGCTCCCCCGCGCTGGGGCCGTTTCTTTTGAAGCCGCTGGAAAATGGCGGCGGCCATGGGGCGGCCGAAAAAAAGACAGCCGCCACCAGTGTTCTGCTGATGACGGCTTCATTCACATTCGCACCGGCGAAGGTCGGGTCGGCATGGTTAACAAATCGTATGGCCTCCGTCAGGAGGGCAACGAAAAACCCGCCCGATGGATTCATCGAGCGGGCCTCTTCCAAGGAAGTAGCACGGCGCTTTAGGGAGCCCCGAAGCCCGGATCATAGCAACGGCCACGGCCGTTCGAATATGGGAAAAAAGTCACTCCCCGTCGGGAAAAAGGCTCGCTCCCGAACAATTCATGCGTCAAAAACGACCGTGAATTGATTTCAGTTTACCAGTTCGCGTTCTGGCTGTAGCGCTGCTTCCCGGTGTTCGACTGACAGTGACCGGTAGTGCGCCGCCATTTCCCGGTAGTGCTGGCGGGAGATGGGGTCGGCTGCCCGTTCGGCACGTTCGTCAAACAAGCGGGCCCGTTCGATCAGTTCTTGAGCATAGGACATGGAGACACCTCAACGCAGGTCCATATGCCATCATGTATGGTTAAGATTTTGTTCCCGCAGATCGCGCACGGAATTTTGATGTTCGGCCGGTGCTGGCGGATCGACGGCGCCTTGGCAACGACGGGAAAAGCCAGCCTCAACCGAACCCTGTGCCTCGCAAGGTGCCGGCCGAAACAGGCCCTGCCGGCGTTGCCGTCGCGAGTTCAGGCTGGCTAAATGCCGCCGATCGAGACGAGGCATCGCATGGCCCAGGAATTCAGCAGGCGATCGATCGCGGGGTTTGTCGCGGGCATGCTGGTGGCGACCGTTCTCACGGTCATGGGCACCTTCTACGTGCTGCACAGGTTTGTGCTCGACAATCCGGCAGATCCGCTGACCAAAGCAGGCGGCCTGCAGCCGAGTCAGAAGATCAAGTGAATGCAGGTGAATGCAAGCCAAAGAAAGAACCCCGCCCACGGAATCGGGGGCGGGGCAAGTTGATTGGTAGGTAGCGCTGAAAGCCTAGCATGTGCCGGATCGTCAGGAGCCGGGAACGATTGCAGTTTCAAAGGGATAACTTCCCGAATCCGGCCAAGACGGCTATCGCGGCGGACGCTGTTTTCGCGCCTGTCGCCATCGATTTTTGCCGACGTTAAGGTCATCGCCGGCGCAGATGCGCCGAGAAAAGAAGATGCTGATGCGCGATTATACAGCCAGAGAGAAACTCAAGATCACCGCAGGTGCCGTGGCTTCCCTGGTCATCGTGGGATGGGTCATCGTGCTGGCGATCGCATTTCTGTCGGCGCGATAGCAGGGCCTGGTGAAGCCGCCTCGATGAAACGGCTTTGCCATTAGCGAAGCATTAACCATAACGATCGCATCGTGGCCTGAGCCGATCGAGGGCCGGAGCCGCGTCATGATCTCAGAGTTCAAGGAACTTGTGGTTCTTCCCATAGCGATGATTTTGTTTTTGTGGGCGGCCTCAACGTTGCCGAGCCTGACCTGGCGCATCGATCCGCCGGCACGCATCACCGTCGCCTCGCGCTAAAGGGCGAATGGAAGCGGCGCGTAATGCAGGGGCGTGGCCTAACTATTCCCCCAGTACGAAAGTGCAACGGCGATCAGGATGATGGCGAGTGCCACCAGCATCCAATTCTGGCCGTGAATGCCAAAAACGACGAATTGCCGCACCAGCCATTGGTCCATGGAAGCTTCCCCGAACCGGGAAGCTACATCGCGGTACTGACACGGGCCTTACTGGTGGGGAAAGACACCGATAGAGGATAAGCGGCCCGGCTGCGCTCCCCCCGTCGGTCACGCGCCGGGCCTCACCGGTCAATGGAATGCGTCTGATTGGACCAGCTGACTTGATTTATGACGCTGCGGCTTCAGGCTGAAAACCGCTTTTCCCCATTATCCCTCCGCCTCGAGGATTGGACGGTGAGACGGATGGCGACCTCATGCGCGCCGTCGAAAAGTTCCAGAACCTGATCGCAGAGCAGGCACCGAAACTCGCCTCTATTCCCCGGTCTCGTCGCCAGCTCGATCCGGCGATATCCGGCGCTGCATTTGGGACACATGACATCGGAAGTTCTCATGTTCCGCAGCGTAGCATCATGGACCCGATAGTTCTATGGGAAGGGACCGTTGCGGAAATCAAAAGCCATTGTTGAGGTTCGGCGGGGAGGGAAAGGGCCGGCTGGCCGAATTGGTCCGCTCGTCCATTCAAAACCGGCCACTGAAAACCGGCCACTGAAAAGCACAACGCCGCCCTGGCGGAGTATAATCGCCAGGCGGCGTTGGTTTAGTCCCGAGGCCCCTCAAATCCCCTCGGCTCGAATGTGTATACAATGAGGTTGCTAAGGTTCAATAAATAGGCAAAGCGGGCCGCCCCCCCGCTGCCGGGTCATCAATCCGTGCCGTTCCCTCGCGGCCTGTAGCGAGAGAGGCCGCCAACCGGGGCGGCCTCTTGAAGAAACATCCTGGGTTAGAACATGCCGAGGATCGTGCCGGCCGCGTTCAAGGCGGCTCCTATGGCTTGCTTGATGGCGTGACCAAGTCCCCCCATGCCGAGGCCAGGGCCACTGCAATCGCCACCGCCGCCGGTCACGGCGTCGAGCTCGTCGATATTCAATTCCCGGATTTCGTTGGGTAGCTTGTTCATGTCTCGCTCCACGCTTGTTCAGGAAGGGACCATCCCCTCAGACTTGGCTCTGGCTTAATCCGAGTACCAATGGTCGGTGCATACTCCGGTGGTGCCGGTGATGACTTGGGCCACCTTCTTGACGACCTGAACGATGGTGTCGATGACGCCCGCGCCACCCGTCACCGCATCAAGTTCGCCGATCGTCAGTTCGCGGGTTTCGCCATTGAGCATTTCGTTATTCATGTCTCTCTCCTGTTTCTAAGAAGGGGACCATCCCCTCATGCCCGGTGGGACGTGGCGATATGAGCAGCCGTTCAATGCCGTTCATGGGCGGTGTGATGTTGCTCACTTTGGAAAATGAGGACACTCCCGGATTCAAACTGGAACATGGCGAGTGCTGTCCGCATTCGAACACCGGACAGAGCAGATCAGAACACCTGGCCCGGCGTTTGATGGCGTTCGCGATGTCGCTAAAGGCCGAAGCAAAATAGCCATCGCCCGAACAAGCTGCATCAAAGGCTGACGGCGGATGTGGGCGCCCGATGCTTGCTCAGCATCTTCATAGCTTGATGATGGTCCAGCGCCTCGCGATAGCGACCGGTTAAGGATGGCAGCGGCTTCTGCACACGGTCGATCAGGTATTGCCTCGGAGGGGTGATACCCTGCAATTACCCGTTAGATGATCCGAACCTGGAGAAAGAGGCCGCCAACTGAGGCGGCCACCAGAACTAATCTGCGCATTACTAGTTTTGCGTTTCTTAAAGATGAGTACCGATCACGACGCCGGTCACGAGCCCGCAGAAGAAACCGCCTACGATCTTCATCGTCTCATGGGTGCTTGAGTTCGGGTTGCTGCCCGAAAGAGACCGCCAACTGAGGCGGCCTCAAGGTCCCGCCCTGTCTTCGTCGACGCCCTCAATACGGCACTGCTGGCGTTGTGTTCCATACGATGTTGTGAATGAGGAACGCCTTAAGTGCGTTGGGCATATTGGCATGTTCCACGACGCCAATTTCATAAGCTTGTTTTGCCTTTGACCAATTAGCACCACCGACGGTGGCGTCGAGTTCGTCGTTTGAGAGCGCTTGGGTGGTCTGAATGTTGGTCATGGTCGTCATCCCGTTTGTTTGTTTGAAGCGGCACCGCGTCGCTTCATGAAGAGTGGTCCTGGTGTACGGGGAAACGTTCATTGACGTCGTGATTGGCGTCACACAGCGCAAAACAAGCCACTGCAAAATTCAACCTAGGCCACTAGGGGTCGAAACAGGCCAGTACCTTCTTTCGCTTCTTTCCGACGAAACTCCACGCCTCATCCAATTCCCGGGCTCGGTACGGACGCCAACACTGACGCTTTTGAGGGCGCTGAAAGCCGAGGGTGGCGATCAGAAGGCCAAGCTTTTCCAATTCTTGAATAAGATCGGCGCAAGAGCGTTGCGTATACAGTTGGGCCGAATCCTTGAGATGGCCCAATCGTCGCCGGATAAACAAACCTACGAGCGCAAAATCGTTGACAGGTTTGGCGGTCAAAAAGAGTTCGAGTTTATCGTCGCGCCACAGCCAGAAATGAAAGAGGCCGCCAACTGAGGCGGCCTCCAGTGTTAGCCTGATGGCTGGCAGCCATTAGTTTTTGCCGGTGCCACCACCGGCAAAAAGGGCGGCGGTAGTGACAACGACCGCTGCGGCCGCTATCTCAATGATCTTCGCAAGGTTGCTGCTCGCGAAACTGCCCGGAACCCCGTTGTCAGGGTTTTTCAGGACGAGTTCGTTTATTTGTCCATTATGCATTCTGCCGCCAACAACGGCACCGAGTTCATAGTCTGAGAGCAAAATGATTTCGCGTTCCATTTCCATCTCCTGTTGTTCGACGAACGGACCATCCGCATCGTCGGGATCAGAAGGCTAGGCACGGCGCGAAGCCTGCGCCGTGAGATGGATCACGGATAAATCCGCTCTGCGAAATAGGCCACCGCCAGGGCATATACTCGATCGCCTCCACTCGCGGATCTAAAATAGGCCACTCAGGGTCGAAACAGGCCAGTACCAAAAATTCCTTTTAGATCAGAACGGCTAATGCGTTTGACATTTCTTCTTTGGCTAACGCCGAAGGATGCGCGTGCCGATTTGATGAAGCGATTGAGTGATGGCTTCAAAAAGGAAGACCTTCAGCAGACAAAAGACACCGTACCGCCGCCGTCCGACATCCAATCAACGATTGCCGAAAACTGGAAAATGGGAATTGAGCGTCCGATTGAATGTCACGCCTAACCCGCGAGCGGCGATTGTTCGTCGCTTGTCGGGACGTGTGGCAGAGGGGTGAACGCAAGCGATTTACAGTCGCCCATGGGGCTTAGCTCCATCGTCGGCTCGAATCCGACCACGTCCGCTGAATTCAATTTGTAACGAAAGAGGCCGCCAACTGAGGCGGCCTCGGAACCCATTGTGTGGCCGGAGAACTACGGGGCTGGGCAGATCAGCCCGCCCATCCCCCCAGACTATTGATTGCTTGCTGGAGCGGGTCCGGGCCGCTTTGCGTCGGGGGGCGGGGTTCTGGGTCTTTTGAATGGTCTGCATGATTTGGTTGAGCATCCCCATGACCCCCGATCCGCCCATTAATCCAGATTTACCACCGCTCACGGCGTCAAGTTCACCAGTTGTCAGTTCGTGGTTGTTGTCGATCATGGTCCCGCTCCAGGTTGTGCGACGTTTGTCGCCGTTGATGTGAGCGGACTATGCCGAGCGCGGATCGCAGTAGCTGTCACGGACATCACGTACCCCAAATGGGGGACAGCTGTTCTCAACCAGAGAACGATTCCGCTGTGCGAGATTGACTAATCGCTAGCCATGTTCTCGCGTCGGTCAAAACAGGCACACTGCCAGATTAAATTAGGCCACAAGGGGTTAAATCAGGCCAGTACCCATCATTGCATTGGTCGATGAGGCTACGGGATATCAGGACTTTCGACAGCGTGACGCGCTTGCCAAAATTCTGGAAAAATTCGTCGCCAAGGAATTGCGTCCATGGGTGAAAACCTTTCCGGCAGAGTTCTATAAGCAAATCTACCGGCTTAATGGTTGGTCATATACCGAAAATGCGGGCCGCCCCGGTGTGATCGGTCACTGGACTAACAGCATCATATATAAGCGGCTCGCCCCCGGCGTGTGGCAGGAATTGAAGCGCCTGACGCCAAGGACGCCAAGTGGATCTTATCAAAACAAACTATTCCAACGGCTAACAGACGATGTTGGGCATCCGAAGCTCCGCGAACACATGGGCGCGGTGCTGATGTTGATGAAATATTCTCCGCACTGGAGGGTATTTATGGATCGGCTAGATCGGGAATTTCCCCAATGGGGTACCAATTTCCTTTTGCCGTTTCCGGAGGATTATTCGCCGCCGAATTTGCCCGCGCCGCCGAATTTTATTGATGGCTGAAATGAAAGAGGCCGCCAACTGAGGCGGCCTTTACTTTTTTCCCAAGAGCTTGTGTGCAGAAGACTTCGCCGATCCAGATCAGCCTTAGCCTTGTTATTGCGTTAGCTGCTGCAGTATTTGCTGGAACATCTGGGCCGGATCGTTCTGGCCGCCTTGCGATGGGGGTTCGGGGCTCTTAAAGGTCTCCACGATTTTGGAGATGATCTCCCTGAGAAATCCACCGCTCACGGCGTCAAGTTCACCAATTGTCAGTTCGTGGTTGTTGTCGATCATGGTCCCGCTCCAGGTTGTGCGACGTTTGTCGCCGTTGATGTGAGCGGACTATGCCAAGCTGCAACATGGGCTGCCGTGACGAACGTCACACAGAACTCTATTGTTCTCGCTTCTGCCAAAACAGGCCACTGCCAGATTTAAATTAGGCCACAAGGGGTTAAATCAGGCCAGTACCCGTCGCCGGTGCTGGCCCCTTTAGCCCTGTAGCCAATGTGGCGGATGCCATGCAGGACGAAGCCGACGGTCGGCAGCGCTCCAGCATTGGAATCCCGTACAATCATCTAGCAGGCTGTTGAAAAAAGGGCGGCTGGCGGCGAGCTGTAGACCGTGATTTATTGGCTCCGACGGATTCGGAGATGGCACGTGCGAGGCGGCGACAATAGAACGGGCAAGTTATTCAGCTACGTTGACCTGGAGGCGCGGGTGCGGCGGGATCATCCGCTGCGAGCGATCCGGACGATTGTGAACGAGGCGCTTTCGGCGCTGGAGCGTGAGTTTGCCAGGCTGTATTCGCCGATTGGGCGGCCGTCGATCCCGCCGGAGAAGCTGCTGCGGGCGATGCTGTTGCAGGCGTTTTATTCGATCCGCTCGGAGCGGCTTTTGATGGAGCGGCTGGAATACGACCTGCTGTTCCGCTGGTTCGTCGGAATCGGCGTCGAAGATGCGGCCTGGGACCATTCGGTGTTCTCGAAGAACCGCGACCGGCTGCTGGAAGGCGACATCGCGGCCAAGTTCCTCGCGGCGGTACTGGCGCAGCCCAAGGTGAATAAGCTTCTGTCGAGCGATCACTTCTCGGTCGATGGCACGCTGATCGAAGCCTGGGCCTCGATGAAGAGCGTCAAGCCGAAGGATGGCTCTGGCGAGCCGCCGGTGCAAGGCGGCGGGCGCAATGCCGAAGCGGACTTCCATGGCCAGAAGCGCTCGAACGATACCCATGCTTCGACCACCGATCCCGATGCCAGGCTCTACCGGAAGGGCAAAGGCAAAGAGACGAAGCTGTGCTTCATCGGGCATGGGCTGATGGAGAACCGTCATGGCCTGCTGGTCGACGCCTGCCTGACACTGGCCGACGGGCATGCCGAACGGGTGGCCGCACTGCATATGATCGAGCCTCGTGCCGACCGGCCGACAGCAATCACGCTTGGCGCCGACAAAGCCTACGACGCAGAAGACTTCGTCAACGAACTGCGCTCGATGAAGGTGACGGCGCATGTTGCGCAGAACACCAGCGGCCGCAGTTCTGCGATTGATCGGCGAACGACCCGGCACAGCGGCTATGGCGTCAGCCAGCGCATCCGCAAGCGCATCGAGGAGGCATTCGGCTGGATCAAGACGATCGCCGGGCAAGAGAAGTCCAGGTTCCGTGGCCGTGATCGCGTTGGATGGGCTTTTACCTTCGCTGCCGCCGCCTACAATTTGGTGCGGCTGCCCAAGCTGATAGTGCAGGCATGCTGATGGCCAAGGTGCCCGGCTTCGCCAGTGCCTTTGCCGGCCGCCGGCGCATCGTCGAAATGGACATCGGTCTACGTTTGCGCAACCTGGCTGAGTTCTTCAACAGCCTGCTAGGCGATGCAATCGAGGTCGCAAAGTCGATTCATGACAATGCCGGAACCGGCGACTGCGACGATGTGCAGTTGTCGGCATGGATGAACATGAGCCCGAAGAGCAGCGGCTATCGGGTGCAGCTTTCGGCTTCGCGAATGTTCGGTCTGGTCGAGACCACAGCCAGCCGGCACAAGCTCACGCCGCTCGGCCGATCGATTGTAGACCCACAACAAGAGCGGGCGGCACGAACCAATGCCTTCTTGAGCGTGCCGCTCTACAAGGTGCTCTACGACAACTACAAGGGCGGAGTGCTGCCACCAGCGGCGGCTTTGGAACGCGACATGGTGGCGCTAGGCGTCGCTGAAAAGCAAACGGGTCGTGCCCGGCAGGTGTTTGAACGTTCCGCAGAGCAGGCCAATTTCTTTGAGCACGGCAAGAACCGTCTGGTCATGCCAGCGGTCGCCCTGCGCGATCCGCCGCCCCGTGCCAATGAGGATAAGAACAAAAACAAGAACGGTGATGGCGGCGGCGGGGATGACGGGCTGGAGGCGCTGGGCCTTGACCCGCTGTTGGTCGCTCTGCTGAAAAAGATTCCGACCTCGGGTGATTGGCCGGCACCCCAACGCTTGCGATGGTTCCGCACGTTCGCAATGAACGTCTCGCAAATCTATGATACCGACAACGAGCCGGTGGAAATGAAAATCGAATTGGAGGCCGCCAACTGAGGCGGCCTCTTGGCTAAATCGGACCTTAAGTCAGTTGCTGCAAGAGCTGTTGAAACATCTGTGCCAGCGGGTCCTTTTGGCCGCCGCTACCGCTGTCGCCGCCCTGACCCGTAGCCCGAACCACTTGAGTTACTTGGTTGGCTAACCCCATGGCAAAAAAGCCGCCAGCCACTGCGTCGAGCTGGTCGTCCGAGAGCGCTTCAACTTTCTGGGTATCCATGACCTTCTCCTGTTGCTTCGGCGAAGCGACCATCCGCATCGTCTAATCAGGAGAGTGGCGCATCATTAGCGCAGTCACAGTGATTTGGGTCACGCTGGCGAATAGGAGTAACAGAATACGTCGTGACGGTTTGGTACCAATGAAAGAGGCTGCCAACTGAGGCGGCCTCGGAACCATGTTCATGGCCGAAGAACTATGGGGCTCGGCAGATCAGCCCTGCCCCCGCACCCCCAGATCATTGATTGCTTGCTGGAGATCCTTGGTCTGAAGCCCCTGCATGACTTGGCCAATCATCCCCATGACCGATCCAAAATTGCCCAATAATCCAGTTAATTCACCACCGTTCACGGCGTCAAGTTCACCAATTGTCAGTTCGTGGCTGTTGTCGATCATGGTCCCGCTCCGCTGTTGTGGCGTCGTGCGCCGTTGATGTGAGCGGACTATGCCCGGCGGCTGGCGACATCACAGTGATGGGCATCACGCTTCAAATCAGGCCACTGCGATTTTCAAACTAGGCCACTAGGGGTCGAAACAGGCCAGTACCCCGTCGCCGAAAAGAACATATTGCGAACCTAGAACAAATAGGGTACATTGTTCCTTCAGTCGCTGATTCAGCAATCTTCGCCGCCCGTTTGTCCCGCTCGCGAATCCCCGCCATAAGGAGCACCACCTATGTCCGCCTCTGCCCTGCGTATCGTCGAAGGATCCTCCATGGACAAGACCAAGGCCCTGTCCGCCGCGCTTTCCCAGATCGAGCGCCAGTTCGGCAAGGGCTCGGTGATGAAGCTCGGCAAGAACGACCGCTCGATGGACGTCGAGACCATTTCCTCGGGCTCGCTCGGGCTCGACATTGCGCTTGGCGTCGGCGGCCTGCCGCGTGGCCGGGTGGTGGAAATTTACGGGCCGGAATCCTCGGGCAAGACCACGCTGGCGCTGCACACCGTGGCGGAGGGCCAGAAGAAGGGCGGCATCTGCGCCTTCATCGACGCCGAACATGCGCTCGACCCGGTCTATGCCCGCAAGCTCGGCGTCAATATCGACGAACTCCTGATCTCGCAGCCCGACACCGGCGAGCAGGCGCTGGAAATCTGCGATACTTTGGTCCGCTCCGGCGCGGTCGACGTGCTGGTGGTGGATTCGGTGGCGGCTTTGGTGCCGCGCGCCGAACTCGAAGGTGAGATGGGCGATGCGCTGCCCGGCCTGCAGGCGCGGCTGATGAGCCAGGCGCTGCGCAAGCTCACCGCCTCGATCAACAAATCCAACACCATGGTGATCTTCATCAACCAGATCCGGATGAAGATCGGCGTGATGTACGGCTCGCCGGAAACCACCACCGGCGGCAACGCGCTGAAGTTCTATGCCTCGGTCCGGCTCGACATCCGCCGCATCGGCGCGATCAAGGAGCGCGACGAGGTGGTCGGCAACCAGACCCGGGTCAAGGTGGTGAAGAACAAGCTGGCGCCGCCGTTCAAGCAGGTCGAGTTCGACATCATGTATGGCGAGGGCGTCTCCAAGATGGGCGAGATTCTCGATCTCGGCGTCAAGGCCGGCATTGTCGAGAAATCCGGCGCCTGGTTCTCCTATGACAGCCAACGGCTCGGTCAGGGCCGCGAGAATTCAAAGGCATTCCTGAAAGCCAATCCCGACATGACCGCCAAGATCGAGGCCGCGATCCGTCAGAACTCCGGCCTGATCGCCGAGCAGATTCTCGCAGGCTCCCCCGAGCGCGACGCCGAAGGTGACGAGGAGCCCGCGGAGGATTGAGTTTTTTCGGACTTAAGCCGCAGGGCTTGGGTTCACACAACGGGCGCCGAGGACGTTGAGTTGCCGACGTTCCCGGCGCCTGTTTTTGTTTTGCGTATGGCGGAAGGGACTATGACGCGTCTGATCCTGACCAGTTCGGCCGGCGCAACTCTCATGCGAGAAGACTTCGCCGACGCTGTCGTTTTTTTCACCTTTCGCTTTGTGTGGGGACCGCTGCCGTCTCCAGACGAGCTCGCAGCCTATCTCGCTACGCGCCCGGATCAGCGGGCCCCGCGTGACCACTGGTCAATTTTTGGCCGGCGGCGTGATGGCAGCAAAGCTTTCGAGGATCTCGGATTTGTCGAGTTCTGCAGGCAATGCGAGACTGTCGAGCTATGGTTTGACCTCGGCACGAACGACCAATTGCTTCTGATTTGGCTGCTCGATCATTTTCGTTCTCATCCGGACATCGTGGCCCGGTTGAGATTGCGTCTTGTCGATTTCGAGTTGATCAGCATTCCTCGACGCGGACTTGGCAACTGGAAAGTGCAAGATATCGGCGTCAGTGGAGCTGAGCTTGAGACGGCAAGCAGGGCGTGGCAGGCGTATCAGGCGCCGACGCCGGAAGCCTGTTTCGCACTGTTGGCGACGGATTTAAGCGCGTTGCCACTGTTAAGACTGGCGTTGCTTCATCTGCTCGCAGAGCTTCCGTCCAGCACAACGGGACTTGGCGCGACGGAAATGCGCATGCTGGAGTTGCTCGCGTGGGGATTTGCGAATGCCAATCCGCTTTTTCATTTCCGCGACCTGCGCGGGACGTACGTCTTCAGCGAGTGGGAACACGGCTACTTGCTTGATGGGCTTGCGTTTGGTCCGATTCCTGCCGTGGCCGGTCTCGACGACGAGCTACGTACGATCAGCCGGGAAAACCTGGGTGCTCGCCATAAGGCCATTCTCCGAAGCCGACTGTCCCTGACCGAATTCGGCAAGGCCATCGTCGCGCATCAGGAAGATTTCAGCCGGCACAACCCGATCGACCGGTGGTGGGGCGGCACCAGGCTGACCAACGATCGCCTGTGGCGTTGGGGTCCGACGCTGATCAAGCCGTAGTGAGGTCGTAGAGTGAACAGCGCCATGAGACGCATGGTTCTAACGTCCATTGACAGCGGTGCGGGAGCTTTGAAAGGGGCGGGGCTTGCGGATTGCGTGATTGCCCTTGATCCAAGATTTGCTTCGGGACAGTTGCCATCGCCACGCGAGCCGGAGAGATGGCTGGCGCCGCGCCGGGCAGCGGATGACGCGGATGGTTCGCACTGGCTCGACAATCTCCGGGGCAAGCCAATTGAGAATGCGCGAAGCCGCGGTCTCGGACTGGTAGAGTTCTGCGCGCGGTTTTGATGCGATCGAGCTATGGATCGATCCGAAGCCGAATGCGCAACTGATCCTGATCTGGCTGCTCGATTATTTTCGGCCTCATCAGAGCATCGTTTCGAAGTTGAATTTGGTGCAGGCCGACGCTGTCATCGGAAACCGCCCGTCCGCGGAAGTGGCCGCATAGCGGATACCTGCCATCAAGATACGGGATGATCATCTCGAAATAGCCGGCTCGGCCTGGCAGGCCTATCGCGCACCGACGCCGCGGGCCTGGGTTGACCTTCTTTCGATGGATTTCAGCACCCTGCCATGGCTTCGGCAGGCCGTCGTGATGCTGCTTGAAGAACTCCCCACGCTCGGCTTCGGCCTTGGCGCGACGGAAATGCGGATGCTGGAACTGATCTCGGAAGGTGGCGCGTGCCCGCCCGATATTTTTCCCGGCCACGAGAAGTGCAACCAGCGGCGGGTGTTCGACTATTGGGAAACCGGCGCCCTGCTGGACGGCTTGGCGCGTGGGCCGGCGCCCGTTGTGTCGGGCCTGAATGAGGGGCCTCTCACACTGGAAATGCATGATGATCGTGATCGTCACGCGCGATACAAACAAAGCAGGCTGTCACTCACCGAACTCGGTCAGGCCGTTCTCGCCGGTCGCGATGATTTCAGTCGATACAACCCGATCCACCGCTGGTGGGGCGGTACCGAATTGACCAATGACCGCTTGTGGCGTTGGAACCAGGCGAAGCAGGCTTTGGTCGCGCCTTGAGATTCATTCCGCCGCCTGCGCGTAATCCTCCATCGGCGGGCACGAGCACACCAGGTTGCGGTCGCCATAGACGTTGTCGACCCGCCCGACCGGACACCAGTATTTGTCGGACCGCGAGGTGCCCGCCGGGAAACAGCCCTCGGCGCGGGTGTAGGCCCGCGCCCACGCCTCGTCGGCAATGTCGTGCACGGTGTGCGGCGCGTGGCGCAGTGGGGAGGCCTCGACCTTCCAGCGTCCGGTTTCGATTTCGGAAATTTCCCGCCGGATCGCGATCATGGCATCGCAGAACCGATCGAGCTCGGCTTTGGATTCGGATTCGGTCGGCTCGATCATCAGCGTGCCCGGCACCGGAAAGCTCATGGTCGGCGCGTGGAAGCCGTAATCGATCAGCCGCTTGGCGATGTCGTCGACCGTGACGCCGGCATGATCGCCTTCAACGCGCGCGGATCGACGATGCATTCATGCGCGACGCGGCCTTTTGCATTCCTGTACAGCACCGGAAAAAAGGATTCGAGTTTGGTCGCGATGTAGTTGGCGTTCAGGATCGCGATCTCGGTGGCGCGCGTCAGTCCTTCGCCGCCCATCATCAGGATGTAGATGTAGGAGATGGTGAGGATCGACGCCGAGCCGAACGGTGCGGCCGACACCGGCCCGATCGGAGCTGCCTTGGTGCCTCCCGCGTCGTGCCCCGGCAGGAACGGCGCCAGATGCGCCTTGACGCCGATCGGTCCCATGCCCGGGCCGCCGCCGCCATGCGGAATGCAGAACGTCTTGTGCAGATTGAGATGGCTGACATCGGCGCCGTAATCGCCGGGCCGCGACAGCCCGACCTGCGCATTCATGTTGGCGCCGTCGAGATAGACCTGTCCGCCATGGCCATGCACGATGTCGCAGATCTCGCGGATATGCTCCTCGAACACGCCATGCGTGGAGGGATAGGTGATCATCACGGCGGCGAGATTGTTGGCATGCCTGGCTGCCTTGGCGCGCAGATCGTCGACGTCGACATCGCCGCGCGCATCGCACGCCACCACCACAACCTCCATGCCGGCCATGCTGGCGGAGGCCGGATTGGTGCCATGCGCGGAGGAAGGGATCAGGCAGACATTGCGATGCGGCTCGTGACGCGCGGCATGATAGCCGCGGATCGCCAGCAAGCCGGCATATTCGCCCTGCGCGCCGGAATTCGGTTGCAGCGAGATCGCGTCATAGCCGGTGATGTCGCACAGCCACTGCTCCAGCCGCTCGAACAGCACGCGATAGCCCGCCGTCTGCGCGCGGGGCGCGAACGGATGCAGGTTGCCAAATTCGGGCCAGGTCAGCGGGATCATCTCCGCGGTGGCGTTCAGCTTCATGGTGCAGGAGCCCAGCGGGATCATGGCGCGGTCGAGCGCCAGATCGCGATCTGAAAGTTTGCGCATGTAGCGCAACAGCTCGGTCTCCGAGCGGTGGGCGTGAAATACTGGATGGGTCATGAACGCGCGGCTGCGTTTCAGCTCATGGGGCAACGCCTCGCGGCTGCCGGCTTCAACTTGCGCATAATCAAGTTCGCCGCCGAATGCGCGCCACACCGCCTCGACCTGCGCTTTCGTGGTGGTCTCGTCGAGCGCGATGCCGAGCGTATCTTCACCAATCCGCAGGTTGATCTTCTCGGCCAGCGCGCGGGAGATGATTTCCTGTTGCTTCGCGCCGGCGTCCACCGTCACCGTGTCGAAAAACGTCTCGGATTTCGGTGCAAAGCCGAGCTTGCGCAAGCCCGCGGCGAGCGTAGCCGCGCGGCGATGCACAGTGCGGGCGATATGGGTCAGGCCCTCCGGGCCGTGATAGACCGCGTACATCGAGGCGATCACCGCCAGCAGCACCTGTGCGGTGCAGATGTTGGAGGTCGCCTTTTCGCGGCGGATGTGCTGCTCGCGGGTCTGCAGTGCGAGGCGATAGGCCGGCTCGCCCCGCGAATTGATCGACAGCCCGACGATGCGTCCGGGCAGCGAACGCTTCAGCGCGTCGCGCACCGCCATATAGGCCGCATGCGGTCCGCCATATCCCATCGGCACCCCAAACCGCTGCGCCGATCCGATCGCGATATCGGCGCCGAGTTCGCCGGGCGAGGCCAGTAGCGTCAGCGCCAGCAGGTCGGCGGCGACAATTGCGAGCGCGCCCTTGGCGCGCAGCAGCGCGATCGCCGGCCGCAGGTCGCGCACCGCGCCGGTTGTTCCCGGATATTGCAGCAGCGCGCCGAACACCTCAGCGCCTTCCAGATCAGTCAAGGGATCGCCGACGATCACCTTCCATCGCAGCGGCTCGGCACGGGTGCGCAGCACCGCCAGCGTCTGCGGATGCACCTCGGAATCGACAAAGAACGATCTGGTTTTCGCGTTCGCCGCGCGCTCCGCCAGCGCCATCGCTTCGGCCGCCGCGGTGGCTTCATCGAGCAGCGACGCGTTGGCGACATCGAGGCCGGTGAGATCGCAGATCATGGTCTGGAAATTAAACAGCGCTTCAAGCCGGCCCTGGCTGATCTCCGGTTGATAGGGCGTGTAGGCCGTGTACCAGGCCGGATTCTCCAGGATGTTGCGCTGGATCACCGCCGGCAAAATCGTCCCCGAATAACCCTGGCCGATCATCGAGGTGAAGACCTGGTTCTGTGTGGCGAGTGCCGTCATATGCGCGAGCGCTTCGGTCTCGCTTAAGGGCGGCCCCAGATCGAGCGGCGCCTGCTGCCGGATCGAGGCCGGCAGCGTCTCGGCCATCAGCGCGTTGAGGCTTTTCGCGCCGACCGTTTCCAGCATCGCGCCGACGTCGCGGGGCGAGGGGCCGATGTGCCGGCGCACGAAGGTCGTGGCGGCCTCAGTGGCGGGTGTGGGGTGCGCGGTCATGGGTTTTTCCTCACGTCATCTCAGGGTCGTGTCATCTCACGCCGTATGCGTCTTGTAGGCGGCCTCATCCATCAGGCCGTCGAGTTCGCTCTTGTCTTTGATTTTCAATTTGAAAAACCAGGCCTTGCCGGCGGCGTCGGAATTGACCAGCGCCGGCTCGGCCGTCAGCGCGCTGTTGACCTCCAGCACGTCGCCTGAAATCGGCGCGTAGACATCGGATGCGGCCTTGACGGATTCGACCACGGCGGCGGCTTCCGCCTTCTTCAGGCTGCGGCCGACCTTCGGCAGTTCGACGAACACCACGTCGCCGAGCTGCGACTGCGCGTAATCCGTCACGCCGATGGTGGCGACATCGCCCTCGATGCGGAGCCATTCGTGGTCTGACGTGTACAGCGTCGTCATGATCAATCCTTCAGCGTTTACAAGTTCAGCGTTTATAGGTGTTGGGAACAAAGGGCATGGCGGCGACCCGCAGCGGCAAGCGCTGTCCGCGCAATTCGGCAAATAACAATTCGCCCGCGGTAGCGTGCGAGGTCGGCAGGTAACCCATCGCGACCGGCGCGTTGATGCTGGGGCCGAAACCGCCCGAGGTGATGCTGCCGATCGGCTCGGAAGAAGCCGCATCCGCAAACAACGCGGCGCCTTCGCGCACCGGCGCGCGGCCTTCGGGCTTCAAGCCGACGCGACGGCGCGGTGCGCCCTTTTCAAGCTGCGACAATATCTTGTCGGCACCGGGGAAACCGCCGGCGCGCGCGCCGCCATGGCGGCGGCTCTTTTGAACCGACCATTCCAGCGCGCCCTCGACCGGCGTCGTCGTGGTGTCGATGTCGTGGCCGTAGAGACAGAGCCCGGCCTCCAGCCGCAGGCTGTCACGCGCGCCAAGCCCGATCGGCAGCACGTCACTGTTTTCAAGCAGCGTCTTGGCCAGCGCTTCGGCGTGTTCGGCCGGAACCGAGATCTCGAAGCCGTCCTCGCCGGTGTAGCCGGAGCGCGACACGAAGCAATCGATGCCGTCAACGGTGTGCGGACCGGCATCCATGAACCGCATTGCGGGTGCTTCGGCGCAAAGCTTTTCCAGCACGGCGGAGGCTTTCGGCCCCTGCAGCGCGATAAGCGCGCGGTCGGCCAAAGTCTCGATCACGCAAACATCGGACAAATTGGCGCGCAGATGCGCCTCGTCCTCGGCCTTGCAGGCGGCGTTGACCACGACAAACAGATGACTGCCGAAATTCGCCACCATCAGGTCGTCAAGGATGCCGCCTGCCGCGTTGGTGAATTGCGCGTAGCGCTGGCGGCCGGCGGCGACGCCGACCATGTCCTGCGGCACCAGCCGCTCCAGCGCCAGCGCGGCATCTTCGACCTTGCCGGATTTCGGCCGCAGCGCAATCTGGCCCATATGCGACACATCAAACAGGCCGGCACTGCTGCGGGTATGCAGATGTTCCCGGAGCACGCCAGTTGCATATTGCACGGGCATGTCATAGCCCGCGAACGGCACCATCTTGCCGCCGCAGGACGCATGCAGCGCGTGCAAGGGGGTGGTTTTCAACGGTGTCTGCAGAGAAGATTGATCTTCGCGCGCAAGCATCACAGGGCCCTCGCGGTTGCCGGAGAAAATCCCCCGAAAACCTGTCGAAGCCCCATCTGTCGCTGTGCCTGAGAGTATTATCCCGTCGGCGGACGCATCCGGCTTTCTAGGCCCGGCGGCGCCTCTTTCCAGATGCTATCAAGTCACGCGGTCCGTTTGCCTGAGAGTTTCCGGGGCGGTTGCTCCTTCGGCGCCGGCGTCAAAGCCGATCTCTCCCGACGTGACTGTCTTGAACAGATAGGAGAAAAACACGAGGCCGCCATGGCTGTCAACGCAGCCGCGGCATGTATCAACCGGTCTTGTGCTGGTGCGGCAAGCCCCTGATCCGCTGCACACTTTCTGGACAGCGCGGCGACCCCCGTCTAAAAGCGGGGCGGTAGAGCGCGGTCAGCAAAAGTGGGACCCGGTTTTGCGTCCGGCCGCGCTCTAAATCATTGAGTTGGCGCATGATCTTGCCAAACCGGGTCAGGTTTTGGCGGATCATGCATCAAGATGTCCGCCTGCGGGCGAGGGCGCGATTGGACCAATATGAGCGGCGTTAACGAGATCAGGTCGACATTTCTGAATTACTTCGCGGCCCAGAGCCACGAAATCGTGCCGTCGTCGCCGCTGGTGCCGCGCAACGACCCGACATTGATGTTCACCAATGCCGGCATGGTGCAGTTCAAGAACGTCTTTACCGGCGTCGAGAAGCGTCCCTACCAGCGTGCCACCACCTCGCAGAAATGCGTGCGCGCCGGCGGCAAGCATAACGACCTCGACAATGTCGGCTACACCGCGCGGCATCACACCTTTTTCGAGATGCTCGGCAATTTCTCGTTCGGCGATTATTTCAAGGACCGGGCGATCGAACTGGCATGGAATCTGGTCACCAAAGAGTTCGGTCTGCCGAAGGATAAACTGACGGCGACGGTGTATATCGACGACGACGAGGCGTTCGGTCTCTGGAAGAAGATCGCTGGACTCCCGGAGTCGCGCATCATCCGCATCGCGGGTTCCGACAATTTCTGGCAGATGGGCGATACCGGTCCCTGCGGGCCGTGCTCGGAGATTTTCTACGACCACGGCGACAAGGTCTGGGGCGGCCCGCCGGGTTCGCCGGAAGCCGAGGGCGACCGCTTCATCGAGATCTGGAATCTGGTGTTCATGCAATTCGAACAGCTGGCGCCGGGGGTTCGCAATCCGCTGCCGAAGCCGTCGATCGATACCGGCGCGGGGCTCGAGCGCATCGCCGCGGTGCTACAGGGCAAGCACGACAATTACGACATCGATCTGTTTGTGGCTCTGATCCACGCCATCGCCGAATTAACCGGTGCCGATCCGCAAGGCGAGCAGAAGGCCTCGTTGCGCGTGATCGCCGATCATTTGCGCGCGTCGTCATTCCTGATTGCCGACGGCGTGCTTCCGTCGAACGAAGGCCGCGGTTATGTGCTGCGCCGGATCATGCGCCGCGCGATGCGTCATGCGCAATTGCTCGGCGCCAAGGATCCTCTGATGTATCGGCTGGTCTGGGCGCTGGTGCGCGAGATGGGGCAGGCCTATCCCGAACTGGTGCGCGCCGAAAGCCTGATCGAGGAAACCCTGCGTCTGGAAGAAACCCGGTTTCGCAAAACGCTGGAGCGCGGGCTGACCATCCTCGACGAGAAGAGCAGCTCGCTCAAGAAGGGCGACATGTTCGATGGCGATACGGCGTTCACGCTGTACGACACCTATGGCTTTCCGCTTGATCTGACCCAGGACGCGCTGCGCAACCGCGGCATTTCCGTCGACATCGCCTCCTTTACCGACGCGATGGACCGCCAGCGCGCCAAAGCGCGGGCGGCATGGGCGGGAAGCGGCGATACCGCCAGCGAGAACATCTGGTTTCCGCTGCGCGAGAAACTCGGCGCCACCGAATTCCTGGGCTATGAGACCGAGACCGCCGAAGGCGTGGTGGCCGCACTGGTCAAGGACGGCAAGGAGGTCGAAAGCCTCAAGGCCGGCGAGAGCGGCGCCATCGTCCTGAACCAGACGCCGTATTATGCGGAGTCCGGCGGCCAGGTCGGCGACACCGGCCTGATGACCGGCGAGGGGTTAAGGTTTCGCGCCACCGACACCCAGAAGAAGGCCGGCGATCTGTACGTGCATCTGGGCATGGTCGAGCAGGGCACGTTGAAGCCGGGAACGGCGCTGCTGCTTGAGGTCGATCACGGCAGACGGGCCTCGATTCGGGCCAATCATTCCGCGACACATTTGCTGCACGAAGCTTTGCGGCAGGTGCTCGGCGATCATATTGCCCAGCGCGGCTCGCTGGTGGCGCCGGACCGGCTGCGTTTTGATTTCGTGCACCAAAAACCGATCACGCCGGACGAATTGAGTCGCATCGAGGACATCGCCAACGAAGTGGTGCTGGAGAACAGCGAAGTCACCACACGGCTGATGGGGGTGGACGACGCGCGCGATTCCGGCGCGCGGGCGCTGTTCGGCGAGAAATATGGCGACGAGGTCCGCGTGGTGTCGATGGGCCATGCTTCGCGCGATGGCGCGGCGAGCAACGCGCTCGGCTGGTCGGTGGAATTGTGCGGCGGCACGCATGTGCGCCGCACCGGCGACATCGGCCTGATCACGGTGACGGGCGAAAGCGCGGTGTCGTCAGGGGTTCGCCGCATCGAGGCGTTGACGGGCCGTCACGCGCGGCACCATGCCAACGACACCATTGCGCTCGCCAAATCGGCGGCAGGTGAGCTTCGCACCACGCTCGACGAGTTGCCGGCGCGGATCGCAGCACTGATGCAAGACAACAAGAAGTTCGAGCGCGACCTGTCGGAGGCGCGCAAGAAGCTGGCGATGGGCGGCGCTGCCGCTGCCACCGGATCGGCGGCGGGTGCCGCCGGAGTCCGGGCCGTCGGCAACGTCAAGCTGATGGCGCGCTCGGTCGAGGGCATCGAGATGAAGGATCTCAAGAGCCTGGCCGATGACGGCAAGAAACAGCTTGGCTCCGGTGTGGTCGCCATCGTCGGCGTCACCGAAGACGGCAAGGCCGGCGTCGTCGTCGGGGTCACCAGCGATCTCACCTCGCGCTACAATGCGGTCGACCTGGTGCGCGTTGCTTCCGAAGCGCTCGGCGGCAAGGGCGGTGGCGGGCGGCCGGACTATGGCTCAGGCCGGTGGTCCCGATGGCGCCAAGGCGGATGCGGCGCTGTCGGCGATCGAACAGGCGATGGCCGGCGCATAACGGCAACAAGCGAGATCGCGTCGACCGCTCAAGCGGGCAAAGATGGCTGACCGATCCGGAGCCTTGTCCGGACGTTCGGCAATTAATCCTTACGTTTCCAGACGAGGTATAGCGTGCCCTCGAATTTCGGCTGCGGATTGCCGCTGCCGGCTGGGGGCTCCCGGCCTGAAAAACTCAGGGCGATGTCGGTCACACGGACGCCCTGGCAGCTCTGGCTCACCGTCTGCATCCTGATCTTTGGCCATGAAATCGAGGGCAGGCGGCGCCTCAGCCGGGGTACCCGTGCCAGACGGGCGAGAATGCCTGAGCCAAGCCGAGCGGAAAGCCGTGTCGAATATTCTAAAGACATGGTCACACCCTCCATTAAGATTGTAATTAAATCTTACATAACGCGGGGATGAGAGTCAAACATTAGCCGACCGTTAACCATCCTTGGGGGTAACGCACCGATTCGGGCCTGTAAGGCTTTGGTCAGCGGTAATGTTCTGTTACCTTAACAAAGGGTAAAGAAGTCTTGGAACCGACAAATGGCGCTGTCTCCAGATGTTGTGCGGCAGGTCGAGCAGGATTTGCTCGTGAAGGCGGATGTGCTGGTCTACCATATCGGTAATTTGGTAGTGACGGACCCCGAGCGGGCCCGTGCCGTCTACGAGGAAATCGTCGCACGCCTGAGGAACGCGGTTTCGCCGGCTGCCGATTTGGCGCCGAAATCCGAACTGCTGTCGCTGGATCGCCGGCCCAATGTGCGCCTTGCCAAATCCGGCGGCGACGAAATCGAGGACTTCATTCTGGACATCCTCGCCCACAGCCCGCGTGGATTGTCGGTTCAGGAAATCGTTGATGGCCTTGTCGAGGCGGAGATCGAGATCAAGCGCGCGACGCTGGTCGTTCGCCTTCACCGCATGCTGCAAGCGGGCAAGCTGACCTCGCGAACCCACGGACATTACGTGCTGAGCGAAGCCGAGCACAATCGGCGGCAGTCGGCCTGATTGGTCGCCGCAGCGACGGTGCAATCGCCGTCGCGTTACCCCTTGCGCAGGAACACATACTCCGCCGAGTAGGGCGCGCTTTTGAAGGCGCCGGCCTTGTCGCAGGCGCCGTCGAGCTTTCCGCCTTGCGTGTTGATCCGCTGCACCGTGGTGACACCCGCAAGGACGCCAGTGCCGCGCTGGGAAATTACACCGAGCTTGAGCCAGGCAATATCGTTCGGCGTAGCACCCGGAGCGCTGCCGCCGACCTTGCCGACCACGGCGCTGCCGTCAACGTGCTCCCAGTTCGGCCCCGCATAATGCCGGCCGACGGTCTTGCCATCAAGCAGTAGGGTCGCGATCGGCTCGCGGAATGCCCAGGCCAGTTTGCCGTCGGTGCCGGCCTTGCATTCGTAGACCTGCGCGCCCTCGGCGTGAACGCTGAGCACGACGGCCTCTCCCGGCGCCGCAACGGCGTCGGGAAGCGCCGTCTCGGCGGCGGACACGCTCGCGAGCGAACCCAGCAACAATAGCGTGAGCGTGGCAGTCCTTTGGATCGGTACGCTCATGCGGCCATCGCCTTCGTCAAATTCTCCGCGACCTTGTCGAGGAATCCGGTGGTGGACAGCCAGCGCTGGTCGGCGCCGACCAGCAGCGCCAGATCCTTGGTCATGAAGCCGGCCTCGACGGTGTCGACGCAGACTTTCTCCAGTGTGTGCGCGAATTTCTCCAGCGCGGGGTTGTTGTCGAGCTTGGCGCGATGCGACAGCCCGCGGGTCCAGGCGAAGATCGAGGCGATTGAATTGGTCGAGGTTTCCTTGCCCTTCTGATGCTCGCGATAGTGCCGCGTCACGGTGCCATGGGCGGCCTCGGCCTCCACCGTCTTGCCGTCCGGCGTCATCAAGACCGAGGTCATCAGGCCGAGCGAGCCGTAGCCTTGCGCGATGGTGTCGGACTGCACGTCGCCGTCGTAGTTCTTGCAGGCCCAGACGTAGCCGCCGGACCATTTCATCGCAGCCGCGACCATGTCGTCGATCAGGCGATGTTCGTAGGTGATCTTCTTGGCGTCGAATTTGGCCTTGAATTCGCGATCGAAAATGTCCTGGAAGATATCCTTGAAGCGCCCGTCATAGGTCTTGAGGATGGTATTCTTGGTCGACAGATAGACCGAATAACTTTTGGAAAGACCCTGGTTGAACGAAGCGCGGGCGAAATCGGCGATTGAATCGTCGAGATTGTACATCGCCAGCGCCACGCCGGCGCTCGGGGACTTGTAGACTTCCCGCTCGATCACCTGGCCGTCGTCGCCGACGAATTTCATGGTCAGCGTGCCCTTGCCCGGAAATTTGAAGTCCGTAGCGCGGTACTGGTCGCCGAAGGCGTGGCGGCCGATGATGATCGGCTTGGTCCAACCCGGCACCAGCCGCGGCACGTTCTTGCAGATGATGGGCTCGCGGAACACCACGCCGCCGAGAATGTTGCGGATGGTGCCGTTCGGCGATTTCCACATTTCCTTGAGGCCGAATTCCTTCACCCGGGCTTCGTCCGGGGTGATGGTGGCGCATTTGACGCCGACGCCGATCTTCTTAATGGCGTTGGCAGCGTCGACGGTGACCTGATCGTTGGTCTGGTCGCGGTATTCCATCCCGAGGTCGAAATACATCAGGTTGATATCGAGGAACGGATTGATCAGCTTGTCCTTGATATATTGCCAGATGATCCGGGTCATCTCGTCGCCGTCGAGCTCGACGACCGGGTTGGTCACCTTGATTTTTGCCATGTGAGATCGGGCCTTTTTGGAATAGCGCGTTTCGGGAGGAAGAGGGTGCGAATAGGGTGGGAATGGGTGAATGCATCCGCGCTATAGCACTGCCAACGCCCTGGCGAAAGCCAAGGCGTTATGCAGTTTGCGCCCATCTTATTGGCTTAAAACGCCGCCTGCGTTGCGGTGCCCGCCACCACATACCAGGTCACGAAGACCCCACAGATCAGGGCGCCCGGGAGGCTCGAGCCGGTACGCCGCCAGGTGAAGGTCGCGATAATGGCTGCGATCGCCAACAGCGGGACGAACTGAATGGCGATGATGGTGGAGAGCGGCACGAAACCGGGGTCGGGCAGCGGATTGAACAGCGTGCCGGTGAGCCAGAGTATGCCGTATTGCAGGCCCAGCAGCACGATGAAGCCGAACGTCAACGCGAGGATATTGGTCAGATAGAGCGCGCCGCGTCCCGCAGCCATGGTGCTGAAATTCCGGTGCAGCACATGCAGCGCGATCACGAAGAACGCGGTGAACGGAACGAGGTAAATCAGGAAGATCAGGAACTGTTTGGCGTTCATCAGCTTGAGCGCGATGATCCAGAACCGGAAGTCGATCTTGAAGGCGAGATCGGCCAGCCACAGCGCGGCATAGCCGACGATGACGGTGGCGAGCGCAATCAGGATCGACGGCCCGATGATGCCGCTCCGGCTGGCGCGTTTGGGTGCGAACGGCATCAGCAGGAGCGCGATCAGCCCATTGATGATGGCCCACACCGCGATCTGGTTGGTAACGCCCTGGGGCAGGAAGTGAGACGGCGCCACGAAGGCGCCCGCCAGCGCGAACGCCGGGTAATACGTCAGCGCGGGGATGAAAGCCGAGAGCACGAAGGCGATGGTCCAGCGGCGGCCGCTGGAGGCTGTGGCTGCCGGCACAGAGCCGTCGGCGACCGCCGGCAGCCTCAAATGCGAGAACATCGGCGCTTCGAGCAACCCGTCGAACACGCCGATAAGGAGCGCCACAAAGCCGATCAATGCGATCAGCGTGCCGATCTCCTTGCGGAGCCAGATCTGATCCGCGGATGGGCGCGGCGTGCCGCCCTCCAGTGTCTTGGCGAACCAGTCGAGGCTGTCTCCGATGGCCTCATGCGAAATATGCTCGGCCGGGTGGGTCATGTTCGGCGTGTACAGCACCCGGGCGGTGCCCTCTGCGATATCGCCATAGACCTTGCCGGGCTCGACGGCGCCGGTGGTGCCAAACAGCGCCCACAGCTTCGGGCTTTGGGCGACGTCGCGCGCCAGATCGACCCCCCACATCAGCGCGGGGAATTCCTCATACTTGGCGAACACCAGCGCGACATTGCGCGGCCAGCTTGCGGTTCCCTCGGCGGCGAACGGCTTGCCGGTCGACGATCCCTCCAGCACGATCGACTTGTAGTCGTTCGGCATGGTGGCCGCGGCGGCGAGCACGGTCCAGCCGCCCATCGAATGACCCTCGAGGCCGATATTGTTCTTGTCGACGATGTCGAGGCTGCGCAGATGCGCCAGGCCGTCGGGCCCGCCAAAGCCGTTGGCGAAAGAGGGCGGATCGCTATAGCCGTGGCCGGTCTGGTCGAGGGCGAGCACCACATAGCCGCGGCGGGCGAATTCGATCGCAAAGCCGTCCTGGGTCTCGCGCGAATTGATATAGCCGTGCACGGCAAGAATGCCGGGGGCGGGGGTCTTGGCGGTGGCGTTGGGCGGGATGTAGAGCAGGGCGCTCATGGTGTTGCCCGCCGCGCCCTTGAAGCGCACATCCTCGATCCGGATGCCGCCGGAGGTCTGCGTGAAGTGCGCCAGCAACCCGCCGGCCACAATGAGAATCAGTCCGGCGATCGCCCAGGACCATCTGCCGCGCATGGAAGCCTCCCCCGTGTGCCCCGAGCCGTTAAACCGGCTTTCAGGTTCGTTTTGTAAGTTCGTTTTGCAGCTTCGTTTTTATTGTGATTGATACCGTATCCGAAACCTCGACGCGCACAAGCTGCCGCTTGCAAAACCCTGTTGAGACTTCGCTCGAAGATTCAATGATGGCGCTAAGGCGATTATTTTGCTTGAGAAATGCCAGCTGGCGGCTCATCGCAAGGGGTCGGCCGCAAGGGGTTGAATCAGGTTGTTAGCAGCTTGATTCAAGATCTTCAGAAGTTGAATCAGAGGGTGAAGTGAGATGTCCGGTTCGGGCACCGACAGGACCAAATCAGGCGTCGATCTGGCGGGGCCCATTGTGATTCTGGTCGAGCCGCAGCTCGGCGAGAACATCGGCATGGCGGCGCGCGCGATGGGCAATTTCGGGCTGACGCGTTTAAGAATCGTCAATCCGCGCGACGGCTGGCCGAACGTTCATGCCCGGCGCGCGGCCTCCGGCGCCGACCACATCCTGGACCATGCCGAGTTGTTCGACACCGTCGAGCAGGCGGTCGCGGACTGCACGCTGCTGCTCGCGACCACCGCGCGGGCGCATGATCAGGCCAAGCCTGTGATCGCTCCGGAAGCCGCCGCGCGCGAGATCGCCAATCAGTGCCTCGGCGGCGGCACGGTCGGTATACTCTTTGGCCGCGAGCGTTACGGGCTGCAGAACGAGGAGGTGGCGCTTGCCAACCGCATCGTCACCTTCCCGGTCAATCCCGGCTTCGCCTCGCTCAACCTGGCCCAGGCGGTGCTGCTGATCGGCTATGAATGGTTCAAGCTCGCGACGGGAGGCGAGTTGCCGTTCGCGATGCCCGAACGCTCCGAGCCCGCGTCGCAACACCAGATGCAGGCCTTCTTCGACAATCTGGTGCGCGAACTCGACAAGGTCGAATTCCTGCGCCCGGCGGAGAAGCGCGAGACCATGCTGGTCAATCTGCGCAACATCTTCACGCGGATGGACCCGACCAAGCAGGATATGCACACCCTGCACGGCGTGGTGATGGCGATCGCCGAGGGGCGCAAGGGCCCGGCCAAGGGCGGCGTGCTCGACGGCGAGCAGGCGACAAGATTGCGCGCCTTGCTGGCCGAGCACGGGCAGGGCGCCTCGCCGTCGGAAAGCGGCACCGTGCGCGGGCTGGCGCGGCTGCTGCGGCGAAATCCGACCGATGCGGAAAGGATGCTGTGGCGGGCCTTGACCACAGACCGCCGCTTCGCCGGACAATTCAAGCGCCAGACCCCGGTCGGCCGGCACATTCCGGATTTTGTCTCCTTCGTTCACCGGGTCGCGATCGAACTGGTCAATCCCGGCGAGACCGAAGCCATCATCAAGGACCGCGCCACGCGGCAGGCCTGGCTGGAGCAACGCGGCTACCGGGTTGTCGTCATGCATGTCGCCGATGTCGAGCGCGATTTGGCGCGTGAGCTTGATAGGCTTGAATCCGGCCTGGTCGATTCACCCTAGAATTTGGCGCTTATGCCAGCCGCTTTGGCATGCTCCTTGCGTGCTGACCCTGCACATCAAGTGTCAGGGAGCGAGCCCATGAAGCGATCCGACCTCACCGAAAAGCTGCTCGACATCAAGCGCGAGAAAGGCTGGAGCTGGAAACACATCTGCGAAAAGATCGGCGGCACTTCCGAAGTGCTGATCGTCGGCGCCATCCTCGGCCAGATGAAGCTCACCAAGCCGCAGGCGGCCAATGCCGCCGAACTGTTCGGGCTCTCCAAATCCGAAACCGCGATGCTCAACGAGACGCCGATGCGCGGCATGGAAATGCCGCCGACCGATCCCCTGATCTATCGCTTCTATGAACTCGTGATGGTCAACGGCCCGGCCTGGAAGGCGCTGATCGAGGAGGAATATGGCGACGGCATCATGTCGGCGATCGATTTCGACATGGTGATGGAACGCCTGCCCAATCCCAAGGGCGACCGGGTCAAGATCACGATGTCCGGCAAATTCCTGCCCTACAAATATTACGGCGCCAGCGGCAATGTGCCGGAATATGGCTTCAAGGAGGGATGAAGGGGGTTTCCTCCGTCATTCCGGACGACGCGAAGCGGCGATCTCAGATGCGCAATTGCGCATCGGGGAATCCCAGGGTTCCGGGTTCGTGCTCCGCACGCCCCGGAATGACGGACGTTTTGTCGGCGATCGCGCTAAGCGACCTGATAGCGGCTTCCCTTACTCCCCCGCCTTCACCTGCAGGACCGCCTGCGCCATCAGTTCGTCCATCTTGGTGCGAAGTTCAGCCTCGGTGAAGGGGATGCCTTTGGCGTCGAGAGTGCCTTTCACCTTGCGAAACACACCGTCGCCAGCTTCCTCGAAGTCGGCGGCGACGACCTGTTTCGCGTAGGCGCTGGCGGCATCGCCTGACATTCCGAGTTGGGAAGCGGCCCATAATCCCAGCAGCTTGTTGCGGCGCGCCTCCGCCTTGAACCTCTGCTCCTGGTCGATCGCGAACTTCTTCTCGAAACCTTCCTCACGCTTGTCGAAGGTAGTCATTTCCAGGGTTCCAATCTGCGCCGGCCGTGTGGTGGCGGCTCGTTGCGGGTACTCGCCCCGATCCCTAGATAAGGAGAGATAATCGTTAAAACAACGGCCCTAAAAGCCGCAGGCAGAGCGGTAAAACTTGGATCCGGAAGACCGGATCGATTGTGCTGGATAGGCCAATCGGTTAGGTTCGACTCAGGCCCGGTTCTCGTTCTGTTTTTCGGTTCCTGGCCTTCACGGCAGCTCCGTCGTGGGTCGCAATCTTGTCATCCGGAGCAAACCAATTTCATGGATTTCAACAACACACGGTACATCCCAATGAGCCGACGCCGCCGCATTTATGAAGGCAAGGCCAAGGTCCTTTACGAAGGACCGGAGCCGGGAACCCTGATCCAGCACTTCAAGGACGATGCGACCGCGTTCAATGCCAAGAAACACCAGGTGATCGAGGGCAAGGGCGTCCTCAACAACCGGATTTCGGAATACCTGTTTCAGCACCTCAACGACATCGGGGTTCCCACCCACTTCATCCGCCGCCTCAACATGCGCGAGCAACTGATTCGCGAAGTCGAGATCGTGCCGCTGGAAGTGGTGGTGCGGAACGTGGCGGCGGGATCGCTGTCGCAGCGGCTCGGCATCGAGGAAGGTACCCAGTTGCCGCGCTCCATCATCGAATTCTACTACAAGAACGACCAGCTCAACGACCCGATGGTCTCCGAGGAGCACATCACAGCGTTCGGCTGGGCGACGCCGCAGGAAATCGACGACATCATGGCGCTGGCGATCCGCGTCAACGACTTCCTCACCGGGCTGTTTCTCGGAATCGGCATCCGTCTGGTCGATTTCAAGATGGAATGCGGCCGGCTGTTCGAGAACGAGATGATGCGAATCATCGTCGCCGACGAGATATCGCCCGATTCTTGTCGGCTGTGGGATATCAAGTCGAACGAGAAGCTCGACAAGGACCGCTTCCGCAGGGATCTCGGCGGCCTGCTTGAGGCCTATACCGAAGTCGCCAAGCGGCTCGGCATCCTGATGGAGAATGAGCGGCCCGCGGGCTCCGGCCCGGTATTAGTGAAGAGCTAGTCGGCGTCCGTCATCCTGAGGTGCGAGCTACGCGATGCTGTTGCATCACGGACTTCGGCGAGCCTCGGAGGATGGAGATATGAAACACCGTGTCGCCCTTCGAGGCTCGGGCTTCGCCCGAGCACCTCAGGGTGACGTTCTGAATATTGGGCCAGGAATATGAAAGCGCGCGTCACTGTTACACTCAAGACCGGCATTCTCGATCCGCAGGGCAAGGCCATCGAAGGCGCGCTGAAATCGCTCGGCGTCGATGGCGTAGCCTCCGTGCGCCAGGGCAAGGTGTTCGATATCGAGCTTTCGGGCTCCGACAAGGCCAAGGCCGAAGCGGCACTCAAGGACGCCGCCGACAAGCTGCTGGCGAATACCGTGATCGAGAATTACCGGGTTGAGCTGCTCTAGGATGAAATCCGCCATTCTCGTCTTTCCTGGAATCAATCGCGAGCGCGACATGGCCCGCGCCTTGCGGCTGGCGTCGGGTCATGAACCCGCAATGGTCTGGCATGCCGAGACCTCGCTGCCCAAGGGCACTGATCTCGTCGTAGTGCCCGGCGGATTTTCCTATGGCGATTACTTGCGCTGCGGCGCCATCGCCGCGCGTGCGCCCGTCATGGACGCGGTGCGCGATTTTGCCAAAGCGGGCGGTCTGGTGCTCGGCGTCTGCAACGGCTTTCAGATTCTCTGCGAGGCCGGGCTTCTGCCCGGCGTCCTCATGCGCAATGCGCGGCTGAAATTCATCTGCCACGACGTGCATCTGCGGGTCGAACGCTCGGATACGCCGTTCACCCGCGGCTACAATGCCGGGCAGGTAATCAGGGTGCCGGTCGCCCATGGCGAGGGCAATTACGAGGCGGATGAAGAGACGCTCAAGCGGCTCGAAGGCGAGGGGCGGGTGCTCTATCGCTACTGCTCCGCCGAGGGCGTGGTCGACGAGCGCTCCAACATCAACGGCGCCGCGCAATCGATCGCCGGCATCGTGAATGAGCGCGGCAATGTGCTCGGCATGATGCCGCATCCGGAAAACCACGTCGAAGACATCATGGGCTGCACCGACGGCCGCGGCCTGTTCGCCGGCCTCGTCGCGCATCTGGAGCGCGCGGCTTAAGTGGTTCCCATCATCCGACTTCCGTGCCGGGTGGCTTTGGATTGATCCAGCGCCGGTACCCGCCATCCGGAATCGTCATGGCGGCAACGCCGGCGACCACCAGCACCAGGCCCAACACGAGGTTGGGCGGAACGGTCTCGCCGAGCAGCACGACCGACAGGCCGACGCCGATCGGAATGCGCAAATAGGCCTGCGCGTTGGTCATCAGCGTGCCGAGCCGGGTCAGGCACATGTAGAACAGCATCAATCCGAGCGCGCTGGAGAAAATTCCCATGCCGACGGTGGCGACCAGTGCTTCCGGCGTTGGCCGCAAGGTCCAGGGGTGATCGACGATCAGTGCTGCCGGCAGCAGGACGAGACCGCCGAACAGCAGCGATCCCGCCGCTACCACCATCGGGTCATAGTCGGATAGCCGCAGCCCGAAGATGGTGGCGCAGGCAAACGAGACGGTGGCGAGCAGGATCACGATCTCAGCTGAGATATTGCCGCCGAGACCCACCAACGCGTCGAGGCCGATAATCGCGGCGGTTCCGGCCAGTCCCAAAACGGCGCCGGCAAGCTTCAGCAGCGTGGCGGGCTCGTGCCGGGTGATGCCCCAGGTGATGAGGAAGGCAAAAATAGGCGTCGTCGAGGCCAGCACAACGGTGCTCGCCGCCGGCACATATTGCTGCGCCCAGGTGATCATCAGGAACGGGATCGTCGAATTGATGGTTTGCTGGAACGCAAACAGCCTCCAGGCCACCACGTCGGTTGGCATGCTCATGCCGCGCAGGCGCAGGATGATCAGAAGGAAGAGGGCTGCGGTGAGCGAGCGGGCCGAGATGAAGGTGATCGGCGGGATCGAGCCGAGGCCGATCTTGGTCAAGGGATAGGTCGAACTCCAGCAGCAGGCCAGCGCCAGCAGCAACGCATAATCGCGCCAGCCGCGACGGGCCTGTGGGAGGGGCTGGATCAAACTAGCCGGCGACGGGGCTTGCTGCGGTCTTTGGTCTGCGTTTCACCCGCTTGATGGTGCCTGAGAACGTGAACAGCGAGCGCTCGCCGGATTTCAAGAGGCCGCGCATGAAAATCATCGAGCCTCCGGCGCGCGTGATTTCGCCGGTGGCTTCGATCAACTCGCCTTCGCGCGCGGCGTCGAGAAATTCGCAGGCAAATGACACAGTCACACCGGGGCCGTCGAGCACGGGACCCGCCATCGCGAACAGGCAATAATCCGCGAAGGCCATGAAGGCGCCGCCATGGACATTGCGCATGCCGTTGAGGTGTTTCTTCTCGACCCGGAAGGCGCAGCGGATCTGGCCGTCATCGTCCATCCGGTGCCAGAACGGCCCGTTATGCGTCTCGAAATTGTCACGGCTCCAGGTTCGCCAGCCCTTGAATTCGCCCTCGGTGCCGACATGCAGATCGGGGCGGTTGAGGAATGCAGATTTGGTCAGCTCGTCCACGCGATTTGGCCTTGGTTTGAGGGTTTCCGTCCTTAAATCCGATCCATCGGCGATGTGCAAATCTGCAACCCGCCGCAAACGCCTGCAAATCTATGGACAGCGGGAAATTGCGCCATAAAAGGCCTTTTCCACGCCTTCCGATCTCCCTAATAAGAGACCTCCGTCCCCGCCAAGAAGCCGCATGAACCAGCCGCAAATCACTCCCGAACTCGTCGCCAGCCACGGTCTGAAGCCGGACGAGTATCAGCGTATCCTCAAGCTGATCGGCCGGGTGCCGAGTTTCACTGAGCTCGGGATTTTCTCGGCGATGTGGAACGAGCACTGCTCGTACAAGTCGTCGCGGCTGCACCTGAGGGGCTTGCCGACCAAGGCGCCGTGGGTGATCCAGGGTCCGGGCGAGAACGCCGGCGTCATCGACATCGGTGATGGCCAGGCGGTGGTGTTCAAGATGGAGAGCCACAACCATCCAAGTTACATCGAGCCGTATCAGGGCGCGACCACCGGCGTCGGCGGCATTTTACGCGATGTTTTCACGATGGGCGCGCGGCCCATTGCCTGCCTCAATGCGCTGAGCTTCGGTGCGCCGGAGCACCCCAAGACGCGCCATCTTGTCTCCGGCGTCGTCGCCGGCGTCGGCGGCTACGGCAATTCGTTCGGGGTGCCGACGGTCGGCGGACAAGTGCGTTTCCATACCCGCTATGACGGCAACATTCTGGTCAATGCGATGGCGGTCGGCCTCGCCGAAACCGACAAGATTTTCTACGCGGCGGCGTCGGGCGTGAACATGCCGATCGTCTATCTCGGCTCCAAGACCGGCCGCGACGGCATTCACGGCGCCTCGATGGCGTCGGCCGAATTCGACGACGATTCAGCCGAGAAGCGCCCGACCGTGCAGGTCGGCGATCCCTTCGCGGAGAAGCTGCTGCTGGAAGCCTGCCTCGAAATCATGGAAGCCGATTGCGTGATCGCGATCCAGGACATGGGGGCGGCGGGTCTCACCTGTTCGGCGGTGGAGATGGGCGCCAAGGGCGATCTCGGCGTCGACCTCGATCTCGACGCGGTGCCGACCCGTGAAACCGGCATGAGCGCCTATGAGATGATGCTCTCCGAGAGCCAGGAGCGCATGCTGATGGTGCTCAAGCCCGAGAAGGAAAAGGAAGCCGAAGCGATCTTCCGCAAATGGGGGCTGGATTTCGCCGTGGTCGGCTACACCACGCCGAGCAAGCGCTTTGTGGTCAAGCACGGCGGCGACGTCATGGCCGATCTGCCGATCAAGGAATTGGGAGACGAAGCCCCGCTCTACGATCGGCCGCATGTGGAAACGCCACTGCTGCCGGTCATTCATGCGCGCGAGATCAAAGCGCCGGTCGGAATTGTCGCGGCGCTGGAAAAGCTGATCGCGACACCGGAGCTTTGCTCGAAGCGCTGGGTGTGGGAGCAATATGATCACGTCATCCTCGGCAACACCGTGCAGCGTCCCGGCGGCGACGCCGCCGTGGTGCGGGTGCAGGACGGCCCCAAAGGACTGGCGCTGACGGTGGACGTGACGCCGCGTTATTGCGAAGCCGATCCTTATCTCGGCGGCATGCAGGCGGTGGCCGAGGCCTGGCGCAACATCACGGCGGTCGGCGGCCGGCCGCTGGCGATCACCGACAATCTCAATTTCGGCAATCCGGAGCGGCCGGAAATCATGGGCCAGTTCGTCGGCTGCCTGAAGGGCATCGCGCAAGCCTGCCGCACGCTGGATTTCCCCGTCGTATCCGGCAATGTCTCGCTCTACAACGAAACCAATGGGCGCGGCATCCTGCCGACGCCGTCGATCGGCGGCGTCGGGTTGCTCGATGATTTTACCAAATCCGCGACACTCGCATTCAAGGCGGCGGGCGAGGCGATCCTCTTGATCGGCGAAACCCAAGGCTGGCTCGGGCAGTCGGTTTACCTGCGCGACATCTGCGGCCGCGAAGAAGGCGCGCCGCCGCCGGTTGATCTATGGGCTGAAAAACGCAACGGCGATGTGGTGCGCGGCATGATCCACGCCGGCACCGCGACATCGGCGCATGACGTTTCCGACGGCGGCCTGTTGATCGCACTGGCTGAAATGGCGATCTCGGGCGGGATCGGCGCGCAATTATTAGCTGCGCCGGAATCGATCGTGCCGCATGCCTATTGGTTTGGCGAAGATCAGGCACGCTACATCGTGACGGTCGCGGCCGAGCAGGCCGGGCTGGTGCTGGCCAAGATGAGGGGCGCCGGCGTGCCATGCGTCCGGATCGGCACTACCGGCGGTGACGCCATCGCCATTGCGGGACAGGGACAAGTATCGGTCAAGGCGCTGTCAACCGCCTTCGAGAGCTGGTTTCCGGCTTACATGGGCGGTGCCCGGCCGTCAGGGCAGGCCTGAAGCCCAGGACGAATCTGAGCCTCAGGGCAAGTCCGAAACCATCACCAGCACGGTGAGGCTGATGGCGGTGGCGATCAAGATCGCGGGTAGTCCCATTGGAGTGTCCTTTTCAGGTTTGGCTGTGACATTTGCCTTGGACACGCCTCCCGTCAAAATCGAGGCAGTTTTGATGCCAACTGGCTAACCGCAGGCCTGCGGTCACGGGACGGCTAGGCTGCCACGACCGGAACCAGTCCGCTTGATGGAGGTTAGATCAGCGTCGCGCGCGGCGACGGCTGCCATGTTGAGAAGGCTGGAGGACAGACCATGACAATTCTGAAATGGGCGCTGATCTTTTTTCTGGTGTCCGTGGTCGCCGGCATCTTCGGCTTCACAGGAATATCGGCGGCATCGGCGGATGTCGCGCGCTTCCTGTTCTATGTCTTCGTGGTGATCTTCCTGGTCCTGCTGATTCTCGGCCTGACGATCTTTCGGGTGTAAGGCGCAAAGCCGGCGAACCGGCTTGCGCGCAGACCCTATAGCAAGTTCGTCATGCCCGGCCTTGTGCCGGGCACCCACGTCTTTGTTGCATCTCTTTGTCGCATCAAGGTGAGCGAAGACGTGGATGGCCGGGGCGAAGCCTGGCCATGACGAAAAACGAATCGTTTTCAGGTGGTTAGGAAGAGCCTGAAAATGTTCTTCGCTTTATGGGTCAAACCCTCAAGACACCTCTTCTATCCTGACCTTGTCAGGATAGAACGCCAGGTGGCCGGAGATTTCCGTCATCGCCGGGAACGGCGCCTCGTAGGTCCAGATCGAATTCTCGAGGGTCTTGCCGTTGGCATTGACGCTGAAATAGTTCGCGTCCCCCTTGTAGGGGCAGTGCGTCACCCGGTCGGTGCGCGTCAGCAGCGCCAGGTTGGCGTCGCTGCGCGGCACGTATTGCACGGCCGGGTAGCTTGCTTCCTTCAGTGTCAGGGCATGGGTGGTGTCGGCAATCACGATGTCACCCGCGAGGACGCGGACGCGCTTGGGATTTGCCGTAATGGTGATCGGGTGGTCGGGGCCAGGGAGTTTCATGGTGATCAGCCTTTTGGTCAGCCCGATGTGATCGTGCGGCACGATCCAGCGGCTTTGCAATGATCGGAACGTGAATATAGTACGACAGCGCGTGACATCCAGAGCGCCCATTGGCGAAATCGGACCCCGGTTTGGCCGGGAAAACGTCTCCGTTTGTCCCAAGGTTGCGTTCCAACGCTTCATAATTACGCATGATCCAAGCGCCAAACCGCTCACACTTTGGCCGATCATGCGCTAGGGTGTCCGTGCCGGTTCCGGCGCCGCCGCTTAGGATTGCCGGCCGTGTTGGAACGCTTGATGGGAGAGATTTGGGATGCCGATGGACGCCCACGATATCGAATCGATGATCAAGGCAGCCATTCCCGATGCCGAGGTGACGATCCGCGATCTTGCCGGCGATGGCGACCATTATGCGGCCACCGTGATTTCGGAATCGTTCCGCGGCAAATCCCGCGTTCAGCAGCATCAGATCGTCTATCAATCGCTGCGCGGCCAGATGGGCGGGGTGCTTCACGCGCTGGCGCTGCAGACCGGGGTGCCGGGGGGCTAGGGACGGAATTCTGGCCGGAGCAGGGGAGGCCATGGCGGATAACGGTCAACGCGGCGCGCTGTTTCGTCCCCTTGTGCCGAACCAGCATGCGCGCGTCACCTATGCCGAATTGCTGTTCGATCTGGTTTTTGTGTTCGCGGTCACGCAGATCTCTCACGCGTTGCTTGCGCATTTCACCCCGCTCGGGGCATTGCAGACGACGCTCTTGTTCCTCGGCGTCTGGTGGGTGTGGGTCTATACCTCCTGGATCACCAACTGGTTCAACCCCGAACTCACGCCGGTCCGGATCCTGCTGTTTCTGCTGATGCTGGGCGGGCTCGTGCTCTCGACCTCGATTCCGAAGGCGTTTGAATCACGCGGATTGTGGTTCGCCGCCGCCTATGCCGCGATGCAGGTCGGCCGAACGATATTTTGGGTCGCGTCGACGCCGCCGACGCGGCCGCTGGCACGAATGAATGCGATCCGCGTCCTGGTCTGGCTGTCGGTGTCGGCCCTGTTCTGGATCGCGGGCGGCTTTGCGGAAGGACAGCAGCGGCTGATCTTCTGGGCTATAGCACTGGCCATCGAATATATCTCGCCGGCGGTCCGGTTCTGGATTCCGGTACACGGTGCGTCTTCGGTGTCCGACTGGGTCGTCGAGGGCGGTCACATGGCGGAGCGCTGCGCCGGCTTCATCATTATCGCGCTCGGCGAATCCATCGTCGTCACCGGCGCGACGTTCGCCGATCTGCCCTGGACCCTTGAGACGGTCACGGCATTCTTGGTGGCCTTCATCGGCGCGATCGCGATGTGGTGGATCTATTTCCACAAGGGCGCCGAAGCCGGCTCCGAGCAGATTTCACGATCCAGCGAGTTGGGCCGGCTGGCGCGGCTCGCCTACACCTATCTGCACCTGCCGATCGTGGCCGGCATCATACTCGCAGCGGTCGCCGATGAACTGGTGCTGACCCATCCGGCGGATCATTCCGATCACAAGACGGTCTTGAGCGCGATCGGCGGGCCGTTGTTGTTTCTGGTCGGAACCATTCTGTTCAAGCACACGTTCCGGCGATTTCTTCAGCTCTCCCATGGCGTCGGCATCGTGGCGCTTGGCATCCTTGCCTGGTTCGCCAGCGGATTGTCGCCGCTGACGCTGTCGATCCTGACCACGGCGATCCTGGTGATGGTCGCGGTGTGGGAATCGATCTCGCTGAAATCAGGCGCGGCCGAGGCGCAATCGGAGGCTCAGTCGGACGCCACCAAGGCGTGAACCGAGAACATGCCGGCGGCATCGGTCCATGATTCGCGCGGCGTCCAGCCCGAGCCGCGCGCCAGGGCTGCGAAGCGTTCCAGGCTGTATTTGTAGCTGCTCTCGGTGTGGATGCTCTCGCCGGCGCGGAATGAAAAATTCCGGCCGAGCACCCGCACGTTCTGCGCCTTCTTGCTGATCAGGTGCATTTCGATGCGGTGCCGGTCGCGATTGTAGATCGCGCGATGGATGAACCCGGAGGTGTCGAAATTGCCGCCCAGTTCGCTGTTGATGCGGACCAGCACATTGAGATTGAAGCGCGCGGTGACGCCGGCGGCATCGTTGTAGGCCTGATACAGCACGCGCTCGTCCTTTTCGAGATCGACGCCGATCACCATCAGCGCATCTTTCCCCAGAATGTCGCGAGCGCTGCGCAGGAAACGGCAGGCCTCGTGCGGTTCGAAATTGCCCAGCGTCGACCCTGGGAAAAATCCCACCTTCGGCATCGCCTTGACCGCGTCCGGCAGTGCGAACGGCGCGGTGAAGTCGGCCGTCACCGGATAGACGTCGAGGTCGGGGAAATCCTGGCGCAAAGTATCGGCCTGCGCTTCGAGGAAATCACCGGAAATATCCACCGGAACGTAGGCGCTGAAGGCGCATTCGTCCAACAGCAGCCGCACCTTGGTGGTGGCGCCGGCGCCGAATTCCACCAGCGCTGCCCCCTTTGGGATAATCGCCGATATCTCGCGGCCCCGATCGCGCAGGATCGTGAGCTCGGTCCGGGTCGGATAATATTCCGGCAGCACCGTGATCTGCTCGAACAGCTCCGAACCCGTGGCGTCGTAGAAATATTTCGGCGACAGCCGTTTCGGGTGCTGCGACAGATCGTCGATCACGTCGCTGGCGAATGCCGTGGTCGGTTCATCGAAGCGGTGCGCTTTGGCCAAAGCGGCGGCATGCACATTCATGACAGTCTCCTGAACGCGCTTTTCCGGCGCGATTGAATTTTCAGATATCAGCTGGCGTAGTCCGCGAGGCGCAGTCCTGTGAATTGCCAACGGTGGTGCGGATAAAAGAAATTGCGATAGGTGACGCGGCTGTGGCCGCCGGGGGTGGCCAGTGACGAGCCGCGCAGCACCAGCTGGTTGACCATGAACTTGCCGTTGTACTCGCCGAGCGCGCCCTCGATGGCGCGATAGCCGGGATAGGGCGCGTAGGCGCTGCGGGTCCATTGCCACACGATCCCGTAGGCATCGTTGAGATGGCCGGCGCGGGCGGCGACTTCCCATTCCATTTCGGTCGGCAGATGCTTGCCGCTCCAGCGCGCGAACGCGTCGGCTTCATAATAGCTGACGTGGCAGACGGCGTCGTCGGGGTCGACCGGCCTCAGCCCGCCGAGCGTCATGACCTGCCATTCGCCGTCAATCCGGCGCCAGTGGCCGGGCGCTTGCCATTGCTCGTGATCGACGGCGGCGAAGCCATCCATCAGCCAGAGCGTCGGCCTCGCGTAGCCGCCGTCGGCCATGAAGGCGAGCCACTCGGCATTGGTGACGAGGTTGCGCTTTAGCTTCACCGGACCGACCAAAGCGCGGTGCGCGGGCTTCTCATTGTCGAAATGGAAAGTCTCGCCGGCATGCCCGATGGAGTGGATGCCCTCGCCAAGCGTGACCCATTCATCGCCCGCGCGACGCGACGCGGGAAAGCGCCACGCCGGATCATAGGCCGGCGGTATCGGATTTTGCGCGAAGGCATGCAAAATGTCCGTCAGCATCAACTCCTGATGCTGCTGCTCGTGATTGAGGCCGACTTCCACCAGCGGTGCGAGCGCTGCGAGCTTGTCCTCGCCGGCCTCGTGGAAGAATTTCACCACGGCGGCGTCGACATGCTGGCGATAGGCGGTGACCTCGTCGGCGCTGGGGCGGGTCAAATGGCCGCGCTGGTGGCGGGCGTGCCGCGGTCCGGCGCTGACATAATAGGAATTGAACAGAAATGCGTAGTCGGGGTGAAACGGCTTATAGCCCTCGCCATGCTCGCCGAGCAGGAATTGCTCGAAGAACCAGGTGGTATGGGCACGGTGCCATTTCGCAGGGCTGGCGTCCGGCATCGACTGGATCAACTGATCCTCCGGCGACAGACCTGCGGCCCGGCGCTCGGTCTCGTTTCGGACGTGAAGGAAGGCTTCCACCAGATTCTGGGCGAGGCTGCCGGAATCGGAGAACAATGACGGGCGAGGGGCGCTAAGCGTGGCTGCAGCCGATGCTGGTTTCGTCACGACGGTCTCCGGTTCGGAAGAGAACGTCGCTCTGGCAAAGCGGTTCCCCGGGAATGGCTTGTCCTAGATAGGGGCTTCCGTGCGGGATAAAAGCCTCCCCCGGGGGTGCGGCCGGGCGGCGGCGAGGGGCGCCGGCGGCCCTTCGGTAGGTGTGGACGGGGCAGGCTGTGCATGCCAGCTCCCCGCCATTTTACTTTGGATGCACAACGGTTTGGGATACATATATGTCAGTGCAAGGTTTACCGGGCTGATGCCGGCCGGCGGGCTGATCCGCAAAAGGACGCGAATATGAGCATTGAGAAATTCATCGACAATGAAGTGAAGTCGAACGACGTGGTGCTGTTCATGAAGGGGACGCCGCAGTTTCCGCAGTGCGGTTTCTCGGGTCAGGTCGTGCAGATCCTCGATCACGTAGGCGTTGGCTACAAGGGCCTGAACGTTCTCGAATCCGCCGACCTGCGCGACGGCATCAAGACCTATTCCAACTGGCCGACCATTCCGCAGCTCTACGTCAAGGGCGAGTTCGTCGGCGGCTGCGACATCATCCGCGAGATGTTCCAGGCCGGCGAGTTGCAGCAGCTCTTTGCCGACAAGGGCGTCACCGTCAGCGCGGCTGCCTCCGCCTGAGTTTCCCCGCGCGCCAGATAGGTTCGGCGTGGCTGGAAGTCATCGTCGCCGACATCACGACCCTGCGCGTTGACGCCATCGTCAACGCTGCGAATTCCTCGCTGCTCGGCGGTGGCGGCGTCGATGGCGCGATCCATCGCGCGGCCGGCCCCGAACTGTTGGCCGAATGCCGCACGCTCCATGGCTGCGAGACCGGCGACGCCAAAATCACCAAAGGTTATGGTCTGCCGGCGCGGCATGTGATTCATGCCGTCGGTCCAGTGTGGCACGGCGGGGGCCAACAGGAAGATCAGGCACTGGCGTCCTGCTACGCCCGCGCGATCGCACTCATGCAGACCCATGGCCTTGCCACGATTGCCTTTCCGGCCATTTCGACCGGCGTTTACCGTTTTCCGGCCGATCGCGCCGCGCGGATCGCCGTTTCGGCCACGGTCGACGCGCTGGCCGCGGCTCCTGCGGTCACGCGCGTTATCTTCTGCTGTTTTTCCGACGCCGGCGCCCGGCAGCATGCGCAGGCGATGGCGGAGGCCGGCACCCCTTGTCCTGACTGAACCGGCCGTTACACTCGGGGCCAAGAATTCCGGGGGAGCGGCAATGCATTCACGGCACGCGGTGCGGTCGCTGATCTCAGGCGTGCTGCTCACGATAGCGCTGATATCGCCGGCTTTCGCGGAAGGCAGCTTCGATATTCCCGCCGGCGCGCATTTCAATCAGCAAAAACTGCAGCGCATCGGCGAATTTTTGCGCGGCGAGATTGCCGACGGCAAAATCCCGGGCGCCATCGTGCTGATCCAGCAGCATGGCAAGCCGGTCTATCACGAATTCTTCGGCGTGCGCGACGTCGCGACCGGGCTGCCGATGACCGACGACACCATCTTCCGCCTGTATTCGATGTCGAAGCCGATCACCAGCGTCGCGGCGATGATGCTGATCGATGAGGGCAGGCTGAGGCTCGACGATCCCGTTGCCAAATACATTCCATCATTCGGCGAAGCCAAAGTTGGCGTCGAAAAGAACGACAATGGCGCGAAAGTACTCGAACTGGTGCCGGTGAACCGGCCGATTACGATTTTGGACCTGATGAGGCACACCTCGGGCATCGTCTATGGCTTTTACGGCGACGGCATGGTCCGGCACCTCTATGACAAGGCCAAAATATATGACGGCGATTTCGACAATGCCGAGTTTGCCGAGCGCATCGCGCGGCTGCCGCTTGCGGTGCAGCCGGGTACGCTGTGGGATTACGGCCATTCGACCGACATTCTCGGGCGAGTCATTGAGGTGGTGTCGGGAAAGTCGCTTTTGCATTTCGACCAGGAGCATCTGCTCGGCCCGCTCGGCATGACCAACACCAGTTTCTTCGTGGCCGACCCTGCGAAATTCAAATTGATCGCGCAGCCGATGCCGAACGATAGCGATTTCAAGACCGGGTTCGAGCACACCCCCACCGTCCCCAGGAAATGGGAATCCGGCGGCGGCGGCATGCTGTCGACCATGGCGGATTATGCGCGGTTTTCGCAGATGCTGGTCAACGGCGGCAGCCTTGATGGCAGGCAATATCTCAGTCCGAAGGCGTTCGAACTGATGGCGTCGGATCACGTCGGTCCAGGCACCGGCGTTTCCCATGAAATTTTTTATTTTCCCGGTGATGGCTTCGGCTACGGATTGGGCTTTGGCGTGCGCACTGAACCCGGCATAGCCAGGCCGCCGCCGCCGGGCTCGCTCGGCGAACTGAAATGGGACGGCGCCAGCGGCTGCTATTTCGTGATCGACCGCCGGCAGGACATGTTCTTCATCCTGATGGAGCAGACGCCGAGCGAGCGCGGGCGCATTCAGGCAACCGTGAAGAAGCTGATCTACGAGGCGATGGAGAATTGATCGGCTGTAGTAGTCTCATGAGCAATTTATGCGCTGTCATTCCGGGGCGCGCTTCTTGGCGTGAGCCCGGAATGACGGGTCAGTCTACACCGCGCGCGCGATGTCGCGCACCAGGCCGAGCGTTTCCTCGATCATCGCAGCCGTCACGTCGAGATGGGTGCAGGCCCTGATCCGGCCGTCCATCATGGCGAGCAAAACCCCGCGCTGGCGCAGTTCCGCGACCATTTTCTCTCCGGTGACGCCCGCGCCGTCAGGACTGAAGAAAACCAGGTTGGTGTCAGGCTGCTGCACCTCGATGCCCGCGATCTGCGATAACCCACGCGCCAGCGCGCGGGCGTTGGCGTGATCGTCTGCGAGCCGGTCGATGTGATGGTCGAGGGCGTAAACGCAAGCCGCGGCGGCGATGCCGGCCTGGCGCATCGAGCCGCCCAGGCGCTGCTTCCAGCGCCAGACATCGTCGATGAAATCGTGCGAGCCCGCGATCACAGCGCCGATCGGCGCACCCAGTCCCTTTGAGAAGTCGATCCAGGCCGAATCCCATCCCGTGGCCATGTCGCGCGCGCCGATGCCGGACGCGACGCAGGCGTTCGGCAGCCGCGCACCGTCCATGTGGGTGGCCAACCCGCTGGATTTCGCGATTTGCACGATCGCATCGAGATCGGATTTCTTCCAGATCGTGCCGCCGCCGATATTGGCCGTCTGCTCGACGCTGACGACGGTTTGCGGCGGCTGGTAGCGCGTGCGCGGATGAAGCGCTGCCCGGAAAGTCTCGGGCGTGAATTGTCCGCTCGTGCCCGGCAGCGCCGTGATCTGGAACCCGCCGAGGGCTGCATGGGCGCCGCCTTCGCGGGCGATGATGTGCGAGGTCTCATGCGCCAGGATCTCGTCGCCGGGGCGGCAGTGCACCAGCGTCGCGGCAACGTTGCACATGGTGCCGGAGGGCATGAACACCGCGGCCTGCTTGCCGAGCAGATCGGCCACGCGCTCGCACAGCACATTCACCGTCGGATCATCGCCGATCTGCTCGTCGCCGACTTCAGCCCGCGCCATCGCCTCGCGCATGCCGGGTGTCGGGCGGGTTTGTGTGTCGGACAGCAGGTTGATGCGAATCGGTAGCTGTCTGGGATCGCGCGGGGCAGGGGTGTAGGTCATGGCGGTTTCTCTCGGCGCTTCTTTCGGTTGGACCGTCATTCCGGGATGCGCGAAGCGCAGACCCGGAATCTCCAGAATCCCCGATGTGCAATAGCACATCTGAGGTTCGCGTTTTCAACGCGCCCCGGAATGACATGGCGGTGGCTGGACCTTACGCAAACAAAAAGGCCCCGGCAAAACCGGGGCCTGGATAATACGAAATTCCGACAGATCAGCGCGAATAGAATTCGACGATCAGATGCGGCTCCATCTGCACCGCGAACGGCACGTCCGACAGATGCGGGATGCGGGTGAACTTCGCCGTCATTTTGGAATGATCGACTTCGAGGAAATCGGGCACGTCGCGCTCGCTGAGCTGGCCCGCTTCCAGCACCACGGTGAGCTGCTTGGAGGATTCCTTGACCTCGACCACATCGCCGACCTTCACCTTGAAGCTCGCGATGTTGACGCGGCGGCCGTTCACCTTGACGTGGCCGTGATTGATGAACTGGCGCGCGGCAAACATGGTAGCGACGAATTTGGCGCGATAGACCACGGTGTCGAGACGACGCTCGAGCAGCCCGATCAGGTTTTCGCCGGTATCGCCCTTCATCCGGCCGGCCTCGACATAGATGCCGTGGAACTGGCGTTCTGAGATGTTGGCGTAGTAACCCTTCAACTTCTGCTTGGCGCGCAACTGCACGCCGAAGTCGGAGAGCTTGCCCTTGCGGCGCTGGCCGTGCTGGCCGGGGCCGTATTCCCTGCGGTTCACCGGGCTCTTCGGGCGGCCCCAGATATTCTGGCCCATACGGCGATCGATCTTGTATTTCGCCTCACTGCGCTTAGTCATCGCGTCCTCTTGAAAAAGTTTGAGTTTTGAGGAAACGCGCCCTCCTGTGCGCCGGGAATTTCCCGGTGCCGACAGGCCCCGCCTTCAAGCTTGAAAGGATGGGCCACGGGTCGCGAAACGCAACGCGGGCCGAAATCGGCCCGCGAGCAGGCGGTTTCTAGGGAGTAATCGTTGTTCTGTCAAACGATTAAGGGTCGGTTTTGCGAGCCAAACCGGCATCGGGCCGATCAGGCCGCCCTTGGCCACTACAGGAAATTCTAGCATTTTCAGCGGCTTGCGGCCATAGCACTGGGCGTCACGCGCGGCGCCGGCTGCGAGATAGCGCATTTCAGCGCTTGATGCCGTCAAAACTTGCCGCGATGCCGCGGGCAAACAGCGACCAGTCGAAGCCGAGCGCCAGCGCCACATAGCCGCGCTCGATCATCTGATTGGCCTGTTCCGCGGTTCGCGCCGCGCCGCCGATCGGGACGCCGCTCTTGAGGATGCCGGCCTCGGCGCGTGCCATCAGCGCCAGAACTTCAGGGTCATCCATGCGGCCGTGTTTGCCGATACTGGTAGCGAGGTCGCCGAGCCCGATCACCGCGACGTCGATGCCGGGCGTCGCCATGATCTCGTCGATATGATTGACCGCCTCGACATGTTCGATCGTGATCATGCAGATCATGTCATCGTCGGCGGTCGCCATGTAGTCCGGCATCGAGACGCCCCAGCGAAACGGGGCGTGGAACGGTCCCCAGAGCCGGTCGCCATGCGGCGGATAGCGTACGCTGCGCACGGCTTTCCTGGCGTCCTCACCGCTGCAGATCATCGGAAAATTGATTCCCAGCGCGCCCAAATCCATTGGCGCCTTGGCGAGCCAGGGTTCGTTGGCGGCAATCCGCGCCAAGGGAATGCAAGGCGTGCCCGACGTGGCGACGATCATGCCGTGCGCCGAACCAAGGTCGATCGGACCATGCTCGAGATCGACGATGATCCAGTCGAGCCCCGAACGCGCCATGATCTGCACGGTCTGAATGCTGGGAATGGTCGCAATCGCTCCAAACGTCGGACGTCCCTCCCGCCATAATTTACGAAGCCGATTGAGGGGAGCAGGCGCGGAGGGCGTCAAATCCGAAACTCCGTTGGATGGATGGGAGAAGCTGCGTTCGCCCCAAAACTAGCAGCGCGGCATGATACCGGAAAGATCAGTTTGCCCTCACGCCGGGACGCGTCCGCCGAAAAACGGCGTCAGCGCGTGGCTCAGCGCATGCGGGCGCCCCGAGGTAAAGATCATTTCTGCGCCGCCATGTTCGACTTCCCTGTTGGTGGGCTTGAGCAAATCTGCCACCCGCCGGGCGATTGCGGGCGCAGGGTCAATCCAGTCCACCGGCCATGGCGCCAGCGCTGTGAACCGGTCCATCAACAGTGGATAATGCGTGCAGGCCAGCACGACGGTGTCGGTGCGCGCTGAATCCTCTTTACTCTCCCCGACAAAACACGGTGCGAGTTCGGCCAGGATTTCCGGATCCCGTACCTTGCGGCCGCTTAAGGCTGCTTCCGCCAGCGAGGCAAGATCGGCCGAGCCCACCAGCGTCACCTCGCAGCCTTGCGCGAAGTCGCGGATCAGCGCCTTGGTGTATTCGCGCTGCACGGTGCCCTTGGTGCCGAGCACCGACACCCGCTTGGTTTTCGAACGCAGGCAGGCCGGCTTGATGGCGGGCACCGTTCCGACAAAGGGGACGTGGTATTCGTTGCGAAGATGCGACATCACCAAGGTCGAGGCGGTATTGCAGGCGATCACGACCAGGTCAGGGGCATGCACTGCGATCAATTCGCCGATCAGCGGCACCACGCGGGCGATGATCTCGTCTTCGCTATGGTGGCCATAGGGAAAGAACGCGTCGTCGGCGACATAGACATAATGCGCGTCGGGCCGCGTGGCGACGATTTCACGCAATACCGTGAGGCCGCCAAGGCCGGAATCGAATACCAGAATCGTCAAGGGCGCAGACACACTGCGATCCTAGCCGATCCGGGGTTACCATCCAGTTGTTATTGCAGGCCGGTGCGGCCCGCGCAGGTCCTGATTCTCGCTTCGATGGTGACTTGCACGGCCAACAATTTCAGACCAGCATGTGGGGCGGGAGGCATCCGGGAGCGGAGGCATCGATGTCGAAGAACGTCGTCTTGCTATCGGATGGAACCGGCAACAGTTCGTCGAAATTATTCACGACCAACGTCTGGCGCCTCTATCAGGCGCTCGATCTCGGCAACCCCGCGCAGCAGGTGGCTTATTACGACGATGGCGTCGGCACATCGTCATTCAAGCCACTTGCCATCCTGGGCGGCGTTTTCGGCATCGGACTGAAGCGCAACGTCATCGACATCTACTCGTTCTGCTGCCGCAACTACCGGCATGGCGACAAGATATACGGCTTCGGGTTCAGCCGGGGCGCGTTCACGATCCGCGTGGTCGCGGGCTTGATCGCGCGCGTCGGACTTGTCCGCTACGATGGCAACGATGCGGATCTGGCGCGCGATGCCGAAATAGCCTACCGCGGATATCGCAAAGCCAGGAATTTCAAGTCGGGCGGCAATATCCTGATCGGGCCGATGCGGGCGTTGCGGGATTGGGTGAGCCACAACATTTTCCGCAAGCCTTCGTTCCAGCAGCTCGATTTGATCGAGGTCGAGAAAATCGACTTTCTCGGAGTTTGGGACACGGTCGACGCCTATGGAGGCCCGATCGAGGAGATCACGCGCGCCATCGATTACTGGTATTGGCCGTTGTCGATGCCCGACCAGTTCATGAACCGCAAGATCGGCCGCGCCTGTCATGCGCTGGCGCTGGACGAGGAACGCGACTCGTTCCGTCCGGTGCTTTGGGACGATCGCTATGTCCGCCAAGGCCACAAGCTCTATGCCGTTGATGACGACTGGAATCCGGCGCCGGCAGACCCGAATAAAGCCCTGGCCGCAATCGACCGCGAGCGCATCAGCCAGGTGTGGTTTGCCGGCGTTCACTCCGATGTCGGCGGCGGCTATTCGAGGGCCGGCCTTTCCTATCATAGCCTCGCATGGATGATGGAACGCGCGAATGTCTATGGTTTGCAGTACCTGACGACCCAGCAAAGCTGGCTGAGAAGCTTCATCGATCCCTACGACAAGCTCAACGATTCGCGGCATGGCCTTGCCGGCTATTATCGCTATCAGCCGCGCAAGCTTGCCGAGATCTACAACCGGCCTCCCTACAAATTGTCGCTCCGCAACGATTTTCGACACATCGTCAATCTGTTGAAAAACAGGCCGGACCCTGAGCGCGAGGTAAAGGCCGAGCTCGCGACAGCGCATTCTTATGTCGCGCGGCCGAATCCGAAAATTCATCAGAGCGTTGCCGACCGCATCTGGGGCGGAAACGACGGTTACGCCCCGATCGTATTGCCTGAACATTTTGATGTCGTGGGCAATGACGGTGCCATCACCCCGAACGGCGCGATTGCGCCGGCCGCAGCCCGTTCGCGCGCCCTCCGTCAGGAGCAGGTCTGGGATTGGGTTTGGGCGCGCCGTATCACCTACTTCCTGACCGTCCTCGCCTCATTGTTTCTCGCGGCGCTGCCGGTGATCGAAAAACGGTGGCCGGGACGCGGACCAGCCAGCCAGGCTGAAATCGTGGTGCCGATCATCGATCTGGCGGCGGCGTTTCTGCCAGGCTTTGTCAAGCCATGGCTTGATGCGTTTAGAAATTCACCGGGGCGATTCCTGATCGGTGTCCTGCTGGTTGGCGTGTTGATGTATGCCGGGGGCTGGATGCAGGGACACATCCGCGATCTGATGCGCGCGATCTGGCGAACGCCGAACGCTCCGGCGTCTCCGCCCGGAGGCATCGTCTACCGGCTTCGTTCGGGGGGACCGTATCGCGCCTGCTTCTACCTACTTAAATACTGGATTTTGCCGACCGTTTTCGCGGTTTTGATTTTCCTGTTTCTGGCGGTCGCGGCTCTCACGCTGCTCAACCGGATATCCTTCGCAGCGTTCGATCTGGGCGGGCAGGTGTGCGCCGCGAGCCAAAATCCGCCGGCGCGATCCGTCACCGGCATCGGCACGGCGCCATTCGAAACGAGGACCCTGTGCTCGGCAACCGGACTGTCCGTGGAGAAGAACAAGTCTTACCGCATCACCGTGGTCGTCACCGACCCCTGGGAAGACGGCCATAAGTTCAACGATCCTGACCCGGAAAAAGCCAAGGGGATCGAAACCGGGCCGCAGGGCTTCGGCTGGAGCAAGATGATCTGGCCGATGCAACTGGGCGTGCCGCTTCGGCGGCTGCTCGCCTCGAACTGGTTCGCGACCATTATCCGCATCGGCAATACCGGCTTCGGCGAAATCGTGCTGCGGTACGATCGCAAGGAGCAGCCGCCTGGCCAACGTCCATCCACCACAAGCTATACGGCGACGTTCAAGGCCCAAAAAACCGGAGAAGTGTTCGTTTACGTCAACGACGCCGTTATCGGCATCCCCCGGTATTTCGATCATTTCTATGCGTCGAACAACAAGGGAAAGGCCGATCTGACGCTCGAGCTTGTGAAAGACCAATAACGCGTTCGAGGCCATCGTCCGGCGGCTAAACCGGCCGCAACGGCTGGTGGGGCTTTTCGATCAGCTCGCGCCGAACACGCGCCTGAAAATCGTATCGACGTGCTTGAAGTGATAGCCGAGATCGAACTGCTCCGATATCTCGGCATCGCTGAGATATTTCTTCACGTCGGCGTCTTTCTTCAGCAAGGTCTGGAAATCGCCTTCGCCCCGCCACACCGGCATCGCGTTGCGCTGCACGAATTTGTAAGCGTCCTCGCGGCTGGCACCTTTCTGCGTCAGCGCGATCAGGAGGCGCTGGGAATGCACGAGGCCGCCGAGGCGATCGAGATTCTTCTGCATATTGGCGGGATAGATCAGCAGTTTTTCGATCAGGCCGGCGAGGCGGTTAAGCGCAAAATCCAGTGTCACCGTGGCATCGGGGGCGATCATGCGCTCGGCCGATGAGTGCGAAATATCGCGCTCATGCCACAACACCACGTTCTCCATCGCCGGCGTCACATAGGCGCGCACCATCCGGGCGAGGCCGGTGAGATTTTCCGACAGCACCGGGTTGCGCTTGTGCGGCATCGCCGAAGAGCCTTTCTGGCCCTCGGAGAAAAACTCCTCCGCCTCCAGCACCTCGGTGCGCTGCATGTGGCGGATTTCGGTCGCGAGACGTTCCACTGACGAGGCGATCACGCCGAGCACGGCGAAATACATCGCGTGGCGATCACGGGGGATCACCTGGGTGGAGATCGGCTCGGGTATCAATCCCATCGCCTTCGCCACATGCGCTTCGACGCGCGGATCGATCTGGGCGAAGGTGCCGACGGCGCCTGAGATCGCGCAGGTTGCGATTTCCTTGCGGGCGCTGACCAGGCGCTCGCGGGCGCGGGTGAACTCCGCATAGGCGTAAGCGAGCTTGAGCCCGAACGTCACCGGTTCGGCATGAATGCCGTGGGAGCGGCCGATGGTTGGCGTCATCTTGTGCTCGAAGGCGCGCTTCTTCAGCGCCGCCAGAACCTTGTCGACGTCCGCGATCAAAAGGTCGGCGGCGCGCGCCAGTTGCACATTGAGGCAGGTATCGAGCACGTCGGAGGAGGTCATACCCTGGTGCACGAAGCGCGCCTCGGGGCCGATGATCTCGGCCAGGTGGGTCGTGAAGGCGATCACGTCGTGCTTGGTCTCGCGCTCGATCTCATCGATCCGCTCGATGTTGAAGGTGGCGTTCCCCGCCTTGGCCCAGATCGTCTTCGCCGCCTCCTTGGGGATCACGCCGAGTTCGGCCTGGGCGTCCGCCGCATGCGCCTCGATCTCAAACCAGATCTTGAAACGCGTCTGCGGCTCCCAGATGGAAGCCATTTCCGGGCGGGTGTAGCGGGGGATCATTGCGCGCTCTGACGGTTGGGGATTACGCCGCGCTTTAGCAGAGCGGCCCCGGTGAGACAAACGCCGGCGAAGCGAGGGCGGGCGCCCCGACCGTGACGTCCCAACGCGCGATTTTTCACGAAATATTGACTGACAGATATTGAAATCTGTTAGCACGATGTGCTATATACGATTCGACGCCATTAATGGGGTGTCACCTGAACTCTTCGGCCGAGTGGGCCACCGACCAGGGACTTTTACAGGACATACTGCCATGACTACCGAAATCTTTTCCCTGACTGCCCAAATCCATCGCTGGCTCGACCTCCACGTGGCCCGTTATCTTGCCGCGCAGGCCGCCAAGCTCAGCCATTAAATCGGAATGGCCCAGACCATCCGCAAGATCGCCTCGCAGACAACAATGCCCGACGACAAGCAGAAGGTACGCGCATGAACGAAGCTGTGGTCTTGACCCCTGAGCGAATTCTCGAGGTCACCGAGGACGTGCTGCGCCGCTTTGGGCTGACGAAGGCCACGGTCGTGGACGTTGCCCGTGCGCTGGATGTCAGCCACGGCAGCGTCTATCGGCATTTTCCGAGCAAGGCTTCGCTGCGCCAGGCCGTGGCCAAGCGCTGGCTCGACCGCGTCAACGCGCCGCTTCAGGAGGTTGCCGAAAGCTCAGGGCCGGCGCCGGCCAAGCTGGAGCGCTGGCTCCGTACCATGATCTCGATCAAGCACAAGAAGGTTTGCGAAGACCCCGAGATGTTCGCGACCTACCTGACGCTGGCGCAAGAGGCCTGCCAGGTGGTGAAGGCGCACAAGGATGGCCTGGTCGATCAGATCGCACAGATCCTGTCAGAAGGCGTGAAGCAGGGCCTGTTCGAGGTCGCCGACCTCAGGGCGTCCGCGCGCGCGCTGTTCGACGCCACCAGCCGCTTCCACCATCCCGCTCACGCCGATGAATGGAGCGATCCGCAACTCGGTGCGCGGATCGACGCGGTTATGGCGCTGCTGCTGAGGGGCCTGGAAGCGCCGTGTAAGGGCTAAGATTGTGGGGCCGTCCCCCCTCACATCAAATGCTTCGTCAGGGCTCGACAAAATCCTTCGGGAACAGTTCGTTCGTTTCACCCTTGAAATTGAAATTCGCCAAGATCCAGCCGGTGCTGGTTATCTTGAAATTCAGACGAAAGTACAGGAAGCCGACATTTTCGACATAAGCATAATAGACGATCTGGTGCAGAGCACCGTTGATATCCCGGTCGATGACTTTTTTGGAAATGTCGAATTTTTTGCCGTCGAGCAACTTCAACCCATTTTCGATCGTCTCGGCGGCTTCCGGTTTCCCAATCGTCGCGGCGACTTTCTTGGCGATTTCGCTGGCCTTGAAGGGTGAGATATTGGCGAAAAGTTCCTGCGCGTATTTCGCAGGATCCTGAATGCGGATAGGTGTATCCGCAAACGCGGGACTCCCGAATGCGACGAGAATGATGGTCGCGATCTGGAAAACGTATCGTCTCATTTCATCTCCCCGCTGCTGAGGCAGAAAAGCTTCAGACCATTTCCCCACGTGCGGCCGCCGCTGCATCGCGGATCGCTGAAATGTTGGCCTTGTAGGCCTGCATAGTGCCACCCTTGAACACCGCGGAGCCGGCGACGAAGGCGTTGGCGCCGGCGGCCGCCAGCGCGCCGGAAACATCGGGGCCGACGCCGCCGTCAACCTCGATATCGATCGGGCGTCCGGCGGTCATGGCCCTGACGTCGCCGATCTTGCCGAGCGCGGAACGAATAAAGGCCTGGCCGCCGAAGCCGGGATTGACCGACATCACCAGCACCAGATCGATCAGGTCGATCACATATTCGATCGCGCTGACCGGCGTGCCCGGATTGAGCGAAACGCCGGCCTTCTTGCCGAGCGCGCGGATCGCCTGCAGCGAGCGATGCAGATGCGGGCCGGCCTCGGCATGTACCGTGATGTGATCGCAGCCGGCCTTGGCGAAGGCCTCCAGATACGGATCGCACGGCGAGATCATCAGATGCGCGTCGAAGATCTTTTTGGTGTGCGGACGCATCGCCTTGATGACATCGGGTCCGTAGGAAATGTTGGGAACGAAATGACCGTCCATGACGTCGAGGTGGATCCAGTCGGCGCCGGCGGCATCGACGGCGCGGACCTCTTCGCCCAGTTTGGCGAAATCGGACGCCAGGATCGACGGCGCGATGACGAGGGGGCGTGACGCAAACGGTTGAGACATGCGCGTTTTCCCATGGGCTTTTCGAGACGTACGGACGGCTTTCGCCTAACACGCGCCAAGCGCCCGGGCAAATGCGGCCGAGACCGCCGCTATCGGGGCAAATTCTGCCGCAGCGGCATCAATTGCCGGGGATGCTGAGCCGTTGAGCTTGCGAAAAACCGCCAATTTGTTGGGTTTTTCCGCATGGCACGGGGTTTGCTGATCGATCGGCGTGGAAGCTTGGCCGCGTGACGCGGCAATTGTCGGAGTTATGCCATGCTGCTTGCCCTTGGCGCCGCGACGGCCGCGCTGGACGCCGTCAATGCATTGACTTCGTCGAGCACGAGTTCGTCCTCGCCGCCATCGACCGGCTTTAGCGCGGTCGACCCGTTCGAAATCGCGAGCCCGGCCTCGACAGGTTCCGCGCCGGCGTCCGGGTTCAGCGCAGCTTCGCAGATGTCGCCGGCGACCTTGAACACGCTGCTGGCGGCGCAAAGCCAGTCATCGACCGGGTCGAACCCGTCCGCGCCCACCAGCGCATCGGAGGCATGGCAGGATCTGTCCTCGCAGATCGACGGCGATGCCGGATCCAGCAACTCCACCGCATCGGCATCATCCTACAATTCGCTGGCAAAGCTGCTTCAGCAACAGATGAAAGCGATGTCGTTCACCGCGCCCCCGCTATCGTTCAGCGTCTGAGAAAGGAAGTTTCGCGGCTAGAGCGTGATGACTTTTCTTCGAAACGTCATCTCGCTCTATGTTTTTGTGCGAGCATGATCGTTTCGGAAAACCGGTACCCACTTTTCCGGATCATGCTCTACCCGTAACGCTGCTTCCACGACGGCAATGCGTCGGGGAAAGGCAGCGCGGCTGCCGTGTAGACGCCGCGCGCGATGGCGCGCGCGACCACATTGGCCGCGACCATGCCTAGTTCGGTGAGACCGGCCAGCGGATCGATCGGCTTTTCGCCGGTGGCGGCGGCGAACAGCACGTCGCCGTCGAGTGGCGCATGCACCGGATAGATCGCGCGGGCAAATCCGGTTTGCGCGATCACGGCGAGCCGCCTGGCCTGCGGCTTGTTCAACGCCGCATCGGTCACGACCACCGCCAGCGTGGTGTTTTCGACGGCGGTTGCCGCCGCACCACCCTTGAGACGGGCCGTCAGCATGTCCGGCGTAAACGAGGGCGGCAATCCGCGCCCGCCATATTCGCCGCCGATCTCGAAGGGTGCCGCCCAGAACCACGGCCCGTCGCCGACCGTGACGCTGCCGACCGCATTGACCACCGCGAGTGCCGCGACCCGGACGCCGCCTGGGGTCGCCGCCGATGCCGAACCGATCCCGCCCTTGAAGTTCGCCGTGGTGGCGCCGAGGCCGGCGCCGACGCTGCCGAGCGCGAAGTTGGTCGCTGCCGCGGCGGCCGCGGTGTAGGCGAGATCGCGGTAGGGCGCAAAACGCCCCCAGGCCTTGTCGCCGCCGTTCAACAGATCGAACATGATCGCGCCGGGCACGATCGGAATGATCGCGCCGCGCACCGCAAACCCGCGTCCGTGTTCGGCGAGCCAGGCCTGCACCCCGCCGCCGGCTTCCAGCCCGAATGCCGAGCCGCCGCTAAGCGCGATGGCGTCGATCTTCTCTACGGTATTGGCGACGTCGAGCAGCGCGCCCTCGCGGGTGCCCGGGCCGCCGCCGCGGACATCGATCGCCGCCACCACCGGTGCATCGAACACCACCGCGGTGACGCCGGACGCCAGGGCCGCACCGTCGGCGTGCCCGACGCGAACGCCGGCAATATCGGTAAGCAGATTTTTCATCGCGTCATCCTGTGTACACAGATGACGGCATGGCTGTGCTGGGGTCAACCTGATTGAAGCCGGCACGCCGCGTTCGCCAAACGAAAACGACCCGGCGAACCAGGGCGCTGCATGTCAAAGCTGCGGAGTCCTACGAGCCCTTCGGATTGATCTCGACGGCGTTGCCCTTGGAGTCCCACTTCCAGACCACATAGGAGTCCTGCTTGATGTCGCCCTTGGCGTCGAATGACAGGTTGCCGATCACGGTTTCCCAGGCGCCGGCCTTGATCTTGTCCATCACCTTCTTGGCGTCGGTCGAGCCGGCCTTGGCGACGGCCTGCGACCACACCTGCATCGCCGCATAGGTGTAGAGCGTGTAACCCTCGGGGTCGATGTTCTTGGCCCTGAACTTCTCGACGGTAGCCTTGGCGGCGGGATTGTTGCGCGGGTCGGGACCGAAGGTGAACAGCGTGCCCTCCGCGGCCGGGCCGGTAATGGAGGCGAATTCCTTGTCGAATAAGGCGTCTCCCGCCATCAGGATGGTCTTGAGGCCCTGGTCGCGCATCTGGCGCAGGATCAAGCCGGCTTCCTGGTGGTAGCCGCCGACATAGACCAGATCGATGTTGTCGCGCTTCAGCCGCGATACGATGGCGTTAAAATCCTTGTCGCCCTTGTTGTAGGACTCGAACATCTTCTCGGTGAAGCCCGCGGCGTTGAGCGCTTTCTTGGTCTCGTCGGCGAGACCTTTGCCGTAGCTGGTCTTATCGTTGAGGATCGCGACATTCTTGCCCGCGAACGTCTTGGCGATGAAGGCCGCGGCGACCGGACCCTGCTGATCGTCACGGCCGCAGACCCTTGCTACGTTCCAGAGTTTGCCGTCGGTAAATTTCGTCGCGGTGGAGGCCGGCGTGATCTGCAGGACATTGCCGTCCTCATAGGCCTCCGACGCCGGGATCGACGATGAAGAGCAATAGTGGCCCACCACGAACGGAATTTTCGCGCCCGCGATTTTTTCCGCGACCGAGCGCGCCTGCTTGGGATCACAGGCATCGTCCTCGACATTCAGCTTCAATGGCTTGCCGAGCACGCCGCCGGCGGCGTTGAGATCCGCCACCGCCTGTTCGGCGCCGTTCTTCATCTGCCGGCCGAAGGCGGATTCGCCGCCCGTCATCGGCCCTGCCACGGCGACGGTGAGGTCCTGCGCCAGTGCCGCTGTCGACAGCACAAGCGATGCGCCCAATGCCAGGCCGATGAGCTTGAATACTTTCATAGGGGGTCCTCGCGGGTGATCGCTGGGTATCCGACACGCTGCCGGGCTCGAAAATCACCGCCATTGTCGGCTGATTTCACCGTGAAGTCATCGGCAAAATTTTGGGGCAAATCCGCGGCCTGTTCGAGATACCCGGCGCTACGCCCGCCGGCCGCCTTCCAGATAGGCTGCGCGGATTTCGGGACGCTGCAACAGCTCAGTGCCGGTTCCGCTCAGCGTGATCAGGCCGTTGACCATGACGTAGCCGCGATGGGCGAGCCGCAGCGCATGATTGGCGTTCTGCTCGACGATCAGCACGGTGAGGCCGTCCTGCCGGTTCAGGGTGCGGATTGCGTCGAAAATCTGTCGCGCGATCAGCGGCGCCAGTCCGAGCGAGGGCTCGTCCAGCATCAGCAGGCGAGGGCGGCTCATCAAGGCGCGGCCGATCGCCAGCATCTGCTGCTCGCCGCCGGACAACGTGCCGCCGCGCTGGGACATGCGTTCCTTGAGCCGCGGAAACAGCGTGAAGACACGTTCGAGCCCGGCAGCGCGATCGGCCTCGCTGCCGTCGGCGGCATCGGCGCCCATCTGCAGGTTCTCCGCGACGCTCATGCGCGGAAAAATCCGGCGGCCCTCCGGCGCCTGGGCGATGCGCAGCCGCGCGATCTGATGAGTCGGCACCTCCGTAATATCGCTGCCGTCGAACCGGACATTTCCGGCGCGAGCGCGCGGCTTGCCGAAGATCGTCATCATCAGCGTCGACTTGCCGGCGCCATTGGCGCCGATCAGCGCGACGATCTCGCCGTTGTTGATGTCGAGATCGACGCCCTTCAAGGCCTCGATCTTGCCATAGGCGGCGCGAAGGCCGCGGATCGCGAGCAGGGGCGTGGCGGAAGGCGCGGTCAACTGGCGCTCCCCATCACCGCGATCGCTTCTTCCTCGTCGGCGCCGAGATAGGCCGCGATCACCTTGGGATCGTCGCGGATCTGTTGGGGCGTGCCCTCGGCGATCTTGACGCCGTAGTCCATCACCACGATGTGGTCGGAAACCTCCATCACCACCGACATGTCGTGCTCGATCAGCAGGATCGAGGTGCCGAAGTCGGCGCGGATTGAAAACAGCAATTCGCTTAAGCCTGCGCTTTCGCGCGCATTCAGTCCGGCGGCCGGCTCGTCGAGGCACAGCAAAGCCGGCTCCGTGCACATCGCGCGCGCGATTTCAAGACGGCGCTGATCGCCATAAGGAAGATTGCCGGCGGCATCGTCCGCGCGCTCCAGCAGCCCGACGCGGTCGAGCCAAAGCCGCGCCAGGTCGATGGCGCGTTTTTCGGCCGCGCGCCAGGACGGCGCGCCGATCAGCCCGAGAAATGTGAGGCCGGAGGCGCGCATCAGCGCGTTATGCTGCGCGACCATCAGATTTTCGAGCGCGGTCATGCCGGGAAACAACCGGATGTTCTGAAAGGTGCGCGCGATTCTTGCCTGTTTGGAAATCCGGAAATCCTTCAGCCGCTCGAGCCGGATCGCGGCATCATCATGCGTGAGCTGCATGGTGCCGCCGGTCGGCTTGTAGAAGCCGGTGATGCAGTTGAATACCGTGGTCTTGCCGGCGCCGTTCGGCCCGATCAGCGCGGTGATCTTTTGCCGTCCGGCGCCAAACGAGAGATCGTTGACCGCGACGATGCCGCCGAAGCGCATCGACAGATGATCGACGGCGAGAATGGAATCACCGCTCATCCCTTGGCTCATCCCTTGCCCTCCTTGACGAAGTCGGAGGAGATGCTGTGGCTATGCCTCAGAAAGACGGTCGGCGCGCGGTGGCCGATCAGCCCGCGCGGCCGCCAGATCATCAACAGCACCATCGCAACGCCGAACACCAGCATGCGATATTGGTCGAGACCGCGAAACAGTTCGAAGCCGCCGATCATGGTCAGCGCGGCAAGCGCAACGCCGAGCTGCGAACCCATGCCGCCGAGCACGACAATGGCGAGCACCAGCGCCAATTCCTGGAAGGTGAAAGATTCCGGACTGATGAACCCTTGTCGCGTGGCGAAGAACGCGCCGGCGAGGCCGCCGAACATGGCGCCGGTCGCGAATGCGGTCAATTTGGTGGTGGTGGTGTTGATGCCGAGCGCGCGGCAGGCGACCTCATCCTCGCGCAACGCCTCCCAGGCGCGGCCGATCGGCAGCCGGCGCAACCGGATCGTCACCCAGTTGGTGAGCAGCGCCAGCGCCAGGATCAGGTAAAACAGAAACACGATACGATGCGTCGGCGAGAACTCGATGCCTAGCCTGGCGGCAAGGCCGTTCTCGCCATTGGTGAGCGGAATGCCGAAGAACGTCGGCCGCGGAATGCTGCTGACGCCGTTGGGGCCGCCGGTCAGGCTTTGCCAATTGATGATGACGAGGCGGATGATCTCGCCGAACGCCAGCGTGACGATGGCGAGATAGTCGCCGCGCAGCCGCAGCACCGGAAAGCCGAGCAGCACGCCCCAGAACGCCGCGAGGATTCCGGCGAGCGGCAGGCAGACCCAGAACGACAGCCCGAAATTGGTCGCCAGCAACGCGTAGGAATAGGCGCCGACGGCGTAGAAGGCGACGTAGCCGAGATCGAGCAGGCCGGCGAGGCCGACCACCACGTTCAGTCCCCATCCCAGCATCACATAGGTCAGCACCAGAATGCCGAGATCGAGGATGTAGCGCTGATCGTAGAAAATCACCGGCACCAGAAATGTGAAGATCAGCAGCACCGGAGCCACTCCGCGCCGCAGCAACGCCAGCGTGCTTTTCACCGGCGGCGGAACCAGCCTGATGGTGTCAACCGGTCCCCACCACTGCCGCAGCAATTCCACGGCGATGCTGCCGCCGAACACGACGGCGACCATGGCAGCGAGATCGCCGAACCGTGTCCAGTAGATCAATTGCCCGGTCGGCCCGGCTTCGGTGCGGATACCGATCATCAGCGAAAACAGCACCAGCGCCACCAGCGCGCTGATCAGGGCTTTCTTGAAGATGAAGCCGACGCCGGGGAGGCGCGAAGCGGGCGTCAGTTCGGGCGCCAATGCGGTCACGCCGTCGCCCGTCAAACTTTTTCAACTTCGGGCCGGCCCAACAGACCGGTCGGAAGGAAGATCAACACGACGATAAGGATCGAGAACGCGGCGACGTCCTTGTATTCGACCGAGAAATACGCCGACCACAGCGTCTCGATCAGGCCGATCGCAAGCCCGCCCAGCATCGCGCCGGGCAGCGAGCCGATGCCGCCGAGCACGGCGGCGGTGAAGGCCTTGATCCCGGCGACAAAGCCCATGAAGAAATCCACCAGGCCATAATACAGCAGGTACATCATGCCGGCGACGGCGGCCAGCGCAGCCCCGATCACGAAGGTCATGGAAATGGTGCGGTCGACATCGACCCCGAGCAGTGCTGCCATGGTCTGGTCCTGCTCGCAGGCGCGCATGTCGCGGCCGAGCCGGGTTCGCGCCACCAGCCAGGTGAAGATCGCAAGCAGCACGATGGTGGTGACGACGACCACGATCTGGACGTTGGAGAGCTGCACCACGAACCCGCCGGCGCCTTCATGCAGGGTATGGCCGCCGGTGATGATCGGCGGCACCGGCTTGACCCGCGCACCCTGCGCCACTTGCGAGTAGTTCGACAGCACGAACGACATGCCGATCGCCGACAGCATCGGGGCAAGACGGAACGAGTGCCGCAGCGGCCGGTAGGCGATGCGTTCCACGGTCCAGCCGTAGAGTGCGGTGATCGCCATCGATACCAGAAGCACGATCAGCAGGATCACCGGAACCACGGTGAGGCCGATCGAGACCAGGATCAGGAAGCTGATCAGCGCGATAAAGCCGCCGATCATGAAGATGTCGCCATGGGCGAAATTGATCATGCCGACGATGCCGTAGACCATGGTGTAGCCGATGGCGATCAGGCCGTAGATCGAGCCGAGCACGATGCCGTTGATGAGTTGCTGGGCGAAATAGTCCATGCGCTGCCGCTGTTTGCAGCATTTTCCGGCAAAGTGGACCCGGTTTGCCGACAAGAAAATGCTCGCTTCAACAAACGCGGCGATGGCCCCGGCAGCCGGAACGACGCGTCGTCCCATTTAACAGCGGGAACCCGGTGCGGCAACACGCCAAGCGCCCCCTCAAGGGCTTGTACATAGCTAGTTTTGGCCTTCGGGTTCCGTGGCCGCAGTTGCGACAAGCTGTCACCACGCAATCATCACGACGGAACCCGGGGGGTGGCTGAAACCAATGCCGGGTTGTTCGGTTTGTCTTTCACTACGTTCAACAAAGGAGAACCTTCGATGTCGAACCAGAACCCAAATCCGGGCCAGCAGAACCAGAATCCGAACCAGAAGCCCGGTCAGCAGCAGGGCGGCGGTCAGAAGCCCGGCCAGCAGCAGCAGGATCCGAGCCAGAAGCCGGGCCAGCATATGCCAAAGGATCGCTAGTTCGAAGGTGAACCACGCGAGTGCAGGAAAGTCCCGCCGAAAGGCGGGATTTTCTTTGTCCAGCCGCTGGCGTCGTCCCGGCTGCCGGTAAGCCGGTGCGCCAGTTAAGGTAAACAAAAGGTTTAAATTGCCCCTCGCAGTTTAAGCGCGTTACTTCCGCAATGCCGCTGCTCCTTACCCGGAGCCTGCGGAAAAAGCGGGAAGTTCGATGTCGACAAACTGGCGGATCAGTTCATTCAATGGCGCGCTGCTGGCGGCCTATTTCATTCCGACCTGGACCATCGTCGCTTTCAGAATCATGACTTCGCCGATCCACGGCCTCTATGAGCAGCCGAGCATTTCGGTTGCGTTGTTCGTCAGCGATCACCTGCAATTGGCGTCGGCGACCACGGTTCGCTTTGCGTGGTTGCTGGTGCTGGGAAGGCTCACCGTCGTCGCGTTTTTTGCAATCTTTCTGGTTTTCACCACCCGTCCCTCGACCCGCAAGAGCGGCGGCGGCGATGAAGCGCTGATGATGGCACTTGCGATCGGCAGCGTGATCAGTCTCGGCAGCATGGCGATGGCCTCGCAGGTCGGCGAGACCGGTGCGCTTCGGCTGCACGCGACCGAATTGCTGATGCTGCTCGGCACCGCGATCGTGTTGTTGGTCGAGCCTCCCGTTCAGGCGAAGGCGATCGCGAGCGCCGAAGAACTACCCCTTCAGCAGCCCCAACTCCAGGACAATCGCTGACGCCTCCTTGACGGCATGGTTGGCCGCAGGCACCCCGCAATAGATCGCCTGCTGTAGAAGAATCTCCTTGATGTCGTCGGGCGTGAAGCCGCCTTCCGTGAGTGCAGCGCGCACATGCAGGCGGAATTCATCCCACTGGCCGAGCGCGACCATGGTGCCGATCACCAGCACGCGCCGCGTGCGCTGGTCGAAATGCGGCCGGGTCCAGATTTCGCCCCACGCGTGCCGCGTGATCAGGTCGATGAACTCGCCGTTGAACGAATTCTTGTTGGCGATCGATTTATCGACCCAGGCATCGCCAAGCACCTTGCGGCGCTGGGCCATGCCGTCGTCGCGGCGCTTTTGGTCGTCCATGGGATTCTCCTTACGTCATTGCGAGCGTAGCGAAGCAATCTATAGAGACGCAAGGAAGAATGGATTGCTTCGTCGCTTCGCTCCTCGCAATGACGGCTGTTAGAATCAGCGTTGCGTCAGGAAGCCGACCACGGCTTCCGTGAAGGCGTGCGGCTGTTCGACATTGGAAATATGCGCGGCGTCGAGGATCGTCAAAGCCGCGCCGGGGATCTGGCTGCGGATGAACTCGCCGGCCGCGACCGGCGTCGCCATGTCGTGGCGACCGGCGATCACCAGCGTCGGGCTTTTGATCCGAGGCAACAGCGTGCGCTGATCGAGCGTGCTCAGGGCCTCGCAGCAGGCGAGATAGCCCTGCACCGGCGACGCAATCAGCATGGCCTTCATGCTGGCGGCGATCTGCGGCTCGCGTTCGCGGAAGTCCGCGGTCAGCCAGCCGGCGACAACGGCGTCGGCGACCGATGCAATCCCGCCTTCCTTCACCGCCTTGATGCGGTTCTGCCAGTTGGTCGGATCGGGATAGTAGCAACTGGTGTTGGAGAGGATGATCTTGTGGAATCGCTGCGGCGCGTTGGCGCCGAGCCACTGTCCGACCATGCCTCCCATTGACAGTCCGCACCAATGCACCCTCTCGATGTTGAGGTCATCGAGGATCGCCAGCGCGTCGCGGCCGAAACGCTCCATGGAATAGGGGCCGGGTGCTACCGCGGATTTGCCGTGGCCGCGCCGGTCATAGCGGATCACGCGAAACAGCTTTGTGAGCGCCGGCATCTGCGGCTCCCACATCCGCATCGTACAGCCTAGCGAATTCGACAGCATCAGGGTCGGGCCGCCGTCACGGCCTTCGACGGATACGTTGAGCAGGCAGCCGTCGGCATCGATCATCGGCATGGCAGGTTTCCGTTTATTCGAGTGTTATTCGTCGTTGCGAGGAGCTCTTGCGACGAAGCAATCAAGTCTTTTTGTGTTGCATGGATTGCTTCGTCGCGGAGCCTGTGCTCGGACAGCGCGGAGCGCTGATCCGGGTGCTCCTCGCAATGACGGTTTTCATTTCTCATCCAGCGACTTCAGCAACCGGTCGATCAGGGACTGTGAGGCGCCCTGATAGGCCATCGGCTCGAACAATCCTGCGATTTTCCCAGCGTCGAGATGGGCGGTGACCTTCGGATCCTGTGTCAGCACCTCGTGCAGGTCTTTCTTCTCGGCGACGGCCTTCTTGCTCGCGGCTTCCACCAGATGATGCGCTTCGCTTTTGCCGATCTTTTCCGCAAGCTTCATCGTCACCGATTCGGCCATGATCAGCCCATGGGTGGTATCGAGATTGACGCGCATGCGCGCTGCGTCGACTTCCAGCCCCTCGGCGATATCGACCATGGCGGCGAGCGCGCCCGATGTGACCAGCAGCAGCATCGGCAATGTCGGCCATTCGGCGTGCCACGGCCCGGCGCTGCGCTCGTGATCCTGCACTTGCGCTGCGAACATCGTCGCCGCCAGATTGGGCGCCATGGTGGCCGCGGCCAGCGCAGTCGCGGCCGCGACAGGATTGCGCTTGTGCGGCATGGTCGACGAGCCGCCGCGGCCTTCGCCCGATGGCTCGAACGCTTCGGCAACATCGGTCTGCATCATCAGCGACACATCGCGGGCAATCTTGCCGCACGTTCCCGCCAGAATGGCCAATACCGAGGCCGCCTCCGCCATGCGGTCGCGGTGCGTATGCCACGGCGCATCCGGCAGCGGCAGCTTGAGTTCCTGCGCGAGTTTCTCGGCAACGCGCCATCCATTGTTGCCGAGCGCCGCCAGCGTCCCCGCGGCGCCGCCGAACTGCAGCGCCAGCGTCTCCTTGCGCAATCGCTGCACCCGCGCGCGTGAACGGTGCAATGCTGCCGCATATTCCGCCAGCTTCAATCCGAACGGCATCGGCAAGGCGTGTTGCAGCCAGGTCCGCGCCACCATAGCGGTGGCGCGATGTTGTTTCGCAAGCTTGGCAAAACCCGCGATGGCGCGATCGAGGTCGGCCAGCAGCGCGTCGATGGCGGCTCGCAAGGTCAGCATGGCGGCGGTATCGATCACGTCCTGGCTGGTAGCGCCCCAATGCACGTAGCGCGCCGCATCGGCGCCGGCTTTGGCGACATTGGCGGTGAGCGCTTTCACCAGCGGGATCGCCAGATTGCCGGACTGCGTCGCGGCCTCAGCCAGCGCGTCGAGATCGAACAATTCGGCCCTGCAGGCTTTCGTGATCGGACCGGCGGCGTTTACGGGGATCACCCCGGTTGCCGCTTCGGCGCGCGCCAGGGCGGCTTCAAAATCGAGCATATGCTGCAGATACGCCGCGTCGTCGCAAATCGCGCGCATGGCGGCGCTCGACAGCATGGGCGCGAGCAGGGGCGAGAGAGAAGTGCTCATGATGCGCGCGACCTAACCATTCCCGTCTGCCTCTGCCAATCCCCAAAGGTTCAGGAAGAAGGCGCAGGAAGCCTGTTGCGCTGCGAATATGCATCGCCTCTCCTCCATTGGTCCCCTTCCTTTTGCTCGATGCGTGCTTTACTGGGGGACACGATGTGTGCGAACCGGGAGGCAATCCATGGCCATGACGATGAACGGCGAAGTTCAGCTTGGAGCGCCGCGCGAGGCTGTGTGGGCCAAATTGAACGATCCGGCGGTGCTCAAGACCTGCATCCCCGGATGCGAGGAATTGGAGAAGACCGAGGATAACGGCTTTCGCGCCGTCGCCAAGATGAAGGTCGGCCCGGTGTCGGCCCGCTTCAAGGGCAAGGTGACGCTGAGCGATCTCGATCCGCCCAATGGCTACAAGATTTCGGGCGAAGGTGAGGGCGGCGTCGCAGGCTTCGCCAAGGGCGGCGCCACGGTGGCGCTGGCCGACAAGGACGGCGGCACCTTATTGACCTACAATGTCGAGGCCCAGATCGGCGGCAAGCTGGCCCAGCTTGGACAGCGGCTGATCAACGGTTCGGCCAAGAAACTGGCCGACGAGTTTTTCACGAATTTCGCTAAGGCGGTGCAAGGCTGATCCTCTGAAGAGGCTGATCCTCTGAAGCGGCCGGCCCACCGGCGAGGCTGATTCTCCTCGGAAGGACGGGTCCGCCAGCCGGGCTGGCCCGCCGAAGTCCCGCAAACTCATATCAGGCAGGTTCCCGGGCGAGGTTGCCGATTGCCGGGATGGCCCATATTATGGCCTTGGAATGATTTTAACGACTGCGCTGCCGTGCAATGCGGCGATGCAGATAAAGAGAGTGCTGAATGGCCAAGATCTCCCTGATCGTGAACGGCAATCCCGTCAACGCCAATATCGACCCCCGTACCCTGCTGGTGCAATTTCTACGCGAGAATCTGCGGCTGACCGGTACCCATGTCGGCTGCGACACGTCGCAATGCGGTGCCTGTGTCGTGCATCTGGACGGCAAGGCCGTCAAATCCTGCACCACGCTGGCGGTGATGGCGGACGGCCACGAGGTCAGGACCATCGAGGGCCTTGCCGCCGATGGTGCGCCGTTGCATCCGATGCAGGAGGCGTTCCGTGAGCATCACGGCCTGCAATGTGGCTTTTGCACACCGGGAATGATCATGACCGCCGTCGATCTCGTCCATCGCAAGGGCCACGACCTCAGCGACCATGTCATCCGTGAGGAGCTCGAAGGCAATCTGTGCCGCTGCACCGGTTATCAGAATATCGTCCAGTCGATCGCGGCTGGCGCCAAGGCGATGGCGAACTCCGATCTCGCGTAACGATTTCAGCGCGCAGCGCTCTGGGGATTTCTGATGTACGAATTCAAATATCATCGTCCGGCGACCGTGCGGCAGGCCGCCAATCTCTTGCTCAAGAACGAAGACGCCAAGGTGATCGCCGGCGGCCATACCCTGCTGCCTGTCATGAAGCAGCAACTCGCCAGCCCGCCGCATCTGGTCGACCTGTCGCACATCGACGGGCTCGACGGCATCGAGATGAAGGGCCGTTCGCTGGTGATCGGCGCGACCGCCAGGCACGCCGATGTCGCGACTTCGGCCATCGTCGGCGAGGCGATCCCGGCGCTGGCTGAACTGGCCGGCCTGATCGGCGATCCGGCGGTGCGCCACAAGGGCACCATCGGCGGCTCGCTCGCCAACAATGATCCCACCGCCGACTATCCCGCGGCGTGTCTCGCGCTCGGCGCGACCATCGTCACCAACAAGCGCCGCCTCAAGCCCGAAGAATTCTTCCAGGGGCTGTTCACGACTTCGCTCGAAAGCGACGAGATCATCACCAAGGTAATGTTCCCGCTGCCGAAGAAGGCCGCCTACATCAAATTCCGCAACCAGGCCTCGCGTTACGCGCTGGTCGGGGTGTTCGTCGCCAGGCGTCCCTCGGATGTCCGCGTTGCCGTGACCGGCGCCGGCTCCGACGGCGTGTTCCGTGTCACCGCGTTCGAAGAAGCCCTGAAGAAGCGCTTCTCTCCCAAGGCGCTCGATGGCTTGACGGTGCCGGCCGACGGACTGAACAGCGACCTGCACGGCAGCGCCGAATATCGGGCGCATCTGATCTCGGTGCTGGCGCGCCGCGCCGTTGCGGCTGCGACCGGCAAAGCGTGACATTGCCAACTCCTCGGCCACATCCTGGCGCAGCAAGACTGGTTGTCTCATGAGTGCATCGGCGCTGCCACCGTCCGTCGATGCGATGCTCGAATTGCTGACATCGCACGGCTATCTCGCGGAGCGCTCGCTGGCGACGGTGACGTATCTGTCGCTGCGCATGGGCCGGCCGCTGTTTCTGGAAGGCGAGGCCGGCGTCGGCAAGACCGAGATCGCCAAGGTGTTGTCGGCGGCACTGGGTCGAAAGCTGATCCGGCTGCAATGCTACGAGGGCCTCGACGTCGCCTCGGCGGTTTATGAGTGGAACAGTGCGGCGCAAATGATCGCGATCCGGCTCGCAGAGGCTGCCGGCGATACCGATCGCGAGCAGCTTTCCAGCGACATTTTCGCCGAACGCTATCTGATCAAGCGGCCGCTGCTGCAGGCGCTGGAGCCGGATGTCGCCGGCGCGCCGGTGCTGCTGATCGACGAGCTTGATCGTGCCGACGAGGCGTTCGAGGCCTATCTGTTGGAAATTCTCAGCGACTTCCAGGTCACGATACCCGAACTTGGCACCGTCAAGGCGCCGCATCCGCCGATCGTGATCGTCACCTCGAACCGCACCCGAGAAATTCACGACGCGCTGAAGCGCCGCTGTCTTTATCATTGGGTGGATTATCCCTCCGCCGAGCGCGAACTTGCGATCGTCAAGTCGCGCGTGCCGGGAATTTCCGCGAAATTGTCCCAGCAGGTGGTCGGCTTCGTGCAGGCGCTGCGCGAGCAGGACTTTTACAAGTCGCCGGGAGTGGCCGAGACCATCGACTGGGCGACGGCACTGACCGAACTCGATGCCCGTTCGCTGACGCCGCAACTGGTGGGCGACACGCTCGGCGCGCTGCTGAAATACCAGGACGACATCGCGCGAATGCAGGGCGACACGCTGCAGAAGGTTTTGAAAGAGGCGACGAGCGAGGGTTGACGCTCGTCATTCCGGGGCGCGCGAAGCGCGAACCCGGAATCCAGAGATGATAGCGCGAGATTCCGGGTTCACGCCAAGCGGCGCGCCCCGGAATGACGAAGGTGAAAATGACCACGTCGATCCCCACGCCACCCCCATCCGGCCTGATCGCCGACAATGTCGTCGGCTTTGCCCGCGCGCTGCGTGCGGCCGGGATACCGGTCGGACCGGGTGCCGTGATCGACGCGCTGAAGGCGTTGCGGGTAATCGAGATCGGCAACCGCGCCGATGTCTACACCACCCTTGAGGCCATCTTCGTCAAGCGCCACGAGCATGCGCTGATCTTTGCGCAGGCCTTCGACCTGTTCTTTCGCGCTGCCGAGGAGTGGAAACATCTGCTCAATTCGGTGCCGCTGCCGGATCACGCCCGGAAGAAGCCGCCACCGGCCTCGCGCCGGGTCCAGGAGGCGATGTCGCAACCGCACATGAGCGAGGCCCCGCAGGCCCAGGAACGGGAAATCAAGCTCTCGGTATCCGACACTGAAGTCTTGCAGAAAAAGGATTTCGCGCAGATGAGCGCCGCCGAAATCGCAACCGTGACCCGCGCCATCGCCCAGATGAAATTGCCGCAGGCCGAATTGCGCACCCGCCGCTATCAGCCGGACGCGCGGGGCCTGCGGCTCGACATGCGCCGCACCTTGCGCGGCAGTCTGCGCACCGGCGGCGACATCATCGATATCCATCGGCTGGGGCGGATCGACAAGCCGGCGCCGATCGTGGCGCTGCTCGATATCTCGGGCTCGATGAGCGAATATACCCGGCTGTTCCTGCATTTCCTGCATGCCATCACCGATGCGCGCAAGCGCGTTTCGGTGTTTCTGTTCGGCACGCGGCTGACCAATGTGACGCGGGCGCTGCGGGCGCGGGATCCCGACGAGGCGCTGGCGAGCTGTTCGCTCTCGGTGGAGGACTGGGCCGGCGGTACCCGGATCGCCACCTCGCTGCACAGTTTCAACAAGCTGTGGGGCCGGCGCGTGCTCGGGCAGGGCGCGATCGTGCTGTTGATTTCCGACGGGCTGGAGCGCGAGGCCGACGCCAGGCTGGCGTTCGAGATGGACCGGCTGCATCGGTCCTGCCGCCGCCTGATCTGGCTCAATCCATTGCTGCGTTACGGCGGCTTCGAGGCCAAGGCGCAGGGCATCAAAATGATGCTGCCGCACGTTGACGAATTCCGCCCGGTGCATAATTTGAGTTCAATCGAGGGACTGATCGCGGCACTCTCGTCGGCCACGCCGCCGCATCACCGCAGCCTGATCCGTTCCGCAGCTTGAAAGAGGCTCCCATGCTCAATCGCGACGAAGATATTCTCAAGGCGGCTGAGGACTGGCAGAAGGCCGGTCACGGCGTGGCGCTCGCCACCGTGGTTGAAACCTGGGGCTCGGCGCCGCGGCCCGCAGGCTCCAGCCTCGTGATCAATGACGATGGCACCTTTCTGGGGTCGGTGTCCGGCGGCTGCGTCGAGGGCGCTGTGGTCACCGAGGCGCTTGATGTGATCGCCAGCGGCCAGCCGAAAATGCTCGAATTCGGCGTTGCCGACGAGACCGCGTGGAATGTCGGGCTGTCCTGCGGCGGCACCATCCGGGTGTTCGTCGAGAAAGTCGGCCAGTCGTGAAGCTTGAGACGCTGGCAGAGGTCAATGTCGAGCGTGCGGCGCGGCGGCCGGTGATCGTCGTCACCGATACCGGCAATGGCGAGCAGCGGCTGGTCAAGGCCGCCGACATCGCCGCCGATCCGCTGCATGCCGAGCTGGCAAAACAATTGCGCATGGGCAAGAGCGGCACGATCGAGTCAGGTGGAAAGAAGCTGTTTCTCAACGTCTATGCGCCGACCGCCCGCCTCGTCATCATTGGCGCGGTTCACATCAGCCAGGCGCTGGCGCCGCTGGCGCGGTCGCTGGATTATGACGTCACCGTGGTGGATCCGCGCACCGCATTCGCCAGCCCCGAGCGATTTCCCGACGTGCCGCTGATCGCCGAATGGCCCGACGTGGCGTTGCCGCCGCTCCATGTCGATCACTACACGGCATTTGTCGCGGTGACCCACGATCCCAAGATCGACGATCCGGCCTTGCTGCATGCCTTCGAGCGCGACTGCTTCTATATCGGCGCGCTGGGCTCGCGAAAGACCCATGCCAAGCGCGGTGAGCGCCTGAAGGCGCAGGGCGCGAAGGAAGCCGATATCGCCCGCATTCATGCTCCGATCGGCCTGCCGATCGGGGCGGTCTCGCCGTCCGAGATCGCGGTTTCCATCATGGCCCAGATCACCGCGCAGTTGCGGTTGCCCAAAGAGAACGCCGCATGAAATTCGGTCCCGCCAGCCCGGCGGACGCGATCGGCGGCGTCACCGTTCACACCCTGCGTCAGGGATCGCTGGTGCTCAAGAAGGGCACCACGATCGGTCCCGCCGAGGTGGAGGCGCTGTGCAAGGCCGGCGTCAAGGAGATCGTCGTGGTCCGGCTGGAAGACGGCGACGTCTCGGAAGATGTGGCGGCGGCCAGCATCGCGCAGGCGGTCGCCGGCGATGGCGTCAATGTCGAGCGCGCCTTTACCGGCCGCGCCAATCTGTTCGCGGCCAGGGCCGGCGTGCTGGTGGTGGACCGTGCCGCGGTCGACCGCATCAACGGCGTCGATGAAGCCATTACCTTCGCGACGCTTGCCGCCTACAAGCCGGTGGTCGAAGGGGAGATGGTTGCGACCGTCAAGCTCATTCCATTCGGGGTCGAGGCGAAGCTGCGCGACGCGGCGGTGGCCGCTGTGAGCAGCGGCGCGTTGCGGATCGCGCCCTACACCATCAAGCGTGTCGGCATCGTCTCGACCTTGCTGCCCGGACTGGCGCTCAAGGTGGTGGAGAAGACCTTGCGGGTCACGGCCGAGCGGCTGGCTCCCGCAGGTGCTGCCATTATCGCCGAGCGCCGCGTGCCGCACGACGAAACGGCGCTGGCGGCTGCGATCAAGGAATTGCTCGGTCTGGGTGCCGAGCTTGTGATCGTGTTCGGCGCCTCGGCGATCGCCGACCGGCGCGACGTGATTCCGGCGGCGATCTCGGGCATCGGCGGCGCCATCGAGCATTTCGGCATGCCGGTCGATCCGGGAAACCTGCTGCTGATCGGCAGCGCCGGTGGCGTGCCGGTGCTGGGCGCCCCGGGCTGCGCACGCTCGCCGGTCGAGAACGGCTTCGACTGGGTGCTGATGCGCCTGCTGGCAGGTCTCAAGGTCACCCGCGCCGAACTGACCAGCATGGGCGTCGGCGGCTTGTTGATGGAGATCGTGACACGGCCGCAGCCGCGCGCCAGTCTCGGCGCCGATGGTAACCGCAACGTCGCCGCGATCATTCTCGCCGCCGGGCGCTCGACCCGGATGGGCGGTCCCAACAAGCTCCTGGCCGAATTCCGCGGCAAGACGCTGGTGCGGATCGTCACCGAGCAGGCGCTGGCATCGAAAGCGAAGGGGGTGATCGTGGTCACCGGGCACCAGGCCGCCGAGGTCCAGAAATCGCTGCATGGGCTCAAGGTGAAGTTCGTGCACAATCCGGATTTCGCCGCCGGCCTTGCCGGCTCGGTCAAATCAGGCATTGCGGCAGTGTCCGACGATGCCGACGGCGCGGTGGTATGTCTTGGCGATATGCCGCTCATTGACGCGCATTTGATCGACCGGCTGATCGAGGCGTTTGCGCCCGATAGCGGCAGCCTGATCGCGGTGCCGGTCAGCGACGGCCGGCGCGGCAATCCGGTGTTGTGGTCGCGCCGGTTCTTCAAGGAATTGATGACGCTCGACGGCGATATCGGCGCCCGCCATCTGATCCTCCGGCACAGCGAAACGGTGGCCGAAGTCCCGGTCGAGGGCCACGGCGCCTTTCTCGATATCGACACCCCCCAGGCGCTCGAGGATGCGCGGCGCGGCTGACTAGGCGCGTTGCAACCGGTCGTTCACCAAGTCTCAACGCCCCTCGGTTAGATTTTCCCGGCTTGACCTCGGGGGAGGGGATTTTGATCATTTCGACTGCCGCAGCGCAACGCCGGGCGCTGTTCATTGTTGCGCTGACCGTGGTGCTCGGCACCTCGCGCTTCGTCACCGAATCGTGGGCGGCGGGTGCATTTGCTATCGGCAAATGCGGCGCCTACGGCCAGGCTTACGACTATGCAGGCGAGGCCGGTGCGCTGGCCGCGGCACGCAAGCAATGCAAGGGCGAGTGCACCAAGACGGTGACCATGAAGCGGGCCTGTGCCGCGTTTTCGGTCGACATGACCAATCCCTGCGGCGCGCATGGTTATGCGGTGAATTCGCGGATTTCGAACTCGCTGAACGAAGCCACCCGCAAATGCTACCAGTTCGGCGGCAAGGAATGCGTGATCCGCGCCTGGGCCTGCGACGCCAGGGGATAGGTTATTGTCATCCCCGGCGCGAGTTCAACTTCACCTTTCCCCGGCGGGGAGAGGTGAAACCAGCCCAGCGACGAAACCAATTCAATCCAAAGCCATCCTGCTCTAGAATCATCGGCCGTCATTCCTGCACGCCCCCAGCACGCCACCGGAGCCTCCATGCAATTCGATACCAAGATCGCGGTCGTGATCCGGACCGACCTTGAGGTCTGGCAAAAGCTGAACGTCGCATCGTTCCTGACCTCCGGCATCGCCGCCGCGTTTCCCGAATGCATCGGCGAAGCCTACCAGGACGGCTCCGGCACCAATTATCTATCGCTGATCGGCCAGCCGATCCTGATCTACGGCGCCGACCGGCCGGCGCTGACACGCGCGCTGGAGCGGGCGCTGGCCAGAAGCGTGAAGCCCGCCGTCTATACCGAGGACATGTTCAAGACCACACATGATGCGGCCAACCGCGAGGCGGTGAGGGCCGTGATCCGCGCCGACCTCAATCTGGTGGGGCTCGCGATGCGCGCCGAGCGCAAGGTGATCGACAAGATCGTCGACGGGCTGAAGTTTCACGGCTAACACTTGGCGTGGCAAATTTAGCTGCGGGGGCCAGGCCGTGTCCGGCGCAAAAGATGACGGGATCGGGTTTCTCCGGCGACTGCTCCGGCGGAAAGACCACGCGCCGGTGCTGGCCCCGTTTCACGATGCCTTGACGCGCGAAATCCTTCTGACCGAGCGGCTGCGTGTCAAGGCCGTCATCATCACCGTTTCGTTGCTGGTCGGTGTCGTGACCATCCTTCACTTCGTCGTGCCGTCGGTATTCGACCGCATCTCGCATGGCCGGTTCGATCTGGCGCCGCAGTACAAGGTTTACGTTGCATTCTTGCTGTTCGAGTTTTTGGTGCTGTATCTGCTGACGCGGCGTCTCAGGATGCAGTCCGATGTGCCGATGGCGCGGCGTTATCTCTCCGCGCTGATCGAAACCAGCCTCCCGACCTACCTGCTGTATCTGCACATGAACTGGATGGGATCGGCGCAGGCGCTGGGATATACGGCGCCGTTGGGCTATTTCCTCTTCATCGTGCTCTCGACGCTGCGGCTCGATTTCTGGCTTTCCGTCTTCACGGGCTTTGTCGCCGCCGCGGAGTTGTTGGCGATGGCGATGCTGTACCGGCCGGCGGGTTTTGCCGCGGAGCCGCCTCCCGAACTCGCCGTCGAGCTGATCCGCAGCGTGATGTTCCTGGTTGGCGGCGTATTGGCCGGGGCCGTCGGGGTTCAGTTGCGGCGCCAGTTCGAGGCGAGCATCGGGGCCGCGACCGCCCGCGATCGCATCACCAACCTGTTCGGCCAGCATGTGTCCCCCGAGGTGGTCGAGCGGCTGTTGCTCGAAGGCGGTGATGCCGCGAGCGACATCCGCCGGGTCGCCGTGATGTTCGTGGATTTCCGCAGCTTCACGGCAGGTGCGCGGGAGCGGACGCCGCAGGAAGTGGTTGATCGGCTCGATGGCGCATTCGCGATCCTGGTCGATATTCTGGACCGCCATGGCGGCATCGTGAATAAGTTTCTCGGCGATGGATTTCTGGCGCTGTTCGGCGCGCCGATCGAGGCAGCCGACGCCGCGCAGCATGCGGTCGCGGCGGCGCGTGAAATGCTCGCCGCCAACGACCGCGTCAACAGCGCGACGAGCTGGCCGTTGCGCATCGGCATCGGCATCCACCTGGGCGAGGTGGTCGCGGGCAACATCGGTTCGCCGCGGCGCAAGGAGTATACGGTGATCGGCGATACCGTGAATTTCGCCTCAAGGCTTGAATCGCTCAACAAGGATTTCAACTCGCAACTGCTGATCTCGTCGGCGGTCTGCGAAGCGCTCGGCGAGGCCGGCCGCGATGCGAAATCGCTCGGACAGGTCGCGATCAAGGGCTACGACCAGCCGATGGCGGTGTGGCAGTTGGGGTAGGGCGATGGGACGGACCTTGATTGAGTCGCTTCTGCCGGAGGTTCACTTCACCTCTCCCCCTTGCGGGAGAGGTCGGATCGCATCGCTAGATGCGATCCGGGTGAGGGGTTGCCACACTACGAGAGACCGTAACCCCTCACCCCAACCCTCTCCCA
>CAWFVT010000016.1:0-158811 GCA_963819325.1 uncultured Pseudomonadota bacterium
CCGCCGGGGTGGGTCGGCAGGTCTGAGATTTCTTACTGTTTCGAAACGATTGGATGCTCAGGAGATCCAACTCCAGAGCCTGGCGATCCAATCGGGAGTCCGTTAGGAGCAGTGCCCGCGCCGGCATTTCGGTTCGCTTGCGCGGCCGTCCGCGAGCCTGCGGGCGCAGCAGCCGGTGTGGGGGTTTGGCTATTTATCTTCGAGTTGCCGGTCGTCCCTCCATTTGCAGTTCCGCCGTTCGCTGAGCCCGAGTTGGCAGCGCCGCTTGTAGAACCACCGACAGCCGCACCACCGGCGCCACTCGCTGCCGAACCGGCGCTACTGCCTCCACCGGCCCCGCTGGCTGCACCGCCTGCCCCACCACCGGCCCCGCCGCCACCACCCTGAGCTAGCGCGGGCAGCGCTGCCGCCGTGACGAGCGCGACAATCAAAGATGCTAACTTCGTTGAGGCCATGATTTCTCTCCTTTGTGAATAGGAGCAATCCCGGCGGATCATCAACGTTCCCCTAGAGAAAATCAGGCAGCGGCGTAAATCCGGTCCCACGAAAAAAACCGCCCGGGCGTTACAGCGAGCGGCTTTCTTTGCGTCTCCCGGCTGCTGCCGGTCCTGAAGCTGCTTGAATAACCAGCGAGAGGGAGCAAGCTTCCGGCGACGCCGATAAAAACCCGCCGGAAGTGGATGGACCGGCGGGCTCATTTCACCAATGCTGCTGTCGCGGTGTGGGTTGGGAAGGAAAAGGTTAAACCGCGACAGATGAGGCTAGGAGCGGCGAGTTAACAAAACGGCAACACATACGGGAACGGAAAATGTCTCGCAAGTCGTACAATGACTATGTGATCGACATCATCAAAGGAATATAACAACTCCTGGAAGGCGAAGGTTACGCGCAAGGACGGGGCTCTGATTAAGCTCAAGTACGGGGATGCGCCGGTTTCATCGATTACGACAGCCTCGCGCTATAGCGAGACGGATGCCTTTGACGAAGCCAAGGGCATGATTGACGGCGGCGGGATGGATCCGGCATAGAAAAACCCGCCGGCGTGAACGGGCGGCCTCAATCGAAACGGCCCCTGCGCGGGTTTTGAACACTGAGCCCGCCACACTAGGGCTTGTTTGTCGGCCATCGACATTGATCGGCCTGTATGGATAATCTGTTTAACCGGGCGGTCGCGTTCATAGTTCCAGTAACGATCCCATCGAACTAGGTTTTCATCAGGCCGGTCGCGGCAACCGATAGCGGATTATCGTTTCTGCACCGTTTGAGGAAACGAGGATGACATCGCCGGGTTTGACCTCTGCCATCATGGCCTCGCAGCACGCTCGGGTCGAGCTGTTACCCATGCGGATTTTCTTGCACAGCTCGCCAGCCGTGATCACTATCGTCGTCCCGCCTTGGTCGGCAGCATCTCTCAACTGCATCAGCAATTCGTGCCTGAAATGGTCGACGGATACCAATTGAACCTCCCGCTGTCCCTATCGGCCAGACACGGCGCGGTCATTTCTTATGATAGACTAGGCGATGACCGGAACTTAATCTCCGGGGTCAGCGTTCTGTTGTGCGATATCGGACTGAGGGGGACAATGAAAGGCGACACCCGCGATTTGGTCAGCGCAATGGTGGCGATAGGCTATACCGCTTTCCTGTTGATGCTCGGGGAACTGTATATCACCAGTAGGTCGACGGAGCTGCCAGCTATTTCCCTCAAACAAAGCGGCTCGATGTCGCGGGCGTTGCATGCGATAGCTGCCGACTAGCCACATTCCCTCCGTGACTTCGCCGATTTCGGTACTGTCGGAGTTACCGGGGCAGGGAAATTTCATTAAGCAATCATTTTTACCCGGCGGCCGTAGGGCACACTCTGCGGCCCTTTTTATTTGTCGCGCGCTTGCCCAGTTTCCCGGTCCGCGCTTGAATGGCGACATGCCCGCCCTCACCCGCCGCCAATCTACTGACCGCCCGATTTCTGGCACAGTTACTAGGGCGACTCACGCTGGCACCATCGCCAAGCACAGCGGTAACCCGCATGACACCGACCCCGTCCAGCGACTTCTATCCGAGGTCGCGACCCAGTGAAATCAGTCCGGCACATCAGTCACGTTCGAAGATGCCCGGTTGGCAAGGACATCTCACCTAGTCATCCAGTTTCTCGGAGGTGATTGCGCCAGTCTTTGGATCAGCGTGAAAATCCATCTCCTTGCTGTCCTTGATGCCTTCACCTTCCCAGCGGCCATGCTCGGCTTCAATTTTCGAAACTTGGCTATAACCGGACTTTAGCACGTTCTCGATTACCTGTTGGGCAGGCATCCAATCCGGGCCGGGCTGATCGGCCTTTGCTAAATTTACGCTTCCCACTGACAAAGCGAGGGCGAAAGCAGCGATTGAGATTTTGTGCATTGCAGACCTTCCTTGGTTAAACAAACAACCACGCCGCAACAGGAAAGTTTCGGGAACCGTATAGAGAGACCCGCGGTCTAGAAGCCGGCCAACTTCTCGTCGCGGGAACTTAATCTCCATCCGGCACTCATGGTCTGTTATGACTTTGATTTGTAGGAGCGCGTCGTTTATCGGACCGCGTTGACCCTTGCATTTTTTCTTTCAATCACTGCTGTTTGCGAAGCTAAGTCCGGCCTTGCTTCCTACTATGGTGGTCGGGGTCATAACGGCGAGATGACCTGTGCCCATCGAGCTCGCCCTTTCGGCAGCATCGTCACCGTCACGCACGCCGGACATTCAATACAATGCCGGGTCAATGATCGCGGTCCCTTCATTCGGGGGCGTGTGATTGACGTATCGATCAGCGCGGCTCGCGCGCTCGGTATGATGAGATCGGGTGTCATTCGCGTTTCGGTAGATTAGCCATCGCTCAAAGAAGAACTCCGGCAAGTAAGCCGGAGCCCGCCGAGGGTGGACGTATTGACGCACACCTAGCCAGCTTTTCGCTTCGGCTTCGCGGTTTTCTTCGCCGATTTGCTGGGCTTCGCTGCGACCGTCGGCTCGTTCTTGCCCGTGGGGGATACGGCGAACGCCATCGGCGGCCTCGGCGAATGCGCTGCGGGCCAGCGGATTCGACGCGGCTTCTTTCGTCAGCATCTCCCACGTCAGCTCGCTTGAGCATCACGCCTGATCTTTGCGGACCTTTGCAGGCTTGCGCTTCAGTTTGGGCTGCGCGGTATTGCGCACCGCCTCGGCTAGCATCTCCATCAACTCCGCTTTAGTTTTGGGCGGCTGTCGCGTTTGCGGGAATGATGTGCTGGCCAAGGGGAACTCCGTTCTAAGTGGAAATTCGTGCAATGCCCTGTAAAAACCAACGCGCCAACTACCACGTTGATCTCAGCTCGCCCGATCGCCGTATACGCTAGCGGTTGGACTACTCGAAACGAGATTAAAGAGATGAACAAGGGCCCGACGCTTTTGTTCCTGATGGAGCAGGCCGTATGGGCACACGAGCGACGTAGGGCACGGTCTGGCGAAACAAATTTAGGAAAAGCCTCCTTCCGAGCTTCTTGGTGCGCCACGGATGCCGGCACAAGAAGCGGCCCCGGCTTTGAGGAACAACGCAGATCAGCGTCAGTTATTGGGCCAGTCTCACCCGCAGGGGAGACGCAAGCTCAACATGCATGGAGAGGGCAATGGCCAAAGAACCCAAACAACTGAACGAGCTGTTTCACGATACGCTCAAGGACATTTATTTCGCGGAAAAGAAAATACTTGCGACCCTGCCGAAGATGGCAAAAGCGGCTCAAAGCGACGAACTTAAGGCGGCTTTCGAGAAGCACCACGGTGAAACCGAAGGTCAAATCGAGCGGCTCGAGCAAGTGTTTGCGGCTATTGATAAAAAGCCCCAGGGAAAAACCTGTGCGGCCATCGTTGGCATAACCGACGAAGGCGCGGAAATCATGGATGAATACAAAGGCTCCCCGGCGCTTGATGCTGGCCTCCTCGCCGCCGCTCAGGCTGTCGAGCATTATGAGATATCGCGCTACGGCACGCTGATCGCGTGGGCGGAAGAACTCGGTCTTGACGACGCCGCCGAACTTCTTAAGGAAACACTTGAAGAGGAGGAAGCGACGGATCAAGCCCTGACGACAATTGCGAAAACGGCAGTCAATCAGGAAGCCAAAGCGGCTTGAGACGTTCACGGAGTGCCCCGCTTCGGCGGGGTATTTCGTGGTCGCGCTCGCTTCTGCCGTGCCACTCCGTCCGCTAACCAAGTCGGCGTTCTCTGCGCAGTCGCCAGATATGAAATGGCACCCAGATGATCAGCCGCAGCAATACGATCGCGGTAGCGATCTGAATCCAGATCATCCCGCCCAACTCGCGTAACATGATCTCCAGCCGCGCACCCCATGGCTCTGGAACCTGATCAGCGAGGGACTCGATCGAATGGGTCATGAACCGCAGCGAATCCCGGATCCAGCCCGGTTCGTAGACGAAGGCGGCGAAGATCAGCGCCCACGCCGCTAGCATCGTCAGAAAGCGAAACGTTTGCGCTCTAACCAGTTGGCCGACGGTGGGGCGGGTGGATGTCCGAACGGGCAGCATGCAGAGCAACCCATTAGCGCGACTTTCGATCCCTTTGCCGCCACCGGAGCGGAACCTAATGGCCGCAGCCGAATTGCCGTGCAGTTCTGAAAGGGGTCCATATGTTGATAAAATCAATTGCGGCGGTGGCCCTTCTCATTTCGGCAGGTCATGGCGCCACCGCTAGCGACAGGCCCGCGCACCGATTCTCATGCAGTCTCGTTAGGCTTTACGTAGCCAAATACACTCTGCCGGCTGCCGAGACCTGGGCGCGAAGCCATGGCGCCACTGATGGTGAGATCGAGACCGCCCGCCACTGTCTCGGCTCAAGCGTACAGTCGGCCAGGTTCGTAGCCCCCTCACGCTAATTGTGCGCCCTCCACCAAAAAGACCGCCATTCGTGAACTGCACCACATTCGGTAATTGCACAGCCGTCTATCATTCGGGGCGATATGTCGTCCGAATAGCCGGAGCGTCAACGCATGCAAATCACTGTCGTGGCCGTGATGTGCCATACGATCGGAGCCAGCTTTCCGATGTCAGTGGGAACGTTGCCTGATCCCATCTGTCGCGAAGTAATCGTCATTAAGGACGATATGCCGATGCAGTCATGCATGCTTTCGCAACCCGCCCTCGCCGACTGGAAAGGGCGGTCGATCTACCGCGGCGATCAATGGAGGATCAGCCGGATCAAGTGTGTTCCAGGCGATTACGTGCCCAAGCAGCGGGTCTGATGGCAGCCAGTGAGTGCTGGAACGTTTTGGTCCCGCTACCGCCAGAAGTCCTTGAACCGGTCCGGCGACAGTTCCGTATAGCGCACGGTGTGCTGGATGTTCTTGTGGCCCAGATAGGCTTGCAGCGACCGCGTATCGTGGCCCTTGTTGGCCAAGGCGAAGCCGCAGGCGTGGCGCAGCATGTGCGGGTGCGCCTTGAACTCGAAGCCGGCCGCGCCCGGCGCGCTCGACCATGCGGGCAAATCCCGCCGTGGTGAACGGCGCAGCTCGTTCGGACGTGAACACGAATGGCGACTTGGGATCTTGCTCCCGGGCCAAGCGGCGCAATGCCCGTAGCTCGTCGCCGCGGATGGGATGGGTGCTGGGTGTTCCTTTCTTGGCCCTGCGGACCGCCAACGTCGCGTTGTCGAAGTCGATCTGGTCCCAGCGGAGGTCGATCAGCTCGGAGGCCCTTAGGCCATGCCTGTAGGCCAGCAACACCATGGTGGCATCACGGTGGCCGTACCGGTTCGCCTTGGCCGCCTCCATGAGCTTCGCCACCTCGGCATCGGTCAGATACTCGCGGGTGCGCAATTCAGCGTTCGGCCGGCGCAGTGGCGTGGCAACTGTTCGATTTACGGTGGTTGGCGATGCCAAATTGAGGCGCGGCTTTGCCATGGTTTTCAACGACCCTGCTCACTAAACTGTTCGAACAATAGGTATTTTACCAACAGTCTGCAAGGGGCAGTTTCAGGGAAAGCAACGGCCGCCGGCTGGGGCTTAGGCTCTGAGTAGGCCGACGGCCGCGCGCGCCGGCGGTACCGGGAGGATCGACGACCCGAAGATTGGCCCTGCAAATGCCGTGCCTGAAGCGCGACCTCGCCAGCGAATTGAGAGAGACGAGGCGAGGCCGCGCGGGTCGCGCGCAATCAGGAGAAAGACGCGGCCCAACTAGAGGTTAAGGCGTGACTGTTTTACGGGCAAGCGCGACCCCGCCGACCGGTTGAGGGACAGCGAGGCCGCATAGGACGCCGTCAATCGGCGGGAAAGCGGCGACCCAAGGGGCAATGCCGGCATGACCTGGACGTTCCAACCGCCGACATGACCCCGATTTTTTCGTAGGAATTTCTTCACAAACGCGGGGCGCGCAAATGAGCCGTGAATATGTGCCTCAGGGAAAATAGCGAGTGGATCGCTTGTACGGCGGCATTCGCACGCTCCTCACGCAGGGACGTCCTTTAAGTCAAATCCACACTGACGGCTTTCGTTTTTCCGGACTTCGGATCGACGCCAATTTCAAATTTCACAGCTTTACCCTGGGTGATTTCATCACCCTCTCGCAATGCTGAGATGTGAAAGAAAACGTCAACGCCACCGTCATCGGCTTTAATGAAACCAAACCCTCGACCCTCGTCGAACATCTTGATTTTGCCAGTCGGCATGCAATTCTCCAGGTTTTCCTTTCTGTCAATTGAGACCGGCGGGTGTCGTAAAGCAAGACCGCAAAACATAACCCACTCATTCCCTGGCCCCGATGCTCCGCCATACCTCCAGAAGCGCCCTCTGGTGCGATTTGAGCGTCGGCGCCTCGTCAGCCACTATCCCTAGCGGCTTCCCTTGATGCCCGATCGGCGGAATCATGGGCTCATGACCGCCCGTCAGAAGAAAATCACTTTCGGAGAAATGCGGGAGGCCGGCGTCGATCACGTCCTGATCTATTGCGCCGATTACAAGTGCAGTCATTCGATCGAGATGCACGCCGGCCGGTGGACCGATGACGTCAGGGTTTCCGACATTGAGGATCGGTTCAACTGCACGGCTTGCGGTAAGCGGGGCGCCGATATCCGGCCGCACTTTCAGCCAGCCAAAATGGGCACCGGCGCCTGATGGCCAAAGGCTGGAAACGCGCTTTCGACGACCCGATCCCGCTTCCTGATGGCCGTTCGCTCGTCACGTTGCAGGGGGATCGGCGCTGTCTAGGACTTGAAGTGTCACGGTAACCATATCCCTTGGATAGATAGATTGAAGCCGTAAGACGCGCCCGCCGGCCATTGCGCCCCGAGTGGGCTCGTCGGCCACTCGCCCGTAGAATTGCCGCGTTGCCACGACATCTGACTATGACCGTTGACCACTGGGATTCGAGCAAAGGCATTCGACCGAGCGCCGCCTGATGGAAGCGACGCCTCTGCCTGCATGACATAATGCCCGACGGGAGGAATACCGGCCCCAGGCGCCTGAAAAGAAACGCCGATGCTTGTATCCTGACTATTTGCCCCATCGCTGATAATCAAAATCCCGCTGACGTCGAGGGCAACCGCGTCTATCGGGAAGTTTGGAATTTTTGTCCAATCGAGATCAATCCATTTGCCGGGAGGCGGCAAATTAGGAATGTTGATGCCGCCAACCTGATACCACTGGCCGGAAGTGGCATAAGACGTCAGATATATGCCGCCTTGCTGCGATGGCCCTTTCGATGAAATCAGCAGCCGCGTCGCGATGTTCCAATCTGAAAGTTCCATCTTTACCCCTAGAACTCAAAGGCGATGACTGGGGAGACCGTACCAGCCCCGGCAGATACACTTAGGTCAAACCATACCGCCGTTCCCAATATCAGCCCTGTGAGGTTTCCGGAAACCTGAAGTGGAAAAACTGCGCTGGCTGAAACGGTCGATGAACGGGAGGTTGCGCCAAGTTGAGTTCCGGTCACGGCTGTATTATTCGTCGGAGCCGAGCCAGTACCATATTGCAGGCTAGCCCCCGACGATGATCCAGCACCAGTAGTGTTCGATACATTGCCGCCAATATGAAGATAAACCCGTCCCGTTACGGATGGCGTAATCGAACAACCCGAACCGCCAAGGCCCATCATTACGCCCGTGGTGCTTGCTCTTCCAGTTGGCGATAGTGTCCCAGTCTGAACACTGGCATTAGTAAGGAGTGATGCGATGCTAACGCCTTTAATAACCGTCGATGATGTCCATTGCGCAATTTGACCATTCGTCGGCGTGCCGGAATTAGAAACGTTGCCGCCACCAGCGGGGGTTTTCCATGTCCCGTCGCCGAACCATGCCGTAGTCGATGACGCGCCAGCACCGCCATTCAGATTGGTAACAGGAAGATTCCCGGTGACGTCGCTACCCAAACGAACAGTGCATGTGTTGTTTGCGCAATTAAGCGTCTTATTGGTCAGGGTATCAGTGGTGGATCGACCGACATAAGTATCAGTTCCCTGAAACGTCAGGGTCGTGGAATCAACACCAGCAAGCGTTAGGCTATTGTTGAAAGTAAAAGTTTTCCCGCTGTTCCCGGTGAGCGTATAGCCATTAGAAGTAAAAATATTAGTATTGATCGTAGTAGCAGTGGCCGCCCCGAGTGTGGGGGTCGTCATGACGCAATTGGTGGTCATGCAGATAGAGCCAGTCCCGCTCGGTGCTATCTGAGCAAGCACGCCGGAACTTACAGATAAGATGTCGGTATTTGTGCCTCCTGTAACCGACGTTGACCCAATGCCAATCGACGAAGCAACTCCCGCAACCGCTACGAGCTTTCCGCCCGATATCAGAGTCGTAATTCCATCTGGTTCTACGCAGCCAACTTGGCTAGTCGTGGCCGGCGTACATCCGACCGTATTAACGGTCCCAATGGGGGCGCAGGTCAGTGTGGAATCGCAAACGATATCGCCGAACATCCCTCCGAAAGAGACCACACCACCCGCGCCAGTGGAGTTTGCAGCAACCTTGATGATGTAGTTAGTGGTGGCAGAAGGTTGGACAACACTTACAGGAACAACGCTCCAGGTCACATTGAGCGTGCCACCCGAGCCAGAACCGCTGCTAGTGGTTGCTGCTGGATTATTCGGAACCACAGAACATTGACCGGCGGTTACAAGAGTTGGAGAACCAGTTAAGATACCACCAGCCGAAGTGTTCATGCTGAATTGAGGTGCAGTAGAACAGGTGCCGCCGGAAAGAGTTAGCGTGACCGTCGAACTGGCCGGATAACCAGTGCCGGCCGCGCCCAGCGTTGCTGACACAGCGATACCACCGCCTTGAGATGTGCCCGTAAAAGTTGGAGTTGTAGCGTTACCAGTGAAAGAGGCGCTAGACCCAGCGAAAGATACGGATAGCGTTCCTGTATTCGTTAATCCGTTTGCGCCAGACCCGCCCTGAAATGCACCGGAAAAAGAGCCAAGAACAGAACCAACAAGAGACAAGGATACGCTACCGGATGGCGTAATCGTTGAAATCGTTCCGCGTGGCGTAAAGGGACTGAGATTTGCAATGGTCAGATTCTGAGACTGTGAACCGCCGGTTTGACCGGGCGCGCCGGGATTTGAACCGTAATAGATCGCCGTCAGGTTGCCGCCACAGGCATTTCCAGAAGCCACATATCCCATGCAATCGGCACCAACCGGATCGCGACCACGATAATCAGGAACATTGAATGTCGTGACTTGATCGCCATTGCCCCACGGGAAAATCGTGGCAGTTACCGTTGAAGTAGCCGCCGCTGCCTGACTGACCACAATTGTCGTGGCATTCGTAATGGAGGCGACGGTCGTTGAAGTTGGAAGACAGGTCGCCTCGATCGGGGCACCGACGCGGATAATTGAAGTATCAACAAAACCCGTCAGCGTGGTCGAGGTATTGGTGCAACACCCCTAATGCCGGGGGCTGAGATCGTAATCGCCGTCATCAATGCCGCGAAATCTGTGCGGCTTAAAGCCTGACCATAAGCAAGCTGCCAGTTCGTCGGGATTACAAAGCCAGAATAGGCCATGACCGAACCGACTGGAGCAGTGTCAGTCCCGGTCGCTCCACTCGGTTGAGAAGCCCCATAGGCCGTTGTGGGCTGGTCCCAGATGACGTTACCGAGGTTAACGCCAGCAAAGTGGCTTGCTATCCCGACAAACGCTGTTCTCTCGATCGCATTTTGAAAAGCAACTCGCCGATCTATCGAAATTCTGGCATCTAGTTCTACATACACCCGCGCTCACGTCACATCCGCAATGGACGGCTATTCTGCCTTTTCGCTCCTGGGCCTGGGCAGCTGTCGCAAACATCAGCAATGTGCACATGACAAGAAACGATCCCTTCATCGTCGCGCCTCCCATTGTTGCTGTACGACGATTGTTCCATCGGTGGCGTTCGACCGCAACGGGGGCGGGCGATCGAGCTTCGAATTTTGGCTCCCACCTCGCCCCGCAAAGGCTGCGGCAATTGCCTTCTGCTCTGAACGAAAGTTAAGACTTACGCACAATACCCGAGCGCTCACGCCATGCCCGCCGCGCAGACCGGCAATCCAGATCCCGATCTCCTGTTCCCAAGCAATTCCGAACGTGTACGATCCGGCTCGGCGCGCGGGCGCTCGTTAAAGTCGCGCAAAGAATAAAACAACGGCGAGGAAATAATGACCGAGATACAGAGGGCGACACCGCGCGTCAGGTCGATTCAGATTGCCGCGTTGGCGATGCTGGTTATGGCGGGTGTGATCAACTACATCGATCGCGCGACGCTCGCCGTCGCCAATCCGCTGATCCGGGAAGAACTTGGATTGTCGATCGCGGATATGGGCTATCTGCTGTCGGCGTTCCTGTGGTCCTACGCGTTTGCGCAATTGCCGACCGGCGCCATGGTCGACAAACTGGGGCCGCGTATTCTGCTGACGCTGGGCCTCAGTCTCTGGTCGCTGGCGCAATTGCTGGGCGGGCTGGTGCGGGGGTTCGGCGAGTTTTTCGGGGCCCGCCTGCTGCTCGGGGTCGGCGAGGCGCCGCAATTTCCGACCTGCGCGCGCGTGGTGCGGGACTGGTTCAATCAGCGCGACCGGGGTCTCGCCACCGGCATCTTCAACTGCGCGTCGTCGCTCGGCACGGCGATCGCCGTTCCGTTGCTGACCTTCCTGATGCTGACGTTCGGCTGGCGCACGATGTTCGTCGTCATGGGCGTTGCGGGCCTCGTCATGGCGGCGGTCTGGTACCTGGTCTATCGCAACCCTACTGAACTTGCTTTGACGCCGGAGGAGAATGCGTACCGGACGCAAGGCGATCCGCCGGGCCAGCGCACCAAGGTGACGTGGCGCGAGTGGAAGCTGCTGTTCCGGTTTCGCACCACCTGGGGCATGATCTTCGGCTATTTCGGCTGCATCTACCTGACCTGGATCTATACCGCGTGGCTGCCCGGCTATCTCGAGATCCAGCGCCACATGAGCGTGAAATACACCGGCTGGGCCGCAGCGATCCCATTCGCATGGGGCGTTGTCGGCGGCGTGCTGGGCGGATACATCGCCGACATACTGGTGCGCCGCGGCGTCGAGCCGCTCAAAAGCCGGCGATATCCCGCGGCCCTCGCGCTGCTCGGAACGGCCGCTTGCACGGTGGCCGCGGCCTATGTCGAGAGCAATGCGCTGGCGATCGCCTTCATCTCGGCCTCGCTGTTTCTGGTCTATGTCACCTCGACCTGCGCCTGGGCGCTGAGTTCGGTCGCGGTACCGACCAACTGCACGGCCTCGATCGGGGCTGTACAAAATTTCGGCGGCTATCTCGGCGGCGCGCTGGCGCCCACGGTCACCGGGCTCATCGTGCAAAGCACCGGGTCATTCGTGCCGGCGCTGGTGGTCGGCGCCCTGATCGGCGTGGTGTCGGCGGCGTCGTATTTCTTCGTGGTCGATCAACCGATCACGGCCGCTGACATGGACGCGCTCTCTCAACCGGACGCGGCTGTTCTGAAGGCCGCCGCGACCCATAGCGAGGTTCCCTGAATTGGCGGCCGCTTGCGGGCATCGGCGAAACGGCCTGTTAACGCCGTTCTCCTAGCGTTCCCGGCGGAAACCTTAACCGGGCGCCCGCCATGGCGATGCATATCGATGCCGGTCCCGTGCCCAGCCATGGGAGGGCCACAACACGAGTCGGGCTGATATCGTTACTGCCCTGGCTTGGGGTGGCCGCCTTGTTCGCAGCCGCGATGGCGATGCGCCATGTCGTTGCCGGCAATACCGATGTGAGCTGGCTCCTGATCGCGGGCGAGCGCTGGCTCGACGGGCAGCGGCTCTATTCGGATATCGTCGAAACCAATCCGCCGATGGCGATATTGATTTATGTTCCGGGGATTCTGATCGCGCGCGCGCTGGGCATCTCAGCGGAAATCGTCGTTGATGGACTGATATTTGCGGCGATTGCCATTTCGCTCGCGATCACCGCGCGCATCCTGAAGAACTCGTCGGCGGTTGCGCCCGGCCAGCGCTGGCCGTTGGTGCTGCTCGCGGTCACGGTGCTGGTTATCCTGCCGGTTCAGGTGTTCGGCCAGCGTGAGCACATCGCCGTTATCGAGCTATTTCCAGCGCTCGGTGTTCTGGCGCTGCGGATCAGGCGGGAGACGCCGCCGGCATGGGCGATTGCGATCGCTGGAATAGGGCTGGGACTGGCGCTTTCATTCAAGCCGCACTTCGTCATCCCGTTGCTGTGCTGTCTCGGTGTCGCCGCTTTTCATTTGAAATCGTGGCGGATCGTTTTTGCGGCAGAGCATTTCATCGCTGCCGCCGTCATCGCCGGCTATGGCGCCTGCATGGTTGCGTTCTTTCCCGAATATTTTGCGGTGATGGTGCCGCTGCTGCGCGACGTCTACACTATCGGCCTGCCGTTTGCCCGGATGCTGGAAAAGCCAGTGGTGCCGATATGGGGCGTCGCCCTGATCGGGGCCGTGCTGCTGAAGCGCGGCAGGGCGTTGGATACCGCCGACGCGCTGCTGCTCGCGGCATCGCTCGGGTTTGGTCTGATTTATTTCCTGCAGCGCAAGGGCTGGCCTTATCATTCCTATCCGATGATGGCCTTCGCTCTGCTGGCCTTCGGCCACGCCGTGATGTCGGGCCATGATGGTACCCCGCTTAGGCGCGGTTGGCTCGCCGGCGCCTCAGCCGTGCTCGTGGCGCTGTTTGGGTTGTCGATGGTCTGGTTCAACCATTCGCTTGACGCGCGGCCGTTGCAGGCGGCGGTGGCGCGGCTCGAACCGCACCCGACCATCCTCGCAATCTCGGGCAATGCCGGGATCGCGCATCCCTTGGCCCGCGCGGTCGGCGGCGTCTGGGCATCGCGCGAGCAGGAATTGCTGGTGGCGAGTTATGATCGTTACTTGCGGGGAACGGAATCGCCCGACCCGCAAACCTTGGCGAATCTGGATCGTTATGCCGCGCGCGAACGCGAATGGCTGATCGCGGATTTCCGTAAATATCGGCCGACGGTGGTGCTGGTGGATAATTTCACCGACGATTGGACCGGCTGGGTCAACGCCAGTCCGGAACTGGTCGATCTCCTGAAGGGCTATCGCCTGTCGGAAACCGTGATGGGTGTCGACATCTATACGAAGCGCGCCGAATAGCTCAAAAAAGCGATCGGCCGGCCTATTTCGTCGAGCACCTGCTCGCCCGGGTCGGCGTCCATGTCGGCATCCATATCCGGCTGCAGCGTTGATTTCTCGAAATCATTTCGAACAAACGCGGGATCGTGCGGCAACGGGCCCGCCAAGCGCGGCCGCCGGTGGATATGAGAGATCATGAACAGCGGCCGGTTCTTGGATTGAATGTAGGTGCGGCCGACATATTCGCCGATCAGCCCGAGCACGAGCAATTGCACCGAGGAGATCATGACCAGCAGCAGCGTCAGACTGGTCCAGCCCGGCACCGTACCCGAGAGAACCCAGCTGATCACCGACACGATCCCGACCAGGGTCAGCACCGTCGTGAGCAGCGCGCCCATATAGGTCGCGATCCGCAGCGGCACCATGGAGAAGCTGACCAGCGCGTCGGCGGCAAAGCCGATCATCTTGAGCAGCGGATATTTGGTGGCGCCGGCGAAGCGGGGATTGCGATCGTATTCGTAGGCGACCTGCTTGAAGCCGAGCCAGGAGACCATGCCGCGAATGAAGCGGTCGTGTTCCGGCATCTGCACGACCTGATCCGAAATACGCCGGCTCATGAGCCGGAAGTCGCCGGTATCCACCGGGATATGGACTCGCGTCAGATGCGCGAGCAGGCGGTAGAAGGCCTCGGCGGATTTTTTCTTGAAGCGGCTTTCGCCGGCGCGGCTGCGGCGCAGTCCGTAGACCACATCGGCCTCTTCCTGCACCATCAGATCGTACATCGGGCCCAGCAATTCCGGCGGATCCTGCAGGTCGGCGTCGATCACAAGCACGAGGTCGCCGCGCACCGTGGAAAGCCCGGCGGTCAGCGCCAGTTGATGACCGTGATTTCGCGAAAGCCGAACCGCGACCACATTGCGATCTTCTGCCGAAAGCTTGTTGATGAGCTTCCAGGTATTGTCGGTCGAGCCGTCGTCGACAAAAATCAGCTCGAATTTCTCACCGCACAAGGCGCGCGCGGCGGCCGTCATTTGACGATGAAATTCGCGCAGGCCTTCTTCTTCGTTGCAGCACGGCACGACGATCGAAAGGAACATCCTTCCAGGGCGTGGCATCCCGTCGTGAATTTCCATGACTTTGACAGCCTGCAAGACAATTGGAACAAGAGACAATTGGATCAAATTCGATTCGGTGCCCCATATTCGGCGACGCTCGGTTAATGGTTCATCAATTTTTCAAGTCGCAGCAGGTGGTGATTCGACAAAAGCAGGCCGGGGCCTGATCTTTGTTCCCGGAATGCGGATAGGTAGTTAAATATTGGGACCTATTGTAGTTAGCCGCGGCAGGCTGCCGCGCCGATCCGGCCGCGCAGGGTATCGCGTCGAAACCAGAACGTTGATCGCAAATGGACAAGGCCGAGTTTGATCGCTTCGCCGACGAGTATGACGACCAGCACCGCGCCAATGTGGCGGTCACCGGCGAGGGTCCGGAGTATTTTGCCGAGTACAAGATCAGGAAGCTGAAGCAAATCGTCGATCGCAGCCAGCTCCGCGCTTCGCGGATTTGCGATTTCGGTTCCGGGATCGGTAATTCGATTCCCTACTTTCGCAAGCATTTTCCGGACGCATCGCTGACGTCATCCGATGTCTCGGAGCGCAGCCTTGACCTCAGCAGGCAACGCTATCCGCAATCCGGGAATTATCTCCTGATCGAAAACGATCGCATCCCCTCGGAACCGGATGCCTTCGACGTGGTGTTTTCGGCATGCGTGTTTCATCACATCGCCCATGACGAGCACGCCATGTGGCTGCGCGAGCTCTATCGGATCACCAGACCGGGCGGGTTGATCGCGATCTTTGAACATAACCCCTGGAACCCGCTGACCGTGCACGCGGTCAATACCTGTCCGTTCGACGAAAATGCGAAGCTGATTGCTGCGCGGGACATGGCGCGTCGACTGGCGGACGCGGGTTGGGTCTCTCCGGAAATTCAGTACAACCTGTTTTTCCCGCGCGCGCTTTCGCTTCTTCGGCCCATCGAAAGCGGCCTCGGCTGGTTGCCGCTCGGCGCGCAATATGCGGTGCTGGCCCGCAAGCCGTAGGGCAATTTCCACTTCAATGGCTTCATCCTTCGAGACGCCCGCAAGCGCGCGACGTTCCTCTAATACAAGGAGCGCGTCTTCGCGCGTCTCGAACCATGAGTCCACAGGAGAAGCGATAGTGATTCGAGCGAACCGGAAAATGCCACAACTACTCCGAAACCGTCTGCACCACGCTGTTGACGGGACGGGTGCTGGCGACCGGCAGCTTCGTGTCCTTGATCATGGCGTCGTCGTATTCGGCCAGGGTCTGCACCGGCGCCTTGGCCTTGATCTGGACCACCTTGTAGCCGCCCGCTTTGAGGCGGCGCAGCAGTTCGGGCAGGGCTTCGGCGGTGTGCTTCTGGAAATCGTGCATCAGGATGATGCCCTTGCCGAGCTTGTCCACCTTGGTCATGACGGTCTGCACGACCTTCTCGGCATTGCTGCCTTTTTTGTAATCGAATAAATCGAGATCGCAGGAAAAGGTCGCGATGTTGCGCGTGCCGAGATAGGCCAGCATTGCGGGATTATGCTGCAGTTCCGGAAACCGGAAGAACGGCGCCGGCGCTGCGCCCAGCGCCAGCTTGACTGCGCTGAAGCCCTTCTCGACTTCGTCCTTGGCCTGCTGTTCGGTCAGCTTCTTGCTGTTCAAATTGGCATGCGACCAGGTATGCGCCCCGATGGTATGCCCGGCCGCGGCCACCTGCTTGAGAATTTCGGGATGGTAGCTCGCGTGCTTGCCGATCGAGAAGAACAGCCCCTTGGTGCATTGGTCCGCCAGCGCCTTCAGCACCGCGGGCGTGTTGCCCGGCCACGGACCGTCGTCGAAGGTCAGCACGACTTCCTTGTCGGCGAGAAAATCGAGTTGCTTGAAATGTTCGAAGCCAAAGCCGGGGCCGCCGGTGGTGTCGATCTCGACCACGCGGCTGACGCCGAGCGCGTCCGGATTGGCGCAAGTGGTTTTGCTCGGCGGCGGAGCCAGCGGCTTTTCCGGGATGGCCGCGGTGACTTCGACGTCGTCGTGCCTGGCGGACGCCTGCGCGGGTAGCGGCTCGGCCTGCGCGGCGCTGACGGTCTGCGGCGCAGTCACATCAGCGTGCCGTGACGATGTCCAAAACCAAAGGCCGGCGATGAGAACAGCCGAAACAACACTCGCCAACATCAGACCTGCTGCGTTTCGCATCGTTTGTCTTTCCAATTAACGCATTACCGTTGGGACCAGCGACCTCGACCCGACGTCGCATCTTCGTCGGCCCATTAATGCAAAAGAGGTCTTAACGCCGTGCCAACGCAGCCGGGCTCGGCCAATAAATCTTGTCGGCTTTTTCGTCATCGCCAGCGCACGAGCTGCGCGAAGGCGCCGGTCGCCGACCTTGCGGGGCGGCTCAAACCGGATGAAACGGCTCCGAGTGACGGACGTCACACCGGAGCCGCTGAGTGACCGTCATCACGGTTCGAAGCGGATGGCCGAGGCACTAATGGGCATCAGCAACCCGCCGCGACCGGCGGATAACCAAGGAACCGAAAATGACCGCTTCTCTCACCAAAACCGTCCGCCACGCCGGTTTGATGCTGGCGTTCGCCGTCTCCGTCTCCGCTTTGTCGTCGACCTCAGGCTTTGCCTTCAGTGCCGAAGCCCAGCGGCTGTGCACCGGCGATGCGTTTCGCCTCTGCGCCTCCGAAATTCCGAACATTCCGGCAGTCACCGCCTGCATGGTCAAGAACAAGGCAAATCTCAGCGCGGGCTGCCGCGCGGTGATGGACAAGACCGCAGCCGAGCAATCCGGCAAGGTCGCCGCCAAGTAATTCAGGGCCGGCCTTTGCGTTTCACTTTGGCTGAAGAAGCGCTAGAACTCGCTGAGATCATCACCTGAAGGCGTCTCAGCATGAACCGAGTTCTTTTCGCTCTTCCATTGATTGCCATGAGTTACATGGCGGTCACGTGCGCGGCGTCAGCGCAAAGTGGGCGGCCGGATCCGGGATGCGGACGCGACGTAGCCCGGCTTTGCCGGGCGGTGATCAACAACGGCGACGATGCCGTTCTGGCCTGTCTGAAGCAAAATCGCGGCAGGCTGGGCAAGGTTTGCGCGAAGGTTCTGACCGACAACGGTCAATAGAGCGTTTTCCAAAGCTCCAGCGCGCCGAGCGAATTGCCGGAGTGAGGATGTCGCCGCGCGATCTCACTTTAGAGGATATTGCGGACTGGCTGACACCCCGTCAGGCGGTGAAGATTCTCGATACGGTTTTTCAAAAGAGCTATCTATCGAAGCAGGCCCTGCTGGGCAGGCTGGTGGGAGGGATGGCGGAGGCGGTATCCGGGCAGGCCGTTAAAAACGATCGCGCCGGGCAGGCATCGCGGGGCCCGGTCCAGCGAATCCCTGCCGAGGATTGGCGAAGGGTTCAAACGACGGACACTTGCTGGATCACGGGCGATCTCATTTTCAGGCGCCGGTCAGCGTCGGGCATGGGAGACGAAACCGTCAGCCATTATGCGGTGAGATTTGAGCCGCAGGGCGTGCGCTCGATTATCAGCAATACCGGCACATCGGCCAAACAACCGCCGGCCAGGACGGCCAGGACGCCTGCCCCGGCGCCGTCCGAACCCGAGCCATCCGAACCGAGGGGGCCGCCGGTGTCCTCGGCTCACCTTCAGGCGTGGTTCGAGTTCTATCAAAAGATCGGCGGCGAATTGCGGGAAGAACGCGCGCTGGATTCCGCCCGGCTCAATTTTGCCGGCCAATCCGTCACCCGCAAAAGGATTCGTGATCTGTTGGGCCCGCGACCGATCGGACGCCCCAGAACAACGCGCTGAGCCATAGTTTGGCGACTTATTTCACACATATGGCGATTTTCCGTACAAAAAACACTATTAATACAATTAGATAAAAAATATTAGGCGATTTATCGGCGCTTTCAGCGAACTTACGTGCTGCTGCCGGCGGCCGTGGTGGCCGGCAGCAGCTCATTGGTGGCGCGGTCGGGAGTCTCTTCCTTCCAGCGCACCGAACCGAACGGCCGTTCCAGCATGCGGCGGACCCGGACCGGATCGGGCCCGATGTGAAAATCGATGGCGCGCTGATGCAGCGCGCGCTCGGATTGCGTGGCGCGGTTGCGTTGGCGCAGGAAGTCGAGCCAAGTCGGGCAGTGGTAACGCTCGGTCCATAGTTCGGGATCGGCGATGTCGCGCGCGATCGACCAGCCATAGGCGCCGTTGCGCTGGCGGCTGAGCTGCACCTCCTGCATCACGCCGTGAAAGGCGCGGGCATTGTCCTGGGCGACGCGGTATTCGATCTCGACCACCAGCGGCCCGCTGCGCCCGGTCAGCGACAGCCGCACCTCCGGGTCCGCCAGCACCTCCGCATCTTCGTCGCGGGCGCCGACCGGCGGCATTCGCATCCACAAGCCGACCAGCGGCGAGATGAACATCAGGGCGGCCGAAACCAGCAGCGCGGTTTGCACCCCGGTGGCGTCGGTCAGGCGTCCCCAGCCCCAGCTTCCGATCGCGATGCCGCCGGCAATGGCAGCCTGGAACGCCGCCAGCGAGCGGCCGGCGACCCAGCGCGGCGCCGATAGCTGCACGCCGATGTTGAACAGGGCGACCGCCAGCATCCATACCGCGCCCGCGACCACCAGCGCGGCGGCGGTCAAGACCGGCTCCCGGCTCAGCGCGACCGCGGCCACCGCGCCGCCCATCGAGAGCGCACAGGTTCGCACCGCGACTTCGCCGGTCATCCGCTTGCGCACTTCGGCGATGTTGAGCGCGCCGATCACCGCGCCCACGCCGAAGGCGCCGAGCATGATGCCATAGGTTTGCGCACCGCCATGCAGCAGGTCACGCGCCACCAGCGGCATCAGCGCCGACACCGACCCGCCGATCACGCCCGTGATCAATGTCCGCGCCAGCACGATCCGGATTGCCGGCGAGTTGGCGATATAGCGGACGCCCGAGACGATGGCGCGGTTGAGCCGCTCGCGCGGCAGCCGCGACGGCTCGCTGGTGCGGCGCCAGAGAAACAGCACGATCAATAACGGGATATACAGCACCGCGTTGGCGGCAAAGGCTGCGACCGCGCCGGCGGTGGCGACCACAATGCCGCCGATGGCGGGACCGAAACTGCGCGCGATGTTGTAGCTGATGCCGTTCAGCGCCACCGCGGAGGGCAGCGTTTCCGCCGGCACCTGTTCGCTGACCGAGGATTGCCAGGCCGGTCCGAACAGCGCCATGCCGCTGCCGACAATAAAGCAGAAGCCGAGCAAAACCTGCGGCGTGACCATGCCGAGCCATGCCAGAACCGACAGCGCGGTGGCGCCCGACAGCGAGATCGACAGCGAGATCAGCGCCACGATGCGGCGGTCATACATATCGGCGATGGCGCCGGCCGGCATCGAGATCAGCATGATCGGCAGCATCAGCGCGGTCTGGACCAGCGCGACCTTGTCGGCCGACGACGTCATCTGCGTCATGGCCCAGGCGGCGCCGACCCCCTGGATCAGGAGCCCGAGATTGGATGCCAGACTGGCCAGCCAGATGCGCCGGAACACCGCGTGCCGCAAGGGTGCTGTGACGCTGTCGGGGGCGAAGTTCGGACGCGCTGGCGGTTCGGTCATGACCCGTTTCGTTGCGCCGGGCAGGCCGGCCTTGGATTTACTGGCGGTTGAATTGATGCCCGCGAAAGTCCGTGGCTGTCCAGTGCCTTGACCGCTATCCCCAGTCTCGCGGCGGGGTGGACCGGCGACGGGCATTGTGCGGCCTTCGGCCGCGGACGCTGTGCACCCGGTTGCGAGGCCGATCCATCAGGACCGGACGGGAGGCCCGGAAAACAGGATTGCGATCGCTGGATTAGCTGATTAGCTGTTGGCTGTCGGTGAGGCCTTCTTGGGGCCCTGATTCTGGACCCGATGGGAATTGAGCGACGCCGACCCTGTCATTGTCTTTCTTTCGCGAGGCCGCCTGTGAGCATAGCCGAAGCCTGGGACGTCGCCGCCACCCCTCAGCCGCTGGTGCCTCCAAGCCCGCCGCGCGCATCCGAAACCATGGGCGTCTTCGGACGGATGGCGGCGATGCGCCGAAGCGCGATGGAGACCTGGGGGCAGCGCGCCTATGAAGAGGACATCATCCAGGGCCGCTTTTTCGGGCGCAGCAGTTTCATTCTCAACACGCCGGATGCGATCCGGCATGTGCTGGTCGACAATTACGAGAACTACACGCGGACGCCGGTCGGGATCCGGGTGCTGCGGCCGCTGGTTGGCGACGGCCTGCTGATTGCCGAGGGCCGCACATGGAAATATCAACGTCGAACGCTGGCGCCGGCCTTCACGCCGCGCGCGGTGACGCCGCTGGTGCCGCACATGATCGCGGCGACCGACGAAACCATTGCCAAGCTTCAGGAGAGCTGCGGCGTGCCGGTCGACCTGCGTGAGGCGATGCAGCGGATGACGCTCGAGATCGCCGGGCGCACCATGTTCTCGTTCGAGATGGGCCGCCATGGCGCCGCCTTGCGTGATTTCGTCATGGAATATGGCGACGGCCTCGCGCAGCCGCGGTTTCTCGACCTGCTGCTGCCGGTGGGGTGGCCGAGCCCGCAGGATTTCGCCCGCGCCCGCTTCCGCAAGCGTTGGACGCGTTTCGTGGCCATGCTGATGGCGGAACGCCGCGCCGCCGGCAAGAACGAGGGCGCGCCGCCGCGCGACCTGTTCGATCTGATGGGTGCGGCGCGCGATCCCGAAAGCGGCGAAGCCTTCACCGACGAACAGCTCGGCGATCAGGTGGCGACCATGATCCTCGCCGGCCATGAAACCACCGCCACCGCGCTGTTCTGGTCGCTGTATCTGCTCGCGCTCGACCCGGCCACCCAGGAAAAGCTGGCCGCCGAGGTTAAGGGGGCTGCCGTCGACGGCGAGCTTGCGATCGAGCGGCTGAAATTTACCCGCGCCGTGGTCGATGAAACCATGCGGCTCTATCCGCCGGCGTTTCTGATCGCGCGCGCGGCCGCCACCGCCGACACCATCGCAGGCCTGCCGGTCCGGAAAAACGATCTGGTTCTGATCGCGCCGTGGTTGTTGCACCGGCATGAAAAGCTCTGGAACGAGCCGAACGCGTTCATCCCGTCCCGCTTCATGCCGGGGGCTCCGCCGCCGGATCGCTTTGCCTATTTGCCGTTCGGCGTTGGCGCTCGGGTTTGCATCGGGGCGCATTTTGCGCTGGTGGAGTCCACACTGGCGCTCGCCAAGATGATCGGCGCGTTCCGAGTCGAGCTTCTCGACAAGGAGCCGGTAATGCCGGTCGGCGTGGTGACGACACAGCCCGATCGCTCGCCGATGTTTTGCATCGCACGCCGCTGATTAGAGCGTTTTCCAGCGAAGTGGATACCGGTTCGCGTGAAGAAAACGCGTCAAAATAAAGGGATAGAGCCTCCGTTCCGATTCTATCGGAACGGAAAAGGCTCTAGGCCTTGCATGCCGGTTTCGGCAATCTCATGTAAGGTGTCGGCATGAGCGACATCCAAGCCCAGTTTTCAGTGCTGAAGCAGACCGCCGACCCGGCGGTCGCCGAGGCGATTTTGCAGCTGATCCGGGATGGTGAGGACCACGAGCTCAACCGGGTCAATGTGCTGGATTTCGCCAAGCGCACCGGTCTCGACGAAGAGCGCGTGATCTCCGGCTTTCTCCATGCCTCCCAGCTCGGCCTGTTCGACATGAACTGGAACGTGCTCTGTCCCGGCTGCGGTGGTGTGCTCGATGCCCATAGCTCGCTGAAATCGCTGCGTCATGATGACTATCATTGCGGGCTGTGCGCCTGCGGCTATGAAGCCTCCGTCGACGAACAGGTCGAGGTTGCTTTCACGGTCAGCCCCCGGGTCCGGCGCATCGCGGCGCATGACCCGAACACGCTGCCGGTGTGGGACTATTTCAAGCAGATGTTCTGGAGCTCCGGCGTCGATTTCAACAAGGAGGAATTTACAGCGCTCTCCGAGGAAGTGGTGCTGGACACGCTCGAACTGCCGGCCGGCGAGAAGGCGGTGCTGTCGCTGCAACTGCCGCCGCAATTCATCATCGTGTTCGAGCCGGTGACGCACGCCGCCCAGTTCATCGACGTCCAGGGCGAGCCGACCCGGGAGCGTCAGCAACTATCGCTGATGTACAACAAGATCGAGGCGCCCACCGGCACCATGACGTTGCGTCCGGGACCGCTGCGGCTGTCGCTCGACAACCAGGCCGGCGTGCGGGTCTTGCCGACGGTCTTCATCGCCGCCGACTCGCTTCATCACCTGATCGGCAAGCGCAAGCCGTTCCTCACGGCGAAGCGGATGCTGTCCAACCAGACCTTCCGCGACGTCTACAAGGCCGACAATCTGAATATCGATCAGCGCCTCAAGATCACCTCGCTGTCGTTCCTGTTCACCGACCTCAAGGGTTCTACCGCGCTGTATGAACGGGTCGGCGATCTCGCCGCGTTCGATCTGGTGCGCGCGCATTTCCACGCGCTGCTGGAGATCATCGCCTCAGAGAAGGGCGCGGTGGTGAAGACGATTGGCGATGCGGTGATGGCGACCTTCATCCGGCCCGAACACGCGCTCGCCGCGGGATTGCGGATGCGCGCGGCCATGGAGGCGCTCAATGTCCAGCGCGGCACCAAGGACCTCGTGGTCAAGATCGGCATTCATGAAGGTCCCTGCCTCGCCGTGATGCTCAACGAGCGGCAGGATTATTTCGGCCAGACCGTCAACATTGCCGCGCGGGTCCAGGGCCTGTCGACCTCGCAGGCGATCCACATCACGGGGCCCGTGATCGATGCGCCCGCGGTGGCCGAGATCCTGGACAAGGTAGCGATCAAGCCCATTCAAAAGCAGGCCGCGCTGCGCGGCATCGCCGACAAGATCGTGGTCTATGAGATACCCTGAGCGAGCAACCCCGGGCGAGAATCCCCGAGATTGCCTAATCGTAATCCATGCCGGAACCGGCATGGATTGCGCACGTTGATTTTCCGCTCCATATAGGTTCCAAGGCCGTCGATCTGACGGCTTCAGGTTTTCAAACATTTGCGGCAGAGAGACTGATGCTGGACGGACTTCGCCAATTCATCGCCGACGTTGTTTCTCCCGCCGCGCACCAGGATCGCACATTTGACGATACCGGGTATCGGCTGGCGGCGACGGCACTTTTGATCCATGTGATCTCGCTCGATGGAGAACCATCCGAAGTCGAGAAGCGCAAGCTGCACAGCCTGCTCGAAACAAGGTTCGCGCTGGATCCCGGCACCGCGGATAAACTCATCGCGTCCGCCACGCTGGTGGAGGGCGAGGCGGTCGATCTCTATCATTTCACCAGCGTCATCATGCGTTCGGTGAATGAAGAAGGCCGGCTCCGCATCGTCGAAATGATGTGGGAGCTGGTGTACGCCGACGGCCAGGTCAGCGAATTCGAGGACAACGTCGTCTGGCGCGCGGCGGATCTTTTGGGCGTGTCGTCGCGCGACCGGATCGATCTCAAGCATCGGGTCGCCAAACAACGGACGCCGGGTACCGGCAGTCCCGTCTCGGGCAATTCAGCAACCGGCAGTTCGGATGTCGCCGACGCGGCAACGTGACGCGCCCCGGTAAAGCTGCCGGACATGACGAAATTTTAATGTGTAACCGGCTGCTACCGGCTGCGATTGCCGCTTTTTGATTGTGCGGCAGCAGGCCGCGCAGATGTGCGCCGCTTCCGGGTGGTGACTTGCGTCACGGCTAGGGCATATGCTCTCGTTAGGTCGTTGGCCGCATATCGTGCAAATGATTTAAGAGCTTGGAATCGTGACTGAGCGTGTGACGCTGATTACCGGTGCCTCGGCGGGCATCGGCACCGAACTGGCGCGCGTTTTCGCATCGCACGGCCATCGTCTGGCGCTGGTGGCGCGCCGCGCGGATCGTCTGACGACGCTGGCGGACGAAATCGCCAGCGCCGGCGGCGCCGCGCCGATCGTGATTCCCTGTGATCTCGAACAGCCTGATGCCGGTGACAAAATCGCCGCGGCGCTGGCCACCGCCGGCGTGGAGGTCGAGTACGTCGTCAACAATGCCGGCTTCGGTCTGTTCGGCAATGCGACCGAGCTCGACCGCGCCCAGCAGCTCGGCATCATCGCCGTCAACATTCGCGCGCTGACCGATTTGTCGCTGCGTTTTTCCGAGGATCTGATCCGGCATCGCGGCGGCATTCTCAATGTCGGCTCGGTCGCCGGTTTCCTGCCGGGGCCCGGGATGGCGGTCTACTACGCCTCCAAGGCCTATGTGCTGTCGTTCACAGAAGCGTTGCGCCAGGAACTGGCACCCCGGGGCGTGCGGGTGACCGTGTTGTGTCCCGGTCCGGTGCCGTCGGAGTTTCAGGAACGAGCCGGGTTTGAACCCGGATACGATGCCAGTGTCCTCGATGTCGCCGCAACGGAGGTGGCGCGCGAAGGCTATCGCGGATTGATGGCCGACAAGCGCGCCGTGCTGCCCGGCCTCGGCATCAAGATCGTGCCGTTGGCGCTTCGGCTGGTTCCACGCGGCTTCGTGCTCGCGGCGGTCGGCCGTTTTCAAGGTAAGCGCTGACAACGCTCGCCACGGACACCCCCCAAGTGGCTTTTCTGGCCCGCGATTTGCTTTGAACTCAACCGACGTTAAGGGACACTTAACCATGGTTGCGGTTTGATGACCGCAGAGAAGAAAGTGCGATGCCGTTTCGACCCGTCAAAACCAGCGCCGATAACGTCCTGCGCTTCCCGGTCCGGGGGCCCGCGGTCGCCGCGCCGTTGCGGCCGGTTCTGATCGTGCTGCACCAGGAGACATCGACGCCGGGCCGTGTCGGCAATGTGCTGCGGGCGCTCGGACACGGGCTGGATATCCGGCGTCCGCGCTTCGGCGATCCCCTTCCCGAGACGCTTGAGCAGCATGCCGGTGCGGTCATTTTCGGCGGCCCGATGAGCGCCAACGATCCGGATGATTATGTTCGCCGCGAGATCGACTGGATCGCGGTGCCGCTCAGGGAGCAGCGGCCATTGCTGGGAATTTGCCTGGGCGCGCAGATGCTCGCGATGCATCTCGGCGCCCGGGTCGCGCCGCATCCGGAAGGCCGCGTGCAGATCGGATATTACCCGATCCATCCCACCGCTGCCGGTGTGTCGGTCTGCCCGAACTGGCCGGACCATGTCTACCATTGGCACCGTGAAGGATTTAAACTGCCTGAAGGCGCTGAATTGCTGGCTGAGGGCAGCGACTTCCCGGTGCAGGCGTTCGGCTTCGAGCATGCGTTCGGCTTGCAGTTTCATCCCGACGTCACCTACGCGATGATGCATTGTTGGACCACGCGCGACGACCAGGATCTCGATTCGCCGGGCGCGCTGCCGCGCCATCGTCACTTCGCGGACCGGGCGGTGCACGACGTGACCGAGCGCGCCTGGCTGAAGGAATTTCTCGATCGCTGGCTGGCGTGCATGCCGATGTCGGCGATGTCGGAAGCCGCCGAATAACGCATCGGGCCATGCCGGCCGCGAAGCTCTTTCCAAATCTGCAGATGTGTTAGTGTCGGCCCAATAAGCTTGCTTGGAGCAAACTAGCGAGCATTGGGGATGGCGACATGACCGGCGGCGAATTCGCGGCTTTGTTGGACGACTTCACGCATTCGGCGGAATCCGGCGACGGCGCGCGCTTTGCCGGCCATTTCACCGCGGACGCCATCTATTACGACTACATCTACGGCGCCCATCGGGGCCGCGCCGACATCGCGCATATGATGCAGAATCTGTTTCACCGCGATGCGACGGATTATCGATGGGAGATGTTCGATTCCGTATTCGACGGCGAACAAGGATATGCATGGTCGCTGTCGAGCTTCACCTCGAAAATCCCGCAATTCGAAGGCCAGCGCGTGGTGATCGATGGCATGAGCCGCTTCATCATGCGCGACGGCCTGATCGCCGAGTATCGCGAGTCCGTCAATGGCGGCGTCGCCATGGCGCAGCTCGGCGTCGAGCCTGCGCGCATGACAAAAGTGTTCAAGCGCTGGGCCGGATGGCTGATGCAGCGGCCGGAAACGATCGACTATCTGGCGCGGCCAACAGGCTCGCGCGCCCAGGCCGGGCCTCCGAAGACATAAACTTCCGAAGACATATTCAGCAGCAACGCGCCGTTCGCACACAATGACGGCCAGCACAGGGAGATCGCCGTGACCTATCAGCATATTCTTTATGACGTGAGCGAGAAGATCGCGACCATCACGCTGCATCGGCCGGATCGCATGAACGCGTGGACGCCGATCATGGAGCGCGACGTGCGCCACGCCATGGAGGCGGCGGCCGCGGATGACAATGTGCGCGTGATCGTGCTCACCGGTTCGGGGCGCGCATTCTGCGCCGGCGCGGACATGGACGGACTGAAAGGGCTTGATCCCAACGACGTCAGGCGCGCCGAGAGCGTGCCGGCTTTCGACATGAACCGCCGGTCCGATTGGCAGGCGCGCTATGCCTATTATCCGTCGATCCCGAAGCCGGTGATCGGCATGCTGAACGGGGCCACCGCCGGCATCGGGCTGGTGCACGCGTTGTATTGCGATCTGCGGTTTGCGGCCGACAACACCGTTTTCACCACCGCGTTCTCGCGCCGTGGCCTGATCGCCGAACATGGCATCAGCTGGATGTTGCCGCGCATCGTCGGCCATGCCAATGCGCTCGATCTTCTGATGTCCTCGCGCCGGGTCTATAGCGACGAAGCGCTGCGCATCGGGCTCGTCAACCGGCTGTATCCGCCGGACCAATTACGCGAGCAGACCTACGCCTATGCCCGCGATCTCGCCGACTTCGTCTCGCCGAGCGCGATCGCGGTGATCAAGCGGCAGCTGTACGATGTGCCGTTCCAGACCCTGGCCGAGGCGACCATCGACGCCAACCGCGAGATGGTGGTGGCGCTGCGCGGCAGCGATTTTCGCGAAGGCGTCGCGAGCTTCATGGAGAAGCGGCCGCCGCGGTTTACGGGGAAGTGAGTGGCCCGTCGTCGCCCAAGAGGGCTATGCCGGGCCGCTTTGCCTTCGGCTATCGTGGCTGCACCACGCGTAGCCGAAGGCGAAGCGTGGTGGAGCCAGGCGGGATCGAACCGCCGACCTCGTCATTGCGAACGACGCGCTCTCCCAGCTGAGCTATGGCCCCATCGCGACCGCGTCGAGAAGTGCGACGGCGGCCAGCAATTGGCGCCATTTACAATCCGCGCCAAGGTCAAGTCAAGAACGGCGAAATCGCGGTTTTCCGAGGGTTTTGTCCCGAACTTCCCTTGTTTGGGCGGGGGGGAACCGATATTTACCGGGTAGTCGAATCCGCGACCGAACCCCCCGCGAGTAAGCCTGCCATGCGCGCCGTTCTCGACATCGTTCTTATCGTTCTGGATCTCTATGTCTGGCTGCTGATCGCCTCGGCCATCCTGTCGTGGCTGATCGCCTTCAATGTCGTGAACACGCGCAACCAGTTCGTGGCGTCGGTGGCCGAGTTCCTGTACCGGATCACCGAACCGCTGCTGGCGCCGATCCGGTCATTCATGCCGAATCTCGGCGGTCTCGACATCTCACCGATCATCCTGATCCTGATCATCATGTTCATCCAGCGGGTCATCACCTATTACATCTATCCCAGCGTATTCTGACCGCAGGCATGGATATCCGACGGGATGCCTGATGATCCCTGGCGGTATTCCACGGAAGGCATCAGCGTGGCGCTGCGTGTCACGCCGCGCGGCGGACGCGACGGTATCGAGGGCGTTGAAACGCTCGCCAACGGCCGCAGCGTGCTCAAGGTGCGGGTTCGCGCCATTGCCGAGGGCGGTGAGGCCAACCGCGCGGTCACGGTGCTCTTTGCCAAAGCGCTCGGCGTCCCCAAGGCGCGGGTGCGGATTCTGTCCGGCGCGACATCGCGCCTCAAGCAGATCGCCGTCGACGGCGATCCCCGCAAGCTTGGCGAGGCCCTGCGTCAATTGACGGCCGCCCAGCCGGACTAACACAAACGAAGGATTGAGATGACGGCCCGGATCATCGATGGAAAAGTCATTGCCGCAGAACTTCGCGCCCGCGTTGCCGACGAGGTGGCGCGGGTGCAGCGCGACCATCAGCTTACGCCCGGTCTTGCGGTGGTGCTGGTCGGCAACGATCCCGCCAGCGAAGTTTACGTCCGCAGCAAGCACAAGCAGACCCAGGCCGCCGGCATGGCGTCCTTCGAGCACGTGTTGCCGGCCGATGTCGCGCAGAGCGAGCTATTGGCCTTGATCGGCGCAGCTCAACCGCGATCCCGCCGTGCACGGCATTCTGGTGCAACTGCCGCTGCCGAAATCTCTCGACACCGAAACCATCATCAATGCCATCGACCCCGCCAAGGATGTCGACGGGCTGCATCCTGCCAATGCCGGCCGTCTTGCCGGCGGATTTGCCGCACTGTCGCCCTGCACGCCGCTCGGCTGCATCATCCTGACCAAAAGCGTGCGCGCCTCGCTGGAAGGTTTGAACGCCATCGTCATCGGCCGCTCCAACCTGGTCGGCCGTCCGCTGGTGCAATTGCTGCTGAACGAAAATGCGACCGTGACCATCGCGCATTCGCGCTCGCGCGATCTGGCGCAATTATGCGCCCGCGCCGATCTCGTTTATGCCGCTGTCGGCAAGCCCGAAATGGTGCGCGGCGACTGGATCAAATCGGGCGCCACGGTGATCGATGTCGGCATCAACCGGTTGCCGGCCGCCGACGGCAAGACCCGGCTGGTCGGCGACGTCGCCTTCGCCGAGGCCTTGAACGTGGCCGGTGCCATCACGCCGGTGCCCGGCGGCGTCGGTCAAATGACGGTGGCATGCCTCTTGGTCAACACGTTACGCGCCGCCTGCGCCATTCGCGGCCTGTCGCCGCCGGGGGTTTAGCTCTTCCCCTTCGCGCGCGCGATGCCTTCCTCGATCAGCCGGTAGGCGTCGTCGGCATTGCCCCAGCGCAAGACCTTTACCCATTTGCCGGGTTCGAGATCCTTGTAGTGCTCGAAGAAGTGCTGGATCTGCTGCAGCGTGATCTCCGGCAGGTCGCTGTAGGTTTTCACCTTGTCGTAGCGCTGGGTCAGTTTCGATGACGGCACCGCGATGATTTTTTCGTCGCCGCCGGCTTCGTCTTCCATCAAGAGCACGCCGACCGGCCGCACGCTCATCACCGCGCCCGGGACGATGGCGCGGGTGTTGGCGACCAGCACGTCGCAGGGGTCGCCGTCGCCCGACAGCGTATGCGGAATGAAGCCGTAATTCCCGGGATAGCGCATCGCCGTATAGAGAAACCGGTCGACCACCAGCGTGCCGGCTTCCTTGTCCATCTCGTATTTGATCGGCTCGCCGCCGACCGGCACTTCGATGATGACGTTGACCTCACGCGGTGGATCGATCCCGATCGAAATGGCGTCGATGCGCATGGATGGCTCCGCTGTTGCGAGACTTACGCAATCGTCATACGCGGGCTTGACCCGCCTATCCATCGCATTTTCAAAGATGATGGATTGCCGTCCTTCGGACGGCTAGCCCGGCACTGACAGCCGGTCTCAGTTGGTCCAGGCGAAGGCGACCTTGTCGAGCGACTTGGCTCCGAATTTCTCCGACGAGCGCGCCACCATGCGGCCGCCAAGGGCGCGGTAAAATTCGGTCGCGGTTTCGTTGTCCGAGAGTGCCCAGATCACCATGCTCTTCAGCCCGCTCTGCAACAGGTCGCGCCTGGCAGAGGTGAACAACCGGCGACCGAAGCCGAGCCCCTGAAATTCCGGCCGCAAATAAAGCTCGTAGATCTCGCCCTCGAAATGAAGGCTGCGCGCGCGGTTGCGGCCGTAATTGGCGTAGCCCGCGACCTTGTCGCCGAACACCAGCACGCTGACGCGGCTGCCCTTGCGGATCGCGCTGTCCCACCATTGCGGGCCACGGCGGTTGATCAGCTTCTCCAACTCGGCGCCGGGAATGATGCCCTGATAGGCCGAGCGCCAGGCTTCGTCATGGGTGCACGCGACCGCCGCTGCGTCCGCAGCTTTGGCTGGCCGAACCTCGATCAGGGTTGTACTCATGTCCCAATCAAAGCAAGTCAGCGCGCCGGCTTCAAGGTCCATCCTTAATTATCGGTTAACCTGTGGATTTTTTGCATCAGTTTTGCGGTCAGACTGTACCGAAAAAGGACAGCCGGGCGGTTTTGGCGGTAGTTTTACCCAACATCGGCTGGATCATGCGTCCCAGACCGTACTTTCCGGCGGCCTACCGCCCCGAAAAAATCCGCTGGATTTGATTCGCCGCGCGTATTCTGCGGCTCCGTCCGATTTCATTTCTGTCGCCGCATCAGGCCAATTCATGCAATCGCTCAGGTTTATTTTCGCTCTGGTTGTGTTCGCCGCGGTCGGCACCCAGACCGCGGCAGCGCAAACCCGGCTCGGCCCCCAGGGCGCCGAGGGAGAGCCCAATCGCAAGCAATCATGGCTGCTGCCATCGCCGGATCCGGAGGTGGCGGCGCATGCGCTATTGTTTCGCCCGCCCGGCGGCGGGCCTTTTCCATTGGCTGTGATCGCCCATGCCTCGACGCAAAACGTGCTGCGTCGCGCGCAAATGCCGCAGCCGGAATATGCGGCGCTGTCGGCGTGGCTGGTGGCGCGGGGCTTTGCCGTATTGGTGCCGGAACGCCCGGGCCATGGCGCGACCGGCGGGAAATATCTCGAGGACCAAAGCGGCTGCGACGAAGCCAATTATTCCCGCGCCGGGCATGCGACCGCGGACTCGATTGCCGCCGCGCTCCATTTTCTGCGCGAGCAACCCTTCATCCGGCAGGACCGGACAGTGGTTGTCGGGCATTCGGCCGGCGCCTGGGGCGCGCTGGCGCTGGCCGGGAGTAATCCAAAAGGCGTTTCAATGATCATTGCGTTCGCGCCGGGACGTGGCGGGCGCGCCAACGACTTCCCCAATCAGGTTTGCGCGCAGCGCACGCTGATTTCGGCGGCGGCTGAATTCGGTAATGGTGCGCGGATGCCGGTAGTATGGCTGGTGTCGGCCAATGACACCTATTTCTCGCCCGAACTGTCGCGGCAATTGGCCGACGCGTTTCGCACCGGCGGCGGCAAGGTGGATTTTCGCGTGCTGGCGGCGTATGGCGGCGAGGGCCATTGGCTGGCGGAGACCGACGGCGGCATCAAGATCGCGGCACCGGAGCTGGAACGCGCGCTGAAGGCGCTGTCACCGGCCGCGGCGAAAAAACGATGACGCTGTATTTTCTCGTCAAATATCTGCACGTGATCGGCGCCATTGTCATTCTCGGTACCGGAGCCGGCATTGCCTTCTTCATGCTGATGGCCCATCGCAGCGGCGATGCTGGCTTCATTGCGCGCACGGCGGCGACGGTCGTGATCGCCGACATGCTGTTCACGTTGACCGCTGTGCTGCTGCAACCGGTCACCGGCGGGGTGCTGATGGCGATGTCGGCGACGACATTTTCGGAGCGCTGGCTGGTGATCTCGCTCGGGCTCTATGCGGTGGCCGGGCTGTTCTGGATTCCCGTGGTCTTCATGCAGATCGAAATGCGCAATCTGGCGCGGGTCGCGGCGGAGCAGCACCAGCCGCTGCCGCCACGTTATTTCCTGCTGTTTCGGCGCTGGTTCGTGTTCGGCATTCCCGGGTTTGGTTCGGTGATGACGATCCTCTGGCTGATGATCGCGAAGCCGTGAGCGAGCCGGGCAAAATTCTCGTGCTCGGCGCGTCCGGCCTGATCGGGCGTTTCGTCACCGACGATTTGCGCGCGCGGGGATTTCGGGTGGTCGGGATCGCGCGGCGATTTGCGTCCTCGCAAAAGACAAGCCCGCTCGATCTGGAGATGGCTGTGGTGGCGATGGATTCGGCCGCGCTGGCGCGGCTGATCGGGGATCACGAGATCAGTGTCGTGGTCAATTGCCTTGGCGTGCTGCAGGACGGCCCGGGCAGCGACACCAGCGATGTGCATCGCGATTTCGTCGCGCGGTTGCTGCGAGCGATCGGCGATAGCGATCGGGCGATCCGCCTCATCCATGTCTCGATTCCCGGCGTTGCCAATGACGACCGCACCGCTTTCAGCCAAACCAAGCGCGAAGCCGAAGCCTTGATCGCGGCGTCCGGCACTGCGTATGCGATCCTGCGGCCGGGCTTTGTGGTGGCGCCGTCCGCCTATGGCGGCAGCGCCATGCTGCGCGCGCTGGCGGCGCTGCCGATCGATCTGCCGGCCGCCGAATCTGCGACACCGTTTCAGCCGGTCGCGGTCGAGGACATCGCGGCGACGATGACATGGCTCGCCGGCCGCGAGATCCCCGACAAGGCCGCCGATGCCGTGGTGTGGGACCTGATGCAGCCGCAGCCGGTCACGCTCGGCGGCGTGATCGAACAGTTTCGACGCGCGTTCGGCACGGCCAATCTGCCGCAGGTCGCGCTGCCGACTTTTCTGCTCGATCTCGGCGCCAGATTGGGCGATCTTGCAAGCCTGCTTGGCTGGATGCCGCCGATGCGTTCGACCGCGATCGCCGAACTGCGGCGCGGCGTCACCGGCGATCCGCGCCCGTGGATTGCCGGTACCGGGATCATTCCGAAAACCCTCGCGCAAATGGTGCCCTCCGCCACCATCCAGGACAAATGGTTCGCGCGGCTGTTTCTGATCAAGGCGCTGGTGATCGCGAGTCTTTCGGCATTCTGGATTGCGTCCGGTTTCATCGCGCTGGTGATTTCGTATGACGCGGCCGCGGCGATTTTGACGTCGCACGCGTTTCCGCCGGCGTTGGTGGCGCCATTCACCGTCATCACCAGCCTGATGGACATGACGATCGGCCTCCTGATCGCGTTCCGGCGCACCTGCGCCGCGGGATTGATCGCGGGCATCTTGGCGTCGCTGGGTTATATGCTGGGGGCGGCGATCCTGACGCCGGACCTGTGGATCGAGCCGCTCGGGGCGCTGGTCAAGACCGGGCCGGCGATCGTCCTGATGGGGGTGGCGCTGCTGACGCTGGATAATAGATAGCGTTTTCAAGCGAAAGCCTGCCCCGGACTTGATCCGGGGTGGGAACCGGTTCGCATAGCAATCAAGTTTGCGCAGATTGCGTGGACTTATCTGCGGTAGAAAACGCGTCGAAAGAAGACATCGCGATGAACCCCTGGCCGGACGATGACGTGATCCTTTATGATGGCGTCTGCGTGTTCTGCTCGCGCTGGATCCGCTTCATCGCGACGCGCGATGTGGCGCGGCGATTCCGTTTCACCGCGATCCAGTCAGACTATGGCACGCTGCTGGCGCAGGCCTTCGGCATCGACCCCGACGATCCCGACACCAATGCCGTCATCCATGGCGGCGTCGCCCATTTCAAATCCGACGCCGCGCTGACGGTGCTGGGCGCACTGCCGGGCTGGAACTGGGTGCGCGTGCTGCGCGCGGTGCCGAAGCCGCTGCGTAATGCGGTCTACAATCTGGTCGCGCGGAACCGGTACCGGATTTTCGGGAAGTACGATGAGTGCTTCGTGCCGGATGCGGGGTTCAGGGAGCGGGTGATCGAGTAGGGATATCAGTTCGTCGTTGCGAGCGAAGCGAAGGAATCCATTCTACCTCGGTAAGTGCAGCCGGATTGCTTCGGTTGCAATGACGAGAACAATATCTATCCCCTCGCTAACGCGCCCACCACTTCCCCCGCCGCCCGCTCTCCCGAATCCCGCGCCCCGTGTGCGGTCGAGAAGAAATTCGGCGAGGTGGCTTCCCCGGCAAAGAACAGGCGTCCATCGACGGGGGCGGCGAGCACGGCGCGCATGCCGGCGTGGCCGGGCAGGGCGTGCGAATAGGAGCCGCGCGCGAACGGGTCATGGGCCCAGCGCGATTCGGCAAGCGGTTTTAGTTTGCGGCGATAGTCATTGCCGAGCAGGGCGGCGATCTCGTCGATCGAATGTGCTGCGAACGCGCCTTCGCCGGCATCTTCCAATTCCTGCGCAAAACGTCCGCCGAAGAAGCCCTCGATGCAGGGCTGGCCGAACGGCCGCAGATGGAACGCGCCCATCGCGGTGCGCATGGTGGCGCCGCGCAGGCTGCCATCCTTCGGCAGGAGGCCGGGTTCATCCAGCGCCAGCATTACCTTGTCGGCGAGCCCGAGCGGCAGGCCGCGCGCGGCGTCGACTTTTGCCGGCAGGGCCGGATGGAAACGTATGGCCTCTGCAGCGATCAAGTTGGTCGGCACGGTAACGATCACTTTGCCGGCGGTCAGCGTGCCCTGTGAGGTCTCGATACGCACCCGCTTGCCGGAATGATCGATCAGGGTCACCTCGCAGTTGAGCGCGCGCGGGCAGGGCGCGCCATAGGCCGCCATCAGCGCGCCGTAGCCGCGCCGCACCCGCCAGTTGATCTCGGTGTCTTCGTAGGCGTCCATGTCGAGGATCGAGACGGCATCGAGCTCGCAGCCGTTGACGTAGGTCGAGATCGCATCGATCATCGGGTTCCAGCGATTGCCGGGCTCAAGATAGTTGCTGGCGGCGCTGTCGCGGCCGCTGCGGGCGGCTTCTTGGGCAGCCTGTTCGGCGCGCTCATAAAAACCATCCAGCGCCTCGATGAAATCCAGGCGCTCCTGAAACGGAAATCCGGTATCGAAACTCTGCTCGCGCCATGGCGGGCGGGTTTTGTCGATTTCGAAATTCAGCCGCTCGGCGATGGCGACGAACGAATTCTCATCCGCCGAATGCAGCCAGCCGCAGCCGAGATCGAAGGTGATGTCCGGCGTAGCCATGATGGTGTGCGCGCGTCCGCCGACCCGCTCGCGCGCTTCCAGCACGATGATGGAGAGACCGGAGTGCTCCAGCGCCCGCGCCGCGCCCAGGCCCGCGGCGCCGGCACCGACAATGGCGACATCGACTTCGGAGGGGAGGGACATTGACATCTCACCATCGTCATTCCGGGATGCGCCTCTTTGGCGCAGGCCCGGAATCCATACTCCCGGTCGTGGTTATGGATTCCGGGCTCGCGCTTCGCGTGCCCCGGAATGACGATCAATATTGCAAACGATGCGGCTAAGCCAATAGCGCTCTTACGCCACCGCTTCCTTGGCCTTTTCCGCGCGCTTGCGGTCGTTGGCGTCGAGGAACTTCTTGCGCAGCCGGATCGACTTCGGGGTCACCTCGACCAGCTCGTCATCCTCGATATAGGCCAGCGCCTTTTCCAGTGTCATCCGGATCGGCGGTGTCAGGCGCACCGCCTCGTCCTTGGAGGTGGTGCGGATGTTGGTGAGCTGCTTGCCCTTGAGGATGTTGATCTCAAGATCATTGTCGCGGGTGTGCTCGCCGACGATCATGCCCTTGTAGACCTTCCAGCCCGGCTCGATCATCATCGGGCCGCGGTCCTCCAGCTTGAACATCGCATAGGCCACCGCCTCGCCCTGATCGTTGGAGATCAGCACGCCGTTGCGGCGGCCCTGGATGTCGCCCTTGTAGGTCGCATAGCCGTGGAACAGCCGGTTCATGATCGCGGTGCCGCGGGTGTCGGTCAACAGTTCGCCCTGATACCCGATCAGGCCGCGGGTCGGCGCGTAGAACACCAGCCGCAGCCGATGGCCGCCGGACGGACGCATCTCGATCATCTCGGCCTTGCGCTCGCTCATCTTCTGCACCACGACGCCGGAATGCTCTTCGTCGACGTCGATCACGACCTCCTCGATCGGCTCCTGCCACTCGCCGGTCGCTTCGTCTTTTTTCAGCACCACGCGTGGGCGCGACACCGAGAGCTCGAAGCCTTCGCGGCGCATGGTCTCGATCAGGATCGCGAGCTGCAATTCGCCGCGGCCCGAGACTTCCATGGAATCCTTGTCGGAGGCCTCGGTCACGCGCAGCGCGACATTGCCTTCGGCTTCGCGCATCAGGCGGTCGCGGATCATGCGGCTGGTGACCTTGTCGCCTTCGGTGCCGGCCAATGGAGAGTTGTTGACGATGAACGACATCGACACCGTCGGCGGATCGATCGGCTGCGCCTTCAAGGGGGTTTCGACCGAGGGATCGCAGAAGGTATCGGCGACGGTGCCCTTGGTGAGGCCGGCAATGGCGACAATGTCGCCGGCTTCGGCTTCATCGAGCGGCGTGCGCTCGATGCCGCGGAAGGCGATGATCTTGGTGATCCGGCCGTTCTCGATCAGCTTGCCGTCGCCGCCAAGCACTTTCACGGCCTGGTTGGGCTTGATGGTGCCGGAGGTGATGCGGCCGGTGATGATGCGGCCGAGATAGGGATTGGCCTCGAGAATAGTCCCGATCATGCGGAACGGGCCGTCTTCGACGGTCGGTGGCGCGACGTGGCGCAGGATCAGGTCGAACAGCGGCTGCATGCCGGCGTCCTTCGGACCCTCCGGGCTATCGGCCATCCAGCCCTGTTTGGCCGAGCCGTATAGAATTGGAAAATCGAGCTGCTCTTCGCTGGCGTCGAGTGCTGCGAACAGATCGAACACTTCGTTGATGACTTCGGTCGGGCGCGCGTCGGGACGGTCGACCTTGTTGATGACCACGATCGGCTTCAGCCCGACCTTGAGCGCCTTCGAGACCACGAATTTGGTTTGCGGCAGCGGCCCTTCGGCGGCATCCACCAGCACCAGCGCGCCGTCCACCATGTTGAGAATGCGCTCGACCTCGCCGCCGAAATCGGCGTGGCCCGGCGTATCGACGATGTTGATGCGGGTGTCCTTCCACTGCACCGAGGCGGCCTTGGCAAGGATGGTGATGCCGCGCTCGCGCTCGAGGTCGTTGGAATCCATCGCGCGCTCAACCACCCGCTGGTTGTCGCGATAGGTGCCGGATTGCTGCAGCAGGCGATCGACCAGCGTGGTCTTGCCGTGGTCGACGTGGGCGATGATGGCGACGTTGCGAAGTTTCATAGCTCTTCTTCTGGATCAGACAATGGCTGGAGCTCGATCTCGCCGGAAAACCGGGACCCACTTTTCCGGATCGCGCTCAAAGAATTCTGGAGGGCGCAGCCGTCACAACGGAAGATTTGCGCCCAAAAAGGAAGCCCGGCCAAAAGGACCGGGCACACCCTACTCGTTGCGGCGCAATATAGTCAGAAATCGCCGGAAAACAATGCGTTGTTTGCGATTTGGTGAGCTGAATTTCGCGTCAGGACCCGCCGTTGTCGGCCCCTTCGGCGGGATAGACCCCGCGTAGCACTTCCTCGAAATGGTTTTTGACAGATTCATTACAAAGGCAGGCCCGGGCGCGCAGGGCGTCGGGCTCAGACACCAGGATCGAGCCGCGCCGGGTCTGCAGCACCCCTTCGGCCTTGAAAGTCTGGATCACGCGGCTGGCGTAGCTGCGGCCGACCCCCAAAAGGGTCGCGAGTTGTTCGTGGGTGAGCGGCACGACGTTGTCGCCGTCGGCGCGCTCCATCGCCGAAATGATCCATTTGGCGGTGCGCTGCTCGATCGAATGGATCGCGTTGCAGGCGGTCGACTGGAACATCTGGGCCAGCATGCAGTCGGCATAGCGCGCGAACACGTTGTTCAGCGTGGCTGATTTTACTTTCGCCGCATTCAGCTTGCCGACCGCCAAGCGTACAAAAGGCCCGCCGAATTTGACGGTAATGCGGGTATAGGCCGGCAGATTTCCGTCGCTGACAATGCCGCCGACGGCGCCCTCGCGGCCGACCAGAATGGTTTCGACGTCGCGGCCGTCCTCGTTGGGAACCAGGAAGGCCACCAGACTGGGCCCACAGGGGAAGTGGACGACCTCGACATCGTCGCCGGCATTGTAAATGAGGTCGTTGGCCTTGCCCTCTGCTGGCGCGAGATGCGGCGCGATCAGCGCAAAGTCGCCGGCGTTGAGCCGCCGCAACAGATTGTTGAATGGCCGTTCCGGGCCATCCACCGCCGCTCCGCGCCCCGCAGCCATTGCAAAAACCCTTCCCGCCCGACGCCGGACGATAGCCGATCCCGCCCGGTTTATGTGTTCACAAGTGCACAGACAGGGGAAGCGCGATGTGGTGGTTTTAATACGGGAACCGGCCAAGGCGCTTGATGGCTTCGGTAACGGCTGTCCGTTCCCGGGGCGTGACCCGGCCCTTCGACCAAAACGTAAACTCTGACAAAACGTAACCTTAGACCTTGCGAGACCATGGAACCCGCCCCTCACGACGGCATGCCCGACGACGTCTTGATCGTCGAGGATGATCCGATTATTGCGCTCGACTTCGAGGATACGATTCTTGGCTTCGGGGTGAAGGCGGTGCGAACCGCCGGCAATGTAGCGAGCGCCCTCGACTTGATTGCCGACCGCGCCCCGAATTTCGCGCTGCTCGATGTCAGCCTGATCCGGGAGAAGAGCTTTGCGATCGCCGAGCGGCTCGAGGAACTGCAAATTCCCTTCGCTTTCATCACCGGATACGGCGCCGACGTCAGTCTTCCCGCGGCCTTTGCCGACAGGCTGCGGCTGCCCAAACCTTATTCGACCGACGCGCTCAAGGCTTTGCTCAGAAGCCGGGCCGGCAAGGGTGTCGCGGGCTGAAGTTGCGCGCTTGCCTCACCGAGAGCGCCGGCGGCATCTTGCTACCCTTGCTTGGGATCAAGCGTCGTCGACCACAACGCCGTATCGGCGCGATCCCGCAATGTCACCATCATCTGCCCTGACTTGCCGTCGATCTTGACGTGACCGAAGAACTGCATGCCCGCCGACGGCGGCAGATTTTGCTGACCCGGATCCGGCGCCTTGAAGAATCTCACCTCGGGACCGAAAGTGTTGTCGAGTTCGTTCGGCCCGAAGGTTCCGGCATGCAGGGGACCGGAGACGAATTCCCAGAACGGCTCGAAATCCCCGAATTGCGCCTTGTCGGGGTTGTAGTAATGGGCTGCGGTGTAATGCACATCCGCCGTCAGCCACACGGTATTGACGACGCCCGACGTCTTGATGAAGCGCAGCAGATCGGCGATTTCGAGTTCACGGCCGCGCGGCGGTCCGTCGCCTTGCGCAAACGCTTCCGAGCCCTTTTTATTCGCGGCATCGTCGTAAACCACGAGGCCGAGCGGCATGTCGGAGGCAATCACCTTCCAGGTGGCGCGCGAGTTCAGCAGCGCCCGCTTCAGCCAGGCGAGCTGGTCGGGCCCGATGAAATAGCTGTCCGGCCCGTAAGCAATTTGCTGGTTCGGACCATTGGGGCCGCGATAGCTGCGCTCGTCCAGCATGAACATTTCGAGATGCGGGCCATAGTTGAGGGTGCGATACACTCTCCCCGGTTCGACAATGCTTTCACGGATCGGATACATCTCGTGAAACGCGCGCGCGGCGCGTGCGGCCAAGAGGGTGATGTCGCGCTCCTGGTAGGTGGCGGGAAGCTGTTTCGACGGCGACCAGTTGTTGGTGACTTCGTGATCGTCCCATTGCACGAAGATCGGCACCTCGGCATTGAAGGCGCGCACGTTGTCGTCGAGAAAATTATACTTATGCGCCGCGCGGAATTCGTCGAGCGTCTCGGCGACTTTTGCCTTCTCTGGAATCATCACGTTCTTCCAGATCTTGCCGTCCGGAAGCTTGACCTCGGGCGAAAAGACGCCATCGGCATAGATGGTGTCGCCGGAATGCAGCAGGAAATCCGGCTGGTGCTTGCGCAGGGTAGCGAAGGTCAGCATGCCGCCGTCGTCGGGATTGATGCCCCAGCCTTGTCCGGCGACATCGCCGCCCCAGACGAAACTGACATCGCGCCGGTCGCTCGGCGCGGTCCGGAAACGGCCTGTGACCGGCTCGCTGGAAATATTGATATGCGACAGGTCGCGGAACCTTATGCGATAAAAAATATCCTGCCCTGAGGGGAGATTTTCCAGCAGCATCTTGGCGGTGAAGTCGCTTTCGGGCAGGGCTGCGATCGGGGGCAAAGCCCGTGCATTGCTGAATGACTCCGAGGTGGCGACCTCGACCAGCATTTGCGACGGCCGGTCCGCCCGCGCCCACACCACGCCGCCATCGGTGCCGACGTCGCCGGATTGTACGCCATGGGCGATTTGCGGCCCGTCGGCCGCCCGGCTGAGATAGGGCATCGCCATAGTGCCGAGCGCACCGGCGCCGGTGGAAAGAAAACGTCGGCGCGAGAGTTTGCGGAAGCGAGGAACTTCAGCGGTCATGCAAAGCCTCCTGTCGGTTGACGAGACGTGCGATTACCGCGGTCTTTGGTATTGACGCGCTTTCTTCACGCGAACCGGTACCCACTTCGCTCGAAAACGCTATAGGGCTAGGAAGAAGTTGTGACGGCGCGATTACAGCTGAGATCCCTACAAGGTTCCGGTCACCCGCAACGCGGTACCGGCCCTTTGCAGGCTCTGCGGCATGTTCGTCAGCAGCGCCTTGCGGTCGGCCACCGCCTTGTGGAATTGATCGAGCGCGATGTTGAAGGCGGTCAAGGCTCCCTGCTGGATCGTGCCCTGCTCGAAGCAGAGCAGGGTCTGACGCAGGATGTCGTCTGCCTCGGCCTGCATCCGGTCGAGTTCTTCCACCGAATCGCTGCGGCGCGCGGCCGCGAGCATGTCGAGCAGCCGTTCGCGCAGCGAGCTGTGGGTGCTGCGCTCTTCCTTCCGGAGATAGCCCGCGAACCAGGCGCCGGCGGACCCGATCGCCGACAGGCCCATCAGTCCCCACCAGATGTAATCGCTGTAGCGATCGAGGAAGGTTTTTTCCTCACCGTCGATAAAGGCCGCAGCACCCGGATGCACCGGGATCGCGGCATCCTTGTCGGTATCCGGGGTTTCTATTTTGGCCGCCAGCGGGAACTCCGCCATCACCGCTTGCCGGATCGCAAACAACTGCCGCGTGAAGGCGGCCACGGTCGAATCCGAAAGCGCCTTCCGCGCGACGATGTGATGGGCGAAGCTGATCGTCTTCACTTCGGCTTCCGGCCGGTCGGGCGAGCCACCGAAGGCGCCGGCGGGAATTTCCGATGCCTCGTACATCGGATGGTTTTGCGCGATCGCCTCGGCTGAATCGATGGCAAGGAAGGTCGGCGTTTTGCCATCGCGCGTCGATGCGGTGATCGCATCCATGGTGGCCCTGCCGCTGATCGTTCCGGTGGCCAGATAAGCATCCGCCTTCTGGCCGCGAATCGCGTCGACGGCTTCACCGGCCGGGAACTGAACGATTTCGACCTTGGCCGGATCGACGCCGTATTGCTTGAGGATCAGCTTGAGCAAATTGACATTGGCTTCGGTGCGGCCGATCACCCCGACGCGGTGTCCGGCGAGCTGCACAATCTTGGTGATCTTCGCAGCGGCTTTCTTGTCCTGGCTTTTCCCTTGGCTTTTCACGTCCGCGGGCACCCACATCACCACCAGGCTCTTGCGCAGCGTCGCCACCGCTTGCGCATTTTTGGGCACGTCGAGATCGCCGCGAACGATCGCAAGATCGACCTTGTCGTCAGCGAGCGCCTCGGCGCTCGCGACCGAGCCCTCGGTCTGAACCGGGTGCAACCGGACATGGCCGTGCGCCTGGCTAAAGGCCTGGGTCAGGGCCTGGACCACCTTGATGTCGTCGCTGTTGGCGGGGCCGACCGCGATCCGCAAGATTTCCGGTTGCGTCGAAAAGTGGTAGGCGGCAGCCAGCGTTCCGACGATGGCAAGCACCCCGGCCAGTGTGATGAACATCGCCTTGTGTTTCGCCGGGCGTGGCGACGGCGGCGGCTCGACAAGGTCGAGGCCCTCGATCATCTGGCAAACAACCGCTTGAGGCTCAATGTCGCAGGCCCAATATGGTTAGGTCGGCATTGTAACAAATTTCCGGCCGACGCCGAGTTACAACGCCGTCATGATTACCACGGCGGGACCCACTCTCGCACCCGTTTGTAGCGTCTCCGCAAGCGAGCCATAAGCGAACCTTGGCAAGCAAACCTTGGGAAAGACACTGAAAAGCTGTGATTCTCGCGTGGTTTTGGTTCAGAAATCGTCTTGATCCATCTTTGGCAGGCGAAGAGTTCGCCTGAACCACCACGCCAGCCCTGAACCAAGGCCTATCGTTCGGTGATAGGCTGTGGCCGGCGGAGAACGGGAGGAAGGCGATCATGGTGCAGCGGCTGTCGGAGGAGGCGCGAAAATCGGCCCTGAAGGGTTTGCCGGGATGGACCGAGACGCCCGGGCGCGAGGCGATCGCGCGGACCTTTGTTTTCAAGAATTTCAACGAAGCCTTCGGCTTCATGTCCCGCGCCGCACTGGTAGCCGAAAAGAACGACCATCATCCGGAATGGCGCAACGTCTACAAGACGGTGGAAGTGGTGCTGGCCACCCATGATGCCGGCGGCATCACCACGCGCGACATCGAACTTGCAAAGGCCATGAACGCGATCGCCGGGCAGCTCGGCGTGGCTTGACCGACCCGTGGCGATTTCGAGCGAAAGCCTGCCCGGACTTGATCCGGGTTGGATTCCGGTTCGCGTGAAGAAATCGCGCCAAAACAAAAACCAGCTTGCGGTCCGGTAAGGCATCCCCAGATCAGCACGGCATTCCGAATAAGGATGCTTACGCCGCGGCGATGGATCGCTGTTCTCAGGGAGCCCGGATGATGGCAACCGAACATACCGTGGGTTTCGAGCCGGCCGACCGGCTGGGACAAGACCGCGAAAGTGTGCGCAAGCGCTTCTGGCTCAAGCTGAAGCGGGTGGCCGCGAGGCTTCCGTTCGCGGAGGATCTGCTGGCGGCCTATTATTGCGCGTTCGACAAGGAGACGCCGCGCCATGTGCAGGCGACGCTGCTCGGCGCCATCGCCTACTTCATCCTGCCGTTCGATTTCATCCCGGACATGCTGCCGGTGCTCGGCTTCACCGACGATGCCGCGGTGCTCGCCACCGCGATCCGGCTGGTCGCGACCCACATCACCACGGACCATCGCGACGCCGCCCGCGCCGCGCTGAAGCGGGTGGGCGACGGGGGTGAAGCGGCAGAATAGTTGGCGCCGATGCGATGCGCTCTGCCGCATCCCATCAGGGATGCAGGATCACCTTGCCCATCGCCTTGCGGCCCGCGAGCACCTTCAAGGCGTCGGCGGTTTGCGCCAGCGGGAAGGTGCGGTCGACATGCGATGAGATCTTGCCCTCCGCGGTCCACTTCACCAGCTTTTCCAGATTATCGCGGTTCTTGGCCGGATTGAGTCGTGCCCAGTGGCCCCAGAACACGCCGCGGATGTCGCAACCTTTCAGCAGCGCCAGATTGAGCGGCATCTTCGGAATGTCGCCGGCGGCAAACCCGATCACCAGAAAGCGGCCCTCCCACGCGATCGCGCGCAGTGCTGCTTCGGCATAGCTGCCGCCGACCGGGTCGAAGATAATATCAGCGCCCTTGCCGCCAGTGAGCCGGCGCAGGCCTTCCTTGAGATCTTCGCTGCTGTAGTTGAGGCCGAGCTCGGCGCCATGCGCCTTGGCGAATTCAAGCTTCTCCTCCGACGATGCGCAGGCGATCACCTTGAGGCCCATCAGCTTGCCGAGTTCGCATGCGGCGAGACCCGTGCCACCGGCGGCGCCGAGCACCGCCAGGGTCTCGCCCGCCTTCGGACTGGCGCGATCCTCCAGCGCATGCAGCGCGGTGCCGTAAATGATGATGATGCCGGCGGCGCGGTCGAAATCCAGATTGTCCGGAATTTTGACGATGGAGTCGGCGGCCAGCGCGATCTTCTCGCGCGCGCCGTTATGGCCGCACGATGCCACGACGCGGTCGCCGACCTTCAGGCTGGTCACGCCGGCGCCGACGCTTTCAATCACGCCGGCGACTTCGGCCGCGGGCGAAAACGGAAACGGCGGCTTGATCTGGTACTTGCCCTGAATCATCAGCAGGTCGAAGAAATTCAGCGCCGCGGATTTGATCGATATCACGGCTTCGCCGGGCCCGGCCACGGGATCGGGTACATCGGCCAGCACGAGGTCGTCGGGGCCGCAATATTGCGAGCAGAGAATGGCTTTCATGGACACACCTGATTTTCGGACACACAAATAATGCTGGATGCTTCATGCCGGATTTGAAGGCGGGCTACAATCTGATTCGGAACGGCATGGCTGCCAGTCCATCGAGGGTTCTAACAATGTTTGAAACAGGCCTGCTGGCGGGAAAGCGGATATTGATCACCGGCGGCGGTTCCGGGCTCGGCGCGGCGATGGGACGTCGCTTCGTCGAACTGGGCGCCGAGCTGATCATCTGCGGCCGCCGGCTTGAACTGCTGGAGGTGACCGCGGCGCAATGGCGCGATGATCTCGGCGGCAAGGTCAGCGCGATCCGGTGCGACATTCGTGACGGTGGTTCGGTCGAGGCCATGATGGATACGATCTGGCGCGCCGCGCCGATCGACGTGCTGGTCAACAACGCCGCCGCCACATTCATCGCGCAGACCGAGCGACTGTCATTTCGGGCGGCCGATGCCGTGCTGGCGCCGACGCTGCACGGCGCGATGTATTGCACGCTCGACGCGGGCAAGCGCTGGATCGAGGGCGGACACAAGGGCGTGGTGCTGAGCATCCTGTCGACCTCGACCATTACCGGCCGCGCCTTCACGGTGCCTTCGGCGATGGCGAAATCCGCCATTCTGGCGATGACCAAAAGCCTCGCGGTGGAATGGGGGCCCAGAGGCATCCGCACGGTGGCGATCGCACCCGGTCCGTTTCCGACCCCGGGCGCATCGGGCCAGCTTCACCCCGAGGGTCGCGACGAGGGGCCGGCTTCCAGAAATCCGCTCGGGCGTGTCGGCGAACACGGCGAGCTCGCTGACTTGGCGAGTTTCCTGATTTCCGACCGGGCCGGATACATCAACGGCGAGATGGTGGTGCAGGACGGCGGCGCGCATTTACGCAGCTCCGGCGCCGAGGACCTGCTGCATTGGAGCGACGCGCAGTGGGAGAAACAGCGGACGGCGCGATCGAAAAGCTGATGTTGAATAACGCCGGCAAGCCGCGCCATGCGTCTCCGCAAGTGCCGGCTCTGTGTCGGTAACTGCCTTCCCAAAAAGGCTTTTCCCCGCTATCCATCGGCCCTGCGACGCCGTCAGGTCGGGCCATCTTCCAGTCACAATGATGAGGGAACCAGATTTGATCATGTCCGTGCGGCGAATGCTGATAACTCTGGCAGCGGGTGCGCTGGTGTACGGGGTCGCGATCCCTGCACAGGTGCAAAGCGCGATGTCGAAAAGCGCGGCGAAACCCGCGGCTGCCAAGCCGGCGGCGGCTGCCGCCGCTGCTACGGGCAGCGCAGAGCCAACGCTGATCGGCCAGTTCGGCACCTGGGGCGCCTATACCGCAACGCCGAACGGCAAAAAAGTGTGCTTTGCGCTCGCCAAGCCGTCGTCGTCGAAAACCAATCCGCCGAATCGTCCGCGCGACCCGGCCTACGCTTTCGTCTCGACGCGTCCGGCCGAGAAAGTCACCAATGAATTTTCGATCATGATCGGCTACGCGCTCAAGCCGGGTTCGGAATCGACGCTGCAGGTCGGTGGCGCCACTTACGCGATGTACACCCAGGGCGATGGCCTCTGGATCAAGAACGCCGCCGAGGAAGAGCGGATGGTCGAGGCCATGCGCAAGGCCGCCGATGTGGTGGTCAAGGGCGTATCGGCCAAGGGCACCGAGACCACCGACACCTTTTCGATGAAGGGCCTGTCCCAGGCGCTCGAGAGGCTGGCGCAGGATTGCCGGCGCTAAGTTCGATCTTGAAATTTCAAATCACGGAATGCTGCGAGTTTTGAGATACCTCTCCCAAAAGAAGGGGGAGCGTGCTTCCGTTGTTGCAATAATGCAGTATTTAGCGCCTTTCCAGAGGGCCATGAAAAGCCTATTTGATGCTTCATGAGAGACGCAATGACCGATATTTCAACCATGGCCAGTTCCGATACGCGCGCGCCGCTGGAAAAGGTCGCGCTCGAAACCTATGTGCCGCCGGCAAAGCCGTCGCTGGTCGGGCTGTCGCGCGCGGAGATCGCCGATCAGCTCGGCGCCATCGGCGTGGCGCCGGCCCAGCGCAAGATGCGCGTTCAGCAGCTCTGGCACTGGATCTATGTCCGCGGCGCTCAGCGCTTCGACGAGATGACGAGCATTTCCAAGGAAATGCGCGGCGAACTCGAGCAACACTTCACGGTCGCGCGTCCCGAAGTGGTCGCCGAGCAGGTTTCCAACGACGGCACCCGCAAATGGCTGCTGCGATTGCCGAGCGGCGACAAGCTCGAAAAGGCGCATGAAGTCGAGTGCGTCTATATTCCGGAAACCGACCGCGGCACGCTATGCGTTTCCTCGCAGGTCGGCTGCACGCTGAATTGTTCATTCTGCCACACCGGCACGCAGCGGCTGGTACGCAACCTCACCGCGGGCGAAATCGTCGGCCAGATCATGGTGGCGCGCGATCGTCTCAACGACTGGGCCGACCGCGTGACCCCGACCGGCAGCCGCCTCGTCACCAATGTGGTGATGATGGGGATGGGCGAGCCGTTGTATAATTTCGAGGCAGTGCGCGATGCGCTCCTGATCGTCGCCGACAATGAGGGCATCGGCATTTCGCGCCGCCGCATCACGCTGTCGACCTCCGGCGTGGTGCCGAACATCATCCGGACCGGCGATGAAATCGGCGTCATGCTGGCGATCTCGCTGCATGCGGTACGCGACGAATTGCGCAACGAACTGGTGCCGCTGAATCGCAAATACCCGATCGCGGAATTGCTGCAGGCCTGCCGCGATTATCCCGGCTCGTCCAATGCGCGGCGCATCACCTTCGAATATGTGATGTTGAAGGGGGTCAACGATTCGCTGGATGACGCCAGGCTGCTGGTCAAAATGCTGAAGGGGATTCCGGCCAAGATCAATCTCATTCCGTTCAACCCGTGGCCGGGCACGGCTTACGAATGTTCGGACTGGGACCAGATCGAGAAGTTCTCGGAGTATGTCTTCAACGCCGGTTACTCCTCGCCGGTGCGCACGCCGCGCGGCCGCGACATCCTTGCCGCCTGCGGCCAGTTGAAATCGGAGACCGAGAAATTGTCGGTTCGCGAGCGGCAGGCGCTGCGCGCCATGGCGATGACGGACTGAGACGAATGACATATTACCGCCGTCATGCCCGGCCTTGTGCCGGGCATCCACGTCTTGCTTTGCTGCGATTGTGTAAAGACGTGGATGGCCGGGAGTGCAGACAAGTTTACGTAGTCTGCGCAAGGCAGACCACTATGCCCGGCCATGACGGGGAAAGATCGGTGCTGCGGATATTCGATGATGGATTGATCGCATGGCACTGATCGGTCGGCTGTTCGTCATTCTGTTCGGATTTCTCGCCGCCTGTCTGGTGGCGGGAATGGTCGTGGTCGGCACGGTGCTGTATCCGGAACTCAGCGATTTCGGCAGCACCCCGATCGACCCGGATGCGCTGAACATCGTGCTCGGTTTCGGTTTCATTTTCGTCAGCGGCTTTGCGCTGTTGCCGGCGATGATCATCGCTGCGATCACCGAGGCCTTTTCGATCAGGGGCGCGCTGAGCTACGCGGTCGGCGGCGCGATCATCGGGCTGGCATGCTATCTCGGCCTGGTTCCGTTCGACCCCGAGACGCTTCGCTTTGAGGGCATCGTCCGGCGCCACCTCGAAATCATGACGGGGGCGGGGATCGTCGGAGGTGTCGTCTATTGGATGTTGGCGGGCCGCAATGCCGGCGCCTGGCGCGAGCCACGGCAGCCCTTGCGTTTACCGCCGCCGCTGCCGGCGCATTCGCCGCCGCCGCAAGACACTGTAACGCCGTCATCCTGAGGAGCGGCCACTTGGCCGCGTCTCGAAGGATGAGCTACGCGCATTGCAGTCATCCTTCGAGGCTCGCAAGAACTCGCGCCTCTCGGGTGAACGCAAGTGCGTTCATCCCGGGGGATGACGGTCCCGTCAAGCGCCTTTTCTTGCCCGGTCTCCTCGGCTAAACCCCGCGCCATGAACCGGACCGGACTTTTCATCGCGCTCGCCCTTGCCGTTGTCATCGGATTGCTGTTCGGGATTCATCCCGAGCTCGATCTGAAGCTGACTGCGCTGTTTTACGATCCGGCGACCAAATCCTTTCCGTTGAAATTCAACACGCTGGCGATGATCGCGCGCGACGCCGCGATGTGGATCGCGTGGGGCCTGGCGCTGCCGGCGATCATCGCCTTGGTGGCAAAGCTGGTGCGGCCGGAGCGGCCGCTCCTGATGTCCGGGCGCGCGATGGTCTTTCTACTCGTCACCCTTGTTCTTTCCGCGGGCGTTCTCACTAATTTCACCTTCAAGAGCTTTTGGGGCCGGCCGCGCCCGGTGATGGTCACGCAATTCAACGGGCCGCAGGAATTTGTGCCGTGGTGGGACCCGCGCGGCGCGTGCGGCCGCAACTGCTCGTTTTTCTCCGGCGAAGGCGCGACCGCATTCTGGGCCTATGCGCCGGCCGCGTTGACGCCGCCGCCATGGCGGCCGCTGGCCTATGCCGCAGCGACCCTGTTCGGCGTGACCACGAGCGTGCTCAGGATGGCGTTCGGCGGTCACTTTTTTACCGACGTCGCCACCGCGGGGCTGGTGACGTTCCTGGTGATCTGGCTGGCCTATCGCACCATCTACCGCTGGCCACCGACCCGGCTGACGGATGAGGGCATCGATGCCGCGCTGACACGGCTGGGCACTCGTTTTCGCAAACGGAAGTAATGCTGCCCGGTCGTTCGACCGCCATCCGCCATTAAACGCGTGCCCATCGCCGCGAAATTTGTTATTCGCGCATTCAAGAAACATCAGCAATTACGACCGATTGGAAGTTCGATGAGTACGATCCTGAAAGGCCTGCCCAAAGGGGAAAAAGTCGGCATTGCCTTCTCGGGCGGTCTCGATACCAGCGCGGCGCTGCTGTGGATGAAGCAGAAAGGCGCCCGCGTCTTCGCCTATACCGCCAATCTCGGGCAACCGGACGAAGCCGACTACGACGCGATCCCGCGCAAGGCCATGGACTACGGCGCCGAAAAGGCCCGGCTGGTGGATTGCCGGACGCAACTGGTCCACGAAGGTATCGCCGCGATCCAGTCCGGCGCTTTCCACATCTCAACCGGCGGCATTGCCTACTTCAACACCACGCCGCTCGGCCGCGCCGTGACCGGCACGATGCTGGTCGCGGCCATGAAGCAGGACGGCGTCAACATCTGGGGCGATGGCTCCACGTTCAAAGGCAACGATATCGAGCGGTTCTATCGTTACGGCCTGCTGACCAATCCTGGTCTGAAGATCTACAAGCCGTGGCTCGACCAGCAGTTCATCGACGAACTCGGCGGGCGCGCGGAAATGTCGGCGTACCTGACCGCCAACGGCTTCGGCTACAAGATGAGCGCCGAGAAGGCGTATTCGACCGACAGCAATATCCTCGGCGCGACCCACGAGGCCAAGGATCTCGAGAGTCTCGATAGCGGCATCAAGATCGTCACGCCCATCATGGGCGTGCCATTCTGGCGCGACGATTGTGCCGTCAAGGCCGAAACGGTCACCGTGCGCTTTGAGGAAGGCCAGCCGATCGCGCTGAACGGCCAGACGTTCGCCGATCCGGTCGCGCTGTTTCTCCAGGCCAACGCCATCGGTGGCCGGCATGGCCTTGGCATGAGCGACCAGATCGAGAACCGGATCATCGAGGCCAAGAGCCGCGGCATCTACGAGGCTCCCGGCATGGCGCTGCTGCATGTCGCCTATGAGCGCCTGGTCACCGGCATCCATAACGAAGACACCATCGAGCAATACCGGACCAGCGGCATGCGCCTTGGCCGCTTGCTCTATCAGGGGCGGTGGTTCGATTCGCAGGCGCTGATGCTGCGCGAAACCGCCCAGCGCTGGGTGGCCCGCGCCGTCACCGGCGAGGTCACGCTCGAGCTGCGACGTGGCAATGACTACTCGATCCTGAACACCGAAAGCCCCAATCTGACCTATCAGCCGGAGCGGCTGAGCATGGAGAAGGTGGATGATGCGGCATTCACGCCGGCGGACCGCATCGGCCAGCTGACCATGCGCAACCTCGACATTTCAGACACCCGCGCCAAGCTCGATCTCTACGCCGAGACCGGCTTGCTATCGATCGGAGAAGGCTCGGACATCTTCAAGCTCGATACCGACAAGGACTGAAAACAGCACGGACGCGGGGAGAGAAATAAAAATGGCCGGGATCGCTCCCGGCCATTTTCCTTAGCAAGCGTTTCGCCTCACTGCGGCGGCGCGGTGCCCGGAGGCGGCGGCGGCAGCGAGGCCGTTCCGCCGGTGAGCAGGGGCGTGATGCGGCGGATGGTGACGCGCCGGTTGACGAGGCTCGGCCCGTCGGTCTGCTCTTTCAGATATTGCGAGCCGTATCCCTGCGAGGTCAGGTTTTCCGCCGGCACATTGAATTGCTGCGTCAGCAATTCGGCCGCGGCTTCGGCGCGCCGATCCGACAGCGACAGGTTGTCGACGTCCGATCCCACCGCATCGGTGTGGCCCTCGATCAGGAACACCTCGCGCGGGTTGCGCGCGATCGCCCGATTGAGACCGTCGGCGATCGACTGCAGCTTGGCCGCCTGATCCGGCGGGATCTCCCACGATCCGGTTTCGAAGTTGATGGTGTTGAGATCGATGCTCGGCATCAACATCCGCACCGACGGGCTGTAGCGGATTTCGTCGAGCGAGTAACGCCGGTCGATCCTGTCCACCGGTGGTGCTTCCATGGTGTCGTAGATCAGGTCGGGCGAGGCGTCGCCGGCGTCGACGATGTAGCGATCGTAGGGAATGTTGATGACCGGCGGCGGCAGATCGACATAGAAGCCGCCGACCGCGCGCGGATCGCGATAAGTGTTGTCGATGATGATGATCTCGCGGCCCTCCCGATCCCGGCGAATCCGGCGCATCAACTCGCCGTCGCGGCCGTTCACGGTGATGATCTGCGAGCCGTCGGGACGAATCACGATGGTCTGGGTTTCGCCGCCGACCTGGCGGGTCTGGATATCGCGCGCGCCAAACCGGAACCGGTCCATTTCGTCGTGACGAACGAATGACTGGCCGCCGGGATCGCGAACGATGACGCGTCCGGGTTCGGTGATGACGGTGCGGCCGCCTTCCTGGGTTTCCTTGCGCTCATTACGGAACCCTTCCATGCGTCGCGGCCCCTGCCGCGCGGCTCCGGGCGCAATCGGCGTCAGGGCCTGGGCGCGCGGTGCCATGGCCGGGAGCGGTGCGGTGACGGTCGGCGGCGCATGGCGCACCATCGGCGCAGCGCCAGCCGGTGGCACGGCCTGTCCTCTGGGGCCGCCACCCTGCGGTGGAGTCGCGTTGGGCGCCGCTGGAGCGGCTTTCGGCGTTGCTGCGGGTGCAGCATTCGGCGCCGCTGTGGGCGCAGCATTCGGCGCGGCTGGAGCCGCATTCGGGGCCGCTGGAGCGGCGGCATTCGGCGCCCGATTGCTGCCGGGCGGTCCGGGCCGCCGCGGCGGCGCACCAGCGCCCGCGGGGGGTGGCGTTGCCGGAGTTGCTGCGCCTTTCGGCAGCGGTTGCGCGGCCGGCGCGGCGCCGGGCGCGGGTTTCGGCTGAACGGGTTCGGCGGCAGCCGGTGCAGCTGGTTTCGGCTGAACGGATTGGCGGCGGCCGGTGCAGCTGGCTTCGGCTGAACGGGTTCGGCGGCGGCCGGTGCAGCTGGCTTCGGCTGAACGGGTTCGGCGGCGGCCGGTGCAGCTGGCTTCGGCTGAACGGGTTCGGCGGCGGCCGGTGCAGCTGGCTTCGGTTGAACGGGCACGGCAGCGGCCGGCGCAGCGGGCTTCGGTTGAACAGGCACGGCAGCGGGTCCGGCCGGAGGTTTTGGCGCAACAGGCGCTGCAGCGGGAGGCGCGGGTGGCTTCGGCGCAGCAGGCGGCGGCGCTGCCGCCGGGGGGACGGGACGCTGCGGTGGTGCGGCGGCGGGCGGCTGATGCGGCGGGGGCGCTACCGGGTGCGGGGGCGGCGCCGCAGCCGGGGGCGCCGCGGGTTTTGGTGGCGCAGGTGCGGGGTGCGGCGGCGGTGCTGCGGGCTTGGGCGGTGCAGGATGAGCGGGCGGCGGTTTCGGCTTTCCGTCCGGACCGACTTCGGTCTGTGCCTGCGCCACAACCAGCGGTGCGGTTTGGGCGTGCGACGACGCGCTTGCGAATTGCATCGCCGTAAGAGCCGTCGTAGCGAGCAGCACGAGACTAAGTTTTGTCATGATGGTCTGAGTTCCCCGGAGAATTATTGACAACAAGATTCGGTGATCAACGAATAAGCGTTAGGCCGGATTGTGGCGGCCTTCCAACGCGGCCTTGTTTTTATTTCTGAGTATAGAAAGTCCGGCACGGCGTCCGTTCATTGCTTATTCAGAGCGATCATTTCCAACGGCGCATCGCATTGTCCCTGCGACATGTTAACCGGCAAGGCATGGCATCCGATACGGCGTGCTCCAAATCGGCAAAATCAGCCGCCCGACCCTGCGAACGGCCCTTGAGGTCCCGGCGGCACCTGCGGTCCTCGCACCGGCAGCTCATCAGGCGTGCGGCCCGGCAATTCTTGCGGCCGCGGCGGTTCGCCGGGATCCTGCAACGGCGGCGGAACCTCGGGCCGCGGATTTCCCGGCGGGCTCTCCTGCGGCGGCTCCGACGGTTGTCCCGGCTTGATCGGCGGATCCTCCTGCGGATCGATCGGCATTTTGTTGCTTCCGCTATTCACGCTGATCGGTCAACGGCGCGCCGCCGCCAATGTTCCGGCACCTGGAACGTCACGCGGTGATGCGGTAGGGATTCAGCCGCGGACCAACATCGTATTAGGCGGAAAGCACCAGGAAACCCGCGCGCGGGAAGTGCACGACCACCTCACCGGCGCGCGGATCATGCCGGCGAACGGCGATGTGATGTGATGAGAGCGCGACGATCTCACCACTGACTTTGATCCTGCCGTAGTCGTCGGGCATGACCTCGACCCGGTCGCCGGGCTTGCGGCCGTTCGGATCATTGGGATCGGGCAACACCGCGGTCTGCGGTGTCGCGCCCGCGGCGATGTCGAGCGCGGCCGCGGTCGTCATTTCACTGCGGGGGCCATGGCCGACCGCGCGCATCCGTGTTTCCCATGCCCGCGTGGCCGCAAATTCGGCGAGCAGCCGGTCGGCTTCGCCAGGAAGACTCCCGCGCAAATACCAGATGTTCATATAGGCGTTGATATCGCAAAGGCTCGCTCTGTCGCCGCCCATCCAGTTTCGCCCGTCGGCAAGCTGGGCCTCGATCCATTGCACATGGGCGCGGAACTGGTCACGCATTTGCGGGATCGCCGATGCCATGGCTGCCACATCGAATTTGGCGCCGCGCAGCTTTTCGCGATCGGCGATGAAATCCGGTGGCACCTTGTCGGCCAGCGTGCCGAACACGAGGTTGACGGTGCTCTGAAAAAACGTCCGGTCGGTCCACATCGCGGTGGCCGACGCGACGCCTTCATATCCCGCAGGAAACAGCGTCGGCGCCGGAAACCGCCGTTCCAGCTCGCGCAGGATCACCTGGGTATCGCAATAGATGTCGGCGCCGATCTGCAGAACCGGCGTGCGCCGATAGCCCCCGGTCATCGGCATCAAGTCGGGACGCGGCATGATCCGCGAGATCCGCACTGACGCCCACGCGATATTCTTCAGGCCGAAGACGAGCCGGACTTTTTCGGAGAACGGCGACTCTTCGAAATGATGCAGGATGATGGGGACGGCAGTCGTCATGCGAACTCTTCGGGGTTCATGTCGTCCTCTCGATCGATGATCGCGGCATCAACGTCCAACGTGGTCATCTCAGTCATTCGAATTTGTTATCTCTGAAATATTAGATCATCCAATTCTAAAGGGATCAAGTTCGGCCTACCTCTACTCCGTAACGCGCAATATGCGAGCCGACTGCGCTCCCTCTTGCCATCTCGGATTCGTCGATTGCCGACCAATTCGTCGAAAGGCCGAACCATGCCTGCTGCACGGACCCATCGAGGCGTCGTCGTTTTGTTCGCCGTGTGCCTTGCCTGCTTGATGTTTGGATTGGAGATATCCAGCATCCCCTCAATTTTGCCGACGCTGGAACAGGTGCTGCACGCGGACTTCAAGCAACTGCAGTGGGTCATGAACGCGTATACGATCGCGGTGACGACCGTGCTCATGGCCACGGGCACGGTGGCCGATCGCTACGGGCGCAAGTTCGTCTTTCTTGTCTCCATCGCCGCCTTCGGCCTCACGTCATTGATCTGCGGCCTATCCCCGAACATCTCTACGCTCATCGTCGCTCGGTTTCTTCAGGGCTTGAGCGGCGGCGCGATGCTGATCGGTCAAATAGCCGTGCTGTCATATGAATTTCAGGGAGGACGCGAGCGCGCCGTCGCCTTCGGCTGGTGGGGCGTTATCTTCGGCATTGGTCTCGGCTTCGGGCCCGTTATTGGCGGCGGGATCGTCGCGGGCTTGAGCTGGAAGTGGGTGTTCCTCATCCACGGGCTGTTTGCGGTCCTGGCCCTCGCGCTCACGGTGACCGGTGTCCACGAGTCGAAGGACCCGAAGGCGGGCGGCCTCGACGTTGTTGGCATCTTGACGCTGTCGCTTTCCGTCTTTTGTCTTGCTTTCTACATCACCCAGGGACCGGATCTCGGCTTTGCCAGCCCGACCGGCCTTGCGATCCTCGGCGTCTCCGCCGCGAGTTTTATCGCCTTCCTCCGTGCCGAGAAGGTTAGTCGACGACCGACGTTCGACTTTTCGGTATTTCGCGTCCGCCCGTTTTCGGGTGCAATCGTCGGCTCGGCCGCGATGAATCTCAGCTACTGGCCTTTCATGATCTATCTGCCGATCTGGTTCCACGCCGGCCTCGGCTATGACAGCATTGCCGCCGGTTTTGCGTTGCTCGCCTACACGCTGCCGACCCTTGTGATGCCGCCATTGGCGGAGCGACTTTCGCTGCGCTACCAGCCGGACATCATCATTCCGGCAGGGCTGTTCACAATCGGCGTCGGGTTCATCCTGATGAAGTTCGGCAGCGCCGTCGCGCAGCCAGACTGGTTGACAATGCTACCTGGCTGTCTGGTTGCCGGGATTGGTCTCGGAATAACCAACACACCCGTCACCAATACGACGACGGGTGCTGTTTCGAGTGACCGCGCGGGCATGGCCTCCGGCATCGACATGAGCGCACGGATGGTTTCACTCGCGGTCAACATAGCGATGATGGGCTTCATCCTGGCGAGCGGCGTGCTGGCGCACCTCAAGGGCGCGCTACCCAACCTGGACGCCGTCCAATTGCGCCTCCTCGCCGAAAGGATTGCCGCTGGAAACACCGCGTCCGTGCCGGGGCTGACTGACTCCATCGCGCATGAGGCGCTTGGGAGCGGCTTTGGTTGGGTGATGCTCTATGGCGGGATCGGAGTTTGGATCATGGCCGGCATCAGCTTCGTCATTTTCGACGCTCGATCGGCTCGGCAGGCAGCGGTTCAATGCCCGGATTGAACACCGGGGCTAGCCGGATTTCGCTGGGAAATGACAGGAGCCGCGCAAAAGCGCGGCTCTCGGGATGAGGGCGGGATTCGCAGTTGAATGGAGCGTCAGATCTGGCGCTCGACCAGTTTCAGCTTTAGTTCGGCGATCGCCTCGGAGGGATTGAGGCCCTTCGGGCAGGCCTTGGCGCAGTTCATGATGGTGTGGCAGCGATAGAGCCGGAACGGATCTTCGAGATTGTCGAGCCGCTCGCCGGTGGCTTCATCGCGGCTGTCCTTGACCCAGCGTGTCGCCTGCAGCAATGCCGCCGGCCCCAGGAAGCGATCGCTATTCCACCAATAGCTCGGGCATGAGGTCGAGCAGCAGGCGCAGAGAATGCACTCATAGAGGCCGTCGAGCTTTTCGCGGTCCTCGTGGCTCTGCTTCCATTCCTTCTGCGGCGTCGGCGTGGTGGTCTTCAGCCACGGCTCGATCGAGGCATATTGGGCGTAGAAGTTGGTGAGATCGGGTACCAGGTCCTTTACGACCGGCTGATGCGGCAGCGGATTGATCTTTACCGCGCCTTCTTTCACGTCGTGCATCGATTTGGTGCAGGCCAGCGTGTTCTGGCCGTCGATGTTCATGGCGCAGGAGCCGCAGACGCCTTCGCGGCAGGAGCGGCGGAAGGTCAGCGTCGGGTCGATGTGGTTCTTGATCCAGATCAGGCCGTCGAGGATCATCGGGCCGCATTCGTTGGTGTCGATGAAATAGGTGTCGACGCTGGGATTCTTGCCGTCGTCCGGATTCCAGCGATAGATCTTGAATTCGCGCGTCTCGCTGGCGCCGGCCGGCTTCGGCCAGGTCTTGCCGCCGCTGATCCTGGAATTTTTCGGCAGTGCGAATTCAACCATCGTTTCTTGCCTTGCGCCCTGGAATGACGGGCTTTGATTGTTACTCAATACACCCGCGCTTTCGGCGGAATGTACTGAACGTCATTGGTCATGGTGTAGTCGTGCACCGGGCGGTAGTCGATCGAGGTCTTGCCGCCATCGTCGATCCACGCCAGCGTATGCTTCATCCAGTTCTTGTCGTCGCGGTCGGGGAAATCCTCGCGCGCATGCGCCCCGCGGCTCTCGCTGCGGTTCGCCGCCGAGTCCATCGTTACCACCGCCTGCACGATCAGATTGTCGAATTCCAGGGTTTCGACCAGATCGGAATTCCAGATCAGCGAACGGTCGGTCACCGAGATGTCGCGGATGCCGCCATGAACCTTGTGAATCAGGTTCTGGCCTTCCTGCAGCACCTCGCCGGTGCGGAACACCGCGCAATTGTTCTGCATGACATGCTGCATGCTGTCGCGCAGCTTGGCGGTCGGCGTGCCGCCGGATGCATAGCGATAATGATCGAGCCGTCCGAGCGCCTTGTCGGCCGAACCCGCCGGCAGTTCCGGCTGCTTGCCGTTCGCGGTCAGCTTCTCGGCGCAGCGCAGCGCCGCGGCGCGGCCGAACACCACGAGGTCGATCAGCGAATTGGAGCCGAGACGATTGGCGCCGTGCACCGAAACGCAGGCGGCTTCGCCGAGCGCCATCAGGCCCGGCACGACGGCGTTATCGTCGCCATTGCTCTTGGTCAGCACTTCGGCGTGATAATTGGTGGGAATGCCGCCCATATTGTAGTGCACCGTGGGCAGGATCGGGATCGGCTCGCGGGTGACATCGACATTGGCGAAGATCCTGGCGGATTCGGAAATCCCCGGCAGGCGTTCATGCAGCACCTTGGGATCGAGATGGTCGAGGTGCAGGAAGATGTGGTCCTTTTTCTTGCCGACGCCGCGGCCTTCGCGGATCTCGATCGTCATCGCGCGCGAAACGACATCGCGTGATGCAAGGTCCTTGGCGGACGGCGCATAGCGCTCCATGAAGCGCTCGCCTTCGGCGTTGACCAGATAGCCGCCTTCACCGCGCGCACCCTCCGTGACGAGGCAGCCCGAGCCATAGATGCCGGTCGGGTGGAACTGGACGAACTCCATGTCCTGCAGCGGCAGGCCGGCGCGCAACGCCATGGCGCCGCCATCCCCGGTGCAGGTGTGCGCCGAGGTACAGGAGGCATAGGCGCGGCCATAGCCGCCGGTAGCGAGAATGGTGGTCTGGGCGCGGAAACGATGCAGCGTGCCGTCGTCGAGCTTCAGCGCGATCACCCCGCGGCAAACGCCCTGGTCATCCATGATCAGGTCGATGGCGAAAAACTCGATGTAGAATTCAGCGGAGTGACGCAGCGCCTGGCCGTACATGGTGTGCAGCATGGCGTGGCCGGTACGGTCGGCGGCGGCGCAGGTGCGCTGGGCCTGGCCCTTGCCGTAGTCCAGCGTCATGCCGCCGAACGGCCGTTGATAAATCTTGCCGTCCTCGGTGCGCGAGAACGGCACGCCCCAATGTTCCAGCTCGTAGACCGCTTCCGGCGCGTTGCGGACCATATATTCGATGGCGTCCTGATCGCCGAGCCAGTCCGACCCCTTGACGGTGTCGTACATATGCCAGCGCCAATCGTCCGGATGCATATTGCCGAGCGAGGCGGAGATGCCGCCCTGGGCCGCTACCGTATGCGAGCGCGTCGGAAATACCTTGGTGATGCAGGCGGTGCGCAGCCCGGCCTCGCCGCAGCCCACCACCGCGCGCAAACCGGCGCCGCCGGCGCCGACCACGACGACGTCATAGGTGTGGTCTTCGATCGGGTAGGCTTGACCATTGGTGGCGGGGCCACCGCTGCCATTGGCAGCCTTGACATTACCAGCCTTGCCGTTGCCGTCAGTGGCCATGTGCCAAACTCCACATGCGCTACACTCCAGATGACAATTTGAGAATGGCGTAGATCGAAGCCAGCGCTACCGCGACGCAGAAGAAGTTGTTGGCCATGATGGCGGCGAGCTTCAGCTTCTCGTGGTGCACGTAATCCTCGATCACCACCTGCATGCCGATTTTCATGTGCCACGCGCTGGCGACGATGAACAGCAGCAGGATGATCGCGATCGCGGGTGAGCCGAGAATCTGCGCGGCGCCGGCCTGATTGCGGCCGAGCAGCATCATCACCACCACGATGACCGGCACGATCAACAGCGTCATCGCCACCGCGGTGAGGCGCTGGCGCCAGAAATCCGACGTGCCGGAATGCGAGGCGCCGAGGGCGCGCACGCGGCCGAGCGGGGTGCGCATCGATTTCGCGGCGGGGGAATCCTGCGCGGTCATCGTCCGCCTCCGATCGCATAGGCGGCGATCCACAGCAGCACCGTGAGCGAAATACCGCCGATCAGCGCGCCCCAGGTCAAGGCTTCACGCTCGCTTGCCTTGAAGCCGTAACCGAGGTCCCAGACGAAGTGCCGCAGGCCGCTGAGAAGGTGATGCAGCAGCGCCCAAGTATAGCCGAATACGATCAGCCGACCGATGAAGCTTGAGGTAAAGGCCTGCACGTTCGCATAGGCGGCAGGACCCGTAGCCGCCGCGATCAGCCACCATGCCAGCAGCAAGGTACCGAAATACAGCGCGAAACCAGTTGCGCGATGGACGATGGACATCGCCATCGTCAGGGTCCAGCGATAAGTCAGAAATGGCGAAACCGGTCGTTCGATCCTGGTGGTCATCGGCTGCTTTGACGGTTTGCGGGCGCTCGCGGGGGCCCTTCGGGGATCGCGTTATACGAATTCTATTTACGAACTCGAAACACTGAGCGCAACGGCGAAATCACCGTTTGCGAATGAATGTTCATAGCTTCAGATGAGCCCTGCATTGACGGGGATTGACAGGGCTGCCGGGCTTCGTTGGCTGACACGGTGAAGCTTGATTCACGAGCAGATGCACGGCCATCGCGCAGCGCTGCCGGCCGGGGACTGGCAACCGAAACGGGCTTTCAAGCGGACACCCCGCTAGTCGTTCAAGGCCACTTCCTTGAACGCAGCCACCAGCGGACTTTCGAGTTTTCCACGCATGCCGCAGAGGATTTCATAAGCCTCCGGGCGGGGCATGCTGGGCCTGTATCGGCGATCCTCGATCAGCGCGGCAAAAATATCTGAAATGGTCAGGATGCGGACGATGTCGGATATGCTCGCAGCGCAGAGCGCGTCGGGATATCCGCTTCCGTCGAGATATTCATGATGATGTCTGATTGCATCCAGAATTTCCGGGGAGACGCCGCGGGTCCCTTTCAGCGCCTCGTATCCGGCCGCCGGATGGGTTTCGATGACGGCTCGCTCCTGGGCATCCAGACGTCCCGGTTTGTCGAGAACGGCGATTGGGATTTTGGCCTTGCCAATGTCGTGAAACATCGCTGCCGAATACAGCCGTTCGATGTCCATTTTGGCGAGCCCCAAATTCAATCCAAAGGCGACGGCAGTCCCCGTTACCAGGAGGCAATGTTGATAGGTGCCTTCGTGATGGCGGCGCACGGTATCCAGCCAACTGGAAAAGCCATCCTCGGCAACGCTGTCGGCAATTTCACGCGCGGCATTTTTCGCGCCTTCGATGTCGACCTGCTGGCCGCTCAAGACGGCGGAGAACATCGAAGCAAGAGCCGCGGCTCCACTGGAGGCCGCCCCGCGGGGGCCCTGTGCGACATCTCCGGATGCCGCGGACGATCTGTTGTTCCCGGCTAGCGTCGCGAGCAAGGCCCCCCGATTTACCGGACTGAAGAACGCATGTGTCGCGCCGAGTGCATAGGCCTGCGCCGCCAACAGCCGCGCTTTTTGGTCAATAACGAAAATCCTTCGCCGGGCCATTTTGGTCTTGGCCGATAATGCCTTGAGCGCGGCGATGTTGTCTTCGCTCCGAAGATCCGCGGCAACTATCGCCGCGTCGCATGGCTGCGGGATGTCATTGCCACTGTCGAGCAACGAGGACGTCACGCAATGCTGCAATCCAAACAGTCGCCGCAGTTCCGAAATCTTGTCGGTATGGTCCGCGACTATATGCACAAACATAGCAAGACGCGGCCTATTCAGCGGGATTCTTTACAGGATCGAACGAGAGCACCTTATGGCCGTGCCACGCGCCAAGCTCATGACCGCAAACCTTGCAGTCGGCGGTATCTTCGGTCCGGTATCCAGTTCCGGCCTGGGTCGGCTCGTAGACCGCCTCGCACTCGCATCGGACAATCGTCTTCATCCGAGCGGTTCCTTGCGTTTCTCGCGGGTCGTATTCCTTGATTTGGGTGCGGTTTGCTTCAGGAATTCGATGCCGATTTGGTCGCCGGCAAGCCGGACCATTCGACAGCGGCGATAGGCGAGACCCGTCGACGACAGCAGCAGAAAGAACTCCTTGAGGTCCAATCCCTCGAGAGACCCTTCGACGGACAAGCGGGCGCCGGTCTGCGATACGTCGATCATCAAGCAGTCGCGGCGCCAGGTTCCGTCAATCCCCATCATGTAAACACGGATGCCCTGCTCGAAATCGACGCGCTCGCTCTTTCGGTCTCCGAAGGCCATGCCCAAGCTACCTTCTATGGTGCGGTCGGGTGCTGATCGCCGCCGGCGCTTTTGCTTCGATCTTGTTAACGGGTTGCACCAGGACTCCGTCGAAAGCGCGGATTTGCTCGTCGTTCAAGCGGTCAGCCACGCCGGGGAAAAGGTCGGTGACACCTCGGAGCATGTCGACGCGTTTGTCCGGCGAACCATCGGGCCGGACTGCGTCCAGATCGTCAAAGCGTGACGAGGAGGCCTTGGGCATTGAAATAACACCCGGACGGAAGGCGATCTGGCGCGATTGCCAGATTCCTTCCGGGTCAAAATTGGTTCGGTGCCCAAAAAGCGTAATTGCTGAAAGCAAGAGCTATCAAAACGCTCTTCGGCATCAAGATCAATGAACCTATCAGCAAATAGGGACCATTCCGTTAACGTGCCGCCAACAATTGGGTTGTTGGGCACTCCCGAGGCGAGTGGCTGATCGGGAAACGGAAGCAAATTGCCCCGGCAAGGTTAACGATAGTTTGCGGTGCGGTGCGTCGGGTAGCGGATGCTGCCCTCACTTCGCCTTCGCATAGATGTTTCCATAGGTGTCGCGCAGGATGTTCTTCTGCACCTTGCCCATGGCATTGCGCGGCAATTCATCGACGACGAACACCCGCTTCGGCATCTTGAATTTCGCGAGCCGGCCATCGAGCGCCTTGAGCACCGAGGCCTCATCGACGCCGGCACCCTTGTTGCAAACCACCACCGCGGTCACGCCCTCGCCGAAGTCCGCGTGCGGAACGCCGATCACGGCCAATTCGATCACGCCCGGCATGGCGTCGATCTCGCTCTCGATTTCCTTTGGATACACGTTGAAGCCGCCTGAAATCACCAGATCCTTGCCGCGGCCGAGAATATGCACATAGCCGCGGGCGTCGATCTTGCCGAGATCGCCGGTGATGAAAAATCCGTCGTCGCGGAATTCTGACCGGGTCTTTTCCGGCATCCGCCAATAGCCCTTGAACACGTTCGGACCCTTGACCTCGATCATGCCGATGGTTTCGCGCGCCAGTTCGTTTCCGGTTTCCGGATCGGTTACCCGCACGGTGACGCCGGGCAGCGCCCGGCCGACGGCGCCAGGCACCCGGTCGCCATCATAGGGGTTCGATGTATTCATGTTGGTCTCGGTCATGCCGTAGCGTTCGAGCACGGCATGGCCGGTGCGCGCGGACCATTCGCGATGGGTATCGGCGAGCAGCGGCGCCGACCCGGAAATGAACAACCGCATGTGTTGGGTGGATTCGCGGGTCAGCGCCGGGCTTTGCAGCAGCCGGGTGTAGAAGGTCGGCACCCCCATCAGCACAGTCGCGCGCGCCATCAGTCTGATGATCAGGTCGGGGTCGAATTTCGGCAGGAAGATCATTGAGGCGCGGGCGAACAGCGTAACGTTGCTGGCCACGAACAATCCATGGGTGTGATAGATCGGAAGCGCGTGGATCAGCACGTCCTCGTTGGTGAAGCGCCAATAGTCGACGAGACTGAGCGAATTCGATGCCAGATTGTCATGCGTCAGCATCGCGCCCTTGGAACGGCCTGTGGTGCCGGAGGTGTAAAGGATCGCGGCGAGGTCGTCATGGCTCCGGGCGACGGTCGTGAATTCCGGTTTGGCTTTTGCGGCGGCCTCGGTCAGCGATCCCTTGCCATCGGCGCCGAGCGTCATGACCTTGGCACCAACCTTTGCGGCGATGGCGCCGATGCCCTCGGCCCTGGCGGGATCGCACACCAGCAGCGACGGCTCGGCGTCGGTGATGAAATATTCAAGTTCGTTCAGCGTGTAGGCGGTGTTGAGCGGCAGATATACTGCGCCCGCGCGCACCACCGCGAGATAGAGCACGAGACCCGGCACCGATTTTTCGGTTTGCGCGGCGACGCGGTCGCCCGGTTTGACGCCGCTCGACACCAAAAGGTTCGCCATCTGACCGGCACGCGTGATCAGGTCGCCATAGCTGATGCGCTGGCCGTCGATGGTTTCGATCGCAAGCCGGCCTGGATCGTCAAGACCGTCGAACAGGCGGGAAAACAGGTTGGCGTTCATGATGGTTTTCTGGGGTGCATTGAGGCATCATTCCGGTGGGCGGTTGCGACCCTCAGGCCGCGCCATTTGGCGGATTGGATAGCAAGAACGCCCTTCACAAAGCAACGGAGACAGTTTGCATGACAAATAGCGGGAAACGCGTGTCCTGGGTGACCGGCGGCGGCAGCGGAATCGGTGAGGCCGGCGCGGTGGCATTGGCGGCGGATGGCTGGACCGTGGTGGTTTCGGGACGCCGCAAGGATGCGCTGGAGGCCGTGGTGGCCGGGATCACCAGGAGCGGCGGCAAGGCCGAGGCGATCGTGCTGGATGTCAGCAAGTCCGGTGACGTGACCAGGGCCGCCGATCAGATTCTTGCCAGGCATGGCCGCATCGATCTGTTGGTCAACAGCGCCGGCATCAATGTACCGAAGCGCAGCTGGGCGGATATGGAACTGGAGGGCTGGGAGAACCTGGTCGAAATCAATCTCAACGGCGTGCTGTATTGCATGCGCGCGGTGCTGCCGGCGATGCGGGCGCAACAGGACGGCTGCATCATCAACGTGGCGTCGTGGGCCGGCCGTCACGTGTCGAAAATGACCGGACCGGCCTACACCACCACCAAGCACGCGGTGCTGGCGCTGACCCATTCCTTCAACATGGATGAATGCGTCAATGGCTTGCGGGCCTGTTGCCTGTCGCCCGGAGAGGTCGCGACCCCGATCCTGAAATTGCGGCCGGTGGTGCCGAGCGAGGAAGAACAGGCCAGAATGCTGCAATCCGAAGACCTCGGCCGCACCATCGCGTTCGTCGCCAACATGCCGCCCCGGGTTTGCATCAACGAAATACTGATCAGCCCGACCTGGAACCGAACGTTCGTGCAGACCCCGGCTCACCTGGGTTAGCCGGAACTTTTCCGATGACGTCCCTGCGAATGCAGGGATGTCATCACATTGCTCTCCGGAAAAAGCTTTGATCGGAAAATTCCGGGCACACGATATGCGCTGGAATTAGTTTCATGCATCACGATAATTTATGCGGCGAAACTGGCCTGGAAACCTCCCGTAGCTCAGGTCAACGGCGACATGGCCAGACGTTTCAAACGGTCAGCGATGTTGCCGCTTCATCGCCAGCGGAAATCCGCTCGCAACCTCAATCCATCGGGAGACGTTCCATGTCCAAGCGTATTGCACTTTTGACCGCTGCCGCCTTTGGCGGGCTGGCCCTGACCGCCGCCGTCGTTGTGCCCGTCAGCGCGCAAGACAAAATGCCGAAAAGCGAACTGTCCGGCGAGAAGACCGTGATGGTCGGCGGCGCGGCGATGTTCCCCTCGAAGAACATCATTCAGAATGCCGTCAACTCGAAGGATCATACGACGTTGGTGGCCGCGGTGAAGGCCGCCGGCCTCGTCGGTACCCTTGAAGGCAAGGGCCCGTTCACGGTGTTTGCGCCGACCAACGCGGCATTCGGCAAATTGCCGGCCGGCACCGTCGACACCCTGGTGAAGCCCGAAAACAAGGCGACGCTCACCAAGATCCTGACCTATCACGTGGTTGCGGGAAAGCTCGAAGCCTCCGACCTGACCGACGGCAAGAAGCTCAAGACCGTTCAGGGCGAGGAACTGACCGTCAAGCGTTCGGGTGACGCGGTGATGATCATCGACTCCAAGGGAGGCGAGTCGACCGTCACGATCCCGAACGTCAACCAGTCGAACGGCGTGATCCACGTGGTCGATACCGTCCTGATGCCGTCGTAACACCATACGCATTTATCGATCCCGCAGCGGCGGATGCGCAGAGCGAGCCGGGCAACCCGGCTCGCTTTTTTGTGACCGCAGGGCCCTGTGCGGACCGATCCGACCGCGCGTATTCCTGTAACAAAGCCCGGGTTCCCGGCGTATAATGTCCGTAGATACCGACCTTTAGCGATGGAACGCCATGTCCAGTCTTGCAGTCAGTGCCAAACCCGCCGCCGCGACGGCAAAAGTCATCCAGCCGGCGTGGGTCCGGATCGTGCACTGGATCAACGCGGTGGCCATGATCCTGATGATCATGTCGGGATGGCAGATCTACAACGCCTCGCCGCTGTTCGGTTTCAGCTTTCCCAGCAGCATCACCCTGGGTGGCTGGCTCGGCGGCGCGCTGCTGTGGCATTTCGCAGCGATGTGGCTCTTGATGGTCAATGGCCTCGTCTATCTCACGCTGGGTTTTGCCACTGGCCGCTTCGCAAGGAAGCTGCTGCCGATTTCGGCGACGGGAGTGATCGCCGACACAAGGGCAGCGTTGACCGGCAAATTGTCGCATGACGACCTGACCCGGTACAATTATGTGCAGAAGCTGCTTTATGCAGGCATCATCGTGGTCGGCGTCCTCATCGTGCTGTCGGGACTTTCGATCTGGAAGCCGGTGCAGCTGCAATACCTGACCGCATTGTTCGGCGGCTACGATGTCGCGCGCTACGTTCACTTCATTTGCATGGCGTTGATCGTCGCGTTTCTGGTGATCCATGTCGTGCTGGCGCTGCTGGTGCCGAAAACCCTGCGCGCCATGATCATTGGCCGGTAAGACACGATCTGAGGAGAACCTATCATGGGCCGCCTACGCTCGCTTCTGATCCCAGGCGTCGACAAGCAATTGCTGGTGCGCGACGCCGTCAGACTGATGCCGGACCCGACGCGCCGGCGCTTCATCGCCGGCGGCGCCAGCCTCGGCGCGCTGACGCTCCTGACCGGTTGCAAGGTGTCCGACAGTTTTTCGGCCGAAGCGATGCTGAAGAAGGTATCGAAATTCAACGACGGCGTGCAGGCGGCGATCTTCAATCCCTATGCGCTGGCCCCGACCTTTCCCGAAAGCGCCGTCACTAAACCGTTCCCGTTCAACGCCTATTACGTGCTCGACGACGCGCCCGAAATCGAAGGCAAGGATTGGAAATTCGAGGTGCGGGGCCTGGTCGACAACAAGAAATCGTGGACGCTGGAGGAGCTTTACAAGCTGCCGCAGGTCAAGCAGATCACCCGCCACATCTGCGTCGAGGGCTGGAGCGCGATCGGAAGCTGGACCGGCACCCCGCTGCGCGATTTTCTCAAACTGGTCGGCGCCGACACCCGCGCGAAATATTGCTGGTTCCAGTGCGCCGATTCCGACGGCTACAACAGCCCTCTGGACATGGCGACGGCGCTGCATCCGCAGACCCAGATGACGTTCAAATTCGCCGACGAGATCCTGCCGCGGGCCTATGGCTATCCGATGAAGATCCGGGTGCCGACCAAGCTCGGCTTCAAGAATCCGAAATATGTGATCTCGATGGAAGTCACCAACGACTACAAGGGCGGCTACTGGGAAGACCAGGGCTACAATTCGTTCAGCGGAAGCTGAAGGGGGCGAATGGCGAGTAGCGAATGGCGAACAAGAAGACTATTCGAGCTTGCGGCCCACTATTCGCCACTCGCTAATGGCTACTCGCCGCTCCAAGCCGCAGCTTTCCCTGAAACGCCGAAGCGATCGCGCCCGCCGCCAGCATCGCCGCCCCGGCATTGAGCGCATAGGACAGGCTGCCCATCACGTCGGTAATGGCGCCGGTGGCAATTGGGCCCAGCGTTTGACCGACGCCGAATGCGATCGTCATCGCCGCGATCGCGGTCGGCCACGCCGCGGGCGGATAATTGAACCGCACGAAGGCGGTGGTCGATCCCACCACCGCGAAGAACGAGACGCCAAATACCAGCGCCGATGCGGCGAGCCACGCCGAAGAATGTCCGAGCAGCGGCAGCGCCGCGCCGATGGCGTTGACGCCGAGAATGATCGCGGTGCTGATGCCGCCGCTGTCATGCGCCAGCACGCGGCGCCACAGCCACGGCGTCACAAAGGCGCTCAAGCCGATCAGGCACCAGAACGCGCTCTGCGCCGCAGCGCCGCCGCCGGCGTCGCGGATATACGCAATCATGAACGTCATGTAGGCGATGTATCCGGCGCCAAACAGAAAATAGCCGGCCAAATAGATCGCGACCGGCGCAATCGCGAATTTCGCCGGTGATTGATCGGCGATGTCGGCGCTTGCATCGAAGCGCGTCAGCAGCAGCGGAATGGTCATGGCGATCGTGAGCAGCGTCATCGCCCACCAGACGATCCACCACGATCCCGGGCCGAATCCCTGCAGAACGTAGGGCGCGATCAGGCCGGACGACACGATGCCCAAGCCGGGTCCGGCGTAGAACAAGCTCAGCAGGAAGTTCGCCCGCTCGGGGTAGGATTGCGCGATGGTCGCGGCCAGCGCTGCGCCGGCGATGAAAACCGCGGCGGCGCCCAATCCCACCAGCAGCCGTGCAAAACTCAGCACGATGAAATTGCCGGATAGCGCGCACAGCGCCAGCGACGCCACACAGGCCAGCGTTCCCCAGCGCACGGTGGCAGATAGTCCGAAGCGCTTGATGAGCTTCGATGCGACAAGGGCGCCGGCCAGATAACCGGCCGCGTTGATGGTGTTCATGAACCCCGCCGCGGAATACGACCAGCCCAGCGCATCGCGCATGTCCGGCAGTACCAGTGCATAGGCGAAGCGGCCGATCCCGAGGCCAACGGTGGGCGCCAGCGACAGAATGAGAATCAGCCGCGCAGGGTGCGCAGGCGGCGGGGGACGGTCGGGAGCTGGCAAGGGGGACTACTCCGGCGGGAAACCATTGTGACAGGCTCTACCACGATTGCACAGGCGCGGCGCGGCAATGGTGTCTTGCCAATCGCGCAATGCCGCTTTAGCAATCCGTCCGTCGTCATTCCGGGGCGCAAAGACGCGAACCTCAGATGTGCAATTGCACATCGGGGAATCTCAGTTTTGCGCCCGCCCGGTCGGAGAAAGATTCCGGATCGCTTCGCGTCCGGAATGACGAGTCAGAGAATACGCAACGAGGACCCTTCCATGGCGACCCATAAACTGCTCCTGCTTCCCGGCGACGGCATCGGCACCGAAGTGATGGCGGAAGTGAAGCGCCTGATCGACTGGCTGAACACGCAGGGCCTCGCGCATTTCGAGACCGAGCAGGGGCTGGTCGGCGGCTCCGCCTATGATGCCGACAAGGTCGCGATCACCGATGCCACCATGGCGCTGGCGCAGGCCAGCGACGCGGTGATCTTCGGCGCCGTCGGCGGGCCGAAATGGGATCACGTGCCGTATGATGTGCGTCCCGAAGCGGGCCTGCTGCGCCTGCGCAAGGAGATGGCGCTGTTCGCCAACCTTCGTCCGGCGATCTGCTATCCAGCGCTTGCGGATGCCTCGAGCCTGAAGCGCGAGGCGGTCGAGGGCCTCGACATCATGATCGTGCGCGAACTCACCGGCGGGGTTTATTTCGGCGAACCCAAGACCATCACCGATCTTGGCAACGGCCAGAAGCGCGCCGTCGATACCCAGGTCTACGACACCTATGAGATCGAGCGCATCGCGCGCGTCGCATTCGATCTGGCGCGCAAGCGCCGCAACAAGCTGACCTCGATGGAAAAGCGCAACGTGATGAAATCGGGCGTGCTCTGGAACGAGGTGGTCGGCCAGGTGCATGCGCGCGAATACAAGGATGTGCAGCTCGAGCATCAGCTCGCCGATTCCGGTGGCATGAATTTGGTGAAGTGGCCGAAGCAATTCGACGTCATCGTGACCGACAATCTGTTCGGCGACATGCTCTCGGATATCGCGGCGATGCTGACCGGCTCGCTCGGTATGCTGCCATCGGCCTCGCTCGGCGAAGTCGACGTCAAGACCAAAAAGCGCAAGGCGCTGTATGAGCCGGTGCACGGCTCGGCGCCCGATATTGCCGGCAAGGGATTGGCCAATCCGATCGCGATGATCGCATCGTTCGGCATGGCGCTGCGCTATTCGTTCGATATGGGAGCGCTGGCCGATCAGGTCGACGCCGCGATATCCGCGGTGCTGACCAAGGGTCTGCGCACCGCCGACATCAAGTCGGAAGGCGCGACGGCGGTCAGCTCGACTGAGATGGGCGAGGCGATCGTGAAAGAAATGCAGGCGTTGCAGGGGTGAAAGTCGTCCATCATGCCCGCGCTTGTCGCGGGCATCCACGCCTTGCCTTCTTGTATGAGGGACCCACTGAGACGCGGATGGCCGGGACAAGCCCGGCCATGACGAAGTTAGGTCGTTATCGTCCGCGCATCAATACAGCGGGAAGCCTGTCGGATATCCGCCGAGATCATAGGACGGGTACAGCGGCTGACGAGCGAGCGGGCGGTTTAAGTTTTCCTGCGCGAACGACGTCGACTGCGGAAAGGCGTAGTCGTTGAACTTGCGATCGCCGGGCAACACTTCGACGCCAGCATCCAGCCACGAGCGCGTGGTCACGAAAACCCGCGTGCGTCCCGATTGATACGACCGGTTCGGACCGGCCGGACCATAAGCAGTGCCGTTGCCATTGGTCGCAGCGGCGCCGTTGACGTTGGCTGGTTTTCGCTTGGTCTGGGCGTCGGCCTGGGTAGCGCCGAGGCCGATTGCGAGCACGCCAACCACGGCGAACGAAAGAAACCTGGTGGCGGCGGGAAATTTGAAAGTCATCGCGTCCTCTTGGGCTGGCGGATCGCCATTTCCGGTTGGGGTCACTTTAGCCGCCGCGGGCCTGTGGTCACAAGGTCAATTGGGCCACACCATCTCACAATAATGCCGCCCAATGCGAAAAGTTGCATGGAAACCAGCATCTTGCCGAAGCACCGATCACCGGCTGCCGCACAGCCTGGTCAGAGCGCGCCGCGCAGCTTCGGGTTTTGCGCGCCTGTTACCCAATCCGCCGAGGTCGAGGGCATGGCGGCGGCCATGCAGTCGCCCCGCCTGAGCTCGGCGCGGGCGAACAATTCAGCCAGTTTCGGTTCATTTCCGGACGTCAGGAGGATCAGCCGGCTCAACATACAGCCGACCGCGGCGCGCCGGGCCGGCATGTTGTCGCCCTGGCAGGACCAGCCGGATATCCGCACATTCGGCTCATCGAGCTGTTTGATGAAGCCAACACAGGACGCCGCATCGCTCGCGTCGGCCGCCAGCCGAAGCAGCGTGACCGGGCCGAATTTGCTCTCGATGACGCCTGCCGCTTCCAGTTCGCGCCAGCCTTCGGAGTTCATGCGGGCGGCGATTTCGGCCAAGGCGGCTCCTGATCCCTGCGATTCGCCGCCGGGGCGATAGATTTCGAGCTCTGCGACCGGCTTTTCGCCCTGGACCGCCCATCGCAGGACGTCCCTGCGGCCGCCTTCGGGATGCCGGAATATCTCGTAAGTATCTGTTTTTACAGATACAAATCTGAACTGGCTGACGGAGAAAGCCGGGTGCGAATGGGTGGCCAGGCTCCAACCGGCCTTGGCGGCAGGCTCCAGACCCGCGCTATCGGGCAATTTTCCCCACAGATGAGCGCCAATGATGGCAAGCAGGGCCAGAACCCCTAAATAAAAGGCGAGATGCACCAGCATGCGGCGGCACTCGTCGGCAAAGCTGGTCAGCGCCGTATGAATTTGGGTCGGATTTGGAGGGGTGGGCCGGGTGGCCCAAATCGATCGCATCAGCCGTCTTGGCACCACCGGGCGCCAGAGGGACGGCGCGCGGCGCTAAACGTTGTCTTGAAACGTTGTCTCGAAACGTTGTCTTGGCGGCTTTTCTCGCATAGAAGCGCTGCCTCTTGCCTTTCCACAGCGGACCGGCACGAGGCATTTTTCTTCGGAGAGTGAACGATGGGTTACAAAGTCGCGCTGGTCGGAGCGACCGGCAATGTCGGGCGGGAAATGCTCAACATTCTCGACGAGCGCAAATTCCCGGCCGACGAGGTTGTGGCGCTGGCGTCGCGACGCAGTTTGGGCGTCGAAGTGTCCTATGGCGATCGCACCCTGAAAGTCAAAGCGCTCGAGCATTATGATTTCAGCGACGTCGATATCTGCCTGATGTCGGCGGGCGGCGCGGTGTCGAAGGAATGGTCGCCGAAAATCGGCGCCGCCGGCGCGGTGGTGATCGACAACTCATCGACCTGGCGGATGGATCCCGACGTGCCGCTGATCGTGCCCGAGGTCAATGCGGATGCGGTCGCAGGTTTCGTCAAGAAGAACATCATCGCCAATCCGAACTGCTCGACCGCGCAGCTCGTGGTGGCATTGAAGCCGCTGCATGACCGCGCCGTCATCAAGCGCGTGGTGGTCTCGACCTATCAATCGGTGTCCGGCGCCGGCAAGGACGCCATGGACGAACTGTTTTCGCAGACCAAGGCGGTCTATACCAACAGCGACCTCATCAACAAGAAATTCCCCAAGCGTATCGCCTTCAACGTGATCCCCGAGATCGACGTGTTCATGGAGGACGGTTACACCAAGGAAGAGTGGAAGATGATGATGGAGACCAAGAAGATTCTTGATCCCAAAATCAAGCTTACCGCGACCTGCGTGCGGGTGCCGGTGTTTGTCGGTCATTCGGAAGCCGTCAACATCGAGTTCGAGAACCCGATCTCGGCCGATGAGGCGCGCGACATCCTGCGCAATGCGCCGGGGTGCCTCGTGATCGACAAGCGCGAACCGGGCGGCTACGTCACGCCCTATGAAGCTGCCGGCGAGGATGCGACCTATATCAGCCGCATCCGGGAGGATGCGACGGTGGAGAACGGCCTCGTGTTGTGGTGCGTCTCCGACAATCTGCGCAAGGGCGCGGCACTGAACGCGATCCAGATCGCCGAGTGCCTGATCAACCGCAAGCTGATCAGCGCCAAGAAAAAGGCGGCGTGATCTCGGCCCTGGCGCTGTCGGATCGACGGGGCAGCGATTACAAGGGAGAATAGCGAGGGGGAAGTAGCGAACGGAAATTTTCGCTATTCGCCACTCGTTATTGGCTCACTTTCCCTGACGCTGTAAAATTCCTTCGCCACTGGATCGAGCACGAACAGCGAGCCTTCGGCCACGCCGAAATATGCGCCGTGCAGGGAAAGCGCGCCGCGCTCGACCGCGGCCCGCACGAACGGAAATGTCAGCAGGTTTTCCAGGCTCCGGAACACCGCCGCCTTCTCGATCCGGATGGTGAAATCGGCCATCGTCTCGTGGTCGCGTTGTTCGACCTTCTCGCCCGGCTTGATGAACATCGACATCCATCGGCCGATGAAATCTCCCGGCGACAGCGGCTCGATCTTGTCAATGAAGGCGCGGATGCCGCCACATTGGGCGTGGCCCAGCACCACGATGTGTTTGACGCGCAGAACCGAGACCGCGTATTCCAGCGCCGCCGAGACGCCGTGGGCGCCGCCATCCGGTTGATAGACCGGAACCAGATTGGCGATGTTGCGCACCACGAACAGTTCGCCGGGGCCGGCGTCGAAGATCACCTCCGGCGACACCCGGGAATCGCAGCAACCGATCACCATCACCGCGGGAGCCTGGCCGATCTCGGACAATTCGCGGTAGCGCGATTGCTCGGTGGGCAGGCGCTGCGAGGTGAAGGTCCGGTAGCCCTCGAGCAGATGTTGCGGAAACGATGACATGGCAGTGGCTAACCATATGCGCCGGGTTGGAACAAGTCTTTCGGGCGGGGGACTGAACTGTTAGAGCAAGGTTTCGGAAAATCGGGCATCGGTTTTCCGGAGCAAACGGCTTCGTTTGTTCCAAGACCATGCTCAAAAAGTATGATGCTGATATGTCGGACTAGATCAGGCCGAACCGGGCTTATCGCATCGGAGCTATCCAGGGGAACGAGGCCATGATCCGTCCGCGCCGCAGTCTCTTGTTCATGCCGGGGTCGAACGCACGGGCGCTGGAAAAAGCGCGCAATCTCCCGGCCGACGGCCTCATTCTTGATCTGGAAGACTCGGTGGCGGCCGATGCCAAGGCGCTGGCGCGCGACCAGATCGCGCAGGCGATCGCGGCCAAGGGGTTTGGCAAGCGCGAGATCCTGATCCGGGTCAACAGCATCGATACGCCGTGGTGGACCGACGATGTCGCGATGGCCGGCAAGGCGCGGCCCGACGGCATTCTGGTCCCGAAGGTTTCAAGCCGGGAGGAGATCCATGCGATCGCCGATCGCCTCGACGGTGTCGGCGCCGACCCCTCGATCCGGGTCTGGACCATGATCGAGACCGCGCGCGCGGTGCTGCATGCCGAGGAGCTTGCCGCCACCTCGCGCGAAGCCAAAACGCGGCTCGCCGGATTTGTGTTCGGGCCGAACGATATTTCCCGCGAGACGCGGATTCGGATGCTGCCGGGCCGCGCGGCGATGCTGCCGCTGATCACGCCATGCATTCTCGCGACCCGCGCTTACGGCCTCGAAATTCTCGACGGACCCTATAGCGACTTCAGCAATTTTGACGGCTTCGGGCAGGAATGCGCGCAAGCGCGCGATCTCGGCTTCGACGGCAAGACGCTGATTCATCCCGGCCAGATCGAGGCCTGCAACGCGATCTTCACGCCGCCCGCCGAGGAAGTGGCGCACGCGCGCAAGATCATCGCAGCTTTCGAGCGACCGGAAAACGCCTCGCGCGGCGCGATCCAGCTCGATGGCCAGATGGTGGAGCGGCTGCACGCCGAGATGGCCGCGCGCACCATCGCGATGGCCGACGCGATCGCGGCAATGGGGAATTGATCTTTTTCCCTTCTCCCCTTGTGGGAGAAGGTGGCCATAGGCGGCCTTCGGCCGCCGTTCATTGATGGGACGCCGATGCTTTGCATCGGCTATGCGAAGTCCGTGCCGGATGAGGGGTTACGGCCTATCGATGGATCGAAACCCCTCACCCGTCACGAATGCGCTTCGCGCATCCGTGCCACCCTCTCCGGCAAGGGGAGAGGGAAAGAAGCGCCAGGACGCAAAATTTCAACGTACCCCAAACCGTTCCGCTGCCCATGCATACAGGCTTCCCTGTATGGGCTGTTCACCGCCGCGGCCTTTCGGTGAAATGTGAAATCCGATGGTTTCGGGATCATCGATCAGCCTGGAAAAGTCCTGCGGCTCGAAGAACAGCTTCGGTTCGGCATGCACCGCGTAGAATGATTTTTTTGGCAAAGCGTAATTCAACTCGCCGGCTCGGCGGGCGAGCGCGGTCAGCGCCGCGGGCCCGTAGATTGCGACCCGAATGTCCGCCAGCCGGTGTGAGCCGAAGAGCTTGCGCCAACCGAACGTCAGACGATGCCGCAGCGCGAGCCAGTCCGGTGTCAACTCGTCCTGAAGCATCAGCGCGGCGAATGCCGCTACGATCGGACTGCCTGAAGGCAGATAGAGCACCGAATTGCCGAGCTGGCGCGGCCGCTCCCAGGCGAAGTATGGCTTTGCCGAATCGATCTCGACCGGTTTCAGCAACAGCACATCGGCGTCAAGCCACAGGCCGACGCTCTGCGCCATCAGCCGCATCCGGAAGAAATCGCTGTATTGGAGGGTGGTCCAGTCGCGCCACACTCCGTGAGGGCCGGTCGGGCGCAGCCTTTCGGCGAAAGCACGCGGCAGGATCGCCTCGGCCTCGGCATTGCCGACGCCCTCGGGCAATTGCGCGAGCGGCTCGAAACTATAGACGGTGACCTTGTGGCCTGCTGCAACCTGCGATCTCAGGCAAAGGGTTCTCAAGGCGTCGAGCGGGCCGTGCCAGAAGGTAGCGATTTCGGGCCGCATTGATCTCGCCTCTGGCGCCGCGTTTCCTGCAAGATCAGAACGACGGCTGGCCGGTGAGGTCAGGCCCAGGCGCGCGCGGTCTTGGCCTTTGCCTCGTAGCTGTCGATCGCGGCCTTCTTTTCCATGGTGAGGCCGATGTCGTCGAGGCCGTTCATCAGGCAATGCTTGCGGAACGGGTCGATCTCGAATTTCACCGTGCCGCCGTCGGGTCCGCGGATTTCCTGATTGGCAAGATCGATCGTCAGCGTCGCATTGGCGCCGCGTTCGGCGTCGTCGAACAATTTGTCGAGATCGTCCTGGCTGACGCGGATCGGCAAAATGCCGTTCTTGAAACAGTTGTTGTAGAAGATATCGCCGAACGAGGTCGAGATCACGCAGCGGATGCCAAAATCAAGCAGCGCCCATGGCGCGTGCTCGCGGCTCGAGCCGCAGCCGAAATTATCGCCCGCGACCAGGACCCTGGCATTGCGGTAGGCCGGCTGGTTGAGGACGAAATCCGGGTTCTCGCTGCCGTCATCCTTGTAGCGCTGTTCGGAGAACAGTCCCTTGCCGAGGCCGGTGCGCTTGATGGTCTTCAGATACTGCTTCGGGATGATCATGTCGGTATCGACATTGATGATCTTCAGCGGCGCTGCGACGCCTTCCAGCGTGGTGAATTTGTCCATCGGTCGGTCTTCTTGGTTGGATCTGATCGGGATTTAAACGTTCCGCCGGTGGTTTATCGCGAATGCTGCCGGCATTAAAGGGCAAAACGCGTTATTCGGCAGCCTCGATCGCCTCCATGTCGTCGTCGGAGAGGCCGAAATGGTGGCCGATCTCGTGAATCAGCACGTGACGAACGATATGGCCGAGCGTTTCGTCATGTTCGGCCCAGTAATCCAGGATCGGGCGGCGGTAGAGCCAGACCATGTTGGGCAGCCGCGCGACGTCCTCATGGCTGCGGAACGGCAGGCCGACCCCCTGGAACAGGCCGAGCAGGTCGAATTCGCTCTCCGCACCCATCTCGTCGAGCACTCCATCGGTCGGAAAATCGTCGATGCGGATGATCACGCCCTCGCACAACAGGCGAAAGTGCTCGGGCAGGCGCTCGAAAACCTCGTGCGCCATGGCTTCCATTTCGGCCAGCGATGGCGCTTTGGCTGAATTCCACATGGAGTTCGCTTATAGCATCTGGAACGAAGCCTGCCCCGCACTCGATGCGGGGCGCCGGTTTTGGGGCCCTGGTCCAGTTGACGTTGGCGCGGCAATCGGAGACCGTAGGATCGACAACAGGTTTGGGTGGGCGTGATGAAGCGGATCAAGACGGCGGCAATTGGGCTGGCTTTTGTCGGGGCGGTTTCGCTGCCCACGGCAGCAGCCGTTGCGCAAACCGCTCCGTCCGGAGTGCGGATAGCGCAGGCGTCACCACCCGCCGAGGCCCATGGGCAAGTCCGGGTTCGACGGTCGCCGCGACGCGTGCCGATCTATCCGCGCAACAGCCAGCCGGAACCGGATGGTGTCTATCCGCGCTATTTCCCGGGCCGCAATGCGGTGCGCGAATGCACGGCAACCTATGTGCAGGAATTCCGGCCGAGCGGCACGGTGATCGTGCCCCGCATGAACTGCTATTGGCGCGGCGGCTAGCTGCGCGGCATCCGTCCGCATTGTGGCTTAGGAGCCGCATCGCGCGCCCAACATTCATTTGCGCAGTGCTGTGTTCATTTCACGTTCACGTCGTCCACATAGCTTGCGATCGGCGCTGCCGCGCGGCTTGATTTCGATCAACCACGCGGCAGGCGTGACACCCGATGATCCCAATGGAGAAAAAACATGAACGTGATGAGACTTCTGGGCTTGGCTGCGGTTGGCGGGTTGCTGATCCTGGCTGCTCCAGCCGAGCGCGCCCAGGCGCTGTCGCTGGCCAATCCCGGCGCTGCCGCGGCGGTGCAGCAGGGTTCCAAGCTAGAGACCACCGAGGTGCATTGGACTGGGCATCATCACAGCCATCATCGTTGGCATCACCGTCATCACCGGCATCATCGTTGGCATCACCATCATCGCCATCATCACCACCACCGTTGATTTCCGGGCGGTTCCTCCCGGGCCGCTTGCGAAACGCGATGACCCCAAAAAAAACAGGCGCCGGATCGGCGCCTGTTCTGTATCCGCAGTCAGAGCCGTCGTTGCGGCACTCAGCTCCAGTTCTTGAATTTCCAGGATTTGAGCTTCCACGGGGTCAGGGTCTCGATGCGCCACTGTTCCCACCGATCTGGCGGCCAGTTACTGAGGCGCGATTTTTCCTTGACCACCGGTGCTTCGACACGAGCGGCGTAGCGGCGCCGCGACTGGCGCGTCGCCTCGCTGATCATATCGACGAATTCAGGCTTGTCGGCCACGGCCCGCTCCTTGCGAAACGCCTCGCCTTGATGGGTTCAGCTTGCTCCCGCTACCTTAAGGACTTCTTTCCAAAATGCCTCGATGTTGAGGCAAGGCCGCTCTAGTTCTTTATTTGACGCGTTTTCTTCACGCGAACCGGTATCCACTTCGCTGGAAAACGCGTTACCGCCACTCCCTGACATCGACGAAATGCCCGGCGATAGCGGCGGCCGCCGCCATCGCCGGCGAGACCAGATGGGTGCGGCCCTTAAAACCCTGGCGGCCCTCGAAGTTGCGGTTCGAGGTCGAGGCGCAGCGTTCCTCAGGGCTTAGCTTGTCGGGGTTCATCGCGAGGCACATCGAGCAGCCCGGTTCGCGCCATTCGAATCCGGCCTTGATGAAAATCTTGTCGAGGCCTTCGGCTTCCGCCTGCTCCTTCACCAAACCGGAGCCCGGCACGATCATCGCATTGAGATTGCCGTTGACGGTCTTGCCGGCGACCACCTTGGCCACCGCGCGCAGATCCTCGATCCGGCCATTGGTGCAGGAACCGATGAAGATGCGGTCGAGCTTGATGTCGGTGATCCTGGTGCCGGCCTTCAGGCCCATGTAGTTCAGCGCGCGATGCTTGGAGATTCGCTTGGCTTCATCGGCGATCTGGTCGGGATCGGGCACCACGCCCGATATCGACACCACGTCTTCCGGCGAGGTGCCCCAGGTCACGATCGGCGGCAATTTTGCCGCGTCGAGCTTGAGCTCGTGATCGAAATGCGCACCCCCGTCGCTGCGCAGCGTCTCCCAATAGCGCATCGCGGCGTCCCAGGTTTCGCCCTTCGGCGACATCGGGCGGCCCTTGAGAAATTCGAAGGCCTTTTCGTCGGGCGCGATCAGGCCGGCGCGGGCGCCGCCCTCGATCGACATGTTGCAGACCGTCATACGGCCTTCCATCGACAGTGCGCGGATCGCTTCGCCGGCATATTCCAGCACATAGCCGGTGCCGCCGGCGGTGCCGATCTCGCCGATGATGGCGAGGATGATATCCTTGCCGGTGACGCCGTCAGGCAATTGCCCGTCGACGGTGACGCGCATGTTCTTTGCCTTTTTCTGGATCAGGGTCTGCGTCGCCAGCACATGCTCGACCTCGGACGTGCCGATGCCGTGCGCCAGCGCGCCGAACGCGCCATGCGTCGAGGTGTGGCTGTCGCCGCAGACGATGGTGGTGCCGGGCAGCGTAAAGCCCTGCTCGGGGCCGATCACGTGCACGATGCCCTGGCGCTTGTCGAACTCGTTGTAATATTCGATGCCGAATTCGCGAGCGTTCTCCTCCATCACCCGCATCTGCTCGATGGATTCCGGATCGGGGTTCGGCTTGGAGCGGTCTGTGGTCGGGATGTTGTGATCGACCACCGCCAGCGTCTTCTCGGGCGCGTGAACCTTGCGGCCGGTGGCGCGCAGTCCCTCGAATGCCTGCGGCGAGGTTACCTCGTGGACCAGATGGCGGTCGATATAGAGCAGGCAGGTGCCGTCATCGGCTTCGTGAACCAGATGATCGTTCCAGATTTTGTCGTACAGCGTGGTCGGTTTTTTATCGGACATGAGGTTTGGCCTTGAATCGGGATTTGAAATCGAAAAATGCGACGGCGCGCGGCGACAGGCGGCGCGCTGAGCGTCAAGCCGCGAGAGCTGCCGTCGTCAGCCGACCGAAGAAGCGCCAGGGCAAACGGCTACGGTCGTCGAGAACGACGCGAGACGCGATAGTTTGGCGATCTGGAAACATTCCAACCTCATAGCACATGAGGTATCTAAGCGCGATATGCGTTTGCCGCCACCATCATTGCGATGACAACCGCGCAGCAAAAAAGCGCGGGACGTGAGCCCTGCGCTTTCGCCGGAAACAAGGATTTAAGGAAATTACTCGCCGACGGCGGCCGCGCGGTCGGTCTTCTTCTCGACGATGCGGGCGGACTTGCCGCGCAGATTGCGCAGGTAATACAGCTTGGCGCGGCGCACCTTGCCGCGGCGCACCACGGTGATCGAGTCGATCATCGGCGACATCACGGGGAATACGCGCTCGACGCCTTCGCCGTAGGAAATCTTGCGAACCGTGAAGCTCTCATTGAGCCCACCGCCGGTGCGGCCGATGCAGACGCCCTCATAGGCCTGCACGCGCGAGCGGTCGCCTTCGACCACCTTGACGTTGACGATCACGGTGTCGCCGGGCCCGAATTCCGGAATGGTCTTGCCGGCGGACAATTTATCGAATTGCTCTTTTTCGAGCTCTTGAATGAGGTTCATCGCAAAATCTCCATCGGCGGCGCGCCCAGCCTGTCAGGCGCGGCAGCGCGAACGTCCATCTATCCGGTGTGCGGATTTGGCGCTCGTATACGGCAAAGACTCGGCGTTGTCACCCGTCCGTCGTGTTTTTTGGGCGTTTTTGGTTGACCTTGATGGCCCAAAGATCGGGCCGCCGCGCCTTTGTCAGGGCCTCGGCCTCGGCCCGGCGCCAGGCCGCAACCCGGGCATGGTCGCCCGACAGCAGGATGTCGGGGATCGGACGGCCCTCGAACTCCTGCGGGCGGGTATATTGCGGGTATTCCAGTAGTCCTTCGGAAAAGCTCTCGTCGGTCCCGGACGCAAGTTTCCCCATCACCCCCGGCAGCAGCCGGACGCAGGCATCGATCAGCGCCAAAGCGGCGATTTCACCGCCGGACAGCACATAATCCCCGATCGATACTTCCTCGAGCCCGCGGCCTTCGATGACCCGCTGGTCGATACCTTCAAAACGGCCGCATACGATCAGGGGACCGGGGCCTGCGGCCAGTTCGGCCACCCGGGACTGGGTCAATGGCCGACCCCGCGGGCTCATCAGCAGCCTTGGTCGATCATTGCGTCCGGTCCGAAGCAACGTCCGCCGCATCGATGGCGGCCGCCAGCACGTCGGCGCGCAACACCATGCCGGGCCCGCCGCCGGCCGGGGTGTCGTCGACGCTGCGGTGGCGATCGGTGGCCGAGGCCCGGATATCGCGCGCCTCCAGCGCCCACAGCCCGGCCGCCAGCGCCTTGCCCGCCAGGCTGACGCCGAGCGGACCGGGGAACATCTCCGGGAACAGAGTCAGGACGGTCGCGCGCCAGATCGTGGGATTGGGCGTTTTGGGTTTGGAGGTCATGACTTGCGTTACGGCATGACCGCGGTGAGATCGAGCCCCTGCATCGATGCCGCGGCCTCGACCGCCTGCTTGAATTGATCGAGCTTGAACGTTTTGACCTTGATCTTGCCGAGGTCGAGCAGGCCGGCGGCCGCCAGCGCGGCAAGCTGGCTCGGTGCATGTCGCTCGTACATGAACTGGCCGACGATCTCCCAGTCATTCGCCAGCAATTCGCGGAACGAGATTTCCAGCGGCACTTCGGCGCTGCCCATTACGACGAGACGGCCGCCACGCTTGAGCGCGCGCAACGACGACAGCGTGGTCGACGTGCTCCTGGCGCTGCCGAGCAAATCCAGTGCGACGTCGGCGCTGCCGCCGGCGGCGTTGCGAATGATGGCGAGGTCCTGGTTGGCCTCGCCGCTGACCACGGCGGCCACCACGCGGGGACCGAAGGCCGCGCGCAGCGATGCGAGCGCGGTGGCATTTCGTCCGACGGCGACGACGCGGCCGGCCCCCATCGCCACCGCGAGCATGACCGCGCCGGAACCGAAATAACCGGTCGCGCCATTGATGATGATGGTGTCGCCACCACGCAGCCCGCTGCGCTGAAGGCCGCCGAACGGCACGATCAGCTTGGCAAGGCCGATCAGTTCGGCGGCGGGTTTGTCATCCAGTCCGGTCAGTGGCGTCACACACGCCGCCGGCCAATGTGCGATCTCGGCGAATACGCCGTCGCGCCAGCGGGCCTGCAGCGCGAGCGCGGCCGGCGTGGTCACCGTCGCGGTCAGGCCGATCAGGATTTGCGGCGGCTCCAGATCCGGGGCGTCGCCGCGCAGATGCGGGCTCAGGAAAACCCGGTCACCGCTGCGCACATGGGTCACGTCGCCGCCGGCAGCGACCACGCGCGCGATTGCGTTGGTGCCCGGCACGAACGGCATCGGCGGCAGGCTGTAGGGCACCGAACCCGACAGCACTTTGCCGGTGTAGGACAGCACCATGCCAGCTTCGATCCGGACCACCACGCCATCGGGCGCCGGAGCCGGAGTCTCGACCTCGTCGAACCGCAGATCGTTATGTGCGTGCAGCCGCCAAGCCTTGTGGGTAGGAGCTTTGTGGGTGCCAGCCTTGTGGGTATTTGTCATCGCCATGATTCCCAACCGAGATTGCGAGCAAGTAATGGCGTAGGATCGCTTATCAATAACAGCCCACGGTGAGGGTCACGCGTCGGCCGGATCGTCGCCCTCGATCTCGGCGGGCAATTCGACCACCACGCGTCCGGCTGCCAGATCGACCGTCGGCACCACGGCATTAGTGAAAGGCAGCAGCATGGCCGCGCCACGCGGCGGCGCGATTTCGATAATATCGCCGGCGCCGAAATTGTGGATCGCGATGACGCGGCCGAGCGGTTCATCCGCGGCATTGACCGCGGCGAGCCCGATCAGGTCGGCGTGGTAATACTCACCCTCACCGGTGGCCGGCAGCTTTTCGCGCGCGATGTAGAGTTCGATGCCGTTGAGGCGTTCGGCGTCATCACGCGTCGCGATGCCTTTCAGCGTCGCGACCAGATGGCCCTTGGCCGCGCGGGCGTGCGTGACCACGAATTGCCGCGCGCCGTCCTTGGTCGCAAGCGTGCCGTAGCGCAGCACCGCCAGCGGGTCTTCGGTGAAGGTCCACAGCTTCACCGCGCCGCGCACGCCATGCGCGGCGCCGATCCGGGCGATGCAGATCGATGCCGCCATCGCCGCGCGCCGCCGCGCTTACTTCTTGGCGGCGGCTTCGGCGGCGGCCTTGCGCTCCTTGCGCGGCACAGCCTTTTCCGGATTGCTGCGCGCGGCGCGCTTGGCGACACCGGCGGCATCGAGGAAACGCGACACCCGGTCCGACGGCTGCGCGCCCTTGGCGAGCCAGCCCTTGACCTTGTCCATGTCGAGCTTCAGCCGGGCCTCGTTGTCTTTCGCCAGCAGCGGATTGAAATGGCCAAGACGCTCGATGAAGCGGCCATCGCGCGGAAAACGCGAGTCGGCGACGACGACATGGTAGACTGGACGCTTCTTGGTGCCGGCGCGAGCGAGGCGGATAACGACTGACATTTAGTTCTCCTGATAGGGGTTGGATTGAAACTGCTTGATCTGATGAAAGCGTGGTCCGTCACCCCCGGACGAGCGCGTTTGCGCGCGCTCGGGAGGAGTGCGCGACCTCTTGTCGTGCGCCTCGAAGGGCGGCGGACCGCAACACGCGCGGCCATCCTTCGAGGCTCGCCGCAAGCGCGGCTTCGCACCTCAGGATGACGACGTCTTTGTGGAGCGATCTCATTTCTTCTTCCCCAGGCCGGGAAAGCCACCAAGCCCCGGCAAGGTGGGCTTGCCGCTGAGGCCGGTAAGCCCCGGCAGGTTCGGCAGGCCGGTGCGCAAGCCGGCAGGCAGATCCTTTGGCAGCGCGGGCATTCCGCCCGCTGCACCGCCGGGCATTTTTTCCGCCAGCGCCTTCATCTGCTCGGGCGACGGCATGCCGCCGCCGAACCCCATCGCCTGCGCGATGCCGGCCATCGGGCCGCGTTTGCCCGAACCCATGGCCTTCATCATGTCGGCCATGTTCCGGTGCATTTTGAGGAGCTTGTTGACTTCCTCGACCTTGAGGCCGGCGCCGGCGGCGATGCGCTTCTTGCGGCTGGCCTTGAGGATATCGGGATTCTTGCGTTCCTGGCGCGTCATCGAATCGATCACCGCGACCTGGCGCTTCAATATCTTGTCGTCGAGACCGGCATTGGCGATCTGGTTCTTCATTTTCGCGATGCCGGGCATCATTCCCATCAGCCCCGAGATGCCGCCCATGTTCGACATCTGCAGCAATTGCTCGCGCATGTCGGACAGGTCGAACTGACCCTTGCGCATCTTCTCGGCGACGCGCGCGGCCTTTTCCGCATCGATGTTGGCCGCGGCTTTTTCCACCAGCGACACCACGTCGCCCATGCCGAGAATGCGGCCTGCGATCCGGTCCGGGTGGAAATCTTCCAGCGCGTCGGTTTTTTCGCCGGTGCCGATCAGCTTGATCGGCTTGCCGGTGACCGCGCGCATCGACAGCGCCGCGCCGCCGCGGCCATCGCCGTCGACCCGCGTCAGCACAATGCCGGTGAGGCCGACGCGCTCGTCAAATGACCGCGCCAGATTGACCGCGTCCTGACCGGTGAGCGAATCTGCGACCAGCAGCACTTCGTGCGGGCTGGCCGTGGTTTTGATCTCGGCGGCTTCCGACATCATCTCTTCGTCGAGCGTGGTACGCCCGGCGGTGTCGAGCAGCACCACGTCGTAGCCGCCGAGCTTGGCGGCTTCCAGCGCGCGCTTGGCGATCTGAGCTGGTTTCTGGCCGGCGACGATCGGCAGGGTCTGGATATCGAGATCGCGCCCGAGCACGGCGAGTTGCTCCATGGCGGCCGGACGATAGATGTCGAGCGAGGCCATCAACACCTTGCGCTTGTCGCGCTGGGTCAGGCGGCGCGCCAGTTTGGCCGTCGTGGTGGTTTTGCCGGAGCCCTGCAGGCCGACCATCATGATCGCCACCGGCGGCACGGCGTTGAGGTCAATAGTTTGGCCGTCAGCGCCGAGTGTGGCGATCAGTTCGTCGTGAACGATCTTCACCACCATCTGGCCGGGCGTCACCGATTTGACGACGGTGGCGCCAATCGCCTGCTCGCGGACTTTTTCGGTGAAGCTTCTGACCACGTCGAGCGAGACGTCAGCCTCGAGCAGCGCGCGGCGCACCTCGCGCATCGCCGCATCGACGTCCGCTTCCGTCAGCGAACCGCGCCGCGTCAGCCGATCGAGAATGCCACCAAGCTTTTCCGACAGGTTGTCGAACAATTCCGTAGTCCTTCGTCCAACTTCGTTGCCGTCATACTCCGCGAAAGCGGGGTATCCAGTACGCCGAGACTTCGCGGCTCAATCCGAGACGCCCTGGGATAACTGGATCACCCGCTTTCGCGGGTGACGACGTCTTATGTATATCTCCGCGCCGAACGCCGAGACGATATTCCAAACACTTTTGCGCCCGAGGGCGCATTGCGCTGTCGGGCGTTGACCTCCGGTCTCAAGGGCCGGGCGGCGGGTCGAAAAGAACGTCTTTCCGATGAGTGCGGCGGTTAAACCCCCGCAGCCCCCAAAAGTCAAGAAACGTCACCGAAAAGCGACATCTTCGGCGAGCCTTGCGGGCCGGTTCCCCCTTGCCCAAATACTGGTTTTGAGGCCAATCAGGCATGAAAACCACCCGCCGAAATGTTCTCGGTCTGCTCGCCGGCGCCGCCACTGTTGTCGGCATCCCGTCCTTCTGGATTTACCACATGAAAAGCTATGCCGGGCCGATCTCCGATCATTTCGACGGAACCCATTTTTTCGATCCTGACGGCGCGCTGCCGAAATCGCTTCGAGGGGTGCTGCGCTGGCAATTCGGCGGCGGCAGGCAACGCCACGCCTGGCCCGAATGGGCGCCGAGCCCTTACGCCGACAGGCCACCGGCGCGGGTGACCGGCGACAAGGTGCGATTTTCGTTTGTCGGCCACGCCAGCTGGCTGATCCAGACCTCCGGGTTGAACATCCTGATCGATCCGGTGTGGTCGGAGCGCGCCTCGCCGACGGCCTGGGCCGGACCGAAGCGTCACAACGATCCCGGCATCGCGTTCGACGCGCTGCCTCCGATCGATATTGTGTTGGTGTCGCATGGCCATTACGACCATCTCGACACCGCGACATTATCGAGGCTCGCGGCGAAATTCTCGCCGCGCGTGATCACGCCGCTCGGCAACGACCTGACGATGCGCGCCGCCAATTCAGCGATCCGCGCCGAAGCCGTTCGACTGGCATGACCGCGTCGAGCTCGGCAATGGCGTCGCGGTGACATTGGTGCCGACGCGGCATTGGTCGGCGCGCGGATTGTTCGACCGCAACAAGGCGCTGTGGGCGAGTTTCGTGGTGGAGACACCCGCCGGCAAGCTCTACATCGTCTGCGATTCAGGTTACGGCGACGGCGTGCATTTCCGCCGCGTCGCGCAAGCCCATGGTCCGTTGCGATCTGGCGATCCTCCCCATCGGCGCCTATGAGCCGCGCTGGTTCATGCGCGATCAGCACATGAACCCGTCCGATGCGGTGAAGGCACTGGCCGATTGCTGCGCGCAACAGGCGCTGGCGCATCATCACGGCACCTTCCAGCTCACCGATGAAGCGATCGACGCGCCAGTCACCGCACTCGGTGCGGCGCTGGATGAAGCGAAGATTCCGCGTGAGCGTTTTGCGACGCTCAAGCCGGGGCAGGTGGTGGAGATTTGAGTGTCGTCCCGGCCAAGTGAGCGCAGCGAACGCCGAGCCGGGACCCAGAAACCCTGGCGCACATTGTTGCAGAAGGCATCTGCCTCGTTGCCGAAACGTGAACCCGCGCCGTATGGGTCTCGGCCTGCGCCGGGACGACGCGCGGTGAGTGATCTCGCTACGGCTCGTGCTTGATGGCCCAGGATACGTTCACCGTGACGGACAGCGTCTCTTCGCCCAGTGCTACCGGGCGCTGCGGCCATCGGTGCGAGGGCCATCTTGCTGCGGAACACCGGTGCCGACGCATTGCCTTCCGAGATGCTCAGCGGCGCGCCAAGCGTGACGCCGGCGGCCTTGGCATAAATCTCGGCCTTGCGGCGGGCGTCGGCAAACGCCTGTTCGCGGGCCTGATCGAGAAGTTTCGACGCCGCGGACACCATGAAGTTGATGCCGCCGATGTCGTTCGCACCGGCGCCCACCAGCATGTCGATCACGCTGGCGACCTTGGTCACATCACGCAGCCGGATCGTCACGTGATTGCTGGCGCGGTAGCCGACAATGGACGGCGGCGGAGCGGTTCGGCGCGTTTTGGGTTTGCGGTTGCAATGACAGCCGCGAAGTCTGGATATCCTTCGGATCGATGCTGGCGGCCTTCAGCGCCAGCAGCACCTTGCCCATCGCCGCGTTGTTGGTGTCCGAAGCCTCGCGCGCGGTTTTGGCCTCCGAGGTGAAACCGCCATCGATTTCCGCCATATCGGGCGGCACCGATACAGTGGCCTCGCCGCTGACGGAAAATGGCCGGGGGCTCGGCCTCCGCCAGTGCGGGGGTTGCGAGCAGCAGGGCCGCAATGACAGCGGTGCCGAACACAACGTGATGTTTCATGGCTCTCACTTCAGCGGCACATAGACGTTGATCACCAGTTTGTCCTCCGCGGTCTTCAGCGGATCGGTGATGTATTCCTCGATGAAGGTGTCCTTGGCTTCGAGCTTCTTGTCGTCAAGGTGATTGGTGATGGCCTCATAGGTATTGTCCATATTGTCGTAGGAACCGCGATGGACGAACTTCAGCGCCTTGCCATCGGGCGATTTGCTCATACTCATGTCCTTGGTCAGGTTTTTCGGATCCTGATCGACCGGAATTTCCGCAAGATAGGTGAATCCGGTATCGTCGGTGGAGGTGTAAACGATCAGCGGATTGCCGGTGCTTTTGATGCCCTGCTTGTCGAGTAGCGCCGCCAGCGTCTTGAACGAGTCGATCAGGGTTTCGAACGCCGAATCCCAGTTGGCGCTGCCTTTGAGGACGACAACCGCTTTCGGCGTCAGCGTGGTTTCCTCGCCGAACGGATCGGCGGTCTGAACCGGTGCTGCCGCCGGCGGTGATGGTGCGGGGGTCTCTGTGGCAGCCGGTTTTGCAGGCGTGGCGGCAGGACTGGCTGCCGGGGCAGGGGTTGCTGCCGGAGCTGGTGTCGCCGCGGGAGGCGTCGCAGCCGGCGTTTCCGCCAACGCATTGGCGATGCCTAACGAAATCGCGACTGCCGGAACCAGCGCGACCATGGCAAGGCGGATGGGGCGGAAACAATTCATGCGATATTCTCCTTGGTCGCATTCAGCGTTGGTCGTCTTGGTCGGCAGCGTCTCGTCTTCGTGTCCCGGGTGACGGCGACGAAGCGTCGGCAATCTAACACGCAAGGGCTGCTTTCGTCCCATCTCGGGTCGCTCATGTCGGGTAGCTCCCGCCGCCGGCGGGTGCCGACACAAAATCACCACACTGGCCAATCCGCCATCATTCGCCATATAAGGCAGGCATAATTCGGGAAATTTCATGAGCGCGCTCGCCAACCATGCGTTTGCCAAGATGAACGGCATCGGCAACGACATCGTCGTGGTCGATCTGCGCGATTCGGCCGCCGCTGTCACGGCCGAGGATGCGCGCGCGGTCGCCTCGCCCTCGGGCGTGCATTACGACCAGTTGATGGTGCTGCAGCCGCCGCGGCTTGCCGGCACCGAGGCCTTTATCCGCATCTACAACAATGACGGCTCGGAGGCCGCCGCCTGCGGCAACGGCATGCGTTGCGTGGCGCGCCGGCTGTTCGAGAAAACCGGCCAGGCTCAAGCCACCTTCGAGACCCGGGCCGGGCTCTTGAATTGCTGGCGCGGCCCATCCGACGATCTCTACACCGTCGACATGGGTCCGCCGAAATTCGGCTGGCAGGATATTCCACTCGCGGAAGAGTTTCGCGATACGCGGTCGATCGAACTGCAGATCGGCCCGATCGATGCACCTGTGCTGCACACGCCGTCCGCGGTCAGCATGGGCAATCCGCACGCGATCTTCTGGGTCGACGACGTCAATGCCTACGACCTTGCCCGCTTCGGGCCGCTACTGGAAAACCATCCGATTTTTCCGGCGCGCGCCAATATCACGCTCGCCCATATCGTCGATCGCGATCACATCACGATCCGGACCTGGGAACGCGGCGCGGGACTGACACAGGCCTGCGGCTCGGCGGCCTGTGCCACGGCAGTGGCCGCGGCCCGGCTTAGGCGCGCCCATCGCATCGTGCAGATCACGCTGCCGGGCGGCGAACTCGGCATCGAATGGCGCGAACGCGACGACCATGTCCTGATGACGGGCACCGCGACGTTCGAGTATGAAGGGCAATTCGATCCGGCCTTGTTTGCCAGCGTCGCCTGACCATGAGCGTCGATGTCGTCACCTTCGGCTGCCGCCTCAACGCCTTCGAATCCGAAGTGATCGCCCGCGAGGCCGAACGCGCCGGGCTCACCGAGACCATCGTCATCAATAGCTGCGCGGTCACCAACGAAGCCGTCGCGCAGGCGCGGCAGTCGATCCGCCGGCTGAAGCGCGAACGGCCTTTGGCGCGAATCGTCGTTACCGGCTGTGCGGCGCAGACCGAGCCCGCGATGTTCGCTCGTATGGCCGAGGTCGATCGCGTCGTCGGCAATGACGACAAGATGCGCGGTGAAGCCTGGCACGCCGCGCGCATGGCGCTCGATGCCGCCGGCAGCTTCGGCATCGGGCAAAGCGAAAAGGTCGCGGTCGCCGACATCATGGCGGTCAAAGAAATGGCGCCGCATCTGCTGGAGGGCTTTCAGCGCGGCCTGCCGCGGGTATTCGTGCAGGTGCAGAACGGTTGCGATCACCGCTGTACCTTCTGCATTATTCCCTATGGTCGCGGCAATTCGCGGTCGGTGCCGATGGGCGCGGTGGTGGCCCAGGTCCGCGCGCTGGTCGAGCGCGGCCACGCCGAGATCGTGCTGACCGGCGTCGATCTGACGAGCTATGGCGCGGACCTGCCGGGCGCGCCGAAACTCGGCCTGCTGGCGAAGCAAATCCTGCGGCATGTGCCTGATTTGAAGCGGCTGCGGATTTCCTCGATCGATCAGGTCGAGGTCGATCGCGATCTGCTCGACGTGATCGCGGATGAGGAGCGGCTGATGCCGCATCTGCATCTGTCGCTGCAATCCGGTGACGATCTCATTCTGAAGCGGATGAAGCGGCGGCATTCGCGTGACCAGGCAATTCAATTTTGCACCCAGGTGCGGCGGCTGCGGCCGGATATCGCGCTCGGCGCCGATATCATCGCCGGATTCCCGACCGAGTCCGAGGAGATGTTCGCGCGCTCGCTGGATCTGGTGGAAGAGTGCGATCTGACCTTCCTCCATGTGTTTCCCTATTCCAAGCGGCCGGGCACGCCGGCGGCGCGGATGCCACAGCTATCCGGCGAACAGGTCAAGCAACGCGCCAGGCGCTTGCGGGCGATGGGCGAGGCCGCGTTACAAAAGCGGCTGACGTCGGAAATCGGCGCGACCCGCCAGGTTCTGATCGAGAGCTCGAGGCAAGGCCGCACCGAGCATTTCATGCCGGTAGCGATCAGCGGCGAGACGCCCGGCGCGGTGCTGACGCTGAAGATGGCGCGGCATGACGGCGCGCGGTTGACGGTGTGAGGATATACTATCCGTCATTCCGAGGAGCATTTGCGATGAAGCAATCCAGCCTTCTGCGTTGCCTATGGATTGCTTCGGTTCGCTCGCAATGACGAGCCTCAGTCCCCGTTCCAGCCGCAGGCCCGAAGCCGTTCATGCAAATGCGCCGGAGCCGGCGCTGCCACATACACCGGTTCTTTGTTCTTCGAAATCGGAATCCCGATTTCGCGGGAATGCAGATGCAGTCTCGGTTCGCCGAAGCGGGGACCGTTTCCGTAAATATTGTCGCCGACAATCGGCCAGCCCATGGCGGCGCAGTGAACCCGCAATTGATGGGTGCGGCCAGTGACAGGCTCAAGCGCAAGCCAGGCGAGGCCATCGCCGCGTCCGAGCACTTTCCAGTTGGTGGTGGCGGGCTGGCCGTCCGCATCGGGCTTCTGCCACCAGCCGCGCTCGGCGTTGAGGCGGCCGAGCGGCATGTCGATGGTGCCTTGATCCTCGACCGGGCCGCCCTCGACCACCGCCCAGTAGGTTTTTGAAATTTTGCCATGCTTGAACAACAGGCCCAGCGACGCGGTCGCCTTGCGGTGTCGTCCGAGGACGAGGCAACCGGAGGTGTCCTTGTCGAGCCGGTGGGCGAGAACCGGCGGACGCGGCAGGCCAAACCGCAGCGCGTCGAAGGAGGATTCCAGATTGGCGCCGCCCTTGGGGCCGCGATGCACCGGCAGGCCTGCAGGCTTGTCGATCACCAGCATCAGCCCGTCGCGATGGAGCACGCGCGCCTGAATTTCGTCGGCGGTTAGTTCGGGAACATCCATCGATCGGTCAAGACTTTCGCTTAACGTGCGAAACCGCTAACACACCCCCAACATGAACGATACACCTCCGGAAAAGACCAAATTGAGCTGGTGGCGGCGGCTGTCCGGCGGACTGAAGCGAACGTCAAGTTCGCTCGGGACCGCGGTCGCCGATCTCGTCACCAAGCGCAAGCTCGACCGCGCGATGCTCGACGATATCGAGGACGTGCTGCTGCGCGCCGATCTCGGAACCGAGGTCGCCGCCCGCGTCGCCGCCGCGGTCGGCGTCGGCCGTTACGACAAGGCGATCTCGGCGGATGACGTCAAGACCGTGGTGGCGGCCGAAGTGGAGAAAGTCCTGGTTCCGGTGGCAAAGCCGCTGTCGATCGACCCGATGCTGCAGCCGTTCGTGATTCTGGTGGTCGGCGTCAACGGTTCCGGCAAAACCACCACCATCGGCAAGCTCGCGGCAAAATTCAGCGCCGAAGGCCGCAAGGTCATGCTGGCGGCCGGTGACACGTTTCGCGCCGCCGCGATCGACCAGCTCAAGATCTGGGGCGACCGCACCAGATCGCCGGTGATCGCGGGCGCGCAAGGTTCGGATTCCGCAAGCCTTGCCTTCAATGCCGTGACCGCGGCGAAAGAACAGAACATCAACGTGCTCCTGATCGACACCGCCGGGCGGCTGCAGAACAAGGCCGAATTGATGAACGAGCTTGAAAAGGTGGTTCGCGTCGTCAGGAAGGTCGATGCTTCGGCGCCGCATGCGGTGCTGCTGGTGCTCGACGCCACGGTGGGACAAAATGCGCTGTCGCAGGTCGAGGCGTTTCAGCGTACCGCGGGCGTGACGGGCCTGGTGATGACAAAGCTCGACGGCACGGCGCGCGGCGGCATTCTGGTGGCGCTCGCCGAAAAGTACAAACTGCCGGTGCACTTCATCGGCGTCGGCGAGGGCGTCGACGATCTCGCGCCGTTCACCGCGCACGAGTTCGCGCGGGCCATCGCGGGGATTGAGTAAGCTTCATCCTTCGAGACGCGCGCAAGATGCGCGCTCCCCAGGATGAGGGAAGAACAAGCGCACCATCCTCATCCCGAGGGTGAGGAGGAGCAAAGGCAATATCCTCATCCTGAGGAGGTGCGAAGCACCGTCTCCAAGGATGGCAACACGACGTATTCGACGGAATGGAATAATGGACAAGACCACGCCACATCCGCTGTTCAAGCTCGCAACCGAACTTGGGCCATTGCTGGTTTTCTTCATCGCCAACGCCAAATTCCATCTGTTCGTCGCCACCGGCGCGTTCATGGTGGCGGTGGTGGCGGCGATGATCGCCTCTTATGTGGTGACGCGACACGTGCCGATCATGGCGCTGGTCACCGGCGTTATCGTCATCGTGTTCGGCACGCTGACGCTGGTGTTGCACGACGAGACCTTCATCAAGGTCAAGCCGACCATCATCTACGGCCTGTTCGCCGCGGTGCTGGGCGGAGGTTTGTTGTTCGGCCGTTCCTTCATCCAGATCATGTTCGATCAGATGTTCAATCTTACCCCGCAGGGCTGGCGGATGCTGACACTGCGCTGGGCATTGTTCTTTTGCGTGCTGGCGATCCTGAACGAAGCCGTCTGGCGCACCCAGACCACCGATTTCTGGGTAAACTTCAAGGTGTTCGGCGTGACGCCGCTGACGATGCTGTTTGCGTTCACGCAGATGCCGCTGATCAAGCGCTATCAGGTCGAGCCAGTTTCGCTTGAAGTGAGCGAAGCGGAGGCCGGCGACGTGTCGAAGGGGTGACTCATTCAGGACCCCGCGTTCAGCGCCTTGTCGATCTCCACCCTGAGCACGGTGTCGATGTTGTCGGGTAGGATGGGGCCGACCATCTTGTAGACGATGGTGCCGTTGCGGCCGACGATGAAGGTTTCCGGCACCCCATAGACGCCCCATTCGATCGCGGCGCGGCCATTGCCGTCGACACCGACAATGCCGAACGGATTGCCATAGCGGCCAAGGAAACGCCGGGCGTTCTCCGGCGTATCCTTGTAGTTGATGCCGACCATCTGCAGCCGCTTGTCCTTGCCGAGTTCGGTGAGTAACGGCGCTTCGTCGTGGCATGGCACGCACCATGACGCCCAAACGTTGACGATGCTGACCTTGCCCTTGAACATGGCGGGATCGAGCCCGGGGATCTGCGCGCCATTATCGAGCAGGCCCTGCAGCGGCGGCAGCGCGGTCGGCGGGGCGGGGTGACCGATCAGGGCGGATGGGATTTTCGACGGATCGCCATCGCGGAGCCCGAACCAGAAGATCCCGGCCAGCAAACCGAACGCAAGCAACGGCAGCGCCATCAGCCAGGAACGGCGTTGCGAGGATCGGCCCGACGTCTCGGGTACGGATGTATTGCGCTCGCTCATGGGATGTCCGCCACGCCGCGCCCGGAGCGCCGGACCACGCCAGAGGCCTCGAGCTCGCGCAGGCGCTGCTTCTGGCGGCGGTAATCGATCACGATCCAGATAATCAGGATCAGCACCACGGCCATCACCAGCAGGTAGGATGTCACGATAAAGGACGCGTAGGGACCGAGCGACATTGCCGTCACGCCGAGCGCTGGCTTGATTGCGCCACCTGCATCAACTGCAATGCGCGCACCCGGCGCCGCAGGATCTCGTTGCGCATCGCCGCCAGATGCAGCGTGACGAACAACAACGAAAACGCCAGTGCCATCACCAGCAGCGGCATCAGGAACGCGCGATCGAGCGTGGAGCCGCCCATCCGCAACACCGAGGCCGGCTGATGCAGCGTATTCCACCAGTCCACCGAGAATTTGATGATCGGCAGGTTGATGGCGCCGACCAGCGTCAGCACCGCGGCGGCGCGCGCGGCCCGCGACGGATCTTCCACCGCGCGCCACAGCGCCATCAGGCCGAGATACATCAGAAACAGGATCAGCACCGAGGTCAGCCGCGCATCCCATTCCCAATAGGTGCCCCACATCGGACGTCCCCACAGCGATCCCGTGACCAGCGCGAGAAAGGTAAAGGCTGCGCCAATCGGGGCGGCGGCCTTGGCGGCGACATCCGCCAGCGGATGCCGCCACACCAGCGTGCCCAGCGCTGCGACGCTCATCACGCCCCAGACGAACATCGACAGCCACGCATTCGGCACATGGATGAACATAATCTTGACGGTGGCGCCCTGCTGGTAGTCGTCGGGCGCCATCGCCGATTGATAGAGGCCGATCAGCAGCAGAATGGCGGTGGCAGCCGCAAGCCACGGCAACAGCCGCGCGGTCAGCGTCAGGAACCGGGTCGGGTTGGCGAGATCGATCAGCGTCATGGCGTCCCTGATAGTCGCTGCGGCTCCGGCAGACAATGCGGCTTGTGCTGTTTCATTTGGTCTCAGCCAGAGTTGATCGGCATCGGTACGGCATTCAATCGAGGCCGTGCCGAAGGCTCGCGGCGGCAGCGAACGGGCCGATCACAAAACTGATCAGCGACAGCGCGCACAGGATCGAAAACGGCGTGCCGAACGACAGCGGTCCAGAGATCGCCGCCTCCGACGCGGCGACGCCGAAAATCAGCACCGGGATCGACAGCGGCAGCACCAGCACCGCCAGCAACAATCCGCCGCGATGCAGTGTCACCGCCAGCGCCGCGCCGATCATGCCGGTAAACGTCAATGCCGGCGTGCCGGCCAGCAGCGTCAAGGCCACGGCCGAAGTTGAGCCGGCGTCTAGATTCAACAGCAGCCCCAGAACCGGCGAGGCGATGATCAGGGGCAATCCCGCGGCCAGCCAGTGCGCCAGTGCTTTGGCGGCACAGGTCAGTTCCAGCGGTGTGCGGCTCATCACGATCAGATCGAGCGACCCGTCCTCGTGGTCGGCCATGAACAACCGGTCAAGCGTGAGCAGGCTTGCGAGCAGGGCGCCGAGCCAGAGGATCGCCGGACCCAGCCGCGCCAGCAACGCGAGATCGGGTCCGAGCGCGAACGGCATCAGCACGACCACGGTGAGAAAGAACAGCACGCCGATCAGCGCGCCGCCGCCGACGCGCAGCGCGATTCGGATGTCCCGTCGAATCAGTGCGATGAGGGCGGTCATGTCACGCCGCTCCCGATCCGTAATTCCTTGGCTTCGACCCCGAGCGCTGCGTGGGTTGCGGCGATGATCAGGCCGCCGCTCGCCAGATGATCGCGCATCAGCGTGGCAAACAGGCTCTGCCCACCAGTATCGAGCGCTGAGGTCGGCTCATCCAATAGCCAGATCGGCCGTCGCACCGTGAGCAGCCGGGCGATCGAGAGCCGCCGGCGCTGCCCCGCTGACAGATACGCCGCCGGCAAATGCGCGGCATGATCGAGCCCGACCGCGACCAGGCTTTCGGCGGCGTTCGACGCCTCGCCGCCGAGAAAATCCCCCCAGAACGCCAGGTTTTCCAGCACGCTCAATGCGGGTTTCATCGCATCGCGATGGCCGAGATAATGGGCCTGTTCGGCCACGGTCAGTTCCGGCTCGCCGTCCTCAAGGCTGACCGATCCCGCGGCCAATGTCAGCAGGCCGGCGACGATCCGCAGCAGCGAGGTTTTGCCCGATCCATTGGCCCCGATGACGGCCAGCGCCTCGCCGGAAGTGGCTGTAAAATCGAGCTCCGAGAACACCTCCCGGCCGCCCCGCACGCATTTGACGCCGCGTCCCAGGAGCCGCATTTGCCCTTCCGTGGCCTTCCAGAATAATGCAGACCGCATTGCTGCGGCACGGTAGTCGCTGTGGCGATGCCACTGGAAAGATTCTAAAAGGTTCTATAAGCCGGAACTTAATGCAGCACACAATCCGCGGCTGCAAGCCATCAGGCCAAGCCTCGCTGACGGTGTTTGGATACCCTTGCCGGGTGTAACGAAGAATTGGGATTGCCTCACATGACCTCGCTCGACAGCTTCAAATGCCAGAAGACCCTCAAGGTCGGCAGCAAGACCTATGTCTATTACAGCCTGCCCGCCGCCGAGAAGAACGGTTTGAAGGGAATTTCCAAGCTTCCCTATTCCATGAAGGTGCTGCTGGAAAACCTGCTGCGCAACGAAGACGACCGCACCGTCAAGAAGGAAGATATTTTGGCGGTTGCGAAGTGGCTGAAGAAGCGCAAGCTCGAGCATGAAATCGCCTTCCGTCCGGCGCGGGTCTTGATGCAGGATTTCACCGGCGTGCCGGCGGTGGTCGATCTCGCCGCGATGCGCAACGCCATGCAGGCGCTCGGCGGCGACGCGGAGAAAATCAATCCGCTGGTGCCGGTCGATCTGGTGATCGACCATTCGGTGATCGTGAACTTCTTCGGCGACAACAAGGCGTTCGGCAAGAATGTGGTCGAGGAATACAAGCAGAATCAGGAGCGCTACGAATTCCTGAAATGGGGCCAGAAGGCGTTTTCGAGTTTCTCCGTGGTGCCGCCCGGCACCGGCATCTGCCATCAGGTCAATCTCGAATATCTGGCCCAGACGGTGTGGACCCGGAAGGAGAAGCTGACGGTCGGCAAGAAGAAGGGCACTTTCGAGGTTGCCTATCCGGACACGCTGGTCGGCACTGATTCGCACACCACGATGGTCAATGGCCTTGCCGTGCTCGGCTGGGGCGTCGGCGGCATCGAGGCGGAAGCCGCGATGCTGGGCCAGCCGCTGTCGATGCTGCTGCCGGAAGTGGTCGGCTTCAAGCTCAAGGGGCAGTTGAAGGAAGGCGTCACCGCCACCGACCTGGTGCTGACGGTGACTCAGATGCTGCGCAAGCAGGGCGTGGTCGGCAAGTTCGTGGAGTTTTTCGGGCCCGGCCTCGATTATCTCTCGGTGGCCGACAAGGCGACGATCGGCAATATGGCGCCGGAATACGGCGCAACCTGCGGCTTCTTCCCGGTCGATACCGAGACCGTCGATTATCTCAAGACCTCGGGCCGCAAGGCCGACCGCGTTGCGCTGGTGACCGCCTACGCCAAGGCGCAAGGCCTGTTCCGCACCGCCAAATCGCCCGATCCGGTCTTCACCGAGACGCTGATCCTGGAGCTCGGCGACGTGGTGCCGTCGATGGCCGGCCCGAAACGGCCCGAGGGCCGTGTCGCGCTGCCCGCGGTCGCGGAGGGTTTTGCCGCTGCGATGACCAGCGAATACAAGAAGGCCGCCGATGCCTCCAGGCGTTATCCGGTGGAGAACCGCAATTTCGATCTCGGCCATGGCGACGTGGTGATCGCGGCGATCACCTCGTGCACCAATACTTCCAATCCGAGCGTGCTGATCGGCGCCGGACTGCTGGCGCGCAATGCCGCCGCCAAGGGCCTGACCGCAAAGCCCTGGGTCAAGACCTCGCTGGCACCGGGCAGTCAGGTGGTCGCGGAATATCTTTCCAATTCCGGACTGCAACTTGATCTCGACAAGGTCGGCTTCAATCTGGTCGGCTTCGGCTGCACCACCTGCATCGGCAATTCCGGGCCGCTGCCGGAAGAGATTTCGAAGTCGATCAACGATAACGGCATCATCGGCGCCGCGGTGCTGTCGGGTAATCGCAACTTCGAAGGCCGCGTCAGCCCGGACGTGCAGGCCAATTATCTGGCCTCGCCGCCGCTGGTGGTGGCCTATGCGCTGGCCGGAACGGTGACGAAAAATCTCGCGGTCGAGCCGCTCGGCAACGGCAGGGACGGCAAGCCGGTTTACCTGAAGGACATCTGGCCGACGACCAAGGAAATCAACGCGTTGATGAAGAAGTTCGTCACCGCGGCTATCTTCAAGAAGCGTTACGCCGATGTGTTCAAGGGCGACACCAACTGGCGCAAGATCAAGACCGTCGAGAGCGAGACCTATCGCTGGAACATGAGTTCGACCTACGTTCAGAATCCGCCTTACTTCGAAGGCATGAAGAAGGTGCCGGAACCGATCGTCGATGTCGTCGACGCGCGCATTCTGGCGATGTTCGGCGACAAGATCACCACCGACCACATCTCGCCGGCCGGTGCGATCAAGCTGACGTCGCCGGCGGGCAAATATCTCTCCGAGCACCAGGTGCGCCCGGCCGACTTCAATCAATACGGCACAAGGCGCGGCAACCACGAAGTCATGATGCGCGGCACCTTCGCCAATATCCGCATCAAGAACTTCATGCTGAAGGGCGCCGACGGCAATATCCCCGAAGGCGGCCTGACCAAGCATTGGCCCGACGGCGAGCAGATGTCGATCTACGATGCCGCGATGAAGTATCAGGCCGAGAACGTGCCGCTGGTGGTTTTCGCCGGCGCCGAATACGGCAACGGCTCATCGCGCGATTGGGCCGCCAAAGGAACGCGGCTGCTCGGCGTCCGCGCCGTGATTTGCCAGAGCTTCGAGCGCATCCATCGCTCCAACCTCGTCGGTATGGGCGTGTTGCCGCTGACGTTCGAGGACGGCGCGTCCTGGCAGTCGATCGGGCTGAAGGGCGATGAGAAGGTGACAATTCGCGGGCTACAGGGCGATCTGAAACCACGCCAGAAGCTGACGGCCGAGATCGTCAGCGGCGATGGTTCGCTGCAGCGCGTCTCGTTGCTGTGCCGCATCGATACGCTCGACGAACTCGAATACTATCGAAACGGCGGCATTCTGCACTACGTGCTGCGCAAGCTGGCCGCCTGATGCGAATTGTGGCTGGTGCCTCACTGCGAAGTGAGTGGCGAGTGAAGGGGAGGCGGCCTATGAAAGGTCGCCTTCTTGCGTTCGAAGGCCGGCGCACGCGGGTGCCGCAGGGCAAATGCAATCTCCGCGGCGGCGCGAAAGTCTCCCGGTTTAAAGTCTCCCGGTTTCCAGTATGACAGCGATGATGGCCTATAATTGCATTTCGCGGTGGTCGGGTGCGCTCGGCGTCTGCGCCATTGTAGCGATGATCCGCCCAGCGCTGGCCGATCCCCGCGCGGTGGTCGAACTGTTCACCTCGCAAGGCTGCTCGTCGTGTCCCGCGGCCGACAAGATCATCGGTGAACTGGCCAAGGATCCATCGATCGTCGCGTTAAGCATGCCGATCGACTACTGGGATTATCTCGGCTGGAAAGACACGCTGGCGGATGCGCGCTTCAGCGCCCGTCAGAAAGCCTATTCGCGGATGCGCGGCGATCGTGAAGTCTATACGCCGCAAGTCGTTGTCAACGGCGCCGTGCATGTGGTCGGCAGCGATCGCGCCGGCATCGAAGGCGCCATCGGCGATACCAAAAAATTTGATGGTGTGATGTCGGTGCCGGTTTCGATGACGCTGACCGGCAAGCAGATCAATGTTTCAGTCGCGGTCTCCAGCAGGGGTCCTGCCGCGATGCACGGCGAAATCTGGATCGGTTCGATCTCGAAGGCGATACCGATTGCGATTGGCCGCGGCGAGAATCGCGGACGCGAAGTCACCTACTACAATGTGGTGCGCAACCTGCTGAAGGTCGGTGACTGGAACGGCAGCTCCGGGAGTTGGACCGTGCCCTTGGAAAATATCTCCCGCGAGGGTGTCGATGCCGCGGTGGTTTATATCCAGGACGGCAGTCGCGACAGGCCCGGCCCGATGCTGGGCGCGGCGTATACGTCGCTTCACTGATTGATCTTACCGGGTACTTTTTATTTCGAGAGGCGGGTTTGCGGTTGGCGAGGCCAAACCGAAACGCAAGTCCGACAAGAAGCCCAAAAAGAAAAAGGACCAACTCTCGTTGGCCCAGTATTGGGGTATGCTTCTTGCGAACAGGCCCGATCCTGACAACCCCGGGGGGCTGGGGGCTGAGGAATCCGGTGCCGAAAGGACCGGGCCAACGCAGGATTCCCTTGTCGCAATCCAGAAGGGCGGTCGATAGGCGGAAATTGGGCAGTATTATGATTCTACTAACGATCCCGTGACGGTATATTTCCTTTCGATCACAGGTTGCGAACCCGCGTCGCGCACTAATTCGAACGCGCCCGCCACCACCCTCTTGCAGCCGTGCGCGGTTGGCGCAATCATGTTATCGACATGACAACAGGAGGCGCTCCATGAGTTTGATGCCGGAGGAAGCCGATCCAAGCGAGAATCGCGCAGCGGCGCGCATTGCCGCTGCGGGGCCGTTGCCGAGCCGTGTGACGTTCAATCGCGTCGAACTCAACCGTATTTTGAATCTGTACGGGCGCATGGTTGCCGACGGCGAGTGGCGCGACTACGCCATCGATTTTCTGAAAGACCGCGCGGTGTTCTCGGTGTTCCGCCGCGCTTCCGAAGTTCCGATCTACCGAATCGAAAAAGATCCGAGACTGGCGCGCAAGCAGGGGATCTACAGCGTGATCTCGGCGACCGGGCTGGTCCTGCGCCGCGGCCACGAACTTGACCGCGTGCTGCTGGTGATCGACCGCAAGCTGTCGGTGGTTTAGCGCGCGGGGGCTCGCTTTACCTTTCTCATCGAAGTCGGATCTATCCGACTTCGACCATTGGGATGCCCAACTCGGGTAGACCCGGGTTGGTTGGAGAAGGAGCGCGCCACCGACGTCGCAATGTTGAGGCTCTAACGCTGAGCGCCGCCAGCCGGCAACGTGCTCCCGCCATCGCCCAGCGGGCGCTGCATCATCACGGTGTCGAGCCAGCGGCCGAACTTGAAGCCGACATCCGGATGGGTCCCGATCAACTGGAATCCGGTCCGGCTGTGCACGCCGATCGATCCGGCGTTGGCGGAATCTCCGATCACCGCGATCATCTGCCGATAGCCGCGCGCCTCGGATTCGGCGATCAACCCCAATAACAATTGCATGCCGATCCCGCGCCGGTGAATCGCAGGTTGCAGATAGACCGAATTCTCGACGGTGAAGCGATAGGCCGGCCGCGGCCGGTAGGCGCCGGCATAGGCGTATCCGACCACCCGGCCTTCGAGTTCAGCGACCAGATAGGGAAAGCCGCCGTCCATCAACACGTCAAAACGCCGCGTCATTTCGGCCAGATCGGGCGGGATCAACTCGAAGGTCGCAGTGCCGTAGCGGACCGCGTGGCCGTAGATCTCGGTAATGGCTGACAGATCGGCGGCGACGGCAGGTCTGATTTCGGCAGAACAGGGTCTGATTTCGGCGGCGGACATGGCGTGCAGACTATTTTTGTCCGCCTCAAAAGAAAAGCCCCGGCCTTGCGGCCGGGGCTCAAGCGATCTGCTATTGCGCGGGCGATCAGTCGCGCTGGCCGAGCAATTGCAGCAGCAGCGTGAACAGGTTGATGAAGTTCAAATAGAGCGACAACGCGCCGGTGATCGCAGCCCGCTCCGCCACGTCACCGCCCTGCGAGGCGTAGCCGTAGATGTAATCGTTCTTCAGCCGCTGGGTATCCCAGGCGGTGAGGCCCGCAAACACCAGCACGCCGACCACCGACACGATGAACTGCAGCATCGAGCTCGCGAGGAAGATGTTGACCACGCTCGCGATGATGATGCCGAACAGGCCCATCATCAGGAACGAGCCCATGCCGCTCATGTCACGCTTGGTGGTGTAGCCATAGAGGCTCAACGCGCCGAAGGTGGCCGCGGTGATGAAGAACACCCGCACGATCGAGGTGTGCGTATACACCAGGAAGATCGACGACAGCGAAATGCCCATCAGCGCCGAGAACACCCAGAACAGCATCTGGGCCGTCGCCGGTCGCAGCCGGTTGATGCCGGCGGAGATCACGAACACCATTGCCAGCGGCGCCAGCATGAACAGCCATTTCAGCGGGCTGACGAACATCGCGTAGCCAAACGGCGTCAGATGGATCTTGCCGACGCGAACGGCATCGCCCGCAGGGTCTGCCGACACCGCCGCCATATAGATGCCCAGCGCGGCGAGGCCGGTAATGGCGAGGCCGATGCTCATGTAGTTGTAGATGCGCAGCATGTAGGCGCGCAGACCGGCGTCGACGGTCGCAGCGTCAGTGCGCCCGGCGGCCCGGCCGAAAGGAGAAGCGTAGTTGCGGTCTAGGTCCGACATGGTCGAATTCCCATTGTTTGTCCGGCAGGACGCAAAGACTTCGCGACGCCGGTACCGAAAGCTATCCCAGAAACCAGCCATTTGCCGACATTAATTTTAAGTCATCAAGCTGGCGTCCGAGCCTGACTGGTATGTGGGAAACTAGCACATTCCCCGCAAGCTTCCATGCGCGGCTGAATGTCGCTCCGCGGGCGAGATTCAGGTGGATACGCGCGCACGCCGCGGCGGTGATTGTTTCAGTTTGTGTCACAAGTTCCGCAGCACCGTAGCCGGCTTCTGGTTCAAGGCCAGCAACGTGCCGGCAAGCCCCAGCCCCACGGTGGCGATCAGCGCCACCGCCACCACGATGGTAGCGCTGCCAGCCTGCCAGATGAAACTCAGTGTCATCAGCCGGGTCACGATCAGCCAGGCCGCGACGGAGCCCGCGATCACGCCGAAAATCGCGGTGGCAAAGCCGATCATCAGATATTCCAGCGCATAGGCGCCGAGCAGCCGCGCCCGCGTGGCGCCCAGGGTCTTGAGAATGACGGCATCATAGACCCGATGGCGATGGCCGGCGGCGAGCGCTCCGCCGAGCACCAGCACCGCGGAAATCAACGTCACCGCGCTGGCGCCCCGGATCGCCAGCACGAGATTGGTGACCACGGCGCCGACGGTGTCCAGCGCCTCGCGGACCCGCACGCTCGTCACCATCGGAAATGCGTCGGCCACCGATTTGATGATCCGGGCGTCGCCAGAGGGGTCCGGGTGGGTTTCGGTCAGCGTCGCGACATGGGTATGCGGCGCGCCCTTGAAGGCGTTGGGGGAGAACACCAGCACGAAATTCATGCCGAGGCTCTGCCAATCCACCGTGCGCATGTTGCTGATGGTGGCCGGAATGTCGCGGCCGAGCACGTTGACGACGATCTGGTCGCCGATTCCGAGCTTGAGCCCGTCGGCGATCTTCTTCTCGATCGACACCAGCGGCGGCCCGTCATAATTCGTATCCCACCATTTTCCCTCGACGATCTTCGAGCCCTTGGGGACTTCGCTGGCGGAGGTCAGACCGCGGTCGCTTTGCAGCACCCATTCGGCGTCGGTCGACGGCTTGAGGTCTTCCGCCTTGACCCCGCGGGCGGCGACGATGCGTCCGCGCAGCATCGCCACGTCATCGACGGTCGAATCCGGCGTGGTCGTCTTGAGGAAGGCGGCAAAGCGCTCGGCTTCGGTGCTCGGAATATCGATGAAATAGAATGACGGCGCGCGCTCGGGCAGCGCGGCCAGGAATTGCCGGCGCAGGTTGCCGTCGATCTGCGTGATCGTGACCAGCACGGCCAAACCAAGGCCGAGCGACATCACCACCGATGGGGTCAACGCGCCGGGCCGGTGGATGTTCGCGATCGCCAGCCGCAGCATGGTGATGCGGGTGCGCGGCAGGCGGCGTGCCACCGCCATCAGGATAGCGGCGATGCCGCGCAATAGCGCAAACACCACGATGCAGGAAGCCACGAACACCGCCGCGACCCGCTTGTCGTAGGCAAGCCCGATTGCGACTGCGACCAGCAACGCGATCACCGCGGCCATCAAGGCGAGATAGCGCCAGCGCGGCCGGTGCCATTCGCTGGTGACCGCCTCGCGGAACAATGCCGCCACCGGCACATCATGCACCCGGCCGAGCGGCCACAGTCCGAAGGCCAGCGCGGTCAACAGGCCATAGACGAACGACAGCAACAGCGCATCGGGATGCAGCGCCGCTACCACCGGCAACGGCAGCAGCTTGCCGAACACCCCGGTGACGATGAACGGCAGCGCTGCGCCGGCAGCAAGCCCGATCACCGAGCCGACCACGGCGAGCACGGTCACTTGCGTGAGATAGATGGCGAAGACGTCGCCGCCGGTGGCGCCCAGCGCCTTGAACGCCGCGATCACGTCGCGGCGGCGATCGATATGGCTTTTGACGGCGTTGGCGACGCCGACGCCGCCGACCAGCAGCGCGGCAAGGCCGACCAAGGTCAGGAACTGGGTGAAGCGGCTGATGGTGCGCTCGAGCTGCGGCGATGCATTGTCGCGGGAGCGGATTTCCCAGCCGGCCTGCGGCGCGGCATTTCTTGCATCGCTGACCAGCGTTTTCACCGCGCGATCATTGGCCGTGTTGTCTGGCAGCTTTACCCGATAGATCCAGTGCACCAGGCTGCCGGGTTGCAACAACCCGGTCGCCCGCAAGCCGGCCTCGCTGACCAGGAACCGGGGCCCGAAGCCGACCCCGCCGGCAAGCTTGTCGGGCTCGGCGCTGACCACGCTGCGGATTTGAAAGCTCGCATTGCCGATGGTGACGCGGTCGCCGAGCTTGAGATCGAGCCGCGCCAGCAGGGTCGAATCAGCCGCTGCGCCGAATACGGTTCCGGTATCGTGTTGAGAGTTGGCCAGCAGTTCGGCCACCGGCATCGCCGGATCGAGCGTCAATGCGCCGAGCATGGGATAGGTGCCGTCCACCGCCTTGAGTTCGACCAGCGCAAGCCGGCCGTCGCCGGTGCGGGCCATGACGCGCAAGGTCGCAGCTACCGACACTTCGCCGCGCGAACGCAGAAACGCAATCTCGTCAGGCTTGGCTTCGCGCTGCATCAGGGAGAACGCGGCGTCGCCGCCGAGCAGGGTACGGCCCTCGCGCGCCAGTCCCTCGCCGAGGCTGGCCGCGACCGAGCCGACGCCGGCGATCGCCATCACGCCAAGCGCGATGCAGGCAATGAAAACGTAAAAGCCGCGCAGGCCCCCGCGCAATTCGCGCAACGCAAAACGCAGCGCCAGCGATCTTGGGCGATTGCCAGCGACCGGTTCGGCGATAAGCGTCATGGCGCGGCGATGCGATCCGCCGACTGGCCATCGATCCGGCCCGAGCGCAGCCGCACCACGCGATCGCAACGTTGCGCCAGCGAGGTGTCGTGGGTCACCAGCACCAGCGTCATGCCGCGCTCGGTGTGTTGGGTGAACAACAGATCGACGATCTGCTTGCCGGTGGCTTCGTCGAGATTTCCGGTGGGCTCGTCCGCCACCAGGATCGCCGGATCGGGCGCCAGCGCGCGGGCCAGCGCCACGCGCTGCTGCTCGCCGCCGGACAGTTGCGTGGGGTAGTGATGCAGGCGGTCGCCGAGGCCGACCGATGTCAATTCCTGCGCCGCGCGGCGCGCGGCATCGGGATTGCCGGCCAGTTCGAGCGGCACCGCGACATTTTCCAGCGCCGTCATGGTCGGGATCAGGTGGAACGACTGGAACACAATGCCGACCTGACGGCCGCGGAAGCGCGCCAGCGCGTCCTCGTCAAGGGCATTGAAAGGGGTGCCGTTGACCACCACTTCTCCGCTGTCGGGACGCTCCAGTCCCGCCATCACCATCAGCAAGGTGGATTTGCCCGAGCCTGACGGTCCGATCAGGCCGATCGCTTCCCCCGACGCCACGCGCAGGCTGATATCCTTGAGGATATGCACACGCGCGGCGCCCGAGCCGAGCGAGAGGTTGACGTTCGAGATGGCGATGCTGTCCGGCTCGAGGCCGGCCAATGAGGAGGGTTCGATGAGACTGTCCATGGCTCGGTCATATGGCACTTCCGCAGCTTTGGTCGAGGGGCAGCGGCGGATCTTCGCGCACATGCTCGTGTTGAGCCTGCTGTTTTTTGGCTTGGCGGCGCCGGCCTTGGCGCAGACCCCCGCCGGGCAGGGCGGAAAGCCGATCAGGATGGTGGTGCTGGGCGATTCGCTCAGCGCGGGCCTTGGCCTGCCGGGGCCGGCCGCGTTTCCGGCGAGGCTTCAAAAAGCGTTGAAGTCCAACGGGATAGATGTGGATATGATCAATGCTGGGGTGTCCGGCGACACCAGTTCCGGCGGCCGTGACCGGCTCGACTGGTCGGTGCCCGAAGGGACCGAGGTGGTGATCGTCGAGCTCGGCGCCAACGATGCCATGCGCGGCATCGATCCCAAGATCACCCGCGAGGCGCTTTCGGAGATCGTGACCCGGCTGAAGGCGCGCAAGATCGCGGTCCTGTTGTGCGGAATGCTCGCGCCGCCGAATTACGGCAGCGAGTTTGCCGCCCGCTTCAACAGCATCTATCCGGAGCTTTCGAAATCGTTCGCCGTGCCGCTGTATCCGTTTTTCCTCGAAGGCGTCGCGGCCGACGCCAGGCTCAACCAGCCGGACGGGTTGCATCCGACGGCGGAGGGCGTCGACGTGATCGTTAAAAATATCTTGCCCACGGTGCAGGCATTGCTTGGCGCGTTACCCGGGCAACGGAGTTGAAAAAAGGGCAGCGATAACCCTAACGCTGTGTTTTTCCGGCGGTGTCATCGTTCGAAAGTCGCGGATGCTTCGCAGAGTCACATAAGTACGGTAGAAATCAGCATCGGTGATTCGTCGCCGGGTTTGTTAGAGGGCATGATCTTTCCGGGATCATGCCTCAGCATCGGGAGTCTTGCGATGCCGCGTTTGTTTACTGGACTGGAAATCCCGGCCGAGATCGGCCAGACGCTTTCCAATATGCGTGGCGGCCTGCCGGGCGCGCGCTGGATCGACCCCGAAAATTATCACGTCACCTTGCGCTTCATCGGCGATATCGATGGCGTCGCGGCGAATGAAATCGCCTCGCTGCTGGTTCGGGTCAACCGCAAGCCGTTCGAGGTGGCATTGCAGGGCCTGTCGAGCTTCGGCGGAAAAAAGCCGCGCGCGGTGGTGGCCCAGGTGGTGCCGAGCCGGCCCTTGATCGAGTTGCAGGCCGAACTCGAACGCCTGATGCAGCGCATCGGGCTTGATCCCGAGGGGCGGAAATTCACCCCGCATGTGACGCTGGCGCGGCTGCGCGACGCCTCCAACCAGGATGTCGCGGACTACCTGTCGGTGCGCGGCTATTTTCCGACCCGGGTGTTCACGGCCTCGCGGTTCGTGCTGTTCTCGTCCCGGGCCTCCACCGGCGGCGGGCCCTATGTAGTCGAGGATTCCTACGCGCTGAGCGCGTGAGGGGCCTATGGGGTAGCGCGGTCTTCTTTGGGTCCCGGCTCTGCGGAGCAGCGTAAAGGACGCTGCACCGCGTCCGGGACACGACAAGCGCATAGCCCCTGCACCAATTCACGGCTTGCAATTTTTGCGGCGTTAGGGCCGTAAGATGGGTCATGCTGTCCACCCCGCCCGCCTCGTTCCACGCCCATTATCAGGCCCTCGTCGCTTCCGGCGCGATTGAGCCCGATGCTGCGCAGGCGCGCGCCGCGGAGGCCTTTGCCGCCCTTGAGCAGCGGCTCGCGAGCTACAAGCCGGTCCGCAAGCAGGGCCTGTTCGGCCGGCTGTTTGCCGACAAGGACGAGGCGCCGCCGCGCGGTCTTTATGTTCACGGCGAGGTCGGGCGCGGCAAGACCATGCTGATGGACATGTTTTTTCAGCAGAGTCCGGTCGAGCACAAGCGCCGCGCGCATTTTCACGAATTCATGGCCGAGGTGCACGAGCGGATACACGGCTTTCGTCAGGATATCGCGCGCGGCGAGATCGCCGATGGCGATGTGATCGCGCTCACCGCCACGTCGATTTTCGACCAGGCCTGGCTTTTGTGTTTTGACGAATTTCATGTCACCGATATCGCGGACGCAATGATCCTCGGGCGGCTGTTCGCCAAGCTGTTCGAACTCGGCACCGTGGTGGTGGCGACCTCCAACGTGGCGCCCGACGATCTCTACAAGGGCGGTCTGAACCGGGCGCTGTTCCTGCCGTTCATCGCGCAGATCTCCGATCATATGGATGTGCTGCGGCTCGATGCGCGCACTGATTTCCGGTTGGAAAAGCTGGCGGGCGTGAAAATGTGGTTGGTGCCGGCGGATGCGGCCGCTGCTAGCGCCCTCGACAAGGCGTGGGTCAAGATGACGGGCAATGCGCTATGCAAGCCGCGCGACATCCCGATCAAGGGCCGCGTTCTGCACGTGCCGTGCTCGGCGCATGGCGTGGCGCGATTTTCGTTCGCCGATATTTGTGAGAAGCCGCTCGCCGCATCGGATTACCTGCGGCTCGCGCATGACTATCACACCATCCTGATCGATCGCATTCCGGTCATGGATTATGCCGAGCGCAACGCCGCCAAGCGGTTCATCGCCCTGATCGACACGCTCTATGACAATGCCGTGAAGCTGATGGCGTCGGCGGAGGCCGATCCGGTGTCGTTGTATCGCGCGATCGAGGGCTATGAGGCCAACGAGTTCAAGCGCACGTCGTCGCGGCTGATCGAGATGAGCTCGGAATCCTACCTGGCGCTCCCCCACGGCCACAAGGATTCCGCGGCAAGCGGCTCCAGCACGGGCTTGGTGGAGACCTGATGGCCTGATCGAAATCGAGGCAGGGCCGACAATTGGGCACGCCCCGACTTGAACGGGTCGGTCGAAAGGGATAACCAGCCATTCAGCTTCCTTCCACCCTCCTTCTTTCTTTGTGTTCAAAGGACAGATTCCCATGGCGCGCGACAAAATTGCTTTGATTGGCTCCGGTCAGATCGGCGGAACGTTGGCTCACCTCATCGGCCTCAAGGAACTGGGCGATGTCGTGATGTTCGACATCGCCGAGGGGGTGCCACAGGGCAAGTCGCTCGATATCGCGCAATCCTCCCCGGTCGACGGGTTCGATGCGCATTTCACCGGCGCCAATTCCTATGAGGCGCTCGACAACGCCAAGGTCTGCATCGTCACAGCTGGCGTGCCGCGCAAGCCCGGCATGAGCCGCGACGATCTGTTGAGCATCAATCTCAAGGTGATGGAGCAGGTCGGCGCCGGCATCAAGAAATACGCGCCGGACGCCTTTGTCATCTGCATCACCAATCCGCTCGACGCCATGGTGTGGGCGCTGCAGAAGGCCTCGGGCATGCCGCACAAGAAGGTGGTGGGCATGGCGGGCGTGCTGGATTCTTCCCGCTTCCGCTATTTCCTCGCCGACGAATTCAACGTCTCGGTCGAGGACGTCACTGCCTTCGTGCTCGGCGGCCATGGCGACACCATGGTGCCGCTGGTGCGGTATTCCACCGTGGCCGGCATTCCGCTGCCTGATCTGGTGAAGATGGGCTGGACCTCGCAGGCGCGGATCGACGAGATCGTCGATCGCACCCGCAATGGCGGCGCCGAGATCGTCAATCTGTTGAAGACCGGTTCGGCATTCTATGCGCCGGCCGCCTCCGCGATCGCGATGGCGGAGAGCTTTCTGCGCGACAAGAAGCGCGTGATGCCGTGTGCCGCCTACCTCAATGGCGAATATGGCGTGAAGGACATGTATGTCGGCGTGCCCGTCGTGATCGGGTCCAAGGGGGTCGAGCGTATTGTCGAGATCGAACTGGCCGGCAAGGACCGCGACGCGTTCGACAAGTCGGTCGGCGCGGTACAGGGTCTGGTCGATGCCTGCAAGAAGATCGCGCCGGACTTGCTTGGCCGCTGATCGCATCCCATCCGCATTGATCGTTCAGGGCTTTCGGGGGCCGTCCAATGAATATCCATGAATACCAGGCCAAGGCGCTGCTGCACGAATTCGGCGTTCCGATCTCGAAAGGCGTGCCGGTGCTGCGGGCCGCCGATTCGGACGCGGCCGCGAAAACGCTGGGCGGCCCGATCTGGGTGGTGAAGAGCCAGATCCACGCCGGCGGCCGCGGCAAGGGCAAGTTCAAGGAAGCCTCGGCCGGCGACAAGGGCGGCGTCCGCATCGCCAAGTCGGTCGCCGAGGTCAATGAATTCGCCAAGCAGATGCTCGGCGCGACCCTGGTCACGGTGCAGACCGGCCCGCACGGCAAGCAGGTCAACCGGCTCTACATCGAGCATGGCTCCGACATCGACAAGGAGTTTTATCTCTCGATCCTGGTCAACCGCGAAACCTCCGAAGTGTCGTTCGTGGTCTCCACCGAAGGCGGAGTCAACATTGAGGATGTCGCGCACCATACGCCCGAAAAGATCGTGACCTTCTCGGTCGATCCGGCCACCGGCATCATGGCGCATCATGGCCGCACCGTCGCCAAGGCGTTGAACCTGACCGGCGACCTCGCCAAGCAGGCGGAAAAGCTGGTGGCGCAGCTCTACACGGCCTTCGTCGCCAAGGACATGGCGATGCTGGAAATCAATCCGCTGGTTGTTACCAAACAAGGCGAATTGCGGGTGCTCGATGCCAAGGTGTCGTTCGACAGCAACGCGCTCTATCGCCATCCCGACGTATTGGCGCTGCGCGACGAGACCGAGGAAGACGCCAAGGAAATCGAAGCCTCCAAATACGACCTCAACTACGTCACCCTCGACGGCAATATCGGCTGCATGGTCAACGGCGCCGGCCTGGCGATGGCGACGATGGACATCATCAAGCTCTACGGCATGGCGCCGGCGAATTTCCTCGACGTCGGCGGCGGCGCGGACAAGGCCAAGGTCACCGCCGCATTCAAGATCATCACCGCCGATCCCAATGTGAAGGGTATCCTGGTCAATATTTTCGGCGGCATCATGAAATGCGACATCATCGCCGAGGGCGTGGTCGCCGCGGTGAAGGAAGCCGGATTGACGGTGCCGCTGGTGGTGCGGCTCGAAGGCACCAATGTCGATGCCGGCAAGAAGATCATCCGGGAAAGTGGCCTCAACGTGCTGCCGGCGGATAATCTCGACGATGCCGCGCAGAAAATCGTGAAGGCCGTAAAGGGAGGCTAAGCCGATGGCCGATGACCACCTTGCCGCACCGACGCCGCTGGAAGAGCATCGCAGGCTCGCCGTGTTCGCGGGCGAGTGGAGCGGCGAAGAGATGGTCTATCCGTCGCGCTGGACCGCGGGAGGACCAGCCACTTCGCATGTCGTGGCCCGCATCGATCTCAACGGCCTTTATCTCATTCAGGACACCCGCCAGATTCGCGATGGCAAGGAAACCTTCGCCACCCATGGCGTGTTCACCTACGACCGCGAGGATCGGCTTTACAAATTGTTCTGGCACGATTCGCTGGGCTATTACCCGCCGTCGCCGGCCTCCGGCGGCTGGAGCGGCAAGAGCCTGGTCCTGGTACGCGGCTCGCTGCGCGGCAATGCACGCCATGTCTATGAAGTCATCGACGACACATCCTACAGCATGAAAATCCAGTTCTCGCCCGACGCCGAAGGGTGGGCCGACGTGCTCACCGGCGTTTACCGGCGCGTCCATTAGAGACGATCCATGGGTGCTAATCCGTATTGGTATTTTGTCCCTTATGAAGCCGATTTCGATGCGGCTTTACAGAAGCTGCGAGCCCGCGAGTTTCAGTCGGGACGCTACAATCCGGTGACGCCCTTCCAAAAATTTCCAGTAGATATGTCCGTACCGGTTTTGGGCGCGCAGCACGGCTCGATCGAAGAAGTCATCGACACGGCAGACGAAAGTGGCACGCGTTCCATCCTTGATATAGCGCAGTTGGCATCGGAGCCATTCGATGGGAGCCGGATGCCATATTTTACTGCGTTTCCTTTGGCCAACTCCGACATTGAGGAATTGTTCGGGACGTCGCAACCGACGCGCAAATTGGTCGAGACGAATACGCGCATGTGGGATCGCATCGAGCGCGGATCCGCTATTTATGTGGTCATCTTTGATGACGGCAAGCCGCATGAAATCTTTTTCGCCGGTTACTCTTTTGATTAGCAGGCCACTCCTCGGATAAGTAACAGCGATATCCAGAAAGCAATCCCAACCATGTCCATCCTGATCGACAAGAATACCAAAGTCATCTGCCAGGGCTTTACGGGCAAGAACGGCACCTTTCATTCCGAGGCGGCGATCGCCTACGGCACCAAGATGGTCGGCGGCACCTCGCCGGGCAAAGGCGGCGCCACGCATCTCGGCCTGCCGGTGTTCGACACCGTGGCCGAGGCGCGTGAGAAGACCGGCGCCGATGCATCGGTGATCTATGTGCCGCCGCCCGGAGCTGCGGACGCGATCTGCGAAGCCATCGATGCGGAAATTCCGCTGATCGTCTGCATCACCGAGGGCATTCCGGTGCTCGATATGGTGCGGGTGAAACGCTCGCTGTCCGGATCGAAATCACGGCTGATCGGCCCGAACTGCCCGGGCGTGATGACCGCGGGCGAATGCAAGATCGGCATCATGCCGGCCAACATCTTCAAGCCCGGCAATGTCGGGATCGTTTCGCGCTCGGGCACGCTGACCTATGAAGCGGTGTTCCAGACCACCCAGGAGGGCCTCGGCCAGACCACGGCGGTCGGCATCGGCGGCGACCCGGTCAAGGGAACCGAATTCATCGCGGTGCTGGAAATGTTCCTGGCCGACCCCAAGACCACCTCGATCGTGATGATCGGCGAGATCGGCGGTTCGGCCGAAGAGGACGCCGCCCAGTTCCTCAAGGACGAAGCCAAGCGCGGCCGCAAGAAGCCGGTGGTCGGCTTTATCGCCGGCGTCACGGCGCCTCCCGGGCGCCGCATGGGCCACGCCGGCGCGATCATCTCCGGCGGCAAGGGCGACGCCGGTTCCAAGACCGCGGCGATGGAATCGGCCGGAATTACGGTCTCGCCGTCGCCCGCACGGCTCGGGCATACGCTTGTCGAAAAATTGAAGTCTTAATTCAATTCTTGGTCCTTTTCGGCGCGAACATTCGCATTATATAGGTTAAAAGCTCCGTTATCACGCTGATCCGGTGCCCGGATTGGCTATTCCGCCGTTTTCCATGCGCGAATCGAAATCACCAGGACGCAATCATGTCTCGCCAGGACGCGAATGCCGCATTTGCTCTCTCCTCGTTCCTCCAGGGAACCAACGCCCCCTACATTGACGATATCTACGCGCGCTACGAGAAGGACCCGGCCTCTGTCGACGCCGAGTGGCAGGCGTTTTTCAAGAGCCTGAAGGACCAGCCGGCCGACGTCCTGAAAAACGCCCAAGGGCCGTCCTGGGGTCGCGACAACTGGCCGCTGACGCCGCGCGACGAACTGACCTCCGCGCTCGACGGCAACTGGGCCCAGGTCGAAAAGGTGATCGGCGGCAAGCTCGCGGCCAAGGCTCAGATAAGCGCTGAGGCTGGCGCTCCGACCAAGGGCGCCTTGGCAGTGACGGCCGACGTCCACCAGGCGACGCGCGACTCGGTGCGCGCGCTGATGCTGATCAGGGCCTACCGCATGCGCGGGCATTTTCACGCCAAGCTCGACCCGCTCGGGATCGAGCCGGCGCGTGACCGCGAGGAACTCGATCCGCGCTCCTACGGCTTTGTCGAGGGCGATTTCGACCGCAAGATCTTCCTCGATCACGTGCTCGGCCTGGAATATGCCAGCCTGCGCGAGATCGTCGCGATCTGCGAACGCACCTACTGCCAGACGCTCGGCGTCGAGTTCATGCACATCACCAACGGCGCGCAAAAGGCCTGGATTCAGGAGCGCATCGAGGGCCCGGACAAGGAAATCAGTTTCACCCGTGAAGGCCGGCGCGCCATCCTGATGAAACTGATCGAGGCCGAAGGCTTCGAGAAATTCTGCGATCTCAAATTCACCGGCACCAAGCGCTTTGGCCTGGACGGCGCGGAATTGCTGATCCCGGCGCTGGAACAGATCATCAAGCGCGGCGGCAATCTCGGCGTGAAGGAAATCGTGGTCGGCATGCCGCATCGCGGCCGTCTCAACGTGCTGACGCAGGTGATGGGCAAGCCCCATCGCGCGTTGTTTCATGAATTCAAGGGCGGCTCCGCCAACCCCGACGCCGTCGAGGGCTCCGGCGACGTCAAATATCATCTCGGCGCATCGTCGGACCGCGAGTTCGACAACAACCGGATCCATCTGTCGCTGACCGCCAATCCGTCGCATCTGGAGATCGTCGATCCGGTTGTGCTCGGCAAGGTGCGCGCCAAGCAGGATCAGCATGGCGATCCGCCGGACCAGCGCATTTCGGTGCTGCCGCTGTTGATGCACGGCGATGCGGCGTTCGCGGGCCAGGGCGTGGTGGCGGAATGCTTCAGCCTGTCCGACCTGAAAGGCTACCGCACCGGCGGTTCGCTGCATTTCATCGTCAACAACCAGATCGGGTTCACCACCTATCCACGCTATTCGCGCTCCTCGCCCTATCCGTCCGATGTGGCGAAGATGATCGACGCGCCGATCTTCCATGTGAACGGCGACGATCCGGAAGCGGTGGTGTTCGCGGCCAAGGTCGCGATCGAATTCCGGCAGAAATTCCACAAGCCGGTTGTGATCGATATGTTCTGTTATCGCAGGCACGGTCACAACGAAGGCGACGAGCCGGCCTTCACCCAGCCGGTGATGTACAAGAAGATCGCGACGCATCCGAGCACGCTCGAGATCTATTCCAGGCGGCTGATCGCTGAAGGCGTGATGACCGAAGGCGAAGTCGACAAGGCCAAGGCCGACTGGCGCGCCCGGCTCGATGCCGAACTCGAGGCCGGCTCGGGCTACAAGCCCAACAAGGCCGACTGGCTCGACGGCAAGTGGGCCGGGTTCAAGTCGGCGGATCAGGAGGAGGATCCGCGCCGCGGCGTGACCGGCGTCGATATCGCCGAATTGAAGGATATCGGCCGCAAGATCACCAAGGTGCCCGATGGCTTCAGGGTTCATCGCACCGTGCAGCGGTTTCTGGAAAGCCGCGCCAAGGCGATCGACACCGGGGTCGGGCTCGATTGGGCCACCGGCGAGGCGCTGGCGTTCTGCACCCTGCTGGAGGAAGGCCATCACGTCCGTCTATCCGGGCAGGACAGCGAGCGTGGCACCTTCTCGCAGCGGCATTCGGTGCTGATCGATCAGGAAGACGAGAGCCGCTACACGCCGTTCAATCATCTCGGTGGCGATCAGGGGCATTACGAAGTCATCAACTCGCTGCTTTCGGAAGAAGCGGTGCTGGGCTTCGAGTACGGCTATTCGCTGGCGGAGCCGAAGGCGCTGACAATCTGGGAAGCTCAGTTCGGCGACTTCGCCAACGGAGCGCAGGTGCTGTTCGACCAGTTCATCTCGTCGGGCGAGCGTAAATGGCTGCGGATGTCGGGCCTCGTCTGCATGCTGCCGCATGGCTATGAAGGCCAGGGGCCGGAGCATTCCTCCGCAAGGCTCGAACGCTTCCTGCAGATGTGTGCCGAAGACAATATGCAGGTGGTCTATGCGACGACGCCTGCGAATTTCTTCCACGTGCTGCGGCGTCAATTGCATCGCGAGATTCGCAAGCCCTTGATCCTGATGACGCCGAAGTCGCTGCTACGGAACAAGCACGCGGTCTCGCGGCTCGATGAAATGGGCGCCGACACCACCTTCCACCGGCTGCTCTACGATGACGCAGCGATGAAGCCCGACGAAAAGATCAAGCTCGTCAGCGACGACAAGATCCGCCGTGTCGTGCTGTGTTCGGGCAAGGTCTATTACGACATCTACGAAGAGCGCGAAAAGCGCGGCATCGACGATGTCTACATCATGCGCGTCGAACAGCTTTATCCGGTGCCGCTGAAGGCGCTGGTGCAGGAGCTCGGACGCTTCAAGAATGCCGAATTGGTCTGGTGCCAGGAAGAGCCGCGCAATATGGGCGCCTGGCACTTCATCGAACCCTATCTCGAATGGGTGCTGAACCAGATCAATGCGCCGAACAAGCGTCCGCGCTATGCCGGCCGCGCCGCGGCGGCGGCGACGGCCACCGGTTTGATGACAAAGCATCTGGCGCAGCTCAAGGCTCTGCTGGACGAGGCGCTGAACTGAGAAATTTGTAATCCGTCATGCCCCGCGAAAGCGGGGCATCCAGTAAACCGCGCCGCTTTCATTGAAAAGGGACCGTCACGGATTACTGGATCGTCCGCCTTCGCGGACGATGACCGCACAGGATTGAGGAAACAGACCATGACTGAAATTCGCGTTCCGACGCTCGGCGAGTCCGTGACCGAGGCCACCATCGGCCGCTGGTTCAAGAAGGCCGGCGACGCCGTCGCGGTCGATGAACCGCTGGTCGAATTGGAGACCGACAAGGTCACCATCGAAGTGCCGGCGCCGTCCGCGGGCACCCTCGGCGAGATCGCCGCCAAGGATGGCGAGACCGTCGCCGTCGGCGCGTTGCTCGGACAGATCAATGACGGTGCAGCCGCCGCCAAGCCGGCCGCAGCGCCCGCGCCCGCCAAGGCCGCTCCTCCGCCGCCCGCGGCCGCAGCCCCTGCCGCTGTGGCCCAGAAAGCACCGCCGGCTGACGCGCCCCTGGCGCCTTCGGTGCGCAAGATATCGGCTGAGAGCGGCATCGATGCCGCCACCGTGCCCGGCTCGGGCAAGGATGGCCGCGTCACCAAGGGCGACATGCTGGCCGCGATCGAGAAGGCGGCCTCGGCGCCGACGCCGGTCAATCAGCCGGCGGCCGCGGTCCAGGTTCGCGCACCGTCGCCCGCCGACGATGCCGCGCGCGAAGAGCGCGTGAAGATGACGCGGCTGCGCCAGACCATCGCGCGTCGCCTGAAGGATGTGCAGAACACCGCGGCGATGCTGACCACCTTCAACGAGGTCGACATGAGCCACATCATGGCGATGCGCGCCATGTACAAGGAAGTGTTCGAGAAGAAGCACGGCAGCAAGCTGGGATTTATGGGGTTCTTCACCAAGGCCTGCGTGCAGGCGTTAAAGGACATTCCGGCGGCCAATGCCGAGATCGACGGCACTGATTTGATCTACAAGAATTATTATCACATCGGCGTCGCGGTCGGCACCGACAAGGGTCTGGTGGTGCCGGTGGTGCGCGATTGCGACCGCAAGTCGATCGCCGACATCGAAAAGAGCATCGCCGATTTCGGACGGCGCGCCCGCGACGGCCAGCTCAAGATCGACGAGATGCAGGGCGGCACCTTCACCATCACCAATGGCGGCATCTACGGCTCGCTGATGTCGACGCCGATCCTGAATGCGCCGCAATCCGCCATTCTCGGCATGCACAAGATCCAGGACCGCCCGGTCGCGATCGGCGGCAAGGTCGAGATCCGCCCGATGATGTATCTGGCGCTGTCCTACGATCACCGCGTCATCGACGGCAAGGAAGCGGTGACGTTCCTGGTGCGGGTCAAGGAAAGCCTGGAAGATCCGGCGCGGCTGGTGCTGGATCTGTGATCATGGGGCGTCGTATCGGATGATGCGCGAGCCCGTCCGCGCTCGATGCCGTCGAAACTCCCGAAATCGTGATTTGATGAGTCGAGGTTGAACAATGCGTTTCAGACGTTGGGGACGAATGTGACCGATAAAGTAGTCATCATTACCGGCGGCAGCCGGGGCATCGGACGCGCTGCCGCCATCGGGGCTGCCGCGCGTGGCTTTCGGGTCGTCGTCGGTTACGCCACCAACAAGGCCGCGGCCGAAGAGGTCGTAGCAAAGATCGGCGCCAGCAACGGCAAGGCGATCGCGGTGAAGTGCGATGTCGCGCATGAGATGGACATTCTGGCGCTGTTCGCGGCCGCCGACGAGTTCGGCACGCTCGGTGCGCTCGTCAACAATGCCGGCATCGTCGGCAAGAGCGGCGTGCGCGTCGACGAGATGTCGGCCGAGCGCATCCAGCAGATGATGGCGATCAATGTCACCGGCAGCATTTTGTGTGCGCGCGAGGCGGTGAAGCGCATGTCGACTAAACACGGCGGCAAGGGCGGCGTCATCGTCAATCTGTCCTCGGTCGCGGCCAAGCTCGGCGCGCCGAACACCTATGTCGATTATGCCGCCTCCAAGGGCGCGATCGATTCCTTCACGGTCGGCCTCGGCCATGAAGTCGCCGGCGAGGGCATTCGCGTCGCGGCGATCCGGCCCGGACTGATCGATACTGAAATTCACGCCAGCGGCGGCGAGCCCGATCGCGCCCACCGGCTCAGCCACATGGTGCCGATGAAGCGCGTCGGCACCGCCGAGGAAATCGCCAACGCCATCGTCTGGCTGATGTCGGACGAAGCCTCCTACGTCACCAGCACCATCCTCGATGTATCGGGCGGGCGCTAACACCTGTCACACTAGTGTTCTAGTTCTGACATTCGCATCCCATTGCCGCACGTCCTTTGCGAATGTTAGAACCAAGGGAACACTAGCAAAACTATTTGATCTAGTGGAGCTTTGGATTTGACGTTCGCGTCGCGGACGCGCGGCAGGTACTTGGCAAACGTCAAATCCGCTCCACTAGTCAGCTACAGGACTTCAATCATGGCCACTTACGATCTTGTTGTCATCGGCACCGGCCCTGGCGGATATGTCTGCGCGATCCGCGCGGCGCAGCTTGGCATGAAGGTCGCCGTGGTCGAGAAGAACGCCACGCTCGGCGGCACCTGCCTTAACGTCGGATGCATGCCCTCGAAGGCATTGCTGTATGCCTCTGAGATGTTCGAGGAGGCCGGACATTCATTCGCCAAGATGGGTATCAGCGTCGCCGCGCCGAAACTCGATCTTCCCTCGATGATGAATTTCAAGCAGCAGGGTATCGACGGCAACGTCAAGGGCGTCGAATTCCTGATGAAGAAAAACAAGATCGACGTCATCAGCGGCAAGGGAAAGATTCTCGGCACCGGCAAGGTCGAGGTCACGGGCGGCGACGGCAAGACCCAGATCGTGGAAACGAAGAACATCGTCATTGCGACCGGCTCCGATATCGCGCGGCTGAAGGGCATCGAGATCGACGAAAAGCGCATCGTGTCGTCGACCGGTGCGCTCGCGCTCGACAAGGTGCCGGGGAAATTATTGATCGTCGGCGCCGGCGTGATCGGGCTCGAACTCGGTTCGGTGTGGCACCGGCTTGGGGCGCAAGTGACGGTGGTGGAATTTCTCGATCGCATTCTGCCGGGCATGGATGGCGAGGTGGCCAAGCAATTCCAGCGCATCCTCGAGAAGCAGGGCTTTGCATTCAAGCTCGGCGCCAAGGTCACGGGCATCGACACCTCGGGCAAGGCGCTGGTCGCTCAGATTGAGCCGGCCTCAGGCGGCAAGGCGGAGACGCTGGAAGCCGACGTGGTCCTGGTCTGCATCGGCCGCGTCCCCTACACCGAGGGCCTCGGCCTGAAGGAAGCAGGCGTAGCACTCGACAATCGCGGCCGGGTGCAGATCGACGCGCATTTCGCCACCAGCGTGAAGGGCGTTTATGCGATCGGCGATGTCGTCGCGGGTCCGATGCTCGCCCACAAGGCGGAGGACGAAGGCGTCGCGACTGCGGAAATACTCGCCGGCCAGGCCGGCCATGTGAATTACGACGTGATACCCGGTGTTGTGTACACCACGCCGGAAGTATCGTCGGTCGGCAAGACCGAGGAAGAACTGAAGCAGGCCGGCATTGCTTACACCGTCGGCAAGTTCCCGTTCACCGCCAACGGCCGCTCCAAGGTCAACCAGACCACGGAAGGTTTCGTTAAGGTTCTCGCAGATGCGAAGACCGATCGCGTGCTCGGCGTGCACATTGTCGGCCGGGAAGCCGGCGAAATGATCCACGAAGCAGCCGTTCTGATGGAATTTGGCGGTTCTGCGGAAGACCTCGCGCGCACCTGCCATGCCCATCCGACGCGTTCGGAAGCGATCAAGGAAGCCGCGCTTGCAGTCGGCAAGCGAGCGATCCATATGTAATGCACGCTGCGGCGCAGGCCGGGCGGGGATGACTTTGATGACGCGCCGCCTTCTTCAGCCGGTATGGGTTCTGCTCGCGATCATCTTCCTGATCGAGGCCTGGCTATGGGACCACCTTGAGCCCGTCGTGGCCTGGGTGGTAGCGCGGCTTCCGCTCGACGCCTTCAAGCGATGGCTCGCCGAACGCATCAACGCGCTGTCGCCGGCGATGACGCTGATTGTCTTCATCGTCCCGGTGATCCCGCTGTTCCCGCTTAAGCTGGTCGGCCTTTGGCTGCTTGCCCATGAATATTGGGTCCCCGCCATCTTCACCATCATCTTCGCAAAACTCGTCGGTGTCGGCGTGATGGCCTTCGTGTTCGACGTGACGCGGCCGAAATTGCTTGAAATGGCGTGGTTCGAAAAACTCTATGAGTTTGTCATCGCATTGAGGGCCAAAGCCAAGGCACTGGTCGCGCCGATCATGTCGCAGATCAAGGATGCTGTCGGCGGTGGTGGCGACGGCTGGTCATCGCGGATGTTGCGGCTGATCCAGCGCTTCCGCAAGCGCGTTCACGAAGCGCGTTAGCTCCGCGGTGGTGAAGATCGTGGCGCAGCCGGCTCACATTCGAACCCCGGTGCTGGATGTCGCCTATGAAGCGAGCGGGCCTGCCGACGGACTACCGGTCCTGCTGTTGCATGGCTTCCCCTATGACGTCAGGTCGTTCGACGACGTCGTGGCACGCGTCAACGCGGCGGGCTTCCGCACCATCGTTCCCTGGCTGCGTGGCTATGGCGGCACCCAATTCCTGTCGGCGGACACATTGCGCTCCGGCGAACAGGCAGCTCTCGGTCAGGATCTGCTGGAGCTATTGGATGCGCTTCGCATTCGAAAGGCCGTGCTGGCCGGATATGATTGGGGCGGCCGCGCCGCCTGCGTGGTTTCGGCATTATGGCCGGAGCGGGTGGCGGGCCTTGTGAGCTGCACCGGCTACAACATTCAGGACATCGCCAATTCGTACAGGCCAGCCGATCCGGCGCAGGAGGCGCGGCTCTGGTATATTTATTATTTTCATACCGAACGCGGGCGTAACGGACTGACCGAAAAGCGTCGCGAGATTTCCCGGCTGCTGTGGAAAATGTGGTCGCCGGCCTGGGCGTTCGACGACGCGACATTCGATCGGACGGCCGGTTCATTCGACAATCAGGATTTTGTCGATGTCGTGATTCATTCGTACCGGCACCGGACCGGTAATGTCGCCGGCGATCCGCGCTACGCGGCGGTGGAAGCGCGATTGGCGGCGCAGCCCGAGATCCATGTTCCCTGCATCAATCTACATGGCGCGGCAGACGGCGTGACGCCGGTGGGTAGCTCGGAGGGCCACGGCAAACATTTCACCGCGGCCTATCAGCGCCGCGTCCTGGAGAATGTCGGCCACAATGTGCCGCAGGAGGCGCCGCAGGCCTTTGCCGAAGCGATCCTGCAATTGTGCAAGGACGCATCGGCTTGAGCAGCCATTTTTGAAAATGATTCGTCATGGCCGGGACAAGCCCGGGCATGACGAACTTTGCGGTAAAGCCCTATTTCATTGGATGCTTTTCGAGTCGAACTCTCAGGGCAGATGCAGCAGATGCGGAACGAAGATGCCGAGCGCGGTGATGGCGATCCCTGCCAAAGTCAGGATTCCCGATATCCAGGCCAGCGCCATGATGCCGGTGATGATGGTTCCTGACGCCAGTACGATGCCGATCTGAAACGCCGCCGAGGCAAGCTCGAAGTGGTGATACTTGGCCGCCGCAACATCGCGCTCTTCCTCGGCGTGCTTGGCGCGTTCGGCCAATTGCTCGGTTCCTTCGTGGGTTTCGGGCTCGGAGCGATAGCGCGCGGCGGTCTTCTGCCAATCGTCGATCTGCTTTTGCGCCGCGGCTTTGGCGGCCTCGTCGGTCGCAGCGGCGAGACCCAATTTGGCCTGCTCCGACGCGGTCTGGACCACGGTGCGGCGGATGCTCTTGGCCTGAAAGAACGCCCACAGGTTCGACGATTCGACGTTCTTGCTGATCGATTCGGTCTGGGCGCCCTTGCCCAGGGTTTCCGACAGCGCCAGACACAGCGCGATCACCGCAATCAACAGCGCGATCTTCCTGTTTTCGCTCGAGGCTTCCTTGGCCTGATCGGCCTGCTCCATGCTCTCATGTGCGCTCATAATGATTCCCCTCCCGGATCAATAGCTCCACGATTGCCGAACAACACCGCGCGCGCAAGAGGCAAGCGGATATGCCGGCAACTTGTCAGTGTCTAAAGCGGCGATCCAGAGCGAGATGGCTTTTCGTCGAATCGCCATCTCGCTCCATCTTTTTGATTGAGCATGATGTTTTTCGGAAAACCGGTGCCCACTTTTCCGGATCATGCTTTAGGCGCGGGGATGCGCCGTGCGGTACACTTCAAGCAGCCGCTCGGTGTCGATCCCGGTATAGATCTGGGTGGTCGAGAGCGAGGCGTGGCCGAGCAATTCCTGGATCGCGCGCAGGTCGCCGCCGCGGCTCAGAAGGTGGGTGGCAAAGGAATGCCGCAACGCATGCGGCGTCGCACTATCGGGCAAGCCGAGCGCGCCGCGCAGCCGTTCCATGGTGAGCTGGATGATTCGCGGGCTCAGCGGTCCGCCCCGGGCGCCGAGGAATATCGGTCCATCCTGTGGCAGCGGGTGCGGACACATCGCCACGTAGTCCTGCACCAGCGCCAGCACGTTCTGCAGCACCGGCACCATGCGGGTCTTGTTGCCCTTGCCGGTCACGACCAGCACGTCGCCTGCGCCGGGTGCCGGCACATCGCGGCGCTTCAGCCCGAGCGCCTCGGAGATGCGCAGGCCCGATCCGTACAACAGCGCCATCACCGCGGCGTCGCGCGCCCAGATCCAGGGATCGCGGGATTCGCCGGCGCGCTCGTCGGCGTCGGTGAAACGCTTGGCCGCCGCCATCTGGATCGGCTTCGGCAGGCTCTTTCCGATCTTGGGGGCGCGGATCGCCGACAGCGCGCCGACCTTGCCTTTACCCTCGCGTTCAAGGAAGCGCCCGAACGAACGCAACCCCGCCAGCGCCCGCATCAGCGAGCGTCCGCCGATATCGTCGGCGCGCCGCATCGCCATGAAGGCCCTGATATCGCTGGCCTCAAGGGCCGCGAACCGGGCCAGCGTCACCCGCGAGCCCCAGTGCTCGCACAGAAAGACCAGACATTGCCTGAGATCGCGCGCATAGGCCTCTGATGTCTTCGGCGACAGCCTTCGCTCGGCGCGCAGATGCGACAGCCAACGCGTCATCTGCAGCGCGATATCATCGTCGGCGCAGTCAAGCTCGATTGGCTGAATGGCGGCAGCGGGCCTCGTCATGGGTTCTCGGCTCTCGAATAGCCGATACTATCACACCCCGTTGGTTTAGCTTTGGTGAAGCTCGCGGGCGAACTCGGATATTCGCGCCACCGCGGGGGCCTTTGCTGGCCACCAACGGCCGGCGACCTTAAATGGTCTCAAACCCTTTCGAGTTGATTCGCATGGACCACTCCACGCGCGCCGGCACCTCATCTGCATCATCGACGCGTGTCGTCGATGTGCTGGTGCCGGTCGCGCTCAATCAGGCTTATTCCTACCGGGTGCCGCGCGGCATGGAGCTCAAGCCGGGCGATGTGGTGTGCGTGCCGCTCGGCCCTCGCGAAGTGGTCGCGGTGGTGTGGGCGGAGAACGCCAATCCCGATCCGCGCCTGCATAATCGGCTCAAGGATGTCGGCGAAAAGCTCGATGTGCCCCCCTTGAAGGAGGAGCTGCGCGCGCTCGTCGACTGGGTCGCCAACTACACATTGTCGGCGCGCGGCATGGTGCTGCGCATGACCTTGCGCATGGGCGAGCATCTCGGCCCGGAGCGGATGCGGATGGGCGTCCGCCTGATCGGCGAGCCGCCGAAGCGCATGACCCCGGCGCGGCGGCGGCTGATCGACATCCTGTCCGATGGTCTGCTGCACGGCAAATCCGAAGCCGCTCACGAAGCCGGCGTCAGCGCCGGCGTGATCGATGGCCTCGTCGATGAAGGCACGCTGACATCCGAACCGATGCCGCGCGCGCTGCCGCCGCCGGCGCCCGATCCGTCATTCGCGGCGCCTGATTTCTCGCGTCAGCAGCGCACCGCCGTGGACGCGATGCGGGCGCTGGCGGCGAACGGCAGTTTTCATGTCGCGCTGCTCGACGGCGTCACCGGATCGGGCAAGACCGAAGTTTATTTCGAAGCCGTTGCCGAGGTCATCCGCCGCGGCAGGCAGTCGCTGATCCTGATGCCGGAGATCGCGCTGACCGGACAGTTCCTCGACCGCTTTGCGCGGCGTTTCGGCGTACGGCCGCTGGAATGGCATTCCGAACTGACCCCGCGCACCCGGCAACGCAACTGGGCCGCGATCGCGGCGGGTGAGGCACCTGTCGTGGTGGGCGCGCGCTCCGCGCTGTTTCTGCCCTATGCTAATCTCGGCCTGATCGTCGTCGATGAAGAGCACGATCAGGCCTACAAGCAGGACGAAGGCGCGCATTATCATGCCCGCGACATGGCGGTGGTGCGCGCCCATATCGCCAAAATTCCGATCGTGCTGGCGTCGGCGACCCCGTCGGTCGAGTCGGAGGTCAATGCGCGCAAGGGCCGCTATCAGCGCGTGGCGCTGCCGTCACGGTTCGGCGGCCAGCATATGCCGCATATCGAGGCGATCGATCTGCGGCGCGAGGCGCCGGCGCGCGGCCGTTTCATCTCGCCGCGCCTCGCCGAGCATATCCAGATCGCGATCGAGCGGCGCGAGCAGGCGCTGTTGTTCCTCAATCGCCGCGGCTACGCGCCGCTGACGCTGTGTCGTGCCTGCGGGCATCGCTTTGCCTGCACCATCTGCGATGCGTGGCTGGTGGATCACCGGTTTCGCCAGCGGCTGGTGTGCCACCATTGCGGCTTCTCGATGCCGCGCCCGCAAGCCTGTCCGCATTGCGCGGCCGAGGAATCGCTGGTCGCGGTCGGTCCCGGCGTCGAACGCCTGCAGGAGGAAGCCGCAAACCTGTTTCCGGGCGCGCGCACCATGGTGCTGTCGAGCGATCTGATCACCTCGATCGAAACCATGCGCACCGAGTTGAACGAGATCGCCGAAGGGCGCGTCGATATCATCATCGGCACTCAATTGGTGGCGAAGGGCCATCATTTTCCGCGGCTCAATCTGGTCGGCGTGGTGGACGCCGATCTCGGGCTCGGCAATGGCGATCCGCGCGCCGCCGAACGGACCTTTCAGTTGCTCAATCAGGTGATCGGGCGCGCCGGGCGCGATCAGGGCCGCGGCGTCGGCTATCTGCAGACCCATCAGCCCGAGCATCCCGTGATGAAGGCATTGGTGGCGTGCGACCGCGAGGCGTTTTATGCCAGCGAGATCGAGGCGCGCGAACGCGCCGGTTATCCGCCGTTCGGGCGGCTCGCAAGCCTGATCATTTCCGCGGGCGACCGGCCCACGGCGGAGAGTTTTGCGCGCCGGCTGGCCGCGGTCGCGCCGCTTGACGAGCGGATCCAGGTGCTGGGACCCGCCGAAGCCCCGCTCGCCGTTATCAAGGGGCGCTATCGTTTCAGGCTTTTGGTGAAGGCGCTGCGATCGGTCGATCTGTCGGAGTATTTGCGCGAATGGCTGGCGGCCGGCCCCAAGACCAAAGGCAATCTGAAGCTCGAGGTCGACGTCGATCCGCAAAGCTTTTTGTAGCGAAGGTCGTCATTCCGGGGCGATGCACAGCATCGAACCCGGAATCTCGAGATTCCGGGTTCATCGCTGCGCGATGCCCCGGAATGACGACCGGGGTTGGGCAACAAAAAAGCCTGCCGTCATTGGCGACGGCAGGCCTTGTTTCGGCGTGCAGGAAGTTCTGCGGCCGTACTGGACGCTACGCTTACTGAACCAATCGGCGTTCAAATGCCCGTGGCGCGGTTACATGACCTCGGCGACGACGTGGCCGACGCCGGAGCTGGTGATGCCGACGGCGCGCGCCGCTGCGGTCGACAGATCGAGCACGCGTCCACGGATGAACGGGCCGCGATCATTGACCGTGACGATGACGCTGCGGCCGCCGTGGGTCACCCGCAGCTTGGTGCCGAACGGCAGCGAACGGTGGGCGCAGGTCAGGGCGTTCTGATTGAAGCGCTGGCCGGAGGCGGTCCTGCTGCCGGATTCATTGCCGTAGAACGAGGCCATCCCCGCGAAGCTGCGTCCGCCCGACGACGGGGCGATCGCCGCATTGGCATCGCGCCAGGAGCCGCCGTTGCCGGCGTGGTGGTGGTGGAAATGATGGTGGTAGTGATGATAGCGACGGGCCGAGGCCTGGGTGGCGCTTCCGGCGATCAGAACGGTCGCGGCGAAAAGCGCGAGCGCCGTGCGCGACGCGGTTGAAATCCCCCGCGCCGGGTTATTCAATGTCAGCATAATGATTGTCCCTCAATGCAGTATTGCCACATATGTGGCAAGTGGAACCCCCGTCCCGTGTCGCCCGATCGCCGTTTGATGTCTTAATAAGGCGTAAACGGGGCAGTAAATCATTTTGCTTCCTGCCGAGACATCTTGTCATTTATGACAGCTAATCCATGGTGATTCTTAGCTATTGTGCTTTAGCTAAATTTTAACTTGGCTATTAGGTAAAAGTACCGGCGAATATAGTTTTCGTCGGCGGCGACAAGATTCGCGCAAGTAATACGAAAGTTGAGCTGGTTGGTGCGCGGATGCTGCCCTCCTGCGCCTGGCTCATGGGCCCATGCATCGGGGAAGGAGCGAGCACCGGCCCTGGCGACCAGCCGGGCGGTCGCATTGCGGATCGCGAGCCGGTTCGCGACGGCGGCGATCGCCGCAAATCGCCCTTCGAGAATCATAGCGAGGACGACATGCGACAAGGCATCGCCAGCCGTCGTCGTCATGTTGCACCTGCGCTCTTGCTATGTTAGCAAAGCCGCGATTTTAACGTTGCCGATACAGCTCGTACCGGTCGAAAATCGAAGTCCCGCTTGAATTCCAAGGGCTTGGATCGCTAGGCGCCGCATTGTGGCGACGGTTTTTCCCTTGCGAGTTTGACAGCAAAAAGAGCGCGCAGTGGCTGCAGAAGATCCGTCCGTTTCGGGAGTGTCCGGCCGTTATGCAACGGCCTTGTTCGAGTTGGCGCGGGATGAAAAATCCATCGACGCGGTGAAGGCCGATCTCGACCGGTTCGACGCCATGCTGGCTGACAGCGCGGATTTGAAACGGCTGGTTCGCAGCCCGGTTTTTTCAGCCGATTCGCAGTCAAAGGCGCTGGCGGCGGTGCTCGATAAAGCCGGTATTTCCGGTATTTCCGCGAAATTTCTCAAGGTTCTTACCGCCAATCGCCGGCTGTTCGCCGTCGGTGACGTGATTCGCGCTTTCCGCGCCTTGGTCGCCAAGTTCAAGGGCGAGGCCACCGCCGACGTCACGGTAGCCGAAACGCTCAGCGACAAGAATCTCGACGCCCTGAAGACCGCGCTGAAGTCGGTGACGGGCAAGGACGTAGCACTCAACGTGAATGTCGATCCCTCGATCATCGGCGGCCTTGTGGTCAAGCTGGGCAGCCGGATGGTGGATAGTTCGCTTCGCACCAAACTCAATTCGATCAAGCACGCGATGAAAGAGGCAGGCTGATGGACATTCGCGCCGCGGAAATTTCCGCGATCCTGAAGGACCAGATCAAGAATTTCGGCCAGGAGGCTGAGGTTTCCGAAGTCGGACAGGTGTTGTCCGTCGGCGACGGCATTGCCCGCGTCTATGGCCTCGACAACGTCCAGGCCGGCGAGATGGTCGAGTTCGAGAACGGTACGCGCGGCATGGCGCTGAACCTCGAAACCGACAACGTCGGCATCGTGATCTTCGGCGCCGACCGCGAGATCAAGGAAGGCCAGACCGTCAAGCGCACCCGCGCCATCGTCGACACGCCGGTGGGCAAGGGCCTGCTCGGCCGCGTCGTCGATGCGCTCGGCAATCCGATCGACGGCAAGGGTCCGATCCAGGCCACCGAACGCAAGCGCGTCGACGTCAAGGCGCCCGGCATCATTCCGCGCAAATCGGTCAACGAACCGATGGCGACCGGCCTCAAGGCGATCGATGCGCTGATCCCGATCGGCCGCGGCCAGCGCGAATTGATCATCGGCGACCGCCAGACCGGCAAGACCGCGATCGCGCTCGACGCCATCCTGAACCAGAAGCCGCTCAACGCCACCGGCGACGAGAAGATCAAGCTGTATTGCGTCTATGTCGCGATCGGCCAGAAGCGCTCGACGGTTGCCCAGTTCGTCAAGGTGCTGGAAGAGCAGGGCGCGCTGGAATATTCGATCATCGTCGCCGCCACCGCCTCCGATCCGGCGCCGATGCAGTACATCGCGCCGTTCACCGGCTGCACCATGGGCGAATATTTCCGCGACAATGGCATGCACGCCGTCATCATCTACGACGATCTGTCGAAACAGGCGGTGGCCTATCGCCAGATGTCGCTGCTGCTGCGCCGTCCGCCGGGCCGCGAAGCCTATCCCGGCGACGTGTTCTACCTGCATTCGCGCCTGCTCGAGCGCGCCGCCAAGCTCAACGACGATCACGGCGCGGGATCGCTGACGGCGCTGCCGGTCATCGAAACCCAGGCTAATGACGTGTCGGCCTATATTCCGACCAACGTGATCTCGATTACCGACGGCCAGATCTTCCTCGAGACCGACCTGTTCTTCCAGGGCATCCGGCCCGCGGTGAACGTCGGCCTTTCGGTGTCGCGCGTCGGCTCGTCGGCGCAGACCAAGGCGATGAAGAAGGTCGCCGGCAAGATCAAGGGCGAGCTCGCGCAATACCGCGAAATGGCGGCGTTCGCGCAGTTCGGCTCCGATCTCGATGCCTCGACGCAGCGCCTGCTCAACCGCGGCTCGCGGCTGACCGAACTCCTGAAGCAGCCGCAGTTCTCGCCGCTGAAGATGGAAGAGCAGGTCGTGGTGATCTATGCCGGCGTCAACGGCTATCTCGATGCGCTTCCGGTTGCCAAGGTGCGCAGCTTCGAGGATGGCCTGCTGTCGCTGCTGCGCGGCAAGAACGTCGACATCCTCAACACCATCCGCGACACCCGCGATCTCAACGACGACACCGCCGCCAAGCTCAAGTCGGTGGTCGAGGGTTACGCCAAGACGTTTGCTTAACGACACCGTCATGGCCGGCAACAGGCCAGCCGTGACGAAAGAGGGGCTTGCGGTCTGATCGAGGATCGGATCGCCGGGGTGATCTAAGAATGGCTTCACTTAAAGACATGCGGGTCCGCATCGCCTCGACCAAGGCGACGCAGAAGATCACCAAGGCCATGCAGATGGTGGCGGCGTCAAAATTGCGCCGTGCCCAGAACGCCGCCGAGGCGGCGCGGCCCTATGCCGAGCGAATGGATGCCGTGATTTCGAACATCGCCAGTGCCGCGGCGGGCTCGCCCGGGGCGCCGGCGCTGCTGGCCGGCACCGGCAATGACAAGGTGCACCTGCTGTTGGTCTGTACCGGCGAGCGCGGCCTGTCCGGTGCGTTCAATTCGTCGATCGTGCGGTTGGCCCGCGAGCGGGCGCTGGCCCTGATAAACGAGGGCAAAGAGGTCAAGTTCTTCTGCGTCGGCCGCAAGGGATTTGAGCAGTTGCGCCGCACCTTCGAGAAGCAGATCGTCGAAAACATCGAGCTGCGCTCGGTTCGCCAGCTTGGTTTTGTCAACGCCGAGGGCATTGCCAACAAGGTCATCGCGCGCTTTGAGGCCGGCGAGTTCGACGTCTGCACGCTGTTCTATTCGCGCTTCAAGTCGGTGATCGCGCAGGTTCCGACCGCGCAGCAGATCATTCCGCTGGTGGTGGAAGCCAAGCCCGCCAATGCCGGCCCGGCGACGTCGTACGAATATGAGCCGGAAGAAGATGAGATTCTGACCGGCCTGTTGCCGCGCAATCTGGCGGTCCAGGTGTTCCGCGCCTTGCTGGAAAACAACGCCTCGTTCTACGGCGCGCAGATGAGCGCGATGGACAACGCCACCCGCAATGCCGGCGACATGATTCGCAAGCAGACCCTGATCTACAACCGAACCCGTCAGGCGATGATCACCAAGGAGCTGATTGAAATCATCTCCGGCGCCGAGGCGATCTGACAGCCGCAACGGTCGTTTGAGATAGAATTCGAAGGAGAAAGTTTTCATGGCTACACCGGCCAACCAGACTGGACGCATCACGCAAGTCATCGGCGCCGTCGTTGACGTGCAGTTCGAGGGACATCTGCCCGCCATTCTGAATGCGATCGAGACCAAGAATGGTGGTAACCGGCTTGTGCTCGAAGTCGCCCAGCATCTCGGCGAATCCACCGTGCGCACCATCGCCATGGACACCACCGAGGGCCTGGTTCGCGGCCAGGAGGTCAGCGACACCGGCAGCCCGATCATGGTGCCGGTCGGCGCCGGCACGCTCGGCCGCATCATGAACGTGATCGGTGAACCGGTCGATGAAGCCGGGCCGATCAAATCGGAAGGCAACCGCGCGATCCATCAGGAAGCGCCGCTCTATACCGACCAGTCCACTGAGGCTGAAATTCTTGTCACCGGCATCAAGGTGGTCGATCTGCTGGCGCCTTACGCCAAGGGCGGCAAGATCGGCCTGTTCGGCGGTGCCGGCGTCGGCAAGACCGTGCTGATTCAGGAACTGATCAACAACGTTGCCCGCGCGCACGGCGGTTATTCGGTGTTCGCCGGCGTCGGCGAGCGGACCCGTGAAGGCAACGACCTGTATCACGAGTTCATCGAATCCGGCGTCAACAAGAAGGGCGGCGGCGAGGGCTCCAAATGCGCGCTGGTGTACGGCCAGATGAACGAGCCGCCGGGTGCCCGCGCTCGGGTCGGCCTCAGCGGTCTGACGGTCGCCGAATATTTCCGCGACCAGGGTCAGGACGTGCTGTTCTTCGTCGACAACATCTTCCGTTTCACCCAGGCCGGCTCCGAAGTGTCGGCGCTGCTGGGTCGTATTCCCTCGGCGGTGGGCTATCAGCCGACGCTCGCCACCGATATGGGCGCGCTGCAGGAACGCATCACCACCACGCATAAGGGCTCGATCACCTCGGTGCAGGCGATCTACGTGCCGGCCGACGATTTGACCGACCCCGCGCCCGCGACCTCGTTCGCGCATTTGGACGCCACCACGGTGCTGAACCGCGCGATTTCGGAAAAGGGCATTTATCCCGCGGTGGATCCGCTCGACTCGACGTCGCGCATGCTGTCGGCGAGCGTGGTTGGCGAGGAGCACTACACCACGGCGCGGATGGTGCAGCAGATACTGCAGAAATATAAGTCGCTGCAGGACATCATCGCCATTCTCGGCATGGACGAACTGTCCGAAGAGGACAAGATCGCGGTGGCGCGGGCGCGCAAGATCGAGCGCTTCCTGTCGCAGCCGTTCTTTGTCGCCGAAGTCTTTACGGGTTCGCCGGGCAAGTTCGTCGACCTCGCCGACACCATCAAGGGCTTCCGCGCCATCTGCGAAGGCAAGTACGATCACCTCCCGGAAGCCGCCTTCTACATGGTCGGCGCCATCGAAGAGGCGGTCGAAAAGGGCAAGAAGCTCGCGGCTGAAGCAGCGTAAGAGGGCGAATAGCGAATAGGGAGTGGCGAATAGTTAGACGCCATTTCCTCCTTCACTACTCGCCATTCGCCACTCACCATTCGCAGGTTCTCCATGGCCACCTTCCACTTCGATCTCGTGTCGCCCGAAAAGCTCGCTTTCTCCGGAGAAGTCGATCAGGTCGACGTTCCCGGCGCCGAAGGCGATTTCGGTGTGCTCGCCGGACATGCGCCGGTGGTGGCCGCGATCCGGCCGGGGATTCTGACGGTGACCACCGGCGGCACCCATCAGAAGATCATCGTGCTCGGCGGCCTGGCGGAAGTTTCCGACAAGGGCCTCACCGTGCTCGCCGACCATGCGACCTCGATCCAGGAGCTCGATCGGACCAAGTTCGCCGACACGATTTCCGACATGGAAGCCAAGCTTGCCGAGAAGGAAGGCTCTGAACTCGACCGCGCCATCGAGCGCCTCGATCATTTCAAGAGCATCCAGGGCCAGCTCAATTCGACGGCGATGCACTAGCTTCGACGCCGAGCTTTTCTGAGAGACGCCGAACAGACCCAGCATCCATCACGACACGACCGACGCCGGAACCCGGTTGCGGCCGGGAGGTTCTGACGGCATTCTGCCGCGATAGACTGTTGCGCGGGGCTGGCTCTCATGAAACGCAAGATCGCGGCGATTTTTGCGGCCGATATTGCCGGCTACAGCCGTCTGGTTGCCGAGGACGAAGAAGAAACGCTGCGTCGTCTGGCGTCCTACCGGTCCGTCACCGACGATTTCATCGCAAGATCCGGCGGCCGTATTTTCAACACCGCCGGCGACGCCGTTCTCGCTGAATTTCCAAGTGCCGTCGAAGCAGTGCGATGCGCGATCGACATCCAGGAAAGCCTGCGCACCCGCAACATGGCCTATCCGGCCAGCCGCCAGATGAGCTTTCGGATCGGCATCACCATCGGAGACGTGGTGGAGCGCGACGACGGCGATCTGCTCGGCGACGGTGTCAACATCGCGGCGCGTCTCGAGGGCCTGGCCGAGGCCGGCGGCATCTGCGTCTCACGTTCGGTGCATGAGCAGGTTGCCAACAAGCTGTCGGTGCAGTTCGCCGACATCGGCGCGCAGGAAGTGAAGAACATTCCAACGCCGGTGTATGCCTACATGGTGGCAATGCGGCGCGAGGATGGCACCTACGCCACGCCGCAATTCAAGAAGCCAGCTTCGGCCGGCCCGAACTGGATGTGGCCGGTGGCGGTGACCTTGGTGTGTCTGGTGGCGATCGGCGTCGGCGGCTTTCTGTATTTTACCCGACTGGAGATGCGGCATGCCTCGAGGCGATTGGCGTCGGAGCTGCATCATGACGCGACCACGCCGACGTCAGCGCCGGCGACGACGCCGTCCGCTTCTCCGCCGCCGGCAGCATCGGGTGAAAGGCTCGCGGCCGAGACCGTGCCGTTCGTCAACGACCGCTTTCGTCTGTTCCTCGCGGGCGAGTATGCAACGGCGACGGATCACAAGGCCGTCGCCCTCAATTTGAATGGCATCACCGGAATCATCAGCGGGCAGCCGAGCGAAGAAGCTGCAAAAATCGCCGCGCTGGAACAGTGCCAGAAGCGCGCCGACGCTGTTCAATCGCCGCGGAAATGCGAGATTTATGTCGTCGGCAATACGGTGGTCTATCCGCATGGCCGTCCGCCGATGCCGTCCTTGCCGTGGATCAGGCGCGATCCTTCGATCGAGAAACCATTCGCGGTGAAGGACATGCCGCTGGTCCACGATCCCGGAAAGGCCAGGCTTGAGAGCAACTATGTGCCGGGCAAAAAGAGCAAGTCGATCGCGGTTGGACCGGGCGGGCAGTTCATCTTCTATACCGGCGGGGAAAGCACCGGCAAATCGGTGCGCCGAGCGCTCGAAACCTGCGGTGCCCTTGCCGGCGGCGCCTGCATGATCGTGGCGATCGACGACGCCTTTGTCGTGCCGGTACCAACCGCCTTTAAGGTCACCGGTCTCTTTGAGGCGGCCAGCAATTCTTCCATTGCGGCTGATGCGAGAGGGGATGTGGCGCGCAAGCTCGCAGGGCCCGGATGGAATGCGGTTGCGGTTGGTGCGTCCGGACGTCCGGGATTGGCACTCAAGGCGGCCAGCGAACAGACCGCGGTCAGCGACGCGCTCGGCAATTGCGCCAAGTCCGACAGCGATTGCCACGTCATCGCGATCGGCCCGTTTTCAATCGGCCCGAATTGAAGTCTGCGTTTTCGTCATGGCCGGGCTTCGTCCCGGCCATCTACGTCTTCGTTACTTAGGCGAAGCCAAGACGTGGATGCCCGGCACAAGGCGGCATGACGAACTTAAAGCCCTTATTCTATTGGTTGCTTTTTGCGCCAGACTCTGAGGATGACGGATTGGCGGGGATTGCGAATTCGGCGAAATGCCGGGCCACCGTCCGATACACCTCGCGCCTGAACGGCACCACGAGATCAGCGACGTGGTTGAGTTGTTCCCAACGCCAGCGGTCGAATTCCGCCGGCTGGCCATTGCGTGGCGTCAGCGGATCGATTTCATCTTCGCGTCCAGTGAAACCCAACGCGAACCATTTCTGGCGCTGGCCCCGGAATTTCGCAAGCCGGTGCGACGACGGGCCGTCGAACGGCGGAAATTCGTAAGTCAGCCAGTCGGTTTCGCCGAGATATTTGGCGTTCACGACGCCGGTCTCTTCCCACAATTCACGCATCACCGCATCGCGCGGATCCTCATCGGCGTCGATGCCGCCCTGTGGCATCTGCCACTCGAAACCGGGAAGAATGATTTCAGGTCCGTCGTCCCTGAAGCGGCGGCCGATCAAGACTTGCCCCGAAGCGTTAAACAGCGCGACGCCCACATTGGGCCGATAGGGTTTGCCGTCTGCCATCCGAAAATCAGCTGCCCGCGAGCCTGGAAAATTCCTTCACCACGCGCTCATAGACCGGGCGCTTGAACGGCACGATCAGGTCGGGAAGATTCTTCATCGGCTCCCAGCGCCAGCTCACGAACTCCGCCTTGTGGCCGCCGCCGGGGCTCTCGACATTGATCTCGGCGTCCTTGCCGGTAAAGCGAACCGCATACCATTTCTGCCGCTGGCCGCGATAACGGCCCTTCCAGGCGCGGCCGGCAACGGTGCGTGGAATGTCATAGATCAGCCAGTCGCCGACCTCGCCGAGCTTCTCGACCGACCGGACGCTGGTTTCCTCATACAGCTCGCGCTTGGCGGCCTCCCAGGTATCCTCGCCGGGATCGACGCCGCCCTGCGGCATCTGCCAAACATGGGATTCATCGACGTGTTCAATGCCCCCGGCGCGGCGACCGATGAAGACCAGCCCGGCTGCGTTGATCAGCATCATGCCGACGCAGGTTCGATAGGGCAGGTCTTCGTAACGCGTCATTCCGGCAAAGCCTCTTGTGGTCATTCGGACTGATCTGGCGTTTTCGGACCCGAGATTGGCACCCGCCACCCCTGTTATTTAAGAACGAATTCCGGATTCGAAAGGACACCAGAATGTACGATTCCGGCATGGTTTGGGTTCAGAAATTGTCTAGACAGACCTGCCGCGAAAAGAAAAGAACTTCCAAACTATCGCACAGGCGGGCACGACTTGATGTTGCGAAAATGCAGTAATCCAAGCTGCATCGGAGTATTTTTTTCTACAATGGATCAGGCGATGCCGTCTGCGCCCGGTGGAAAACGCGCTAACTCGATTTTGATTTCAGCATGACGGTCGTCAATGGCACCAGCATGACGCCGTGGCTTTCAAGCGTCCTGATCCAGGCCCCGATCCGCTCGATCGAAATCGGCAATGCCGAGGCGACGCCGACGGCCAAACCATGTTCCTTGGCCAGACCTTCAAGCCTGGCGAGAGCCCGGTCGATTTCGACCGCGGTTGGTACGGCGTCGATGCCGAGATCGGCCTTGGCGAAAGGCATCGACAGCCCTGCCGCCAATGAGGAGGCGACGCTGCGCGGCGCCGATCCGTCGTCGAGATAGCCGAGCCCGCGCTTGGCGGCCTCGCGAACGATCGGCTGCATCACGGCGTCGGCGACGACGAAGCGCGCACCCATGAAGTTGGCTATCCCGGCATAGCCCTGGAAGCGGCTGAGGTGCCAGTACAGGCGGTCGAGATTCTGCTCGGCCTCCAGCGTCGTGAGCAGGGTTTGCGGGCCGGGGTCGTTGTCGGGATAATCGAACGGCTCCATCGGTATCTGCAGCAGGATCTCGTGGCGTTGCGCGCGCGCCCGTTCGGCCAGCTTGGCCGGGTCCGAGCCGTAAGGCGTAAACGCCAGCGTCACCGCGGGCGGCAGTTTCATGATGGCGTCGGCGGTCTTGGCAGCCCCGACGCCAAGTCCGCCGACCACGATGGCGACAACCGGCATTTTTGCCGCCCTGGCGCGGTCGGCCTCGGCGGCGTAGACCGTGAAAGGCTTCAGCCCATCGGCGACCACCGGAATCATGCCATAGCGCGATTTCTCAAGCAGGCGCTGATCGATCCCCGCCATCATCGCAGCCGGCGGATCGCCATCGGTCTTGTCCGCGGTTTTTTCCGCGGCATCGCCGCCGATCGCGACTTCGTGGCGCGCGCCGCTGGAACCGTCGATGATGGTGACGGTCTTTTGGTCGGCCGGTGAAGCTTGTTTGGGTGCGGGCTTTACGTCCGGCTCGGACGTGGCGGGGGACGCCGGCTTTTCGCCCGGGCTTGCCTGCGACAGCGCCAGGCGCTTGATCGGCTCGCCGCCCAGCGGGTTGTCGTTGAAGATGGCAAAGCCTGCGAAAGCCACCAGAAACAGACCGAGCAGCACGGCCAGGGCCTGCATTCCGGTGAAAGGCAACCGGTAACGGCGCTTGCGCTGGGCCATTTCCTGCCCGAGCGGTGCGCTCAGATCGTCGGCCGTCTCTGCCATGGACCTCCCCGAATCAACCGGGAGGACGATACCACGGCAGGGCAAGGCCGCGGCAGATCGCACGCAAGGGCAACCAACGCCTTGTCAGGATCACCCAGCAAAAAGGCGGCCCGAAAGCCGCCTTTTCGTCAATCCCGGTCTATCGCAAAAACCCGCTTGTCAGTTGGCTTCCTTGGTCGCGGGCTTGTCGAGCGCAGCCTTGTCACCGCTGGCCGGCGCGCTGGCATTGACCTTGACGCCGTGGAGCAAATCGTCAGCCATCTTCAAGGCCTTGTCGTCCTTGGCGTCCGGCGGCACGTAGGATTGCGAGCCGGTCTTTTCGTCGCCCTCGGACTTCAAATGGCCGCGCAGCGAGGCTTCGCCCTTGGTGTCGGTCCGCGACTTCAACTCATCCGGCACGTCCTGCAGCACCTCGATATCGGGAACGATGCCCTTGGCCTGGATCGACTTGCCCGACGGGGTGAAGTAGCGCGCGGTGGTCAGACGCAGCGCGCCGTTGCCGGAGCCGAGCGGAATGATGGTCTGCACCGAGCCCTTGCCGAAGGAGCGGGTGCCGACCAGGGTTGCCCGCTTGTGGTCCTGCAACGCGCCGGCGACGATTTCCGACGCCGATGCGGAGCCGCCGTTGACGAGAACGATCACCGGCTTGCCTTTGGTGAGGTCGCCCGGATGCGCGGTGCGGCGCTGGGTTTCCTCGGCGTTGCGGCCGCGGGTCGAAACGATCTCGCCGCGCTCGAGGAACGTATCGGAGACCGTTACCGCCTCTTCCAGCAATCCGCCGGGGTTGTTGCGCAGGTCGATGACGTAGCCCTTCAGCTTGTCACCGATCTGGGTTTGCATATTGCCGATTTCACGCTTCAGGCCTTCGGTGGTCTGCTCGTTGAACGTGGTGATGCGGATATAGCCGATGTCGTCGCCTTCGACATGCGCGCGCACCGAGCGGACGCGGATGTTGTCGCGCACCAGCGTGACGTCGATCGGATTGTCCTGGCCCTTGCGGATGATCTTGAGCTTGATCTTGGTGTTGACGGGGCCGCGCATTTTCTCGACGGCCTGATTGAGGGTGAGGCCCTGCACGGCCTCGTCGTCGAGATTGGTGATGATGTCGTTGGCCATGATGCCGGCCTTCGACGCCGGCGTATCATCGATCGGCGAAACCACCTTGATCAATCCGTCTTCCATCGTGACTTCGATGCCGAGCCCGCCGAATTCGCCGCGGGTCTGCACCTGCATGTCGCGGAAGCTCTTGGCATCCATGTAGCTGGAATGCGGATCGAGGCCGGACAGCATGCCGCTGATCGCGGATTCGACCAGCTTGCTGTCGTCGGGCTTCTCGACATAGTCGCTGCGGACCCGCTCGAACACGTCGCCGAACAAATTAAGCTGGCGATAGGTATCCGACGTCGCAGCGCGCGCGCTCGATCCCATCAGTACCGAACGCGGCTGGGTCACGAACAACGTCAGTGCTGCGCCGGTGGCGGCGCTCAGCAGAATTACAGAAGTCTTGCGCATCATCCGCGAACCTTTTCGCCTTCGTTTGCGGCCCACCATGGGCCTGGATCAATTGGAGTGCCGTCCTTACGGAACTCGACATAGAGTACGGGCTGGCTCGCGTTGGCAGCGAGGATGGATGCCACCTGGGATTTCGTCCCCATGGTCGCGACCGGCTCCCCCGTCAGTACAAACTGGCCGATGTTGACCGAAATCCGCTCCATCCCGGCGATCAGCACATGATACCCGCCACCGGCATTGAGGATCAAGAGTTGTCCGTAGCTGCGAAACGGCCCGGCGTAAACCACCCAGCCGTCACACGGTGTTGTGACCTGGGCTCCCGCCCGGGTTGCCAAGGAAATGCCTTTTTCTGCGCCACCAGCACCGTCGGAACCGCCAAATTCGCGAATCTTGACCCCATTCACCGGCAGCGCGAATAATCCCTTGGCGGATGCAAAGGCGATAGCCGGGCTGGTCCGGGCGGGGTTCTTGAGGGCTCCCGGATTCGGCGTGCCATTTGGGGCGGCCGGGGTTCCCTGCAGATTGGCGGTTGCGGCGGCTTTTGCCGCGCTCTTCAAATCCTGCTCCATTTTGGCGATCAAGCCTTGCAGGCTGTCGACCTGCCGGGACAGCGAAATGGCGCGCGCGCTCTCCGCCTCCATGTCCTTTTCGATCGAGCTTTGCTGCCGCTGCCGTTCGTCGACGAGCGCGGCGAGCCGGGTCTGGTCGTTCTTGAGCTTGTCGCGGTCAACCGCGAGCTGGTCGCGCTCGGTGGCGATATTCTTGCGAAGTGCAACCAGCTCGCCGAGGTCGTCGGCCAGCTTTTGCGTGCGCGCGTGCAATTCGGGCACCACCGATCCAAGCAGCATGGCGGTGCGAAGCGATTGCAGCGCATCTTCGGGTCTCACCAGCAGCGCCGGCGGCGTGCGCCTTCCTGCGCGCTGCAGCGCGGCCAGCACCTCGACAATCTCCGAACGCCGCGAATCAAGTGAGCCGCGAATCTGCTGCTCGCGGCTGTCGAGCGGGCGCAGCCGCGCTTCGGCATCGCCGATCCGGGTCTCGACACTGCGCACCTGGGCGGCGATGTCGATCAGTTGCTGATTGAGTTTGCTGCGATCCTGTCCGATCGAAGCGATATCGGCCGCCAGCTTCTGCTGCAATTCGGCGGCACTTTTTTGTTGCGCGCGGGCGGCCTCGAGTTCCTGCTCGCGCTGCTTGATGGCGTCCGGCGAGACGGCCGTCGCCTGCGGCGTCGATTCGGCGACCTGGGCCGCCGTGGGCGAAAGGCACATGCCGGCAAAGCCTGCCGACAACACGGCGACGGAAAGCGGAATACCAACCGCAGCCAATTGACCGCGGCGGACGGTGTCGGGGAGCGCTGGGATGTTTCGATCTGGCTGCATCGAATCCGATTCAGTGCTTTCGTTGCTCCCCGGCACGCTGGCCTACGCGCGGTGGTAAGGATGGCCCGACAAAATGGTCGCGGCCCGATAAATCTGTTCCAGAAGCATGACGCGAACCATTTGATGCGGCCAGGTCGCAGCGCCGAACGCAATGCCAAGCTTCGCTTTGCGCCGTAAATCGGGCGAAAGTCCGTCCGCGCCGCCAATCGCAAAAATAGTATTGGCGACCTGGTCGTCCCGCCAGCGGCCAAGCTGCCGGGCAAATGCGGCGCTGTCGAGATTGTCGCCCCGCTCGTCGAGCACCACCAGGGCGGATTTATCGGGAATCGCGGCTGAAATCGCCGCCGCTTCCTCGGCCATCCGGGTTGCCGGGTCGCGGGCGCGGCTTTCGGGAATTTCGTGAATTTCGAGGCCGCGAAACCCAAGCTTGCGGCCGATGTCGTCGAAACGTTCGCGGTAGCGTTCGGCCAGTTCCCGCTCCGGGCCCTGTTTCAGCCGGCCGATTGAAATGACGACGAGGCGCATCAGGGCATTTTTCCGGGCTAGGCATGCCTCGGACGTGGATCCGAAGGGAAAGCCGGTTTGCCGCACAACATGCGTTAAATCAATCGCAGTTAATCAATCACGGCGCGCGCATTCCGATCGCGAATGCGCGATGCATGTTGCCATGCGCTCAACCGGTTTTCACCGGCTGGCTGGCCTTAGATCACCTTCGCCGCCATCGGGCTCTGCGTCCACAATCTTTCCAGATTGTAGAACTCGCGCACCTCGGGTCTGAATACGTGCACGATCACATCGCCGGAATCGATCAGCACCCAGTCGCAGTTGGGCAGGCCCTCGACATGGATGCTTTTGATTCCGGTTTCCTTGAGACCCTTGGCGACATTTTCCGCGATCGCGCCGACGTGCCGGTTGGCCCGGCCCGAGGTAACGATCATGTAGTCGGAGAATGCAGATTTACCGCGAAGGTCGATGGTGACCGTTTCTTCCGCCTTCATATCGTCGAGGCGGGAGAGGATCATATTCAGCGTCTTGTCGGCGTCGGGTTGCGCCTTCAAGGCCGCAGCTTGTGTCGATGTTTTACGCGTCTTGGGTAAAACAGACTTGGACAATACAGGTGTGGCCAGGGACCATTCCTTTCACTGTATCGCGAGCGCCGAATCCTACGCCCGCTCGTTATACTACGCATGTGGGGTTAACGGTTTCAACATTCCAGTGCGTCCGTTCGTCACTTCTTTGCCTTCCAGCTGCCGTCCGGGTTCCGCAGGCCGGTCGACGACAGGTTCGATTTCATCCCGGTGAGAAAGACCCAGGCCGGCGCGCGCTGGTCCGCGAGCCTGGCGGCCTGATTTTCGGGCAGGCGATAGCGGCCGAGCGCCTGGGCCGCAGGTGTGGCCATCGCGCGAAAGCTTTGTGGTGGCCGGTCGATCACCGCGATCGGAACCTCGGATGCGATGCGCCGCCAGTTTTGCCAGCGATGAAATTGCGCGAGATTGTCAGCGCCCATGATCCAGACCAGGCGCAGGCCGGAAGTGCGGCGGCGCAGATATGTAATCGTGTCAGCGGTATATCGCGTTCCGATGACAGCTTCGAGACAGGTGACGTCGATGCGCGGGTCGTTGGCCATCCGGCGCGCGGCGTCGGCGCGTTCGTCGAGATCGTGCAAGGCGGCATGATCCTTCAACGGATTGCCCGGCGACACCAGCCACCACACGCGGTCCAGTTTCAGCCGCTTGATCGCGAACAGGCTGATGGCGCGGTGCGCGATATGCGGCGGATTGAACGAGCCGCCGAGCAGGCCGATCCGCATGCCGCCGGTATGGAGCGGAAGGATTTGCGCGGCGGATGGCGGCACGACCAAAGCTGGCTTCAATTAGTGGTGCCCCTTGCGCGAGCCGGTTCTCGCCCCGGATCGCGTCCGGGGCAGGCTTTCGCGTAAAAGCGCTTTGGTGCTCACGGCCGCGTTTGTCCGGTGCCATGGACGCGATATTTGAAACTGGTCAGTTGCTCGGCGCCGACCGGGCCGCGGGCGTGAAATTTCCCGGTGGCAATTCCGATTTCCGCGCCGAAGCCGAATTCGCCGCCGTCGGCAAATTGCGTCGATGCGTTATGCAGCACGATCGCCAAATCAACCTCGTTGAGGAATTTGCGGGCAGCTGTTGCGTCGTCGGTCACGATCGCATCGGTGTGGTGCGAGCCGTGGTTGTGAATATGCGCGATCGCCTCGTCGATGCCGTCGACCAGTTTCGCGGCGATGATCGCATCTTCGTATTCGGTGTCCCAGTCTTCGTCGGTGGCCGGCTTTACCCTGGCATCCGTGCGCTGCACGGCATCGTCGCCGCGCACCTCGCAACCGGCATCGATCAACATCTCGACCAGCGGCTTGAGCGTAGTCGACGCACCGGCACGATCGACCAGCAGCGTTTCGGCGGCGCCGCAGACCCCGGGCCGCCGCATCTTGGCGTTCAGCACGATCGATTTCGCCATTTCCAGATTGGCAGCATGATCGACATAGACGTGGTTGACGCCTTCCAGATGCGCGAACACCGGCACCCGTGCTTCGGCTTCGACGCGCGCGACCAGGCTTTTGCCGCCGCGCGGTACGATCACATCGATGCCGCCGTTCAATCCGCTCAGCAGCAGGCCGACCGCCGCGCGGTCGCGGGTCGGCACCAGCGTGATGGAAGCTTCCGGCAGATCGGCCTCGCGCAGCCCCTGCACCAGGCAGTCGTGGATCATGCGGCAGGACCGGAAACTGTCCGAACCACCGCGCAGGATCACCGCATTGCCGGATTTCAGACACAGCACGCCGGCATCGGCGGCGACGTTGGGGCGGCTTTCGAAAATCACGGCGACCACGCCGAGCGGCACCCGCACGCGCTCGATAGTCATGCCGTTGGGGCGCTGCCAGCTCTCGGTCACGACGCCGACCGGATCGGGGATATCGCGCACCGTCCTGATGCCGTCGGCCATCGCCTCGATCCGCGCCGGCGTCAGCGTCAATCGATCGATGAAGGCGGCGGTGGCGCCGCCACTGCGTGCTTCCGCGACGTCTTCGGCGTTGGCGCTAAGGATCGCCGATGCATGGGCGCGGATGGCGCGCTCCATTGCCTCGAGCGCGCGATTTTTCTGCGCCGGCGATGCCAGCGCCAGCGCCCGTGCAGCGGCGCGCGCGCGGGTCGCAAGGTCGATCATCAGATCAGGTAAATCGGCGTTTCCGTCGATGGCCTTCAGCGGCGCGGTCATGTCGGTTCCAGCTTTGTGTTAAGGCCATGTGCTAGCACGGAAATCCGTGTTTTGCGAGGTGCCGAAGGGGCATCGCTGGGGTGCGATGACCGGGCGACTGCGACCGCTATCGGCTCGGCCATTGGCTTAGTTTGGGGACAATGCGCCGCTCGGTCCGACCACGAGATCGTCGCGGTGGATCATTTCCGCGCGTCCGGAGATGCCGAGGATTAGCATGACATCCGGCGATGAGCGGCCCTTGATCTTGTCGGCGTCCTCGGCGTCGTAGGCGACAAGGCCGCGTCCGACCTCGCGGGTGTCGGGGCCGCGCACCACCACCGCATCGCCGCGGGCGAATTGTCCGTCGACCCGAATCACCCCTGCCGGCAACAGGCTCTTCCCAGCGCGCAGGGCCTTCACGGCGCCGGCGTCGATGGTCAGCGTGCCCTTCGGCTCCAGCGAGCCCGCGATCCATCGTTTTCGCGCGGTGACCGGGTTGGCCGGGGTCAAGAACCAGGTGCAGCGCCCGCCATCGGCGATCGCCTGCAGCGGGTGCTCGATCTTGCCGGAGGCGATCAGCATGTGGGTGCCGGATGTGGTGGCGATTTTCGCCGCCTCGATCTTGGTGTGCATGCCGCCGCGCGACAGTTCGGATTCCGCGCCGCCCGCCATGGCTTCGATTTCCGAGGTGACGGACTTCACGATCGGAATCAGTTTCGCGTTCGGGTTGCTGCCGGGCGGCGCATCATAGAGGCCGTCGATATCCGACAGCAGGATCAAAAGGTCCGCGCTCGTCATGGTGGCGACCCGCGCGGCGAGGCGGTCATTGTCGCCGTAGCGGATTTCATTGGTGGCGACGGTGTCGTTCTCGTTGATCACCGGCACGGCGCGCCATTCCAGCAGCTTGGCGATGGTCGAGCGCGCGTTGAGATAGCGGCGGCGCTCTTCGGTGTCCTGCAGGGTCACCAGAATCTGCCCGGCGCCGATGCCGTGATGGCCCAGCACCTCCGACCAGATTCGCGCCAGCGCGATCTGTCCGACCGCGGCTGCGCCCTGGCTCTCCTCGAGCTTCAGGGTGCCGCGCGGCAGTTTCAGGCGGCTGCGGCCCAGCGCGATCGAACCGGACGATACGATCAACAGCTCACGTCCCTCGCCATGCAGCCTGGCGATGTCGGCAGCCAGCGCGGCGAGCCACGAGGTGCGGACTTCGCCGGCTTTGGAATCGATCAGCAGCGATGAGCCGACCTTGACCACGATGCGGCGAAAGTTTTTCAGGTGCGGGCGGGCCATGGATGCCGTCGGGGATGCGAAGTTGGCGGGAAGGGGATCGGAGTTTTGCAGCCGGGCGAAACGAGCGCAAGTCGGGCTTAGAAAGTCGGGCTTGAAAAGTCCGCCTCGTGATTCAGCCTTGCTAGGTCGTCGTCGGGGCCCACGGCTCGGCCTGCGCCGCGCCCTTGGCCTTGACCGAGACCGGGGCTTCGCCGATCACCTCGACCAGCGCCCGCAATGCGTCTTTGACGCCTTCGCCGGTGGCTCCCGACATCAACAGCGGCGTTTTCTTCGCGGCGCGTTTCAGCCTGTCTTTCTGTTTCTTCAATTCGTCCGGCGTCACCGCATCGATCTTGTTGAGTGCTATGATTTCGATCTTGTCGGCCAGATGTCCTTCATAGGCCTCAAGCTCGGTCCGCACCGTCTTGTAGGCCTTTCCGGCATGTTCAGAGGTCGCATCCACCAGATGCAGCAGCACGCGGCACCGCTCCACATGGCCGAGAAAGCGGTCGCCGAGGCCAGCGCCTTCATGCGCGCCCTCGATCAATCCCGGAATGTCCGCCAGCACGAATTCGCGGCCGTCGACATCGACCACGCCGAGCTGCGGATGCAGCGTGGTGAAAGGATAGTCGGCGATCTTCGGCTTGGCGGCGCTGACCACCGAGAGGAATGTCGACTTGCCGGCGTTGGGCAGGCCGACCAGGCCGGCATCCGCGATCAGTTTCAGCCGCAGCCAGATCCAGCGCTCCTCGCCGACCTGGCCCGGATTGGCGTTGCGCGGCGTGCGATTGGTCGACGACTTGAAATGCGCGTTGCCGAAGCCGCCATTGCCGCCTTCGGCGAGCACGAACTTTTCGCCCAGCGTGGTGAAATCGTGGATCAGGGTTTCGCGATCTTCGTCGAAAATCTGGGTGCCGACCGGCACCTTGAGCACGATCGGCTTGCCGTTGGCGCCATGGCGGTCCTTGCCCATGCCGTTGGTGCCCTTCTGCGCCTTGAAGTGCTGCTGATAGCGGTAGTCGATCAGCGTGTTCAGTCCATCGACCACTTCGATGATGACGTCGCCGCCGCGGCCGCCATTGCCGCCGGAGGGTCCGCCGAACTCGATATACTTCTCGCGACGAAAAGCCACGCAGCCGTTGCCGCCGTCGCCGGAGCGGATATAGACCTTTGCCTCGTCAAGGAATTTCATGGCCTACCCGTATCGCAGGGGCGCGGATGCGACAACCTTTAGATGCGACAATTCGGCAGAAAGCCCTAATTTATGGGCCTTTTTGAGGCCTTGGGCGCGACCTTCGCCCGGCGTGTCGCTATCGCTCGGCGGTCCGCCGGCGGATCAGAAATTTCTGCGATCCTTCCAGCACCAGTTCGCGGCGCTGATTGAACACCGTGCTGCGCAACGCCACCACGCCGGTGCTGCGGCCGGGCGTTAGCTCCGTCACTTCGAGCGCCGGATAGATGGTGTCGTCGGCAAACACCGGCTTTAAGAACCGGCTCGATTGTTCGAGAAAGCCGACCAGCAATTCCTCCACCATGAAGGGGAACATGCCGCTGCCGGGTGCGGTGTGGATCAGCGTCTGGAAGCCATGCGCCAGCAGGTTCGGCATGCCGCGGGCGCGGCAATATTCGACGTCGTAATGCACCGGGTGGGTATCGCCGCTCGCGGCCTGAAAGGCCGCGAATACCGCCGTCGTCATGGTGCGGCTGGGAATCACAAAGCGCTCGCCCAGCACGAAGTCTTCAAACCAGCGTTGTTCCGGCACCATGCGATGCTGCGCGGGATCGAACTCGGTCATGGTTGCTTTTCCTGCGGGAGGTCCGCCAACTTCGTATCGCAGCGATCGGGCCGCGGCAATTGGTCCAAATCGTATGCCCGGGTATAGCCGTCCGGTGGACGGCGTCGCTTCCGCTCGCCTATTGTCCTGGGCATCCACGTCTTTAAAACGGCGGTGCCTCAAGACGTGGATGGCCGGGACGAAGCCCGGCCATGACGGAGAGCATGGCGGCGGCACTGCGGTTTTAGATGAATCTTCTCGCGAAAATTTCGATCACCGCCGATGAGCGCTCCGCGCGGCTCGCTGGCATTGGATTGATGGTGCTGTCGGTTTTCATGTTTTCGTTCGGCGATGCGCTGGGCAAGTTCATCGTGGCGACTTACTCCGTCGGCCAATTGCTGCTGCTGCGCGCCAGCGCGGCGCTGATCGTGCTGTCGCCATCGATCTGGCGCGGTCGTCGGGAATTTTTCCGGCTGCAGCGGCCGTGGCTGCAGTTGTTGCGGGTGATCCTCTCGACCCTTGAAGTCGCGGCGTTCTTTCTCGCTACCGTGTATCTGCCGCTGGCCGACGTCATCACCTATTACCTGGCGGGTCCGATTTTCGTGACCGCGTTGTCGGCGATCGTGCTGCGCGAGCACGTCGGCTGGCGACGCTGGAGCGCCGTCCTGATCGGATTCTGCGGCGTGCTGATCGCGCTGCGTCCCTCGGCCCATACCATCAGCTGGCCGGCGATGATCGCGCTGGCCGGCAGCATGACGTTTGCGGTGCTGATGCTGGTTACGCGTTCCTTGCGCGCGACGCCGGATATCGTGCTGGCCTCGGTGCAGTTCATGGGCACATTCGTGTTCGGCGCGGTGCTGGCGCCGTTCGGCTGGATCACGCCGACGCCGGGAAGCCTGGTTTTCTTTGCCGTGGCCGGCTGCATCTCGGTGTGCGCGCTGTTGTGCGGCAATCGTTCGCTAAAACTCGCGCCGGCCTCGGTCGTGGTGCCGTATCAGTATTCGATGATCATCTGGGCGGTGATGTTCGGCTATGCGGTGTTCGGCGACGTGCCATCGATCGCGACGATCGTGGGCGCGGCCGTCATCATCGGCGCGGGATTTTATATCTTTCTGCGCGAGCGCGATCTGGGGCGCCCGGAAACGGTGGTCAGTCCGCCGGTGTAAATACACTCGTTGTTCCCGCCTTCGCGGGAACGACGATCTGCTGTCAGCTAGCGCTTATGCCGCGTCGAGCTGTTCCAGTTCTTCAGCGACGACCAGACGCTGCGCGAGAGCCTGAAACAATCGACCGGTGTCGAAGATCCCAGCGCCTCGAAGCGATGCAGCTCGACGCCGCTCCACTGGAAGCCGCATTTCTCCAGGATGTTGCGCGACGACGGGTTGGTGACCCGCGCGCCGGAGATCAGGTGCTCGATGTCGAATTCCTCGAAGGTGAAATCGATTGTCGCCCGCGCCGCTTCGGTGCCGAAGCCCTGTCCCCAATGCTCGAAGCCGAGCCAGTAGCCGAGTTCCGGGGCCTCGGGCGCGCGCCAGTCGATGCCGACCATGCCGATCGGCACATAGTTGTTCTCGATCAGGAACACGGTCTCGCGCGGATCGTTCGCCATTGCGCGAACGAACTCCACGGCATGGTCCTGCAGATAAGGATGCGGCAGGCGGCGGGTATTCTCCGCAATGCGGCGGTCATTGGCGAGACGCGCAATCGCTTTTACGTCCGCGAGTGTCGGCCTGCGCAGCATCAGCCGTTCGGTCTCGAGGACGCAGCTACTCGCCTCGCGCAAGGTCGGCGTGGGGATATCCTGCAGCATGTCGGGCTCCTGTGACGAAAGCTCTTGGACTATCGCGCATGTTCTGATCGCAAAACCGGGGTGCGTTTTTGCGGAACAGGCGCAATAAAAAAGGGGAGGCCGGTTTTCCCGCCTCCCCTTAGAGCCCTCTGGAGCTCCGCCGGTTCAACAGGACCCGGCGGACTCAATCTATCCACCGTTTACTCTGCCGCAGCCTCCGTCATCGGAATGACCGATACGAAAGTGCGGCCGTTGGCTTTTGCACGAAACTCAACATGACCTTCGACCTTGGCGAACAAAGTATGGTCAGTGCCCATGCCGACATTAAGGCCGGGATGCCAGGTGGTGCCGCGCTGACGCGCGATGATGTTGCCCGGGATCACGTGCTCGCCACCATAGGTCTTGATTCCAAGGCGCTTGCCCGCCGAATCACGACCGTTACGCGATGAACCGCCTGCTTTTTTGTGAGCCATGGCCCGTCTCCAACTTCTATCTGATCTCTAGTTCAATTCCTTGACGGAATCATTTCACTTTGTGTCGCGCTTCACTTTGTCGCGCTTCACTTTTTATCACTTTTTACTTTTAACGGCGGCCTTCTTGGCCGGCGCTTTCTTGGCATCGGGCTTGGCGCGAGGCTTCGCCGTTTTCTTGGCAACGGCCTTCTTGGCCGGCGCCTTTTTCTTCGCGCTCTTGCTCGGCGTCTCGTCGTCGCCATCGACCGGTGTTGCGACGACCGGCTTCTCGCGCTTCGGTCGCGGACCGATGGTCGGCTTGTTGTCGTTGGTCAGGATCTCGGTGATGCGCAGCACCGTGATCTCGTCGCGATAGCCGCGCTTGCGGCGCGAATTCTTGCGGCGGCGCTTCTTGAACGAGATGACCTTCGGGCCGCGCTTGTGCTGCAGCACTTCGGCCGCAACCGAGGCGCCCGCAACCGTGGGCACACCAAGCACCGGCTGCTCACCGCCGACCAAGAGAACTTCGCCAAGCTGCACGATCGTTCCGACATCGCCGGCGATCTTGCCTATCTCGAGCACATCATCCGGAACGACGCGGTATTGCCGGCCGCCGGTTTTGATGACTGCGAACATCGTTTAATTCCTTCGTGTTCGATCCCGGCCTCGGACAGGTCCGGGCCGGCTTTTTCTTCAGTCGTTATGGGTTCACCGCGCGATCATCAGATCGTCGCGTATTTCCGCGCGGTCGGGAAGCGATCCCCAGAGCCGTGCAAAAACAAGCGGCGCGAGGAAATCCCGCGCCGGCTGGCAGGACTTATAGCCCGCAGCGGCCCCGAGTTCAAGGTAAAGCGCCCCCAAATTGGGCCAAATATGCGCATTTCGGGCCAAAACGACCGCGAATAGCGAGTAGGGAGTGGCGAGTAGCGAATAGGGAAGGCCCATTCGCCACTCACCATTCGCCACTCGCCCCCTTTGGTGAAACCAACGGGTTCCCCGCTCGTTGTCGTCCGATTCCAGGCAGGGCAGGGGCAAAAATGGCTGAGGACACACTGACGACCTCCGGCATCGGCAGGCACGGCGCGACGCGCCTGCCTTCGGTCGACGTCGACAGCTTCAATATCGAATTGAAGGACGACGACGGCTATCTCGGCGACCGCGCCAGCAAGGGCGCGTTCCGGAAAATTCTGGATACGCTGCGGGAGCCCTTGAAGAAAAACGGCGACGATCCCTTGGGCAATAAATCCGCCAATTCCATCAGCAAGAGCGCACTCGATGAGGCGCTGCTCGGCGACGACATCGGCGCCGCGGCGCTGGTGCATGGCGCGATCGAGGAATTCGCCCAGGAGCTGGCTTACGTCACCGGGCGGTTTCTCAAGACCAAGGCCTGGGCCGATACCGAACGCATTGTGGTCGGCGGCGGCTTCCGGCAGAGCCGGGTCGGCGAACTGGCCATCGCGCGCACCGATATTCTGCTCAAGGCCGAAGGGCTCAAGGTCGATCTGGTGCCGATCCGTTTTCACCCCGATGAAGCGGGCCTGATCGGCTGCCTGCATCTGGCGCCATCGTGGATTTTCGAGGCGCATGACAGCATCCTCGCGGTCGATATCGGCGGCACCAATATCCGCTGCGGCGTGGTCGAGACCCGCTGGAAGAAAGCGCCCGATCTGTCGAAGGCCACGGTCTGGAAATCCGAACTGTGGCGCCATGCCGATGACGAGCCGACCCGCGAAGGGACGGTGAAGCGGGTGGTGAAAATGCTGAAGGAATTGATCGCCGCCGCCGACGCCGAAGGCCTCAAGCTCGCGCCGTTCATTGGAATTGCGTGCCCAGGCGTGATCAATGACGACGGCTCGATCGAAAAGGGCGCACAGAACCTGCCGGGCAACTGGGAGAGCAGCAAGTTCAATCTGCCGGCGAGCCTGGTCGAGGCGATCCCGCAGATCGGCGATCACGACACCGCGGTCTTGATGCACAATGACGGCGTGGCGCAAGGCCTCTCCGAAGTGCCGTTCATGCAGGACGTGGAGCGCTGGGGCGTGCTGACCGTCGGGACCGGTTTGGGCAATGCGCGCTTTACCAACCGCAAAAAGGAAAAAGAAAAGGACGACAAGAAGGAAAAGGACGACAAGAAAGAGAAGAAGAAAAAGGATTGAAGCGGACCGGCCGGTTAACCGTACAGGTTGCTTCACCTGGCGGGTAACCTTGATCGGTTAGGTTAAAAATGGGTTCACGTTGCCGGCCGCGCAGGGATCGCTACCGTCAAACCGTCGCTCAAGCTGACCGGCGAAGCCGCACTTCCCGGCCACAATTTCAATGACGCGACACGGGACCGCCGGTTTTTTTCGCGTCTGGCGGTCCCACCTTTAATCCGACATTTTAGAGCGTTTTCCAGTTCGCTCGAATCGCTCCGCTTCCCCCGTGGCCATGGTTCGAGACGCGCGAAGACGCGCTCCTCACCATGAGGGTCTGGGATTTCGGCCCAAGGTCTGAGACCTCATCCCGAGGAGCATCGCGAAGCGATACGTCTCGAAGGATGAAGCGACTCAAGTGGAAATTGCTTTAGCTCCAGCCGATACGCGCAAAGAACGCGGCGATCTCGGCGGCGGCGCGATCGGGGTCCTCGCGGTGCGGAAAGTGTCCGACGCTCGGAAACAGCGCGAGATCGAGGTTGGCGAAGGTCGCGCCGAGCCGGTCGGTCCAGGCGTATGGAAACAACGGGTCATGCTCCGCCCAGCGGATGCAGGTCGGCACTTCGATCGGCGCGAGTTGCGGCACCTCGCCCTTCATCATCCGGATCCGCCCCGCATGGGCGGCGCGGTAATGCGCAAAGCCGCCGGCGAGATTGCCGGGCTTGAGGAAGTTGTCGGTGAAGGTTTCCAGCACGTCGTCGAAGGCGTCCTTGCGATGCGCCCAGGCTTTCAGGAAGTGCCCGATATAAGTCCGGCAGCTTTCGCGCGTCGCGCCGACCAGCGCCGGCGCCATCTCCATCTGATTGAACGACTGGTACCAGATATTGTTGAGCCGCTCCGGTTCGGCCATTCGCGCCCCGATGCCGGGATAGACGAAGTCGAAGAAGAACAATCCGGACAGCCGCTGCGGATTGGTTCGGGCCAGTGGCTGCATCAGCGCGCCGGCGACGTCATGGCCGACGATGCCGGCCTGCTTGAGGTCGAGCGCATCCATCAGCGCCAGCATGTCGGCGGCATGCTGGTCGGGGCCGAACGGACCGTTCGGCTTGTCGCTGTCGCCGAAGCCGCGCAGGTCCGGCGCGAACAATGTGTGACGATCGGCAAGCCGCGCCATCACCGGCTCCCAGCTCAGCCAGAATTCCGGCCAGCCATGCAACAGCAACAGCGCCGGTCCCGCACCGGTCCGCGCCACATGGAAGCTGGCGCCGTTGGCGCGGATTTTCAGATGCTGCATCGTGATTGCTCCTTGCCGTTCCAGAACGCCCGCTGGCCCCGGCGCGTTCCCCGCAGAATTCTCTCCGTTCGCGCCTTGTCTGGCCCGCCGTCCTCGCCTAGAACTCGGCCCGACCGCGGGGCGAAGCAACCCCCTATGGCGCCTGGAGAGGTGGCAGAGTGGTCGAATGCACCGCACTCGAAATGCGGCATAGGTGCAAGCCTATCGGGGGTTCGAATCCCTCCCTCTCCGCCATCGTGCCGCTCAGTTGTGTGCTGGAAACCCAACAGCATCGCCCAGCCGCCAGCGCGTTTCGCTCGGTCATCAGCTGGTTGCGGACGGAACTCTTATGTCAGCGCGACCAGAGCGGGATGACCTATCTTCGATTGGTCGTCCCGCTCTATCGCATCCTTTGAGCATGATCCCCCGGGGGTCGTACGCGTAGCCGCGCTTCGTGCTTTGGCAGCGGGGGAATGCATCCTCTAACTAGACCATATGCCAGTCAGTGGTATGAGACCCGACGGTGAGGTTGTGGGCGATGTGATCGCCGTTCATCTCCCACACGGCGACGTGACCGCTGGCATTTTGCAGCAGCACGTCGGCCTTGCCGTCGTGGTTGTAGTCGCCGGTGCCGATCACGGTCCAGCCGGGCGCCGATCCGACCGTGGTGTTGGAGGCGATGTGGTCGCCGTTCATCTGCCACATCGCAACCTGGCCCTTTGAGTTCTCCCAGAGGACGTCGGCCTTGCCGTCGCCGTTGAAGTCGCCGGTGCCGACCGCCTTCCAATCGGTTCCGACCGACCCGACCGTGGTGTTGGAGGCAATTTTGTCGCCGTTCATCTCCCACATCGCGACCTGGCCCTTGGAGTTTTCCCAGAGCACGTCGGCCTTGCCGTCGCCGTTGAAGTCGCCGGCGCCGATCGCATGCCAGTCGGTTCCGACTGATCCGACCGTGGTGTTGGAGGCAATGTGATCGCCGTTCATCTGCCACATCGCGACCTGGCCCTTGGAGTTTTCCCAGAGCACGTCGGCCTTGCCGTCGCCACTGAAGTCGGCGATCTCGGCGACGTGCCAATCGGTTCCGACTGATCCGACCGTGGTGTTGGAGGCAATGTGGTTGCCGTCCATCTGCCACATCGCGACCTGGCCGCTATCGTTGTGCAGGAGGATGTCGGATTTGCCGTCATTGCCGAAGTCGCCGATCCCGTCGACATGCCAGCCGGCAGGGATGGATCCGACCGTGGCGTTCGAAGAGATCTGGCTGCCGTTCAGCTCCCAAAGCGCCAGCTTGCCGCTGTTGTTGCCGAACAGGACGTCGCTGATGCCGTCACCATTGAAGTCGTTGGCAGCGTGAGAGACAGGGGTCGGGGACGTGTCGTCGTTGAGGATGGTGCCGATGCCCTGGGCGTGGGAGATCGTGGCGTTGTTGGTCGCCCCGGAGAGGTTGACGTCGAAGGTCTCGTTGCCTTCGACCTTCGTGTCGCCGTTGACGACCACCGAGATGGTCTTGCTGACGTCGCCAGCGGCGAAGTGCAGCGGCACGTTGGTCTGGCCGACATAGTCCTTGTCGGCGGTGGTCGCGGTGCCGTCCGCAGTCGAGTAATTCACGTCGAAGGCGGAACCGTCACCGCCGGTGCGGGTCACGACGAAGGTCTCGATGACCGAACCGTTGTTGCCTTCAGCCACGCTGGCGTTGCTGATCGACACCGAGCCGGGCGCGGGCGGCGGGGGCGGTGCAACGTCGTCGTTGACGATGGTGCCGATGCCCTGAGCATGGGAGATCGTGGCGTTGTTGGTCGCGCCGGAGAGGTTGACGCTGAAGGTCTCGTTGCCTTCGACCTTCGTGTCGCCGTTGACGACCACCGAGATGGTCTTGCTGACGTCGCCAGCGGCGAAGTGCAGCGGCACGTTGGTCTGGCCGACATAGTCCTTGTCGGCGGTGGTCGCGGTGCCGTCCGCAGTCGAGTAATTCACGTCGAAGGCGGAACCGTCGCCGCCGGTGCGGGTCACGACGAAGGTCTCGATGACCGAACCGTTGTTGCCTTCAGCCACGCTGGCGTTGCTGATCGACACCGAGCCGGGCGCGGGCGGCGGGGGCGGTGCAACGTCGTCGTTGACGATGGTGCCGATGCCCTGGGCATGGGAGATCGTGGCGTTGTTGGTCGCGCCGGAGAGGTTGACGCTGAAGGTCTCGTTGCCCTCGACCTTGGTGTCGCCGTTGACGACCACCGAGATGGTCTTGCTGACGTCGCCAGCGGCGAAGTGCAGCGGCACGTTGGTCTGGCCGACATAGTCCTTGTCGGCGGTGGTCGCGGTGCCGTCCGCAGTCGAGTAATTCACGTCGAAGGCGGAACCGTCACCGCCGGTGCGGGTCACGACGAAGGTCTCGATGACAGAGCCGTTGTTGCCCTCAACCACGCTGGCGTTGCTGATCGACACCGAGCCGGGCGCGGGCGGCGGGGGCGGTGCGACCGGCGTTAGATCGACCGTCTGATCATTGAACTGGATATGCTCGATCGAGACCAGCTTGTCGGTCGCACCGTGGCCGGTGACGGTCACGCTGCCGTCGGCATTGTGGACGATCGAATAGTCCGCCTTGTTGCCGGCGAGCGCCGCGGTGTCGTTGCCGACACCGCCATTCACGGTGTCGCTGCCGCTGCCGACCTTGATGAGATCGTTGTAGGCATCGCCGTTGATGGTGACGTTCGAGGTGACCGCGTGCTGATCGATCAGATACTGGCCATCGGTCGTCAGCCGGTAGATGGTGACGCTGCCCGAGACCGTAGTTTCAGGGTTGTTGTTGGCCACCCCGGGTTCGTCGTAGGCCACCCAATGCGCACCGATCAAGTGGTTCCCGTTCGCGTTGTCGACGACCTGGATCTGGCCAGGGTGCTGGTTGTCGCCATTGAGGCCCTGGACGACGGTGACGGTGTGCGGGTTTTCGGAGCCATCCGTGTTCTTAAGCTCCATGCGGACGATATCGCCGGCCTTCACCTGGTTGATCCAGCCGGCGCCGCCGGCGCTCTCCTGGATGCGCCAGAAGCCGCTCGCCTCGTTCGCGCTGACGGGATCCGGCGCGCCCGGCCCGCCGGTGTTGCCCGTGTTGACAACGTCGAGCGTCGCTCCGGCCGAAGCCGCGATGGCGCTCGCGATGTTGTGGCAATCGTCCAAGTTGGTTGTGCCGCCGAAGTGGTTCGCGACATTCATGGCCGCGGCGACGACATCGTTCGCGGTCGGCACATAACCGACCGGGTGCGTGTCCGCCAGCGCGGGCGGAAGCGCGTTGACGACGAGAGTCGTATAGGTGTCCCAGGTGGGGTTTTCCGGCACACCGATAAAGATGTTCGGCATGATGTTGTTGCCGATCACGATCTGCGTCTTCGCGAAATCGGCGAAGTTGACGGTGACGTAGTGGAAGCTTCCGTTGGGGCCGGTGTCGTTGCCGCCGATGTCGTGCCCGGTGGAGTCCTGGATATGGGTGGCGACCGGGTTACTCGGATCCCAAAAGCTCAAACCCAGCCCTTGGATCTGGCTCTTGTCGTATTCGTTAACGGTGACGCTTGTCATCTGGCTGACGGCGTCGGCGCCGTAGGTCTGCACCAGCAGATCGTACAGGCTCACGGTGGTACCCGGCGTGCCGCTGATTGAAACCGGCGTTGCTTGCGAAAAACTCGTGGTCATAACCTTGCTCCTTTAATTTTTTCTACGAGCGGCGGAATTGCCGTCCCCTATCACCACAGCGGGTTTGAACGATTTTTCCCGCGCGCCCGGCCAACTCGCCGATCCATGCACCTGAACTACACGCACACCGGGCGGCATGCCGTGATGGTGGTCACACAACGAAAGGTTCGATGTTTTGTCCGCAAAAAGTCGCTCAAGCTTCTTGTTCTTCAGATTGCAGGATGATGCGGCCAAGGACAGCGCAGCGGCCGTTATGCGCTGCACGACAAAAGCCGATCGCAACGGTCGGCGTGATCGCGAAGCGGTATGTCAGGTTGGTTTCTGCCTGAAAGATGCTGTCGGCACGGCTGAAGCGACCGGCGCACGATTCGTCCGATCCAAAAGCAATTCGGGCGGAGGCTTTGATGCCTCCGCCCACTTCGTTCGCAGCAAGCCTGTCGCTTCGTTACATATAACGGGCGATCGCGGCGGCGATTTCCGGTGCATGTGCACGCAAGGCCTGAAGGTTGTACGGCATCGAAGAGCCGTACGAGTCGCGCTCGTAGCGACGGGTGACGACGTTCGTCCTGGGCTGATGCGAGGCAGGGCGCGCTTGGTACGTCGTTTTGTAGGTCGCCTTCACAGGTCCCCGGCGGGTCGCAGCGGTCGGTGTGACTACCTGTTTGGTGACCGTCGCCAACGCGGGCGCCGGCGAAATGGCCGGGGCCGGCTTCGGCGTGGCGTCGTATTCGGCAGCCGGCAACTCCGGCAGCGACGCCATCTGCGCTTCGGTTGTATTCTTGTCGGCTGCAGGAGCGGCCGTGAGTTCCGGCTGCGCCGATAATTTGGGCGATGCGATCGGCGCCTCCAGCAATTCCGGGGTCACCGCTGCCGTCTCCGCAGCAACCGCCACCACCGGTGTTGCAGGCGCGGCGATCACTGGCGCCGCAACCGGCTCCAATGACGCAACCAAATAGGGCAGTTGCGGAACGGACGGGGGCGCACTCACTTCGGCCGGCGCCGGCGAGGCCTGCGCCATGCCGCGCTGGATCAAGGCGTCGCGTGCCTTGATGGCGAATTCAGCCTGCGCTTTTCCCAACAATGTTTCCGTCGAGCGGACCGGCTGGTAGTCCCATGCCACAACGACGACCGATACCGCGATTGCCGCTGCGCCCATCATCCAGAACTTGCTCATTGACGTTCTCCGCAAAAAGTGTGTGGCGCCAGATCTAGCCAATCCCTCAGCCTGCCACTGTGACTTTGCCCACAGAGCGGTCGTTGGACGCTGCAAGCGCGACCTTGTTCCCGCGGATATTGGCAATCACCTCGTCACGCGGGCCCTGCGCAACCACCTGCCCGAATGACATCACCATCAGCTTGTCGACGTGCGCCAGGAGCAGGTTGCGGTGGGTCACGGCGATGACCGTGCAGCCGGCGGCCTTCATGGCTGCCATCGCCCGGCCGAGCGCTTTCTCGCCTTCCTCATCAAGATTGGAGTTCGGCTCGTCGAGGATCACAAGGCGCGGACACCCATAGAGCGCACGGGCCAGACCGACCCGCTGGCGCATGCCGCCCGACAGCGCCACGCCGCCTTCGCCAAGCACCGTGTCGTAGCCGTTCGGCAGCCGCAGGATGACTTCATGGGCACCGGCGGCCTGGGCGGCCGCGACGACGGCCTTCGGGTCGACCTTGCCGAGGCGGGCGATGTTTTCGGCCACGGTTCCGGCAAACAGTTCGATGTCCTGCGGCAGGTAGCCGATGTGCTTGCCGAGCTGATTCTGGTCCCATTGGTCGTATTCGGCGCCGTCGATCCGCACGCTGCCTTCACGCAGCGGCCAGACGCCGGCAAGTGCGCGGGCCAGGGTCGACTTGCCGCTCGCCGACGCGCCGACGATCGCCATGCTTTCTCCCGCCTTGAGGCTGAGCGATACCCCCTTGACGGCCGGTCGGCTCGCATTCGGCGGCCAGATCACCGCGTTGATGACCTCGATATCGCCCTTCGGCGCGGGCAGCGCGGTCGGGGCTTCGCCGATCGGGAGGGCCTGGAACAGGTTCTCAAGACGGTTGAAGGAGGTCCGGAAGGCAACGATGCGCTTCCACTGGCCAACGATCTGTTCGATCGGAGCCAGCGCGCGGCCCATGATGATCGACGCGGCCATCATGGCGCCGGGTGAAATCTGCCGGTCGATGGCAAGCCAGGCTCCGGCGCACAGCAGGCTGATCTGGACCGTGAGGCGGACGAATTTCACCAGCGCATGAAGTGCGGCGCCACGCTCGGTGGCGCGGCTGTGGACCGCGATGTGGGCAAATTGCGCGCCGCTCCAGCGGTCGAGCACGACATCGCCCATGCCAAGGCCACGCACGACCTCGCCGTTGCGCAGCGCGGATGCCGCGAAGCGGTTGGCCTCGTTCGCCAGCCGGCCGGCCTCATTGACGCCGGCCCGCGTAAAGTACTCGGTGACCACCGCGAGACCGAACAGCAGGAAGGCACCGACAAGCGCCACCGTGCCCAGGACAGCGTGCTGCAGGAAGCAGAGCACGACGAAGATCGGCGTCCACGGCAAGTCGCAGATAATCGCGGCTATCCCCCCTGTGATGCATTCGCGAATCGTCTCGGCGTCGCGGATCACCTGCTGTCCAAGCCGGTGTTGCGGCGACAACTCGGCCTTCATCATGGTTTCGAACAGCGGCCGCCGCAAAAAGCTTTCGAACTGCACGCCGGCCCGCGCCAGTACGCCGGACCGGGTGAATTCGAGCACGCCATAGAGGACCAGAAACACGCCGACGATCAGCGTCAGCATGACGAGTGTGCTGACATTGCGGCTGGTCAGGACGCGATCATAAACCTGCATCGAATAGAGCGGCGATGCGAGCATCGTCGCGTTGATGAACATGCTCAGAACGAAAGTCGCCCCCAGAGCGGGATAGCAGGATTTCAGAGCCTGCGTGAGCGGTGAGCGGTTGGTGATCTGCGCGGCCATATTGTCCTCCCATTGGCTGAGCGACGTTGTGCCATGAGGGATGGGAACCGACCGTGACGGACGTCACGGAGGGAAAAATGCAAACGTCGGGGCTGTCCCAATCGAGGCGGTTGCGGCTCTGCTACCCGGGTCACGCCCCCGCCCGTCACGGCGAGTGAAAGTCGCGGCATCGCTCGCTTCATATGCGAAAGCCGGGTGCCCCTGGGTCCCGCCCAGTGTGATGCCCCGCACAGTGCTGCCGCGCCTCATCCTGCAGGGTACGTCCATCACGCTCATGCACCGGAGGACACCCATGAACGCCCTTGCCATCGATCGCTCAAGCCAGTTTGCCGTGCCGAGCGGCATCCACGATCACCGCTCCTACGCCCGTCTGGGCTTTGCCGCTATCGCGCTCGTGTTCGGCGGCTTCGGTGTCTGGGCGGGGTTCGCGCCTCTCGATCGCGCCGCCGTTGCACAAGGCCAGGTCTCCGTCGAGAGCAACAACAAGCCGATCCAGCATCTCGAAGGCGGCATCGTCCGGAAATCCTGGTCCATGACTCGCAGCAGGTGCAGGAAGGCGACGTGCTCTTCCGGCTGCAGCCGACCTCCGCCCAGGCCAACCTCGACCTTCTGCGCAAGCAGATCGACGCCAGCGTGGCCCTGGAGGCGCGTCTGGTGGCGGAGCAGACGCGGGCCGATCAGATCAAGTTTCCGGCTGACCTGTTGGCGCGTCGCAACATCGCGGAAACTGACATGGCAATCAACGACCAGGAACGGCAGTTTCGTGAACGCCGGCAGACGCTCGACGGCCAGATCGGCATTCTCGCCGCCCAGATCGAGCAGAAGCAGCAGGACATTGGGGGACGCCAGCACCAGAAAGAATCGCTTGCGGTCCAGATGGCGAGCTTCAAGGCTGAGATTGCCGCGGTCGCTCCCGTGGTCGCAAAGGGCTACTACGCTCGCAACAAGTATCTCGCGCTCCAACGCGACGCGGCGCGCGTGGAAGGTGAATTCGGCGTCGCCGAGAGCGACATTGCGCGGCTCTCCAAAAGTGTCGACGAGGCGAAACTGCAGATCGAGCAGACCCGCTTCAAATTCGACGAGGACGTCTCGAAAGAGTTGAACGATGTCCGCGCCAAGATGTCGGACGCACGGGAAAAAATCCTGATTGCAGAGGATGTGCTGACCCGGGTCGATGTTCGCGCGCCGCGGAGGGGCACTGTGCTCGGATTGAAAGTGCACGGGGTCGGCGCGGTCGTTAAACCCGGCGATACGCTGGCCGAAATTGTTCCGGTCGGGGAAGGGTTGAGGACACGGCGCGGGTTTCTCCCAGCGATATTGAGAGCGTCGAGGTCGGCCAGACCGCCGAAGTACGTTTCCCGAACTTCTCGTCGCGGCAAACCCCGGTCATTCTGGGCAAGGTTGTAAGCCTGTCTCCCGACGCGCTGGTCGACCAGACCGGCAATCAGCAGCAGCAACAGCCCTACTTTTCAGCCAAGGTGATGATCGACTACAGCGCCGTGCCGGAAGATGTCGCCAGGAAAATCCAGCCGGGGATGCAGGCCGACGTCCTGATTTTCACGGGCGAGCGGACTGTACTCGCCGATTTGATCGGACCGCTCAGGAACAGCTTCGCCAAGATTCTTCGAGAGTAATATCTCAGGCCTGTCCAGGCCACGGACA
>CAWFVT010000017.1:0-83094 GCA_963819325.1 uncultured Pseudomonadota bacterium
GATCCGAATGGCGTTCCACGCGAGCGACGAATTAGCCGCGATGGCACCGCGATATTAACTGAAGCCAGTTCGCGAACGTATGGAGGACCCAGACTACAAGGAACGGCTGCTTCGAAATAAGCGCACAAGGCAAGTACTGAGTTCGATTTTCGCTGAGCACAATCTCGACGCCCTGGTCTATCCACTTCAGAAGCGGTTGACCGTGCCGATAAGCGAATTCAATCAAGCCGACCGGAACGGTATTCTTGCGTCAGTTACCGGGTTTCCGGCCATCACCGTGCCAGCTGCGTTTGATCGAGCTGGCTCATAGCTTCGAACGGGGGGCCCACGTTCGAAGAGCCGCCGAGCAGTGCGCCGGCGCTGCCCGAGCGATGATCTCCTGCTCGGGCAGGCCCTCGGGATCACGTTGCCATGCCGTGGGTTGATCAATACCATCCACGCTTCATGCTGGCCCCGAGCATTTCATCGTAAAGATCGATGCGGCGGTCGCCGGGCTTTCAGCCTGCATCGCAGAACTCCGTCGCAACTTCAAACTTTGGGATACATGTCTTTCCAGTCATGCCCGCGCTCATATGCATCCGCGGCGCGGATCAGGGTCATCTCGTCGAAGGGACGGCTTGCGAGCTGCAGTCCGATGGGCAGTCCGGCACGATCGAACCCGCAGGGCAGGGATATCACAGGCAGCCCGGCCAAATTCCAGGGATAGGTCAGCCGCCACGAAGCTGCGAGCACGCTCTCGTCCTGCGCTCCGACGCGAACCGTACATTCCCCGATCGGCCATGCGGTGAGTGGGCAGGTGGGTCCGAGAATCACGTCCACGTCGGCAAAGACCTTGGCGAGATCATCGATCAGCACACGGCGGAGCTGTTCGGCTTTCAGGTAATCCGGCCCGGTGACCAGGCGGCCCATCTCAACCAGTGTGCGCACGTCGTCGGTGAAGCCGGTCGCCGCTCCACTCGCCAGATTGCGGCTGTGGTAGGCGGTAGAAGATGACAGTTCGATTGCAAAGATCGCTCCAAGTCCGAAGGCGAGGATCGGCAACTCGAATTCGACGAGACGGGCCCCCGCGTCGCGGTAGAAACGCATTGCGGCGTCGATAGCCACGTCGACATCGGGCTGGTTGTTGTCGAACATGTGATTGCGGCAGATGCCGATCCGAAGTCCGGTTAAGGGCTGGCCGAGTGCCGCCGTAAAATCCGGAACGTCGGTGCGAACTGAGCCCGGATCTTTCGGATCGTGACCTGAAATAGCGTTCAGGGCATAGACGCTGTCAGCAACAGTATAAGAGAGCGGCCCGGCATGATCGAGCGACCAGCTATGGGGAACGATGCCGGCGCGGCTCACTCGGCCGAAGGTCGGCTTCAACCCGACTGTGCCGCATAGGGCCGCTGGGATGCGGATCGATCCGCCCGTGTCCGAACCCATGGCCACCGGCACGATCCGCGCGGCGACAACCGCGCCCGATCCCCGCTCGAGCCGCCGGGGACGCGGCTCAGATCCCAAGGGTTCTTCGTGGCGGCGTTACATTGCCCCACGCGAATTCGTGCATCCGCGTCTTGCCGATGATGACCGCGCCGGCTTCGCGCAGCTTCGCGACGACGGCGGAGTCCTGCCTGGCAAAGTGCACGCCGGGGGCGTCGGTACCCGCGTGGCTCGGCATGTCCGCTGTGAGGTAGTTGTCCTTGACCGCCACAGGTACGCCGTGCAGAGGTCCGCGCCACCGACCCTGAGCGATTTCGCGATCTGCTGCCGCGGCCTGGTCGCGGGCATCATCGGCAAGGCATACGAAGCCTTCCAGCTTGCGATCGAGCATTGCGATGCGGTCGAGTGCGTTGTCGAGCAGGTCCGGGCTTCTCAATTTCCCCAGGCGGAGATCGGCCGACAGCTCCGTAATGGGGCGCGTGATCGGATTTTCGCGCATTGCCAACCTCAGTCCTGCTGGCTCGTCGGCACCGGCGAGAAAACTACCGCTGGATGAACATCTGTCAGATCGAGGCTTCGCAGCTTTGCGATTTCTTGAGCGATTGGCTGGAAGGCGCCGAGAACAGCAGACCTTCGCTCCTTTGCAAGCTGGATTCCCAGCGCTTCAACAAGCATCTCCATCTCATTCATCGTGTTCTCCTTATTTTCTCTTACCGTCCCCGGCTCCCGCCGCCTTCCGGCCGATCGGGAGGCGAGCGCAGCAGCATTTGCGTGACCTCGGGCCGAGCCGGTTCGGCCGCGTTGCCGCGCTTTGGCATCCCTTCGACGAAGGGCACCAGCTGCACACGCGCGATGCGCAGCACGCGGCGCAGTTCGGAGACGGGTTCGGCGTGTTCATCCACCCGGATGTCGATGAGCGCATAGACCTCGCTGGCATAGACCTGCAAAGCTGCGGATTGCTTGCCGCGCTTGTCTCCTCCCGCAGCGTCTCCGGCTTCGAGAGCCAGCATCAGGCGCTCGGCAAGGTCCTCGGATTTGCTGTCGTCGAAAGCCCCGGCCATTGCGCCCAGCACCTCGGGGCCCGTGAGCATATTGCCGATTACCGCGACGCCTATCCCCAGGATCTGTCCGGCCCATGGCGTGCATTCCGTGCCGGTATAGGCCGCACTTGCTCCGCTTCCATCCACCAGGCCAAACTGGCGGAAGGCGCTCGCCTCGTCGCCCGCGAGAGCGGTCGACAATGCATCCGTTGCACCTGCCCCTTTCTCCAGTTCGGCAAGCGCCGTCAACGCCAGATAGGGATTGACCCAACTCTGCGTCGATGCCGCGCCGACACCCGACCGGACGTAGGGACACATCGAGCCGACGGCGGGTACGGCCGAGGCTACGGCCACCCCGAGCTGCGCGGTCCGCGGACATCGGGCAATGATGGAGAAAGTGTTCGCTTCGCGTATCAAATAATCACACCCGCAGTTGATCCTGGACACGTACGGCAGCAAGCCCATCGCCGGCCACGCCATCATCGGCAATCTCGCCGATCTTCAGCACCGCGTACCGGTCCGCGACCGAGAACGCGAATGGCACGTTCTGCTCGACGACAAAGATCGCCGTCCCGGTGCGCTTGCGCTCAGCCAACAGAATCTCAGTCAGGCGCTGGATCATGGACGGCTGCAACCCTTCCGAGATCTCGTCGATCAATATGAGGCGAGGGGAGCCGAGCAATGCGCGGGAAACGATCAACATTTTCTGCTCGCCGCCACTGAGGGTGCCGGCCTTCTGGCTCAGACGCTTCCCGACGATAGGGAAGTATTCGCTGACGCGGGCCAGCCCTTCGGCAAAGCCCCGATCGTCGCGGAGGCCGAGGCGGAGATTGTCCTCTACCGTCAGGTCCTGAAACAGCGTCTGCTCCTGGGGAGTGTAGGCAATGGCCTTGCGCGCGATCAAATGGGTAGGCAGCGACGTGACGTCCTCCCCGAACAGCGTGATCTTCCCCCTCTTGGCCGGGAGGAAGCCGAGTACCGTTTTGAGGAGAGTACTCTTGCCCATGCCGTTCTTGCCAAGAAGGGCAAAGATTTCGCCGGGCCGGATGCTGAGCGAAACATCGCGCAGCACTGTGGCTTCGCCGTACCCGCTGCTGAGATCGGCGACGTCGAGGACGGTCGAACTCATGGCGCCGGCCTCTGCTGCGTGCTGCCCGCGTAGATGGTCCGTACGAGTTCGGAGCCGACCACCTCGGCTACCGAACCGTCCAGCAGTATTTTGCCTTGATGCAGCACGATGATGCGTGTCGAAATTTCGCGGACGAAATCCAGGTCGTGTTCGATGATTAACGTGCAGAGGCCTTCGCGTTGGACGAGGTCGACCAGGATGCTACCGATGAGCGTGCGCTCGGACTTGGTGAGGCCAGCAGTCGGTTCGTCAAGCAGCAATACGCTTGGCTCAAGCGCCAGCACCATCGCCAGCTCCAGCGCGCGTTTCATGCCGTGGGACAAATGTCGACACTCGATTGCCAGCTGCCGGTCGAGGCCGGTTGCGGTAATGACGTGGCGGGCGCTGGCCGGGAGCGTGAGCGTGGGCGCATGGCTCAGCATGCGGCTTTTATTCAGCCGGTAGCGGGCCAAGCGCAGACATTCGGCCACCGTCAGGGTTTCGAAAAGGCTGGTGGTTTGGAAGCTTCGACCGATACCGAAGCCGACCACGCCCTGCGGGGGCGTGCGCGCAATCATCCGTCCAAACATCGCAACCGTCCCGCCGGTGCGCTCATAACCGTCCGAAAGACAGCGCATGAGTGTGGTCTTGCCAGCGCCGTTCGGACCGATGATGCCCAGTAGCTCGCTGCCCAGCGCTTTGAACGTCACCCCTTCAAGCACTTTGAGGCTGCCATACGAGCAGGCCAGATCTGCGACAGCGAGAGCGGCGGCATCCGAGCCGGCGCCGGCGCGGCGTGCCTCCGGGGCTTCAATGAGTGCCGGGACCGCGACGCCCGGCGCAGCGTCGCGACCGGTGGCCGCCGACCACAGGCGCCGCAGGCCGGAGTTGAGCACTGGGACGATTCCCTGAGGCAGTACGACGATCACCAGGACGAAGATCGAACCGATGATCAGCTTCCAGACATACGGCAGATTGCCGGAGAGATAGGCGCTGGTCACGTCGATGGCGATCGTGCCAAGCACGGGGCCGATCAGCGTTCCACGCCCGCCGAGCGCGACCCACATCACGAGCTCGGTGCCGAACACAAAGCTTCCGATCTCCGGCGCGACAACCACGGTGTAGCCGGCATATGCATAGCCAGCGACCGAGGCGATCATTGCCATGACCACCATCAGCAGGATTTTGACCCGCGGCGCATTGATCCCGAGATATGTACAGCGCCGCTCGTTCTCGCGGATCGCGACCAGCACCCGGCCAAAATCGCTATTGACGAAGAACCAGGTCGCGGTCGTCAGCACCACGAGGCCGATCCCGCAGATCGTGAACCAGGCTTCTACCGACAGGTCGAAGGTATTGTAACCCACGAGCCCGCTGGAAGAGCCGGTGAAGGTGCCGCCGGAGTAGAGGACCTGTACGAGGATAATCGGCAGCGCCAACGTCACTATCGCGACGTACAGCGGCGATGCGCCGTGGAAAAACGATATCCATCCGGTTATACCGGCCACCACCGCCGAAACGGCCAAACCGGCTACGAGCGCCAGCACCGCGGTTTGCGGCGAGAAGTCCATGTAGGTGAAGGTGATGCCGGCAGCATACGCGCCAATTCCGAAAAACGCGGCCTGACCGAAGGTCAGGATACCGGCATAGCCCCAAAGGATGTCCACCGTCAGCGCCGTTGCAGCATAGAGGAAGGAACGCACGAGGATGTTGACGGTGTAGGCATCGAGAAGATAGGGCCCCGCGATGATCGCCGCTACACACAGCCCGGCAATCGAGCCAGCGGGCACAAGCCGGCCGGAACAGGTCTGGCGGGGCAGAGTCTCAGGTGTCGTGGTGAGGTCAGCCATTGCCGAACCCCGCGGGCCGGATACGCAGAAGCAGGGCTGCGAGAACCACGATGGTCAGTCCGCCAATCACCGGGCTGATGAAGGTGGAAACAAGCACCTGTGCACCTCCAAGCGTGAGCGCCGCGGTCGCGAGACTTGCGAGCGACACTGACGACACCAGCACCAGCATGAACGCGTTGACCAGCCAGGGCACGCCCATATTCGGATCGACGCTGGAAAGAGGCGTGATCAGCGCGCCCGCTAGGCTGGCAAGCCCGGCCCCGATGCAGAACGTGACGAAGCGCACATGGCCGCTATTGATGCCAAGCCCTCGCGCGAGCTGTTCGTTCATGATCACCGCGCGCGCCTCAAGGCCGAGCCGAGTTGCATTCAAGAGCGTTGCAATGCCGCCCGCCACCATCGCCGCGGCGGCAATGAGAAAGAGACGATAGAGGGAATAAGTCTCTCCAATGACGCTCGTAGCCCCCGTGATAGGCGCCTGCACGAACTGAATCTCGCGGCCGAAAACAATCGTGATGAGTTGACCGATGATGATGCCGAGACCCCAGGTCGCCAGAATTGCATCGAGGGGCCGATCGTACAGCGGACGTATGATGAAGCGTTCGACGACAGCTCCCAGCAGGATTCCGGCCACGCCCGCGACCGGATAGGCCAGCCATGCATTCCAGCCAAGCTGCGTTACCACGAGTCCCGAATAACCGCCGATGGTGAGAAAGCCGCCATGGGCGAAATTCACGATCTTGAGCACCCCGAGGATGATCAGAAGCCCGGACGCGACCGCGAACAATATGGCGGCGGTCGTGATGATGTCCAGGACCAGTGCTGTCATGTCGGTCTCCGCGTGATCCCGATGCTGCCGAAGAGCGCAACGAGGTTCCTCGCAGCGTCAAGGGAATGGGAGAGACTGGCATCGCTCACGGGCACGCACAACCGTCTGCGACAGTGTCGCGAGCCCGGCTCAGGCAACTCTTCGCCGTTGCGCGGAGTTACCTGAGGAATGGAAGCTCCTTCTTCTGATCCTGTCAGAGCTTCGGGCACTGCTCGCCCGGACTGACGTTCGGGAAGCTCTTCACGATCTTCACAGAGCCGTCAGCCTGTACCTGCCCGAGATACATCGTAAGCGGCGCATGGCGCTGGGCGTTCATCTGCACCTTGCCGCGGGGGCCGTCGAATGAAACTTCGGCGAGGGCCGCGACGACCGGTCCGGCATCGGTCGTCTTCGCCTTTTCGACGGCCGCTTTATAGAGATAAACCGCATCATATTGCGGCACGGAAAGGTCGTTGGGCGTGAGAAGCTTGCTCCCGAACTTCGCCTTCATTGCCGACATGAATTTTTGATTGGCGGGCGTATCGATGTTCGTGAGGAAGGAGGCGGAGATGAACACACCATCCGCATCGGCCGCCATTGTCTTTGCCGTGCCCTCGTCGACGCTCAGATTGCCGACAGGCGCTTTCATCCCTGCCGCCTTGTACTGCTTTTGCAACGTGACGTTCGGCGCCCCGCCGGCGGTCGAGAAGATCACCGCATCCGGGTTGGCGCTTCGCATCTTGGAGATGATTGCGGTCCAGTCGGTCGCGTCCATTGGCTGATATTCGTCGCCGATGACCTTGCCGCCCTTCTTCTCGATGTAAGCCTTGGTGAAGGACAACATTCCGCGCCCGAACGCATAGTCGCTACCTACGAGGAAAAAGGTCTTCGCCTTGTACTCGTCCATGAAATGATCGACGATGGGTCCCACCATCTGCTCGGGCACCGCGCCATCGGCGTAGAGATAATTGTTGCAGGAGCGGCCCTCATAGAGGGACGTATAGATGTAGGGGACCTTGCCACGCGTCACGATCGGCAGCATGCCGTTGCGCGCGGCACTGGTCTGCATCGAAATCAGTGCATTGACCTTCTTCTGAAAGATCAGCGAGTCCGCGGCTTTCTGAGCGCCGGCCGCACCCGAGCCGTCATCGGCAACCTCAAGCTCTACCTTTTTGCCGAGAATGCCGCCGGCCGCGTTGATTTCATCAACCGCCAATTCAGCTGATTGCACCACCGAAGGCGCCACCACGCTGTTGGCCCCTGAAAGCCCTGTAGGTATTCCGATTTTGATGACCTCTTGAGCTTTCGCCCCCAGAGCCGGCATCAGCGCCAGCGCAAAAACGAAGGCGCCAGTTCCCAACTTTGAAAACATCGCATTTGAACGCGCATGATCTGCCATAGTTCTGAACTCCCCGCGTAAGCCAAAATGCCCAGAAAAACACTACTGCGCCTCGAACGAGCAGCAAGCAGAAATAAGCGACGGGATTGCGCGAAATTTGGCCTGCGAAGGTCTTTATGTCACTTGCGCTGACATAAAGTCTGCCCGCGCGGCGCACCGTTGCTATTTCACCGCCCGGAACAGGGATTTGCCGATCACGCCGACGCTACGCTGTCTTTCAGTGCGTCTATGTGGCGCACAAAGAAATTGCAGCCAGACAAATGCGAAGGCATTCGTCCTGCACCCGGAAGTGCGATACGGCAAGATCTCCCGAAATGTCGGGATGGCCAGCAAAGTCAGCCGAGCGTATTTCAGCGATTGACCCGAACGGAAGCAAAATGTCCGGTGAGCGCGCCGCCACATTTTTCCGCGGCAATACGGCTCGCTCGCATCTGATCGCGCGCCCTTCCGTCGGTCCGAGGGGCTGCCGTGGCTTTCAACTCGCGCCGCTCTCCCTGCGCGCTGTCAGCGGGCGTCCGCAACTGTTCAAACAAGTTATTGACCAATCCGCGCAATCGCAGGTTCTCCGACACCAGCTCTTTCATCTGTCTCACAGCCGGAACGTCGAGACCGCCAAACTGGCGGCGCCAGCGGTAGAAGGTGCGTGGGGTGACGCCAGCGGCCTTGCAGATGTCCGCCACCGGAACGCCGGCGCTGGCTTCCCCAAGCAGTTGGAGGATTTCATTTTGCATAAACCGGGAACGCCTCATTGGATGCTCCGTCTTTGGGTCTACTTTGCACAACATGCAATCCGGGGTCCGGATCTCTACTTGAACGGTGCTTCGCGGAATTGATGACGCGACGATCAATCCACACGCCAAGCATACCTCAGCAACGGCGATCCCCTCACATCGATCTGCAGACATGGCCATTGCGCGGGGACACGCCGGATGTGACGATTTGCCGTTCCTTTTGATGTAATCCGCCGGAGCCCAGCCATGACGCGTCGCTACGAAATATCCAGTACTCCCCAAAATATGGTATGGGGGTACCTTGATAGCAGCACGCCGCACATCCTGGAAGTAAGCTCCGGCGACACGGTCACGCTGCATAGTTTCCCGTCAGGGGGGAAGGAGACCCTGCCGGATGATATCAACCTGGTCCCGCGCGATTATCTCGATGCGCTCGAAACGCTACCGCCCGGCCCCGGAGCGCATTTCTTGACAGGACCCATCTATGTCAGAGGCGCCGCCGTCGGAGATACCCTGCAAATCGATATCCTCGACGTAAAGGTGCGGCAGGACTGGGGGTTCGTATCGATACTGCCGCTTCTGGGGACGCTGCCCGATGAATTCACCGAGTATGAAACCATCCACCCGAGAATCGACCGGCAACGCAACGTCTGCATCATGCCGTGGGGAAGCGAGATTCCGCTCGAGCCGTTCTTCGGAATCATCGCCACCGCACCACCGCCGAGTTGGGGCCGTTGCGGGTCGCCCGTCCCACGCGCGTTTGGCGGCAACATGGATAATAAGGAACTCCGCGCGGGGACCACCTTGTACCTGCCGGTCTTCAACGAAGGGGCGCTGTTTTTCGCGGGTGACGGTCATGCCGTGCAGGGCGATGGCGAAGTATGTATCACAGCGCTCGAGACGAGTATGACCGGGACGTTCCGTCTGACCGTACGCAAGGACATGGAGATAAAATGGCCCTTCGCCGAAAATGCGACACACCTGATGTCGATTGGCCTTGACGAGGATCTTGATGACGCGGCCAGGCAGGCGGTTAGAGAAATGATCAAGCACGTATGCGCGCGCACCAATTTCACTCGCAACGAGGCTTACATGCTGTGCTCTCTTGCGGGCAACCTCCGCGTGACGCAGCTCGTCGACGGCAACAAGGGAATCCACATGCTCTTGCCGAAATCGCTTTTGTAGGGGTGCCGCAGAAATGCCTGGCGTTCTTCGGTGTTTGGGCTGGAAGCAACGGCCGGAGGCGTGCCGTGTCGGACGCGCTTCAGCAGTTCCTTCCGTTTCCTGTCCATCGCTTTGACCGGCAGCTCGGTTGCGAGAGGAGAAATATCTCAAGACGGGAGAAGATCCAAAGAAGGCATCGACGCTCTTCTCCATGCTGTCGCTGCATATTGGCAACGCGCCAGCAGAATGTACTCTCGCAAATCGAAAGTCTTGGTAGCTATCCTATTCACATTTGCCGTTGCCGCGGTTGTCTATTCAAGTGTTTATCTTAGCATCGACGCTGCGAGTCTCCCAGCGCAAGTGCCCATCAAATAGTAATAGGCGGCATGACGCAGTCCGGTCGCGATCTCGAAATCCCGGCCCGCCTGCCGCGCCGTTTCAGCATCCTTTGCAGATGCTTTTGATCTTTTTGTCGACTTTGGAATCCTGTGAACTTTCCATACGGATGGCGTCGTCGCCCTGCATTGGCTGTCCTTGAGTTACGGTGCCGTCGATGCGTCCGCCCGTCGCTCCGCCTGCAGGGTTGCCAGAAGTTCCAACCGTTGTCGAACCCTTAGGCGCGCCGCCGCTAGACGTCGATCCCGAAGAATTCGCCGTACCAGCAGAGTTAGTGCCGGGCGTATTGACCGCCTTCGCAGCGTTGCCAGCGCCGCCTGTGTTGCTGGAGTTGTTGATGCCTCCAACATTGGCCGGCTCAGGTGCGCCGAGCGCTGAGCTCGCTCCTGCCGAGCCGACGCCGTGCGCGCCGGCTGGTGACGATGCTGCGCCAGCGGCGGCGCCGCTCGACGACGCACCTCCCGCAGATCCCCCGCCAGCACCTCCACCGCCCTGCGCGAGAGCAGACATGGGGGACAGCAGGGCCGCGACGAGAACCAATTTGCATAGTGAACAGGGCATAGGGAAACTCCTTTCGACGGCAACGCCGTGGCAAACGACGCGTTCCAAAACCAGTAGGGAAGCCAGTAATTCGGGCGCTTGAAGCGCATTCCCGCTTTCCGATCGGAACGGGAGCGCCCGATGCCCGTTAGAGCAGCAGCCAGGAGACTAATAGCGATGTCCCAGGTCGAAGAAGCGGCTGCTCGCCTCAGGCAGGCCCGCAATGAGATAGCGCTCATTACCGAACGTCTATTGGATATTGAGGTGAGATTGGTTGCAGCGAAGGCCGCGGAAATTGAACAGCCAACCAAAATCTCGCTGCGAAAGTTCACGTCGAATCTGTTAGATCAGCGACAGCACAAGACCATCAAGACCGACAAGTACGTCAGTCGACCATCCAACAAGATGCCGCCGGACGCCCGTCGTCACGGATTGAGATTCCGAAAATAGCGCCGTTGCCCGCGCTCGATTTTCCTACCTTGAAGGGCGCCTATTCATCGAAGAAAACCCTAGCCGGGCGAGCAAACTGCTATTCGACCGATACGAGGGACGAGACTTATTCGAGGAACGTTTCCGACTTCTCCTCACTGGGAACACCCACATTCAATTCTTTCTCGGCCTGATGATAGAACTCTTCATCGCTTCCGTCGGGTTTTCCAGCTCGCTCCCAAAGTTCATAGGCACGGCGGATGATCTGTTCTTTGGTGGGTGCGGTCATTGGAGCTTTCTTCGCTGCTGCGGCAAACGGTCGCGATCGATCGGCCAGCCATAACTTAATGAGGAAGGTCAGCGGGCGTTACACCGCTCACCTTCCTCATGGGACTGTCCCGCTCCTCGCGAAATTCCGTCGCCTGCAGATACAATGCTGCGACCGGATGGTAGGTTCCAGGGCCGCAAGCGCATTGGTTCAAAATTCGCTTCGATCCAGATAAGCGTGAAATGGCCGTCAGTTCGACACTCGCGCTTCTAATCGAACCAAACCCAAATCGTTGATCTCGGGCGTGCCTTGCATCGCTTTCGTTAAAGCCGAGCTTGATGGAACTATTGGCCGAGTTAGGGCCTTTCTCCGGTAGGCATAAGGATGATCGACCGAAGGCCGTTGCCTTCACGGCGGCCTTTCACATTTGGAGCTAACAAAATGCGCGATCAAACGCTAGCCATCGCTCTCGCGACATTTCTTATCGTCAACTCGGTCGGCAGCGTCTCCGCCCAAGTTGTTAGTCCCGAATTGGATGCGTGTCGGTCCACGGGTCTGATTGCCTTGAAAGAGCGTCAACCTTCGATCAAAGATGTCTCGTTCGATATCGACGGCATGACAATCGCAAAGGCCAATACGAAAGTTGAAGACACGGTCATTAAAACCGTTGTTATCGGTGACGCCTACCTCGAAAAAGGGAAGAAGGATACCCGTCGAACATTCCTCTGTCTGATCGGAGAAAAAGGCAAAGTCGTGCTGACGTTCTTCACGGATAAATAAATAGCTCAGTAATTATTCCGAATCTGCGCCTGTCACGTCGGTGGCGGGAAAGTTCTCTGAAGCAGATCGGTTTGGGTCCCAGAGGCTCGCGAAAGCTGCTTGCGTCTATTGCGGTTCCTTCGGCGCGTCACGCTCATGACTTTCTGCCGATTGGGCCGCGCAGGCGTCGACGCCGTGGCACGTACGGGAATACATCCATCCACCGCCAGCGATCGCGCAAATCGCGAGGATACCAATTAAATAAGCCCAACGACGAAACGTCATGACTGGCCTTTGTCGAGTTGTTTGAGGGGACCGGGATTCAGCAACCAGGCTTTTTACAAAATCCCATTTGTCGGCGCTGTCAAATGACAGCAGCTCAGGTCATTATGGTCGATCTCCGACGCGACTGATGCTGTGCTCGAAGCGGCACCGCAGAAAACTGCAGGTCTTCCCTTAAGGCGTCAAGTAGAAGCGCGGGCCAGTGACGATCGAGTGGCTTCACTATGGGCCGCCAGTCTTCACAATTGAGAGGTTGCGGATGGGATGCCTTTGATGTCCGATAGGCTCTCACAGCGGCGCGAAGTCGAACGTCGCCGGATGGCTGTGTATCGCAAGGAGGCCAAGGCATGAGGACATTGACCATAGCGTTCACTCTTGGGACGGCCCTGTTGTCTAATCTGCCGACGTTTAACGTCGCAGCGCAGGCGCGAGAAAGGCCTCCGACCAGGGTGCTCATTGTGAAGCCCACCCCTTACTGGGATTACAATATTGTTCCACGATATCGTTATCGCGCTGAGGACGACCGGGTTGATCCGTGTGGCGGGCCGGTCGTGCCGGTAATAAGTTATGGACCTCAAGACGAGACGGTTCCGTTGTGGCTGGCGAATGCTTGGGGTCTTGGCCGTATACATGGCCGAGATTGGCCGTGTAGGGGTCAACGCCGGTAGATTTGCGGACTTAAACCGGGCATCTCCTCAGTTCCGAAAAGGGAAGCGGCAAACTTTGGCCGGGGCTTGGAACAAGGTCCGGTTCTGATACGAAAGCGGCAGCGCGGTAAGCGCGTCAGGCCACTCAATCGCTCTTCGCCGCTTTATCGGCTATGAGCAACTCTATGGTCGCTAGAGGCATGAAAGCGATGTTGTTGCGGACGCCGCTGTGGATAGTTGGGGACCACCCGGCGAAAGGACTTCCACGGCATGGATATCTCTAGGTTTGTTCAACTGCTCTTGCTTATCCAGCACACAGTGATTTAGAGCGCTGGGCAGAGTGAACAAGCTGTAAACGCACAGACAAAACAAAGCTGATGATGGTGGACGCACAAGGGATCGAACCCTGGACCTCTCCTGTATGAGGGGAACGCTCTCCCGTGCCACGTGCGATCGCTGCAGCGTCCGCATTTCAATTCGACTCAATCAGAAAGTCTAGAAATGTACGTACCTTTGCTGAAACATGACGGTTGCTTGGGTACACTGCCGAGACCGCTTGGGATGGAGGGCGAAATTCCGCCAGTACCTCCACCAAGCGACCACTCATGAGATCGTCGCGTATGGTGAAATCAAGCAATCGCGCGAAGCCGGCGTCACTGAGAGCGGCAGCCACGACGCCAAGGGGATGATCAAAAGTCATGGTTGGATGAATAGCAATTTCGCGGGCATTTCCGTCCTCTTCGGAAAAGGCCCATGGCATGACGCGTCCGCTGTCGGTCATGAGTAGTCCGAGACAGCTATGGCGTCGCAGTTCGTCCGGACGGACTGGAACACCGTGTTGGCGAAGGTAAGCCGGCGACGCAACGACGCAAAAATGGGACTCGTGTAATTTGCGAGCCACAAGCCTTGAGTCGCTTACTTCGCCGAGACGGATCGACATGTCAAAATCCTGCGTCACGAAGTCGATCGTCGAATTGCTCAGCGAAACGCTCACCCTGACCTGGCCCAAATATCGTTCCACGTAACGGGGGACAAGCGGAATTACCCGTTTGATACCGTAGCTATAAGGCAGGCTTAGGCGCAGTACGCCGCGCGGCATGCTGCGGTGACGCGTGAGCGTTTTCTCTGCGTCCTGAATGCTCTCGATCGCACTGCGACAGGTGGCGTAGTAGGTCTGCCCATCTTCGGTCAGACGGACGGCACGCGTGCTGCGCTGAAATAGCTTGATGCCAAGCCGATTTTCCAGCCGCTGCACCGCCTTGCTGATGGCGGACGGCGTGGTCCCCAACTCCGTTGCCGCTGCGGTAAAGCTTCGGGCCTTAGCGGCCGCGCAGAACAGCTCCACCGTGTTTAGCCTAATACCAAAACCGCTCATTCAGCAAATCTCCAGCACATTGGTACTGCCGGGGCAGCGTGGATTTGTGCCTTCGTGGCACAAATGAAGTGCCGAGCGATGCCTTCTGTCAAGCGCGATCTGTTCGTAGGGTTCGCTAAATCGCGGGGCAAATATTTGGGAGGGTTTGCTACCTTGATGTTTGATGCCTGCCGGGTGGCCGACGCGGCGGCATACGGCAATCAGCAAAATCACTTCCTCAAGAACGTGGCGTCGTTCGGCGCGCTTTCGATGGTCGCCTGCACTGGGGTCGGTCCCGCATGCTCGGCCGTCTGGCCAATAGAGCGGCAATAAGAGCCTCAGCCGGCGCTCCGAGAGATGTACATCTGAATCGCTACCAGGGAGCTGTTGCAATGCGTAATCCGGATGATGCGATCGACATTCCGGCCGTGATCGATGCCAATCGCGTCGGCGCTTTCCAGATACGGATCCTGGTGCTGTTGGGTCTCACCGTCGTTATCGACGGGTTCGATGTTCAAGCTATGGGTTTCGTCGCTCCGGCAATTATCGATGCCTGGGGCATCGATAAGACTTCGCTGGGACCGGTATTCGGCGCGGGTCTTTTGGGGATGCTATTGGGATCGCTGCTGTTCAGCGTGTTGGCGGACAAAATCGGGCGCCGACCCGTATTGATTTGGGCAACATTTGCCTTTGCCTTGTGCATGCTGGCGACGCCCTTCGTTACCACTATCGATCAACTGCGGTGGATGCGACTTCTGACGGGCCTTGGACTGGGCGCCATCATGCCTAACACCATGGCGCTCGCCGGTGAGCTCAGCCCGAAGCACAACCGCGTGACCATTATGATGCTGGTGTCTTGCGGTTTCACGGTCGGCGCGGTGCTTGGGGGACTGATCTCCGCGTTCTTGATTCCGGCCTGGGGCTGGCAGTCTGTCTTCATTGTCGGCGGTGTGGTCCCACTGGTGCTCGCAGGCGTAATGTTTTTCCAAGTTCCGGAATCGATGTTGTTTTCGGTGCTGCGCGGAAAGCGGCTTGATCGGGTGGCGGCCTGCCTGCGACGCATAGATCCTTCCTTGGCCGTGACGGCGAGTACGCGCTTCATCGTGCCCGAAACCCGCCAGAGCGCCATGCCGGTGGTGGAATTATTCCGTGCAGGACGCGCCAGGACGACAGCACTGCTTTGGATGATCAACTTCATGAATCTGCTCAACCTGTACTTTCTCGCCAACTGGCTTCCCACAATCGCGAAGAGCGCCGGCGCCTCAACATCAGCAGCGGTGCTTGTTGGCACAACGTTGCAAGTCGGCGGTGTCGTCGGGACGTTGCTCATGGGCCCCATCATTGATCGCATTGGATTTTTCAAAGTTCTCGTGCCGACGTTCCTTGTCGCGGCAATCGCTATTTCCACGATTGGGCAACCGGGGCTTTCATTTGCGATGCTTCTTGTCGCGGTCGGCATTACCGGACTGTGCATTGTCGGCGGACAACCCGCGGTGAATGCGATGGCGGCTACTTATTACCCGACTGAGCTCCGCTCCACGGGTGTGGGCTGGAGTTTGGGAATTGGACGAGTTGGCTCCATCCTTGGCCCGGTAATCGGAGGAGAGTTGATCCGCCTGAACTGGTCCAACACGGATTTGTTTATCGCGGTAGCCGTGCCGGCGGCAGCTTCTGCCATGATCTTGATTGTGCTGGCTTGGGAGATGCGCGTGGCGCTCAATGCAAAGGTTGCGTGAACCGGATTCCGTCTGCCGAACGAGGAGGATGACCATGAATATCAACACCACGCCCGATGCGATCTCGCGCCACCGTCGGCGTCACGCCGGGCGATATGTCCGGCTTCGGCAACTGATGATGGTGGACGCACAAGGGATCGAACCTTGGACCTCTCCCGTGTGAAGGGAACGCTCTCCCGCTGAGCTATGCGTCCGGGATTTTCGTGTATCGATCGCTTGCAAATCGGCCCTGGGCCCGACGATGCATGCCGTCAGAGCGAGCGATTTACGAAGTGCGGGCCACCGGTGTCAAGGCCGGCGATTTGCGCCAAAACGCCATTTTATTGAAGCGGATCAAGGTGATTTGGGGTGTCCAGTCCCGTTTGCAAAAATATTTCTATTCCCATCTGACGCAAATCACCTGCTTATCCTCAGCCATCCCGGCCCACACAAAGGGGCGTTTCGCGATCGTCACGGACGTAGGGCAGGGGATGCGATGGACGCAGGCGGCGCCGCAGACGAGGGCGCTAGCTGCGGACGGCGAAGTCGTGTGGTCCTGACGCCCCGACGCTGGCGTCAAGTTGGTGGAGGTAACTCCACTGGCGACGGTGGCAATCAAGCCGGTCACCGGGGAGAGCGCGAAATAAGCCGTAAAACCATCGCGCAGGGAAGGCCGGGTGTTCCGGTGAACCTGTGGTGACTAACTCGTGTGCTTTCTACTTTGCGCACGAGGCTGCGGGTGCAACGGGCACCCGGCTTTCCCTGCTCCCCTCTTGGGGTAGCATTGCGCCCTCTGTATTCAGAAGGCGGGACGTTCAAGCAAAACTCGGGCGCATCGCGCGGCGAGAATAGACCTGTCATGCCCGGACTTGATCTGACTTGATCCGGGCATCCATCCATCTTCGTAACAAATTTTTCGAAGAGGATGGATCATCGGGTCAAGCCCGCTGATCACGATCCCAAATCCGTCTGCGCCCTGGCAGTTCAAAAAATGGAAACCCGAAAACGGTATCGCCCGACAAAATCTCAGCCCGGCTGCTGCTGGCGGGCGCGGGAGGCGTGGGACTGCAGGGCGCGGATGCGCTCGGCCAGGGTGCCGCCGCTTTCGGAGACGCCGGTATTGGCGGCGACGCCGTTGGCGGCTCGCGCTGCTTTCGCCGGAATCACCGGCTCGCCGGCCAGCATGGCCTCGATCGCCGAATCCGGCCCTTCGAGCTGCATCGCGAGCTTGGCGACTTCGGCGGCGATATCGTTGATGCGTTCGCGGAGCAGCGCATTTTCCATACGCTCGGTCGCCCATGAACTCTCGGCCTGCAGATGGATCGCATTGAGGTCGCGCTGCAATTTGGCGCGTTCGTCGCGCGCCACGCTGAGCTGTTCCTCGACCGCCGCTTTTTCGGCCTTCAGCCGGTCCAGCGCCGGCCATTTGCCGCTGTTGGTGGCGGCGATCTCATCGCGCGCTTCCTTGGCGTCGCGTTCGGCGGCTTCATGCAATTGGCGCAGTTGAGCGTTTTCATACTCGCGCTCGGTGAGCAGCTTGCCCTGGGTGGCAAGCCGCGCTTCCAGATCGTTGATGCGGTTGCCGAGCATTTCGGCTTCCTTGACCTGGATGATCAACTGGCGATCAAGGTCCGTGACGCGCTGGCTGAGGTTTTCGACGCGGTCGCGTGCTTCCGTCAGTTCGCGGGTCGCGATGTCGGATTCCGCGCGCTGCTTTTCGAGCCGGGCTTGCGTTGCGGCAAATTCCTTTTCGGCCTCGCCGACCCGGTTCTGCAGCGCGTCGATCTGGGTGCGCACCGTCACCAGTTCGACCTGGCGGCTGTCCGCCATCATCGAACGGTCGGACAATTCGGCATTGATCTTGGCAAGTTCGCTGTGCTTGTCGGTCAAGGCCTGCTCGGCGGACCGCAGCGCCGCCGTCTTGGCGCCGAATTCCTCTTCGGTGGCGCGCAACTGCTCCTTGATCGCCTTTTCGCGGGCTTCGAGCGCAAAGATCGCAGCGTTCTTTTCGCCGAGCTCCAGCTTCATCCGGTTGATGGCGTCGGTTTTCTTGCCGAGTTCGGCGAGCTGGCTGGTGGTCTTGCTCTTGAGCTGATCGACGCTCATCTCGAGCCGCCGCGCCGACATGGCGAATTCCGCGCGCAACTGGTCCTTGTCGGCCTGGATTTCGGCCATCGACAGCGGGGTCGCCGCCTCCAGCCGCCGCGTCGTCAGCCGCACCGCGCGGTTATGCACCAGCGGCAGGATCATCAGCCCGAACAGCATCGAGACCAGGAAACCGATCGCCAGATACATGATCGGTTCGATCATCAACCAAACTCCCCGCTACCGCGAATCCAACGTTCGCGCCACCTGCGGTCTCACCACACTGGAAACGCTTCGTTAATCACAATGCCATGGCGAGCGGGGGGAAGGCCAGCCCATTGCCGCGTTAACGCTAACCCGACGGGCCCGTTGCCGCAGGGGTCAGAACGGGTTCCAGGTCGGTTGCGGCGTGTATTTGAGATAGCCGATATTGGCGCCGAGGCGCAGGCCGATCCCGGACCGGATCGGCACCAGCACGATATTGTTCGCAGTCAGCGCGGTCATTCCGAACCCGCCGATAATATAGGCAGAACCATCGATGCCGGCGAAGCGCTGGTAGATCGCACCGGTCGAGGGCAGGTTGTAAACCAGCGTCATGGTGCGGGCGCCGTCGCCGCCCCAGTCGAATCCGACCGACGGTCCCTGCCAGAACACGCGCAGGTCGCCGGCGTTCTTGGTGTAAAGCGTGCCTTCGCCGTATCTCAAGCCGGCGACAAAGGCGCCGCTGCCTTCTTCGCCGAGCACATAGCCGTTCGGCAGACCCCATTGGCTGACCGCGCGCTCGATCACCGAGGCAAGTCCGCGCGACACGTTGCCGAAAAACCGGTGCCCGGCATTGGTCAATTCGTCCGGCCCGTAATTGTTGCCGCCGGGGGTGCGCTGCGGCGGCGGCAGCGGCTGCGCCTCCTGCGAGAAGGCGGGCACGGACCAGCACATCATCGCGGCAAGTGTCACCGCGGCAAGGCGTGAGGCGAAAATCATCAAAGAACCCCTGGTATCGAAATCATGGCCGCCGCCTTAACCGGTTTCCAACCAACACGGCTTTAGGTTGCGTCCATTGTCCCCCGACTCGAATGTTATCGGCATCAACTATGACGGCAGAACGGCAGGAAAGACACAGAACTGGTTCGCTAAATTTCTTTCGCCCCGGAATTGCCTTGATCGCCGCATGGGCGAGCCTGATGAGTCTTGCCCCCATAAACCCGCTTTGGGTTAGTTTTGGCGCCCTGGCCTGCCTGCCCGTCGCGGCCCGGGCCACAACCACCGAGCGGGTGGTGGTAAATCGATTTACGGGCCTTGCGATCGAGGGTTTCGACCCGGTGGCGTATTTCACCGACGCCCGTCCCGAACTCGGTCTGGCAGATTTCGAGGCCTCCGAAGCCGGTGCGGTGTGGCGTTTCCGCAACGAGGGCGATCGCGCCTCTTTCGTTGCCCATCCCGATATTTACGGTCCCCGATATGGCGGCTACGACCCGATCGATCTGGCACGCGGGGTCACGGTCGCGGGCAATCCGCGGTTCTGGTTGATCTTCGAACAGCGGCTTTATCTGTTCGGCCGCGAGCAGACCCGCGATGCCTTTGCGGCCGACCCGTCGCGCGTCGTGCAAAACGCGAACCTGCGCTGGCCGGAACTGGAGCAGACGCTGGCCGAATAGCTTTCTCAGCGCGCCGCCGCAGGATCGCCCCAGGCGATGAATTCCGGCACGATAAAATCTTCCCGGCCTCGCCCGAAATGCAACTCGGATCCTTTCGCGCCGGTGATCCTGCCGCCGGCCGCGGTCACGATCGCATGGCCGGCCGCGATGTCCCATTCGCAGGTGGGCGCAAGGCGAGGATAGATATCGGCGCCGCCTTCGGCCACGCGGCCGAATTTGACCGCCGAGCCGAGCGCCTGGCGGATCGCGCCGGGCCGGCTTTCGATGAAGGCCTCGGTCCTGGAATCGCCGTGCGAACGGCTGACGGCGACAATCCAGGGGGTGCCGCGTTCGGGGATGCGGCGGGTATGGATCGGCTCGGCCACCCGCGCCGACGCATGATGGGTCGTCAGACGTTCGGCGCCGCGGCCGACCAGGCCCCGCCAAATCAGTCCGAGTGCCGGCGCGCCGATGATGCCGAGCAGCGGGGTCCCGTTGGTCACCAGCGCGAGGTTGACGGTGAACTCGCCGCGGCCGGCGACAAATTCCTTGGTGCCATCCAGGGGATCGATCAGAAAGAAACTGCCGTCATAAGGCGGCTTTCCCGAGGGAATGCATTCCTCCGACAGCGTCGGCACCTCCGGAACCAGCCGCGCCAGGCCGTTGCGGATGATCCGGTCCGCCGCCAGGTCCGCCTCCGTCACCGGCGAGCCGTCGGTCTTGCCGTCGACCTTCATGGCGTGGCGGTTGACGGCCAGAATGGCGGCACCGGCCTCGATCACCAGATCGGTCAGGGGCTCCATGAGGGCTGCCGCCGCATCGCGGCCGATCATGGATTCTGACGAATGTGCTTCATGCATTGCCCGGCCTCATCTGCAGTTGGTCCTTATTTACACGCTTCGGGGCCGAAAAAGCACGCCCCCCGGGCGCCCGTCCACACAAGGCCGGCCTGCACCCGCGCCGGCCTGTGTTGGCAGCGCGCGCATAGGCAGTGTATCAAGCCAGCGAGCTTGCGTGATTCGCCACATCCGCGTGGGTCGCGGATTTTTGGGAACATCCTATGTCTGGCACTTCGCCTTCCGGTCCCGCTCCCGATGCCCTCGAACTCGCGGCTTTGTTGTGCTCGCGGGTTTGCCACGATCTCATCAGCCCGGTGGGCGCCATCGTCAACGGGCTGGAGGTCCTCGACGACAACCCCAAGCCAGAGGATCGCGAATTTGCGCTCGATCTGATCCGCAAGAGCGCCAAGACCGCGTCAGCGCGATTGCAGTTCTGCCGTCTGGCGTTCGGCGCGGCGGGTTCGTCGGGCGCGCAGATCGATCTCGGCGACGCGCTGACCATGGCGCGCGGTCATCTCGAGGACGGCAAGACCACGATTGCGTGGAATCTGCCGCGCGTGCTGCTGCCGAAGAACAAGGTCAAACTGCTGCTCAACATGCTGGTGATTGCGCAGCAGACCATTCCGCGCGGCGGCGTGCTCACGGTCGATCCGGTCGGCGAAGGCGAGGCGGGCGGCTTTCGCGTCTCGGCCAGCGGGCTGAACGCCCGCCTGCCGCAAAACATCGCCGATCTGCTGGCGGCCGATCATGCCGGGGGCGTCGATGCCCATACCGTGCAGCCGTATTATACGCGGCTGTTGGCGCAGGCCTGCGGATTGAAGGTGGTGCTGGCGCCGGAGGGCGATGCCGTGGTGGTGACCGCTTCCTGAGCAGTGGCGCAAAAATATGGTTAACAGGCGGTTTACCGCCGACGTCCGGATTCCATAAGGCCGTCTTATCTCTTTGTTGAGTGCGTTCTTTTCCAATTGCTCAACCAATATTAAACGCTTTGCATAGAAGCTGGCCAAACTCCGAAAGGCGTCACGAAGTCGTACGCCCGTGGGTTCGAAGGCCTGTTTCATGGATGATTTGCTGCGGGAGTTCCTGACCGAAACCGGCGAAAGCCTGGACACGGTCGACAATCAGTTGGTGCGGTTCGAGCAGGAACCGAACAACGCCAAGATTCTCGATAACATCTTTCGCCTGGTTCACACCATCAAGGGGACCTGCGGCTTTCTCGGACTGCCGCGCCTCGAAGCGCTGGCGCATGCGGGCGAGACCCTGATGGGCAAATTCCGCGATGGCATGCCGGTCAAGGCCGAAGCCGTCACGCTGATCCTCGGCAGCATCGACCGCATCAAGGAAATTCTGGCCGGACTGGAGGCCACCGAAGCGGAGCCGGAAGGCACCGATCAGGATCTGATCGTTCAGCTTCATCAGATGGTCGAGCAGGGCATGCAGGCGATGTCAGCGCCGGCTGCGCCAGCGCTGGTGGCTGCGGTCGCGGCTGCGCCGGTGGCTCCGGTCGAGCCCGAGATGGAGCAGGGCACGCTGACCTATCAGGTGCTGGAGCGGCAATTGCGTCCCGGCGAAGTGTCGCTCGACGACCTGGAGCGCGCCTTCCGCGAGACCGCGGCCGAGGTTGCGCCGCCGCCCGCGCCAAAGCCTCCGAAGGAAGCAAAACCGGTCTCGAAGAAAACCGTTGTCGAGGCGGAAGTGGCCGACGGCGACCGCGTCGCCAACCAGTCGATCCGCGTCAATGTCGACACGCTGGAACACCTGATGACGATGGTGTCGGAACTGGTTCTGACGCGCAATCAGCTGCTGGAGATCAGCCGGCGCAACGAGGACACCGAGTTCAAGGTGCCGCTGCAGCGGCTGTCCAACGTCACCGCCGAGTTGCAGGAAGGCGTCATGAAGACGCGGATGCAGCCGATCGGCAACGCCTGGCAAAAGCTGCCGCGGATCGTGCGCGACCTGTCCAGCGAACTCGGCAAGCAGATCGAACTGGAGATGCACGGCGCCGACACCGAGCTCGACCGCCAGGTGCTCGACCTGATCAAGGATCCCTTGACCCATATGGTGCGCAACTCCGCCGATCACGGGCTGGAGACGCCGGCCGAGCGTTTGGCCGCGGGTAAACCGGAACAGGGCACGATCCGGCTGTCGGCCTATCATGAAGGCGGCCACATCATCATCTGCATCGCCGACAACGGCCGCGGGCTCAATACCGCGCGGATCAAGGCCAAGGCGGTCGCCAACGGCCTCGTCACCGAGGCCGATCTCGAAAAGATGACGGAAGCGCAGATCCACAAATTCATCTTCGCGCCCGGCTTCTCGACCGCAGCCGCGGTCACCAGCGTGTCCGGCCGCGGCGTCGGCATGGATGTGGTGCGCACCAATATCGACCAGATCGGCGGCACCATCGACGTCAAGTCGGTGGCCGGTCAGGGCTCGAGTGTTACCGTCAAGATTCCGCTGACGCTGGCGATCGTGTCGGCGCTGATCGTGGAGGCCGCCGGCGATCGTTTCGCGATCCCGCAACTGGCTGTCATCGAACTGGTGCGGGCACGGGCCAATTCCGAGCACCGCATCGAGCGGATCAAGGATACCGCGGTGCTGCGCTTGCGCAACAAACTGTTGCCGCTGATGCATCTGAAGAAGCTGCTCAAGATCGACGACGGCACCTCCAGCGATCCGGAAAACGGCTTCATCGTGGTGACCCAGGTCGGCAGCCAGACCTTCGGCATCGTGGTCGACGGCGTGTTCCATACCGAGGAAATCGTGGTCAAGCCGATGTCGACCAAGCTGCGTCACATCGAGATGTTCTCCGGCAACACCATTCTGGGCGATGGCGCGGTGATCATGATCATCGACCCCAACGGCATCGCCAAGGCGCTCGGGACTTCGGTCGAAGTCGGCCACGAAATCGCCGACGAGAACGCGGCGATGCGCGCCGGCGCCGCCGAGCAATTGACCTCGCTGCTGGTGTTCCGCGCCGGCTCCACGCAGCCCAAGGCGGTACCGCTCGCCCTGGTGACCCGGCTGGAGGAAATCGCCGCCGACAAGCTCGAACTCTCCAACGGCCGGCATATGGTGCAATACCGCGATCAACTGATGCCGCTGGTGCAGATGAACGGCGTCAGCGTCGCCACCTCCGGCGTCCAGCCGATCCTGGTGTTCGCCGATGACGGCCGCTCGATGGGTCTGGTGGTCGACGAGATCATCGACATCGTCGAGGAGCGCCTCCACATCGAGGTCGCCGGCGGCGGCGAGGGCATTCTCGGCTCTGCCGTGATCAAGGGACAGGCTACCGAAGTGATCGATGTCGGCCACTTCCTGCCGATGGCGTTCGCCGACTGGTTCAGCCGCAAGGAGATGCGGCCGTCGGCGACGGCGCAATCGGTGCTGCTGGTCGACGACAGCGCGTTCTTCCGCAACATGCTGGCGCCGGTCCTCAAGGCGGCGGGCTATCGGGTGCGGGTTGCTCCCAATGCGCAGGAGGGGCTGGAAGCACTGCGCTCGGGTCAGGCGTTCGATGTGGTGCTGACCGATATTGAAATGCCCGACATGAACGGCTTCGAATTCGCCGAGACGATCCGCGCCGATCAGCATTTGAACGCGATGCCGATCATCGCGCTGTCGTCGATGGTATCGCCGGCGGCGATCGAGCGCGGACGCCTCGCCGGCTTCCACGATTACGTCGCCAAGTTCGATCGTCCCGGCCTGATCGCGGCGCTGAAGGAACAAACCGCCGAACTCGGCCGGGCAGCATGAAACAGGTTCAGCCGGGCGGCATGAAGCAAGTTCGGCCGGATGGCACGAAGCAAGTTCGGCCTGATGGCACGAGGGAGGCCAACATGAGCGACAAGACACCGACCATCGAAGGCGCGGTTTCCGAATACGTCACCGCTGTCATCGGCGAGCAGTTGTTCGGGTTGCCGATCTCGCGGGTGCAGGACGTGTTCATGCCGGAGCGGCTGACCCGGGTGCCGCTGTCGTCGGGCGAGATCGCCGGCGTTCTCAATCTGCGCGGCCGTATCGTCACCGTGATCGACATGCGCGCGCGCCTCGGCCTGCCCAGGAACGAGGACGGCAAGCCGCCGATGGCGGTGGGCGTCGATCTGCGCGGCGAATCCTACGGCCTGTTGATCGATCAGATCGGCGAGGTGCTCAAGCTCGCCGACGACGGTCGCGAGGACAACCCCGTCAATCTCGATCCGCGGATGGCGAAGCTTGCCGATGGTGTGCATCGCCTCGACGGACAGCTCATGGTCGTTCTCGATGTCGATCGTGTTCTTGAGATCGTGCCCGACATGCTGGCGGCATAAGACCGGCGGCAGGCTTGGCGTAAATCCGGATTGCAACGCAAACGTCCCTTTCGGGATCCTGAAGAAGCAGAGGCTGAAATGAAGACTTGTCTGGTAGTCGATGACTCAAGTGTCATTCGAAAAGTCGCAAGGCGAATCCTGGAAGGGCTGGATTTCCAGATCGTCGAAGCCGAGGACGGCGAGAAGGCGCTGGAGGTCTGCAAGCGCGGATTGCCCGAGGCGATCCTGCTCGACTGGAACATGCCGATCATGGACGGCTATGAGTTCCTCGGCAATCTGCGCCGCATGCCTGGCGGCGACCAGCCCAAGGTGGTGTTCTGCACCACCGAAAACGATGTCGCGCATATCGCGCGCGCGCTTCACGCCGGCGCCAATGAGTACATCATGAAGCCGTTCGACAAGGACATCGTCACGGCGAAGTTCCAGGAAGTTGGCCTGATCTAACTTGTTTGAGTCCGGCGGCCGGGCGGTCGCCGGCGCCGTCTCTCCTGTTGTGCTGTTGCGTCGTGACTGGTGATTTATGAGTGTTGCGTTAGCAAGTTCTTCGACCTCGCATTCAATGCGGCAGGAACCGCTGCGGGTGATGGTGGTCGATGACTCCGTCGTGATCAGAGGATTGATCTCGCGCTGGATCGAATCCGAGCCGGACATGGTTGTCGCGGCATCGCTGCGCACCGGCCTTGACGCCGTCAAGCAGATCGAGCGGGTCGATCCGGACGTCGCCGTGCTCGACATCGAAATGCCGGATCTCGACGGCATTTCCGCGTTGCCGCTGCTGCTGGCAAAAAAGCCGAACCTGATCATCATCATGGCCTCGACGCTGACCCGCCGCAACGCGGAGATCAGCTTCAAGGCGCTGTCGCTCGGCGCCTCAGACTACATTCCAAAGCCGGAAAGCACCCGCGAGCCGACCGCGGCCGAAACCTTTCGCCACGATCTCATTCAGAAAATCCGCCATCTCGGCGCCAAGGTGCGCCGCGCCGTCCCGGCTTCAACCAGCCCGCCATTGGCGCCGGTCCTCGATCGATCGCGGGAGGCCTTGCCGCGGCCGCCGCCGGCCCAGCCGGCGCATCCGCCGCTGCTGCGCCGTCCGCTCGGTATACAAGCGCCGCGCGCGCTCCTGATCGGTTCATCGACCGGCGGTCCGCAGGCGCTGATGACGCTGGTCAGCGAGATCGGCGCCGTGATCGATCGTTTTCCGGTTCTTATCACGCAACATATGCCGCCGACCTTCACCACGATTCTGGCGGAACATCTGGCGCGCTCCAGCCGCCGGCCGGCGCATGAAGCCATCGATGGAGAGATCGTCAGGGCCGGTCAGATCTATCTTGCGCCGGGCGGTCGTCATATGCGGCTTGCGCGCCATGGCGCTGACGCGGTGATCGCGCTCGACGACGGGCCGCCGGTCAATTTCTGCAAGCCGGCCGTCGATCCCTTGTTCACCTCCGCGATCGATATCTGGCAGGGCGGCGTTCTGGCGGTCGTGCTGACCGGCATGGGATCGGACGGCATGCGCGGCGGCAAGGAGATCGTCGCCGCCGGCGGCAACGTGATCGCCCAGGATGAGGCTTCCAGCGTGGTGTGGGGAATGCCGGGCGCAGCGGCGAATGCGGGTATTTGCGCGGCCATTCTGCCGCTGGATCAGATCGCGCCCAAACTGGTTCGATTGTTTTCGGGAGATCGTTCGTGACCCCGCTCGACTATGAGTTCCTGCGCAAGTTTCTGAAGGAGCGGTCCGGGCTGGATCTTTCTCCGGACAAGCAATATCTGGTTGAAAGCAGATTGATCCCGCTGGCGCGAAGGGCTGGGCTGCCCGGCATCGCCGAAATCGTCCAGAAAATCAGGATCGGATCCGAACCGCTGATCTCGGATGTGGTCGAGGCCATGACCACCAACGAGACGTTCTTCTTCCGCGACAAGATTCCGTTCGAAAACCTGCGAGAGACCATTCTCCCGATGATGTTGCAGGCCCGCGCGAGCCGCCGTGCCTTGCGCATCTGGTGCGCGGCTTCTTCCACCGGGCAGGAGCCGTATTCGATCGCGATGTGCCTGAAGGAGATCGGTGCGGCGCTGGCGGGCTGGCGGATCGAAATTCTTGCCACCGACCTGTCGCAGGGTGTTCTGGAAAAATCCAAGGCCGGTATCTTCAGCCAGTTCGAGGTCCAGCGCGGGTTGCCGATTCAGATGCTGGTCAAGCATTTCACGCAAGTAGGCGAACTCTGGCAGCTCAATGCCGATATCCGTGCGATGGTCCAGCACCGGCAACTGAATTTGCTGCAGGACTTTTCCCATCTCGGGACCTTCGACGTGATTTTCTGCCGCAACGTCCTGATCTATTTCGATCAGGACGCCAAGGCCGGAATCTTCGACCGCCTTGCAAGGGTGATCGAACCCGACGGCGTATTGACGCTGGGCGCCGCCGAATCCGTCGTCGGGATTTCCGATGCCTTCAAGCCGTTTCCGGAGCGGCGCGGGCTTTACCGGCCCAACGCTGCCCGGGCCATTCGCGCTGGCGTCGCGGCGACGATATCCCACGCTGCGGTTGCCGCGGCGGCGCGCTGATCAGGGCTTTGGCCTGCGGTCGAGGTTTCCGTGCCTCCAGCGATGTCATTGCCGTATTCAGGGCTGTGAAATCGGGCAGATGATCTGCTGCCTCGGTTCGACGAAGCCTTTAAGTTCATCAGCAAAAGGTTCTGGCGCTTCGGCGCGATCTTCGATATGTTTCGATGAACATAACGATTGTCGACAGAGCAAACCTGCGAGCCAAATCAGGCTGTCATGTCAGGCTGTGATGGGCCACTGGACACAGACCGGCTCGTTGCGATGCCGTCATGCGGGAAGAAAAAAGGTAGCGACATGGCCGGGCATCGTGGAAGCCAGTGGACGGCTGAGGAAGACCGGCGGTTGCTGGATTTGATCAGAATGAACAAATCATGGGTGCTTATTTCTGCGGCACTCTCCAGAAGCGTGAAATCCATTCGGGATCGCGCCCGTCATCTGGAACGTCAGGCAAAGATGGAATCCGCTGGTCTGGACGCCGACCGCACTGCCCGGATCGGAGCGTGACCGGCGTCCGTCGAAACGGAGGTCGGGCCCGCGATTGGGACCGGCCCGTCGGAACCGGATAACGGGCGCGCAAATTCTTCCCATCGCGCCGTGCGTCGGCAGGCAACACCTGCAGAGCAGTGCAGTGAAAGAGCAGCACCTACAAAATCGCGTGCGGCAAGAACCGCGACGTATTGCCGGTGACGGGGTTCTCGTCCTCGCGGATCGATAGCCCGCAGGGCGCGTGGTCGATCAGCCAGCTGCCGATCACCGGATACTGGCCGGAAAAATTCGGCAGCGACGCAAAGGCCTGGCGAATGAAACCCTCGGCGCCATACGGTCCTTGTTGCTCCACCAGCGTCACGCCCCCGGTGATCAAGGCTACATTGGCCCCTTCGCGGGAATAGAGCGGTTTGCGCACGAAGCTGGTGCCGAGCTTCGCCACGTCCGGATCATCCTCGAAATAGGCGGGCAGCAAATTGGGGTGGCCCGGAAACATCTCCCACAGCAGCGGAAGAATCCCCTTGTTGGAAAGGATGGCCTTCCAGGGCGGCTCGATCCAGCGCGTCGCAGCTTTGGCGAGTTGCGCGCCAAACGTCTCCTGAAACATCCATTCCCAGGGATAGAGTTTGAACGCGAGTTCCATTTTGCGGTTGTCGAGATCGACGAAGCCGCCATCGTCGCGCCATCCGATCGCTTCGATATCGAGCAAGGTGGTTGCGAGGCCGCCCTGCCTCGCGGTGTCCTCGAGATAAGCCAGGGTGCCGGCATCCTCGGCGTTCTCGGTCACTCCCGTCAAATGAAGGTGGCGTCCGGCGCCGACTTTCGTCCACGCCTCGATCAACCTTTCATGGATCGAATTGAACTGGTCGGCACGGGCGGGAACGATGTGTCGCTCGATCGCTTGCTCGAGCCATGTCCATTGAAAGACCGCCGCCTCGAAGATCGAGGTCGGAGTATCGGCATTATACTCCAGCAGTTTTGCCGGACCCCGGCCGTCGAAACTGAGATCGAGCCGGCCGTAGAGGCTGCCTTCGTCGCGACGCCAACTGTCGCGGATCAAGGGCCAGAACGCTTCCGCTATCTTGAGGCGGCGCAGATCGCGTTCGTCGCCGACCGCGCGGCGGACGAGTTCAAGGCACATGGCGTCGATTTCGCCCGTGGGGGCCTCGATTTGGCGCTCGATTTCATCGAGCGTGAAGGCGTAATAAGCGCGCTCGTCCCAATAGCGCTCGCCGTCAAGGGTGTGAAAATCAAATCCGGCGGCCTGCGCGGTGTCGCGCCAGTCGTCGCGTTCGGGGCATGAAATACGCTGCATGGAATGATGTTAGCGCATTTCGCGCCGGTCAGGTGTATCAGCCGCCGCCATGGTGGGCATGGCCGTACCCCCAAAATCGGTGCGGGGCGCGGCGAGCGGAGAAATTCCGGAATTGTGAAGCTCAGCACACAAACCCACACACAACCTGTAGTAAAATCTTTATTCGGCGATATTCGGCGATCACGGCAAGGCGAAGTTCCACCCCAACGATCAGAAGGGAGAGCGACCATGAGACGATCAACAAGTGTTACCCTCGTCTGCGGCCTGTTCCTGCTATCCAGTCTACCGGTGGCGGCGCAATCGACGCCAAATCCGGCGATGACCACGCCGGATCAGGTGGCCTGGCAATTTTTCATTCAGGTCAATAGCCGCGCCAGCGGCAGCAACGCGCTGTTCGAGACCTGGGCGAGCGACACCGATACGTTCAAACCGGTCCCGCAGTTTCCGACGACGGCGACGCCGATGGTGCTTCGCGAGCCTGTCGTACCTGCGCTCGGCCGGCAGGCGCTGCAAAGGGGCGGCCGGCTGCTTCCCGCCATTCCGCCGGGGCGTGGCTTCCTCGAGGAATCGCGGCGCAACAGGGAGTCCTTCGACTTCATCGTGCAGAACAATCTGTTCAAGATCTCCGGCCTGCGCGCGGCGTTTGGCAAGACCATTGTGTTTCCGGTCGCCGCGATGGAGGTCAAGGCGAACTGGAGGCTGGTGACCGATATCCCGGCGTTCAGCGGTGGCAGGGTCACGCTCGCCGACGTGCCCAACGTATATCATGTCAACACCGGAAGCGACGGCAAGCAATATGCCTTCGTGGCCATGCATATCATCTCCAAAGCGGTTCCGAACTGGACCTGGGCGACGTTCGAGCACAAGTTCAATCCAGCGCGATGCGATATTCTCGGATGCCGCGATTCGTTCGGAGCGCAGACCAATCCGGTGAAGCCGAACACCACCGCGGAACAGGGCTATCCCGACTGCGTCAAGACGGCGCCGCTTAACGCGATGCTGGCTGCCGCCAATATCGATCCGGTGTTTGCCAATTATTGCTTGAAGGGATCGCAGACCGATTTCACGGACGATACCGGATTAGACATCCGTCTCGGCAATTCGGTTACCGAGGAGGGCTTCGTCGAGCAATCGTCGTGCATCACCTGCCACGGCCGTGCAGCCTGGGACAACGCCGGCAATGCGACCACCACCGCGGGTTTCGACAATAACGGCGCGCCGCTTGGGCCGATCCAGCCCAACTGGTATTTCAGCTTCAGCAGCCAGCCACCGATCTTCGAGGGTATGGCGGGGCTCACCCAGACGGCGACGTCCGCGGACTTTGTCTGGTCGATTCCATTCTGCGCCATCGACGACACCCGGAATCCGATACCCCAAACCAGTTGCGCCGGAAAATGAAATGGGCCGGACCACCGGCATGATCGGAAGCAAGATCGCACTCTCCGGCAGCAACCGCGGCGAACCCGAAGGTGCGATCCTCATCGGCGACGTCGATCCGGATGAACGGATCGTCGTCGCGCTGCATCTGAAGCGGCGTTCACCCGACAAATTCCAGCCCGGCAGTGCCGGCGATCTGGCGCGGCTGTCGCCGCGGATCACGCGGCATGCGCTTGCCGCGCAGCGCAAACGCACGCATGCGCGAGCGGCCGCGCGCATCCGGAAATTCGCCGACGCCAACGGTCTTGCGGTTCGCGGCGTCGATCTGGCCGCGCGCGTCGTGATACTGGAAGCAAGCGCCCGGCAGATGGGTCAGATTTTCGGAGCGAAGCTTTACATCTTTGACAACGGTCAACGCCGGTTTCGCGCACGAATCGGCCAGTTGATGGTTCCAACCGCCATCGCCCCGTGGACGCGCGCCATCCTCGGCTTCGATCAGCGGCCGCTCACCGCAAGACCGGTAAACCAGTTGCTGCCGCTCGCCGGTGCGGGAGCCGGCACCGGGCTGTGGCCGACGCAGATCGCAGCACTTTACGATATCCCGCTCGACAGCGACGCGTCGTCGGTTTGCGTCGGCATCATTGCGCTGGGTGGCGGCTATTTGCCGGCCGACCTTGCCAAGGCTCTGACCGGGATGCGACGGCAGGACCGGGCGGTGATCGATCAATCGGTGTCGGGCAGCGGCAACAATTTCGGCGGCGGGACCCAGGCCGATCAGGAGGTCGCGCTCGACCTCCAGATTATCGCCGGTCTTCTGCCCAAGGCCCGGATCGTCGTCTACTTCGCGCCCAACACGATTCAAAGCCTGGTCGCTGCGATCAACCAGGCGGTGTTCGATGACGTCCATCGGCCGCAGGTGCTTTCCGTCAGTTGGGGCAGTGCTGAGACGTTCTGGACCGAGCCGGGACGCGACGCGATGCAGGCGGTTCTGGCCGATGCGATGAGATTGCGGGTCAGCGTGGTATTCGCGGCGGGGGATCAGTTGGCGACGGCCGGAGTAACCGACGGCGCGGCTCACGTCTGGTTTCCCGCTTCCAGCCCCTATGCGCTCGGTTGCGGCGGCACGCTGCCGACGCTTGGCAGCGATGGAGCGCTCACCGCGGAAACCGTCTGGAATGACGGGTTCGACGGGACCGGAGGCGGAATCAGCGATGTCTTTCCGGTGCCGGCCTATCAGTCGAATCTGGTGCTGCCGGCCTCGGTCAACGACGGTGCGGTGCGCCGCGGCGTTCCCGATGTCGCGGCGGTCGCCGCCGGCACGCCGGGCTATCGCGTGGTGGTGAACGGCGCTGAAACGGTCAAGGATGGCACCAGCGCGGTGGCGCCCTTATGGGCGGCGCTGATCGCGATCGCCAACGCGCAGCGCAGCACGCCGCTCGGGTTCCTCAATTCCGCGCTCTATTCCAATGCTTCGCTGTTCCGCCCGATCACCCAGGGCAATAACCGCGACGGCGGAAAAGGCTATGACGCGGGTCCGGGCTGGAATGCCTGCACCGGGCTCGGTGTGCCGAAGGGTGCCGACCTCATCGCAGCCCTCGCCGCGACCCCGGTGTCGTAATGCCGTGATTGCTTCAGCCGCCGCCGGAGAAATGTGCCGAGAACGCGTGTGCAAACGAGCCGAACCCGCCCCGCGTCACACTGTGCGAACCCGACTCGGACGAAGCGCCCGACGACGATGAACTGCTCGACGCGGAACTGCCGCCATAGAAGTTGCTGCGCGACCAGTATCCGCCATGGCCGCCGCCGGATGAAGATCCGCGCGAGGAGCAATCGGTGCTGGCCGGCGGCGATGACGGCGTCGCCATTCCCGGCGCCGGCGGCTTGCAACCCGCGCCGGGCATCATGGCGTAGGCGCCGGCGCCGATCGCAACCGTCCCCATCACGAGGAGTGCCACATGGCCGGAGCGTTTCACCGGCGGCGTCGGGGTCTGCGCCGCAACCGGCCTACGCTTGCCGAATTCCTGGCGGGGGCTCTTGGCCATGATCAGTAGATCATCGAGGCGGCGTTGAGCGCTCCTGCGGCGAGCGAGGCCAGCCCAAGCCAGATCGCGGCGGCAAGTTCGCCTGCCGCGATCTTCGCCGACAGGTTCGGCACCGGTATCTTCACAATGAAGAACACCGCGATCTGGACGATCAGGGCGATCACGCTCCAGATCAGGCAATCCACGATATTGGCGGAGTGGGCGATGGCTGACACCACCGGCAGCACGAAGCCGACCAGACTGAGGCCGAGCGCGATGGCGGCGGCCGGATCGTTGTCGCGGATCAACTGGAATTCATCATGCGGCGTGACGCGGGTGTAAACGAAGAGGTAGGCGACGACGGCAATGATGGCGGTGCAGAAATACAGCAAAAACGCCGGCAATCCGGCCAATGATTGAAGGAACATCGAGAGCCCCCTGATCGAGATGCGGCAAAGTCGCACAAGCTATCGGTCGGCGCACGCGCGTTTCGCGTTCAATCCCCAAACAAAAACCCCGCCATTCGCGGCGGGGTCCAGTCTGGGAGGAGCGAGCCGGACAGGCTCGCGGGTAAACCCAGTGATCAGGCGGGAATGCGCTCTTCGACCTCGTGCGGTTCGCGCAGCACATAGCCGCGGCCCCACACGGTCTCGATGAAATTGCGACCTTCGGAGGCGTTGGCGAGCTTCTTGCGCAGCTTGCAGATGAAGACGTCGATGATCTTCAGTTCCGGCTCGTCCATGCCGCCGTAGAGATGGTTGAGGAACATTTCCTTGGTCAGCGTGGTGCCCTTGCGCAAGCTGAGCAGCTCCAGCATCTGGTATTCCTTGCCCGTCAGATGCACGCGCTGGCCGCCGACCTCGACCGTCTTGGTGTCGAGATTGACCACGAGATCGCCGGTCTGGATCACCGACTGGGCGTGGCCCTTGGAGCGGCGCACGATGGCGTGGATGCGCGCAACCAGTTCGTCCTTGTGGAAAGGCTTGGTCATGTAGTCGTCGGCGCCGACGCCGAGACCCTTGACCTTGTCCTCGATGCCGGCGAGGCCGGAGAGGATCAGAATCGGTGTTTTGATCTTCGATACCCGAAGCTGCTTGAGCACGTCGTAACCCGACATGTCAGGAAGGTTGAGGTCGAGCAGGATAATGTCGTAATCGTAAAGTTTTCCGAGATCGACGCCTTCTTCTCCGAGGTCCGTCGTATAGACGTTGAAGCTCTCGGATTTGAGCATCAGCTCGATCGACTGCGCGACGGCGCTGTCATCTTCTATCAGCAATACGCGCATGCCAGTCCCCTATAGTCGCCGCTCCGGGCGTCAGGTCGGCCGCACTTGCGGCACTCAAAACGCCTTTGAACAACTGATTCGGATCCTGACGTCATATGGTTAACAAAATCTGATTCATGTTCGCAAGCTCTATCCGTGCAATTTTTGTCGAATCGCCCTAAGATATTGCGTCGAAGCAGCTTTTTGCATCCGTTCTGGTTCAAGTTCCACATTAAGAGACGGGCCTAACCGACTCCCGCGACTCGCCCTTCTTTCTGACGGACGAGTGCTCTCAGTCACCAAAGACAGTGACGTAATGATTAACGATGCGGGTAAACACGAGGTTAAGGGCGCGGCTACAAAGCGTGGAAACTTAAGGTTTTCGCAATGAAGGCACTCGCCGAACAGATCACTGACATCGACGGCGTCAACATTTATGGCCGAGTGGTCGGCGTGCGCGGCTTGATGGTGGAGATCGCCGGTCCGATTCACGCGATGTCGGTCGGCGCCCGTATCGTGATCGAGACCGGCGGCGATCGTTTCATCCCCTCCGAGGTCATCGGCTTCTCCGGCAACAACGCCGTGGTGATGCCGTTCGCCGGCCTCGAGGGTGTGCGGCGCGGCTGCCGCGCGGTGATCGCCAATGCCGCAAGCCAGGTGCGGCCTTCGCCGTCATGGCTCGGTCGCGTCCTCAACGCGATGGGCGAGCCGATCGACGGCAAGGGCGCGCTGTCCAACGGTCCGTCGCCGATGCCGTTCCGCAACTCGCCGCCGCCGGCGCATTCGCGCAAACGCGTCGGCGCGCCGCTCGATCTCGGGGTGCGGGCGCTCAATACATTCCTGACCTGTTGCCGTGGCCAGCGGCTCGGCATCTTCGCCGGCTCCGGCGTCGGCAAGTCGGTATTGCTGTCGATGCTGGCGCGCAATGTGGATGCGGACATCACGGTGATCGGCCTCGTCGGCGAACGCGGACGCGAGGTGCAGGAATTCCTGCAGGACGACCTTGGCGAAGCCGGGCTGGCGCGTTCGGTGGTGGTGGTGGCGACTTCGGACGAGCCTGCCTTGATGCGGCGCCAGGCGGCTTATTTGACTTTAGCGATAGCGGAATACTTCCGCGACGAGGACAAGGACGTGCTGTGCCTGATGGATTCGGTCACCCGCTTTGCGATGGCGCAGCGCGAGATCGGCCTGTCGGCGGGCGAGCCGCCCACCACCAAGGGCTATACGCCGACCGTGTTCACCGAATTGCCGAAGCTGCTGGAGCGCGCCGGCCCCGGGGTCGGCGCCGGCTCCATCACCGGCATCTTCACGGTGCTGGTGGACGGCGACGACCACAATGAACCGATTGCGGACGCGGTCCGCGGCATCCTGGACGGCCATGTGGTGATGGAGCGCGCGATCGCCGAGCGCGGACGCTTTCCGGCCATCAACATTCTGAAGTCGGTGTCTCGCACCATGCCGAAATCAGCCGATCCGGCCTACCTGCCGACCATCATGCGGGGGCGTCAGGTGATGGCAACCTATGCCGATATGGAGGAACTGATCCGGCTTGGGGCCTATCGGGCGGGCTCCAGCGCCGAGGTCGACCAGGCGATCCGGCTGCATGAGCCGCTCGAGGGGTTTCTGCGCCAGGCCAAGGACGAGGTCAGTTCCCTGGGTGACGGTTATCGGCAACTTGAGCAGATCCTTCGGAATTTGGAAACGGAACGCTAACTTTGTCAGGCCATCATCCCGTCACACAAGTACAGATGCCGGTGGGGCCCCTCAGGGATACCGGTTCCGTCCCGCGTTCAGATCGGGACTTCTGGGGAGTATGAGTTCGATGAAGTCACGTGAAACGCTAATCCGCCTGAAGAAATTTCAGGTCGACGAGAAGCGCCGAAGGGTCGCCCAGATTGAAGGCATGATCGCCGACTTCCAGCGTATGTCGGTCGATCTGGAGCGCGAAATTCAGACCGAGCAGGAGCGCGCCGGGATCAACGATCCCACCCATTTCGCCTATCCGACCTATGCCAAGGCCGCGATCCAGCGCCGGGAAAACCTGACCCGGTCCGCCGACGAACTGCGCATTCAGCTCGAAGACGCCAAGAGCATGCTGACCGAGGCGTTCGAGGAACTCAAGAAAGTCGAGCTCCTGGACGAGCGCGATCAGGCGCGCGAGCGCGCCGAGGAGAGCGCCCGCGAGCAAGCCGACCTCGACAGTATCGGCCTGATGCGCGCCCGCCTCGGGGCGATCGCCTAGCTCTACTGGCTTTGCCGAACCCACCGAACCCGGGCCGAAAGGTCCGGGTTTTTTTCTGATGTCCACAGGCTGGCGACCTGCGACTTGGTGGACTGGTTCGGCACAAGATATGATACGACAGGCTTGTACGAGAGACTCGGACGGCCGCGCCCGAAGCACGGAAGCGGGCGGGCATCGCGATTTTGGGGACACTGAATGCTGACGCCAGCTGAGCTGGTCTGGCTGATTGCCGCCGTAGCGAAGGGGGATGAGGCTGCGTTTGAGCGGCTTTACGCCGCCACGCGGGCGAAACTCTTCGGCGTCGTGCTCCGTATCTTGCGGCGACAGGATCTCGCGGAGGAGGTCATTCAGGAGGCCTACGTCAAGATCTGGAACAGCGCCGGACAGTTCAATCCCGGCCTGTCGTCGCCGATCACATGGATGGCTTCGATTGCCCGCAATCGTGCCATCGACGTCGTGCGCAAACGGACCGAGTCCTCGATCGAAGAGGAGCCGGCGGCCATGGAAGTGGCGGCCGACACGCCGGATCCGTTGGCACGCCGTGAGATGACGGAAGAGTTGAAGCGTTTGCTCGAGTGTGTTGGGCGTCTGGAGCCGGATCGGCAAAAGCTCGTGTTGCTGGCCTACTACAATGGCTGGAGCCGCGAGCAGTTGGCGGCCAAATTCGCGACGCCGGTGAATACCGTAAAGACCTGGCTGCGTCGCAGCATGATGGATATCCGGGAGTGCCTTGGACTGGAATGATGGCCTACAGCGAAGACCATATCGCGCTCGCAGCGGAATATGCCCTCGGCACACTCGATGCCGACGAGCGCGCGCAGGTCGAGACCATGATGTCCGTCGACAAGGACTTCACGGCGATCGTCCAGGCATGGGAGCAAAAGCTTGGCGTGCTGAACCAGATGGTCGGATCGATCGAGCCGCGGCCCGAAGTCTGGGACAAGATCCGGACCGCGATTGGACATTCCACGCCGCAAGAGCCGCTGGTACTTCCGCAAGCGCCGCCGCCGCCGCCGCCGCCACCTGTTCCGGACATCAGCGAGCTTGCCGTAGCGGTGGATGATTCCAACGTCGTCCAGTTGTCGGCGAAGGTGCGGCGCTGGCGCAACATTGCGACGTTGACGACGGCGATCGCCGCCGCACTGGTCGCGATGATTACGGTCCAGGCCTGGCGGCCGGAGCTGTTGCCCGAGGGCCTTCGTCCGAAGCCGCGAACGCTGGTGGTTGAAGCCAAGGCGCCGGCGGCTGCCGCTCCGGCGCCGTCAGCCCAGTATGTCGCCGTCCTGCAAAAGGACGTTGGCTCGCCGGCCTTCATCCTCACGGTTGACGGCGCGACCAAGAACTTCACGGTTCGCAAGGTCGGCGCCGCTGCCGAACCCGGCAAGAGCTTCGAGCTTTGGCTGATCTCGGACAAGCTGCAGCGGCCGCGCTCGCTGGGCGTGATCGGCGGCAGCGACTTCACCGCCCGCCCTGTGCTGTCATCGTATGACGCCGACACCATCAACGCGGCGACCTTTGCGGTGACGGTCGAGCAGGCCGGCGGCTCGCCGGACGGCAAGCCGACGTCAGCACCGATTTTTGCCGGCAAGCTGATCGAGACCGTCCCACCACCCGCTGCCGGGTCCGCCCGCTGAATTCGGCAAACGCGGATTTCCGCGAACTGCGTTGCTGACTGAAATTCCAGCAGGCTTGAGCTTCTCTTTCGACAATCCGGCTTCCCGTTGCCGAGCACGCCTTGTACGAAAAATGACTTTTACAAAAGGCATTGCACAAAAGAAAACGCCCGTGGGGAGCGGGCGTTTTCCGAAGAGCCAACTTGGGGGTAGTTGGGGCCTTCACATACTCACGTGGCAACCTTGGGGGGCTGGTAAAGAGCCGCGTGAATTCGAAAAAATCATTAGCGCACCATCGATGTGTTTGAACTGGTGATCGTCACGGCCTTGCCGGCCTTGACGACGCGCGCAGTCTGGTAGCTGTCGTCCGAAGTCGTGCGGGCCGAGATGCTGAAGCCGGCCACCAGGATACCCGCAACCAAGGCGACCACCACAATCTTGAGGTGCGTCATGCGATCTGCGCTATAGATCGAATGGTTCATCGGATAGCCTCCTGCCGCGCTTCTCCTGCCTTTTGCGATTTGTCTCGTTCGTCCGCAGGCAGGTTCAACATCACTTGGCAAGAAACGTAGGGATTCGGCCTTTGGTTCCAAAGAGGCGATCACAAGGCAGTGAAAAGACTTGAACGGCCGCGAGCGGAATCCGGCACTTCGCCGTCGATTCCGAGTATTAATTAGCAATTACAATAGGTTATTCGTATCAAGCATTTTGCGGTGCAATATCTCGCAAAACACCCCATCCGATAAAACCATTTGCCTGTGGCGGAAAAGCTCTGCTTGGCGGCGGTGATTTGCCGCACGGCCGCGCCGCCCAGCTAGACGCTTCCGACCGTCTTGAGGCGCGCCCGTGGGTGGATTTCCGCCTGCGACAGAACGGTGGTTTGCGACCTGAAGCGCTCCACCAGCGAACGCACGAACGGGCGGATCGCAGCCGAAGTGACCAGCACCGGCGCTTCGCCCTCGCGGGCGGCCTGCTCGAACCGTTCCCGCACCACGGTCATGAACTCGGACAGCTTGGATGGCTGCATCGCCAGGCTGCGCTCCTCGCCCTGGCCGACCAGCAATTCGGCAAAGGCCTGCTCCCACTTGGCCGACAAGGCGATCAGCGGCAGATAGCCGTTGCCGGTGGTGTTCTGCGCGCAAATCTGCCGCGCCAGCCGGGCTCGAACATGTTCGACCATCGTCGCCGGGTTCCGCGAGAACGCCAGCGCGTCGGCGATGCCCTCCAGAATGGTCGACAGGTCGCGGATCGAGATCCGCTCGGCGAGCAGAAGCTGTAGCACGCGCTGAATGCCCGAAATGGTGACCAGGCTCGGCACGATATCCTTGAGCAGTTCGCCCTGTTCCTTCGGCAGGTCCTTCAGCAGTTTCTGCACCTCGCCATAGGACAACAGGTCCGACATGTTGTTCTTGAGCAGCTCGGTGAGATGCGTCGACAGCACGGTCGCCGCATCGACCACCGTATAGCCCTTCAGCGAGGCCTCCTCCTTCAGGCTGGCGTCGACCCAGGTCGCCGGCAGGCCGAAGGTCGGCTCGATGGTATGAATTCCGGGCACGCCGACCTGATTTCCGGCGGGGTCCATCACCATGAACTGGTTCGGCCAGATACGCCCGGTGCCGGCATCGACCTCCTTGATCTTGATGATGTAGGTGTTGGCTTCCAGCTGCACATTGTCGAGAATGCGCACCGCCGGCATCACAAAGCCCATCTCGACCGCGAGCGAGCGGCGCAGCGCCTTGATCTGCTCGGTGAGGCGGTCGGTGCCGTCGGGGCCATTCACCAGCGGCAGCAGCGCATAGCCGAGTTCGATCTTGAGATCGTCGATCTTCAGCGCGGTTGCGATCGGCTCTTCAGCCGCCGCACTTGCCGCGGCGGCCGCCGCCGGTGCCGCGGCCGCGGCCGCTTCGGCCGCCTTGGTGACGCGATTGCGCCGGTGGGCCGAAACCGCCAGCGCCGCCGCGCCGCCGCCCAAAAGCAGGAACGGGATCATCGGAATGCCCGGCAGCAGCGCCAGCACCAGCATCACGCCGGCCGACATGCCGGCCGCCTGCGGGTAACCGGAGAGCTGCTTCATCAGCGCCTTGTCGGCCGCGCCGCTGACACCCGCTTTCGAAACCAGCAAGCCCGCCGCGGTCGAGACGATCAGCGCCGGCACCTGGGTGACCAGTCCGTCGCCGACGGTCAACAGCGTGTAGGTCCGCGCGGCCTCGCCGAAGCCGAGGCCCTGCTGGGCCACGCCGATAATGATTCCGCCGATGACGTTGATGAAGACCACCAGCAGGCCGGCGACCGCGTCACCGCGCACGAATTTCGATGCGCCGTCCATGGCGCCGAAGAAGCCGCTTTCGTCTTCCAGCGCCTTGCGGCGTTCCTTGGCGATTTTCTCGTCGATCAGCCCGGCGGAGAGATCGGCGTCGATTGCCATCTGCTTGCCCGGCATGGCGTCGAGGTGGAAGCGCGCCGCGACTTCCGCGATACGGCCGGAGCCCTTGGTGATGACGACGAAATTCACGATCACGAGAATCGCAAAGACAATAATTCCGATGACGAAATTGCCGCCCATCACGAAATTGCCGAACGCCTGGATGACGTGGCCGGCCGCATCAGGGCCTTCATGGCCGCGCGACAGGATCAGCCGCGTCGAAGCGAGGTTGAGCGAAAGCCGCAGCATCGTCGAGATCAGCAGGATGGTCGGAAACGACGAGAATTCCAGCGGCGCCTGGATGAACAGCGACGTCATCAGGATCAGGATCGACAGCGTGATCGAGATCGCCAGGAAAAGATCGAGCACGATCGAGGGCAGCGGCAGGATCAGCACGACCAGAATGGTGAGGATGCCGAACGCCAGCGCGAGATCGCCGCGCTTGAGGATTTTGCCGATGTCGCTGAAACTTGGAAGTCCGGTTCCTGACGTGGCGCCCAGACCTGCCGTGACATCGACCATGGTAGCTGCTTCCCCCCGCGCATGCCGGCCGCGGGCGCCAAACGTCTGCGCGGCGGCCGAAGGACCACCGTTTCGAAAGTGAGGCACCGCACTGGCGTCCACGGGCACTCCCCCGTTCTACGCGACCGACGACACTCGACTTCACTGGGCAATTTTTGCCCAGTTTATGGTTAGGAAAGGGTTAACGGACGGTGGCCACGGCGCCACGGGCGCCGACGATTACCTTGTGACACCCGTCATTCCGGGTGCACCGAAGGTGCAGACCCGGAATTTGGCGGCAATCGGATCGAGATTCCGGGCTCGCCGCTGCGCGCCGCCCCGGAATGACGAAAAACATGGCGCAATTCCTTCTGTTGCACTGCATCTGCATGCCCAATATCGCGCCATGTTGCTTGACCGGGGCGCCGGCGGCGACGAAGTTGCAACCGTGCTGGCTCCCTCCGATTCACCGACAAATTCGCCACTTTTCACTCCTGACTCCCGTCAGGCGTGGGTCAGACTCGCGCTTGCGCTGGTGATGGGCTCGATCGGCAGCGTCGGCATGTGGTCGGTGGTGGTTGTGCTTCCGGTGGTCCAGGCCGAATTCGGCGCGACCCGCGGCGATGTCTCGCTGGCCTTTACCCTCCTGATGCTCGGCTTTGGTCTCGGCAGTGTCGCGGCCGGCAAGATCGCCGATCGTTTCGGGATCATCATGGCCATCGGGCTCAGCACTGCGATCCTGGCGCTCGCCTATGTCGGCGCGGGGCTCTCGACCACCTTATGGCAATTCATTCTGGTTCATTTTCTGATCGGCCTCGGGACCTCGGCGACGTTCGCGCCGCTGATGGCGGAGGCCTCGCACTGGTTCGACCGCTATCGCGGCCTGGCGGTGACCATTGCGGCCAGCGGCAATTATGTCGGCGGCGCGATCTGGCCGCCGGTACTTAATTGGGGGATTCAGAGCTCCGGCTGGCGCTGGAGCTATATCGCCGTGGGTATTTTCTGCGGCGTGACGATGACGGCTGTCTTGCTGCTGCTTCGGATGCGGATCGGCGCGGCAAGGCAGCGCAGCCATGTCGATGCACCGCCGCCGCGGATTGACCTGCAGATGCCGATCAACACGCTGACGGCGCTGTTGTGCGTCGCCAGCATTTGCTGCTGCGTGGCGATGGCGATGCCGCAGGTCCATATCGTCGCCTATTGTGGCGATCTCGGCTACGGCGTGGCGCGCGGCTCCGAAATGCTGTCGCTGATGCTGGCGTTCGGCATCATCAGCCGGATCGGTTCGGGATTTCTCGCCGACAAGATCGGCGGCATCCGCACACTGCTGATCGGATCCGTGGCGCAGGGTTCTGCGCTGGCGTTCTATCTGTTTTTCGACAGCCTGTCCTCGCTCTACATCATCTCCGCGATGTTCGGGCTGTTTCAGGGCGGCATCGTGCCGAGCTACGCCATCATCGTCCGCGAATCGATGCCGGCGAGCGAAGTGGCGACCCGGGTCGGCATCGTGATTTTCGCCTCGGTCTTCGGCATGTCGTTCGGTGGCTGGGTGTCCGGCGTGATCTTCGACGCTACCGGTTCCTACGCCGCGGCATTCCTGAACGGGCTGGTGTGGAATGCGATCAACGTCTCGATCGTGCTGGCGCTGTTGATCCGGGCGCGGTCGCGCTTCGTTTTTGCCTGACGGGTAAGCTCTACACCGCCTGGCCTGCCTTGAGCAGGACGCAGCCGGTGATCTTCACGCTGCCGTCGGGCTGCTGCTCCAGCGTGTACAGCGCTTCCCAGACTTCGCCATCGGCATCGACGATGTGAACGCGCTGCGCGATCTTGCCGTCCGACACCTTCGCCTCGCCGAATTCGAAACTCTTGTGGCGATAGACCGGGGCGTATCTCTGCTTGACCATGCCGAGAAAAATATCGGCTTGCGGGAACATGCTCCGGATCGCGGGCGCCGCAAAGGAGTAGGCCGCCGCGGCATCGTCGCGGCCGAACGCGTCGACCTGGGCGCGGATGATGCCCTGCGCGGCGGCAACATCGTCGCCGGCCCGGGCCGGTGCGGCGAGGCCGATCAGGAGTGTGACCAGCAGGATGAAGGCGCGCATGACGATGCTCCATTGGTTCACTGCTGTTTACGCGCCACCTGGCCGAATGGTTTCAGCAGGGGAACTCAAATCATCTTGCTCAAGATCAGCGCGCAACTACCGGCGCATCCCCTTCAGGTTCTGCTTCGCCTCCGGATTGCCCAGTGCCGCCGCCTTCTCGAACCATTGGCGTGCCACGGTGACATTGCGGGGAACGCCGTCGCCCTCGTTATAGATCGCCCCAAGACTGTTCATGGCAGAGGCCTCGCCGAGTGCGGCGCCCTGTTCGAACAGGCGCTTCGCTTCGGCATAATCGCGCGCGACGCCTTTGCCGTACATATAGAGCAGGCCGAGATTGTTCATGCCGGCCGGCACGCCGGCCCTGGCCGCCGCCTCGTATAACCGGACCGCCTCCGCATAATCCCGGGTCACGCCGTGCCCGGTTTCATACAGCCAGCCGAGGTCGATCATGGCGATCGGTTCGCCCGCTGCCACCGCCTTGCCGTACCAGCGCGCCGCCTCGGCATAATTCAGCGGCACGCCGTCGCCGCCCTCATAGACGCCGCCAAGATTGTTCATCGCCATGGCATAGCCGGCGGCGGCGGCCTGCTCGTAGCGACGCCGCGCCTCGGCATAATCCTTTCGCGCGGTTGCGACGCGTCCGGCCTCGAAGACAAATCTCGCTACGTCGGGATATTGCGCCATTGCGGCGTTGCAGGCGGCCGCTGCCGCGGTGATGTCGATCTTGTCAGGCTGCACGCCCGGCAGGCCTGGCGGATGGCCGCTATCGTAGGGCATCGCCGCCAGCCGGTCGCAATCGGTGATGAGATCGCGGCGCAAGGGATCGTCGGCCGGCGACAGCCGCGCCTCCTGGACCAGCGGAGCCGGCGCATCGGGCGCAGCCGGCGGCGGGCTTGCCGCTTGCGTCGCGGGCTTGCCGGCGAAATAGAAATTGCCTGAGATGGGCGATGACGACACCCATGGGATTTGCTCGCCGTGGGTCGCTTTCGCCACCGCAAGCCCGACTTCGTTGAAGGTCTTGAACAGGCCGGCGCCGGGGCGCTGCATCGCATCGATCAGCGCTCTGGTGTAGGGGCTGTGACCGTCAACGCCGTCGAGTGAGACGCTGCGCGGCTGGGTCGCAAACGAAATCAGCGTCCCGACCGGTGCGGGCATTTGTGCAAGACCGCCGGTCGTCGAATGGGCGCCCTGGCCGCTGAACGGGTTATTGCGGCAGGCGTCGAGCAATACCAGGTTGATCCGGGTGCCTGATTTTTCGAGCTGGTCGAGGATGCCGGACATGCCGATCATCTGGGTAAAGATATCGGCTTCTTCGAGCGGATGGGCGTCGACCGGCGCCAGGTAATTGAGCCCGTGGGTCTCAACGCCATGGCCGGCATAATAAAACAGCGCGACGTCGGCTCCGGCCAAACCGGTCTTGAACTTCACCAGCGCGTCGTCGAAGCCGGCCTTGTCGAGGTCGAGTTGCGCGCCGCCGCCGACCACGAAAAAGCCCAGCGACAGCAGCGTATCCGACATCAGCCTGGCGTCGGCGGCAGGGTTTGGCAGCGCCGGCACGGCGCGGTAGGCCGAATTGCCGATCACCAATGCAACGCGCTTTTCGGCATGCGCCACCGAAGACATGCCGGTGCACAACAAAACCGCCGCGAAAAGCAATCGCGACACGATGCCGACCCGACCCGTCATGATGACACTTCCCGCCGCAGGGCAATTCCCGCTGCCGGTTGGTCTCGCGTGACCGGCAACCGGTTCGATGCCGCAAAAAGGGCTAACCAACGGAGTTTATTGGGCTTTAGGAATCACCCCGATTCCGGCATAAAGATTGCTTAGAAGAGAAAAGGGCCGGCAAACTCAGGAGTGCGAAATGAAGCGCATCGTCCTTGGTGTTGCGTTCGGTTGCGTGATTGGCGTTGTGAATGCCCGCGATCTCGGCCAATGGGGTGCGATTAACAACGATCCCGCGGTTCGAGAGTGGTACCAGGCGCTGATGCAGCCTGACATGCCAAACGCATCGTGTTGCGGTGAGGCCGACGCCTACTGGGCGGACGAGATTCACGTCAAGGATGGAAAGACCTACGCGACCATCACTGACGATCGTCCCGATGAACCCCGCATGCGTCCGCATATCGATATCGGGACGGAAATTGAAATCCCGAACAACAAGCTCAAATGGGACAAGAGCAATCCCACCGGGCACGGTATCGTTTTCTTGAGCCGCAGCGGTTACGTGTACTGCTTCGTCCAGCCGGGCGGGGTGTGAAATCTGTCAAGTCTGCGCGCCGTCGCGGCGGCGAAAAGAGCGGACTTGGAATGGCGCAAGCTGGGGCGTTAAATCGCAAATACCCAGACGGTGACGATTGCGCCCAGCATGGCGAGCCCGGAGATGGTCCAACCGGCCGCATAGCCGGCTTCGTGACCGCTTTCGGCCCTGTCCACCATGGTATCGTGCCACCTGGTCATCGCTGCCTCCTGAAAATCTTGTGAGAGATAACCGCGATACCGGCGCAGAGTTCCATTCGTCCTGCCTCAGACCTCGCCGGGACTGATCAGTTTGCAGGCAGGGGTGTGCCGGCGGTGCGAACCAGCCTGTCGGCCTTCTGGAGAACGTAATGGTTGTCCGGCTGCTCCCGGGCAAAGAAGCTGACGGCGACAAACAGCGCGCAGAACAGCAAGCCCACCAGCATGACTTTCCGGTGTGTTTGTTTGTCGGCGTTATGAAATGATGAGGACATGCAATAGCCATACAACCTGCGGCTTAGTGTGCAATATCATTCGATTTTTAACCTAACTTTTGAAGGTTATCGATCGCGCCGATTTGAGGCGAATTGAACCGATCGCGCATCGGGTCATGCCCCGGCCTTTCGCATTGCACCACGCCGTCGATTTGGCCTGACGCGCCGGCAATGGCAGATTGCGGGCGACCCGGACAGCCGGCGAGGAGAGAGAAATGACCAGTGTGAAGCAAACCCGGGACGGGGCCGTCGGCCTGCTGACGCTCAACGATCCGGCGAGCCTGAATGCCATGACACCCGAACTGCTCGGCGGATTGGCTGTCGCCATCGGCGAGATGACAAGCGACTCCACCTTGCGCGCGCTGGTGCTGACCGGCGAAGGGCGCGGCTTTTGTTCAGGGCAGAACCTCAAGGCATCGGAGTCGCTGGGGGCCGATATCGTCGCCGGCGTGATGCGCCATTACTGGCCGGCGTTTCAGGCGCTGCGCGAATGCCGCGTGCCGGTCGTCGTCGCCGTCAACGGGGTCGCGGCCGGCGGGGGGTTCAGCCTTGCGATGGCCGGAGATATGATTGTCGCGGCGCGGTCGGCGAAGTTCATCCAGGTTTTCAGCCGGATCGGCCTGGTGCCAGATCTTGGTTCGACCTGGCTGTTGCCGCGCCTGATCGGCCGTCAGCGCGCGCTCGAACTGATGCTTCTGAACGAACCGCTTTCTGCCGAACTGGCGCTGCAGTGGGGATTGGTGCGGCAGGTCGTGGATGACGATCGCCTGCGCGATGAAGCGATGAAGCTCGCCCATCGCCTCGCCGAGGGGCCGACGCGTGCGCTGGTCGCGACGCGCCGGTTGCTGGAGGAAAGCGAGCATGCGAGCTACAGCGCGCAGTTTCGCCGCGAGATCGAGGTGCAAGCCGAGATTCGCCGGAGCGAAGATGCGCTGGAAGGGCGCAACGCGTTCGTGGAAAAGCGCGCGGCGCGCTTTGGCGGGCGCTAGTCACATGCGCGGGGCGGCCCAGGGGATCAGGATTCTGATGTCGGCCTTGATGGTGTTCGGCGCCCTCGCCGGGCCAGCCGCGGCTGCGGGCGCCTGGCAATGCCCCGACGACTATCAGGTCCATGAAGGCCTCAATGTCGATTTTCCCCACAAGGGACTGAAGCGTTCCTTCTGGGTCTATCCTCCCCATGAGGACACGAGCCCGGCTCCGGTATGGGTGCCGCTCACCGGCACGGTGGAATCCACCAACGATAATCTCACCTCGGCCCATAGCGGCGCCAATGCGCTGATGGCGCAGCAGGGTTTCATGGTGATCGGGCCGGTGCGTCAGTGCGCGGAAGGCGATCCGGCCTATGCCGGGCCGCGCTGCAACGGCCTCGGCGCCGACGGCTGGATCTGGAAACCCTGGAATGAGGGTCGTGCTCCCGGCGCCGACGGCGACAAGTGGAAGCACGACGCCGGTCCCGACGCCAGCTTCTTCCAGGCCGCGATCCGCTGCGTCGGCACCAAATGGAAGCTCGATCCCGATCGTTTCTATATCGGCGGCATCTCGTCCGGTGGCACCATGGCCAATCGGGCGCTGTTGTTCGATTCCGATTTCTGGGCGGGCGGCATGCCGATCTCCGGCGAATGGTATGTGACCGGCGACGACGGCGCCGGACTGTCCTTCAACGACGCGCGCGCCCTGGTGGCCGCTCATCCTGCGAAGATAGTGCAGAGCCGGGCCGGACCGTATCCGCTGCCCGAACGGCTCGGCTCCCTGATCGTCATCACGGTCTGGGGCGGCGAAAGGGATATGTGGAATTGCGGCCCGTCGATCGGCCTGTGTGCCGATTATCGGCCTGCGACGCAGGCCGCCTCCAACTATTTCAGCAGCCATCCCGACGTGGTGCATGTCGCATGCAGTTCGACATACGGGCATATGTGGCCGCAGATCGAGACCCAGGCCTTCAACGCCTGGGCATTGAAGACCATGTCGTCACATCCGAAGGGCTCCAGCGCGAAGGATTTTGCGCTGACGCCGCCACCGCTGGGCTATCAATGCCGCATCGGCCGGTTCACGGATCACTATCCGCAGCCGGACTGATCGAACAGGTTTCTTCGCCACTTCAATCCAGGAGACGTCAGAGCCAAGCACCGCCGATCGCCGGTCCGCGGTGCTACAATTTCTCACGCTAAAAAAGGAAAAGGTGAGTAACAAAGATGGTCAGCAAAGCGAAGTAGACGTTATGCAGATCACTTCGTTTCTCCGTCGCATTTCCATTTCACCGCTCCCTGTTCCGGCAGGCTGGTACGCGGTTCCGCTCAGGCTCATTGTCGGTCTGGGGTTCTTCGAGCACGGCTACGCCAAGCTGTCGCGCGGCGCGGACGGTTTCATCGCAATCCTGCACGCGATCGGCATGCCGTTCGCCGAACTGCTCGGCTGGGCCACCATCATGGTTGAGATCGTTGGCGGCCTGCTCATTCTGTTCGGCACCCTGGTGCCGGTCGCCGCGCTGCCGATGATCATCGTGCTTCTGGTGGCGATCGTCACCGTCCACCTGCCGAACGGCTTCAGCTCGATCAAGCTGATATCTTACGATTCAGCAGGCGCGCATTTTGGTCAGCCGGGTTATGAGACCGATTTGCTTTATCTGGCCGGCCTGATTGCGCTGTGCATTGGCGGCGCCGGTCCGTTCTCGCTCGACGGATACTGGAGCGCCCGGCGCAGGGGGTGATGGCGTCGGCGATGCTTGCCGACGCCTCGGACGACCGACCGACGCCTCGCCGCGTCAGTGCGGCAGGTGACCGGCGAGCGAGTAGAAAACGCACAGCGCGAGGCTGGCCCAGACTGCCATGCTGAAATAAAGCGACATCCAGGCAATCTCGTCCTTCCACTCGGCGAGGTCGTGCGTCACGATCCAGCGCGTGCTGACGTCACGAAGCCCCTCGAGCGGCCGCAACAGCTTGCTGCCATCGCCAACCTCGGTCCGCCATCGGCTGAGATACATCGGGACGTCGATGGTCATCAGAAACGCCAGATAGGCGACAATCCCTGTGATCGCGACGGCGAGGACCACGCGAACGGAACCGTCGAACTCCGGCAGCAACCGGCAAAGCGCAACGCCGATCAGGAAGAAGGCCACGGCCCATATCGAATTTTCGATGGCATTGCCCAGATAGTTGGTGGTCAGCACCGCATACCATGAGTAGCATTCCGCGATCAGGATCAACGGCACGATCACCCATGCGACGTTCAGGGTGGTGCCGGCTCCGGTCATGGTGCCGAGCTGATGCAGCATCAGCGCCCACTGCGCCGCAAAGCACATCTCGGCCACGGTCGCCACCGACCGGCCGACCATCACGCTCGACAGCCAGGTATCGAACAGGCAGATCCGCTGAACATCCGCGCGCGGAAGCAGCGACCTGAATGCGCAGCCAAAAACATAGCCCGCGCAGAGCAGCAGCATCGCCTCGATGCCGGACGCGTTGCCGAAACCGCCGGTCGGCTGGAGCTGGCGATACAGCAGGAACCAAACAGCGATATTGGCGCCGCTGACCAGCGTCAGCATGCTCCACCACCAGGCCAGAGGATTTGACCAGGCCAGGGACCTCGACAGGGAACCCGACCGCGCCCGCCATTCCAAATTCATCGACCGCTCCACGTGTAACCGAACTGATATGCGACTGTAGTAATACTGTCACAAATCGTCATCAGTCACGACAAAAATATGTGAGGGGCGGCTGCCTGCGGGGAGGGGAAACAGCGAGCGCGTCCTTGACTTGGCCAGCAGCGTGGCCGGTCGGGACAAGCCAAGCCACGTGCGGCAGCCCGATGGTTTGGATGAGCAATCAGCGGCGAATCAGCTAGCATCGCGCAGTTCACGCACGCTCCGGATGTCCATGAACGCCCTGCCAGAGACCGCTGATCTAGAAGTCATCCTGAGATTTCTGCACAGATTTGCGGACCTGATGTCGACCGGGTCCAACTCGGAGAATCTGCTTCGCGCCGCGACGCTGCTCGAAGCGAATGCGAAACGGGCCAATGAAGCCGAAGAGCAACTTCGGCAGGCGCGCTCGAACTGCGCCAAGGTCGAACAGCAACTGGCGGTGCTGTCTCAGGACGGCCATGTTCACGTCCCGATTTCCATCCTTCGGCTCGCCGCGTCCCAATTCCACGCGCTCGCCCGTGCTTTCGAGAATTCAGGCAACGTCGTCTCGCAAGCCATGTGTTCGGCCAGTGCGTCGACGTTGGAGAGAGTTCTTGAAACCAGTTCGCCGGAGCTGTCGCTATCGGGAACGGATCAGTCAGGCCGCTAGGCCCGCTGGATTCCAGCAAGGACTTTCCGTCGTTGTTGGCTCATTTGGTGGAGGCGTCGAAGCTTTCGCATGGTCGCGAAAAAGAGATGCAGCCCTGATGTTCCGGCTGTGTTTTCCGGCAATCGATTGAACAAAATCTCAATACTTTTTAACTATTGGTATGCGCTGAGCTTTTGGTCGCCGGACGGACGATGTGACAACAAGAGCAGAATGCGAACAAGTGGTTAATTATGAAGAGACCGCGCGGCTGGCAACAGAGGCGTTCGCTTCGCTCAATCGTGTTATCATGCCGGAACGCCTGCGCTGGTTCTATGAACGTTGCTTCTCGCTGGGAGCCACGGTCGTTGCGCTCCGCAACGGCGATCAAAAGGTCGGCCAGATTGCGATGGTTCGTCAGACGCTGCGCCTGAACGGTCAGGAAGAATCCGCCGCTCAATTGGTGGATCTGTTCATCAGCAAGGAGTTTCGCGGCAAGGAGCGGCTGCGACAGCTTTATGCCGAGGTGGAAAAACAATTCGTCAAGCAAGATATCCGTTTCGCGATCGGGATGCCGAACGCCAAGGCGGTTGGCGTCAACGAGTACTTCTTCAATCTGAAGCCGTTTCTCAGGCTGCCGTTCAGCATGGGTGTCGCGATTCCCTCAGCTTCGCAGCGGGACATCCAGTCATCGCGCTTCGATCCCGCCAACAAGAGCGTCGCGCTGTCGCTGCTGGACGGCTACGGCAGCTGTCCCGACCAGAACGGCGTGCTTTGGGATCCTGCCCGGCTGTTCGAGCGTCTGTGCGCTTACGATCGGGAATACGGCATTCATGCGCTCGATGGCGTGCTGCTGATATCCTCGCCGCGAAGCTCGCGCGGCATGATGTTTACGCTGCTCTGCGGTTTCACGACACGCGGAGCCGCCGAGGCAAGCCGGGCTACCACCCGCCGTCTGGTTCGCGACGCCTGCCGCATGTGGAAACGCCCGCTGTTCGCTTATGCGGGGATCAACAGCAAGCTTGCCGCGGCTCCGGGCATCGTGTTGCCGGCCAAATTCCGTCCGTCTCCGTTGCTTGTTCAATTGCGGGACTTCAAGCCCGAGCGGCAGTCGCTGCGGCTGGATCGCTTTGAGCTGATCGATTTCGATCTGGCCTGACCGAAGGGATCGCCCGAAATGACGTCTGCGTCTTTGCGATCAATGGCGAAACGCTCGGCCAAAGCCCTGGTGATCCGCGCCGGGCTGGAGGCGGTTGCGCTGTCGGGTGCCGGCCGGTTTGTGCCGTCGGCGGCAGGGCGCGGCGTGATCTTCACGCTGCATCACGTCCGGCCCGAGCGCGGTTACGATTTTGAGCCGAACGGTCATCTGTCGGTCACTCCCGAATTCCTGGACGCGGCGATCGCGACCGCCCTTCAATGCGGATTGCATCCGGTTCATCTCGAGGAGTTGCCGGAGCTGCTGGCGGATTCGTCCGACCGGCGGAAATTCATGTGCCTCACGCTCGACGACGGCTGCCGCGACAATGCGCAGTTTGCAGCACCCGTGTTCCGCAAGCACGGCGTTCCCTATACGCTCTTCATTACGCCCGGCTTCGTCGAGCGCAGCCGGACCATGTGGTGGGAGACCGCCGAGGCACTGACGCGCGCGGTGGCATCGTTCGATTTCGATTTCGGCCATGGCATGGAAACCGTGCCGTGTTCGTCGCATGGCGAGAAATTCCTGGCGTTCGAGCGGCTCGCGAATTTCGTCGAAAGCGTCGACGAGGACGATGCAGTGGCGAAGATCGATTCTGCCGCGATGGCCGCCGGCATCGATCCGCTCGGCATCGTGGACCGGGAGATCATGACGGCGGCTGAACTCAAGGATCTGGTAACGGACCCGCTGGCGCGGCTCGGCGCACACACCGTCACGCACCCCAATTTGTCCCGTGTCTCCGACCAGCGCCTCCGGCAGGAGCTCGAACAATCCGCCGCCCGGATCGCAACCTACAGCGGTCGCGCGCCGAAGTCGGTTTGTTATCCCTATGGCGGCCGCCACGCCGTCGGTCCGCGCGAGACCCAGGCGGCGATCGACATCGGCTACACCCTCGGCGTGACCACGCAGCCCGGCGTTCTGAATTCGGCCAGCCCCGAGCTGTTGGCCGGGCTACCCCGCGTATCGCTGAACGGCCAATATCAGAAGAGCCGCTACATCAGGGCGCTGGCATCGGGCCTGCCTTTCATCTTCATGTAGCGTCGGACGCTGAACTTGAACGACGGCTCAAGCCTCAAATCGATTTGACCTCGCCGCCGTCCATCCGCAGCGTCGAGCCTGTCATCCAGCGCGCGCCGGGCGATACCAGAAACGCCATCAGTTCGGCGATCTCCTCCGGCTCGCCATAGCGTGCGATGCCGGCATCCTGCGGGAATTTCGCGGTCGCCTCCTCGACGGTCATGTTATGCAGCGGCGCCCAATGCGCCAGATAAGAGCGGCGCCGGCCGGTCATGACAGGGCCGGGCAGAACGCTGTTGACCTGGACGCCGTCGGCAATGCCCCGATCCGAAAACGCCTTGGCGAGCGCCACGATCGCCGCGTTGATGGTCCCGACGGCCGCGTAGGGCGCCTTGGGGAACAGCGCCGAATTGCCCGACATCAGCACTACCGAGCCCTTGGCTTCTTTCAGCGCCGGCCATGCCGCGATGGTCAGCCGCCGGGCGCCGTGGAGCTTGAGGGCAAGGCCGCCATCCCATTGCGCGTCGGTCATCTCGAACAGATCGATCTGCGGCACCGCGCCGGCGATGTTGAGCAGGGCATCGATCCGGCCGAACGCGGCGAGGGTCTGATCCACAACGGCCTTCGCCGCCGAACCCTCGGCAAGGTCGATATCGAGGATGAGCGGTTCGGCGCCGGCCGCCTTCACCGCATCCGCCGTCTTTTCGAGATTGGGACGATCGCGCGCAGCCAGCACGATCGACGAAAAGTCCCGGGCGAGACGGATGGCCGTGGAGCGGCCGATGCCCTGGCTCGCGCCGGTGACGATCGCAACCGATGACGACATCTGATGTCTCCTGATCTTAGCTGTGGCCGGCGAGGAATTCGCGGATCGCCGCGCCGATCTGCGCCGCATGCGTCTCCAGCGCGAAATGGCCGGTATCGAAGAAGCGAACGACGGCGCCGGGAATGTCGCGCTTGAACGCCTCGGCACCCGGCGGCAGAAAGAACGGATCGTTCTTGCCCCATACCGCCAGCAGCGGCGGCCGGTGGGCGCGGAAGTAGTTCTGGAAAGTCGGATAGAGCGCGACGTTGCTCTTGTAGTCGCCGAATAGATCCAGCTGAATTTCATCGGCGCCGGGCCGTGCCAGATAGAAATTGTCGAGCGACAGGCCGTCGGGAGAAACGGTCGCCTCGTCGGTCACGCCGTGCGTGTATTGCCAGCGCGTCGTTTCCGGCGCGAGGAAGGCGCGCAGCGCCTGCCGATTGGCCTGCGACGGATCCTGCCAGTAGGCTCGAATAGGATTCCAGCCCTCGCTCAGCCCCTCTTCATAGGCGTTGCCGTTCTGCGAGATGATTGCGGTGATGCGATCGGGATGCTTGACGGCAATGCGCAAGCCGGTCGGCGCGCCATAATCGAAGATATAGATCGCAAAGCGCTTGAGGCCGATCACTTCGGTGAAGCGGTCGATGACGCCCGCGATGTTGTCGAACGTGTAGGTGAATTTGTTGCGCGCCGGCATGTCCGATTGGCCGAAGCCGGGCAGGTCGGGCGCCACGATGTGGAAGCGATCGGCCAGATGCGGAATCAGATCGCGAAACATGTGGCCCGCGCTCGGAAAGCCATGCAGCAACAGCAGCACCGGCGCATCGGCGGCGCCGGCCTCGCGATAGAAGATCTTCAGGCCGTCCACATCGGCGGACCGGTATTTGATCGCAGTCATCGGAATTCTCCTGGGCTATAACCATGTTGATGGGTGAAGAAAGGTTATTTGGCGGGCGGTGCGGGATGCGTGCCCGCAGCCGAAATGCCGGGCGCCTCCGGCGTCAAATAGGGGAGCAGGCCGCAACAAATCAGAACGAAGCCGATGCGCGGCGCGAACAGGGACACCAGTGTGGCGATCGCGAACATCGACAGGGTGATGAACGATCGCCAGGTCGCCAGACGCCGGGCTCGTTCCGGCAACAGCGCGCGATCGGCCTGGCCCAGCGCCTGCCGTTCGAACACCAGATAGGCAATGTTCACACAGACGAAGATGGCGCCATAAACTGCTACCGGCGCCGAAGCCAGTTGCGTGCGTGCCACCCAGGCCGTCGCAAAGGGCACCAGCGAGACCGCGAACAGGTGAGCGAAGTTCACCCAGATCAGCGCCGGCGTGGCGCGGCCGGCGAAGCGCAACAGATGATGATGGTTGAGCCAGATGATGGCGATGAACAGATAGCTCACGGCATAGCTGACGACCGTCGGCCACAGCGGCAGCAATGCCGAGAACGTCGCCTGGTCCGGCGCCTTCAGCTCCAGCACCATGATGGTGATGATGACGGCGATCACGCCGTCGGTGAAAGTGCCTAACCGTTCCGTGGTTGTATTGGGTTCGCGCATCGGCGTGCTCCCGGTTTGAACTTCAGCGAAAGGCCTCGTCAGGCTGGCACGCCGGTCGCCGCCGTGGCGCGCATGGCCTCGCGGATGATGTCCACGACGAGCGCGGGCGCCGTGATGATCGGCGCATGATCGACGGGCGCTGCGCGCACCGTGGCCTTCATCCGCTCCGCCATGAAACGCTGGGTGTCAGGCGTGATCATGCGATCCTGCTCGGCCACGAGAAACCAGCTCGGGCGATCCTTCCAGAGCGGCCGGCCGACCTGCACGCCGATGCAGTCAGCGGCGATCGGCCGCTGAACGGCCGCGAGTACTGAGTGCTCGGCGGCGGAAGCATGTTGAGCGAAAGCCTCGGCGAACGCGGTTTCCGCAAGCCAGATCGCGCCATGTTGGTCAGGAGCGAGCATGGGCGCCTGCGGATGCGGCGCGGCGCGATAGAACACGTCAGCCACCGTTTCCCCTTCGTCGGGAGCGAGCGCTGCGACATAGACCAGCGACTTGACCTTCTCGTCGCGGGTGGCGGCAATCACCGCCCCGGCATAGGCATGGCCGACCAGCACGACCGGGCCTTCGATCCGCTCCAGGGTCCGGTCAAGGGCTGCCACATCGTCGGCCAGAGAGGTCAGCGGCAACGGCGCCGCAACGACCCGGACGCCGTCGGCCCGCAGCGGGCCGATCACCTTGCTCCAGCTCGACCCATCAGCCCAGGCGCCATGGACCAGCACCACGCTCACATCGTTGAGGGACATTTCTCGCTCCTGACCGGTTTTCAGTAGTAACCATTCAAATGACAATTGAGAGGTTACTACTGAGTAAAATAACTTGTCAAGATGGTCCAGAGAGGTTATTTTTTGACAGAAAGATGACCAAGGCGCGCAAATGAGCAAGGCCCCGCAGCGGGAGATCGCCCGGACGGCATCAAAACGCCCGCCCGCGATATTCGTTGCCGATGCGCCTGGTCTTGATTTCCTCAACTCGGTTGCGACCCCGGTCGACACCGAAGTCGACTGGATCGACGATGGTGACGGTCTGCTGGCCTGGCTGGACCAGGCGCAACTCGTGCCGGCCGAAACGCTTGATGCGCTGCGGGCACAGGCCATGCCCGGGGAGTTCGACAATGTCGCGGCTCAGGCGCGAAGCCTGCGCGAATGGTTCAGAGGATTCGTTCGGCAACACAAAGGGCGGCCACTCACCTCGGAAGTCCTGAGCGAACTGGAGCCGCTGAACCGTTTGCTCGAACGAGACGAAGGGTTCGCCCGGATAGCGGCCCGCGATCAGGCCTCCGGTCTGGAATTTCGGGCGATGCGGCGATGGAGGTCACCGGAGGCGCTGCTGCTGCCGGTCGGCGAGGTGCTGGCGAAATTCGTTTGCGAGGAAGATTTCTCAAACGTGAAGGCGTGTGAGGGGCCGGCCTGTACGCTGATGTTCGCCGATCACACGCGAGGCCGCGCGCGCCGATGGTGCAGCATGGCAATCTGCGGCAATCGCGCCAAACAGGCGGCGCATCGGTCTCGGCTCAAGATGCAGCACTAACGCGCCGGCAGGTTGCGTGCTGACCCGCAAGCTCCGCCGTTGAGCGGAACGTGCAGCCGATGCTCACATCTCGGTGAATAACCAGGCGGGACTTTCAAAGCTGCTGCATCCTGGAGTGCACTGCTGTAATTTGGAAGCAAAACACCCACAGGATGAGTTGCTCCAGCGGTCAACGGCCGGGCTCGACCATAGCGCAACAATTATTCGTCGGTTTGGATTGGCGTGAATATTTGAGATGGAACTTCGGCTGCTCGCCTTCAATGCGTTCGCATCGAGAGAGGTAGCTCATGTATATTCGACCGCCTGGTTGGACCCTTCCGGTTTTACTATTCCTGCTTCAGATGTCGGCTGGTGCGGAAGCGGATTTTGACTGCGCCAGGGCGCGATCGACACTCGATATTGCCATCTGCGATTCAAGAGAGGCAATGGCGGCGAATGACAGGCACACCGCCGCATGGAAAGGCGTTCTTGAACGGGTGGGCCATGACGAAAAGGCGAGTCTCCTAGCCGATCAAAGGGCATGGAACAAACGCTTGGCCGGTGAGTGCAATGCGACGGGCAGCCTCAAGCCAAACCCCGACCAGAGGGCTCGCATGGTTCGCTGCATCGTGAGCAAGATTGAGGATCGGATAGCCTTTCTCGAGAAGTATGGGAAAACAGGCGAGGTGCCTGACCACGCCCGTTCAGCAGCCGCCAATTCAGCAGCTCCCAACAATCCGGAACCCGCGCACATCTCCTGCAGATCTGAAGTTCGATTTGAAGATAGACGGCGTGGAAGCCGATCGCGTCGGTGAGGTTATCTCGGCCGCCTGGCGGATCAGCGAAGGAACGCTCTTAAAACCAGACCTGAAGACCAAATATGAGGACAGGGTCAATTACGATCCTCAATCGGGCAAGGACTTCACCGAAAAAGAGAAGGTGATCGGAGACTCGTCACTGGCGGAAACCGGAAAGAGGTGGATTGATGACAATCGCCTCGACATGATGGTGTTCTCGATGCCGAACACCGTGCGACTGGAGGGCGATGGATTTCTGACCATCCCACCGGGCGAACGAACGCCGTTCGGCATTGCGGTCGACAATGACCGCCTCCGCGTCATCTTCCCGCTCTATCTGGCCGAATCCAGGTCCGAAGGTTCTCTAAGGATTCGTCCACTAAAGTCCGGAGCTTTTCATCTACGCGCCATGCGCGTGACGTCGACCTCAACAGGTGCATTACGTCGAACCGAGGTACTCTTTGACAGCACACGAGAACTTCAGGACCGGTCACCCGCGATCGTCGTGCAGGACAGGCTCGCTCTCGGTGCGCCAAGAGAAGTCTGGAATTCACCCAACAGGGAATATCAGCTGCGCGTCTTCGAAAACCACTTTGAGGTTTTAAACGCAGCTTCCGGAGGGCTTGTTATCGGTCTATCCGGGACGCAAGCCAGGTTTTCTCCGACCTCCCGCTTCCTGTCCTATCAGGAGGCAGGTCGGCTGTTTGTGGTCGATGTTCTTGCACGAAAAACCGTTCTGGCGATGAGCACCAGATATGATGAAGGCGTAGACTCTCTCTCCTTTGTCAAGGGAGACTCGTATCTTGTTGCGGGAGGGACGAGTTACGGAACAGTCGGCGTGTGGCCCACATTCGTGGACGGAAAGATCGATCAAAGGGTTGACGACCTGATCGGATGGCCGAGCGGCGAGAAGGGTGATGGGGTCAGCGGGGAAAGCAACGCGTGTCACGCTTGTATGACCCATCCATTCGAAGTCCTGTGGAGCCTGGACGATGGTTGCTTGCTCATCGCCAATCCAGTGGAACTGACCGAGAAAAGAAAGGACAACATATTTTCTCCGAGGGTACAGGGGTTTTTGGTCGTGAGTATCCTGGATCGCAAGGTCATGATGCTGAAAGCGGATCGGATTGGCGATGCGTTTTTCAGGAGATTGCAGATTCCGTCTGACCTGGGGATCACACATTACCCGTTGTGGAAATCGGATGATGCCAAATCGGAGGAAGTCCGCGTTGCCGAATGGATTTTTTCAAAAAATCTGACGCGAATGGATAAGGCTGCTGCGTCCGTGCAAATAAGCCTGCCCAGTCTTACTGCGAAACCGGTCTTGAGAGAGCTGGACTTGACGGGCGCAGCAAAATCGGAAGTGAGGAACGCGAGCAAGGCGCTCGTCTCGGTGCAAAAGCTTGGTCCAAGATTCAATATTGCCGACCCGGCCATGGCCAGTAAAACAGCAACCTTTTCGACTGAGGAATCGACCTCTGGAACGGACAACGCTCGCGGGACCAAGACGAGGCGGCCTGGTTTTGATCAGGTAGTGACCTTCCTGAATTCAAGTGTTCCTGGCGTCCGGGAGACGTTAGCGAAATCTCCCAAGTACTATAAGGATGACTACGATTCGGCCGATTTTGGTTACGGCCTGGATTTCTCCTACTGGCTTTGGAAAGAAGAGAACGGCGCGTACCTGATCACAACCGAAGCCTACGAGTCCGCCGGCTCAAGCGGGGTCTCTACGGGCCGGATTTGTATCTTCAGGTCTGCGGGATCGAAAGGCGACGCCGCGGTACGCTGTTCGATGGCGGACTGGAATCAAGACTACAACACAAATCCGAAAACTGCCGGAAGGACTTTTGGAGAGATCGAGCGCGGCGTATATGGGGTAGGTGGAGCGCCGCGTCCCATGAAGGCCGTTCGCGTCGGCAGGGATATCTTCGCCCTGCTGGCGGCATCCGATCACGTCATCGCGCTGGTCGGAAATCAGGACCTGCAGACGATCGCTACGATAACGGGCGTCCCGGGCGCCGACTCGATCCAGTCCTTGCACTTGTCGATGGATGGTCGCGTGTTGTTGCAATTGAACAACGACGGCAGCCTGTATGTCTATTCGGTCGCGGAACAGAGACGTATTCTCTCCGGCGTTTCAATCGACGGCGAGCTTGTGCTCTATACGGACGATGGATTCTACGATGGGACGCCTGATGGCGGACGTTACGTCTATCGCTATTTCAGCGGTCTTGGCGAGCATCATGCCTTCAGCCAATTCGCCTCGCGCTTCCATCGACCGGAATTGATCCAGGCGATTCTGCGCGGGGATAATCCTTCACACCCTTCCGCGGAGATAGTGGCGCCGCCCACCGTCGAGTTCGATCTCGTTCCCCAGGGCAATGCGGGTCATTTCGCAGCCCATCTGCGTGTCCACTCCGATGCAGACCTCAAAATCTTGCGACTTTTCGTCGATGGGGTGCCTTTGGAGGAGGCCGTCCTTTCCGGTAAAAGTGCCGAACTGGAACGTCCAGTCGAGATTCAGGAAGGCACGCATTGGGTGACCGCGGTCGCCTACAATGCCCTCGGCTTCTCGAGCATACCAAAATCGGCAATGGCCAGGGGAGTGGCGGGGACGGGCTCGAAGAGCACGCTGTTCTATGTGGGGATTGCGGTCGACAATTATCCGAACGCCGCGGACAGGAACCTCAAATACGCCAAGCAGGACATGCGGTTGATTGCCGATACCATCGCACGGCAATCAAGTCCGCAATTTGGATTGATCGACCCGAAGGAGCTGAAGGACGAGCAGGCGAGCGATGCGGCCATCCTTGCCGCACTTGAGAGCGCTGTTTCGCGTGCGACAGCCGTCGACACGTTGCTGGTCTCGTTCGCGGGACACGGCGTTCGGGCAGGCAGCAACTTCTATTTTCTGACGAGCCGGACCTTGCCGGCAAATATCCCTGCCACAGCGCTGCTCTGGGACAAGGTCGCGGAAGTTCTGTCGCGCAGCAAGGCGAGGGTCATCGTGCTATTGGATGCGTGCCACTCGGGCGCGGCGTCGCAGGAGGCGGTCGTGCCCAACGACGACTATGCTGCCGCGCTCATGCGCAACGGCAAGGCTGGAATGGTGGTGCTGGCCGCATCCAAGGGACGCGAGTTCAGCCAGGAGAACGATGAACTGCTGGGTGGGCATGGTTTATTCAGCTATGCCGTGGCCGAGGCGCTTGGGCCTGATCGGAAAACGGCGGATCGAAACCGCAACGGGGTGATCGAGCTCAGCGAGCTCTATGCCTATGTGAAGCAAACCGTCTCCCGGATGAGCAGCCGCATGGACGTGAACCTCCAGCAAACCCCGTGGCTCTCCCGGGACGAAATCATCGGAGAAGCCCCGGTCATGTGAGCGGTTAAGGCGGTGGCGCGAGGTTGACATGCCCGGTGGATCGGCAAGTGACCCCGCGAATCCTGACCTGACGAATCCATCCTGACCTGTGAATCCAAAGTCATTGCGCGTGCTGCAAACATGGCAACTGGCTAGCCGAAGAGTCCTCTTATCCCGGCATACAGGGCAGCTACGGCCAATATGAGAGCAGTCAGCGCTTTTATGAGCATCTCGGTGGTCTTGATCCGGTTGGTGGCACCGGCGGTATCCTGGACAATTGATTTGGTCGCCTTTAACGCCAGGTCCCTTGGTTCAAAAGATGGAAAGGCGCTCTGAAGAAAACTTGCTGCCACGTGGCCGGCGAGGGTTGCTGAAATTACGCTAATTGAAAAGTCTATCACGTCCTGCCACTCCCGGTTGGAGGCAGGGGCCAGAGGGCCTCCTCCGCGCGCGAGCCAGACGATGCCGGACATGCCCAGCAGCGCACCCATGGTGATGATGATGGCTGCCAGGAGTGACGTCGCAATATTTGTTTTGGCGTGGGAGCAAAGCAGGAAACCCACCCCCAGCGCGATGAGGAAAACCAAAGCCCGAAAATATGTCAGGCTGACATCGAGCCGTATGTCGATCACGTAGTGGGCAACCAGGATCAAGAGGATCGGAAGCAAAAGATACGGTATCAGAAACAGCCTGCCGCGTTCGACCGGCGCCTTTCGCTTTTCGCGTTGCCCCGCAAGCTTGGCGTCTGGATCCTCATGCCGGTCTTGACTCATCACAAACAGAACTCCCGGATTCGCTCCCCAGAGACTTTTGCAAGAAGTGCTATTCAGCGATTTGAAGTGTCAATTCGATCGAGCCAGCTTCGCCGTTGGAATCTTCAATATCGAACCAAAGTCTGTGGCTGCCGGCAGGGACCTCTGCAATCGGCATATTGATGCCTTCAGCGGTCGCAAAAGGAGCTATGCGCGCGGATAAATCGATGGTCGGCTTTTTCAGGTAGGTTACGGTCAGTGTACCCAGATCGACCTTCGCTCCACCATGGTTTCGAAATTTCAAAACAAGCCTTATCGGCGACCTGACCGGACCCAGGTCCGGTCGAGGGGAAATTAATTCGATAATTGGGCCCAGAAACACGGCGCGCCGCGACACATTGTTCGCCGGCAATTTTGCCTCTTCCGCAGTTATGAGGACTTCGGCCCTGGCTTGTTTGCTAAAGCCGCCAACAAGGCAAAGTACCATTAAGGCGCAAGCGACGATTTGCGCCTTCATCAAACCCGCGTTTCGATATGTCCGCGGAAAGCTCACACGATCACCTCTTTTGTAGTGTCGATCGACGCCTTCCGTGGCCTGTCTGCGTTTGGCGCAAGTTATTCCGTGTTTGACCTGTCCTGCCGAACTCCGCGGCGCCCCCGAAAAGCGATTTCCGGTCCAAAGACATACCACTATAAATAGCACATCATGCATGGGCGGCCAAGAAGCTGAAGTGCCCCGGTTTGGGATTGTCGAATGAAATGATGTATACGAGGCCATGACGAAGATATTCGGAGCGATGACTTCAATTTGCGATCGCATGATGTAGATCAACAGGGGTTAGCCGATCGGCGCATCGTTACGTCGGAAAGTGTGGCCGGCGGCAAATACAGGGAATAAGGCCGTGGCTCTCGCTCCCGAAATTGCGGTATCGCGCTGGTTCAACACAAGTGAGCCGCTGACCTTGTCCGGACTGCGCGGCCGGCCGGTTCTCCTGCACGCGTTTCAGATGCTGTGTCCCGGATGCGTCGCGCAGGGAACGCCGCAGACCCAGCGCGCCTTCGACCTGTTCAAACATTCGGACCTCCAGGTCATCGGGTTGCACACGGTGTTCGAACATCATGCCGCCATGACGCCGGTATCGCTGGAAGCGTTCATCCACGAATATCGGCTGACCTTTCCGATCGGGGTCGATGAAGCCGCCGAGGGCACACCGCTGCCGGTGACCATGGGGCGATACGGGATGCAGGGAACGCCGACCAGCATCCTGATCGGACGCGACGGCCGCATCGTGCATCACGGCTTCGGGCAGCAGGCCGACATGGCTCTGGGCGCGATCATTGCGGCAGAGCTTGCCGCGACCCACGGACGATGCGAGTGAAGCGCGCTGTTGGGACAGCATGGGGTGCCACGCAAATGAACGTGTGCGGCGCGCAATGTAGTCTCGCGCTGGCAACATCCGGCGCAGCCGGCGATCAGTTCTGTACCGCTCTGCCCGGTGCACTATCCAGCGGCGCGTGCGGTTGAGATAACCCGCTGACACCAGCAGGAATCTCGTTCTTCGCCAGCCGCGTTGTGTCCACGCCGTGGAGCGTGGTTACCAGCGCAGCGATCATTACAACTGCCAGTACGATTGCGAAGATAGCAACTGCCGTTCGGTGGCCGCGATGGCTATTCATGCGAACCTCCTGCAACAACGGTTAACGCAATCATTAGGGGTAGGTTCCCGGCTACCCCAAGGAAAGCCGAGCTTGCGCGGGCGCACGAGATCGCCGATACAATGGCAAAACCGCGCCCGAAACTAGGGCCGCGCACACTTGACGCCGCGTTTGCGATGCCCGCTGATACGACGATCGAGCACGAGCGCGGCCTGCCGACGATCCGCTTCGCAACGGAGGAGACGGGGAAGGCCGTGCGGCATTAAAGCGGCATTAAAAAAAGAGAAGCGGTCACCGGTGTTCCGGCTACGCTAGGGTGAGGAACAATATTGATGGTCAATGATATCAATCTGCCGCGGACCGGCACGTTTCTGGGCCGTGCCCGGTCGCCCGGGAATTCCCATCCATTGGTGGTCACCGCGCGCGGCGGCGACGTCGTCGATATCACATCGAAACAGGCGCCCACCGTTCGCGACATTTGCGAGATGGATGATCCCGCCGGTTATGTGAGCAGTGCAACAGGCGAAGCCATCGGTTCGGTCGAGGCCGTCGCGGCAAACAGCTTCGAAGCCGGCCGCATTGCAACCAAGCCGTTTCTGCTGTCGCCGGTCGACCTGCAGGCGGTGAAGGCATCGGGCGTCACCTTCGTCGTCAGCCTTCTGGAACGGGTCATCGAGGAGCAGGCGCGTGGCTCGGCCGCAGCGGCCGATGCCATCCGCGCCGACATTGCCACTCTCATCGGCCACGATCTGTCGAAGCTGAAACCGGGGTCGGTCGAAGCCATGGAGATCAAGGCGAGGCTGATCGAGCGCGGCGTCTGGTCGCAATATCTCGAGGTCGGCATCGGGCCGGACGCCGAGGTATTCACCAAGTGCCCGCCGATGGCGTCGGTTGGCTTCGGTGCCGATGTCGGTCTGCATCCGATCTCGACCTGGAACAACCCCGAACCTGAAATCGCGGTCATTGCGTCCAGCAGAGCCAAAATCGTTGGCGCGGCGCTCGGCAACGATGTCAATCTGCGCGACGTGGAGGGACGGTCGGCGCTTCTGCTCGGCAAGGCAAAGGACAATAACGCGTCCGCGGCACTTGGACCCTTCATCCGGCTTTTCGATGCGTCATTTTCCATTCGTGACGTCAAACAAGCGAAGGTGCATCTGCGGGTCGAAGGCGAGGATGACTTCACGCTCGAGGGCGCAAGTTCGATGGCCGAGATCAGCCGCTCGCCGGAAGAGCTGGTCGCGGCCGCCATGGGCCCGCATCACCAGTATCCCGACGGCATGGCGCTTTACCTCGGCACCATGTTCGTGCCGTCAAAGGATCGCGGCGAGAAGGGCAAGGGCTTCACGCACAAGGTCGGAGATATCGTCACCATCTCGACCGAAAAGCTCGGCGCGCTCGTCAACCGGGTCCGGCTTTCACCCGATTGTCCGCACTGGACCTATGGCGCAAGCCATCTGATGAGGGATTTGGCCAAGGCGAAGCTGATCTGACGGGTGCGAAACTGGTGCGTTTCGTGTTCGATGCCTGTTCTCGGAATACCGTCCAAAACCTTCGCCGTCGTCATCGCGTAGTTGCGGCGGCCTTGGCTGGCGGATCCTGCACGCCGTAGCTGCCGAACGCGGCGGCGGTTTCACCGATCTCGGCCTCGCTCAGCAGCACCGGGCCGCCGATCGCCAGCGAGAGATAATATTGCCGGGCGATGGTCTCGAGTTCGACCGCGAGCCACATCGCCTTGTCCAGCGATGCACCGGTCGCGATCATTCCGTGATTGGCCAACAGGCAGGCGGTGCGATTCTCCAGCGCTTCGAGAGCATGCTCGGACAGCTCCTTGGTGCCGAACCGGGCATAGCCGGCAACCCGCACGTTCGTGCCGCCGAACGCCGCGATCATGTAATGACACGCCGGAATTTCCTTGCGGGCGATCGCGAGCACGGTGGAATAGGTCGCATGGGTATGAACAATGCCGCCGACGTCCGGCCGCGCTCTCATGATATCAAGGTGGAATCGCCATTCGGTCGATGGCTTGAGCGGACCCTTCCACGATCCGTCGTCGCCTTCGAGCGGCATCGCCGCGATCATGTCGGGGGTCAGAATCTCATAGGGCGTCGCGGACGGCGAAATCAGCATGGTGTTGCCGTGGCGGGCCGAGATGTTTCCCGATGTGCCCTGGTTCAGTCCGGTTGCATTCATCCAGCGGCATTTGTCGATGATGGCGTTCCGCAGCTGCAGTTCGGTGTCGGCCATGGTCTGAGCTCCTGACGAGTAGGCGCGCCGTTGCGTTCAATATATTTCTAGCGGCGGGAGCAAGAAGCGGCCAGACGTCTTGGGTTCAAGACTGTGCGGCATCGAACGATCTCCGAGGAGATGCATCGGGCACCGTCTGGCCGGTGGCAAGCGCTGATCCATCCGGGCTCGGCCTTGAGCATCGCCTCGACCAATAACGAGCAAGTTTCTCTTCAAGGCGCCGCGCATTGTGCGTCCATATATCCCATATAGCATCTCACAGAATATCCAGCCAGCCAGGGCGGGAGCCGCCGGATCCGCTCAGCCTGTTGCCGCCGTGCCGCCGAGGAAGGTCTCCGAGACCACCTTGTCGTCGATGAGTTCGCGCGCCGGGCCCGAGGTCACCACGCGTCCGGTTTCCAAGAGATAGGCGCGGTCGGCGATCTTGAGCGTCTGCCGCGCTTTCTGCTCCACCAGCAGCACCGTGAGCCCTTCGGCGCGCAATTGCCGCACCATGTCGAACACGAAATCGGTGATCTTCGGCGCCAGCCCGAGCGAGGGTTCGTCGAGCAGCAACAGTTTCGGCCGCGCCAGCAGCGCACGGCCGATCGCCAGCATCTGCTGTTCGCCGCCGCTCAACAGGCTTGCCATCACCTGCCGGCGCTGGGCGAGGATCGGAAACCGCTTCACCACGTCTTCCAAGTCCGCCAGGCCTCGTGCCTTGTCGGTGCGGGTGTAGAGGCCCATCAGCAGGTTTTCCTCCACGCTCATGCCGGCAAGAATACCGCGCCCCTCCGGCACCAGCGCGACGCCGAGGCGGAGATTGCGCTCGGCGCTGTTGGGTTTGAGTTTCTCGCCACCGAACACGATGTCGCCCTGGTAGGGCACTAGCCCCGCGATGGCGCGGGCCACCGTGGTCTTGCCGGCGCCGTTGGCGCCGATCAGCGCCACGATCTCGCCCGCGGCGATGTCGAGGTCGATGCCGCGCACCGCGGCGATCGCGCCGTAATTGACCTTGAGGTCGCGTACTTCGAGCATCACGCGGCCGCTCCCAGATAGGCGTCGAGCACCGCCGGGTTGGCGCGGATCTCGGCGGGCAGGCCGCTGGCGATCATCGCGCCGAAATCCAGCACGTAGAGCCGGTCGCACAGCTTCATCACGAAGGCCATGTCGTGCTCGATCAAAAGGATGCTGAGGCCGGTGTCGCGCAGCTTTTGCATCAGCTTCCGGATGGTGTCGGCCTCGTCGTGGTTCATGCCGGCGACCGGCTCGTCGAGCAGCAACAGCTTCGGCCGCGCGGTGACCGCGCGGGCCATTTCCACCTTGCGCTGGATGCCGTAGGGCAGCGAGCGGGCGAGGCGGTCGCGGACAGCGCCGAGGTCGAAGAATTCCAGCACTTCCTGCGCGCGGCGCAACGCCTGCGGACTGCCCCAGCGCATTGGCAGCAGCCGGCGCAGCGGAAATTCGCTGTGCGGCTGCGCCACCAGGAGATGCTCCCACACCGTCATGTCGGCGAACAGGCGGATGTTCTGGAAGGTGCGCGCGATGCCGGCGCGGGCGATCCGGTGCGACGGCTCGGCGGTGATCGGCGTGCCGTCGAGCAGCACCTCGCCGCCGCTGGCGCGGTACGCCCCGGTGATGACGTTGAAGGCCGTGGTCTTGCCGGCGCCGTTGGGGCCGATGACGCCGACGATCTCGCGCGGCCTGACCTCGAGCGAGATGTCGGTGAGGGCGTGGATGCCGCCGAACACCTTGCTTACCTGGTTCAGCGCCAGCAGCGGCACCTGTCCGGTCGCGCTCATGCCGCCCTCCGCACCGCGAAAACGCGGAACGTGGCGCGGTCGAGCAGCCCCTGCCGGCGCACCAGCAGCATCGCCACCAAGAGCGCGCCGAACGCGGCGAACCGCCATTCCGCCAGAAAGCGCAGATACTCCGGCAGCATCACCAGCAGCGCCGCGCCGACCAGCGCGCCGGGCCCCACCGTCGAGCCGCCGAGAATCACGGCGAGCACGAAGTCGATGGAGCGCTCGAAGGAGAAGTTGCCGGGTTCGATATAGACGTGGTGATGGGCGAACAGCCCGCCGGAGATGGCGGCGACTGCGGCGCCGAAGCCGAACGCGCCGACCTTGATGGTGGTGGCGTTGAGGCCGACCAGACCGGCGGCGGTTTCATCGTCGCGCACCGCGCGCATGTCGAGCCAGACCCGCGACCGCTCCAGAACGACGACCAGCAGCAGGATGGCGGCGGCCCAGGTCCAGATGTAGCCGAGCGAGATGTGGTGCATGCCGTGAAAGCCCTCGGAGCCGCCCATGGCGCCGAGATTGAGGAAGAAGCTGCGCACCATCTCGCCGAAGCCGAGCGTGGCCATGGCCAGATAAATTCCCTTCAGCCGCAGCGCCGGGAAGCCGACGACGACGCCGATGGCGCCGGCGGCCATCGCCGCGATGACCAGCGCCAGCGTCACCGGCACGCCCGCGATCACCGTGAGGTAGGAGGTCACATAGGCGCCGATGCCCATGAAGCCGGCATTGCCGAGCGAGAGCTGGCCGGTCGCCAGGATGATGTACACGCTGAGCGCGCCGAGCAGCAGGATGCCGACGTCGGCCAAAAGGCCAGCGTAATAGGTCGACATCATACGCGTTGCCCCTGGTCGCTGCGGGAGCCGCCGAGCAGACCTTGCGGGCGCAGCAGCAGGACCAGGATCATGAAGCCGTAGACCACGAAGTCGCGCACCTGCGAGCCGCCATAGGCTACCGTCATCACCTCCAGCACGCCGATCAGCGGCCCCGCGATCAACGCGCCCCAGATCCGCGTGGTGCCGCCGATCACCATCACGGCGATGGCCTTGAGCCCGATCTCAACGCCGATATAGGGCGTGATCGCCGCGTAGTGCAGGCCGATCATCACGCCGGCGGCGCCCGCCAGGGCCCCCGAGAGCATGAAGGCGATCAGCGTCACGCGGCTCGCGGACACGCCGAGCAGGCGGGCGACGTCGCGGTTTTCCGCCACCGCCCGCAATGCGCGTCCCATCGATGTGCGCTGGACCACGAAAGCGAGGGCTGCCACCAGCACGATGGTCGCGCCCATCACCGTGAGCTGCATGGCGCTGACGCTGACGCCGCCAAGCGTATAGCGCTGCGTCAGCACCTCGTCAGTGAGCTGCAGCGGATCGGAGCCCCACACATTGGTGACGACGTTCTGCAGGATGATGGAGAAGCCGAGGGTGGAGAGCATCGGCGTCACCACCGGCGCGGTGCGGAACGGCTGGTAGCCGAGCTTCTCGATCACGATGGCGACGATGGCCGCGCCCGCCATGCCGGCGGCCAGCGCCAGCGGCAGCGGCAGATGCGCCATGATGACGGTGAAGCCGAAATAGCCGCCGAGCATGAACAGCTCGGTGATCGCCAGATTGAGCACGCCGAGGATTCCCATCACCAGCGAAAACGACAGGGCGATCAGCGTATACACCGCCCCCAGGGTCAGGCCGTTGACGAGTTGCTGCGCAAGCACGTGGATGGTTTCCCCTCGATGCCCTGGCACAAGGCCGAGCATCACAAATATAAAGAGCCGTCAGCAGCCCGGATGTCCGGGCGCCGCGCTGCAGCCGCGTACCTTGGAGTCCCACGCCCCGTTCTGGCCCAGCAGCACATAGAACGCCTTGATGGCGTCGCCGTCGTCGTTGAAGCCGATCGGGCCGCCGAGGCCGGGGAAGCCCTCGAGCCTGGCCATGTAGTCGCGAATTTTGGTGCGGTCGGCGTCGAGGTCTTCCGGCTTGCCGGTGGCGCCGCTGGCCTTGATCGCGGCGATGTAGATGCTGGCGATCTCGTAGATGTTGGCGTCGTACATGCTGGGCTCGATTTCCGGCGGCAGGCCCGCGGTCTTGCGCAACAGCGGCTGCAGCTCGGCGACGAATTTCTCCGGCTTGTCGCCCTTCATGGTGGCATAGAAGGTGGCGGGCGCGATGACCGGAATTTCCGGCGCGGCCTTGAGGATCGCCGACGAGATCAACTGGGTCGAGCCGACCACCGGCTTGATCATGCCCTGCCGCTTCATCTCGCGCAGCACGGTGACCGCCTGGCTGTAGTCGGCGCTGACCACGACCCCGTCGGGGTTGAGCGCCTTCATCTTGGTGACCTGGGCGCTGACGTCGAGGTCGCCGGTGTTGAACGACAACGGATCGGTGTTTACCACCTCGATCTCGTTCTCCTTCATCAGCGCCGGCATGATCCTGCCGCCGACGGCGGCGGCGGTGGCGTCCTTGGCGTCGAAGATGATGGCGACGGTTTTGATGTTGAAGGTCTTTTTGAAATAGGGGACCGCCGTTCGGCCGAGCACGCCCTCGTCGATGGTGTTGCGGAACGCCCACGGCCGGTTGAGCTTGGCGACGCCGGGCTTGGAGGAAGCCTGCGAGGTCGCCACCGTCTTCATCTCGTTGGCGACCGGGAAGGTGACTTCCGCAGCACTCGAGGTCAACGGGCCCGCCACCGCCAGCACGTGATCGTCGCCGGACAGCTTGCGCAGGTTGTTGGTGGCCTGCGCCGGCTTGGTGGCGTCGTCGAGAATGACGATGTGCAGCTTGGCGCCGTTGATGCCGCCGCCATCATTGACCTGCTTCTCCAGCAGTTGCAGCGTCACCGTGTTGGCGCGGCCCCATTCGGCGAACGGCCCGCTCGACGGCACGATGGCGCCGAGCGCGATCTCGGCGGTTTGCGCGCGAGCCGGCAACGTGGCTCCCACGGTCAGCGTCGCGCCCAGTCCGGCAACCCACAGCGCTTTGCTCCAGTGCGACGTCATGCGAAATCTCCTTGTGAAATGTTGCCGATGGGTAAGTGTTGAAGGCGTTGGCGGTGTCGCGGTGGCCGCGCCGACCCGTGCGCCAGTGCTGGCGCGATGCACGCCGCATGCCAGCCGTGCCATGATCTGCGAGCATGACTTCCGCGCATGTCTGGAAATTTGTCGTCTCCCCGCGCTGTATCCAGCAAAGTAGGCTAGCATCAATTAGCCAGCTTGAAAAGCTTCGTTTGTTATGTAATTATGAATTATAATTTGAGTCCAGCCTGGACCGGAGCGGGGCGGCAATGAAGATAAAAAGGGTGCTGACGTTTCTCGATGAAGTCCGCAGCGACGCGGGACACGACGTGTCGCCGCGGCTGCGCAAGGCGGCGGCGGTGGCTGTGCTCGACAACCCCTTCGCCGGCCGGTTCGAGAAGGACCTCTCTTCGTTGACGCAAGCCAGCGAGGCGGTCGGGCGCGAGATCTGCGCGATCGCCGTGCAGTTGTTGGCGCCGGACCAGGCGGTGAGCTACGGCAAGGCGGCGATCGTCGGCAGCCATGGCGAGCAGGAGCACGGCAACGCCATGCTCACCACCGTGTTCGGCAACGTCATGCGCGAGGCGATCGGCGGCGGCAAGGCATGGATCTCGTCGATGACCAAACGCGCCGCGCCGGGCGCCACCATCGACGTGCCGCTGGCGCACAAGGATGCGCTTTATGTGCGCTCGCACTACGATGGCATGACGATCATGCTGCCGGATGCGCCGCAGCCGAACGAGATCGCGATCATCGCGGTGTACGCGACGCGCGGTCGTCCCAACGCCCGGGTCGGCGGGCTGGCGGCGGCGGAAATCACGGGCCTCGACGGTCTGGTGTGACGATCGTCGGCAGAACCTCTGAACAGGAGCGGAACATGACGGTGGCGAAGACGGGCGCGGAACACATCGCATCGCTGCGGGACGGGCGGACGGTCTATATCGACGGCAAGCTGGTGGCGGACGTCACCACCCATCCGGCGTTCCAGAATTCGGTGAAGTCGGCGGCGGCGCTGTATGATTTCCAGGCGCAGCCGGAAAACATCGAGCTGATGACGTTCAAGCCGGAGGGCTCCAGCCAGCGCGTCAACCGCGCCTGGCAGATGCCGAAGAGCTATGAGGAGATGGTGCTGCGACGCAAGGCGCTGCAGAGCTGGTCGCGGGTGCATTACGGCTTCATGGGCCGCTCGCCGGACCATGTCGCCTCCGCGCTGGTCGGCCAGCGCATGGGCATCGAGGTGTTCAGGAAGCACAGTCCCGACCGCGCCAAGGCGCTGTCCGATTATGTCGACTACGCCACCCGCAACGACCTGTTCCTCACTTACGTGATTATCAATCCGCAGGCCGAGCGCGCCAAGGACTGGGGCCAGCAGGCCGACGACCTGGTCGCCCGCATCGTCGACGAGGACAAGGAAGGCATCACCATCCGCGGCGCCAAGATGCTCGGCACCAGTTCGATCATGGCCAACGAGGTGCTGGTCGCCAACCTGCAGCCGCTGCGGCCGGGCGAAGAGGATCTCGCCTTTTCCTGCGCGCTGCCGATCGCCACCAAGGGCATCCGCATCCTGTCGCGCAAGTCCTATGAGGCGTCGGCGGCGTCGATCTTCGACAACCCGCTTTCGTCGCGTTTCGACGAGAACGACGCGCTGCTATTCTTCGACGACGTCAAGGTGCCGTGGGATCGGCTGTTCGTCTACCGCGACACCGATGTCTGCCGGCAGCAATTCCACGAGACGCCGGGCCACGCCTATCAGAACTACCAGGCGCAGATCCGGCTCTCGGTGAAAATCAGGTTCCTGCTCGGGATGGCGCGCCGGCTCACCGAATGCATCGGCACCACCAAGATTCCCGCGGTCAGCGAGAAGCTCGGCTACCTGGCCGCGCAGGCCAGCATGGTGGAGGCGATGCTGTCGGGCATGGAGGCGTCGGGATCGAAATACGGCGAGTACTGGGTGCCGAACAAGCACTTCATGTACGCGGCGCAGGTGCTGACCCAGGACCTTTATCCGCAGTTCATCAACGCCATCCGCGACCTCTCCGGCGGGGCGCTGATCATGCTGCCGTCCTCGATCGAGGATTTCAAGGATCCGATGCTCAGCAGGATCATCCACACCACGCAGCGCGCCGCCAGCATGGAGCCGGAGGACAAGGTGAAATTCCTCAAAGCCTGCTGGGACGCGATCGGTTCGGAGTTCGGTTCGCGGCACCAGCAATACGAGATGTTCTATGCGGGCGCGCGCTTCGTCACCGCCGGCCACAGTTTCCGGACCTACGACTGGAACGGCGCGACCGGCATGGTGGAGAACCTGTTGGGGTCGTACAGCCTCGGCGACGAGCTGAACCGCGTTGAACCATTAAGGGCGATGCAAAGGTAGCTCCTCCCGAGTGAGCGCAATTGCGCTCATCCGGGGATGACGGGACAGATAAAACGAGGAGCCACCGTGAAAACCGCGATCGTCAATCTCGGAGACATCGTATCGGGCGACTGGCGCGATCCGCATGCGAAGGGCAACACCATCATCACCGATGGCGGCCGCATCGTCAGCGTCGGCACCGCGCCCGCAGCGGCGGTGGAGAGCGCCGATGTGGTGATCGACGCCGGCGGCATGACCGCGATCCCCGGCCTGATCGATTCCCACGTCCACATCACCTTCGGCGACTATACGCCGCGCCAGCGTACGGTGGGTTTTCTCGAAAGCTACTTGCACGGCGGTGTCACCACTGCGATCTCCGCCTCCGAGGTGCACGTGCCCGGCCGTCCGCGCGACGTGGAGGGCGTGAAAGCCCTGGCGCTGGCGGCGCAGCGCTGTTTCGCCGACTACCGCCCGGGCGGCATGCGGGTGATCGCCGGCTCGGTCATTCTCGAACCCGGGCTGCAACGCGAGGACTTCGTCGAGCTGGCGGCCAGGGGCGTGACGCTGGCGAAGGCCGGCTTCGGCGCGGTCAAGACCGCCTACGACTACGTGCCGATGGTCGCGGACGCCAAGGCGGCCGGCCTCATCACCACCTGCCACACCGGCGGCTCGTCGATCCCGGGCTCCGGCGCCATCACCGGCGATCATCTATTGAAGATGCACCCGCACGTCTCGTTCCATATCAATGGCGGGCCTACCGCGATGCCGGACGCGGATTTCGAGCGCGTGATCCGCGAGAGCACCATGGCACTGCAGGTCTGCACCGCCGGCAACCTGCGCACCACCTTATTGTGCGGCCGGCTTGCGATGCAGCTCGATGCTTTCGACCGCTTCATCATCGCCACCGACACGCCGACCGGCAGCGGCATCATGCCGCTCGGCCTCCTCTACACCATGGCGCACCTGGCGAGCCTCGGTGGCATGAGCGCGGAGCAGGCGATCTGCGCGGCGTCGGGCAACAACGCAAAGGTTTACGGGCTCGACAGCGGTTTCCTGAAAGCCGGCCACGCCGCCGACATCGTGTTGCTGGATGCGCCGGATGGCGGCACGCAGTCAACCGCGCTTGCCGCCATCGAGCACGGCGACATCGCCGCGATCGGCGCGGTGATCAGCGCCGGCGTGCCGCGCTTCGTCGGCCGCAGCCGCAACACGCCGGCGACCACGCGCAAGGCGCGCGTCGAGCGTTCCAGCGTGATGCAGGATTTCGCCGCGCCCGCGCACTAACGACCGTTTACGGCGATGCGCGCACCTTCACACCGGATCGAAATAGTGGATCTCGAACAGCAGGCAGCCGTTCCTGGACTTGAACGGACCGTGATAGGCCCCCGGCGGCCGCGAGGCGTAGGTGTTCGGCGAGAAGGAAGTGCCGCCTTCGCCCCGCTCATCGTTGCCGACCGTGAGGTCGCCGGACACGAGGTAAACTTCCTCCCAGTATTCGTGCACGAACGGCTTGGTGGTGTAGATGCCGGGCTCGAAGCGCAGCAGCCGTGAGCGTGAGCCGCGCTTGTTGGTCTCGTCGAGCGCGCCGGAGAGAATCTTCTGCTGGATGCCGGCGGGATAGCCGGGCAAAGTTTCCCACCCGGTGGACATGTCGACCGCGTGGAATTCCTTGTGTTCCTTGTTGACGCCCATGGCCTTAAGTCCCTCTGCTGTTTGTCGTGTGAATCAGGTGAATCAGGAAAGTGTCACCAGCCGTGCATCAGTTCGACTTCGCCCGGCGGGGTGTGCGCAGTGGCGGCGCTCGCGAGCTGTCGATAGCGTCCCTCATAGAACACCAGCGGCCGGCTGCGGTTGACGGCGTGCTCGTGCATGGCGGTGACGCGGCCGACGAAGATCTCGTGGTCGCCGCCGTCGAAGCGGGCATGCGCCTGGCATTCGAGCGCCACCGCCGCATTGGGCAGCATCGGCACCCCGGTTTCGCCGGTAAGCGGCGTGATGCCGTCCCATTTGTTGGCGTCGCGGCGGGCGAACTGGTTGGAGACCTGCTCTTGTTCCTCGTTGAGCATGTTGATGGCGTAGCGCTCGATGCGCTGCCATACAGCGAAGCTGTGCGCCTGGCGGTGCACGCTGAACAGGATCAGCGGCGGGTCGAGCGACACCGAGTTGAACGAACTCATGGTCATCCCGAGCAGTTCGCCGGCCGCAGTGCGGGCGGTGGCGACCACCACCCCGGTGGGAAATTGTCCAAGCGCATTGCGAAAGCGGCGGGAATCCATGCTGGTCTCCGGGGCGGACTCGTAATATAAGTCATAAGTTAGTTAGTTTTCAAAGTCTTTTTGCGGAGGTTTTCGGGCTTGATGCTCCATTTCGACCTTGATGACCTGCAGGGCAAAGCGCGGATCAGCGTGGAACCGGCAGCCCTGATTGTCGCCGGCTGGACCGGCCGCGACGAGGCGGCGCTGCGCTATCATATCGAGGAACTGGCCGCCATCGGCGTGCCGCGGCCGTCCTCGGTTCCGGTGTTCTACCGCAACAGCGTGCTGAACTTGACCCAGTCGCCTGTGCTCGAGGTGCTGGGACCGGATACTTCCGGCGAGGTCGAACCGGTGATCGTCGCGCTCGGCGACCGGCTCTGCCTTACCGTCGGCTCCGACCATACCGACCGCAAGGCCGAGACCCAGGGCATCGCGCTGTCGAAGCAGCTCTGCGCCAAGCCGATCGGCCACCATCTCTGGCCGCTGGAAGACATAGCCGGTCACTGGGATCGGCTCCGGCTGCGCTCGTTCGCCGTCATCGACGGCACGCGCGTCACCTACCAGGACGGCACGCTCGCCGGCATGCGCCGGCCCGACGACCTGATTGCGCGCCATGGATCGACGCTGGCGCCGGGCACGGTGATGTTCTGCGGCACGCTCGGCGCGATCGGCGGCATCCGGCCGGCGAGCCGGTTTGAGATGGAGCTGGAAGATCCCGTGCTCGGGCGCACCCTGCGGCATGCCTACGCCATCGATGTCCTGCCCGTGGTCAGCTGACCCCGGGATGCAACTTGAAACCATTGCGGAGAAGCGTCTTGTCGCGCCAGAAAGCCACCAAAGCCGAACGTAGCTCCGCCTCCCGCCGCGGCGACGCCGCGAGCCCGAAGCCGGCGTTGCCGTTGACCGTGAGCCGTCCCGAACTGCTCAACGACGGCACCGACCGCGACTTCCGCAGGTTCGTCCACAACATCTTCGCCTTCATGGCGCGGCACGAGGCGATCCGCGATGGCCACGCCCGCCAGATCGGGCTCGCCGGCGTCGAATACACCATCCTGATCTCGATCGGCCATCTCGGCCTCGACAGCGACGTCAACGTCAAAACGGTGGCCGATCACCTGCACATGAGCGGCGCCTTCATCACCACGGTGACCAGCAAGCTGCAGGGGCTGGGGCTCGTCGAAAAAACTCAAGACAGCGTCGACCGTCGGCGGATTTCGCTGGCGATCACCGAGAAGGGCAAGGCGTTGCTGCGCAAGCTTGCGCCCTACCAGTCCGAGATCAACGACGTCGAATTTGCCTCGCTCAGTCGCGACGAGTTCCAGCTAGCCTCGCGCATCCTCGAGGAATTGATCGCCTCCAGCGACAAGGCCGTGGCGCTGCAGCGCTACAAGTCGTCGATCAAGCCGAGCGCCAAGGTGGCGTGAGGGAGCGCATTTTCCCTGCATGGATCAGGCCTGCATTTTTCTCGTCGGATCGAATGTGCAGTCGTCGTTTGATTAGCGTTGAAGGAGAGCGACGAGCGACAAGACGAGGCATGAAGACTTCGCAAACCATTGATTGTTTGGTGGTGCGCGCAGTCAAATACGAACCGGTCTCCTCCTGTTATTGGCAAAATAACAGGCTTTTCTTGCAAAAAATCTGGAACGAGGAGCGCGAAAAGTCAAAATAGGGCTGTCGTGCAACAGTTTTCCGTATTTTATTTAATTCTCAGAACAGGAAAAGAACAGGAGGTTATCAGGAAGCTACTGCTTTATCCGGCTTTCATTTCTATCCCAATCCCGGACTCCGATATTTGGTAGGTCGACCGGTCTCCAATGCTAGCAAGGTGGACAACCACACCCGTCTATGCCACTTTCTCAGTTCGAGACCTCCAGGCGATGCTTGGGCGAAACGGCATCTGCCGATGGCGATGCCGACCAACTCGCTCCTGCGGGCCTATGGCCGCGGCTGCGAATAACCCCGCGCCCATAGAGCCTCCGACGGGCCCGGTTTCGAAAGTCTCATCTCACCAGAAAAATTCAGCGCTTGTTCGCAGGCTTTGGCATGCGACGGCCCTAGCAGAATGGTGCCCAGATGAACCGCAAAGAAATGCTGCTGCCGATCCAGTCGATCAAACCTAACCCCCGTAATGCCCGCACGCACCCTGGAAAACAGGTCGCGCAGCTTGCGGCGGGCATCGAAGCAAACGGATACGGATCGTCCATTCTCGTCGACGAAAACTTCAACCTAATCGCCGGCCACGCACGTCTTGCCGCAATGAAGTTACTCGGCCGAACCGAAATCCCGGCGGTCATCCTTGAGGGCCTTACGCCCCTTCAAAAGCGCTGCCTTGCGCTCGCTGAAATCGGATGGCGCTAAACTCTGGCTGGGATCACGAAATTCTGGCTGTCGAACTTTTCGAAATCGAGCCCCTTCTTCAAAGTGTAAACTTGGACATTGCCGTCACGGGCTTCTCGCACGGGGAGGTGGACGAGCTCCACGTAAACCTTGACGATCCAAAGCCGGATCCGGCCGACAAGATCAAGTCGAGCTGGATGAGCACTCGTCCCATCAGCAAGCCCGGCGACCTCTGGCAGTTGGACAAACACCGCCTGCTGTGTGGCGATGCGCTCAGCGAGACAGATCATCATCGCTTGCTCGACGGCGAAGAGGCAGCGATGGCCTGCCATGATGTCCCGTACAACGTGAAGATCGCTAATGTCGTGGGTCGCGGACACACATCGCACGCTGAGTTCGCGATGGCCTCAGGCGAGATGAACCGCAGCGAATACATGGGTTTCCTTTCCGTTGCGTTAGCGAATACTCGCCGTTATTTAAAAGACGGTGCGGTTGTGTTTGTCTTCACGGACTGGCGTCATGTCGACCAGTTGATTGGAGTTGGTCGCGACATTTTTGGAGAGCCGATCAACCTGATTTGCTGGGTCAAATCCAGTCCTGGCATGGGCTCGTTTTATCGCAGTGAACACGAGTTGATCGCGCTATTCCGCGTTGGTCAGAAGGCACCCCTCAACAACATTCAGCTAGGTCGTCATGGCCGCCCGCGCTCAAATGTCTGGCGCTATCCCGGCGCCGGTCAGTCGGGAGCCGGACGCCAGCTCCTCAAACATCATCCCACGCCAAAACCCATCGCCCTGATTGCTGACGCGATCAAGGACTGTACGCGCCGCGGTGACATCATTGTTGACTGCTTTGTCGGCTCAGGCACGACCATCCTGGCTGCGGAGAAAGTCGGCCGCCGCGCCTTCGCGATGGAAATTGAGCCGAAATTTGTCGACCTGTCCATCCGTCGTTGGCAGGCATACACGGGAAAGGATGCTATTCACACCGAAAGCGGCCGCACGTTCGATGAGTGCGTTGAGCGGGCGCGCGCCGCGGAAACTGCGAACGAAGCTTCCTCATACGTGGGAGGCAGCGATGGGCGGCCGCTATGAGAAGGGACGGAGCGGCAATCCAAGAGGCCGCCCGAAAAAGCCGAAATCCGATCAGATTGACGTAAAAGCATTGTTCAAAAAGATGCTGAGCAAGAAAATGACCCTCACTTCAGGAGGAGTAGAGCACGCGGTTACTATTCTTGAAGCCGGATTGCTGCAGCTCGGTAATCAGTTCGCCAAGGGCGATGCGAAGGCTCGACGCGATCTCTTTTGGATGATCGAGAAATACGGTGTCAATCTTTTCGAAGGACACGAGCGCGAGATCGGCAAAATGCTATCTTCTGATCATCACCGCAGCGTTCTGGAGGAGTATGTCAAACGCGCTTCCGGTCCCCAGGATCGTTCCGCAGAAGAACCTACAATCGCGCCGCCCGACTTGTTTGATGATGACAAATCTGGTGAGGATTGATCATGAATTTGTCGTCGATTCCACATTACACCGATCTAGATGTCTATCGTGCTCTGCTTGCCGAAGATCTCTACAGCTTCACAGAATATGCCTTTGGCGTGGTTCGCCCGGGAATCCCCTTCAAGCCAAATTGGCATATTGAAGCCATTACTTACAAACTTGCTCAGGTCGCGCGTGGGGAGGTCAAGCGCCTAATTATTACGTTGCCGCCGCGCAGCTTGAAGTCTCTCTGCGCCTCGGTGGCGCTTCCCGCATGGTTTCTTGGACACAATCCCGCGCTCCGCGTGGTCGTGGCCTGCTATTCGGACCAGCTGTCCCGTACTCATGCCAACGATTTCCGTTCGCTCGTGAACGATACCATTTATCAGCACGTTTTTCCAGGAATGCGGTTGATCCGGGATACCGACAGGGAAATCGTCACGGACCGCCGCGGCAAGCGATTGGCCACCTCGATCGATGGAACGCTAACCGGGCTCGGTGGCGATCTGATGATTATCGACGATCCAATCAAATTGGGGGATGCGTATTCTAAATCGGCGCGCCAACACGTGATCGAATGGTATCGCTCGACCTTGTTGTCGCGCGGTGATGACAAGAATACGGCACGTATCGTCGTGGTCATGCAGCGCGTCAGCCAAAACGATTTGGTGGGTTATCTTCAGGAGAGCGGTGGTTTTGAAACGCTAAATCTTCCGGCGGTCGCGCAGCGTGAGGAAACCTATCAGCTTAGCGAGGGTGGCTTCTACACTCGTAAACCGGGTGAACTGCTCCATCCTGCACATAAATCGGTCGATGTGTTGCGCGAACTCCAGCGAGAAATGGGCCCGATCGCATTTTCCGCCCAGTATCAACAGACCCCTGCCCCTCCCGGTGGCAATATTATTCGCAGGAAGTGGCTACAAAACACTTACACCGACGTCGGTATGCAGCCCGGGGACCGGCTGATAATGAGCTGGGACATTGCATTGAGCGAAACCCAAGGGAGCGACTATTCTGCGTGTGTCGTTCTCTTGGTTCGGAACGAGGTTATTCACGTTCTCGAGGTGATCCGCGGCAAATTCCCCTTCGAGGTTCTCAAACGCAAAATCATAGAAGTGAAGCAGCGGTACCGTGTATCGACCCTGCTTATTAAATCTTCCCCGATCAGCCTTGGACTGATTCAAAGCCTACGCGAACAATCTATCAACGTCGCACAATTCAAGCCAAGTACAGATAAGAGGGCTCGCGTCATTGCTCAATGTGATTTGTTCGCAGGTGGTTCAATCCGCTTGCCTGTGAGAGCGCCCTGGCTGGAATCATTTCTAAACGAACTGCTTTCATTTCCCGGCCGTCACGACGACCAAGTCGATGCGCTGGTTCAGGGTATAGAATGGGCGCGCACCAATTGGCGTCGCCGCGTTCGTATAGGAACATACATAGGCGCAACTTGACCTTCGACCCCTCATCGGCTGTCGCGCAGCGCCGCGATGAACTACGCCGATTGCTATATTTTCTGGCGGATACATTTTGGGGACCTGGATCAATCAGGTCATAGGCACACGGAGGCATTAAGCCCCATTGGAAGGTCGGTATTAAATTCCGCTAGATGGCATATGGCTTTGATCGTCATTCTTGGTGCGTAGCCCCTGTGCTCGGAGGCACGCGACAAAGCGACGCCGCCGCCCGAAGCTCTCTTGGGCGCTCATGTTAGCCAACTTCAAGACCATCGAAGTGTGCCACCCAGATCAATTCCCACCCCGATAAATGACTAGGGCCTTAGATCGAAGCCGCACGACTTATCGCTCCGCCCTATATGGGACCCTGCCAGGAGCCGATGGTAACTTTTGCTGCTCCTCGTGCGACATCCCAGTGGATCCTTAGACAACCGGCCTTAGGGGTCACGCGGTTTCCGCCGGACGCCATCGCGCGTTCGCTATGGTCTCGGGTGAGATGAGCGAGGATCAGTTCCGTTCGTTGTGCAGCGCTGAGGGAGCGAGGTTCTTGCCGGAGCTGCGCCATCTCGCGTCAAATCCGAATTTGGCTGCGTACCAATGACGGGCAAGCGGCGTCGACCCTTTTGAAGCTTATGGCGCGCCCACGCTGGAGGCGGTGCCGGGTGCGCGAGCCGAGACTGTGAAGGGGGCCGGCCACGTGCCGATGTATGATGAGCCTCGGCAAGTGGCCGACATGATCCTTATCACAACGACGGTCGTCCGCGGTCAGCCGAAACCCTGCCGAGGATGAGCCGGGTATCTAAGCTTTCGTTGCCGGCCCGAGCCCCGAGCAAGGATTTGACCCTGTCTCAAGGCTACAAGGCGTCTAGCACGTCACGACAACTGGACCTAAATTTCACCAGCCCATGCTTTCAGCCACGATGCGAGGCCCTGCGAGAGCTACCAGAAATCGAACAGGCGGGAAAATTCGGTCCACGCTGCGCTTGATCTGAATGTCGAAACCTTCGATCGAAGCGAGCATGTCGAAGGACATCAAAAAACTGTGGACGCCAAAAAAAAGATCAGAGGCTCCTGGACTTGAAAGGCAACGGGTAAGGCGAACGCGGTGATAGGTGACGCATTGAGACGAAGTGCAACGTCGATCAATACGCGTCTCACGACCCAGAGACCGGTAATTGAAACGCGCGCAGATGCGTCGCGAGATCGCAGCGTTCTGACGTGAAATGTCGTTTCCCGCCAACCTTAGCTTGGACAGGAACCCTCCAGCCTTCTAAATATTGATGACGAAAAATCTTTGAACGTCAGCGCGCGCGATGCCCCAGAACAGCAATAAACCGTGGACCCCTGAGGACGATCGATAGTCGGCTTCTCGAACTTGCGGCAACGGGAAAGCCGCCTTCGCGATCAATCGGTCTCGTTTCACATGAAATCCACATGGTGGGGTAGTATATACCCCTCTATGGGGTTTAGTACGGTGGGCATGTCGACCCCGACTTGCCGATAATATCTACCGGGCCGATTTCCCGAAAGGCGGTTGCTCCGAGCATGCTCGTAGGATGATGCGCATCTTTAGGTGTGCGTGAACTGCGACCGACCCAATGGGTGCCCATCTTACGATCTCGTCCGCCAGCGACAGAACACCGCAATGCGATAATTCTTGCGCCCGAGCACGATGGGCCGGATGGCGCGCTCGACCGGATTGTTGTCGAGTTCGATGCGGCCGTCATCTAGGAACCGGGTGAGGGCGCAAATTCTGGGCGATGGCGGCCAGAACGACGCCGCAAGGCCTCGGCGGTGGCCGAGCGACTAGCGCCGAACTTTATGCGATCGAGAGATCGATCCAGGGCGCACCGCCGACGCCCGTCGACATGTTCGTAACACCACCGTCCGGCCGCTCATCGAGATGATGAAGCCGCGTCGAGGGCGTCAGGGCCAGCGGATCAAAATTGGTCGCTCTCTAAGGAAATGGCCGACCACCCATAGCCAGCAGCCGACTTTTGCAGCAAAATCTGCCAGAAGCGGAAGTGTCCGCCTCTGAAATCCTCAACCAAAGCCACATCGTTACTCGGCAGCTTTGCGCAAAACAGCTTCGAGAGTAGCATCGAGATATCGCCCCACCTCTGTTACCCGCTCATCGCCATACTGGCTGAAGAACGACGATGGCCTGTCATATTCAAGAATTCCATGGCCTTGCTCGTCCTCGAACAGAACAACTCGTAGCGGCGCGTAGAAAGCAGCGGCGACTTGATGGCGGGTCATCTTTGAGGCGGTCAGGGGATTGCCAATTTCATATTGGACCGCGTTGCGTCTCGTGCCCCAAATCTGTTAACAAGGAGCCATGATCGCGCTTCTCGAGGATCGACAGTCTTGGTCCGTTGTCTTGGTAGATTTTCGCGCGTTCCGCGATCGCAGTGTACCCCTGGACCGCTAGCTCGTCGCAAGTCGCTCGAATGTCTGCGTTAACGCCAAACAATTCCTGGAGAACCACCACCACAGGCGCGGGTAAGGTGGCCGGCCGCGAAATATGGGAACGTCCCATCCGGGGATTCGATGATGATCTTATTTTCCTTGTTTCGCTCCTGGTGAATTTCCTAGAAACGAGCCGTTGCCGTTCGGCCGAGCCGTGAGTTGTAACGCGAATTGCTCTCCGCCCTACGGCGCCGGCGATCGTTTTAATCCGCCATCCGCCTCGATTGCGTGGAGAAACTGATCGACCTGCCTTCGCGCCGCGTCAGCTTCATTGACTGACCAACGCGTGAGCTGCAGCCTCTTCGATGAGCTTGGCTGTTTCCTTCGGGAAAGACATGTAGGCCACGTGGCTCGCCTTCACTTCGACCGTCTTGGCCTTGGCGCGCTTTGCCATCATGCGCTCCTGATCCGGATTGATCGATCGGTCTTCGGTGGCTACCATGTACCAGGTCGGCTTGTGCTTCCAGGCAGGATTCGTAACCTTGTGGGTGAACGAGTCGGTGGAGATCGGCACCTGCGATATAGCCATGAACTCCGCTTCATCCCGTGGAATGTCGGCTGCGAAGTCGGCCGCGAAATGCGTCTCGTCAATCCACCAAAAGCCGTTGGTGTCCGGCTTGAACGCCTTGGACGCTTGCGGCAAGTCCTGTTCGATCGACGCACAGCTCTCACCTTCGTCGAGGGCAAAGGCGGCAATATAGACAAGCGCTGCAACATTTGGATGATTGCCGGCCTCGGTAATGATGGACCCGCCGTAGCTGTGGCCGACCAGAACCACCGGGCCGCCCATGGCGTCGATAGCCGCCTTCGTGTACTTTTGGTCGTCGGCGTAAGAGGTCTCGGGGGGCTGCGCCACCGACACCCTGTAGCCGTCATTCTTGAGGATGTCAGCGACGCTTCCCAGCCGGAGCCATCCGCGAAAGCTCCATGCACCAGAACTACATTCTTGATAGGTTGTTTCACGACTGTTCTCCTTTGCAATAAAGATCCATCCGGATCAGCCGTTTTCGATGCCCAACGCCTTAGCACCGAACCGCTCTTGTCGTCGGCTGCCCGATCGCTGCAGTACCGGTTCGCGCACACGGTATCGATGGGTACCCCAGCAAAACTTGGGTGAAGGCGAAGGACCCCGCCAGCGGTGCGGCGCGAGCGCGAGGAAGAGTGGCGATAGTCGGGTACTTATTGCGCCTGTTTCGACCTCAGTGGCCTAATTTGAAATAGGCCTGTGTTGGACCTGGGCTGCGGATCGCACCACCAATGAACGACAACGCCTAGTCCTGCGACCACCGATTTGGTCTCTTCTCAAACAAAGCAGGAGAAAAGGACCAACCTAAATCGCGAATTGAACCTCAACGAACTTGATACGGTAAGCGGCGGTTGG
>CAWFVT010000018.1:0-115760 GCA_963819325.1 uncultured Pseudomonadota bacterium
GATCTACCAAACTCCCCGAGACAAAGTCCCTATTTCCTATCGCCATTTCTGTAAGATGGAGTGAAGTTTTTGCCTTCAGACAATGATCCGCATCATCGACAATGTTCTGCGATGCGAGAATCACATTCACGCAAATATCGCGCAGCGACAAATGTAGGACAGTGGGGTAGTGCTCGAACAGTTTTTCATCGGAAAGATAGGGATTCGGCGTGGTCGTGGTAAATAGTATCAGAGAAGAGCCGGATATAGCGCCCTCCAAACGATCCTGAATGTCGGCCTGAATGTTGTGCTGATCGCGAAGCCACTTGCTGAAGTGCTCCGCCTCCTTGCGCTCCACATCGTACAAACTGATCTTACGAAACTTCCAATTGCGAAATAAAAGCCATTCGACGGTTGTACGGGCGATTACCCCAGTTCCGATTATACCGAGGGCTCCCAAAAAGGGATCGGGGGAAATATGCTCTGCAGCCAACGCGGCAGAGGCGGCAGTGCGTGTAGCACTGATTAGAGAAGCCTCGATGCAGGCCAGCGGATAACCCGTCGTGGCATCGTTTATAATCAGGACTGCCGATGCTCGGGCCAAATTACTGGCCCTGTTTTCCGGGAAACTCGATATCCATTTGATGCCACTTTTTTGCACCTCACCGCCGAGGTGGGCTGGCAACGCGATGATGCGAGCGCTGGGTTTATCTGGATATCGGAGGAAGTAGCTGTCCGGATTTAGAGCATTTCCGGAACCGTGAAGACGGTATGCCGCCTCAACGGCATCAAAAACTTGCTTCTTGTTGTCGTCTATTACGCGCTTAACTGTCGAGCCGGGAACAACGTAGAATGTAGGAGCGGATGACACGTTTAATTCTCCCATTACGCCCGACTGAGATATTGTTCGCCCAATCAGCGCGCCGGCGTGACCGGCCAGGTGGCATATCCTCGCGGCGGGGCGCCGACCGTGAGCGCGACGATAAAACGCTTCTTATGTGCCTCACTCAGGCGCGACGAGCGCATAAGTTCGCACAGTCCCATCTTCAGGTACAATGACGTTCTCCACCCAGGCGGGGTCATAAATAGTGTCTAAATACTTTTCGCCGAGATCCGCGGATATGGCGACTACAACGTCGCCGCGACTGAACTCCGGAACTAGCTGCTGAACAGCGGCCAGGACCGTTCCGGTGCTTCCCCCAACAAGCAAGTGATAATCTCGAACGAAAGAAAGACAAGCTTCGACCGTTTTTTCTTCATTCACTGCGACAATTCTGTCCGGCTTGGCAAGGTCCGCAAGCTTTGGTCTCACGCTGGCGCCAATACCGGGGATGTTTCTTTTGCCAGGCGCCCCTCCGAATGTGACAGAGCCTGCTGGCTCGACGGCCACAACCTTAATTCTTGGGAATACTGCACGAAGTCGTTCTGAGATTCCGGCGAGAGTACCAGTAGTGCCGGTCCCGACAAATACCCAATCGACCTTGTCAAACTCGCGCGCAATCTCATTTGCCGTTTGCTCAGCATGAACGTTTTTGTTGGCTATGTTCGCATATTGATTGAGCCAGACTGCGTTCGGGTTCGACCCTAGTATCTGATCGATTTTTTTTAACCTACTTCCCAAATATCCCCCAGCGAGGTCGCGATCTTCAACTACGATGACGTTTGCCCCATAGAGCTCCATACCTCTTATAGTCATTCGATTAGCGTTTGGATCGGTCACGCATATAAATTTGTACCCTTTGATTGCACATATCAAACTAAGCGCTAGTCCGAGATTTCCTGATGACGATTCAACCAATACGGTTTCGTTTTGCCTAGCAACACCTCGTTGTTCTAAGTCTTCGACAAGCCCTAATGCAGTCTTGATCTTAATCGAGCCGGTTACATTGAACCCCTCCAACTTTAAGAACACGTCGTGCCTTCCGGCAAAAGCGGGAAGACGATAAAACAAATCACGGAAAATCAACTGTAGGGGCGACTCGATGATCATGTTTGATATCCGCTTTAGCAGCAGGCCCTGCCTTGTCTCCTCGGACCACCCGTTTGAGTGTACCGGCCCTCGCCACCCAGCTCAGGCCGTCGTCCGCCGGGCCGGAAATGCGCAGACCTTATATATCGCAGCGGTCGCAGCGGCGCAGCTAATCGGCCCGACCGCCGTCACATTGCGGGGGACGGTGAATCAGGTTCATTGAAACATATACTGATTGTCCTGTTCATTGCCCGTTCATTTTCGAGGATGCCGAAACCATCATGCATAGTGCTTGTCAGGTAGGCAATGCTAGAATTGGGCATCGTCCCCGGCGCGGCGTTCAAGTTCGTCGGGGGGAAGCTGAGTACGACGGCCCCTGCCTGCGGGCGGAAGCTATTCGCACTCGGTGATCCAACGGAAAACACGAGGCCCGCAAACAATCATCTCTTATTCACCGCTCCCCCGTTCTTTGATTTCAACACTTTCAAAGCGCGGGTAATCAACGGATCGATCCCGTCTTCAATATCGGTCTTCTTGTTGAGTAGCTTGATGTCGACTGGTACGCCCTTGCCCTCGTAGCACACCATGTCAGCTGAAAAATACTTCTGGTACGACAAGCAATATCGCCAGCCATTGGGGAGTTTCTCCTCAAGTTGATACGAGAATATGCCGTTGGTATGATCACCTATGATCGTAACATGCGGCAGTTGCCTTATCGCCAGCGCAAAGGCCTCCCCGCCGCTGAAAACAGAATCACAGGTCAAGAGTACAATTGGCTTAGTGAATTGTGCATCACCTTGCGGTTCGATGTGCCAGGTTTTCAAGCTTGTAAAGTCGTCTTCGCCTGGGCCGGTCTTCGTCTTTCTGTGGAAGGCGACTCGCTTGCGATCGCAAAACCGATTGATGATGGTAATTGCCGTACTGTCGTCACCGCCAGGGTTGTTACGGATGTCGATGATGATGCCGTCTAAACCCTTGAAATCACCGGCAATCTTTTCCAAAGCCGCAGTCAAACGCCCCTCTTTCACGTTTTCCAGCTCGAGGATCCGGATGTAACCAAATGCGCGTGACCTGCAATAATGAAGCATCCAGGCCTGAGTCTCGGTAGGTCGCCCGAAACCATTGGCGACAAGGGTCTTCTCGGTCGTTTTGAGGAGCTGCTTGATCTCTTGGTTCGTGAATTCCTTCCAAAATCTGGGCTTTTTCTCTGGGTTGAAGTAGCGTTTCTTCCGATCCCCAATTGCTTTGGCTCTCAGCTCGACATGCCCGTCATGCAACGGGGCGAGCATTCGGCAGAAAATATCGAAGAGCTCATCATGACTGGTCTCCCTTGTGACCTCTGGTCTGTAGATATCATACTGCTTTTTCCAATCGACATTCCTCAGCTCGAAAAATGGATACCTGTTGTGGAAGGTCTTCCATAACTCTTCGAAATTTCTTTCAGGGTTGCGAATCTTCATCGCAGTGTCGATCTCCGCGCAGGTCTAGGAGATGACATCAGCTCCATCGATCTTCGCGGCTTCAAACGCCTTCCATAAATCCGCTCGAGAACCCCGAATTTTCGCGAGGCGGTCTTTCTGTTTTCGTTCAGAGAACAATAAATTGGTCCGGGCGCGGGTGAGTTCATCCAGAACACCCTCGTTGTTGTTGTTTGGGTGTTCCGCTCGACTTCTCCGGGCGGTCATAGTGAAACGGGTTTCCTGCTGACGCACGAAGACCCGAGAGGTCCGCAGCGTCCAACCAGGTGATATTCGACTAGCTTAAGTGTCAGATGCATGGAACTCAGATCTTCGATGTCCCGATTATCGGATACGGTATGAACGCCAATTTGGGTATCGTTGGCAACATAGCGTTTGGTCGCCGCGAAAAAGATAAATGCGCAAACGGAACTACATTCTTTGGAAACATAGACACTAAGCTTTTTTTGACGAGCTAGCGTCAGTTATTGCGGCGCTGAGAATGTCCGAAGTTGGGGGGCAGACCGGAAGTGATCGGCCGACGGTCAAAACGGCGCTTAAGACCCCGTCTCGGACATCGGCCGCAGACCTAGTGTCCGGGGGATGTCAGCCTGAGTTCATAAATTGCCTTACCGACCATCGAAGGAACTTGGGGCAGCGCGTCAGGCTCGACAATTCTCTCAACGGGTACATACACTGAAAACGAGTTCAACCGGCATTCTGCCTTCCAGAACTCGGACAAGACGATGCATTCTTTCGCTGCCATGTTGTAGAGTGTCCGACGGGCGGTGTCCTGGGCCGGAGTGCTGGGCACGTCGCGTGGGTCCGCCAGTCCCTCAATTCGTACTCGGAATGTCGTCGCGATCTGGATGATCGGATCAGGGCCAAATGCTGAAGCGGCCGGCGGTCCCGGCAGCCGTTTTTTTGTCGGATGTTGCGAAAAAGCACGAAATTTGATGCATTTGGCTCCGCGTCGCTTTCGTGTCCAGAAGATCCAAGATCGGTCGGGACCTACTTCAGAATATCGACGGGAAGACGCGACTGGTCCGCGCCATATACGCGCGATAGCTGGTGCGGGTCAGCGCCACGATATCCCGATCAGTTGGCTGTGGCTATACCGTCTCTGCCGGTAGTGCCTGCCTAACCCCCGCGACCTTCAACTGGGGTATACTGTCCAGTTCGGCAATGCGGCGGTCAATTTCACCGATCACGCGCTTTGAGAACGGCCCGAAGTGGATGTACAGCGCCATCAGCATCACGATGTAGCGCAGCGCTTCTGGATTGGTCTTGGCGACCTCGATGAAGGTGTTCCAGAACGGCTCGCGAGCCTCGGGCAGAGCCCGCAAGATCTTGTGTACGCCGTCGATGCCGCCCAGTCTCTTGCGCACGTCGCGATCCGCGCGGCGCTGGTCGGATCGGTCGAGCAGGGCGGCGAGCCGTGACAGCCGTCCTGCATATGCTGTGGGACTGAACACATTCTCGAGCACGGCTTTGTAATCAACAAGGATGTCACGAAGCGGACGCTTGGTGTCGAAGTTGCAGCCGAGGGCGCATTGACCACCCGCCCGCTCGGCGTTCATGAGGTCATGGCCTTCGTGCAACCGGCCTTCCTGGGCCAGCCGCCGCGTGAGCTGTGTGCCAGGCAGCGCATAGAGTAGTCCAACCATGCAGACTGGAATGCTCGCCTCCTCGATGAAGTCGATCATCGCCTGTCCCATCGAGACTTTCTCGGTGTCGAACCCGACGATGAAGCCCGCGGTGACGAACATGCCGTAGCCGTAAATCTTATGGATGCATTCGGCGATGTTGCGCCTGGTGTTCTGCTTTTTCTTCATCTGCGCGAGTGTCTCTGGATCCGGGCTCTCGATGCCGATGAAGATCGCGAAGAAGTTCGCGTCCTTCATTGCCTGCAATAGCTCGCCGTCGTCCGCGATGTTGATCGAGGCTTCGGTCGAGAACTCGAATGGGTAGTCGCGCTCCTCCTGCCAGACTTTGAGGCGCGGCAGCAGGGTTCGGAGGTTCTTCTTGTTGCCGATGAAATTGTCGTCAACGAAATCGACATGCCCACGATAACCGTGATCATAGAGCGCTTGCAGCTCAGCGAGAATCTGACCGTTGGTCTTGGTACGCGGCACGCGACCATACAGCTCGATAATATCGCAGAACTCGCAGGTGAACGGGCAGCCACGCGAATATTGCACGCCAATGAAAAGATAGTGATCGAACTTGATCAGATCGTAGCGGGGCATCGGGCTTAGCGTGACGTCGATCTTGAATTTCTCGGCGATGAACACGCCCTGGCGCCCCCCGCTTTCCCAGGCGGCGATGAAGTGCTCGATGACATGTTCGGCCTCGCCGATCACCTGGAAGTCCGCGTCCGCATAAAGGTGTGGGCTAGAGGAGACGTCAGGCCCACCGACACATACTGGCTTGCCGTGCCGGTGGACGAGATCGATCAGGTAGATGGCATCAGGCTGCTGGTTGAGCATGCCGCCGATCATCACGAGATCGGCCCAGTCGAGGTCCGCGCCTGTCAGAGGCTCGGTGTTGCGGTTGACGAGACGGATGTCCCAATGCTTCGGCAACATGGCGGCGACGGTGATCAGGCCAAGAGGCGCCGCGGGATACTTCGCACCGACGAGTTCGCAAGTTTCGGTGTAGTTCCAAAACGAGTTCGGAACGAACTTCGGATAGATCATTAGAACGCGGCAGGGGTTCGTCATGCTGCTCCCGCCCGGGCGTTGAGGGTCACGATGGCATGCAGTTTACAGAATTCGCCGAAGCCCCAAAAGGAGTCCGCAGCGACAGCATGAAGCACGTGCCCAGGATATGGCGTCTTCCATGGCGGCCCAAGCGCCTTACCAAACTAACTCAGCCCCCTGGGCCGAAAAGCACTAGAACTAGACCTGAGGTACCTTACCGGCGCAACAGACAGGCTCCCGAACCCAACAATTGAGCGGTTTTTGACGATGTTGCAGGAATGGTACGCAATTGAGCGGTTTCGGTGTTCGGTAGGAGTGCCTGGTAGCTCTTGAAACTCGATTTCGGAAGTCGCACTGTCCTGTGGCAATCTGCCGCTAGCCTTGCATGGCGCAAAGCATGACTGACCTTACCCTGGCGAACGGTAATGTGCGACTTGCCGCATCAGTCGATGGCCCGATAGATGCATCCTGCTTTTGCATGGGGCAAGTGGAAGTCGCGACACGTGGGACGAGACCAAGCAACAGTTGATGGATCGATAATGCGTTTGGACGCTCGATTTTCGTGGTCACGGTCACTCCGATTACGCGCCAAATTACAACCTCGCAGGTTACGTTTCCGATGCTGAGATCGCTTTGGCAGCCATTGGGCGTCTAGCGATAGTGGTAGGGCATTCGTTGGGGGCATGCGTGGCCGGTGTGCTCAGCCAAGTAAATCCGAACGTCCGCGCGGTGTTTCTCGAGGACCCACCGTGGTTCTTAGGGCGTCCGGAGGAATGGGGCAGGTCAATATTCTCGAAGTTGTTCTCAATCCTATTAGTATGGCTGACGAAATGGCGGCAGGAACCTCCCCGTTTACAACCTATGTCGAGTTTCTCTCCAACGGACCTGACCGCTTGGGAGGTGTGGCTCGGGATCACATATCGGCCCGGCATTTACTCAGCCACGCTTCCGCAATACAGCGTGTCGACCCTCGGTGACTTCGTGATGACAGCTTGAAGGAAACGTTGTCATCGATATCAACTGAGCGACCGTTCTTGTGCCCAGTAAAGCTCGTCCGGGGCGAAGAACGGTTTGGAGCAGCTTTTTGGGATGAACACGCCGTCAGTTTGCTGGCGATGAATCCCCAGCTTGAAATTGTCCAATACAAGCAGTGTGGCCATCATGCCCATCGCATGCTGCGCTTTAAGTCGCGGTTCTTTAATGATCTTGAGGAGTTCATTGCGCAGACGTGAGCGGCACAAACGCGGTGGTGGCACCAGTCGATCCCGAGCGCTGGAGGCGGACCTGCAACCTTTCACCACTAGGGGCTCATCAAGACAGTCCAGCGTGTCCTAGCCCTTCAGTAAGGCCGCCTCAGTTCACCACCTCTATCATGTCAGGCCACGCCTCTGATGTTGCCTTCCGGCACAAATACGAAGTGCCGATTGTATTCAGCGATGTCCGCTTTCAGGAGTAGTCCAGACGACATTTGCCCACCATGAGTCTTTCTCAGTTTGACCCACAACGGACAGTCGCTCTGAGTGTGGATTGTGTCCGGCGCGGGTGCGGGCCCTTGATCTGCATCAATCAATGCCGCCCAATGGACGTTAGCTAATTGATTGACTAAACTGCTTAGACTGTCCAATTCTTTCTGGGTGACAACATCCGCGTGAAAACTTCCTGGCCCTGGCGTGGGCGGAACTCGCTGTTGACTATTTGACTACGTTCGCCGCTTTCTCTGTCGGCGCAATGGAAAAGGCCAGCCAGGTATTCCAGCCCGACGACCGATTTTGAGCCGCGAATTCCCAATAGCCCCGCAGAGTCAGGGAACCCTGCATTTCCCCGATGGGAAACAGCACCCCAGCCTCGGGCCCAACGGCGGCGATGCGCGTCAGATACGGACCAAGCGTTGCCCCTGAGCCGGTATCCCCAGTGAGCTGATTAAAATAATAGCCGACAGCACCGACGAAGACGTTCTTGTACAGGAATTTTGAGGCTTCCAGGTCCGTATGCCAATCGATCCCGTTCTGATAATCGGTGTGAGGATTCCTGAAATTATAGGTCAAGCCGGATACCGCGGAGAATTCCCAACCGGTGGCTTCATTGAAATAGGTATAACCGAAACCATTATCGAGAGCGCCATGCCCCTTGCCCAGATTGACAATGCGGTCGGCGTTGTAGTCGCCCACGGGAATGCCGCCCCGGCTGTAGACCATGAAATTGTTCACACCCTCATTCCATTTTAATGAGAGCTGCGGGGCCGGATCGCCAAATGACCCCAGCGTATCGCTGATGCTATCCTGGTTGGCGAAGCCGATCGGTCCCAGGGCACCCGTCGTCAAGGAGTCGATTTGCGTCCTCGCTACACCGACCGGGATGAAAAGCTTGAAATCCAGGCGCCCGCCCCAGATCGGTGTCGCGAACGTGTAGGTGGGCGTCAGAATGGCGAGATTGACGTTTGTCTTGATATCAGAGTCGAGTTGAACCCTTAGCGTCGTCTTTGGGAACAGCGGAAGCACATCTGCCGTCGCAACGCTGCTCCCGCCCGCCAGCGTGGCGTGAAAATAGGTTGCGTTGAACGACCATCCCGGCGCCCCTGGAACTGCGGCGAGGTTACCGAACGTTCCGGGCTGCCAAAAGCTGACACCGCTTTCATCGGCCGACGCAGGGCGCTGGCCGAAGAGAGTAGCGAAGGCCATTGCCGAGACCAGGGCCAGCAACCTCGGGGAGCGTGTTTCAAACGGTGCCACAGGCGCCACTCCTGATTGTCCAGGGCATGGTTATTGTGGACGATCCCGCCGAATAATGCACGTCAGTCGCGCGATGAAGCCCAATTTGGCACAAACTGGACATTACTAGTACCGGGATTGCGGCTAGGCTCATCGATAGTACAGATCAACCAACCTAATCAGCAGCGCAGATCAACTCACCCAAGCGGCCATGAGGCGTCAAGCAAACGACGCCCGACAAGCAGACTTGCGTGCAAATTACAAGATGGGCGGAAAACTCCGGGAATTGCTACGCCGCCGCTCTACGCAGCCGAAAGGGAGTGCAATGAAACGTCGGGATTTTAACCGGCTTGTCGTGGGTGCCGGGGTCAGCCCCATGTTTGTGAAACCATCGCTCGCGCAGATGTCGGCCGAGGAAATACAAACCGCGCCTTCCAAGGCGGTTGCACCAAGCATCATTATCAAGAATTCGCCGCGGACCTATAATCAGATCAACGTTCCGCGCAAATATGCGGCGGGTCGACGACGCTTCAGCATCTACTGGACCTGGAGCTATCCCTGGGAAGCCAATCGCGACATAACAGAGCTGGACAATCGTTTCTCGACGATGACCGAGGTGCGCAGGGTCGGCTGGCCGCGCTACGAGACGCCTGAATGGTCGGCGCGAGAGTTCCTGCAAGGCATCGCTGGAACGCTGGAATTATTTCACCTGTCGACCGTGCGGTTTCAGAACATCGTCGGCGAGGCCACGGGACATCCCGTCGTGGTTTACCAGCGGGTTGATCAGGCGGGTCAGCGCTTGCCGGTGAACGAGCAGATCCTTGGCGACACCGATACGATGATGATTTTCGGCCTCGATCATATGGTCACGGAACAGGAGGCCAGCGCGGAAGAAATTGAAGCGATTCGAAAATTTCTGACGCGGGAGGGGACGTGTCTGATCATAGGCCCGCATCACGATGTCGGGGTTTCTCTCGATCCGGCGGAGCGCCAGATGGAATATGCTCACCACGGCGACCCCCTGGTACCGAGGCAGCAGCGCTTCGGCCTGTACACGCGCTCCCTTATGAAGGGATTGGGCGTACCCGTGGAAAATCGATGGGGCCTGCGCCCGGCGCTGGTGCCGGAGACCAATCAGATTACTCCGTTGACTGCCATGAAGGACCTGGATACGCGCGGGTGGCTTACCGGCGTTACAACGTTCAACTTCCACCCGCATCTGCCCCATTACGCTGTGACGACAGACGATACGAAGTTAATTCGCGTTCTGGCGCGACAGCCGGTGGATATGACAAACCCGCACCCGTTCACGGAAGCCGGGAATCGCGAGTTCAACTCATTTCTCTGGATGCCGCCAAGCGGGACGCGTGCCGGAGATATTCTGCTGGTTGATCTCACGATATTTACGACGTTGTTTGGTGGCACGGAGAGTCTGGACAATTTCTGGCATAATCTGGCTGTTCGGACATAAGCGAAGGCAAGGCCCAGGCGTCCCCTTGCTTGTGACAACAGCGTGAGACGACGCGTGGCGATGAAGGAGGGAAACATGTCGCAGGATCGATTTGGTGAAACCACCCGCCGTGCCTTCCTCGGCACGGCAACCGCCGCGACAGCAGCATCGCTGACCGCAGCACACGCAGGTGAGCCTCAGGGCGGCGTCGGTACAGATAATCCCGCCGGGCCGATCAAGCTGGCGCAAGCTGATGTGGATGTCCCCGCACAGCTGATGTCACGTGCCAAGGCCGGCGACTGGACCAAGCCGGCGGCTATGGCAATCCCAAAGGAGGGATATTCCCAGCTTGAACAGGGTCGATACGGTCCAATCTTTCCGAAAACTCCTGCCAATTATGGCTTCACGATTATTGCCAAGATCAAACCAGGCCGCGAAGAAACGATCCGTGGGTACGGAAAAACAATAGAGAACGCCATAGCTGGCAATCCGGCCGCTCTCGCGCCGCTCAGACTTCACTATTTGAGATGGGTGCTCTTCAATATCGGTGGCGAAACCTATTTCATGTATCAGGGGATTTTCGACACCGACTTTGACAAATACACCGAAGATGCCATTGCCCTGTTCACCAGTCTCGGGGTCAACACCGTCTTCGAAAATCTGCAAGGTTTCCCAATGGATTGGAAGACCAACGCACCGGCATTCATTAAATTCGTCCGCGAACATCAATGCCCCAGCTTTCTTGAATATGGTGAGTATCCGTTCGTCACCGCCGACGAGATAAAGAAGGCGCTTAAGGTGAAGGCGGCTTTGTCCGGGATGTTAGATCAAATGCAGTGACTTGAGGCGCCGGAAGGCAAGAGAGGCAGGATAAATGCACAACTACCGGTCAATCACGCGCACGACGATGTTCTTAATTGCGTTCATGTGGGCGGCCGTAGCGGCGGCGCTGCCTGACACGATGGAGCCAGTGGCAGCAGTGCGCCGGTACATCGATGCCTTCAATAAAGGTGACGTGGAGGCGATGGCTGCCAATTGCGCCGTGCCAACGAGTGTACTTGACGGAATGGCACCCCACGTTTGGCAGGGGCCGACAGCTTGCCGAGATTGGTATCGAGACGTGTTGGTGACCGGTGAGAAGGAAGGCGCCACAGGATATTTCGTCACCTTGGGCGAGCCACGGCACGTCGACGTCACAGGTGATCGCGCGTATGTAGTTATTCCTGCGTCCATGAAGTTCAACGTGCACGGCAAGCAGGTAACGCAATTTGGCTCGACCTTCACAGTAGCACTTCAAAAGCTTGCGGAAGGGTGGCGTATGACAGCATGGGCATGGACGAAGGGCCCTTAATATCTATACGCAGAAGCGTCCGCGGCCGCGCATTTGGCGGGCAATCGAACGCGACGGCCGTCCGATCGACGGATGACGTATAATAGTCAAGAGACTGCGGAATGCTCCAATTCGACGACATCCAGCACCTCTTGCTGACCCGCGTGCCAGCATTGACTGGGCGATACGAATTTCTGTCGTTTCAGCAGCCCGCTCAGGGGCGCGCCTGGCTTGAGGCCATGCGGGAGAAGGTGCCGTCGGCCAAGGCGGCTGCAGGGAACGTCAACCTGGAAAAACGATGGGTGTCCGTGGCGTTCACCTGGAATGGATTGCGCGCGCTCGGAGTGGATGAGGCGTCACTCGCAACATTTCCGGACGAGTTCCGGCAAGGTATGGCGGCCCGGTGGCAGGTCCTCGGTGACACCGGCACCAATCATCCGGATAACTGGGTCGGTGATCTCGGCGGGCCGCAGCTCCACGCCATCGCCATTCTCTTTGCACGCGATGCCGCTGAAAGAGACCGGAGCGCTCGCGAGCACAAGGCACTTTTAGCCCGCCTTGCGGGTGTTGAGGTGCTGTCGTCGTTAGACCTGGAGGCGATACCGCCATTCAATTATGTCCATGAACATTTTGGCTACCGCGATCGGCTCACCACCCCCGAAATTGAGGGAACTGGAATTGAACCAACACCCGGCTCCGGACCGCCAGTCAAAGCCGGCGAATTCATCCTCGGCTATCCCGATGAAGATGGCGCTGCGCCGAAGCTGCCGCAGCCAGAAATTCTGTCTCGTAACGGCAGCTATATGGCATATCGACGGCTGCGGCAGCACGTAGCCGCCTTTCGTGACTTTTTGCGCGAGCAAGGCGGCCCCACCGCAGATGACCAGGAGCTGCTTGCCGCAAAACTGATGGGCCGCTGGCGAAGCGGCGCTCCCCTTGTGCTTGCGCCCGACAAAGATGATCCGTCGCTCGGCGACGACCCTCAGCGCAACAACAACTTCAACTACGCAAAGATGGACCCCCAAGGTTACGCTGTCCCGCTGGGTGCCCATATTCGCCGGATGAACCCACGTGACACGGCCGTAAATATCCAGCGGCGCAAAATGATTCGTCGCGGAGCGACATACGGGCCGGCCCTGCCGGACGGCGCTCCCGAGGATGGGGTCGATCGCGGTATTGCCGCATTCGTGATCTGCGCAAGTCTGGTGCGCCAATTCGAATTCGCGCAGAACGTCTGGATCAACGACCCGAATTTCCACGAGTTAGGCAACGAACGCGATCCGCTGATCGGTGCCCAAGATGGCAGCTACGATTTGACGATCCCGAAACGCCCGATCCGGCGAAAGATAAAGGGCCTGCCCGCTTTCACGACCGTAACGGGCGGTGGCTACTTCTTCCTTCCGGGTATCGAGGCGCTTCGCTACCTGGCCGATCTCCGCGGCTGAGATTCGATCGCAGACACTCTTGAAATGACCAGGATCCGAGCGCCCGATGGTAGTATCGGCATGGGGAAAGTGGCAATGACCGAGCAAAGGAAACTCGCTGCAATCCTGTCCGCGGATGTGGTCGGGTATAGCTGGCTTGCAGGGGCCGATGAAGACCGCACTTTGGCCCGGCTCAGGGCGCTCCGCAGCGATCTCGTCGATCCGACCATCGCCGTGCACGGCGGGCGTGTCGTCAAGCGGACGGGAGACGGCGTGCTCGCCGAATTCAGGAGCGTTGTCAATGCTGTGCGCTGCGCCATCGAGATGCAGACGGCGATGGTCGAGCGCAATGCGGGACTGCCCCCCGAGCGTCGCATCGAGTTCCGTGTAGGCATCCATCTGGGGGACGTTGTAGAGGAGAGTGACGGCGATCTCATGGGCGACGGCGTCAACATCGCCGCAAGGCTCGAGGGCATTGCCAAGCCAGGCTCGATATGTTTGTCCGAGGATGCCTATCGCCAGGTGCGGTCCCGGCTCGATCTCGCCATCAGCGACCTCGGCGAGACGACGCTCAAGAACATCGCCGAGCCGATAAGGCTCTATGCCCTCCAGGTCGGCCTTGCCGCTTCGGCCGAACCTACGCCCGTTGCTGCCACCGGGCTATCAACGCAGCTGTCGCTGCCTGAGAGGCCTTCCATTGCTGTCCTGCCCTTTAAAAACATGAGCGGAGACCCTGAACAGGACTACTTCGCCGATGGAGTTGTGGAAGACATTATCACTGCTCTGTCACGAATCCGTTGGTTTTTCGTTATCGCGCGCAACTCATCTTTTACGTACAAAGGTAAAGCTGTCGATATCCGGCAAGTCGGACGAGAACTTGGTGTGCGCTATGTACTTGAAGGCTCAGTGCGCAAAGCAGGCAATAAGGTCCGGATCACCGGCCAGTTAATCGAAGCTGATTCCGCGCGGCACGTCTGGGCCGAGAAGTTTGATGGCGACTTAGCGGATATATTTGATTTACAAGATCGCATAACTGAAAGCATCGTCGGCGCTATTGAACCAAGCCTTCTTTCGGCTGAGATCGCTCGCGCAGAGCATAAGCCGACAGCCAATCTCGACGCTTACGATCTCTATCTCCGTGCATGGGCATTATACGGCTCCATGAATCGCTCCACGATACGCAACGCAATTGAATTGTTGATAGCTGCTATTGCCCTCGACCCAACCTACGCACAGGCCAAAGCACTCGCCGCCATTTGCCATGGCGATCTCGTTCAACAGCGCTGGGATGACCCCGGAGATTTCACCGCTTCTGACAGACTTGCGAAGGAGGCGCTGGCTGTCGCGCGCGACGATCCCATCGCCCTAGCATTTGCCTCGCAGATTTTGGCCTATATCTCAAAGGACTATGAGACCGCTTTGGCCGCCGCCGACCGAGCGCTTGCGATCTGCCCGAACTCCTTTGTGGTTTCGTCACGTTGCGGTTGGGTGAAGCTGTATGTGGGGCAAGTGAGCGAGGCAGTCGACTGCTTCCTGCGGGCGATCCGCCTCAGTCCCCTTGATCCATATACGTTCAATGCACCCGTCGGAATGGCTGCTGCCCAACTCATGGAAGGAAAACCCGAGGAGGCCGAACGCTGGGCCCGCCAGGCCCTTCAGCGCAATGCTATGTTCGCGGCTGCCCACCGCGTCCTCATCTTTGCCCTCGTTGAGCAAGCTCGCGTGGAGGAGGCTCGGGAGGCACTTCGAAAAATGCTGGTTGTCTCGTCAGATTATACATTGTCCCATTTCCGACGTCTGGCTCCATTTTCGGACAGAGCCTTCAACGAGCGCTTCGCGGAGTCTCTGCGTACTGCTGGCCTACCCAGCTAACGCGTGCAAGAGACCCACGGCTTCGACACCGTCGCCGATGAACTTGTCAACGGTTCCACCCTCTTCCGCTATCGCGCCGGACACCTCCTCGAGATAGGTCGAGATCTGCACCAGAAGGTCGGCCGGCGCGAGTGTTTCGGAGTGACTGGAAAAATTTCCCAGATCGGAGAAGAACAGGGTTAATTGTCGCGGCTCGACGCCCAAGGCAAACGGGATGCCCGACTTGATAAGCTGGCGAACCACATCCAGCGGAACAAAGGAAGAAAAGGATTGCAGGGACGTTCTGAGTAGGGAAGCTGCGGATTCCAGTTTGGCAATCTCCCTGATATTGGACGGGGGCAATGCCGGCGCGTCGAAACGAAGGCTCTCGATCGCCTGCAGTTGCCGAGAGACGTTCTCAACGGGCCGCGACAGTCGGCTAGCTGCAAAATAGATGAAGAACAGCTCGATGCTGGTGAGGACTATAATGATGATCATCATCAGGCGATTGGTTGCCTTTAAGGTCCCGACGAAACCGTCTTGCTTTTGACGATTCAATCGACGTCGCAGAGCCCGTACTTCGGCGATCTGGTCGGCTCGATTCCGCAACGTTGGTGGCAAATGCGCGTTCCAAGAGCCAACAGCATCTTCTCGCTATTTCGAAACGAAAATCGATCTCCGAAGATGTAACTGACGTTTTAGTGGTTCGGGGCGCTGCTGAGGTTGTCACGTCGGTTGCAGCTAACAAGGGCGCGCGCTTCTCGAGCTCCGGATTTCTTCATCTTCTAAAACGCTCTGAGGATGATCACATTCTTGCAGAGCATGTTGGGCTGCGCAAAGACATTCCTCGACACATCTTTCAGCAACTAATTTCAAAGGCGTCCAACGAGGTCAAACGAAAGCTCGAGCGAGAGCGTCCCGAGATGGGGACCCAAATCCAAGCCGTGGTAACCGACGTCACCGGCGCCGTTCACGCCAGATTTGGGCCTGCATCCAAAAATTATTTTGATGCGAAACGGACCGTAGCCAAACTGCACCAATATGGCAGTTTAACTGAAGATCGGGTTTTTGAATTCGCACACTCCCTCAAATTCAATGAGACCGCGGTCGCGCTGTCTTTGCTATGCGCGTTGCCGATTGATGTCGTAGAGCGCGCCTTGGTAAATAGCAATAGAGAGGTAATTCTGCTGCTGGCCAAAGCTCTGGACTTCTCATGGACGACGACTATGTCGCTGCTGTTTCTAGGTGCGCCTAACTATCGCATTACTGCTGGAGATCTGGACGGAATGAAAATAGAATTCGTCCGATTGAACGTGCAAACGTCAACGCAAGTCCTGAAAGTCTACCAATCCCGTAAAGAAGCGAAGGTTGAGCATGGCCTTCGGCACTTACCTCAGTTACACACCAATTAGGTCGTGTGCTGCTTGGCCTCCGCTGTAGCTTCGTTCTCGCAATTGCGTTGCTGTTGAGGCCTTCCTTGCAGGCATAGTCAACTTACGGTCTGCGATACCCAACGCTTCATTTCGCGGCGCAGACCGAACGAACTACCGTGACCCACGTCACGCCCCAAGTGCGAGCTGATACACAATGGCGGCGCGCTATGAATGGTGCACATGGCCGCCTGGGCGCTGGCGGACTTGCCCGGTGCGCTCCCGACGCGCTCCGACATCACGCGGCTTCACTCGGTCACCACATCGGCGCGGCGAGCAACGTCGGGCCAGCCGACCGCGGACTGCCAACTGAGAAACTGTGCTCGGATCGAAACGGCGGTTGGATCGACACGTCGATTGGGCTCCGTTTATAAGGATAAAAACAACGTAATCGCGGCGACATTGACTAGGCTGACAAACAAAGCTGATACCAGTGGCAGAATAACGAAAGCGTTGGGCGATGGTCCGTAGTGTTTGGTAACCGCCGTCATGGTTGCGATGGCCGTCGGCGTTGAGCCAAGCGATATGCTGGTGAACCCAGCGCTCAGCACCGCAGCCTGATAGTCCTTCCCAAGTGCAGGAAAGACGACGAGCAAGGTATACATCGCTGCCAACAGCGTCTGCACACCCAAGATAACAAGCAGCGGCCCCGCAATCTTTGCCAAAGTCCAAAGCTGCATGCTCATGAGCGACATGGCGAGGAAGAGTAAGCGGTGTTCCAGGGTCACCTTCCAGATGATGACGTGATCTGCAAGTCTTCGGTTTGGTTTTAACCGCTAGGCTTAGAATGGACACAGTGGATAATGCTATCACTAAGCCGGTTCATCGGCTGGAGGTCTTCACCGGCACGGGTCGAAGGCGGTCGTTTAGCGATGAAGACAAGGCTCGGATTGTCGCAGAGATCGTGACGAGCGGCGACTCAGTTTCTGGAGTGGCGAGACGACATGGATTGTCGCCGCAGCAGTTATTTGGCTGGCGACGTCAATTGCGAGAATCCGAGGTGGAGCCTTCCGAGGCGGATAGATTGCAGTTTGTGCCAGCGGTCGGGGATGTCGCCTCGTCGACATCTACGGTTCGCCGCCAACGCAACGCCCCGCCGTGCAAGGCGGAGCCTGGTGCCGGAATGATCGAGGTCGAGATCGACGGCGTAACGATCCGGGTCGGCCGCGGCGCGGACGTAAAGACCGTCAGAGCGGTGCTGCGTGCATTGAAAGCCGGCGCGTGATCGGCCCAACCGGCACGGTCCGGGTGATGGTGGCGACCAGGCCTGTCGACTTCCGCAAAGGTGCCGAGGGACTGGCAGCGCTGGTGCGCGAGACCATGACGGCCGACCCGTTCTCGGGGGCGGTCTATGTATTCCGGGCCAAACGTGCGGACCGGATCAAGCTGATCTTCTGGGATGGCACGGGCCTGTGCCTGTTCGCCAAGCGGCTGGAGGACGGCATCTTCCGGTGGCCGAGGATCGAGGACGGCGTGATGCGTTTATCAGCGGCACAATTGTCGGCACTGCTTGAGGGGCTGGATTGGCGGCGCGTTCATGAGACGCGCGAGACGGCGACGCCGATGCAACCGGGTTGACGATTTATCCTGCGGCGAAGTGAATCAGGCGCGTGGCAGGTTGTCGCAAAGATCGGCCGAATGTGATCTGATTTTGGGATGCCGAGCGACGCACTGCCTGATGATCCCGAGACGCTGAAAGCGATGCTGCTCGCCGAGCGAGTGCAGAACGAACGGCTGCGCCAGATCATCAAGGAGCTGCAGCGGCATCGCTTCGGCCGCAGGGCGGAGACGCTGCCCGAGGACCAGATGTTGCTGGGTCTCGAAGACGTCGAGCAGGCTGAGGCGGACCGTGCCGCGGAGACCGATGATGCGTCGCCTTCGGAGCGGCAGGCCCGGGCTCACAAGCGCCGAACCAACCGGGGAGCGTTGCCGGGGCATCTGCCGCGGATTGAGGTCGTCGTCGACATTGACGAAAAGACCTGCCGGTGCTGCCAGGGCGAGCTGCACCGGATCGGCGAGGACAAGAGCGAGCGGCTGGACATGGTGCCGGCGCAGTTCAGGGTACTGATCACCCGGCGGCCCAAATATGCCTGCCGGACTTGCGAGGACGGTGTCGTGCAAGCCCCGGCGCCAGCACGGCTGATCGAGGGCGGCCTGCCGACCGAGGCCACGGTTGCCCAGGTTCTGGTGTCCAAATATGCCGACCATCTGCCGCTGTATCGCCAAGCCCAGATTTACGCCCGCCAGGGGATCGATCTGGATCGGTCGACGCTGGCAGATTGGGTCGGTCATGCCGCCTGGCACCTGCGCCCGCTGCATGAGCGGCTCCTCATCAGGCTCAGGGAATTGCCCAGGCTGTTCGCGGATGAGACCAGCGCGCCGGTCCTCGATCCCGGCCGTGGCCGCACCAAGACCGGCCAGCTTTGGGCCTACGCCGCCGATGACCGTCCCTGGGGTGGGTCGGATCCACCGGGTGTTGCCTATGTCTACGCGCCCGACCGCAAATCCGAGCGGCCGATCGCCCACCTCGAGGGCTTCAAGGGAATTTTGCAGGTCGATGGCTATGCCGGCTACCGTAAGCTGGCCGATCGCGGCGACATCCGGCTGGCGTTCTGCTGGTCACATGTACGGCGGGGCTTCTATGAACTTGCAGCTCCCGGTCCGTCGCCGATTGCCAGCGAAGCGCTCGAACATATCGTTACGCTCTATGCCGTCGAGAAAGACATCCGGGGCCGCGGCGCCGACGAACGTCGTATCGTCCGACAGCAGAAAAGTCGACCACTCGTTGACACCCTTAAATCTTGGCTGCGGGCAAAACTTGGTCTGATCAGTCAGAAGAGCAAACTCGCCGAAGCCATCCGCTATGCCTTGTCGCGTTGGCAAGGCCTGACACTCTTCATCGACGATGGCCGTGTCGAGCTCGACAACAATACTGTCGAACGCTCCATCCGCCCCATCGCGCTCACCCGAAAAAATGCTCTGTTCGCAGGTTCGGATGGTGGCGCCGAACACTGGGCCACCATCGCCTCGCTGATCGAGACCTGTAAGCTCAACAATATCGACCCGCTCGAATACCTAACCAATGTCCTTACCAGGATCGTCAACGGCCATCCAAACCGCGACATCGATCAGCTGCTGCCTTGGGCTTATCGAAAGCAAGACCTCAGAGCCGTGGCCTGAGAACGACGCTTACGAGGAAGATTGACAGCGAATAGCTTGAAATGAGATCGAGCGACGCTGTTCGTGCGGGCCAAGGCCAACGGGAAAAGGGTTTCGGACAGGTATTAGACAGGACAATGCCCATTATTAAGCAAGCAAGCATCGCACGCATCACTCCCATTTTGTCTATTGGGGCGTTATCGTCTTCCGGCGCTAGCTCGATTGAAACTGGGTCAGCCGACGAACGTTGCAACCCGTACTTTTCGATAAGGTATTTTGCGATTGGGCCGCCTAACACACAGCGATGATTAGCCCGAGGGTTGCCGCTGCGATGCCAGTCTCCGCTGGAAAATTGTGCTCAGTTGCAATGAGGGGGGCCCAAGCAATGGTGGTTCTCGGTGCCGACGATATTTTGAATGAATACAAACACCGCTGAGACCACACACAGGACAATCATAGTCCGTCCGCCCGCCACAAGATCGGAGAGCCGTGTATTCATGCCGACGGCAGCAAAAAAATCACTAGCAACCGGTCGCGCGTCGTGAGGTCGAAGTCTATTTCGAGGTTGAAAGTAAGGTAGATCAACGAAAGAACGACGCCCGCTATAAACCCTCCGCTCACTGATTCGGGAATACTGAAATTTTGCAAAAACTTCACGTGCTGCGTGGTCAGAACCCCGACGAAATAGACCACAATGCCGGTTGTGAGTGATAGGAAATCCGGCGCTAGAACCCGGAAGGCATCGCGGGTCATGGTGTTCCTTCCCGCAGTTCGTGGGCCAGCGGCCAGCTCCTGCCATTCTGCGTTTCCGTCCCTAGCCTGTCATGTCACCCTGACATCGTGTTTTTTGTTTGGAGGCGATGACGACCGAATGTCCGTTCAAGGTTAGAAGGCGGAATTCCGGGGTTACCAGCGCAGATCTGCTTTGACACCAACGTTTGATGGCTTGCGCCGTGTCATTGTGATGACGTGATGCCCGCTCCCGGTGCGCGCCACCTACCGCCAGCGACATCTCAAGAGATGTCCGGGGCGGGTTCTTTGCGGCAGGGAAAAATGGGGGGAATGCGCGACGGCCCCCGTAAATATATTTACAATTTTTCATTCCCGACTTTATTTAGTGCGTGTTGGTACACAAAGGGTCAGGGTGCTAGCTCGCCGCCGAACGCCTATCTTCGGCGAGCTCCCGTTGGCATGGCCCCTCGTGCCCTGAAGCATGAAGCGATGATCAAAGTCGCCACTGGGACAGTCGATCCCTTGATCCGACAAAGTTGCTTGGTAGGATACTTCGATGAACCGGCATGGCGTTGGGGTGCAACGGGCGGTCGGTGATGCGCCCATCATGGTCGATGCAAGCTCCGATGCGCCTGAAGCGCGTGTCGCAAACCGGCTCCCGCTTGGCCTGGCATTCGGAATGATCGCCGCCCTGGCCGTGGTCTCAAATGCGAACGCGCAGGAGGCAGAGCCGCGATCGTACTCGAATGCGCCTATCGGGTTGAATTTCCTGATCTCGGGCTACGTTTACTCCCAAGGCAAGATCGCGTTCGATCCCGACACGGCGATCGCTGACGCTAAATTCCACTCCAACACTGGCGTGCTGGCCTATGTTCGGTCCTTCGATCTCGCGGGCCAGTCCGCCAAGTTTGATGTGATTGTGCCGACATCGTCATTCGCCGCGCAGGGGCTCGTGAACGGCGAGCCGCGCGATCGAGAGATGTCAGGCTTGGGCGATCCGCGATTTCGCGTCTCGGTGAACTTGTTTGGGGCGCCCGCGCTCTCGGCGAAGGAATTCGCCAGCTATCGGCAGGATCTAATCATCGGAGTAAGCCTGCAGGTCTCCGCGCCGCTCGGCCAGTATGACGACACCAAGCTGCTCAACCTCGGCGGCAATCGTTGGTCATATCGGCCCGAGCTCGGGATCTCTAAGGCATGGGGTCCATGGACCGTTGAGTTCGCCCCCGGTGTGACGTTCTTCAGCGACAACACCGACTTCTTCGGCGGCAATACGTTCTCGCAGGCTCCGATCTATTCTGTGCAGGGACATGTCATCTACACGTTCCAGTCGGGCATATGGATGGCGCTGGACGGGCTCTATTTCGCGGGTGGCCGCACGGCCCTCAACGGCGTCAAAAGTGATAACGAGCAGGCGATCACGCGAACTGGCCTGACGGTCGCTTTGCCGATTGATCGACAAAACTCTCTCAAGCTCTCTGCCAGTACCGGCATCACGACCCGCACGGGAAGCGAACTGACAGCCGTCGGTATCGCATGGCAGTATCGTTGGGGCGACGGATATTGAGGAAGGACGTCGAATGGCAAGGCGACGATTGGTAGCGGTCGACGGCGGTCATCGAGCTGTCCCGCGTCGTTAACCGCTATGTCGGTAACCTCGCGCCGATGCCTCGTTCACGCCGAAGAAGGGATGTTTGATCCAGGTCGTACGCGCTCGTGTGGACTTCTATTTTGTCCCGGCCACTGACTGCCCGAGCGCCTCCTTGCATTGGTCTTTGACGTTGCCAATGCTTTTCAGAATGCAGCTTCGTTCCTTGCCGGGGCAACTTTCCTTTACGTCAGTCGTGCAAGCTTTGCTGATCTCCGCGACCCGCGCAAGCCTCGCCTTACACGCATCGGAAAAATCTGCTGCGTGTGTTTTCACGCAATCTTTAATGCGGCCCCCGCCGGGCTTAACGTCAGAACATTTTGCCTTGATATCGGCCGCACAGGCTCCAAATGATCGCTCCTTTGCCATCGCGACCGGTGCGGAGAGAAGTACTACGGCACCAATTATCACCATACTCTTCATCATAGGTCATTCTCCAAATGAGCCGATGCGACCGCCCTCACTCGCCTTGGCGTGTGTGGGGTGAGCCCAATCAGCCGACTCCATATGGTGGACGATAAAAACGGCACGCTCGATTGACATATGTCAACGGGCGCTGCGCTTAGGGCAAGCAGGCTGCGTAATCTGGAGCACGATACGAGTTACCGCGAAACCGGGCGAGCGATGTGGCGCGCCGAGAACGCGAGTGGCGATAATCGGGTACTGGCTTGTTTCGACCCTCAGGGCCTAACTTGAAAACGTCAGTGGCCTATTTTTGAATGTGACGCGCATCACAGCGGGGAACGGAGTCGCATACTCCTGCCACTACGGGCGCGGGAATGGTCTCGCCCCGCCTGTGTTGGTTATTTTCCTGGCTTTTTAGGTATTGGTCCGTTTGGCTATTGAGGCGACAGCGAACACCTCGGCGCTGCGCGCCGTCAAGACAGCCGCGCCTCGTGCGTGCCGGGGGAGATGCGGGCAGCAAGCCCACCGGCCGCGCGATCGGTGTATCGGCGCGGCCATGAGTATCCTGGCGTCGTTCCGGGTGTTTCGCCGCGCGGCGTGACCATGCAGCGCACCGAGAGCAAGTCCCTTGGACCAGCGTCGGCCCTGTGCTCGACCGGTAGACCTTGCGGCTGCGCCGAAAAACACAAAAAACTTTCGTCGAAACGAAACGCTAAAAGGTCCGACATCACCTCGGCATCGGCCTTTTCGCGCGCTTCGTGCGTCAACCCGGCCTTGTCGTCAAATTTAGCGATATGACATGAGAGGCATCCAATTTTGTACAACGGGGCAGTTTGACGTCGCTGCCGATCACTATCGACAGATCCTGAAGCGTTTTCCAAACGATCCCGTGGCGAAAGCGATGCTCCACGATCTTGCTACTGAGAGGCCGTGGCTTCAATTTTCTGGATGGCGTCCGCACAATCCTTTGAAGCCGACGATTTGTTCGCCAGTAGGCACATAGCGATCCGGCCTTGGCCGGGTATAACTTTCCCGCAGATGCCCGCTATTTCAGCTTTGCAGGCGCTTATCGCGTTCTTCAGATCGTCCAGCGAATTCTGCACGCTGGTCAGTTCATCTTCCAATTCGAATGTACACTGGGGACTTATCTTGTCCTCATGAGCTTGCATACAATAGATCACACGCCCTTCGCCGGGCGTGACGTCCTTGCAGTATCTCTTAATATCCTTAGCGCAGGCGCTCTGGAGCTTCGCAATTCTGGCCGTCAATTTTTCCTGAAGCGTTTTCGTGACGTCGGTCTGCGCCGACACGGAGCCGATCGACAAAACGAACAGCAAAGGCAAAAGTCCAAGCTTGACCCGCAAATGTGTTGTGACCTTCATCGGACATCCTCTATGGCTCGATACTGAGCGGTTTTGCCGCGTTATCACGTTGATGGCGACGACGTTGGGCGTTGCGCCGTGTTTATTGCGCTAACGTAAGGGTAAGACTCGAAACTCCAAGAGAGAGGTTTATCCCAACGGATCCCTCTAGTGAAAGCGGCTGAAGTGCGATCGAACGCCCGGTCCCGCCAAATAGCAGATTTGCTCCGACGCCTACACCCACCCCGATGGCACCGCTCGCGCCCCCATACGTGCCGGCAAGCGCTCCGCGCTTCGGTCCTGCTGTCGGCGCAAACACGCCCCACGCCAGCGCGCCACCCGCTGTGATGCCGATATCAAGACCTACCGTGCTCATAACGCCGACATAGGCTTCCGCAGGGAAGGAGCCACTCGGAGTGAAACGGCAAGCCATCCGCTGTCGAGATCCAAAAATCAGGCCGATGGACGGTCCCATCCTGCAGGTCAACGTGCCGACCTTGGTCCCCGAGGGCGTTTGAGCAATAGCTGGCGTCAATGTGTATATCGCGAGCGCAAGCAGCCCGGTCGTAAAAAAGAGACGTTTGAACATGGCCGGCTTCCCCAGTATCTGAATTAGTTGCTTACCAACACTATACAGTTCGAGATCGAGCTACTATGCGATTTCGGTAGGCCTGCTACTTTCCAAGCGCACTCGCCTGATCAGTAATTTGATCCAATGGATTTCCGCCGCCGGTCCGATGATCGGTCATCGACTGCCCCCGGCTCAATCGCTGCTGGATCATCCCCATCACCGACGTGACGTCGGAGAAACCCTATCATGGGCATCATGGCCGGCGGTCGCCACGGTCCAGCTCTCACCGCTTGGATCGGTGACGTGGGTGCCGTTGTCAGTCAGAACGGTGTGGACCTTGTAAGGGACTGCCTTGATCAGGTTCCGTAAGAAGTCGGCCGCGACACTCCTCGTGGCTTTCTCGTGCAACTCGGTGAAGGCGAACTTCGAGGTTCGTTGATAGCGACGAAGAGATAAAGCTTTCCCATCGCAGAGCGAACCTCGGCGATGTCGATGTGGAAGTATCCGATCGGATGGGCCTTGAACTTACGCTTTATCACCTTGCCATCCTCCACGTCGGGTAACCGTGAGACGCCATGGCGCTGAAGACACGATGAAGCGATGAGCGTGTCAGGTGCGGGATTGTCGCCTGAAGAGCATAGAGGCAGTCATCCAGCGGCAGCAGCGTATGCCTGCGAAAGGCGACGATGATGGCCTCATCCTCAAGCGACAAGCTGGTCGATTTTGGCTCTTTCAGGCGGACGGTTGTGCCGAGATACATCGCCCGCGCGCCGAGCGGGTTGAATGCAGTGCGCAAACGGTTGAGCAAACGGTGCGGCGTCGCGGTTACAGTTCTGGCTTCTGCCGGATGATGACCTTGGTGCCGACCGGAACGCGCTCGTAAAGGTCGGCAACGTCGGAGTTGACCAGCCTGAAACAGCCAGAAGACACAGCCGTGCCGATAGTGTCGGGCCGGTTGGTCCCGTGGATACGATAGACGGTTGTGCCGAGATACATCGCCCGCGCGCCGAGCGGGTTGCCTGGGCCGCCGGCCATGAAGCGCGGCAGATAGGGCTGGCGCGCGATCATCTCGGGCGGCGGCGTCCAGTCCGGCCACTCGGCCTTGCGGGTGATGTTCACCAGCCCTTGCCACTGGAAGCCATCGCGGCCGACGCCGATACCATAGCGCAGCGCGCGGCCGTTGCCCTGGATCAGATAGAGGTGGCGCTCGGCGGTATGAACAATGATGGTGCCCGGTGCCTCATTGGTGCGGTAGAGCACCGCTGTCTTCCTGAATTCCGAATCCAGCGCAACGGTATCATCGGCGATCAATCCCGGCTGGTCGCCGACGTCAGGCTGTCGTAGTTGCGCTTGGCTCTGCGAGGCCGAAAGCATCAATCCAACCGCGGCAATTACCATCCAGATCAGGTGCCGAAACTTAGTCATCCGATTTCTCCTGCATGTGGCTCTTATCCAGCGACCGTCCATTCACTGGCAATGACGCGCGAGGTGAGTGCTTCTCGAACTTGGCAAAGCACGTCCAAATGATTCAGAATATCCAGCCCTGTTGCTCCAATCCTTAGGCAGCACGGTACCGCAACGGCGAGATATCCAATGCATTTGCGCCCTCTGCGCGCCCGCAAAACGGCTTTTCGCGCGTCCCCGCCTGGAAATTGGTCCGAAAGGCCCTGTTTTGCTGGCGCCGCCGGAGAGATTTGCGCTCCTGACCACCAGATTCGTAAACTTATTACCCTCATTTCCCTGAAATTCCTAGCGTTTCCCTGAGCGAAAAAAACCCTGTTGTTACGTGCGTTTCCACACCTACGCTGCTAGTCCCGTTTACGTCCGACCGTTTTTGTCGCCGATGGTGTCAATCAACTCGCTAACGTCAGCCGAGCGTTCCGGGTCGTAACATTGGCTAAGGCGCCAACTGCGAGCGCGGAGATCAACGTGCTTTTTTCTATGGCTCACGCGGATGAGATGGACGCATAAGCTCGCGGCGGCCTGTCATCTTCGGGTGCGATGACGTTCTCTACCCAGGCGGCGTTATAAATAGTTTCCAGGTACCTTTCGCCAAAATCCGCGGATATGGCGACGATGGTGTCGCTTCGACTGAATTCTGGAGCAAGCTGCTCTACGGCGGCCAGGACTGCTCCGGTGCTTCCCCCAACAAGTAAGTGATAATTTCGAATGAACGAAAGACAAGCTTCAACCGTTCTTTCTTCCGTCACTGCGACGATTTTATCCGGCTTGGCGAAGTCAGCGAGCTTTGGTCTTACACTCGCGCCAATGCCGGGGATATTTCTTTTGCCGGGCTTGCCTCCGAACGTGACAGCACCTACCGGTTCAACGGCCACAACTTTGATCTTTGGGAATTCTGCACGAAGTCGTTCCGAAATCCCTGCTAGGGTACCAGTAGTGCCGCTCCCGACGAAAACCCAATCGACCTTGTCAAATTCGAGCGCAATCTCGTTTGCTGTTTGCTCGGCATGAACATTTTTGTTAGCTACGTTAGCATATTGGTTGAGCCAAACCGAGTTCGGCTCCGATCGCAGTATTTGATCGATTTTCTCCAACCTGCTTCCCAAATATCCCCCAGCGGGGTCGCGTTCTTCCACTACTATGACCTTTGCCCCATAGAGTTCCATGCCTCTTAAAGTAGCGCGATTGGCGTTTGGATCGGTTACGCAAATAAATTTATAGCCTTTGACGGCACATGACCTGCCACTAAGTTTTTCGTCCACGAGGAGTTAGAGTCCGGCCTGCAGAAGGACGGACAGATGAAGCGAGCAAGGTTCACGGAAGAGCGGATTATCGGCGTGCTCAGGGAGCACGAGGCAGGTGCCAAGACGGCCGACCTGGCTCGCAAGCACGGGGTCTCCGAGGCCACGATCTACAACTGGAAGGCCAAATTCGGCGGAATGGATGTCTCCGAAGCCAAGCGGCTCAGGGCGCTGGAGGAGGAGAATGCGAAGCTGAAGAAGCTTCTGGCCGAGCAGATGCTGGATGCGGCAGCGCTTCGCGAGTTGCTGTCAAAAAAATGGTAGGGCCCGCCGCCAAGCGCGCCGCAGTGGCGCACCTGCAGGACACGATGGGCCTGTCGGAGCGGCGGGCCTGTTCAATCGCCAGCGCGGATCGGACCATGGTCCGCTATCGCTCCTGCCGACCGCCGGACACGGAGCTTCGAGCTCGGCTGCGCGAGCTTGCCAATGAACGCCGGCGCTTCGGCTACCGCCGGCTGTTCGTCCTGCTGCGGCGGGAGGGCGAGCCGTCGGGCATCAACCGCATCCACCGGCTTTATCGCGAAGAAGGGCTTGCGGTGCGCAAACGGCGAGCCCGGCGCAAGGCCGTGGGCGTTCGGGTGCCGATCCTGTTGGAAGCAAGGCCGAATGCGCGCTGGTCGCTGGATTTCGTCTATGACCAGTTTGCCAACGGACGGCGCTTCCGCGTCCTCAACATCGTCGACGACGTCACCAAGGAATGCCTGGGCGCGATCCCGGACACCTCGATCTCAGGACGGCGTGTGGCGCGGGAACTGACCGCGATCGTCGAGCGGCGCGGCAAGCCGGGTTCGATCGTCTCCGACAACGGCACCGAGTTCACCTGCAATGCCATGCTGGCCTGGTGCAAGGAGACCAGCATCGACTGGCACTTCATCGCCCCAGGCAAGCCGATCCAGAACGCCTTCGTCGAGAGCTTCAACGGCCGTATGCGTGACGAGTTTCTGAACGAGACGCTGTTCTTCGACATCGACGATGCGCGCACCAAGGTCGCAGTGTGGGTCGCCGACTATAATGGCGAGCGCCCGCATTCTTCGCTGCAATACCTCACGCCTGCGGCCTACGCCGCCACACTCACCGCAACGAGCGCTCGGCTGCGCAACCCCGACCAGCTCCGCCGATCGCCCGTTGCTCCACCCGCGCCAAGTGGCGTACAAAACCCCGAGACTCTAACCGCCGCTGGATGAGAATTCGGTGGCAGGTCAGTACACCCCTTGCTCTCGTAGCACATCAAGTCAGATGAAAGGTACACTTAAATCCGCGAGACACTTGGGACACTCGCACTTTCGAGCATGTGAGATCGGAGGCGAAACTCATTCCATTTTGTCCATTTAGTCAAAACCCGAAACCGTTATGGAAGCCAAACAGCACCCAGATCACCGACCGCACACGATGACAAACAAGGCAAACGCCACCCATCGCAACTCGCCCCGGAAAAGGCCGCCAGGTCGAAAACCCGGCCTTTTCGACAGCATCCCAAAGCGAACGTTCTTGATTCACCGCCTACTTTCAACTAATCGCAGCGGGCGCCCAAATTCTGCGCGAAGTAAGGATTGGTACTCCATGAGCAAACGAGTCGGCCGGCCGAAATAGACGAGAGAAGCATTGAACCGTCGTCAAGTGACACACGCTCTTTTTACCGCGCCTTTGCTGTTATCGGCGACCCGAGCGTTCGCGCTCGATCTCGCCGATGTCACCAAACTCAAACGGGGCGAATTCATATGGCGGCCCGAGCTTTCACCGCGCGGACCTGTCGTGGTTTTGGTGTCTCTTCCTCATCAAATCGTTCACGTCTTCCGCAATGGATTTGCCATCGCCGCTTCGACGTGCTCCAGCGGAGCCAAGGGACATGAAACTCCGACCGGCGTTTTTACAATCTTGCAGAAGCGGAAGGAGCATTATTCGAGCACATACAACAACGCTCCGATGCCCAATATGCAGCGGCTGACTTGGCGCGGGATCGCGCTGCACGCCGGGCACTTGCCCGGCTATCCAGCCTCCCACGGCTGCATCAGGCTGCCAATTCGGTTCTCGGAGTTGCTATTTTCCGTCACCCAGCACGGCTCTCCAGTCATCATCGCAGATCAGGATTCGCCGCACAGCTCGGCCCTCGCGGCGGGGCTTATATTGCCAGACGATATCGCGAAGGAAGCGGACGCCGCGAAAAGAAAGGCAAACATTGCCAAAAAGGCCCAGAGCCCTGCCAACGAAGAACCGGTCATGTCCATTTTGGTCTCTGCTGCGGACCGTAAGGCCTACCTGATGACTGACGGGGAGGTCGCATTTGAAACGGCCATTAATATCGTTGATCCATTCCAGCCCCTCGGCACGCATCTATTTTCACTTATTGGGCCCTCAGAAGACCGACACGCACTAAAATGGACCGCGTTTGGTTTAGGCGGTCATCCCGATGCAGGGGTGCCCGCCGACATCTGGTCAAACAAGGAACTCGCACGGATCGAGTATCTCGACCGCGAGGCCATTTACAGAATCGCTGACACACTGCGCCCGGGGACGACGATGGTAATTACGGATTATCCGGCGGGGCCAACAACTCGCACCGGACCGGATTTCACGGTGATCGCCGAGGACTTCGCGATCAGAGGAAAACGCCGGCAATGATGTCCTTTTTCATTCGGCCTTATCGTCTGCGCGAGGAGATTATTGGCGGATCGTGGACGCTTCAGGAAACTCTGCCAGCGAAACGAGAGTTGTCATCAGCTTGAACGGCTTGATTGCAACTTTCCTTAGCGCTGGGACGTTCCTGTGAGATCACCAATGATATACAAGCGCACTTGGCAGCGTCAAACGACCGAAACGCTGTCGAACAACTCCCTCAGTGACTTCGGCGAAAATGGCTTGGTAAGATAGGCGAGGCAGTCGGACTGAAGCGCAGCCGTGTGAAGCGAGACGCTGTCGTTCCCAGTCATGTAATGACCGGCACTGATCTGTCGGTCGCCTTGAGACGGAGCCGCAACTCGATGCCTGAGACGTCGCCGCCCAAAGTTGATGTCGAGAGCCACGCAGAATGCCTCTTCGAAATTGCTGTGATTTACGAAAGGCGCAGCCGAAGAAAACAACAAGCTGGCATAGCCGAACTGCCGCAGCAGTCGCGCCACGCTCCGCAGCATTGCCGGGTCGTCGTCGACCACAAAGACGACATTTCGATTTTGCAGAGTATATCTCTCGGGCTGTCTGTTAGGCAGTTTCAATGAGCTGCTATCGTCTTTGCCGGAAATAGCCTGTGGGGCTTCGTTTCGGGCATATGGGGTCGCAGGCCGAGCAGGATCGTTCCGGAGACGATTGCGATCTTCTTGACGGCGGCTCGATCTACGGGCAAATGCCGAGCTACCTGTGCGAGCGCTTCCCGACCGAGGTGCGGGCGACGGCATCCGGATTCATCTATCATCAGGCGGCGGCTTGGTAGCGCCGGTGCTGACCTATCTGGCTATGCAGATGAACTTCGGCTTCGCCATACCGATTATGGTCAGCACGATACTCTTCCTGATACTGGTCGTGATCTCCGTGCTGCTCGGGCCGGAAACCAGGGCAAGACGCTGACGGCCGATCTCGAAGTTATCATAGGCGTCGCGCAGCCGGCCGCCTGATCGTCCCATTGGCCGCGGCTTCTTCTGGACGGGGCGCCGCCGGTCCGATCCAAAGTTACGAAGATGCAGGCGCTGCGCTCGGACCAGTCCGCCCTATCTGACGACGTCTGTTCATTGACCGCGAGTGATCGAGGCATCGTCAAACCGACGCGTTTGTCCTTCTCGATCGCATACAGTGCAGCAATGCGCTGAAGCGCTTCGCTGGCAATCGGCGCAGGACCGGGAGTCGCGAGCTTGTAGAAGTTACGCCACACATGGACCCAGCAGAACGCGAGCTGCACGTCGCCGCGCTCGGCCAGTCTGCGGTAGCCGGCATAGCCATCCACCTGCAACACGCCCTTGAAGCCGTCGAGATGGGTGATCGGCCGCTCGGCTTTGCGGTCTGAGGCGTAGACATAGGCCACGCCCGGCGGATCGGATCCGCCCCATGGTCGGTCGTCGGCGGCATAGGCCCACAACTGCCCGATCTTGGTGCGACCGCGGCCGGGATCCAGCACCGGCAACGTCGTCTCGTCGGCAAACAGTTTCGGCCGCTGCTTGAGCTTGTCCAGCAGGCGTTGGTGGCTCCGGCCTGTCGCGCGGCCGGCGTCGCCTGCTCCGCACCAGCCGCATCACTCGCAGCTGTCTGCTCGACGTCTTCCAGACCCAGCAGCATCTGGTCTTCGGGCAACGTCTCCGCCCGGCGCCCAAACTGGTGGCGCTGCAGGTCCCTGATGATCTGACGCAGCCGCTCGTTCTGCATCATCCGGCTAGCCCTGCGCGCCCGCAAGATGAACACCGCCACGATGGCGAGAGAACTCGGACTGCCGAGTGCGACGCTGGACGGCTTTATCGCCGGAAAGAACTCGCTGCCGCCCGAGACCTTAGCGGCTATCGTTAGGGACTTGTTTCACGGTGCAGCGGTGTTTGATCCGGCCATCGATCGACTTCGCAGCAGCAACACTACTGAACCGGTCAGCCTGGGCGTTAGGCCCGATCCGTTCAACCCGCGGACTTCGCCATATTACTTCGCCGGGGCCGCGCGGTCCAGATCGCCGCAGCCGGTCAAGCCATCGAAGCAATCGCCGAAGGCTCCGCGGCCGGGATGGGTGTGACCCAGATGGCGAAAGAGTCGGCCGACGAAGCCACCATCCTTGAAAGACGCTTAGGGGAACGATATTCTTTCCGGCGGCCTGATAGCTCGGGAGTAGCAGATGAGCCAGCCCGCTATTGCCGCCTCCACGCCGACAGCACTCCTGCGGCGGGCCGTCAATTGGTGGCTAGCACAAGTGAAGCACGCGCTTCCGCCGACGATCTTCTTTTTCGTGGGCTTCAACCTGATCCTATGGACCAAACGCTTGATCCTGCAGGAACAGGGCATCGAGTTCAGTGGCTTCTTCACCGCGATAGTAGCGGCGCTGCTCGTCGGAAAAGCCGTCTTGGTAACGGACAACCTGCCCTTTATGCGCCGCTTCGATGGCGCGCCAATGATCCAGCCCATCTTGTTCAAGAGCGCGATCTACTGGGTGTGCGTACTGATCGTGCGACTGGTGGAGGAGATCGTCCATTTCGTCGCTGCAGGCGGCGCAATCGCCGGTTTCGGAGACTACTTCGCTAATCACTTTTCGTTGCCGCGCTTTTTGTCAATACAAATATGGCTGATGGTCCTATTCCTTGTTTACGTCACGATACACGAACTTAACGAGCTCTTCGGCGACGGAGAACTGTATCGCCTGTTCTTCCGCTGGCGGTCGTCCAAGGCCAAACTTACCCGCCGTCAGCGCATTCGCCTGCTCACCCGTCTTAACCGGCTCACTGAAGCAAATCCAATCGAGGCGTTTAGTGATCGGACATCGCCTGTTCATACCGAGCTAGTCGCCATACTCCACGAGCTCGCTTCGCCGGCCGCGACGCACGCCTGACCGCGAAGCGGACCCAGCTTTCGCTATGGTGCGTGCAGAGCTCTATATATCTCTGGTGACCTTGCGAAAACATTCTTTGGCTTGCTCGAAAATCAAAAGGAAAAACCCCACCCGAGGGGGCAATTTCGGGCGGAGTTCTCTGGATGTCGGAAATCCTCTGGGGGATAGTCGAGCGCGCCCTGACCCAGCGCAAAGTCGTCGCCGCGACCACTTCGTTTTACTATGACGGCCAACGTCGCGCTGCCCTTGTCGTAGGCCAGAGCATTGGGGAATAAACCGCAGGTCGCGGTGCTCGGCAGCGAGTGTGCAGCTGCCAGCAGATTAGTACCCCGATGTTAACCCCGGCGCCCAAACGGCTCCTGCGGGCCATAACCTTTCCTGGGCTCTAACCACGGACAAACCTGTCGAAACTAATAACGACCGCTCCTTGTGTTCCTGATTAGTCGCCATTGTTTGAGCAAACGCGCAAATTAACGCGGGGATGGTCAGTTGCACGCAATGCCTTGGGATTTGATCAGCGAGTAGCTCCAATGGTTTGCGCTTTGGCAACGTGTCCCGAAACGCTCGCCGTTTGACAGCATGCGAGGAAAAGTATCCCCGACTTTCGAACGCTCCTTGCACCCGCATGTAGCGTTCGAGTTCATGGACCGGCGTTGTCTTCGTCGGCGCACGATGTCGAAGGCAACGGTCTGGTGCCGTATGCGATTGGCTCAGGTCGTCGCCCCGCTTCACTTTCGCGGAAAGGTCAATGAGGCGGGCGGCGGCCGACCACCCCCCGGGGGGGGGGACCAAAAAAATGATTCCGGCGGGTTTCCCGGCGCGGAGCCGCAACAAATTTGCTACAATGGGTCGTAGCGTTCTGGAGCCGGAGAATAGGCTTCTAGAGTGACCGGGCGTGAGAGGGAGCCAGCCTGATGCCCCGCCAAGCCGCCGCCTCCGCCGGATTCGCGACCGGGACCAACGGCACCCGGATGCTGTTGAAGCCACCCGAGGATCTCGACCAGATCGAGCGCGTCGTGTTCGCCGATCTCATCATGGGCGCTGCGCCTTCGCACTTCGTGCCGTCCGATATTCCGCTGCTCGCCTGCTATTCGAAGGCCATCGTCGCCGAACGAATCGCTGCCGGTGAACTCGCCGCTGCCCCTGTCGTCAGCAGCCCGAACGGTGACCGGCCGAGTCCGTGGCTCGCGATCTGGGTGGCCCGCCAGCGTGCGGTGACGACTCTGGCGCGGATGTTGTCCCTCAGTCCGGGCGGCCGGGTGGCGTCGAAGTCACCAGAGTCGCACGAGCCGGTGAGCTACTACAGCCGCATTGCCTTGGAGGCGAAGCGCGATGAAACCAACTGACAACACCCTGACCCCCGCTGACGAAGACGCGCTGACGCGAGCCCTTGCCGTGACCCGTGCCGAGGACGCTGGCCGCCTCAGGCAGATCGATTCCATGCTCGCCGATGAATCTTGGCAATCGGTCGCCGTCTTCGCCGCCACCTGCGCGCAGAGTCGTTCGCTGAACCTTGCGCCTTGGCAAAGTCCGCTCTTTCGCGCCAGCCTGCGCGACTTGGACAAACCGTATGGCGATCCGAGCGGCAAACGCGAAAGCGCCGAGCTGCTCAAGCGTTTGCTCGATGCCAATTTGTCGCCGTTCGAGCCCGATCCGCTCGTGGCGATTGCTGCGGCCGAGGCGAAGCGCCAGCCCGCGACGTGACAACACCGAAATAGGAAAGGCCCCACAGCGGGAAGGAGCTGTGAGGCCTTAGGGCGCCACCATAGTGCTGGCGTCTGCCATCACGCAAGCATGGATGTTCGTCATGGCCTTCTGGGCAGCCGCGCAGTTACAGCCGCAAAGGGATCAACTAGCCCTGCACTGTCTCAACCTATTCGGGTTCGAAACCTACGCGCCTCGTCTGCGCGATCAGCGCACCATCCGTGGCCGCAAGGTGATCAAGACCCCACTGCTGTTTCCTGCTTATCGAACTGCAATGCAATCAGGCACGATGGTCGCCGGGTGTCGTCCGCCTGGTCACGGACGGGATCACGCCGGCCGTCGTCCCCGACACGGTGGTCACCTCGTTCAAGGCGCAGGAAGTGAACGGCCTGATCGAGTTGCCACCTCCACCTCCGCGATTTCAGGCGCGGGGATTACGTGCGTGTTCGGGGCGTCGCCCGTTCGCCAACCGAGTCGAACTGTTCGCAGGAATGCGGCCGCACGAACGGGAGGCGGTGCTGCTGAAGCTGCTGGGCGGTATACGTCGGGTCGATTTGCCGGATGCGACCGTCGCACGGTGGCCATGACGCTTGAAGTGTACCCAGGCTGTACCGTCATTCTCCCAACAAGCCGGCTTGGACCCAAATATGGACCCAAATCGCGATTTCTGATTTTTTGCGCAGTGGGATTATTTGTCCGGAACCGCCCTTATCTCTTTGGCTTTGCTTTGGAATTTTTTGGTGGGCGCACCAGGGCTCGAACCTGGGACCCGATGATTAAGAGTCATCGCATCTACAAATACTCTAACCGGGGACAGCTTCATGCGATACGCTTCAGCGAGGGGCTCGCTCACTAATTCAATAAGTTTAGTGCAAGTCCGTGGCGAGAGCACTGTCGCCTCCTAACGGCCTGTCCTTAACGCCTTTTAAATTATTTGCCGAAGCAATTTTCGGCGGCTTCTAGCGTTTCAAAATCGAAACCAGCGTCAACTTTTTTGACCTTGTTGAACCAAACGCAATAGATTTTTTGTTGTCGCCTGACAAGCTTCTTACCAACCGATCGCACTGTCATGGCTGGTCCTCCTGACCGCAGGGTCACCACGTCACCCACTTGAAAAGTCATAGAAGCTCTCCCACTCATTATGCTTGGTAAGCATAGCCGCTAAAGGTTATTGTTCTCTAAACGTTCTTTGAAGATGCGCTGACGGACCGCCACGGTCACCCTCAGCCGTGGTGATGGGCGTGTCCCAAGGCGGGCACAACAATCTCTTTCGGGGGGCCGTAGCAAAGGCACTGATGTAACGCTATCGACGACGTAATCGAGATGCCAAGGGCTTCAGATCATCGCAGTCTCCGAGAACTGATATATAGCGGTCACGGATCTTACCTCCTGGTCTGAGTACGGACAAGATGCCTACATTCTTGGCGAAAGCCATCAACTTACAGAAGCGCGGCGCCCTGATCGCCCTCCTACGAATCGTCCGAGATCTCGGACTTGAAAGTGATCGCCCCCGGCGCGGTCATGTCTACAAATGGGTCGCAGATCCCGAAGGTTGGCCTCGTCGCGCCGCCGGCGCGATGGAGGTAGCATCATGAACGAGTTTTGGACAGAAGGGCATCGTCCGCTTTCTGAGCGACTGTCGCTGTCACCGGATGAGGCCACCGCCCTCACCGGCATCGGACTGACATCTATCCGTCAAGCTTTATGCAGGCACACCTGACGGACGGGCCTGCACGCACTTCGAGGGCTACCTTACCAGCACCGAGCCGGCCATCATCGGCGCAGGGTCGGCGCCGGCAAGGCGCCGATAGTGCTGGACGGCTTGCGCCGGGCTGTGACGCCCGCAAGCATGAGATCGAGGCCGGAGGAGCGTCGCGGGCATGAAGACGCGCTAGTCGGCCTTTCCGTGCGGATAACGTGCTCTAGTCGAACAATGTCCGGGGAAATCGTGAGATATCTAGCCGCTGACAAAAGTTGCAGGAGAACTACGTCCATTGAATTCCGGCCGATCCGAAGGGATTGATCTGAGAAGACCATGATGTTGAAGTCAATCTTGAATCCGTCCTTCTCATCGAAGCCATAGTGCTAGGCATGTCGGATTTTCTTTAACATCTCATCGCTGCGACCGGCCACTTCGATAGAATGGACGTCCTGCCCGACGTTGGCGATGTATTTGATCGGCGACCGTCCGCCACGATAAGGCCGGTCGCTGCGCTTCGAAACCAGACCCTCCAGCCCCATGGTGCAGGCCGCTCGGAAGAGATTGGGGCCGATAGCCCCGATCTCGAACGGGTCGACGAAGATGCCGTCGGGACGGCCGCGCAACAGCCGGTCCAGGTCGGCCTTGCGCATCGACAGCGGCAGGTCACGGACTTCCTCGCCGTCCACTGCCAGCACGTCGAAGGCGCAGAACTGGACCTCGCCGTTCTGCTTGCCGGAATGCAGGGCGTTGAAATCGGCGACACTGTCGAGGCCCAGCACCACGGCCTCGCCATCGATCACGAAGTGCCTGCGCCGGTTCCTGAGCGCGGCCTCAGCGATCCACGGGAAGCGTCGGGTCCAGTCGTATCCGCCCCGGGTGATCAGCTTCACGCGGTCGCCGTCACGCTCTACGCGAAGGCGATATCCGTCGTATTTGATCTCGTGGAACCATTCGGCGCCGGCGGGCACGATGTTGCCGGTGGTCGGGATGCAGAACTCGAACTTGGGCATGGGCCGAAGATGGGGGCTGAGCCGGCGAAATGCGAATCCAAAAACCTCCGACTTAAGCGCCAGATTGGCCAGATCTGGCGCGTTGCCAACACGGTGATATCGATGGCATGATCGATGCGCTGCTCGTCGAGCAGCGGACCGGCCCGGTGTTGCGATCACCAAGCCGGCCCTGACCTAGACCATCGAGGTGACTAAATGGCCAAGGCTACCGCGAAACCTACCACAGTCCCGACCACGACGTCGGACGTCCTAACGCCGCAGCTCGTTGAGTTTGTCGGCAGCGGCGACAAGATGTGCATCTCTCTTCGAAATGCGGCCGGTGCCGTGTTCGATTTCACGACGACGACGGCGGGCGCCATGAAGATGGTCAACCTTAGCGTTGCCACCTTCAATTCGAACGCGACGCAAGTGATGCAGGATTTGAAAATTTTCTAGCCGAGGTCGTACGCAGCGACATGGGGCCGCTTTTGGGCGGCCCCTTTTCTTTGAGAGGTCGCCCCCGACGGGGCAACCCGTCACGGACGAGTTTTTGCTCCGACAAAGTCCGCCACGGACGGGATCGGGAAATCCAGAAAACGCCGTTGCGCCAACTTCGTGGTGGATACCGCGCACGGACTTGAAGTTTTGGGTTACCGCGAGCGTGCGAGTACCCCGTTTTCGCCCATATTGTGGCAAGTGTTGAGATGCATCTTAGGAGTGTCAAAAAAATGAACAACGCACAGCTCAAGAAAACCACCATGGTGATGCCGCCCGACGTGATTGAGTGGTTGAAGCGAAGGGCGGCCCACAACGTCTCGTCAATGACGGCGGAGACCATCCGCGTGCTTCGCGATCGGATGCATCAGGATCGCCGAGCAGAGCGTAACGGCGCAACCCGGGCGGCCTAAATGTCCGCGCAGGTCGACGATGAGCTGGTCGCGCCGCCGCCACCGCCTCCGGATCGGAAGCGGTGGGCTAGATGACCATTCCGATCAGAAGCCGTTGCAAGATCGATGGCGCCGTCGCACGATTGGGGCTCGAAGCCCGCACCGTACGCAATATGGCTGCGGCTGGCGACATTCCCGGCGCTGCCAAGTTCGGCGACACCTGGACCTTCGACGTGGCCCTATTAGACGCCTTTGTGGCGGAGAAGGAGCGGGAAACATGGCAAAACGGCCGAAGGCCCCAAAGGGCTGTTACTGGCGCGATGGCACGCTCTGGGGCCGGATACAAACCGGGGGTCGCGACAACCGATGGTCACTTCGCACAGACGATCCAAAAGTTGCGCGCCAGCGTCGTCAAATCGAACGTGAACGAGTAATTGCTTCGCATCACTATGGCGACCACCGCAGAACACTTAGCGAGGCCGTGGAGGCGTGGGGAAAATTCGTCGCCAACGAGATCAGCAAGAAGACATTAACGCGCTACCTGTGTTCGCTGGCGGTGCTGCAGCCCCATCTCGAAGGACTCTATCTGGACGAGATCGACAAGAAGCTGATCGGTTCGATCGTTGACAGTCGCCGCATACCCTACGTTCCGAAGGGCAAGAAACATCCCATCATCGTGACGACGGCGACCATCAAGCGCGACCTGACCGCGCTGTCGTCCGTATTCGACTTTTGCATCGGCGAGGAATGGCTTTCGACCAACCCTGCGATGGATTGGCTGAAGCCGGGGAGCCGAAAGTCTCGGCTGAAAGAGCAGCGAGACCCGATCGAGCTTCCGGAGGCGGCGCATATCGAGATGGTGATCGCCAACGCAACGGGACGGTTCGCGGATATGATCCGCGCCGCCGTTCTAACCGGCGCACGACTCGATGAACTCGCCAACGGCGCTCGCCGACACTTCGACCGCGAACGCAAGCAACTGACGATCATCGGCAAAGGCAACAAGAGGCGCGTGATCGAGCTGGAAGACGCTGGTGACGATTTCGGGTTTCGATTGCTCTCGAACCTTCCGGCGAGCATGGAGACCCAGGCCATGTTCTGGCACCGACCACCGAAGGGAAAGCAGGAGGTCGGCGAACCGGCCGCCCGCCCCTACCGGCAGGTGTCCAGCAACTTCCGCCGGATCGTGGCCGTGACAGCCAAGCAGGCACGGAAAAAGGCACAGGACTTTCGGCCATTCACCTTCCATCACCTGCGCCACTACCACGCCGTGCAATGGCTCAAAAGTGGCCGGTCTATCTACGTTTTGCAGCAGCGCTTGGGGCACACCAGCGTCAAGACCACCGAGCTGTATTTGGAACATCTGACGCCCACCGAAAAGCATCGGGTCATGTTTGGTGCAGGCACAAAAACCGGCACAAGAGCAGCGGTCGAAAACACCTAGAAACGCAAGAAAGCCTTATATGACGGGCACAACTTGAAACAGGAAAACATGGAACCGGCAGGTTTTGTAAACCGAAGGTCGGGAGTTCAATCCTCTCAACCGGCACCATTATAATATAACAAATACAATAACTTAATGAAAAAACCGCTTCCCTGCTGACGCGCAAAAAGCGTTTGAGAGGTACACTCGGGGCACAAAAATTCTGGGGTGATTTGGATCGTCGGCGGAGCGCCACCGATGCGTGGAAACGCGGCGGGCTACCTGCCCAACCGACGCCCACACCCGCGCCTTCGTCGAAGAAGCGGTGGGTGCTATGAGCACGAACTGTACCGGTCTGCGGTCGTCATGTCATGGCTCGCTGCCGTGCATGTGCTCATACAAGTGGATATCTTGGCCAAATCACCTGCGCTTCGAGTAACGTAACAATTGCTCGTCGTCCCCAACTTCAGGGCTCAATAATGAAAACGGCTCTATCAGGCCTGTTTGCTGCAATCATTTTTTGTACAACAGCCGTGGCTTCAGAACCTGGAACACCTACGTCCACCCCTCCGGATTGGACAACACAACCGACCGTACCTCAGGCCGGGCCAGCACTTCCGAGCGCGGCTCCGACAAGTACGGACAACATCGGACAGGAAAGAGCGCAGGACGGCACGACGGCTTTACCTACACAACCACTCGTTCAGACGGAACAACCGAAAGATTCTCAGAAGAACAAGTAGTATCGTTTTCGACGAACTCCTCAACCACGGATCGCAGCGCTTGCCCGCCAGCGTCGTCAGTCGGCGCGTTGTTGGCGGAGGACGATTGGGGCTTCTGCGCAGCGCGTCGCTTGTAGGACATTCCCACCGGACGCAAGGTCTCAAAATACGTCTTCGCGAATGAGACGCCGGCCGGCGCCCTAAGGCTGATCTTTGCGGACCTTGGGAGGCCGCGGCTTAGGCTCGGGTTGCGTGTTGCGCACCGCCTGGGCCAGCATCTCGCGTAGCTCCGCCTTGGTTTTCGGCGGCTCGCGCGTTTTTTGCCATGTAGCCATCACCACCATATGGGGATGCCGGAGGGGGATTTAAACCCCACCTTAGAGCGGCTCGTTTTTACCCCCAACGCGTCGACGCCGCGCGCTTGGATGGCTGGCCGCTTGATGCCACAGGTGCGGCGTCGCCGACAACGCTAACGAGACAGGTACTCACTTCGGCGTGCGTGAGCGAAATGCATACCTCGTCCGCAGCATACCCCCAGCGGGCAGCGGGTTTTCGCTGAACCTTGGCATTGGTTTTGCTTTTCACAGAGCTAGGGCAGCCTTGCGTTTTCAAGGGTGCCCTCATCTGCCAGCACTGGTCGTCGGCCTTCCGGATTCCGGGCCGCGTCGACGGAAGGCGTATGCGGATGGCGTCCGTTTGGATTTTCTGCTGCCGGAGGAGTTGAAAGGAAATAGATGGTTACGTGGATAAGATCCTGCGCTGCCTTTGCCGTCGTCCTCCTGGTCCTTGAGCCGGCGTTTGCTCGCGATGCTGATGGACGCTTTGCCAACTCGCCGCTCAAGCCCTGGTTCGAAAAGCTTTCGAGCGGCAAGGGTCCGTGCTGCTCCGATGCCGACGGCAGTGTCGTGCTGGACTCGGATTGGGAGAGCAAGGATGGTCACTATCGCGTTCGCATCAGGGACAAATGGTGGGATGTACCCGCCGAGGCGCTGATCACTGAACCGAACAAGGTTGGTAGAACGATGGTTTGGCCGATTTATTACTGGCGCAACGATTCTCTTGATCGCGTGGAAATCAGATGTTTCATGCCGGGCGCGATGACCTGACAACTCCAATTGCTCAGATTTGGGTCGAGGCATTCACCCGACCTTGCCGATCGTTACGCCGCGTGACTGTCTCGAAGGCGCAAGCTCATTTAACTACTTGCGGCGCGGAGCCAGCTCAACGCCGAGTGCGGCGCGCGCTGCGACATGGAATGCGGCCTCGATGCCGCGCACCAGCGTGCCGCCGTCGGGCGCCAGCAACCGCATCGCGAGCCCCGCCTGGTTCGGGGCCGCGGTTACGCCGGTGAGACATCCGCATTGATCCGCCGCCGCCTCGATCTCCGCGATGTCGGCCAGCCGGTCCGGCGGGGCGATCACGAGAACGGAACAGGCGGCATTCATGCCGTCAAGCGCATCGAAATTTCCCGACAGATCGTTGCCGCTAATGCTGCCGCGGTCGACCACCACCCGCTGTCCGTCGGGCCGCATGATGCGGGTCTCCGCTGCAAATCGCGCGAATCTGCCGCCACGACGATGCGGGTCATGCACGGCAAATCCCTCGGCCATGATCAGGATTGCATCGGCGGCGACAGTCGCGACGGTCGCAATATGCAGATTGGCTCCCGGAAACAGGATGTAAGGATTGGAGATGATCGCGCAGAAAGCCCGATCCTGCACCGTCACCGCATGCCGCATCGATGAGCCCTCCTCGCCTCCATCATGGACGACGCTGGACGCCGGCGTGGTGAGATTGAGCGCCGCGCCGATGCCGACCGTCACGTCCAGCACCAGCCGGTCCGCGGCGTAGAGGCCGCCGGAGGTCGACTGCAGATAGAGCGTCGCCAGATCGGGCCGCATCCGGTCGAGCTGGAAGGCACGCGTGATGTGGAAGGGATATCCGACATGTTGGCGGCGGAGGATCGTTCGTCCGCCGGCCAACTCCGCAACCAGCACTACTTCGGCCGCGCGGCCGGCGTCAGGTTCGGAACAGGACTGCGGCAAGGATAGCATCGGCTACCTCCCCGATTCCGGTGCCGGATCGCGCGTTGGTGGCAATGATCGGCCGGTTGGCGCGAACCCTTCTTGCCTCCGCCAGCATCGGCTCGAGGTCTACGCCCACATACGGCGCCAGATCGATCTTGTTGACGACGAGCAGATCGCACCGCAGCAGTCCCGGTCCCTTTTTGCGCGGAATATCGTCGCCACCCGCGACGTCGATCACAAAGATCCACCAATCCACCAGATCAAGCGAGAAGGTCGATGCGAGATTGTCGCCGCCCGACTCGAACAGGATCAACTCGACGCCGGGAAACCGGGCTTCGAGGTCGTCGCCGGCTGCGATGTTCAACGTCGGATCCTCGCGGATCACGGTGTGCGGGCAGGCGCCGGCCTCGACGGCGGATACCCGCAACGGATCAATCAGGCCGGAACGGCGCAACCGTTCGGCGTCTTCCTTGGTGACGAGATCGTTAGTCACGACGGCAAGGTCGACGCCGCGACGCTGCAGTTCGGGGATCAGCGCTTCGATCAGCGCGGTCTTGCCGGAGCCGACCGGTCCTCCGATGCCGACCCGGGCCGCCGGCGAACCGGCCGCGGGCGCCGGGTTACTTTCTTCAATCACCTGCCGCATTCTTCACCTCAGCATGTAGCGGCGCGCGAGCGGCACTTCGTGAGCCGGTTCGCAGGTGGCCAATACCCCATCGACGAAAACATTGAAGGTCTCGGCGTCCACCGTGATCTTGGGACAGGCATCGTTCCACAGCATGTCGCGCTTCGACAGTTTGCGGGTGCCGCCGACCGGAAGCATGTTCTTGGAAAGGCCAAGCTCACCCTTCAGATCGCGCGCGATCGCCAGCGGGTGCACAAAGCACGCTGACAAGGCCGCGGGCGCCCTGCCGAACGCGCCCCATTGCGGACGCATCAATATCGGCTCGCAGGTCATCAGCGAGGCGGCGCTGTCGCCCATCGCGCCCCAGGCGATGAAGCCGCCCTTGATCACGAGCTCAGGCTTGATGCCGAAAAAGGCCGGGCGCCAGACCACGATGTCGGCAAGCTTGCCGTCCTCCAGCGAGCCGATGTGGTCGGCGATCCCGAACGTGCGCGCGGCGTTGATGGTGTATTTGGCGATGTAACGGAGAATGCGCGCATTGTCGCCGAAACCCGGCCGGTCTTCCGGCAGCGCGCCGCGCTGCTCCTTCATCTTCGACGCCAACTGCCAGGTGCGGCAGATCACCTCGTGGATGCGGCCCATGCCCTGGCTGTCGGAGCCGAGCATCGAGATCGCGCCGATGTCATGCAGCACGTCCTCGGCTGCGATGGTCTGCCGGCGAATGCGGCTTTCCGCGAAGGCCACATCCTCGGGGATGGCCGGATTGAGATGATGGCACACCATCGTCATGTCGAGATGTTCGTCGAAGGTGTTGACGGTGAAAGGATTGGTCGGATTGGTCGATGACGGCAGGCAGTGCATCTCGCCGGCGACGCGGATGATGTCCGGGGCGTGGCCGCCGCCGGCACCCTCGGTGTGGTACATATGGATGGTGCGGCCGCCGATCGCCTCGAGGGTATCTTCGACGAAGCCGGACTCGTTGAGCGTATCGGTGTGGATCTGGACCTGAAAATCGTGCTCGTCGGCCACCCGCAGGCAGGTATCGATCGCCGCCGGCATCGACCCCCAATCCTCGTGAAGCTTCAGACCCATGACGCCGGTCTCGAGTTGCTCGACCAGCGGCGGCACGCGATGCGAATTGCCGCGCCCCAAAAAGCCGAAATTCATCGGCCAGGCTTCCGCGGCCTGCAGCATCTTGCCGGTGTTGAAGGGACCGCCGGAATCGATCCCGACGGTGATCGGGCCGAGCGAGCCGCCGATCATCGTGGTGATCCCGCTCGCCAGCGCATGCTCGACCAGACCGGCGCTGTCGAAGTGAACGTGAACATCGATCGCCCCCGGGGTCGCAATCAGCCCTTCGCAATCGCGCACCGTAGTGCCGCTGGAGACGATCAGGCGCGGATCGACGCCGTCCATGATCGCCGGATTGCCGGCCTTTCCGATGCCGACGACGCGGCCGTGGCGAATGCCAAGGTCACCTTTGACGATTCCGATCACGGGATCGATGATGACGACGTTGCACAGCAGGAAATCCAGCGCGCCCTCGGCGCTGGTGATGCCGGCCATGCCGATCCCGTCGCGCAGGGTCTTGCCGCCGCCGTGCAGGCATTCGTCGCCGTAAACGGCGTGATCTTTTTCGACGACCGCCGTCAGCGCGGTGTCGCCGAGCCGAACCTGGTCGCCCGTGGTCGGGCCGTAAAGTGCTGCGTAGTCGTGACGGTCGATCTTCGCCATTTCACTACGCTCCCTTGAAGCCGCGTTTCTTCGCCCGTTCGAGCGCGCCGTCGCGCACAGCGGGATCCGAGCTTGATCCATTGGTCAGGTTGTTCAGGCCGGTCAATTCGCTTTGGCCGCCCAGGGTCACGAGCGTTACTTCCTTCCACGCTCCAGGCTCGAAGCGCACCGCCGTGCCCGCCGGAATATCGAGCCGCATGCCGAAGGCGGCGGCCCGGTCGAACTCCATGGCCTTGTTGACCTCGAAGAAATGGAAGTGCGATCCGATCTGGATCGGCCGGTCGCCGCTATTGCGGGCCTTCAAGGTCACCGAGCGACGGCCCGCATTGAGATCGATACTGCCGTCGACGGCGGTAATGCGGCCCGGATGTTCGGGATCGGCCGCTGTTCCCGGCGCCGGGCGGATCGGCTCATGCACCGTCACCAGCTTGGTACCATCGGGAAACACGCATTCGACCTGAATGATGTTCATCATCGAGGCGATGCCGGACAGCACGTCATCGGTCGAAAGGATCGTCGATCCATATCCGATCAGATCGGCCACCGAGCGCCCTTCCCGGGCTCCTTCCAGGATCTCATCGGTGATGATGGCGACCGCTTCGGGATAGTTCAACTTCAGCCCTTTGGCGCGCCGTCGCCGCGCCAGTTCGGCCGCGGTAAAGATGGTCAAGCGTTCGAGCTCGGTAGGTGTCAGCAGCATCGTCGAGCCTTTCAGTTGGCAAAAAGACGAAGATCGGCCCGCGCGTGCCGCGCGGCGGCGATCTCAAGAAATGGAACGAAGCTCGATAGGTCCGCGTCTTCCGGAACCGGTTGCGCGACCAGGGTCTCGATCAAGGGAAGGCATCCACGCAGGATCTTCTGGCCTTCCAGCGCGCCGATCGCGCCAAGCCGCACCGCCGCCGCGGTGACGCCCGAGGCCACCCCGTAGGCGGAGGCCAGTTGCGCGAGCATTTCGCCAAGGCCCATGGCCTGCCAGACCGCTCCCTGCATGACGGCAATGTGGCCGAGGCAGATGCCCGAGCGGACGGCCTCACGCAGGCGCAGCGCCATCACATCACCGAGCCTCGCATGCGAGGCCAGAAAAGACCCGCCGTTACGCCGCGAGCCATCGCGCATCGTGCTGCCGAACGTCGATGCCTCGACATTACGGTCGATATCTGCAACGGCGTCAAGATCGCCGGCGGCGCGAAATGCCTTTACCAGCGCTATCCGGTCGCAGGTCTGCCAGCGTTGCCGGATAATCGTGGCCGTTAGTTCAGCAAGCCCGGCCTGATCCAGATCAGGCCGCAGTGCGACGACGCCCTCAATCCCGTAGGAGAAAGCAAACGATCCGCTCGGAAACGCTCCGTCGGCCTGCCAGATCGCCTGCAATATCGACAGCATCCCTAGCGGCCATTTTGGTGAGAATGAGCTCTCGCGGAGAACGCAGCGTCAGCCGACAGCGCGGCGCGCTCGCCGCTCTCCCCGTCGAAGCCGCGGCATCCTGCATTTTTCCGTCGTATGGCCTGATTAAAAATCATGCGCGCTGTGTGCCTCTCCTGCGGCGCAATGATCACCTGTGCGTGACAGTTTGGCAATGGTACACTGAGCCAGGCGTCGGGGAGCGCGCGACGTCACTCGATAGAGACCGGATCGCCTCGATGGATGGAGCCGGAGGACAGCACCTTGGCGTATGCTCCGAGGCATGGAAACTGTCCGGGCCCAAGCAGTGGAAACTCCACCCTGTTCAATTTGTTCACAGCACCAACTGCGGCGGGAGATGCCGGCAACGCCCCATGCGAAAGCAGCGGCACCGCGCAGCGTGGCGTGGGAGCGATGATCTCGAGCTTGACCGATTGACCCAATTGGATCCGTCGGCCGACCCATTGGTTCTCGGCAAATGCGGTGGCGGACGTCGTCTCTATCACCAGATTCGGCCGGTATCGTTCCGCTGAAATCGACGCCTCGGGCGCGAAGCTGCATATCGCATCGAGAGACGTCGCGGTCATGAGGTGTATCGGAGCAAAGTCGAAGAAACCGCCGTCCGGCGCCGCGGCCCCAATAGCGAGCAAATCCTGCGTCACGGCTTCGTCGATGCCGCGCTCCAACACTTCATCGGGCCGAGCGCGGTTCAATGCCAAGCCATCCGGCCTGGTCTCAATCAGTTGCACATTCCGGCCAAGCAATTCGGATAGCCAAAGGTCGAATTTCTCGTCCAGGTGATCAAGCCGGGAGCCGGCCGCATTGGTCACCGTAATGCGCCGGCGCGAGTTTGACGTATCTGTCCTTGCGCTGAGCTTCAGCAAATTACGCCAGAGGTTTGGTTGCTTGGCGCTGGCGATCTTTCCGGTCGCCGTATCGACCAGGGCGAGCGCACGGTCGCCGTTGAGGCCGCTCGACGAGATGGCACATTCATCGAGCGTCTCTCCCAGCAGCGACTTGATCGGAAACCGCATGATGGTTCCCACCTTGCCTATCATGGTTGCCAATCGATCTCTCCGTCCCTTTTTCCGCGATCCATCGCAGCGCAAACCTCGTGCCGGTCTAGGCGTCGAGTGTGGGGGCCCGGCGATGCCTGGTCGCGCGCTCATAGGCGAAGGCATATGCCAGCAGATCGGCTTCGCTCCACAATTGCCCGACGAAGATCAGGCTGAACGGCGAACCGGAGCGATAGTACCCGGCGGGAACATTGACCCCGGGCAAGCCAGCGATGTTGATTTCACCGACAGTGGTCTCCTGGATTGTTTGCCTGCTATGGAGCAGCGGCAGTTCCTCACGCATCTGCGGAAATACCACGGCATCCAGCCGCGCCTGCGCGAACACCTCCTCGAAGATATTCAGATAGGCTTCCTTCAGGGCGATGAATTCCGACAGATCCGGCGGCTTCGAAGGGTCGGCAAGGGCCGCCGCGAATTGCGGCAGATTTGGCACGCAACCAAGCACGCCCTGTTCAGCGAAAACCGGCTCCTTGGCAGTGGCCGCTGCAAACTCGGCGAATGTCTTCAGCGCAGCGTTTGGACCCAGCCTCTCCAGATACTTCTGCACATCGTATGCAATGGACTCCAGACCGCGCGCATCGAAATTGGGCAGCGGCGGTGTCGGCTTGCGAAGATCCGCAAACCCGAAGCCGGCGAAGGGATCCTCGACCAGAATAGCACCCTGGGCTTCCAGCTCCTTCCTGGCGCGGCCGTAGAGGGCCGCTGCCTCCTCGGAAAGCGGTTGCTTGCGCCACCCGGGACCATAGAGGCCCAGTCGCTTGCCTTGCAGTGCGTCGGCGCTCAGCTTCGAGGTGTAACCACCCTTCGGCTTTCGGCCGACTCCCGCGAGCGTCTTGGGATCCTCCGCCGTATAACCGGCCAGCACATCCAGGCACAGCGCAGCGTCGCGCACACAACGCGCAATCGGACCCACGACGTCGCGGTTTGCCGATAGCGGCACGACGCCGGCATTCGGCACCAGTCCGATGGTGGGCTTGATGCCAACGAGATCCTGTGCGGACGCCGGATTCTGGATCGAGCCCCCGGTTTCCTCCGCTAATCCAAGCACTGCCATGCTCGCGGCGACGGCGGCCGCAGTGCCGGCGCTGCTGCCGCCTGGAAGCCGGTCGGGCATTGTGACGTTGAGCGTCGGTCCTGCCCAACTGTCGTTGGCGTGGCTGCCGGAATGGCTAAGCACGGGAACGTTGGTCTTGCCCAGGATCACCGCGCCGGCGGCGCGCATGCGCGCGACCACGGGCGAGTCGGTCGCGGGCATCAGATCTACCCCACCCGTCTTGCTGTACAGCAGCGACCAGCCTGCGGTGGTGGGAAAACCCACCATGTCCATCGGATCCTTGACCACCACCGGCACACCGGCCAGGGGTCCGAGTTTTTCGCCGGCTGCACGGCGCCGGTCAATTGCCCTGGCATCGTCAAGCGCATCGGGATTCAGAAAGATGATGGCATTGTATTTTGGGTTGTGGGCTGCGATCCAATCAAGACAAGCCCGGGCCAGGGCTTCCGCGGTGAACGCGCCGCTTTCGAAGCCTGCTTGTACCTGTTCGACGGTAAGGTCGATCAGGTTCAGACCGGTTTGGCCGATCGTTTCTGGATTTTTCGTTGTCGCAGCCTTGCTCATCAAAACCTTCCTCGAAGCCTGTGCCAAATTCGATGACGCCCAGAGATCGCGCGCCGCGGTGTGCCGTGCGAGTTTCTCGCGAACTCTACCAGGTTATCAACGGAAGCACCGAGCGCAACCCGGCTAACGATGCAAAAAGCGCGCCACGGCGCTGCCCATCACATATTTGCCCAACGACATCCCTCGACTGATGGATGCACCTGGACCAGGCTGCGGGCAAGCAATTGGTGTAGTGCGAAAATAAAGCTGCTGACGCCTCAGCCCAAAAATGTCCGGCGGCCATGGCCGCCAACAAGCCACCGGCAAAACCCTCAGCTGCGCTTGCCACACCTACCAGGCATAGCGAACGGTTCCCTTGCCTGCATAACTGCGGGTGACGTCGGAGAACTCGCCCTCGAAGGTGGCGGCGAGCGAGATGCCGTTGATGAATTTCATCTCGGCCGAAGCCGTCGTCAGCGCCGAATCGTGTGCCGGTGCGGCGCCGTTGACGAAGAAGCTGGCGCCGGGCAGCGCCTGGAACGTCGCGGCAGCCGCACGGTCGGTGTTGAAATCATGCGCCCATCCCGCGCGGCCGCGCAGCGTCAGGATCGCATCCCCGACCAGGAAGGATTTGTCGCTGCGCAAACCAAGTTCAGTGCGGGTGTCGGTCACGGTGTTCGAACCATAGCCGAGCGCGAAGGCATTGCCGCCGATCAAGGCGCTTTCCTCATAGGCCGGTAATGCGATGGCGACGAACTGGGCGGCGGCGTAAGGCGTCAGGCCTATTCCATCCATCCACGGCATCACCCAGCGATTGCCGGCCTCAACGCGGCCGGAGAATGCATTGCTATCGAAGCGCGCCCGCAATTGATCCGCCATGACAGCGCGATTGGTCGTGACATCCTGCCAGCCATAGGCCAGCGCGGCCGACAGGTACGCCGAGCCGACCGAGTGGTGCAGATAGGCACCGGCCTGGAACAGGTCGGAATGCCCGGAACCGCCATTGGCGACGCTGAAACTGGTGCCGCCGCCGGCCAGCGCGAAGCCGGCGATGGTATTGGGCGAGAAGCGATAGTCGGCGCCGACCGCGGTACCATAAAGCTGGCTGGTCGTGCTGTTCGATCCGGCCACCGCATTGCCGTCGGTGGTCTGCGAGCCGCCGAAGCCGGAAGCCCACACGCTCCAGCGCTGTTCGAAGGATTGAACAGGCGGCAACACCCTGTCGTTGATGGCCGCGTTGGCGTTCGCAGTGACACCCTCCTCCGCGAATGACGATGCATTGCCAGAGGAGGAAACCGGATCGCCACGGCTGGCGCCGAAAGGATCGGTCATCACGCCCATGAACTGCGTCATGGCGTTGAAGGTGGTCTGCTGCGTTCCGGTCGCGATCTCGCCCGAAGCCTGCGTTAGCCCCGCAGCGCTCAGGCCGCCAAACACCAGCGGAATGCCGCCATGGCTGTTGAAGAAATTGATCAGCGCATTGCCGACATTGGACTGGTTGTGGCTGAGGCCGCTGGTCGGCGGCGCCACGAACAGCAAGGCGAGATCGAGATAGGCATGGCCGGCGGCGTAGCTCAGGCTGGTCTTGAAGCCCGACGGCAGATTGGTGTTGACGGTAGCGCCAAAGGTGCCGCTCACGCGCCCCGCCGTCAGGATGGTGTATTGCCTGGCGACGTAGCTGCCATTGGCGTAGATCGCATCCACCGTCGCCCCGCCCAGGGTCGCCGTGCCCTTCACATTGGCGAAGGACGACGTCGATGGATTGATCTGCACCAGATAGATCGCGCCCGAGGCCAGCGCGAGGCTGCCATTGACTGTTGCCGACGAGCCCGCCGTCCCGGAGCCCGGTGCGAAAGTGCCGCCGCTACCGATCGTCAAGTTGGCGACTGAGCCGTTGCCGGTCAGCGTACCACCGGTGACGGTCGTGGTGCCGGCGATCGAGCCGGTGTTGTCGGTCACGCCGGCGGTGTTGGTGAGGCCCCCGCTCAGCCTTCCCGCATTGCGGGTCCTGCCGCTGTTGGTGAAGAGACCCGACACCGTTGCGCCCTTGCTGTTGTCGAAGATACCGGCGTTGTTGACCGTTCCGGTCCAGGTCAGTTGGTTGGTGATGGTCCCGGTATTGGAAGCAACATTGCCGGTCCAGGTCCCGCTATTGGTGATGGCGCCGGTGTTGGTCGCGACATTAGCGATGTAGGCGCCGCCATTATTGACGATGCCGGCATTGTTGAGATCATCGCTTACGCTGCCGCCGGCCGCGACCGTGATGGTGCCGCCGGCACTGTTGGCGATGCCGCCGACGGTGGCGATGAGCTGGCCGCCGCTCGCAACGGTGATCGCGCCGCTATTGGTCAGCAGGCCCTGCAGAGTGTAGCTGCCGGTGGCGCCGACCGCCAGGGTCGCGCCATTGGCATTGCCGAAGGTCGAGTTGCTGGTCACGGCGCCGCCGACATTGAAGGTGCCGCCGGCGTTGTTTGCGATCGCGCCGTTGATGGCGCCGCCATTGGCGTTGACCGTCGCCGAGTTCGTCAATCCGCCGCTGACCGAACCGCCGGTCTGGATAAAGGCGCCGCCCGCGACGCTGACGCCGCCATTGAGTTGGCCGGCATTGGTCGTGATGCCGTTGGCAGTGTTGGTCAAAAGGCCGGATACCGTACCGTTCGCGTTGTTGTTGAAGGTCGCCTCGTTGTTCACCGTCCCGGTGATGGTCAAATTATTGTTGACCGTGCCGGTACCGGAAATCGCCACCGCTCCCGAGATCAGATTGTTGTTGGCGACAGTGCCGCCGGTAATGGTCGCACCCCCATTGAGCTGGCCGGCATTGGTCGTGGTGCCGTTGGCCGTGTTGGTGAGCAGCCCCGACACCGTTCCGTTGGCGTTGTTGTTGAAGGTCGCGTCGTTGTTCACCACGCCGGTGACGGTTGCGTTGTTCTCGACGTCGCCGATAACGGAAATAGCCACCGTTCCCGAAATCAGATTGTCGTTGGTAACGGTGCCGCCGCTGACGGTGGCGCCGCCGTTGAGCTGTCCGGCATTGGTCGTGGTGCCGGCGGTGTTGGTCAGCAAACCTGACACCGTGCCGTTGGCGTTGTTGTTGAAGGTCGCGGCGTTGTTCACCGCGCCGGCGATGGTCAGATTGTTGGTAACGGTTCCACCGCTGACGGTGACCCCGCCATTGAGCTGGCCGTTGTTGGTGGCCGTGCCGGCCGTGTTGGTCAAAAGACCGGACACCGTGCCGTTCGCATTGTTGTTGAAGGTCGCAGCGTTGTTCACCACACCGGTGACAGTCGCATTGTTCTCGACGTCACCCGTGCCCGAAATCGCGATTGTTCCCAGGATCAAATTGTTATTGGTGACGGTGCCACCGCTGACCGTCGCGCCGGCGTTGAGCTGTCCGGCATTGGTCGTCGTCCCGGCGGTGTTGGTCAGCAAACCTGACACCGTGCCGTTGGCGTTGTTGTTGAAGGTCGCGGCGTTGTTCACGACCCCGGTGATGGTCAGATTATTGTTGACCGTGCCGGTGCCGGAGATCGCCACAGTTCCCAAAATCAAATTGTTGTTGGTGACGGTGCCACCGCTGACGGTCGCGCCGCCATTGAGCTGGCCGGCATTGATCGTGGTGCCGCCGGTGTTGGTCAAGAGACCGGACACCGTTCCGTTGGCGTTGTTGTTGAACGTCGCCTCGTTGTTCACCGTGCCGGTGATGGTCAGATTGTTGTTGACCGTGCCGGTGCCGGAGATCGCCACCGTTCCCGAGATCAGATTGTTGTTGGTGACCGTGCCGCCAGTAACGGTCGCCCCGCCATTGAGCTGTCCGGCGTTGGTCGTGGTGCCCGCGGTGTTGGTCAACAGGCCCGATACCGTGCCGTTGGCGTTGTTGTTGAAAGTCGCGGCGTTGCTGACCACCCCGGTGATGGTCGCATTGTTCTCGACGTCGCCGGTGGCGGAGATCGCCACCGTTCCCAAAATCAAATTGTTGTTGGTGACGGTGCCGCCGCTGACAGTCGCGCCGCCGTTGAGCTGTCCGGCGTTGGTCGTGGTGCCAGCCGTGTTGGTCAACAGCCCCGATACCGTGCCGTTGGCATTGTTGTTGAAGGTCGCGGCGTTATTCACCACGCCGGTGACGGTCGCATTGTTCTCGACGTCGCCGGTGCCGGATATCGCTACCGTTCCCGCGATCAGGTTGTTGTTGGTGACGATGCCGCCGCTGACGGTGGCGCCGCCATTGAGCTGGCCGCCGTTGATTGTGGTGCCCGCGGTGTTGGTCAAAAGGCCCGACACGGTACCGCCAGCGTTATTGTTGAAGGTCGCGGCGTTGTTCACCGCCCCGGTGATAGTTGCATTGTTCTCGACGTCGCCGGTGCCGGAAACCGTTACCGTTCCCGAGATCAGATTGTTGTTGGTGACCGTGCCGCCGTTGACACTGGCCCCGCCATTGAGCTGCCCGCCATTGGTCGTGGTGCCCGCGGTGTTGGTCAACAGGCCCGAGACCGTGCCGTTCGACGTGTTGTTGAAGGTCCCGGCGTTCGACACCGTGCCGGTCCAGGTGCCGTCATTGTTCAGCGTGCCGCCATCATTGTTGGCGCTGCCGATCCACGTCGCTCCGGTCTGGTTGCTGATGGTGCCGGTCGTATTGCTGAGGATATTGCCGGTCCACACCCCCGGCGCCGTATTGGTGATGGTGCCGGTATTGGTCGCGACATTGGCGTTGTAGGTCAGGTTGTTGGTGACCGAGCCGGCATTGTTGAGATCGTCATTGATAGTGCCGTTGTTGACGATGGTGGCGCCGAGATTGTTGGTGATGCCGGTGGTGGCGGTCAGCGTGCTGGCGGCGTCGACGTTGATGGTGCCGGAATTGTTGACGGTCGTTGCTGTCGCGGTCGCGCCGGTCAGGTTCACCGTGCCGGCCGACACGGTCCAGCCCGTGCTTGCGGCCGTCGTATTCGACAGCGTCACGGTGCTGGTGCCGGTTTTCTGGAACTGCGAGAAATTCTGATATTGCGATCCCAGTTGGGAAAGGTCGAACGAAGCGAGGCCGCTGCCGAGCACCAGCGTGTTGGTGCCGCTGCCGCTGACGTTGCCCGTGATGCTGGAGCCGGCCCGCAATTCCAGGCTGTTGGTGCCGCCGGTGAAGACGATGGCATTGCCGCCGGAGATCGTCCCCGAATTGATGATCGTCAGGTTTTGCCCGACGATACCGATGCCGGTGTTTCCGGTAGGTCCGATGCCGGGGAAACCGCCGCCGTCTCCAGCCGCGCCGGCAGATCCGCCGGAAATCGTACCGTTGTTGGTGATGGACGCGCCAAGGCCGTTGGTGACGGTGATGCCGTTGCCGCCATTGCCGGAGCCACCGATCTGCCCGGGGGAAAAGATGTTGTCCAATGCGGTCCCGCCCTTGCCGCCGTTGCCGCCTTGCACCGTCACACCATTATTCACCGTGAGCGCGACGCCGGTGTTGCTGCCGTTCACGATAATGCCGCTGCCGCCGCCGCCAGCGCCACCGCCGCCGCCAATGCTGAAGCTGTTGTTGAAGTCATTATGTCCGCTGCCACCTTGGCCGCCGGCGCCGCCGGTTGCGTTGGCGCTGATCGTCGTCACACCCGTCGTGCTGACCGTGGTGCCGGCCCCGCCGGCGCCTCCGCCGCCGCCGCCGCCGCCGTCACTCCCGGCGCCGCCTCCGCCGCCGCCGTCCGATCCGCCGCCACCACCGCCGAGGTTCCCACTGCCGCCCGTGGCGCCGTTGCCGCCGTTGCCTCCTGTCGACAATCCGTTGCCGGAGAGACCTGCCGCGCCGCCGGTGCCCCCCGTAAAGGAATTCGGTGCTTGACCGCCGGCGCTGCCATTTTGCCCGGTCGACTGGGCGAGCGAGGGGGCCGGTATCAGAATGATGACGGATGCGACAATGGCCATCCAGCCAGGCAGGGTCGCGCAGACAGCACCACGGCGCGGCGGCGATGGCGCCGCCAAGTCGCCGGCATCCGAGCGCTTATTCAGGCGATCGGACACCATCCGACGAGGCGAGCGCCGATCGCCCGTCGAAATCAAAATGACTTTCATCCCCAATACCGCCCAGCTTGATTTCGAAGATGCCGACCAGCGCCACCGCGAAATCCTTGCAAAATCCGAACTCTTGCAGGCGAAAGGGCACGGGTCTTCTTACTCAGCGCACGCCGGATTTTTCCGGCTATTTTTAGTCATGTGTAGCAAAAAAGTCACAGGGCGCTCGGTACCCTACGAACCGAACGCTCGCTGCGCCCGGAAATCGCCCGGCGTGGTGCCCTGCGTCGCGCGGAAGGCGCGGTAGAAGGTGGCGAGGCTTTCGAAGCCGCAAGCAAAGGCAACATCGGAGATCGACCGCTGCGGCGCGGATATCAGAAGCCCGCGGCTCGCTTCGAGGCGAAGTGCTGTCACGGTCTGGGAAAAGCTCTTTTCAGTGGTTTCAAACAACTCGTGCATGTGGCGGACCGAAACGCCTAATCGATCAGCGACGAAGGCTGGCGACAGGTTCGGGTTCGAAAGGTGACCGGCGACAAGTCGCTGCGCGGCTGAAAGACGCCCGACCCGAAGCGCCTGGATGGCGGCTTTGCTGCCGAGCCCCACCACACCGCGCCCGATCAGCGCGAGGTACGCAAGCGCATCCACGAGGCGGGAGGCCTCATCCGTCTCCAGACTGCCGGCTGCATCCACCAGATCCGTGAAGCAGGATTGCAGCAACGGACCGATGGCAAGGCCATCATCGAATGGTTTGGCGACGAGATCGTGCACGCCGTTTCTGTACGGTGCCATTTCGGCGAGCGGGATCTTCAGGATGCGCAGGCGAAAGCCGTCCGCGCCGGTCGGGGCGGTTCGGTACTTCAGGTCCGAATAGCTGGTTGCGAAAGCGCCGCGCTGAACCGTGAAGTCCTCGCGGAGGGTGTCAAACCAGCCGCCCTGGCTGAGCTGTTGATAGATGCACAGACTGTCGCTCGGCGCGCTCGCAATGTCAGCCGCGGTTCGTTCGACCCGGTAGGACGATGCGTGGATTTCAATCAACCCCACCTTGCCGATCGGCTGTAGCGCAAACTCAGCGCGAAAATGTTCGCGCCGTTCCGGCTCAAGGTCAGCCGTTACCCCGAACAGCCCCTTGGCGCGAACTTCCCGCCAATAATCGAAGCGCTCTGCGGGATCAACTTGATCGGTAGACCATCTGAACAAGCCAGCCCTCAAAATCCAAAGTAACACCCCAGTTCCACCATTCGGACGCGGCGCGCGCGCCGACGGCCCGCCGAAACCGAAATGACTCGCATGCCCAATACTGCCTGGCTTGATTTTCGGGGATGCCGGCTAGCCAACTCCGCGAAATTTCCCCCTCCGCAATCGGATTGCGGGCGGCCCCGTACGGCCGCCAGCTTTTCGTCAATCATCAACAGGAAGCCACCAAGGCGCGACAGAGTCCATGATCGGGGGCCGTTGCTTTCTGAAGTTTTTCTGATATTTCGAGTCAGGAGCGGCTTCCGCACCGAACTTCTGATTTGGCCGCCGCATCGGAAGGTTTTTGGGGCCACTGAAGGGCATGGTGCTGCGTTTTGCCGGTTTTGAACTGGATCGGCACCGGGCCGAGCTGCGCGGGCCGGACGGCGAAGCCATCAAACTCCGGCCGAAAACACTGGGTATCCTGATCCTGCTCGTCGCCAACCCCGAACGGGTGGTGAGCAAGCAGGAATTGATGGATGCGGTTTGGCCCAACATTCATGTCGGCGACGACAGCTTGTTTCAGTGCATCCGGGAGCTCAGGACCGCGCTTGGCGACGACCAACGCCAATTAATCAAGCTGGTTTCCGGCCGAGGCTATCTGTTCACGGCCGAGGTCTCGACCAATTCGACAACCCCCGACCCACCTTCGCGATTGCCGGTTGCCGCCTCGCCTGCCGAAGCGAGCGTGACCGCCGAAGCCGCGCCGCCGTCGCGGCGGTTTGGCCTGCGCCGGCCTGCGGCGTTCGCCGTTGCAGGTGTCTGCGTGATCGTGGCGCTGGCCGTCGTCGCGACGATGGTCGGCCCGAGCGCGCTGTTCGGGCGCCGGGCACCAACCATTGCGGTGATGCCGATCGCCGCCGCCGATAGCGACAGTGAGGTCACGGCCATGGCGGCGAACGTGACGACACGCCTGGCCGATGGACTGGCGAAGATCGAAAATATCCGGGTGTCGGCGCCACTAACTGCGCCACCGACCAGCGGCGCGCCGCAAGCGGATTTCGTGGTGAGCGGCGAATTGCAGAAAAGCGAGCGATCATGGGAAGTGCGCGCACGCATGACCCGGTCTGCGACTGGTGAAGTAGTTTGGACCGCGCCGGTATCGGTCGCATTGGAAGATTCCGATCCTTCGCTGGAGCAATCGCGGCTTGCCGCGGGCATCGGTCATCCGCTGGCATTGCGCATCGGCGCGCTGCCCAATGCCGGCACGCGGCCGGCCGCGGCCAGCCGCAGTTCGCCGCCCGGCAGTTCCAATGTCGCGATCGAGCAGGCCACCGCCTCCATCATGCAAACAACGCACGAGCGCTTTGCGACGGCGCAGACCATGCTGGAAAAAGCCCTCGCCAACGATCCGGACAATGTCGACCTCGCCGTCTCGCTCGCAGCCCTTCAATTGCGCGGCGTGCAAATGGTTTGGTATAGTCCTGAAGAGAGTGCGGCGGCGCAGGTCAAGGCCCGGTCGATCCTGGAACGGGCGTTGCGGGTTGAGCCGGATTCCATTCCGGTGCTCGAAGCCTATTGCCGCTTCCTCAACGCCACCAACGAGTTCGTCGATAGCCTGGTCGCCTGCGCCCGGACGCTGAATTTCGATCCGTGGGACGGACTGGCGCTGTATCACATCGGGCTTGCCCAGCTTCAACTGGGGCGCTTCGAGGACGCGCTCGCGACCTTCAAGCAGGCCGACAGCCTCGGCACGCCGCAGGTATCGCGCTGGACCTGGAAGCTCGGCATCGGGTGGGCCTATCTGATGATGGACCGAAGCGCGGACGCGTTGCCATGGCTGCAAAGCTCGATCGCGATCACGCCGGCATCGGGACGCAGCTACATGCTGCTCGCCGCAGCCTATGAGGGTCTGGGTCAGCCGGCCGAGGCGAAAGCGGCCATGGAAAAAGGCCTCGCACTGCGGCCCGGCTCGAACGTGAGCAATGTGGCGATACCGCGCAGGAATGCCAGCGCGGCCTTTGTCGCGGCGTCCGAACGGATCGAGCGGATATTGGTCACAATGGGATTGCCGGAACACTGATGCCGGCGGCGCCTTGAAGCGACCCGTTCGCGGGCGCGTATTGATTCAATACGCGCCCGCGAGCGACAGTCGTTGTTCGGTCCTCAGATCGCCAGTTGCTTGCCGATCGGCAGCGACCGGATGCGCTTGCCGGTGGCGGCGAAGATCGCATTGATCAGCGCCGGGGCAAATGGCGGGAGACCAGGTTCGCCGGCCCCGCTGGGCGGCTTGTCGGCCGGCGCCGGCATGATGTGGACGTTGGTGATCACCGGTGACTCATCCATGCGCACCACAGGGAAACCGTCGAAATTGCCCTGCTCCACCCGGCCGTTCTTGAAGCTGATCTCGCCGTGCTTGGCGAGGCTCAGCCCCATGATCGCCGTACCCTCGATCTGCGACTGGATCCGCTCCGGATTGACGAACGTTCCGCAATCGATCGCGGTATCGACGCGTTCGACCTTGAGGGCGCCCTTGTCGCTGACCGATACTTCGACAATGGTCGCGATATAGCTGACGAAGCTGCGGTGCGCGGCAATGCCGAGCCCGTGTCCCTTCGGCACCTTGCGGCCCCACTCACCCTTGTCCGCCACCAGTTCGACGACGCCGCGCAACCGGCCAGCGTCGATCGGGTAGCTTTCCAGCGGTTCGCCGTAGTTCCAGAAGTCCTTCACCGAATCGTTGAGCGTGACGATACGCGGCTCGCCGATCAGTTCCAGCAGCATGTCCTTGGGATCACGCCCGGTGGCCAGCGCAAGTTCGGCGACCATCGATTGCACCGCGAAGCAGCGCGGGATGTTGGAGACCGAACGGAACCAGCCGATGCGGGTATGCGCCGCAACTTCCGGATTCTCGCAGCGGATGTTGGCGATCTGGAACGGCAGATCGACAAATCCCATGCCAAGTTCAATGGGGAATTCATGCACGGAGTTGGGCACGAAGGTCGAAAGAATGGTGGGCGCCGCACTGCGGTGCCGCCACGCGATCACCTTGCCGCTCTTGTCGAGACCGGCTTCAATTCGCTCAACCGAAACGGTGTGAAGGAAGTCGTGGCGGAGATCGTCCTCACGCGTCCATTGCACCCTCACCGGGGCACCGACCGTCCGCGAGAGCAACGCCGCCTCCAGCACGAAGTCGCATTTCGACTTGCGGCCAAAGCCGCCGCCGAGCAGCGTGACATTGACGGTGACATTCTCGATCGGGATCTCGAGCGTCTTCGCCAGATCTTCGCGGGTGCCGCCCGGGCTTTGCACGGGAGCCCAGACCTCGACCTTGCCGTCCTTGAAGTTGGCAGTCGCCACCGGCGGCTCCATGCTCGCATGGGCCAGATGCGGCGCATAATATTCGCCGGTGATGATCTTGTCGGCGGTCTTGAATGCCGCATCGACGTCGCCATCGTTGCGGACCACGAGGCCGGGCTTGCGCGCGGCTTCCTCGAGTTGGGCGCGGTAGGCCTTGGAGTCGTACGTCGCGTTGGGCCCGTCGTCCCAGACGATCTTCAGGGCATCACGTCCCTTGATGGCCGCACCGGTATTGCGCGCAATCACCGCGACGCCGCCGAGCGGCTGGAATTTCGAGGGCCAGGGCCAGCCTTGCGCCTCGATCACCTTCTCGACACCTGACACTTTCAGGGCAGCCGCCCCGTCGAACGACACCACCTTGCCGCCGACCACCGGCGGACGGGCAATGACGGCATATTTCAGGCCCGGCAGACGGATATCGGCGCCGTATCCCGCCTTCCCCGTGGTGATGTCGTGGAGATCGACGATGCTGACGGCGCCCTTGCCGATATAGCGGTAGCGGCTTGGGTCCTTCAGCTGCAGGGTTTCGATGGCCGGGACCGGTTGAGCCGCGGCATCCGACGCCAACTGGCCAAATCCGAGATGGCGTCCGCTGGTGGCATGGACCACCTCATGATTGATCGCCTTCACCTCGGAAACCGGCACGCCCCATCGCTTTGCGGCGGCGGCTTCCAGCATGGCGCGCGCCGATGCGCCGATCTGACGCATCGGTATCAGGTAGTGTCGCGTGCTGCGCGAACCGTCGGTGTCCTGATTGCCGAATTTGACTTCGTCGCCATGGGCCTGCTTGACATGAACCCGCGACCAGTCGGCTTCCATTTCGTCGGCGACGATCATCGGAAGGCTGGTGCGGATGCCGGTGCCCATTTCCGAACGATGGGCCACGATGGTCACAGTGCCGTCGGATGCGATGGCCACGAACACGCGCGGATCCACCACCGTCCCGTGCGGCATCTTGTCCGCTCCGGTGACATAGGCCGCCATCGCCTGGCGTGACATTACGGGTGCGGCGAGCACGAGACCGCCGACAATGCCAAGGCCCTTCAATACGCCGCGACGCGTGACGTTCTCGACCTTGATATCGATCTTGCTGGGGTTTGCGATGATATTCATGATCACACCCCCGTCGATGCGAGATGCACGGCGGCTTCGATGCGCTGATAGCAGCCGCAGCGGCAGATGTTGCCCGCCATGGCCTCGCGAATCTGGTCGTGCGACGGTTTCGGATTTTCGTGCAGCAAAGCCGCTGCCTGCATGATCTGGCCGCTTTGACAGAAGCCGCATTGCGGCACGTTCATCTGACGCCACGCCTTTTGCACCGCATGGTCGCCGGTCGGATGCAGGCCTTCGATCGTTGTGACTTCCCGTCCCGCAACGTCCGAGATCGCCGTGATGCAGGACCGCACCGCCTGGCCATCGACCATGACCGTACAGGCGCCGCACAGGGCCTGACCGCAGCCAAACTTGGCGCCGGTCAATCCGGCTTCGTCACGCAGAAACCAGAGCAGCGAAAGCGTCGGATCGCCGTCCCAGCTTTGCTCTTGTCCGTTTATCTTCGCTTTAATCATGATGTTTCCTCGCTCTTTTAAGCTGCGACCCGGCTTCGGCGAGAGCGGGAACATGTTTCCCAGCCGCCCGACGCCATCGTCCGGATCTTGTGAAGATCGACCCATCCGGCAGGAATCCGGAAAAGGCCTGGACCATCTAGATAGGCCTCCTGTTCAGCATGAACTCTGCGCTGCAAGTAACCCGGTTCTGCCAATCACTTGAACCTTGGAACCAATCTAAATACTGGAGCCATCCTGGCCGCTGCGTCAAGCGGCCAGGATGCGACTACATAACGCGATCACTTCTTGACGGCGAATACCCAGACCACGCCGCCTTGCGGTATGTTGTTCTCGAAGCTGGGGACATGAGTGCCCGCCAATGCATCCTGGATGCGTTGCGCGTCAACGCCCCAGCCGGACTGGATGGCGATATATTGGGTGCCGTCGACTTCGTAGGACATCGGCATGCCCATAATGCCGGAGTTGGTCTTTTGCTCCCAAAGGACCTCACCCGTCTTCGCATCGAAGGCCCGGAACATCCGGTCGTTGGTGCCTCCGGCAAAGATCAGATCGCCGGCCGTCGCGGTTACCGAGCCGAACAGCTGCGATTTGGGGAAGTTATGCGACCAGACCTTCTTGCCCGTCGCCGGATCCCACGCCTGCAGCTCGCCAAAATGATCGGCGCCGGGAGCAACCGTCAGACCGATATCTTCGGGCTTCGTGCCGAGCCAAAGCTGGCCTGGAACCAACGGCACTCTCTCGCCGGTAAAGCCGCCGCAGAAGTTGTCGTTGGCGGGAACGTAGACCAATCCGGTTTTCTGGCTGTAGGCCGCGGACGGCCAATCCTTGCCGCCCCACAGCGACGGACAGAATTCAACCCGCTTGCCCATGATTGGCTTGTGCGCGGGGTCGACGATCGGCTTGCCGGTCTCGGCCTCGATACCTTTCCAGACATTGGTTTTCACGAACGGCCAGCCGGCCACGTAGTTGATGCTGTCCGGCTTGCGTTCCAGCACCCAGAAAATCGCATCACGTCCTGGATGGATGAGGCTCTTGAACGTACGCCCATCCCGCTTCAGGTCGATCAGCATCGGCGCATCCACCTCGTCCCAGTCCCATGAATCGTTCTGATGGTACTGATGGTAGGCCTTGATCTTGCCGCTGTCAGGATCGAGCCCAAGCACGGAGGTGGTGTAGAGATTGTCGCCGGGATGGCCGTCGCCCGGCCAGGGTGCGGCATTGCCGACGCCCCAATAGATGGTCTTGGTGTCCTTGTCATAGTTACCGGTCATCCAGGCGGATCCGCCGCCACTTTTCCAGTCGTCGCCTTGCCATGTGTCATGGCCGGGTTCGCCGGGGCCGGGGATGGTGAAGGTCCGCCACAATTCCTTGCCGCTGCTGGCGTCGTACGCGACGACATAGCCGCGAACGCCATATTCGCCGCCCGAGCCGCCGACGATGACCTTGCCGTCGACTACCAGCGGCATCAGGGTCAAGTACTGACCCTTCTTGTACTCCTGGACTTTGGTATCCCAGACCACCTTGCCGGTTTTTGCGTCGAGCGCGACGACGTGGTCGTCGGTGGTGGCGAGATAAAGCTTGTCCTGCCACAATCCTACGCCGCGGCTGGTCGGATGCAATTGAAAGAGATCTTCGGGAAGCTGGCGCTTGTACCGCCAGTACTCATCACCGGTTTTGGCGTTGAGGGCGATCACCTGCCCCATCGGGGTTGCCACGAACATCACGCCATTGTTGACGATCGGCGGAGCCTCGTGACCTTCGATGACGCCGGTCGAGAAGGTCCACACCGGAGTCAGGTTTTTCACGTTCGACGTGTTGATCTGGTCGAGCGGGCTATATCCCTGACCGTCATAGGTCCGGCGGTACAGCATCCAGTTACCCGGCTCGGGATTATTGAGACGATCGGCGGTTACGGGGCTGTAATTTTCAATCGGGCCGGCCACGGCAGCGATTGAGATCAGGCATGTGGACCCGACCAGAGTCGACAACAGCCATTGCTTGATGGTCATAGATACTACCTCCCTGTTTGTTTCTCTTCACGATTTTGCATTTTATGTTTTGTGTTTTTTGATTGTGCGGAAACCGATGCGGTGATGCGTCGCCATTACCCTGCTGGCTGGCCACCTACCTTTCCTACAAACGATCCTGCCACAACAAGTGAACCGTCGACAATGGCGAGTGGAAGTGCGGCAAGACGCCGGGGCGCGGGTCCAAACACGACCTCCGCGCCGTGGCGGGGATCATACTCGGAATTGTGGCAAAAGCATTTGAAAACGTCCTTGTCGACCTCTTCTCCTTTCACCCAGCCCGTGACCGGACATCCGGCGTGGGCACAGATCGCGGTATAGGCGACGATACCATCGGCCGCGTGCGAACGTGTAGCATCGTCGAGTTCGGCCGGGTCCAATCTGATGACCAGCAACTCGTTCAACCGTGAGCCATTGCGGATCACCGAAGTTTTGGGATCCTTCGGCCAGGCATGCAGCGGCGGTCCGCCGAGTTTCAGGTCCTGCGGCTTGATGACCTGCCCCTCCTCGTCTCCCTCGGAGGCCACGAGAAGATCAGCCTTTTGCGGACGCTCGTCGCTGCCGGGCTGATCCTCATCTGCGGCAGTGGCGGATCGGCTCGCTGCGATGCACACACCGGCGGCAAGAGCTGTCAGCATCAGCGTCCGTCGCGTGCGATCTGATGGCGATGACGTGTCCGTCGCCAGACTGGCACTCAAATTTTCAACGGAAGGTGTCGCGTTGTGATCGGATTCAGACATAGGGCAAGCTGTACGCTGGAACTCGGCTAAAAAGAGGCAACCAACAACTCTGTCGTTCCTGAAATCATATGCCTCCCACCGTTTTTCTTTCGTGACCCAGGTGAGATTCGCATTCCCCGAAGATCATCGTAGCTCATCTGATCACAACTGCGGAAAACACGCCATACGCAATTCGCAAATCAGCTCAGACATCTTTCTTTAAATTGGTGCGGTGCGTTAGAGCAGACCAGCGATCGTACGCGCGATGCGATCGTTCGAATCTCCACTCAACATTGCTTCAATTTTAGTCAGGCTACCGCGCCTGTGACGCCCACATGCTTAAGGCTGCCTGATTAAGTCCCGCCGATTAGATCTGCGCGATCCTCTCCAGCACCGGCAGCAGGTGTTTCAGGAATTCCGTCGGGTCCTCGCTCATCGGAAAATGCCCGAGGCCCTTCATAATGGTGACTTCGCAGCCTCGGATGCTGCTGGCAACGCCGAGCGTTTCCTCCGGCGTGCAAGAATAATCGTATTCGCCGGAGAGCAGAAACAACGGGCACCGGTTTGTGTCGATCTGCGCCACGCGGCCCCTGATGTCGCCGTCGACCTTGTAGAAATGCAAATCGCCTTTGAAAACGCCCGGGCCACCCTGCATATAATGCCACAGCGTTTCCCAACGCCCGTCGTCGGGCGCATCGGGGCCGACCAATCCGGAGACCACGGCGGCGGCCACCTCGCCGCCATGGACATCGGGACGGTGGAGGAAATTGAGGTCGTAATAGGGATCGACATGCGCGCCGGCCTGCAGGCCGATGATGGCGCGGAACGCTTCCGGGTGCTCGAGCGCCAAATGAAGCGCGATGCGGCCGCCAATCGAGCATCCGATCAGGATCGGCCGGTCGAGTTCCAGCGCCGCCATGATCTCAAGGATCAGGGTGGTGTATTGCGCCGAGGTGAGTTGATATTCCTCGTTCTGCCATCCAGGTGGCGGCGACGACTTGCCGTGCCAGGGCATGTCGAAGGCGATGACGCGGTGCCGCGAGGTGATCCGCGCATCGTTCATCAGCGCGCGGTATTGCCGCCCGTCGGAGCCCGCGGTGTGCAGACACAGCAACGGCGCGCCTTCGCCAGCTTGCTCAACATAAATGCGATGCTTGCGCCCGAACAGGTCGAGATGCATGTAGCGCCCGATGATCGGCTCGAATGCCACACTCATGCCGCCGCTCCCGGGCCTGGTGCGCGCAGCTTGGTCAGCGCTTCCTTGAAATAGCGCAGATTGGCCATGAATATCTGCAGATTGCCTTCCGTCTTCAGGACGCGCCGCTTGATCAGCGCCATCAGGTCATTCGAGCCGGGCGGCGGCCGGTTGCTCCAGAATTTTTCCCATTCCGCTTCCGCTGCGCGCAGCGCAAACGATGACGATGGCATGACAAAGGGGCCAGGCGTCACTGAAACAATCCGGCCTTCAAAGATCGCGATCAGCCAGGCGGTCTGGCCGACCTCCAAAAGGAAGGTCGTCGTGAGAAATCGCCCGCGCCTGACCAGCGCCTCATCGGCGTTGACGAGTTGTTTCAGCGCCTCGATCATCCCGCTCCCCATCCCTGCCCGGTCCGGCGGTCATCGCCGCGGCGGCCTTGCCGTTATTTTGCATGATGGATGGAACGGGTCCGGCGTCAATCGGCTACAGCCAGGTGCATACCAGCACCAGATTGGCCGCGCAGGCTGCCAGAAGGGCGACGGTGAGCCCGAAATGCAGGCGTTCGCAGGAGGTCTGGCGGATCGTGCTCATGGGCAAAAGCATCGGGCGATTCTAGCGCGCGAGTCCCATGCAATATTTTTGCCGGGATTCAGGAACTCGTTTACGACTTCAGGGACTCCCGCGAAACCTCACCCGCCGGGGTGAGGCGGCTTCTCGCCGGTCCGTGAGTTTCCCGCCGGAGCGAAGTGAAACCCTGACCCAGTTTGTGCGTTAGGGTGGTTTGGGGGAACTATCCGATGCCTTATGCGCTGTTCTGCAACGAAGCCAAGCTGAGCAAGGCCTATCCGACCGAAGCTGACGTCTGGAAGCTGGCCCGGCAAAGCGGACTGGTGGTCGATGCGGCATCGGAAGAGGTAGAGCCTTCGTCCCGGCCGGTGCTCGACAACGACTATGAGATCAGGCCCTGCCAGCCGGACCCGCAGGAAGATCCCTCCCAGAATCAGGCCGACGCCGAGCGCGAGGCCGAGCTGGATTTTCAGCCGTATTTGGGCGCCCTGCCCGCCCATTCGCGGTAGACGAGCCCACTTGTTGAGGCCGAGATAGAACCTAACCTTACGGCGTTGCCACCGCCAAGGACGCCTGCTCGGTGGCAAGCGTCACGCAGGCCTTCTTGCGGTGCAGACCTCTGATCGCGCCGGTGACCTTGAGCACCTTCCCGACCGGACACGAGGCGTCCTGGACGAAGGCGATCTCATAGGGTGATAGCACGAGCGGTTCGGATTTCAGCACTGTCTGGGCAAAACACGGCAGGGCAACCGCTGAAAAAAACAGCCCTAACGCCAAAGCACGCATGTTCGTTGTCTTTGTTGTCCACCAACCGGCAGCACCACAATAACCGATCTCGCGCGGAAGTTCCGTGCACCGCAAAAATTATTTTTTGGCGGGGCAAAACAGTTCGGGGGCGCCCCGGACACGTCACTCCAAACGAAAAGGCCAGCATAGAGCCGGCCTTTTGGGGCTACCGCTGTCGGTACTTTGGCGGTCAGTCCTTGGCGACCACTGGGCCACCCCAGCCGAAGTGGTAATTCAGACCGGCCTTGATTGTGTGTTCGTCATTGTTGAACCGGGCGCCAACGATCTCGGCGGGGCCGCCGGTAAAGGTGGTGCTGCCGAAATTGTAATACTGGTATTCGAGCTTGGCGGACCAGTTCGGGGCGAACATGTATTCGAGACCGGCGCCGACGGTGTAGCCGTCCTTGTGGGCGCTATCGACAGTAAAGGGCTGCGCTACCCCGGCAAGGCTGACGCCGATATTGGGATTGTCACGCCAGGCATAACCACCCTTGGCGTACAGCAGCGTCGGACCCCAGGCATAACCCAAGCGGCCGGTAACCGAACCAATCTGATCGGTGTTCGCGGTCGCCAGGGTGCCGGCCGGGAAAAGCACGCCACCGTTATTGTTGTTGCTCAGCCAGCTGTACTGCGCTTCGGCACCGATCACCCAGTTATTGCCGAACTGATAATCCGCACCGCCCTGAACGCCGCCCATGAACCGGCCGCTGCTTCCATCCAGGCTGTTTCCGCCCGCGAACGCACCGCCCACATTGCCGCCGATGTAGAAACCGGTCCAGTTGTAGACCGCTTGCGGGGGCGTATAGACGGGGGCCTTGGTATAGGTTCGCGCCGGCAAGTCAGCCGCAACAGCAGGAGCCGCGAACGCGACAATTGCGGCAGCGCTGAGCAAGAGTCTTTTCATGGTTATTCCCCGTAAGTGTCGTTGCGACCCTTATCAAACAAGGTGGCGGCAGTTTGGTTGCTTCGCGGCAGCACCGGCGTGCCGGTGGCTTCTAACTGTAGTGACGAGACATCAACGCCCTGTTGCTCGCTCGCGATTGCTTTTTTCAATGTTTTTGACCCTATGTTAGGTCTTTTGGATTTCCGTTCAGGTTCAAGCCTCGCTGAAAAGTGATCGAAACTCCCGCGCGGCTCCGAACGAGCCGGCGGCGCCAACCGGTTCCGGTCGGCAGCAATATCATCGCCGTTGCGCGCCTTGCTGATTTCCCCGAAGGCAACCCCTCTTCAAAGGTCCGGCGCCCGCGCCGATGTTCAAAATGCAGCACCGACCCGGCGCCATCGGGGAAGCGAATGACACACGGGCCGGGTCTGATATCCGCAAGGGACAGCGCTGGACAACGGGATGAAGCCGCCCCTCGCAGATCCGTTTCAGCCGCGCTTGGTGGCAGGCGTCGCGTGCTTGATCGTGACCTTCGAGAACTGATGCTTCTTGAGCATGACGATCCGCTTGTGGGCATGATGATGACGCACATGCTTGTGGTGATGGCGGCTCATCCTGGCATTGGCGTTCAGCACGCTGTGTTTAACGTGCGCGGTCTTGATCGCCGGTGCATGCGGCGTCCGGCCGGCCGCCATCGCGGGTGCGGCAAGAACGGAAACGGCAAGCAGCGCTGCGGAAATTGTCTTGAACATGATGGCTTCCTCTCTCAACGGGATCGCGAGATGGCCGGTCGGATGACCGGATTCGTCGATCGTTGGTGCGACCTTAGGAGGGGCGAACTGAACCCGTGCTGAAGCGCGGTGACGGACTTCGTTCATCTGGATGACCAGTTGTTCATCCCGCGGCCTGCGTTTGCGCATCGTCGGCCCGTCAAAAACGTCGCTCGGGACGATTTGTCCGGGGAATGTTCCGTTGCCGCGGGTGTTCACATAGCAGGCGCCGGTGTAGGATGGCGCTCAATTCTGGCGAAATACCCACTCAGGCATCCGGAGAGACGTATGAGCAAATTTGCGATCAGGCTTTTGGCGCTGGCGATGTATTCGATGGCGCTGATCGCTGCACCCCTCGCTTCAGCGTTTGCTAACGGCGGCGAAACGCCGTCGCCGCCGCCCGACACCAGGTCGGACGTCAAAAAGAGCAAGAAGGTCAAGAAGAGTTCCAGCATCGACGATCCGCAATTCATCGAGGGCTATCGCGCGGCCTACGCCACGATTTACGATCGCAACGATTATGCCGCGGCCATCGAACAGTTGAAGGCGCTCGGCCAGGACGATCTTGCCGATGTCGCCAATCTGATCGGTTATTCCTATCGCAAGCTCGGCGACTACAAGGTCTCGCAGATCTGGTACGAACGGGCGCTGAAGGCCGACCCGGACCATGTGCGGACCTGGCAATATTACGGGCTGTGGCAGCTCGAACAGGGCAACCGCGATCAGGCGCAATATCACCTGACCCGGATCGGCGAGTTGTGCGGCACCGGCTGCGCCGAATATCGCTCGCTCGCCGCGGCACTCGAAAAGCCGACCGGCACCGGCCTCGTTTACTGAATTTCGGCGGCATCCGTTGATTCAATCGGCGCGGCTCCAAAGGCCGCGCCGGTTTTATTTTATCCGACAGCATCGAGCTGGATGAATTCTGGACGGATAAACAGAGCTTCCGTTCCAATTCAATCCAATCGGATCATGATGTAGTCTGAGATTTTCGGGAGAACGCGTATGGAACCATGGCTGCGATCGGCGACCGGGTACATTCGCGACTGGCTGGAATTCCAGCTGCGGGCTTCGGAGCAGCCGGGCTGCATCGTCGCCATCGCCCATCGCGGCAAGGTGGTCGCCGAATACGCGTTCGGCCACGCCAATCTCGCCACCGGCGAAAAGCTCACCCCACGCCATCGCTTCCGGGTCGCTTCGCATTCGAAGAGTTTTACCGCCGCCGCCATCATGAAGCTGCGCGAGCGGCGCCAGTTGCGGCTCGACGATCCGGTCGGGCAGTATGTCAAAGGCCTGCATCCGCAGGTCGCGGAAACGACCATCGCGCAAATCCTCTCGCACAGTGCCGGCCTCACCCGCGATGGCGCCGATTCCGGACAGTTCACCGACAGCCGGCCCTATCTTGATGCGAAGGAGCTGCTGGCGGAGCTGCAGTCGCCACCTGCCATCACGCCCAACACCCGTTTCAAATATTCCAACCACGGCTTCGGACTCATTGGCCTTGTGATGGAGGCGATCACCAAGGAACCCTATCGGGTCTGGGTCGAGCGCGAGATCGTCGACGCCGCCGGTTTGCGCGAGACCACCGCCGACATGCCCGCCGCCAAGGGCGTCCGGTTCGCGCGCGGCCACACCCATCGCATTCCCGTCGGCCGGCGCCTCGTCATTCCCGGCGACAACGCGACCCACACCATGATGCCGGCCGCAGGCTTCGTCAGCACGGCGGCCGACGTGGCCCGCTTCTTCGCGCAACTGACGCCGAATGCGAAACGCAGTGTAATTTCCGCCGGCAGCCGCCGGGAGATGACGCGCAAACACTGGCGCAATCCGCATGCAAGCCTGGAGGGATATTACGGTCTTGGCATCGTGAGCGGCTCGCTCGGCGACTGGGGCTGGTTCGGACATACCGGCGGATTCCAGGGCTATATCTCGCGGACCTGCGTCATCCCCGGCCGCGATCTGGCCATCACCATCCTGACCAACTCCGTCGATGGCGGAGCCTACTTTTGGATTGACGGCGCCATGCATATCTTGCGCGGCTTTGCGGCGCACGGCGCACCTGCACGACGCGTTCGCGACTGGACCGGGCGCTGGTGGAGCCTATGGGGTGCGGTCGATCTGGTTCCGATGGGAAATCTCGTGATGGCGGCCAATCCGCACTTGATCAACCCGCTGATGGACGCGAGCGAAATCGAGGTCACCGGCCGCGATACCGGCCGGATTTCACAGGCGACGGGTTTCGCCAGCCATGGCCAGGCCGTGCGCCGCACGCGCAACAAGGCCGGCACCATCACCGATGTCTGGCTCGCGGGCGCCAGATTGAAGCCGGAAAAAAACCTGGCGGCCGAGATGGAGCGCAAATACGCGCCGCGCCGCGGGCGCTAACCAATCTCTTGCTTCACTTCATCATCGCCTCAGCCTCGCCGCGGAAAGCCGCGCGCGCCGCATCGCGTGAATAGAACATGTGGCCGCCCGGATAAACCACGAGCTTGACCCGCTCGCGCGAACCGTAGGCCGGCAGTTGATCGAGCAGGATTTTCGATCCGAAATAGGGTGCGGCGAGATCGAACAGACCGTGCCCGACCAGCACTTTCAGTTTTGGGTCAAGCGCGAGAATTTGCCGCAATTGGGAAATCAACTCGACCGGATTGAGGCCGCTGCCGAAATCCCAGGCCCGCTCGACCGCACCGTTGAGCAATTGGTACGACCCGTCCGGCCGCCAGTTGAGCTTGTGCGTGGTGAAGTCCACGGCCGCGCTGGTCAGCGGCGCAATCAGCGGCTCGCCGGACGGATCGCCAAAATGCGAGAAGCTCGAATCCGGATACGGATCGAACCCCATCACCGAGGCGTCGTAGCGTCCCGTCACCTTGCCGTCGCGGCGGTCGAATTCGCGGCGAAACTCGCTGACATCAAAGCGCCCGGCCAGCCGGCGGCTGACCGCCTGATCGATCCCGATCAGGGCAGCGACCCGGTCGGCAAGGCGCGTCGTGGCCTCGGCGTCGGCCTGACCCTTGACCAGGTCGGCGAGGAAATCGCCTTGCGCATAATGTTCGACGTCGGCCATGTCGGCGGCGATGACAGCGCCTTTCGCCGCGCGCGCGACCGCTGCCATGCCGGGAAGGCTCGCCACATATTGCAGCAGGCTGGAGCCTGAACGTTCGCGGAAATCGAGCACCGGAGAGAGCAGCACCAGCCCCCTCACCCCGACACCCTGCTGGACTTGCAACTCGCGAACGATCTTCGGTCCGCGGATGCCGCCATAGCTTTCGCCGACGATAAATTTGGGCGACAGCAAACGATCGGATTTTTCCAGCCAGCGGCGGATCGTCAGCGCGATCGCGTTGACGTCGCCGTCGATCGAAAAGAACCGCCTGCGCGCGTCCTCGCCGGCCGCGACGAAGCGGCTGTAGCCGGTTCCGACCGGATCGATGAACACGAGATCGGTGAAGTCGAGCCAGGTCTCGGCATTGGGCACAAGATCAGGCGACGCGGAAGCAACCGCCGCGTCGCCGTCGATCGCCAGCCGCCAGGGTCCAGCCGCACCGAATTGCAGGAAGGCGGAGGCTGCCCCCGGCCCACCATTGAACAGGAAGGTGACCGGCCGCGTCACCGGATCGGCGCCGTCCAGCCGATAGGCCGTATAGGCGATATCGGCTTGCGGCTCGCCCTTGTCGTCGAACAGGCGGATCGAACCCGCGGTTGCCGTGAAGGCGAGCGTGCGTCCGGGCAGAACCAGCGTCTGCCTGGTGGTGGAATCCGGCGGCAGACGATGCAACTCGGCGGCGGCCGGCGGGTGTGAAGCGTTGCCATGCTCCGCGCCTGCTCCGGACTTCTGACCCGACGGCGTCGCGACAGGTTGCGGCGCATCCTCGGCGCGCGCCCCCGCCGCCCAAAAGAGGATAAGAAACGCGAGGATCACGCGCGCGTGACGCGGCACGGCGAAAGGCGTGGTCATATCCGTTGGTCTCCTCTCGCTGCAGCCTGGCGCGGGCGCCTTATATAGTGAGATTATGACGCGATACTGCGACGCGACAGCCTGGTATGTCTCGGGGGCGCGTCATCGGGCTCCGGCGCATGCCCCGGGAGCTGGCTATCTCGACAAGCACTGCCAAGGTCGTATAGACGACCTTCCTCGCCCCCCGCTCCCTTTAGCACCCAGATGAGCCCGCGATCCCATGACCACGCCCCAGCGATATGACCGGATCGCCTTCGTCGCGAGCGCAGGCGCCGAGGCCCAGCAGGCGCTGGCCCAGCTCACAGAGCTCTACGGCAATCGCGATCCGGCCAGCGCTGACGTCGTGGTGGCGCTCGGCGGCGACGGATTGATGCTGCAAACGCTGCATCAGCATATGCATTCGGGCAAGCCGATCTATGGCATGCATCGCGGCACCGTCGGCTTCCTGATGAACGAGTTCTCAACCCACGATCTGCATGCGCGGCTGGCGGCGGCGCGCAAATCCGTGATCCATCCGCTGCTGATGCGCGCCACCGACGTTCACGGTGCGGTGCACCTGCATCACGCCATCAACGAAGTAGCACTATTTCGCCAGACCCATCAGGCCGCGCGCCTGCGCATCCTGATCGACGAACGCGAACGGATGGCGGAATTGATCGCCGACGGCATCCTGGTCGCGACGCCGGCGGGATCCACCGCCTACAATCTCTCGGCACAAGGGCCGATCCTGCCGATCAATGCGGCGCTGCTGGCGCTGACACCGATCAGCGCGTTCCGCCCGCGCCGCTGGCGCGGCGCCCTGCTCCCCAACACCGCCTTTGTCGTGATCGAGGTTTTGGAGGGCGACAAGCGGCCGGTCGCGGCCGTGGCCGACCACGACGAGGCCCGCGACGTCCGCCGCGTCGAGGTGCTTTCCGACAAGACCATCGCGATGCGGATGCTGTTCGATCCCGGCCACAGCCTGGAAGAGCGGATTCTGAGCGAGCAGTTCGGGCACTAATTGCCTCAAGCATCGTCCGGCATGCGCCGGCGAATGCCGAACGGATCGATGTTTGCGTAGCGCGCGAGCAGGCTCCACGCCCCGCCGGGTGCCACGATCATTGTAGCAACCGCGAGTGAGCCAAGTCCGATAAAGTACCAGGCTCCGAAATCGGCGAAGGTCTCGCGTAGTGCGAAGTAGACGACCGTGCCGATCACCGGTCCTTCAATGGTACCGATTCCGCCAAGCACCACGATGAAGATGGCCGATGCTGTCCAGTTCAGCGAAAACGACGCATCGGGCGTGACCTGAAGCGTGCTCATATAGGTCACCGCGCCGGCCGTCCCGGTAATGGCGGCCGCGATCACCCACAGCGAAAGCCTGGCGCGGGTAGCTGGAACGCCGCAGGCGAGTGCCGCGGCCTCGGAGTCCCGTACGCTCATCAGCGCGAGGCCGAGACGGCTGCGGAGCACCACGGCTCCGATTGCAAACGAGCCGACGCCTACGACCAGCGCGGCCCAGTAGACATAGGCATTCCGCGACCACCGATCGAACTCGCCAATCATCTCCAGCGGCATTCCCGCCCCTGCGCCGAGCCAGCCGATATTCAGAGCTGCGATGCGCGCCATTTCGGCAACAACCCAGGTTCCGACCGCGAAATACGCGCCACTCAGGCGAAACATCGGTCCGGCGAATATCAGCGCGGCGGTCGCTGTGCAAAGCGTCGCGATCGGCAGCACCAGCCATGGATTGAGATGATATGCGTCGGAGATCGCAAACAGCGAATAGGAACCGATGCCGACAAAGACATGCTGCCCGATGGCAACCATTCCGCCGTAGCCAGCCAGCAGGTTCCAAGCGAACGCAATTGCAAACAGCGTAAAGACCTCGACCAGCAGCCGCTCGGTGGCGAAATCCGCGTACCATGGCAGAAACGCAAGAACGACAACTACCGCGACCAACCCAATCGGCAGCCCCGCGCCGAATCGCCAGGATTTTGCGCCGCTGTCGTCGTTTCGTTGGACGGACAACACCGCTGGTTCACTCATCGCGCCTGCCTGTTGAAAAAGCCGTTGGGGCGCGCCAGCAACAGCAGCAGGAATATCAGGTGCCCGAAGAATGGTCCGAGGCCCGACGAGATCCGCGCGCCGAACAGTTGCGCGACGCCGATCACAAGCCCGCCGGCAAGGGTGCCCCACAGACTGCCGAGGCCGCCGAGCACGACCGCCTCGAATGAATAGAGCAGACGCTCCGGGCCGGCCGACGGGGAGAACGGCGTGCGCATGGCGTAGAGAACCGACGCGATCGCGATCACCGCGAAGACGAATCCGGTGACAATGGCAAAGAAGTTCCTGTCGTCGACGCCGATCAGCCGTGCGGTCGCCGGATCGTCGGCAACCGCGCGCGACTGTCGGCCGAAATGCGTCCTCGCCACGAGCAAATGCGTAAGCGCAAACAGCAGAACCGCGACGCTTGCCGAAAGCAGCGGCAAAATACCGACCGAAATGCTTCCCACTTCGAAGCCTCGCCGGGCGATATCGCCGGCCTGAAGCGATCGTGTGTCGGCGGTGAACGTTTCCTGCAACAGGTTCTGGATGATCACCGACAGCCCGAACGTCACCAGCAGCGGCGCGAACATGCTTGCGCCGACGACGCGGTTCAGCAGCAACCGCTGCAGCAGCCAGCCCAGCATAAACATGGCGGGCACCACGACGATCAACGAGGCCAGTGGCTGAACTCCCGCCATCTGCATCGTGAGGCTGGTGAGATAGGCACCGACGACGATGAAGTCGCCATGGGCGATGTTGATCATGCGCATCACGCCAAGACTGATGCTGAGCCCCAGCCCGAACAGGGCGTAGAGCGCGCCGAGCAACAGTCCGTCGATCAGCGTCTCACAAGCGATAGCCATCTCACACTCCGAAATAGGCCTGGGCCACTTTGGCGCGGTCTGCCGCGGCGGATTCTCCCTCGAGCATGACGCGCCCCTTCTGCAGGCAGTAGAACCTGTCGGATTCCGACAGCGCCCGGTTCACGTTCTGCTCGACCAGAACGACGGCCGTCCCGCCTGCGCTGGCTTTTCTCAGCAGGGCATAAACGTCGGTGACGGCGAGCGGCGACAAGCCGAGCGACACCTCGTCGCACAGCAGATAGCTAGGGTTGGCGACCAGGGCACGCCCGATCGCCACGAGCTGCTGCTGACCACCGGAAAGCGACGTCGCGGGCCGTTTGCTGAGGGGCCGAAGCACCGAAAGTTCGTCGAACAGGTGCTCGATGGTCCACTGCCCTTGCCGTCCATTGCGTGCCGCGAGCTGGAGATTTTCCAGCACCGAAAGGCTCGGAAAAAGCTGTCGCCCTTCAGGTACCAGGACGACACCGCGGTTGAGCTGACGCCGCTCGGATTCGCCGCCGACCGCCACATCGTCAAGCCAGACGCTTCGCGGGCTGACCCGTACCGATCCCACGATCGAACGAAACAGCGTCGATTTTCCAGCACCGTTCGATCCAATGAGCGCCACGACTTCGGAAGGGCCGACGCGGATGTTGACGTCGAACAGTGCCTGGAACAGGCCGTAGCAGGCACGCAGGCCCTCAGTGCGTAACACGGCTCTGCTCCGTTGCCTCGACTTCGGCGCCGAGATAGACCTCACGCACGATTCGGTCCTGCATGACGAACTCCGGCACGCCGTCGGCGATCAGGCGCCCTTCCGCCAGCACAATCAGGCGGCGGGCCACGGACACCAGCGCATGGACGAGATGCTCGATCCATAACACCGTGACGCCGCTGGCGTTGATCGCGGTTACCAGTTCGAGCAACTGCGCCATTTCCCCGTCGGTCAGACCACCGGCTACTTCGTCGAGCAGGAGCAGGCGCGGTCTTGTCGCGATGGCTCTGGCGAGTTCGAGCCGCTTACGCTGCAGCAACGTCAGGCGGCCCGCGACGACGTTACCGAAGCGCAGGATGCCGCAACGCTCCAGCGCATCGCGCGCTGCCAGCCGGGCCGGCTCACCATGAAGCCCGGCGCCGAAAGCCGCGGCCACGAGGGCGTTTTCATAAACGGTCATGGTTTCGAACGGCTGCGGAATCTGGAACGTTCGGCCAATGCCGGCGCGGCACCGGGCGTTGGCGCTCAGTTGCGTGATCGATTGCCCGCCGAGGCGTACGTCTCCGCGGTCGCATCGCAGCGATCCCGCAATCAAGGCGAACAGCGTGGTCTTGCCGGCTCCGTTCGGCCCGATCACGCCGACAAATTCGCCCTCCTCGACTGACAAGGCAAGATCAGGAATCACGACCATGTCGCTGAAGCGCTTTCCGATCCCGCTTAGTTGAAGGATCACCGAGACGCTCCTTATGCGAGATTCAGCAGCTCGAATTTTCGCTGCACCGGAATTTCCGGAGCCGCCTTGTTGTTGGTAATGAACAGCTCGGGTTTGCCGCCGCCGCCGACATGCCACTGGCCGCCGACCACCCGCATCTTGGACACGTTCTTGACACCGCTGCCGGCGAAATCCAGCCGGCCGATGACCGTATCCTGCTTCAGGCCGCGCAGCGCTTCCACGACGCCTGCCGCGGACTTCGGATCGTTTGATGCCTTCAGCGCGGCGAGGCCTGCCTCGAACAGGGCGTGGACGACGCCGAGCGGTTGGGTCCAGTCGCGCTTGGTCGCGGCTTCATAGGCCGACGCAAGCTCGGCCGCACTCTGCCCGGTCAGGCTCGAGCGGAACGGATAGGCCGGAAGCCACCAGATCTCGGTCGACATGCCCTCGGCGCGGGGGCCGAGCGCGGTAACGCCGCCCGGAAACAGCAGCGCTTTGGCAATAGTCGCGACCTTGGGCTTGAACCCCATTTGCGCCGACTGGTTGAGAAAGGTCGCCCATTCCGGCGGATTGAAAAGGCCGGTGACAATCTCGACATTGTCTTTCTTGAATGCCTGGATGTAGTTCGAGAAGTCGTCGGAGCCGACCGGGAACTTGCCGATGTCGACGATCTTGTAGCCCGCCGCCGCGAACAGGCCGGGCATGCCGAGCTTGAGATCGCCCATCGCGTTTCCAGGCACGTCGTTGGAAAAGACGGAACCAACGATCTTGTTGGTTGGAAGATCGTTCCAGATATCGAGATAGACGCTTGCGATATCTTCAACGCCCCAGAAGAAATGGAAGACATTCTTGAATCCCTTGGCGGGATCGCCCTTCAACGGGAACAGCCATGCCTGCCACGGCGTCATCGTCGTGATGCACGGGATTCCATTCAGTTCGCATTGCTGCGACACCGGCACCACGCCCAGCGCGCCTTGCGCCAGCATGAGATCGATGCCCTGCTTGTTGATCAATTCGACTGCGAGGTTTGAAGCCCGATCCGGGTTACTCTGGTCGTCACGCGCGATCAGCTCGACCTTGTAATTCTTGCCGCCTACGGAAATGCCGCCGGCGGTCGCCTTGCGAATCTGGCCGATGATGAATTCATCCGCCTCGGCGAATGGCGCGAACGGCCCGGTTCGCGGGCTGATGTATCCAATCCGGATCGTGTCCTTGTCGGCCGCGAATGCCCGCGTTCCCGAAAACGCCGCGCCGGCCGCGATCGCAGCCGCGGTCTTCAGAAAATGGCGCTTGCTGACAGGTGCGAAATCCGCGGTCTTTGCTGTGGAGTCTTCCTGGTCTCGAAACATCGATCCCCCCGTGAAAATGCAATGGCGGGAGGCAGCGTCGCACCGTCGCGAGACCACCGCTTGGTTCAAGCGGAATGGATTATTGGATGACACGGAAGCGTTTCGCGACACCTGGAAGCCCCGATGCCCGCGAAATAGCCAAGCTCCGCGAGATTTTGAGCTTGATTCCGGACCTGTGATCCCCGAGCCTGACGGTGGCCATTCAGGCGGTAGCTTCCTTCCGGGTCAGAGAATTGGTCCATGGCAATGAACAGCCACATCCAGACCGGTGCGACGTCCGTGCTACCGTGCGTTGCGAGCACGGCCGGCATCTCGGCGACGGAGAAATTCGACTTCTGGCACGACGTGGTGTCCCGCAATCTGGTCGATCTCGACTACAGCCTGGTCGACCGCACGCCCTTTGAAGCCATGTTCAGCGGCGCCACGGTGGACGCCATCAATGTTTCGAAAATAAAGGCGACTGCGCATCGTGTGTCGCGCAGCGCGGCCACCATCAGCCGGCTCGGGACCGAAGCGATGGTGTTCAATTTCGTGCTGTCCGGACGAATGATTGCCGAGCAGGACGGGCGAACGGCGACGATCGGCGTCGGCGAAGGCGTGGTCTGCGATGCGCGCCGGGCGTATTCCCTGCACTTCGACCACCCCTTCGAGATCGCCTGCGTGAGGCTGCCGCACCAGGCGCTTTCTCACGAAGTTGCCGGATTGCAGCGCATCACCGCCACCAACTTCAATTCCACTACGCAATTGTGTCCGCTGGTGTTCAGCTATCTGTCCGAACTGCTGCGGCGTACGGATTCGATCTCGGACGGCAGCTCGCGGCGGATTTCCAACAGCTTTATCGAACTGGTCGCAGCGATGCTGGCCGAAGCGACCCAGGCCTCGCCCGCGCCGATATCCGACTATCGGAACCTGGCGCTGATCAGGATCAAGGATTTCGTGGAACGAAACCTGGGCGATTTCGACCTCGATCCCACCGCGGTCGCGGCAGCCCTGAAATTTTCTCCCCGCTACATCAATCAGCTTCTCGAAACCGAAGGCACGTCGCTATCCCGCTACATCTGGCGGCGGAGGCTCGAAATGGCGGCGAGCGACCTTGAAAATAACGGCCTCGACAGCCTGAGCATTTCCACCATTGCCTTAAATAACGGCTTCAACGATCTGAGCCACTTCAGCAAAGCGTTTCGCGAGCGTTTCGGCAAGTCGCCCAGAAACTATCGTCGCAAGAAGAACCAGGCGAGCTAGGCTGACCGAACATCGTCTCGAAGGGCCTCCCCCGAGGGCCCGTTTCCTGGAGACGATCCCGGGATCGACGCGGGTTTTCGGAAACATCCTCAAACGCGAAAGGGCATCGACAGCGGCCCTTCCTTCGCAACCATTCGTTAACGGAGGCCGGGATATGGTTAATGCGGGGTATACCGAGCTGTTCGGTCCGCGCTGAGAGCTGGTCCATGTTCCGCATCGAATTCAACAAGCTGCGATTTCTGATCTGCGACGACAATCCGCATATGCGCCGCATCCTGCGGACGCTGCTGCATTCGTTCGGTGCGCGCGAGGTGTGGGAGTCCGAGGACGGCGCGACCGCGCTCGAGATGTACAGCCACTATGTTCCGGATATCGTCATCACCGACTGGTCGATGCCGATTTTCGACGGTCTCGAACTCGCGCAGATGATCCGGCAGCCGGAATCGAAGGGCAATCCCTACGCGCCGATCATCATGTTGACCGGACATTCCGAGAAGCGGCGCGTCACGGTGGCGCGCGATGCCGGCGTGACCGAATTCCTCGCCAAGCCGATCTCGGCCAAGGGGCTTTATCAGCGCATCCTCAACGTCGTCGCCAATCCGCGCCCGTTCATCAAGACCAAGACCTATTTCGGTCCCGACCGCCGGCGCAATACCAACAACGCCTATATCGGCCCCGAGCGCCGTCTCGGCGGCGAGGTGGAAGTCATGCAACAGCCCTCGTTGCTCGACAAGGCCCGGACCCCGGTCTAGCGCGGCCTGAGGAAATCATCATGGCAAAAGAGAAGCCCGGCTCGCTCCAGATCGAGACCTACGCCGACCATCACGTGATTACGCAGCCCAATCCGCTGCGCAAGGTGCTGCGCCGTGTCGGCGAAAAGGATCTCGACGATCCGGTCGCACGCGCCGAAGCAGCCCTTGCCGACATGTCCGGCGAATTCAAGAACTGGATGGCGATCGAAACCGAGCGGCTCGCGGCGGCTCACGCCGCCATTCTAAAGGACGGCTTTACCCGCTTCACCCGCGAAGAGCTGTTTCGCGCCGCCCATGACATCAAGGGCGACGCCGCCACCTTCGGATTCCCCTCCGCTGGCGCCGCCGCCGAGAGCCTGTGCCGGATCATCGAGCACGCGCCCGATCTCGACCAGGTGCCGTCCGATCTGATCGCGCATCACATCAATGCCATTCAGGCCATCGTGCGCGAACGCACCAGGCCGGACACCACCAGCACGGCCAGCAAGCTGAGCCGGCAACTGCGTGCCGTCGCCGACGAATACCTCGCTCACGCCAATCGCGACCGCCCCGAACACCTCGAAGCCATCCTGGCGCCGAGCATCGCACCGGCGGATTGACACCCAACACTAACGTCATCCCCACGCAACGGTTTCGCCGTTGCGCGGGGACGACGTCGCCAACTGGTGAAAGATCAGATAATTACGCCGCGATCAGGTCGTGATGGATCGGGGCTATGGCCTCCTCGGCCACCAGCTCGTTGCAGAACATGCGGGCTTCCTCGCGCGCCAACTCGGTCGCAAAGCGCCGCAGCAGGATCAGCAAGGGCTCGGCGGCCTGCTGATCGGTTTCGCAATGCGTGAGCACGCGTTCGACCATCCGGCGGCGCAGCCTTGCGGCACCGTCGGCGCTGTCGACAAATCCGGTCTCATGATTGACTTCGAGCGCCATCTGGAACGCCGCGAATGTCGATTCCGGCAATCCGGCACGCTGCAACAGCGCGCGCAGGCTGGCGCCGCCGCGGTCATGGAGCAGCGCGAAGACGCGGGACTGCGGCAGGCCGGACAATTCCGCCAGCGCATGATCGAACAGTTCGAGATTGCCCGACAACAGCGCGCGCAGGATCAATCCGGCGGTGAGCTGGCCGGTCGCGCGCAAGTGCCGCACCAGGCCGCGCATGTCGTCGCCGCGTGAACGCGCCGCGATATTCACGGTCGAGCGATCGCGCGCCTCGCCGGCAACCCGGCCCGCGCGATCGGCGCTGAGCCAGTTGCGGGCCACGACGAATTGCGTCAGCGTCTCCGAAAGCTTGGCGACCAGGGCTGCCCTGGTCGCGGCCGGCAGATCTTCCAGCACCAGCATCAATTCGCGGATCGCCGCGAGATGACCGTGGCGCTCGACGATGCGATCCCATGAAAACGGCGCGAGTTCGGCATAGGCATTTTCGATCAGCTCCAGCGCCGCCGAGGCGCTGCCGACTTCAGCAATCGCCGCACAGACCGAGGCCGGCAGATTGACGCGGCGGGCGACGGCGCATTGCATCTCGCAATTGCCGGTGGCGATGATGTCGACCAGGTCGGCATCGATCAAAAGCGGTGAATGTTCGAGCACCGGCAACGCCACCGACGCCTGATCGAGCGACAGCGCCTGCACGATCGCGGCGGGCGCATCGCTAGCTGCGCGCGAACACTTCGGCCATGGCCTGGCGAACCAGCGGCGAAGCGTCGTCGAGCTGCATCAATAGCGCGCCTTCGGCGGCGGCGCGATCTTCCTCGGTGAGATCGGAAATCAGCCAGGCTCGCGCCAAGGATCGCGTTGCCTCTGCCCGCTCGCCTGCCGGAGCGGTCCGTATCCAATTGATGAACTGCCGAACGATCATGGTCCTGCCGGCTTACGCAACCTGAAACGACACCGTGACGCGATGCCCCTGTCATCAAAAATAAACCATGACGCTTAACAAAGCGTTCACCATAAACGGCTGGTTTTATTGACGTTTTGTTAAGGGTGCGGGAGCCGGGAGATTGCTGCCGCCAGAACGCGCGTGGGCTTGCGGCTTCGTTAGCTGCTGAACTTTCCGCTGCGATCGCTGAACAGATCAAGCGGCTGCGCGGTGCTGGCGACCGGGCTTGCTGATGCCACCGAGGTTGCTGGCGCGACCGAGGTCAGCGACGAAGAGTTGCCCCATAATTCATGAATGGCGGGCGAGACCGGCTGGGTTCGGTCGCCGACCTGGAACAGCGAACGGAACATCGGATCCGTCGACGCCGGACTGTTGGCGGTTGTCGTCGAGGCCGATGCCGCCGTCGCCGATCCGACATCGGGATAGTTCGAAAGAAAGGCTGGCTTGACGACCTGCGTCGAGGCGCCCGCGATCGTCGCAGCCGACGGCGTGGCCCCGAACGCGGCCATCGCCGTGCGCGTTGCCGGTGAACTGGCAGCACCGGCGTAGCGCGCGTTCAGCACCGAATAGACTTCGGAGACGCTGCGCGCGCGTCCGCTGTGATCGAAGAAGATCGACCGGTTCGCCGCGGCGGCGTTGGGAAACATCGCAGCCCCCGAGGCCTGCGGGGTGTCCTCGGCGCTCGAGATCAGCTTGGCGGCGCCGCCGACGCCCATGAAGTGCGCCATGTAGAGTTCGCCGTCGGTCGGTCGGCGGCCGATCTTGCCGGTAAGCTGAAAACTGTTGGACTGGGTGAGAACGGCGGCCATCGCTGAACTCGCGACGGGATCGTCACGCAACTTCATGATCGCCGTTCGCGCGGCGGGATCGCTGACCGAATACGTACCGGACGAGGATTTGCTGATGGCGTCGGCGTAGTTGCCGTAACCGAGCTGGGAGCCTGCTTCTTTCACGGTGCCGAGCCAGGTCTGATCGATGAATTGATAAAGCCCGTGCGCCGACGAGGTCGAGGCGCCCGCCGTCGGATTGAAATCGGATTCCATCTTGGCGGTGGCGAGCAGGTATTCGAAGCTGGTGCCGGTAGAGCTCGCAGCCTGCTTGATCGCGCCGGCAACCCGTGCGCGCGACGGGTCGACACCGGCCGTCGCCGTGGCGTTTGAAGTGTCGACCGCCATGTGTTGGTGCCCCGCTCCCCGCGAAACGACCGTCCGGCCCGTTCGAGCGCCCTTTCTCCCAAAAAGCCGCTCATGCCATCGTCACACTGCGGCTATCATGGTTAATGGAGGGTTAAGAGGTTCCACCATCGTCATTCCGGGCGCCGCAGGCGAACCCGGAATCTCGAGATTCCGGGTTCGCCGCTCTGCGGCGCCCCGGAATGACGGTGGGTCTATTTCCGATAAACATCCTTCGGATCGAACAGCCTTTCGGCGTCCACGAACGACAATTGCGCGCCGCGCTCGCCGGCGCTCACGGCGCGGTAGAAACATGAGCGGCGGCCGGTGTGGCAGGCCGCACCGGTTTGCTCGACCCTGATCCAGACCGCGTCCTGATCGCAATCGATCCGCATCTCGACCACGCGCTGGACATGGCCGGAGCTTTCGCCCTTTCGCCACAGCGCATTGCGGGAGCGGCTGAAGTACCAGGCTTCCCCGCTGGCGATGGTCTTGCGCAGCGCTTCATCGTTCATATGCGCGACCATCAGCACCTCGGAGGTCGCGGCGTCGGTCGCCACGCAGGTCACGAGGCCCGACGCGTCGAATTTTGGCTTGAACGTCAGCCCCTCTTCGAGGTCATTGATCGCTGTGGATGTAGGCACGGGTAGCCCTCGTCATTTCAAGCGAGGGCTGGTTAGCGCTGCGTCCCTCGCACCATGGACAGGAAACGCGCCTGCTCCGCCGGATTGTCGCGGAACATGCCCGTGTAGCGGCTGGTGAACGTCAACGCGCCGTGCTTGGCGACGCCGCGCACCGACATGCAGGTATGCTCCGCCTCGATCACCACCGCAACGCCGCGGGGCTTGAGAATTTCGTCGATCGCGGCTGCGATCTGGGCGGTCATATGCTCCTGGGTCTGCAGGCGATGCGCGAAGATATCGGTCAACCGTGCCAGCTTCGACAGTCCCACCACCCGCTCCACCGGCGTATAGGCGATATGCGCCCTGCCGTAGAACGGCATCATGTGATGTTCGCATTGCGAGGTGAATTCGATGTCGCGGATCAGCACGAAATCGTCATAGCCCGCCGTCTCGCCGAAGGTGCGGTTGAGCACCTCCGCCGGGCACTGGTGATAGCCCTGATAGAGTTCGTCGAAGGCTTCGACCACCCGGCGCGGCGTATCCAGCAGGCCTTCGCGGGATGGATTCTCGCCGATATAGCCCAACAGGGTCTGCACCGCCTGCTCGGCTTCCGCGCGCGACGGACGCGGCTGGTCCGCGCGCACCGCGGCGGCCAGAAATTCGGCCGGATCGAGTTCAGCAGGGACGGGTTTCGGGAAGCTCGGAAGACTTGCCGGGCCGTAGCGTTTTGATCAATGCGTCCATGTCAACTCCGTTCGACCGGCCTGCAACCAGACCGGAGTGTCACCGGCAGACGGGGCGGCCTTGCCGCCGGACGCCTGAGTACCACAATCCCAGCACCGTGACGGCCGGACTGTATTTCCGCCGCCTCTGTCCATATATAGGACCGTGGGCCGCGCCCGCCAAGGGCGGGCCTGCCCGGTAATCCGAGACTCCATCTTATGCTGAACGACATCTACAACAAGCGCATCATCGAGCTGGCCGGCAACATACCCCGGCTCGGACGGCTGGCTTCTCCGGACGCCAGCGCCATGGCCCATTCCAAGCTGTGCGGTTCGACCGTCAAGATCGACCTCAAAATGGACGGCCCCGTCGTCACCGACTTTGCCCATGACGTGAAGGCCTGCGCGCTGGGCCAGGCCTCGTCCTCGATCATGGCGAGCCATGTCGTCGGCTCGACCGCGGACGAACTGCGCCAATTGCGCGAGACCGTCCGCAAGATGCTGAAGGAAAACGGCAGTCCGCCGCAAGGCAAGTGGGCCGACATCGCGCTGCTCGAGCCGGTACGTGATTACAAGGCCCGGCATGCCTCGACGATGCTGACCTTCGATGCCGTCGTCGACGCGATCGGCCAGATCGAAGCCAAGACCAAACAGCCCGCCAGCGCGCAGTGATATCGACTACCGCGCCGGAGCCGCCGGCGCGCCGCCGGCCGGAACGGTCGCCTCCGCCGTCTTGGTCGATTTCAACGGCGGCTGATCTGCCTCGGCCTGCGCCGCGCTGCGCGCGAAATGATCCTGCAACGGTTTGACGGTCAGTTCGGCGACCGGTGCAGCGGGATTGGGTACATTCGGATTGGGTGCAGTTGGATTGTCGATCTGAGGCAGCACATCAGCGACCGAATCGGTGGTGACGAGCCTGGTCAGCCGCAATTCGGCGCGCGATAATTCGTGCAGTTCTTCCCATGGCGGGACGTTCAGCGACAGCGACAACAGGTCGCCCACGCCGCCCATATCGAAAGTGTACTTGGCGAGACGACCGATATCGCGTTCCACGATCATCAAATCTTCCGCGGTGTAGCTCGCAGCCCTGGCGTCGTCAGCGCGGTCGCCCATCCAGATTTGATGCACCCTGACATGCGCGGCCGCAGGCACGTAGCGCGTCTTGCCCGACAGCAGCAGAAACACGCACATCAACTCGCAATAGGCCTCGGGCATGACGCTGGCGCGGCCGCCCTGCCCGGTACGATTCTCAAGGCTGATGCCGACGGTGGTCAGCGCACCGAGACTGCGCCAGCGCCGTCCGAGCGCGATGGCGTCGTTGACCGACCCGCCGCTGGAATCCAGCACGATGGTAGCGCCGTCGAGTTGGTGTCCCTCGGCGAATTCATCGAAATCCTTCGGCGTGTCCGCGGTCACGATGCCGACCGCGCTGACCCAGCCCCGGCAATTCGGCTGGCACCCGACCCAGCTGAACCGCATCGGTAATTTTCGTTCTTCGAGCGAGGCGCCGGCGCGTGCCGAACCGCCGAGCGGTGTCACCATGCCGGGCAATACGATGCAGAGGGCGGCGGCGCCGAGCAGCGCCCAGCCGCGAAGATCAAGCGACCTCACGAGCCTCAATTTGGTTCCTTCCCCCAAGCCCTGACGGGCAGTGGCAATGACCCCGCTTCAACGCCAGATGATCCAGACAACTCTGTCACATTGACGTTATGAAAAAGGTAACCGCGCAAATCGCCATCGTCCATGAACCTTTGCAGCGCGGCCACCCAAAATATGCGATATTTGCCGGAGTGTGGCCCAATTGCCTGCGTCCGCAGGTTCCATGCTTTGGAACCGCACAAATCGACGCACATGATGACGGCATGCCGCCTATGAAGCATTCATCCCCCCATTCATGGCCGTGCCCCGACTGCGCCGGCGTGGTGCAACGTCTCCCGCGCAATGCGGGGCGTGCCATGATCTGGATTTACCGGCACACGCTGTCACCGCTGGTCGGCTTCAACTGCCGTCATCTGCCGACCTGTTCGGTCTATGGCGACGAAGCAATCGGGCGTTTCGGCCTGTGGGGCGGAGGATGGATGACGCTGGCGCGGCTATTGCGCTGCCAGCCCTGGGGTACCTCGGGTATCGACAACGTGCCGCTAACAAGACCGCCTGGCGCGCGATGGTATATGCCGTGGCGGTTCGGACGCTGGCGCGGGGTCAACACGCCGTAACGGCTCTATGACGCAGCTTCCGCGCCAACCGCGCGAAGAACACGCGTCGAATACAAAGCTGTTGCTAGAACCAGCCTCGCGGCTGCGCAGCCAGCGGTGGCCGGCGTGGCCGCTTTGGTCGATGTCGCGCCCGCGGTGGCTTGGGCTGCACCGATTCGGCCACCGGGGCGGCAGAAGTGGTCTCAACATTCGCAGTCTCACCCGCGGCCAACCTGACGGATAGCAGCAGGTTCAATTCATATGATCGCCAGCGGTAACCGATGCCAAAACCCAAAGGCTGGCTGCGCTTGAACAATTGGGCGTATTTCATCTGGTAGCGGCCGGGAAATACGTTGATCGGACCAGCGTAGCGGCCGAACGGAAAAAACCGCCATTGCTTCGTGTCGTAGTCGCCGAGCGGAATGCCGAAATCGTCCTGGATGAGGGTGGCGCTGTTGGCGAGCAGGAAATCCCTCACGGTTGAGAAACTGCCGGAATGCAGCAGGTAGGACGCACTCTTGATCAGACTGTTGCCCGGCGCGAGCGTCGCGCAGAATTTCAGGAAGCCGCTGTTCTTGACGCCGCTGTTCGAAAGGTCCGTGCTGAAAAAATACAGCGTCCGTTCCTGGTTGTCGCTGCCTGCGAATTTGATGCGCGCGCCGCGCGTCGGATTCTTGCCGGCGTCTTCGTTGGCGAGATGAACCACGCCATCGTCATCCAGCGCGACAAGTTCGACGCTGCGGATGGTCTTGCCCGAGCGCGCCAGGAAGACGTAGAGGAGCGGCAGGGTGCCGCTGACCTCTCCGGACCGCAGGTCGACCTTCATCTGCTTGGTGATGAAAAAGCTCAGGCGCAGGATCGATCCCAGCGAATGTTCGACATAATAGAGCGCGGGCCCCACGCCGCCACGCGGCAGCTTCAGCACGTCGGGCACCGGACCGGACGGTTCGAGCGCGCTCAGTACGTAGGTCGTCGCCTTGGAATAGAACGCGTCCGCATAGAGAAAGTCCGGACCGCTGAACATGTAGAACATCGTGGGCCGCGGCGCGGCCAGATTGGCGTCGGCCCAGGCCCGGATCTTGGAAATCTGATTCTGCTCGAGTTGCCCGAACGTCTCGTCGAAGAACCGTGCATGGCGCTGCCAGGACGGGTTCTTGGTGAGCGGCGCCAGCGGCGAATCGGCGGAAGGCTGCATGCCCGCAAGAAACCGCGCGGTATCGTTGGCGGTTGCGACATCGGCGGCGCGCGCAGGCGCCAAGGCCACGAGGACCGCGAAGGCAGCGATTGCTGCAATTTTCATGGTTTGAAGCATTTCTATTCGCGGCTTGGAGATGCGGTCGCGGTGCCCTGATCGGGGCGCTTGCGGAAAACAGCATAGATCAAAAGGCCCGAGATCATAATCAAAATTCCCAGAAACGACTGCAATGGCCGGTCGACCAGAAGATAGTACATCATGAAGGCGGTCACGAGCAGGAAAACCACCGGAGTGACCGGGTATCCCCAGGCACGATAGGGCCGCGGCAGGTCGGGTCGGGTGATGCGCAGCTTGATGACGCCCAGTACCGTGAAGAACGAGCAGAACAACAGCCCGAACTGGATGAAATCGAGCACAGCCTCGAAACTGCGGGTGAACAGCATCAGGTTGGCGACCGCGAGCTGGAAAAGGATGGCATAGGCGGGCGCGCCCTGGGTCGATTTGCGGGCGAAGATCCGCAGCGCCGGGATGTCTTCCCCCATCGTCATCATGACGCGCGGGCCGATCCACATCATCGCGCTGATCGAGGATATAAGGCCAATACAGATCATGGCGCCGACGATGCGGCCGCCGATTTCGCCGAAAATGTAGCTGCCAGCGATGCGGGCGACATCGATCTGCCCGGACAGCTTGTCGATCGGCGTGGTGTGGAGAAACACGGCGTTCAGGGCGACATACAGCACAAGAACGATCAGCGTCCCCGCCAGCAGCGCGCGCGGCAGGCTTTGCTGCGGGGTGCGCATCTCGCCGATGATGTAGGTTGCGGCATTCCACCCCGAGAACGAATACATCACGAATACCAGCCCGATCGCGAACGGCGCGCTGGTGACATAGCCGAAGTCGGGAGCGGACGGCGCGAACGAGAGCGATTGCGGCGTGCCGACGACAAATCCCGCGATCAGGAAGCCGGTGATCAGCAACACCTTCAGGATGGTCGAGATCAATTGAAAAGTGCTGGAGTGCCTGACGCCGGTCAGTTGCACGATCGACACCAGCCAGACGACGCCAATGGCAAGCGCCAGCGGCGGGGCGCCCGGCAGCACCGACTTGCCATATTCGCCGAAAGCCATCGCCGCCAGCGCCACCGGCGCTGCGAAACCAACCGTTGCCGACACCCAGCCGGCCAGAAATCCGAAGGCCGGATGAAAGGCGCGGCTCAGGAAATTATACTCGCCGCTCGAGCGCGGAAACATCGCGCCAAGTTCGCTGTAGGAAAACACCCCGCACAGCGCCACGATGCCGCCGACGGCCCACAACAACAGGATCGAGAAGCCCGAAGGGATGTCCTTGACCTGAAAGCCGAGGCTGGTGAAGACGCCGACCCCGACCATGTCGGCCACGACGATCGCCGTCGCCACCACAACCGAGACCGTGGACCCGCCACCGGGGAGCCGGCCGGTCCATGCCGCGCCTCCCGTTTCTGATGCCGTCATGCCGGTCCACGCTTTGGGGTCACGCCCCCCAACCTTTCCATCGTGCAGGTTGCCCCCTATCAATTCAAGCAGTGTTAACAGTGATTTAAATTCAAACCCAAATTCGGTAATATAGCACCTTTCGAACCCTCTGCGACCCGTTTCGAGGGCTGGATGACAGCGAAAAGAGGATGACCGCTCCCACAATCACGACACGATTTCGTGTTCTCGTGAAGCTTCCGGGTGGGGAATATTCCCGGAAACTTAACGTTACCGCAACCTAAGCGAGCTGACATACGCCGATTGTTCGGTGGATATTGGGGTAGTTGGGGGATGGTCGGAGTCAATCCGAAGTTCCGGACGTATGAGCGCGCAGGCCCGATAGCTCCGTCGGGCGCGACGCTGCCTGTAAAGGCGCAAGCGCTTCGGCATCACGCCGGTTTTCAGCGTTGGCGCCTTGTTCGTCCTCCTGTCGGCGCTTGTCCCGCTCTCTTTCGTTCTCTCGCAATGCGGCCAGGCGCCGAGCCCCGGAACGCTTGCGGCCAATGTGCAGGGATCGAGGGGCGATTCGTTCGACGATCGCTTCCCGAAACCGCAATTCAAGGACCGCTTTCCGACCGCAAGCGAAAGCCTGGTCCAGTTCCAGCCCTCCGACACCCCTGCCCGGCGCGTGGCGCGGGCAGAACCGGCCCCCTACCGGGTCGCGTCGCTGGAGCCTCAGGTTCCCTACCAGCGTCCGCCCAGAGAAGACCAGACCATGCTGGTCGGCCTGAAATCCTCGGCGTTTCCCTATCTCGGCAATAATCCGCGCACCGATCAGCCGTTCCTGAACATTTCGAATGGCGGACGCCGGGGCCATCGCAGCTACAGCGGCCGGGTCCTTTGGCAGGACGAGACCTTCAACGACAACCGCGTCCTGATGCACGTCCCTGAGAATTTCGACATCCGCAAGCCGGGCGTCATCGTCGTGTTCTTCCATGGCAACGGCGCGACGCTGGAGCGCGACGTGCGCAACCGGCAACTGGTGCCGCAGCAGATTTCGGATTCCGGCGTCAATGCCGTGTTGCTGGCGCCGCAGCTCGCGGTCGACGCCGCCGATTCCAGTGCCGGCAAATTCTGGCAACCCGGCGGGCTCAAGCGCTTCGTCGAGGAATCATCCGACCACCTCGCCGAGATGTACGGCGATCCGCGCGCCGCCAAAGCGTTCGCGAACATGCCGGTCATCATCGTCGGCTACAGCGGCGGCTTTGTGCCGACCGCCTGGAGCCTGGAAGTCGGCGGTCTTGGCAATCGCGTGCGCGGCGTGTTCCTGCTCGACGCGGTTTATGGCGAGCTGGACAAGTTCGCGTCCTGGGTCGGAAAAAACCGGACCGGCTTCTTCGTAAGTTCCTACACGCATTACACCGAGCGTCACGACCGGGACCTGATGCGCATGATAAGAGACAAGGGCATCGCGGTATCGGAGAGCATGGACGGGCCGTTGAAGCCCGGCAGCGTCGTATTCGTCGAGACCCCCGAAGGCGTGAGACACCGCGATTACGTCACGCGCGCCTGGACGCAAAACCCCGTCAAGGAAGTGCTGGTCAAAATGGCGGCAACACCCGCATTGACGCGGGTAGCGACCAGCAGCTCTTCTCCCGAGAACCAGTAATCTCCGCCGCGGCGCCCTCGCCGCATCACCATCGCCGCATGGGCCGACCGCCCCGTCCTGCCGCTGATCGAAATGTGATGTTGATGGCGGAACGATTTCCGACGTGCAGGATTGTTCGGCGCATGCGACGACCCTAGGGTCAATCCGCAAAATCCACATTCAGCAAAATCGACGTCGACGAGGAACTAAATTGCGGGAAGGCCTCTATAAGACGGAATTTCACACCGTCCATGGCACCGGCACCGGCGTGCTCTACGCCACATCAGGCAAACTTCGCGGCGGAAATTCCGCCTTTGCTTTCTCCGGCACCTACACCGGCAGCGGCGACGCTATCCTGGTCAAGATATCGACCCAGCGCCACAATGATGATCCGGCTTTCAAGCCGCTGTTCGGAACCGACATGATCACGCTGATGCTGAAAGGCAGGGAGAACGGCGACATGGTCGACTTCGAAGGCTCGGCGCTGCAACTACCCGGCGTCGCCTTCCGGGCGGTGCTGACACGGATCGGCGATTAAGATTTCGCGCCGGACAGCCGGCCGCTATAGATCACCGCGATCAGCGCCAGCGCGACAAAGCCCATCGCCACGTATCCCGCCCCGTAGAGCAGATCGCGCGCATATAACACGCCGCCGATTGCCGAGCCGACGGCCTGCCCGATATAAAGTACCGAGGTGTTGAGCGACACCGAGGCCGAGGCGAGCGCCGGCGCGGCGGCGACCAGCCGTACCTGCTGCATCGAGTTGGTCGAGGCAAAGCCCAACCCCCAGAGCGTGACCGAGCCGGCCATCAGCGGATAGATCCCGGCGCTGAGCGCCCATCCGGTGATGCCCGCCAGCATCAGGATCGTGAACAGTAGCGAGGTCTTGTAGGGCCCCCAGGAATCCACAAAGCGGGTTGCGATCGCAATTCCGATGAAGCCGAATATGCCGTAGAGCGCGAACACCAGCCCGACTTCATTCGGACCGGCAAGCGTCAATTTGGTCAAAAGCGGCCCCATGAATGTGAACACGACGAATTGGCCGGACATCTGCACGGTGGTGATCAACAGCAGCAAAACGATCATCCGGTTGCGCGCCACATCGGTCCAGGTCTTGAGATCCACCCGCGCCCCGACCAATCCGCCCGGCAGCCGCCACGCCAGCAGCAGGAAACTGAGGCAGCCGATCGCGCCGATGCCGGCATAGACCGCGCGCCAGCCGTAATGGCTGGCGACAAACGTGATCAGCGGCAGGCCAACGGCTGCCGCCAGCGACCAGCCGAGAAAGATGTAGGCGATGGTGCTGCCGCGTTTTTCCGGTGAAACGATCAGCGCCGCGGTGCCTGCCGCCTGCGGCGTGTAGAGCACGCCGACCGCCAGCATGAACAGGCGAATGACGAGCAGGCTCGCATAGTCCGGCGCCAATGCCGACGCGGCGTTGGTCGCCGCCAGCACCGCAAGCGTCGCCGTGAGCAGCGTGCGGCGGTCGATCCGGCTCGTGAGCCACGCCGTCAGCGGTGAGCCGATGCACAGCATCACCGCGCCAAAGGTGATCAGCAACCCGGCGTCGCGCACCGTGACGCCGAGGTCCGACGACAATTCAATCAGCATTCCCGCCGGTGCCAGCACGGAACAGCCGGTGACGATATTGCCGAACATCAAGCTGGTGGGAGCGAAACGGCGGGGCTTCGAATTTTGCATGCAGCCGCATCTAGGCTGAAATCAGTGCGAAGGAAAGAGCCGCCGCACTATTTGGATGCCGCGCTTTCGTGGGCGCCAAGCGCCACGTTCTTTGCCGGTGGACAGGTCAGAAGCAGTCGATCGATCGCGTTTGCCAATCCCTCGCCGGACAATTGGGTCGAGCGAGTGAACCGTCGCCCGAGCGAGTCCTGCGAAGTTTCGACGACTTCGATCTCGGCGGCATCGGCGAAGCTCTGCAGTGCCGCCCGTGGCAAATAGAGATTCCACAGCTCGAATCCTTGCGACATGAACGGCCGTGACCTGAAATGCAGCGAGGTTGAACCGCCGTTTGAAATCACCACCGTCGGCAACACCGAGGCGAACACTGCGGGCCGCTGGAAGTCGAATTCGAACTGATCGGTGTTGAAACAGACCACCCGCCACTTCAGGAGCCGATAGGATGGACTGCCCTCATTCTTCTGCGCCGCAATCTTCTGGATCATGGCACGCCCGCCGCCGTCGACCCGCCAGACCGTCTCCGACTGTTCACGGCGGTCAATGCCGAAGCGCGCGACCTCCTCGCGGGTCAGCACATGGGCATCCTCGAACTTGATTGTGCTTGCAAGCGCCAGCAGGGCGGGCTCCGCGCCCATGCGCTTGAAATAGGACGCCAGCAGGCGCCCGGCGCGCTCGCGACCGCGTTCGGTCGCCGCCGTCAGCGCTTCGCGGGTCGGCTTACCGCCGGTGAATTGCAGGATCACCTTTGGCGAATGCACCGCCAGCGTCGTATCTGGTGCAATCTCGCGGCTGGTCGCACCCAGTATAAGGTAAGGACAGGCGGAATTGCAGATCGCGCCACGGGTTTCGAGATCGCCGTGGAATTCACGGGCGGACTGCTTGAGCTTGAGACAAACCTCGCTGTCCTGCGCTTCGAAGCCGCATTCCTGCAACACCGTACGGGCGACCCGGGCGGTCGCCGAACGTTCGCGCAGCATCGCCCCCATCGCCAGTGCCTGTTCGAGATTGCCGCCGGGCGAGAAGAAATATATCGGCAGATCACGGCGCTTGACCCGAGCCAGGAATTTGCGGAATCGCGCCGCCGCGCCGGAATCGATCTGTCCCTCGGCCTCGATCCAGCTGTCGCAGCCGCGCCCGCATGCGTCGGGCGCACCCTTGACGAGATAGAATACCATCGGCGCAATCGCCACCTTCGCGGGCGCCGGAAGGGTTGTGCCGGCAGCGAACGACGGACCACCCGCCAACAGGAGACTTGCGACCAGGACTGCACGCAGCGTCATCGAAACACGTATTTCAAGCACCGCGTGGGATCGCACGGTTTGCAAGAGCTAACAAACCGCCGGCGACAAGTCCATCCGACGGCAACCCCTGGATGCGCAAAATTTCGACGGCCCGGTGCTGATCCCCGGCTCCAGGCCGCGGCCGCGGGCTGGCGATTTTCTCGGTATTGCCGGATTGCGCCGCACGAATCCCCTGCTATACCGCTGCTTCCCGCTTACCTGCGCTCGTTCGCAGGAGTGAGCCACAGGAGACCGACATGACAGACGACAAGAACAGGCCCGCATCGGGATTCCAGTACAGCGTCGCAAATCTGAAGCCGGTCGAATCCAGCAAGATCGCTCTCACCTTCCCCGACGGCGCCCGGCGCGAATTTCCCAAAAACATCACCGGCCTCGATATCGCCAAGGGCATTTCGCCGTCGCTGGCCAAGCGCACGGTGGCGATGGCGCTCGATGGCGTGGTCAGCGATCTCGCCGACCCGATCGAGCATGATGCGAAAATCGAATTCATCGCCCGCGACGATGCCCGCGCGCTGGAGCTGATCCGGCATGACGCCGCGCATGTGCTGGCCGAGGCGGTGCAGTCGCTGTGGCCCGGCACCCAGGTCACGATCGGTCCCACCATCGAGAACGGCTTCTATTACGACTTCTTCCGCAACGAGCCGTTCACGCCGGACGATTTTGCCGCGATCGAAAAGAAGATGCGCGAGATCATCGCGCGCGACAGACCCTTTACCAAGGAGATCTGGACCCGCGAGCAGACCAAGCAGGTGTTCCGCGACAACGGAGAAATGTTCAAGGTCGAACTGGTCGATGCGATCCCGGCCGACCAGACCATCAAGATCTACAAGCAGGGCGAATGGTTCGATCTGTGCCGCGGTCCCCATATGACGTCGACCGGCAAGATCGGAGGCGCCTTCAAGCTGATGAAGGTCGCGGGCGCCTATTGGCGCGGCGACAGCAACAATCCGATGCTGACGCGCATCTACGGCACGGCATTCGCAAAACAGGAAGAGCTCGACGCCTATTTGAAGCAGATCGAGGAAGCCGAGAAGCGCGACCATCGCAAGCTCGGCCGCGAGCTCGACCTGTTTCATTTCCAGGAGGAAGGTCCCGGCGTGGTGTTCTGGCACGCCAAGGGCTGGAGCATCTTCCAGGCGGTGACGGCCTATATGCGCCGTCGGCTCGCCGGAAGTTACGACGAGGTCAATGCGCCGCAGATTCTCGACAAGGCGTTGTGGGAAACCTCGGGTCATTGGGAATGGTACCGCGAGAACATGTTCGCCGCGCAGTCGGCCGGCGACGAGGCCGAGGACAAGCGCTGGTTCGTGTTAAAACCGATGAACTGCCCGGGGCATGTGCAGATCTTCAAGCACGGGCTGAAAAGCTATCGCGATCTGCCGCTGCGGCTCGCCGAATTCGGCGTCGTGCATCGCTACGAGGCGTCGGGTGCGATGCATGGGCTGATGCGGGTGCGCGGATTTACCCAGGACGACGCCCATGTGTTCTGCACCGAAGCACAGCTCGCCGACGAATGCCTGAAGATCAACGATCTGATCCTGTCGACCTATGCGGATTTTGGCTTCGAAGGCGATCTCACCGTGAAGCTCTCGACCCGGCCGGAGAAGCGGGTCGGCACCGACGAGATGTGGGATCATGCCGAGCGCGTGATGGCGACGGTGTTGGCGCAGATCGAGGCGCAAGGCCACAACCATCGCATCAAGACCTCGATCAACCCCGGCGAAGGCGCGTTCTACGGCCCGAAATTCGAATATGTGCTGCGCGACGCCATCGGCCGCGACTGGCAATGCGGCACCACGCAGGTGGACTTCAATTTGCCGGAGCGCTTCGGCGCATTCTACATCGACGCCGACGGTTCGAAGAAAACGCCGGTCATGGTGCATCGGGCGATCTGCGGCTCGATGGAGCGCTTCATCGGCATCCTGATCGAGCACTTCGCCGGCAATTTTCCGCTCTGGCTGGCGCCGGTCCAGGCCGTCGTCACCACCATCACCTCCGAAGGCGATGAATACGCCAAGGTGGTGGCGGCAGCGGCGCGGCGCGCGGGGTTGCGGGTGGAGATCGATCTTCGCAACGAGAAGATCAACTATAAGGTCCGCGAACATTCGCTGGCGAAGATTCCGGCACTCCTGGTGGTCGGCAAGAAGGAAGCCGAGAGCCACTCGGTCTCGATCCGCCGGCTGGGGAGCGAAGGCCAGACCGTGCTGCCGCTGGCCGAGGCGTTGGCGGCGCTGGTCGATGAGGCTACACCGCCCGATCTGAAGCGGACCCGCACCGAGGCAGCTTAAAGCATGATCCGGAAAAGTGGGTACCGGTTTTTCCTCGCGACAAACGCGAAGCGTTTGCGCGGAGATCATGCTCAGACAAAAAGATAAAGCGAGATGGCGCCTCGAAGAAAAGCCATCTCGCTCTAGGCAGCCTTGTGTTGGCTGATCTTGATCAGCGACTCGGCGGGAATGCCGAGTCCCTCGTGCAATCGTCTAATCATGTTGAGTGTCAGCTCGCGTCGACGATTCAGCACTTCGTGCACGCGATTTCGGCTGCCGATAAAAGGAATGAGGTCGCGCGGCTGCAGTCCGCTTTGCTCCATGTGGTATCGAATTGCTTCCACCGGGTCCGGCAGGTCGAACGGATAGTGCTTCCGCTCCCATGCTTCCACCAGTGTGACCAATACATCAAGCCGATCACCTTCGGGCGAATTCCGCCGGGCATTCATCAATCCTTCGATCTCCTTCAGAACGCGACGATAGTCACGATGGGATTTGATCGGTGCGATATCCATGACTGAAATCTCAAATGCTCTGTGCATCGATGGCGTCGTATTGCCGATGGCTGCCGATGAACCTGATATAGACGACGCGATACGGATAGTTGATCCAGACCACGAGGCGATACTTGTTGCCGGCGATGTTAAAGACCGCGCGGCCGTCCTTGAGAATACTGGCGCTGCGAACCTCCCGCTTGACGTCCGCGGGCTTCGCCCAATCGGCCCGGCTGTTGCGAGCTTGCATGTCATAATCGATCTAAATGCGCTTCCATCTACCTCATTGCCTTCCTATCTGCATGGTAGGAATTCCCAATCATTCCGACGAGAGAAACTGCATGCCCGACGCCATTGACCTGTTGAAGATTCGCCGCTCCGTGAAACCGCGCGAGATGGCGGGTCCCGGCCCCTCACCGGCCGAACTCGAAACCATATTGACCATCGGCGCGCGGGTGCCGGATCACGGCAAACTGACGCCATGGCGCTTCATCGTGTTCGAAGGCGATGCGCGTGTCCGCGCCGGTGAGGTGATCGCCAAGGTCTTCGCGCAGAAAAATCCGCACGCGACATCAGCCGAAATCGATGTCGAGAAGCGCCGGCTCACCGATGCGCCGCTGGTGATCGGCGTCGTCAGCTTCACCAGGCCGCATCCCAAGGTGCCGCCCTGGGAGCAGGAATTATCCGCCGGCGCAAGCGCGATGAACATCGTCACCGCGGCGACGGCGCTCGGTTACGGCGCGTGCTGGCTGACCGGCTGGTTTGCATTCGACCGCGACGTGCTGAACGGGCTCGGATTGAAGGCGGACGAAAAGCTCGCTGGCCTGATCCATATCGGCACGTCCTCGAAATCAAGCGAGGACCGCCCTCGCCCGGCGCTCGCCGATATCGTGACCCGGTTCTAGCGCACGATCGATTCTGATTGAATCAGAGCCGCGTGACTAGGGCGTGGACAACATTGGCGCGCAGCCATAGCCTGATTGACGCAAGCTGGACGAATGCGACGCGGTCTCTCGGTTCGCTGCCGCTGCTCAAACCGCTCGAACTTCGGCAAGCCGCTTGACTGCGTACGCGTCGTCCCAGCAGACGGCGGCTTCCCACGCGGCCGAAGCTTGCGCGGCGATGTCATACGCGCCCTCGCCGAGACCGGCAGCGTTGTGGGGTAGCGCCAGATCGAGGTCAGGCACGTCGACGTGCGACTCGTCCCAGTCGATCATCGCGACCCGATCTGCGGTCATGCGGATGTTGCGCGGGTTGGGGTCGCCATGGACGACGCAGGTCTGACGTCCGACGAGCCGCGCCCACGCCGCTCGGCATCGAGCAACTCCCTCCGGCGGCATCGCACTGAGATCGATCTTTGTCCCGGCCTCGGCGCGCAGGAGGTCGGTCGACGATCGCCAACTTGGGCGCTGCGGCCAGCCCTCAGTCAACCGATGCAGGCCGCGGAGTGTCTCGGCCACGCGACGCCAGTCGGCCTCCGTCTCGGGCGGTCCGCCTTCCACGTAAGTCATCACCACAAGACCGTCCGCAAACAGCCGTCCGTCCGTCGTCGGGATCGGTACCGGCACGGTCAGACCCTCGCGGTCGAGGTGTTGCAGGAGCTTAGTCTCCCACGCGAGATCAGCGTCGCTCCTAGCCCCAAGACGAGCCACCGCGAGGTGCCCTCGGACACGTACGCTCCATACGTCGTTGGCCACACCGCCAGCGAGTGGTTCGATGCGACCGACGTCTTCACCCCATAGCCCGAGTGTCTCCCATCCCATTGGCATCTCCGCGCAGAATCCGAGCATCGCTCCTGCAAATCGCGCGCGCGAATTGGAGCGACCAGACCCACGGATACACGTCAACACCTTGGCCGCCAACGTCTGGCGAACGGCGCTACCGGGCAAAGCGGACGTCGCCTCGTCGCGTCACGCCAACGGTTTTATGGGTACATGGCCTAGTGCGCGACGACCTCGACCTCGCCGTCGACACCGTTGACGACGTTGAACGGGCGCTCGAATACCTTGCCCTCGTTCTTGGCGATGGCGCGATATTCGCCTTCAGACAACACGACTCGGGGGAAGGCGCCGATCGATTCCTTGATGATGTCGCCGCCCGGCGTGATCACGGACCATGCGGTGTTGGCTAACGCCTCGCCGCCCTTGTCGCTGACCAGCTTCAACGTGATCACCGCGGCGCGATGCGTGATGATGACGTCGGTCAGCTTGCCGGCCTGAACGCGGATATCGGAGCGCACCACGGAATTGGCGTCGCCATAGTTGGAGATGATGTAGTAGGTCCCCTCCGGCAGCAGCGCGACATCGCCGGCGGAGACGCTCGGCACAAGGGGGGCGCGCTCGCCGACTTCAAACTGGCTGCCCTTGTAGATCGCGAACGAAATCTGGTTCTGCGGAATTTTGCTGGTGCCGACGCGGCCTTCAATGCGCAGGCCGCCCGCCGGAAGCACGAAGGACTCGCGGACGGTCTCGGACTTCAGGGTCACCGGCCGCACCGCGCTGACGAGGCCGAACGCGACATGGACGACATAGCTGCCCGGCGGCAGCACGATGTTGGGTGTCGCGCCGTGGTCCTCGCGGATGATCTTGAAGGTGCCGCTCTCGTCAGGCCGGTCCGGAAAAACCCGCCACACCAGTCCGCTGTTGATGGCCGGCAGGTCTTTGCCGTAACGCGCCGTCAGCGACAACACCGCCTGACCGGCCGTCGAAGTGCCCGGAGACGCAATCACCGGCGGTATCGCGGCAACGGGCGGCGGCTGCGTCAACGGCGCGGGCAGATTGGGAGCAGGTGCCGGACCGGGCGGCGGGGCGAGGCTCACAGCCCCCCCCGACGGTTCTGGAACCGATGCGGGCGGTATCGGTGGCGGCTGATCGGTGAACATCTGCGCCGAGACATCGGCCGGAATCCCCGACACCAGCATGAAGGCGAGCGCGCAGGCGAACGCCCGGCGTCTGCCCCGCCCGGATCCAGCGATACCGTTACCTCCGAGAGTCATGGGCCATGCTTTTCACCGAAAACGCGGCAAATTCAAGCCTGCGGGCCGGCTTTGCGGCGCGGCACGGGACACCGGCAAAAAGTCCGGGTGTTGCTGGGGGGTCGCGGTGCAGTCACAATCCCTGCCTAGTCCGTCGGGAGCGGCATAAACCATGCTTGTGGCTGGTTCTGGCGGGGTCGAAGCGTAACGAATAGGCTGGTCGTCGAAGGAGAAATCCGGTGCTGGAGAAGCTGATGGGGCGCGGCCAAAATGGCACCCATGGCCGCGGCAAGGAGGGGCTTGGCAGCACCCGGCGGCCGGTGATCGGGCTCGCGCTGGGCGGCGGTGCCGCGCGCGGATTTGCCCATATCGGCATTGTCAGGACACTGGTTGAGCACGGCATCGTCCCCAATATCGTGGTCGGCACGTCGATCGGCGCGGTCGTCGGCGGCGCCTATGCGGCGGGCCAACTCGATACGCTGGAAACATGGGCGCGCGGCCTGCAACCCCGGAATATCCTCGGTTACCTCGATATCCGCCTCAACGGCTCGGGCCTGATCGGCGGCGACAAGCTTGCCCTGCAACTTGAGGCAGCCCTCGGCCAGACGCTGATCGAGGACCTGCCGCTGAAATTTGCCAGCGTCGCAACCGAGGTTCGCACCGGTCACGAGATCTGGCTGACCCATGGCCGGATCGTCGAGGCGATGCGCGCTTCCTACGCCCTGCCCGGGATATTTGCGCCGGTGCTGGTGGGCGACCGCTGGCTGGTCGACGGCGCGCTGGTCAATCCGGTGCCGGTGTCGGCGGCGCGGGCGTTCGGCGCGGAAATCGTCATCGCAGCCAATCTCTCCAGCGACGTGTTCAACCACTCCACGACGATCTTTGCCCATGGCCCGTCGGCCGAGGTCGAAGTCGCGGTCACGCCGGAAGCCTTGATCGAGGCTGCCGCACCGCCGAAACGCGGCTTCGGCCGGTTGTTTTCTCCGGAGCGCACTGTGAAGCGCGAGTTTTTCGGCGGCGGCGGACGGCCGGGCATCTCCACCGTCATGGTCGATGCCTTCAACATCATGCAGGACCGCATCACCCGCGCGCGCCTGGCCGGCGATCCGCCCGATCTGTTGATCTCGCCCCGTGTCGGTCAAATCGGCTGGTTCGATTTCCACCGCGCCGACGATCTGATCAGGCATGGCGCGCGCGCCGCGGAGCGAGCCATCGAGTTCGATCCAGGAAGCGATCCAGATTCTCGCGCCGGGCGCGTGACCGGTCCCGCCAGGCGGTCCTGATATATTCTCAGGCGGTCTTGATATATTCGCGCAGCGCTTCCTGTTCGGTCTCGTATTCCCTGACCCGCCACTTGACGATGTCGCCAATGGAAATCAGGCCAACAACCTTGCCGTCCTCGACCACCGGCAAATGCCTGAACTTGCCCATCGTCATCATTTCCATGATCGCGCTGACGGTATCGCTCTGTTTGCAGCTGATGACCTTGCGCGTCATCACCGCGCTGACCGGTTCGTCGAGCACCGCAGCACCCCGTTCACCGAGTGCGCGCACGATATCGCGCTCCGACAGGATGCCCTCGATGCGGCCTTTGCTCATCGCCAGCACGGCGCCGATCTTCCGCTCCGACAGAACCTTGATCGCAGCGGAGAGCTTCGTTTCCGGCTCGACGCTCTGGATCTGGTGGCCTTTGGAATCGAGAATCGCACGTACCGTCATTGTCGCCTCCTTGAAGTCGATCGCGCCAAGGAACGAGCGCGATCTCTGTTCCCTTGAGTGATCAATCAACAGCGCAGCGCCTGTTTCGTTGCAGGCGCATTCGGCGAGCAAGGCTGTCAGGCATGCATCGTGCCTTGCCTCATCATGCTTCGGATGATGAATGAAATCGCCTTGCGCCGCAAGCGACGATCAGCCGCGATCGGAAGCGTCCTGCGATGACGCATCCGCAGCATCGGTTGCCGCGCGCGGAACCGGATCGAACAGCGAAAACAGCACGAGGCCTGCGAAAAATCCGCCGATATGCGCCTGCCAGGCGACGCTGCCGCCATCCGCGCCGATCGCGATCGATCCGAGACCGAAAATGATGTTGACGCCGAACCAGACGGCGAGAAAACCGAGCACGCGCGTATTGCGCAGCGCACGCATCAGCGAAAGCGCCGGCACCCGCGCTGCGGCATCGGCGTCGCCGCGGCTGAACGAGAGGAAGCTGCCCTGCACAAAGGCAAAGCGGATCGCCGCCGCCATCGTGCCGGACACCGACGCCGAAGCGCCGATCATCGGCGCCAGCGCATGCTCATGGGTGACGAGATGCGCCAGCGCGCCGGCCACCGCCGTCACCGCCATGAAGGCGAAAAACCGGATCGCGCCAAAACGGCGCGCCAGCGCACTGCCGAACGGCAACAGCCACAACACGTTGAATCCGATATGGCTGAGATTGGCGTGCAGCAGCGAATAGGTCACGAAGCTCCAGACCTTGGCTCCGGCGCCGCCCGGAAGCGGGATCGCCAGCAGCGTCGAATCGTAGCGCTTCGGAATGAAACCGAACATCTGGATGACGATGTCATCGATATCGAGCGGCAACAGCATCCGCACCGCTTGAATCACCGCAAGCAGCGCAATATACGCCGTCAAGGCGCCCGGCAGCGTCAGGATCGGCTCGCTCGGGGCCTCCGGCGGCAGTTCTGGCGGGGATTCCAGTTGAGATTCCAAGGGGTCGAAGACCTCAGGCGGCAGCTCACACGAGCGATTGCGCCCCAATAGGCGGCTTGAAGCTGCAGCGCAAGCGCCCAAACGGGGATCTATGCGCTGCACCGCGTCCGGAACACGGGCTTGCCGCGCGGGGACACGTCCCCGGCACGCGGTCACCCGGCGCAACGAAAAAGGGAGGGCCCTGAGAATTTCCCCCTACCATTGATAAATATCATGAATTTTGGAAAGCGCTCGTTAATCTTCCTATGTAAATCAAACGAACTAAGCGCTTTTGGAAAACATTCGCAGAGCCTCCGCAATCCTCGTCCTAGTGATTGTTGACGTGAGAACGAGTTACTTCCTTTTCTTCGGTTTGCCGAACGCCTGAATCACCTTGATCTCGTTCTCCACATGCCGGGTGTAAAGGGCTCCCATACGCTCGTCACGGTCGCCCAAGGCGGCCGCAACGGCGGCATTATTGGCGCCATTCTTGCGCTTGAGACCGGCCGCATAGCTTACCCTGAGCCCGTGCAAGGTCAGGCCCGCGCCGACGAGGCCGCGCTTCTCTAGCAATCCTATCCAATTGCTGAACGCCTTCTGAAGTTGTTCTTCGTCGCGCCAAGGCGCGCCATTGTGCTTGACCGCGATATGCAACGACGTTCGCGTCAGGCTATCCAGAAAGGATTGTAGCTCCAGCGCCGCCGGTACCCAATGTTGCTCGCCATTCTTCTTGTGGGTCGCCCGGAAGCATTTGCCGTAGGCAGGATCAGGCTGGTAACTAGCCCACTGGACCCTGACGATGCTCTGTCCGCGGTAACCAATATGCCGCGCGATCATCATTGGGATCCTGAATTTGAGTGGGGCGATCGCGAAGACCGTGGTCCATTCCTCCGGACGCCATTCGCGGTTGGCGTTCTTGTTCGACTTGCGAGCGCTATCGATGCCCATCGCCGGGTTGCTCGGCATCTTCCCGCGTTTCACGGCCTTGGTGAACATTGACGATAGGGCTGTCATCATCTTGTCGGCGAAAGTGGGCCATTTGGCCGTTACGCAGCGATCGCGGACTTCGTAAAGATCTGCTTGGGTGATCGCAGAAAGCGGACAATCATATTCGGGCTCCAACCATTGCAGCCCTTCCTTATATTGTTCCTGCGTCGTTTCGCTGAGGGCTTTGAACTCGGGGCACTGCTCGGGATCGGTGAACCAAGCCACCAGCCACCCGAGCGTCTTTTCGGGATATGATTTCGGATCGCGTTTCCGGCGCGCATTGTAGGCTCCGATCATGTCGGGCATCGCTAGCCGCTTAAGTAGATCATCCTTGCCACCAGCGAAACCCTTCAACAAAGCTTCGCCGGTCGTCCGGACATAGACGTAATATTTGCCCCGAGCGCGGGCGATTTTAAGCCCTTGAAGCTTCACCTTGACCACCCAATTTCTCCCCAAACCGTCTGGCCGGAGAAGGTTGCGCGTTCGGGTCGAGAGATGAAAGCCAGGCGTCAAGGCTGGCCTTCAAATACCGATGGCCCCTTGTGGATTGCGTGAACTCAATCGGCTTCACCGGGCAAACCATTTTGAACGTCTCGACGCATAGGCCAGTGTATTCGGCTGCCTGGTCCAGACGCAGTGCTGCCGGCCATACCGTTAGAGCTCGGGTCATCGGGGATGCCCCCTTGAGATTTGCCAGACAGTCGCGGTCATCCCGCTTTCGTTTTTCCGGCGAGCCCCGGTTTGTTCAATTTCGCCGGTACGCTTTAGCTCACTTACACGCGGACGAACGCTCAGCACGGACAGGTTCAGCGCCTTCGCGATTTCATCCGCTGTCAGTCCGGTGCCGGCTCGCTGGAACTCAGCCAGTACAAGAGCGCGCAATTTGGCAACTGTCGGGGCAATCGTTGCCGCAGCAAGCTCGGAGGGGCCGGCGGCTTTATAGCCCGGCGAATCCGGGTAAATCTGCTCGGAGGGGAGCAACTCGGACATCCTGCTCAAAACGACCTCCCCCGAAGTCTGATTGCCTCATTGCTGTCGTTTCGATTTTCGTGGTTTCGCCTTTCCAGCCAGGAAGACGCCCGTGCGACCATCCGGGGATTGTCCGCAGGGTTCGCTAAGCAATAATCGTCAATCGCCTGTAGTGCCGCCGGCCAATCATCGACATGGCGATAAACAGACTTCCATCGAGCCAACTGTTCTGCGCCAATCTTGATTGCGGCGCCGTCGAAGACGAGGGCCTGCCCGGTCGATACCGCGCCGAGCTGAGACCGAAGTGCGGAACTGGCGGGCGGAAATCCCTTGGTGAGATTCATGCAACACCTTTTGAGGTGGAAACTGGATTGAGGATCAAATGAGCTGGGACAAGACAGCCAGGCTGGCCGGGTTCGGCTCCCCACGCTTCCATCCAGGTGTCGCTTTCCTGGAAATAGCGCAGGCGCTTTTGCCAATCCTGGTTCGTAAAGGTTCGCGGATCCCGAACCGCAGCTACAGGCTCAGTGCCGCCGTCAAGTTCATCATCGTAACTGCCGGCATTCAACCAACTTGCAGGATATGGGATAAACCGCCGTTGATCTTGGGGCTTGTCTGACCAGCTTGCCGCGAACGCCTGAGTTTTCGCCAGCAGATCGCTTTCGGAAATTAAGTTTCCGCCGATGACCTTGGCGTAGGCTCGCTTCGCCGCTTGCGGCTGTTTCTTTTTCGGATAGGCGGCGTACCAGTCACTGAAGCCTGCGGGCTCGTTTTGAGGCGTGTATTCTTTCTTTTCTTTACCTTCTTTATTATTTGTAGTCGTAGCTGTAGTCGTTGGTGTGGCGGTTTGCGTAGTCGCCTCAAAATCGGGGCGTTGATATTTCGACCAATTACAAAGAGTTATGACGGTTTGACCTGTAGTCGTTTGCGTAGTCACCGATTGGTCAAGTTGAAGGGCGCTCAAAAACCGCTGCACTCGCTTGTCAGACCAGCGCCAGGCCTTGGCCAGATAGCGCACCGAATAGGTTAGCTGGCCCGGTTCAAGACGAATGATCTGCTGGGTTCGGCCGCTGCAAACCGCTACATCCCGATCCACAAAAGCAGCAGACTCGATCAGCCAATACCAGGCCTCAAACTGCGAGTACGCTCCGCGGGGCTTGAAGCGGGGATGGCTTAAGAGGTGACGAGCAGTAAGGATATATCCACGATTGCTCATTGCTGGCCCTCCGCATCACGGATGGCATTGCAGGCGATATTGCAAAACAGATTTACAGTTCCTGTCGGTCCATTTCTTTGTTTGGCAACAATGGCCTCAAGCTGGTCTTTGACGTCGATTAGGCGATCTATGCGGACCTGCTCCAATTCTGGTTTGCAACCCGTTGCACGCTCTAAATAATAGGCTTCTCGATACACAAAAATGATCGTGTCGGCGTCCTGCTCGATCGTGCCGGAATCCCGCAGATCAGCCATGGTTGGACGCTTGTCGTCCCGGCTCTCCAGGGCACGAGACAATTGCGCGAGCGCGATTACGGGCACGTCCAGTTCCTTTGCGAGGCCCTTTAGCGCAGCGGAAATCTCGCCGACCTCGTTCACCCTCGCCCCGGAATAGCGATTGGACGGGCGCACGATATGCATGTGGTCCACAATGACGGGGCCGAGGCGCTTGCCCTGCCGCTCCAGCATTTGCTTGTGCTTGCGAACCCGAGCCGTGATCTGTGAAACAGTCAGACCCGGCGCCGGATCTATCGTCAGGGGCCAGTCCCGCTGGAGCCTCGCAGCCTCGATGAGCCGCTGGGCCTGCGCACTGGAAACCGTGCCGTTCGCAATGTCGTAGTACGGGATTTGATTGCGATAGTCGAAAGTGACATCGGCAAGCTGGCGGTCGGAGAGACTGACACCGCCCATTTCCAGCGAGAAGAACAATGTCGGTTCGCCGGCTGCGCTGGTCGCTCTGGCGACGCAAAGGGCGAGAGCGGTCTTTCCCATGCCAGGGCGACCAGCCAGTACCGTCATCTCACCGCGCTTCAGGCCACCAGTTTTGGCATTCAGACCCGCAAGTCCCCAGCTGATCCCGGCAAGTTTTCCGGGATTTTGCATTCCGAACTGCATTCGTATCAGCGACTGCTCATTTGCCTCACGCAAAGTCATTTGACGCGTGGATCCAGCGGCAGCTTTGACGGCGATATCGTCCAATAGTTCGATACCGGCGCCCGCAGTATCGGCGGAGGGCCGGTTGCCATGGACGTCAGCCAAAATCATTTCGGCGGCGGCCAAAATCTTCCGACGGTTGGCGAACTCTCGAATTTGCTTGGCATAAGCTGCGGCTTCACGGATCGTTACGGCTTCGGCAGCCAGCCTTGCCGCGTATTGCCTCGCCGTCATGCCGTCGGCGACCAGACCTGTGCCGTGTCCGCCCATGGCCGCGATGACAAGCGGTAGCGTCACAAGTCCGCCGCTCTCGCGGGTGGCTGCGATCGTTTCGAGCAACTGGGCGTGCAATGGCTCGGCAAAATCTTCAGCCGAAACCATCGGTTCGATAACGTCGAAGACGGCGTTCGAATTTAGGATCGCTCCTAGCAGTCCCTGTTCAAGTTCTGGGCTCGACAGCGCGGCAGGTTCAAAAGTCACAGGAGCGTTCATCGGCCCCCTGTCGGGAACGGAATGACTTTGGTTCCGGGCGATCCGAAGACTAATCGCTGATATTCAGCAAGCGCCTTGGCATAATCGGGGTCGTCGCCGGCTCGATATGATTGAGAAGACGCGTAGGCCTTCTGAACTTCCTGCCAGAGTCTGGTTTGCAGTGCTTCGCTCATAGGGGTCGCTCCGCGATGTCGCGGACTAAGCCTTTGAGTAGGTCACGCTCGCTCGCCTCGGCTATCTTGAGGATTTCGAACTGGCGTTTCGGTAGGTGCCGCTCAATCACGACCTCGACCAAACCGCGCAACCGGTCAGGTGGGATCGCATCGAGCTCAACCGAGATGTCGCCGAAGTTCTTCGACCTCGTATCCGAGCTCTTGGTCGGACGTGAGGGTAGATTCCACTGCCGGATTTGTTCCGGTGTGACCGCGATCCGCTCGAACTTGATCGACGCCTGCGGCGCCATCTCTTTCAGGGTTTGCTCGATCTTCTCGCCCGCATTGACGCCGGACGGATCGAAGTCGCCGAGGTGGTAGATATAAGTCGGGACATCGATCGAGCCGATGTATTCGGCGGCGCTGTGCAGGAACGACAAGCTGGCGTATCCGCGGGCGACCATCAGCGGGACATCGTACATCGACGTCACCGGCATGATTACGCCGGCCAACGCGTCCTTTTCCAGCCAGACCTCAACGTAGGTACCAGCGTCGGCCCAGAGCGACTTGCGATAGAACCGCGCCGTGTCATCCAGTGCATCCTGGACGCTGTTGAAGGTCCGCGCACGACGTTGCCACCTGGTGTTGTCCGCGAGCCAATCGTACGGCAGCATCCCGCTGCGGCGCATCTGGACCAGGTCGGTCTGCACCTTGGTGTAGCCCGCCTCCGACTTCTCGACGAGGTTCCTGACGGTGGCTTGGTAGAACACCTGTCGCACCGTCATCGGCTGCATCTCCGACACGATGTCGAAGAGGGCCTCTCGCCTGGCGACGACCTCGGCTTTGGTGGACCGGATCCGTTTTATGGGGCACGCCTGATAAACGTCGGTCACGAGCGGCCCTCCGTCTGGCGGAGGTGGCGCTGGACGGACGCAATCGTGGCCGCGATGCCGTCGATATGTTCGGCGCTGCATTCGACGCCGGCACCAGCGGGGCGAGGCCCGCCAAGGGCATCAGCTTTACACCGGCCGTAACGAAATACGGTCCGGCCATGTCGCTCGATTAATTCGAAGCAGAGACTTTCGCGTGTGTTGATTTGAAGATGCCAACTATTCAGTTGTTGGCATGAGGTAGAATCTATATATGTGGTCACGGTTGATAGCCTTAAAGGTTATGCGCCCCTGCCAGGGCGTGGTTGAAAAATCTCAAGCGAAATTGAACCCCTGGCCGCCAGCTGGGGGTTTTCGTTTAAAGAGTTACGCGACACACCTCGATGGGAGTTCTGAAGTCGATCGGACTAGAGGTCCGATGAGATCAGATGCCCATGCGTCGAGGTCTTCGGTGGTGTACAGCGGGTCACGGTTCGCTTTCCGGAATGCGGGACCGCCGCCGACCACGGCCAGTTTGGCTAGATAGTTGACGGACCGCCGTAGTCCCCAAGTGGAGAGCAGATATTCGCTCGCGGCTTTGCGGTTTAAGTATTTGGAAGATTGCATCGGCCTACCTCATGCATGACCGGGTTGTCCGGGGTCATGAGGGTATACGTCAGTCTACGATGCGCTCTTTCCTTAACTGCTATCTGTTTTTGGGGCAGTTACGGTTCGCCCGAACGCCAGCGTCATAAACCAGCTGGCAGATCAGCCAGAGCCTTATCGATTGCACGCCTAATGCCCGCTAACGGCCAATCGATGGCTTCAAAAACGTGCTCACAGAAGTCGGGGAATGCGAACGGCCCAGAACTCCGCGGATCACGTCCCATCTCTTTCCACTTCGCCGCAAGGTTTATTATAAACCAGTGTCTGAACGTGCACGGGATACGTCCACCGGGACTTTTACTCAGTCGCAGCGCTTCGTCGAGTGACTTCTGGATTTCTCTTAGGACGGCCCCGACTAGGAAAAGGTTGTGTTCCTTTGCAAAATAATATCGGGCTTCTCGGGTCCGCTCTTCAACATAAACCGGCTTCTGGCGCAGCCGTAAAGGAGTTGATCTAATCGCACGGGCAGCGCCGGCCTCGGGGAATTGTTTAGAAGGAAGGTCATCAGCGTCCGGGAACGCTTCACGCAACCACGAAACTGTAAGCATTTCCCCCAGCGACGATGCGCTGCTCCGGGTCATTTGTCGGCCAATGGGCCCGCATCCCTTTAGATACCAAATGGCTTCAGATATTTTTTTGACGGATTGCTTGATGTTTTTTTTATCGTCCCCGGCTGGCCTTTGCCCGCGCTTCTGGGTCATATGACTTGAATACTCGGCCACTAGAGCTTCCAGATGTGCTGCCATCAAATTCATCTCGGAGGCGGCGAAGCCGTGGGCTTCCAATAGTTCTCGCATCGCGACTCTCGGGATTTTACTTGGCGCAGGAAAATCCAAGTCCTTAAGGACCGCGGCCGTTTTTCGATGCTTCAACGACGACATTGCACCTCCGCTGGTGCTCCGCGTTTGGGTGAAGACGCGGCGGCCCGAGCGGAATCGGGTTTTCGGGAGCTAACCTAGCCGCGCCGACCATGAATTTAAGTGATTTGCCGGCGGATCGCTAGGGACGGGTGTCGGATTGCCGTATTTTGTGCGTACCCGCAATTTGACTCTGAAATGGCCGCTGGTGCGTTTTGCCGTGCGGGCCTCCCCTTTCCCGTTGCGCGTAAAATCGCATCAGGTGACTCGCTAATGGCTTTTGGACGGTGCAGTGCGGAAATTCCCTAATCAATTTGACGCTTCGATTTTTCAATGCTGAAATCAAGACCAGGGACGTGGCGCTTCTAATATCGGATATCCCGTCGATGAGTGCTTCCGCCATCCTGATCCGCCTGCATCTCGCCTTGGTTTGGCTCATCGTTCCGTATCCATACGGGTTTTTGTTATTTGTTCTGAGCGCGCTCGGTTGGGGGTTACGTTCAAGTCCGGCGGTAACACTTCGGGTCGAGTATCTGCCGCCCGCCGGGCGAAAGCGACTCGATTTCACGCGCGAGAGTTGGTGATAGCACAGTATCTTGCTTTCTTCATCGCTTGGCCCTATATTGTTCGCACTGGCTGATTTGGGAATCCCGAGCAGCAAGTCTTACCCTGGAGCGGACTGGGTATCCGCAGGTTTAGACTTGCAACGGGATACCGATGGCCCCTCCCCCGACTGACTATCAAGGATCAACCCGGTTCACTGACCGGATTTTTGTGCGTTGTCCCCCGTCCCTGCCCGCGGCGATCGACAAGGCCGCTTCTCGCCACTTGATGTCGTCGAGCGAGTACGTCCGGCGCAGTGTGATTGACCGACTGCGCGCGGACGGCATCGAGCCCGCACCGGCAGCGGCTTGAGGATCGCGCTATGAGCGATCCAAACGGGAGCAATTTGGGGCTGCCCAGTCCTTGGTCAAGCGTTGGCATGGAGTCCATCTCCGTCCCAGACGAACATTCCGCGCTTTCGACGGAAGATGGCCGGGCTTTATTGACGCCCGATGGTTTCGTGCTCGCCATCGTCGATGGTTCCCTAGTTTTCGTTCCCCTCGCAGAGAGGGAAGCGTCGTTTGTCTAATGTCCCCATATCCTCACTGCCGATAGCCGTTGCACTCGACGGCAGCGAATACACGGATTTGGTTCAGGCTGGGACTACAAAACGCGCGCGGATTTCTCTTATCAATTCCATTAATCCTGCCAATATTCCTGCGGGCGGCCTGACTGGTCAGGCCCTCATAAAGTCATCCGATGTCGATTACGCCACGAAATGGAGCACGACTCCAGGTGTTGGCACGGTTTCTGAGATCGACACCGGGGCTGGGCTAACCGGCGGCCCGATTACGCTTACGGGTACGATCTCTCTATCTCCTATTGTTTCCGGATTGGTCCTTGCAAATACGACTGGGGTCGTCGCTGCTCCCACTCCAACCTTGCCAAGTGCCATTCTGGATACGATCGGAAGCACGCAGGGCGATATACTTTACCGAAATGCATCGGGTTGGGTTGTTCTTCCTCCGGGAAGTGCCGGTCAGATTCTAACGACTGGCGGCGCGCTGGCTAACCCGGCCTGGTCTGCGGTTGGCTCCGGTTCGGTTCAGTCGGTTGGGCTGGCGCTGCCAAGCAGCATTTTAACCGTCAGTGGGAGCCCTGTTACGACCACTGGCACGCTGACTGGCACGCTGGCTACCCAGACTGCCAATACCGTCTGGGCTGGCCCTACAACGGGTGCTGCGGCAACCCCTACATTCCGTGCTCTTGTCGGCGCAGACTTACCTAACCCCTCCGCATCAACTCTGGGAGGCATTCAGTCCACTGTTGGCGCAAGTCATCAGTGGATCAGCTCGATTTCGACTTCTGGCGTGCCGGGGCTGACTCAACCTGCATTCACTGATATCTCCGGAACGGTCGCAGCGGCGCAGTTGCCCAATCCATCGGCCTCCACTCTTGGGGGCATTAAATCCCTGGCGGCCGTTACCTCGAAATGGATCAACCAGATTTCCACGTCTGGCGTTCCGAGCGCAACGCAGCCTAATTTCACAGACCTGGCTGGCAGCGCTTCATTGGCGCAATTGCCGTCAATCGGCAACAACGCGATCCTGTCTAATATTTCAGGTGGATCGTCCGCTCCGCTTGCTAATTCTCTGTCTGCCGTTATTGATTCTGCAATAGGCAATACGCAGGGGGATATTCTTTATCGGAATAGTGCGGTCTGGACCGTACTGGCTCCGGGCACGAATGGTCAGGTTCTTTCCAGCGGAGGCGCTGCGGCCAGTCCGTCATGGACAACCGTTTCAGGCACGGGAACGGTTACCTCCGTTGCGACCAATAACGGCCTGACTGGCGGCCCAATCACGGCAAGCGGCACGATCGGGCTCGCTACAATCGCAACCGGGAATGTCCTTGCATATACGGGCGGCGGAACTGGCGTTCCGGTTGCCACAACTCCAAGCGTGGTTCTGGATGTAATCGGATCGACTGAGGGCAACATCCTCTATCGTGGCGCATCCACATGGTCTGTCTTGGCTCCCGGAACGGCGGGCCAGCATCTTTCAACGGGTGGCGCTGGATCAACGCCTAGCTGGGCAACTTCCGTTACGCCCTCTGGCACGCCGACCGTTGGACAGAACGCTTACTGGACCGGCGCAACGGTAATTCAAGGCCTCACGCCCGCGAGTGTGCAGACCGGCTCGCTCTCTCCAACAGGTACTGCAAGCACGACCGGCGTGATGATGGGACTCGGGCTAACTGGCGCCACGATTACCCCTGCTGCGACTGGACGGGTGCATTTTACGATCGGTGGATCTCTATCCAATACCACCACCAGTGCGGTCACAGTTGGATTGCGGTTCGGGACAGGAACGGCCCCGTCAAATGCTGGAGCCCCGACTGGCACCCAGATAGGCGCTGTTTTCAAAGGAAACCCGGAAGCCGCCTCAGCTTTCGTCCCGTTTACCGCCGTGGGAATCGTCACAGGATTAACGCTCGGAACGGCGGTCTGGTTCGATGCCGATGTTTTGGTAGGCAGTGGTACCGGCACAATCATCGTTGCTTGCAGCGCTTTTGAGTTCTGAAATGACCTTTCTTACTTCAACTTCTATCTTGACACCTGACCACTTCCTCCCGGCTATTTTCGTCAGTTCAGTCGGTCCTGTCTGGTACGAAGTCTGCGGCGTTTCCAAACCAAATCTTCCTGCGCCCGGCGTATGGAATCACGCTGACCTCAAACCTATTGGAGTTCCAGCGAATGCGGTGGCTGTCGATCTGCGAGGCATCCTGATTATCACGGATGGTGCCAACTCAGGCGATACCAGCATCGGTGTTGGGTTTCAAATACCCGGCAACTCTAAACCTGTCGGCAATTACGCCATGCAGACGTGCGCGGTGGGTCCGACCGGGGGTTCAAGGTCGAACGGCTCAGCTATCGTCCCGTGTGTGAACGGCTGCATCCAGTGGTTCTGGTATCGGGGAAACGTGGGCGAATGGCCTGCCAACCCGTTGCATGCTCAATATCCTGCCGGAGCGAGTTACGGATTCAACCTGGATATCCACGCGATTTATATGCCATGAACTACACCGATCTCGTCGACACCATATCGAAGAAGCATGATTGGCACATACCAGCAAACCGGGCGCTAGAGGGCTGAACCATGCAGCAAGCCACAATCGAACGGACAGACCGATCTCTCGCGGCGGAACGCATGCGTGTCCATCGGGAGCGCAAGAAATCTGGAATGCGCTGCGTCATGATTGAGTTACGCGAAACGGAAATCGACGCGCTAATTCGCAAAGGATTTCTAAAACCAGATGCGCGTAACAACAGAAGTGCAATTGTCGATGCGGTATATGCCTATTTCGACGGTGAGTTAACGTGACCGACAATGACTAAATCGGCGCGCGACGAATTGGCTAAATACGGAATTGCCATCGGGTTTGTCGATGGCAGCACCATCGAATTGACGTCCCGGCAAGGAGCTGCATGCGGATATTCGGCGCGGGGATATTCACCGGTAATCGGATTTGGTGCCGACGGGCGAATAATGATCCGATTAGCAGCAAAGGGAATTGCGCAAATACTAATCAATGGTCAGCAATTTGAATATCGCGACCGTGATCCGTCACTGCAAATCGCAATACCGAAATGATTCACCCCGCAAAATATCGTGTAAATAAGCAAAAGAACCCACGACTGACCGTCGAGCGTATTTCGGCCGACAGCCTCGATGTGAGAGAATTAAAGCAGTTCGGGCTGCTTCAGGACGATCGCATGGCATTGTCCGCCGGACTCCGCTGGCCGGCGCTTCGGCGCATCATCAGCTCGCGCTATTGGCTCGAATTAGAAGGCTTGAACACGACGCAGCGTATCCGGGTTTCCTGGACACGATGCCACCTCGGCGGCTGGCGCCCATGGATGCACTGCCCCTATTGCGAAGTCCGGAAGGCAATATTGCTGCGGGGCTTTGGAGGATATTGCTGCCGGTCCTGTATCGGCAACCCAATGTACGCAAGCCAGGCCAAAAGCAGCCATGGCCGTCGGCATTTCGAGATCTGCAAGCTCCGGCTGCAACTAAACGGGATGGCCTCACCAATTGAACCGTTTCCAGATCGGCCACGCGGGATGCATCGCAAGCGGTATGATCGGCTGAAGACGCGCATCCTGAAACTGGAAATGAATTTGCCGCCAAAGCTGCGCGGAAAGACCGTCGATTACCGGAATTTAGTCTATTACGCGCCTTGATGGGTTTCCATTTGATTTAGGTGATAGTTGCCGAAGCGACACTGCGAGAGCCTTCGACACGGCCACATCCGCGCTAATCGGGCAGATATCCGCAGCATCCACATCCCGGTAACGGCAGAACCAGGCCGCCGGTCAGAGACTTGCCCGCGCGGTAGTCACAGCTCGGTGCTTAACGCGGTGACCGCGAGAGAGGTCCTAGAGTTTCACGTCGAGCAGTGCCTCTCGTTGCGCCGTCGCCTGAACTTCAACAACGTCCACGACATCGTTATTGATCGTAGCCGGTGGTGCTTTATCCGTTTGGTCGATGATCAGCTGAACTCTGGCCTGCATCACCGCTGCAGGCACTGGGTAAACGTCCATTGGACACCCCCGTCTTGCCTAACCGCCGGTTCAAATTGCCAAGGCCTCATTTACGGTCTGTTAAGAAATGCAGTTAACGCGTAAGGAATCGCGGCGCGACATCATGTGAAATTGAGAGAGAACCCCAAGGGGCGCGCTTGAATGGGCGCCCCAACCCGTAGGCCCCCTTCCGGAAAATCGGCGCAATTCTCATAGGTAATCCCCGCACCAAATTGCGAGGGAGGGATCGATGCCCGTGAAAATCTCGCCGAGCGCTTTGCCGCCCGAGTGCCCAAAGTGCGGAATTAACATGCTGGTAGTGGACGGCTACGAACTCGAGCCGGATAAGAAGACATTTGAATGTCTCCAATGCGGGAACGTCAAAGGGCCCAGAAATGGTACAGCCAAGCCGCCTTAGGGTGCCACTATCTTCGCGGCCAATCGAGCCGAAGCCAGTCAAACGCACTCCCACTCGGACACGGTGACCCTGAAAGTGACACCGCCAGACCCTTTACCCAAAGAGCCTATTTGCCAAAAATGCAATGAGCGGATGCGATTTTCCTGCACTGAGCCGGACAAGCCAGGCTTTGTGCATCATGTTTATGAATGCCCTAAATGCCGAAGTACCCAGAGCTTTGTCACGGCACTGTGATTGGGCTCTTTTCGCGGTGTGATGCTCGTCACGGCAAAAACGAACCGCGTGGCGTATTCCTGCGACTACGGATGGAGGGGGGATTGTCCCCTCCCAGACAAAGCGGGAGACAGACATGAGCAACACAATCCACGAACTATCCCGCGGCGATCTCGACGAGGTTAGCGGTGGCTTGAGAAACTTCCCCACTAGCACGGCCCTTACGCCATCCATCCCCATCCCGCCTCCTGAGGGGTACGGCCCGGTCGTTCCTCCCGGTGCTGGCCTGTTTCGATCCTCAGTGGCCTGATTTCGTTTTTTCGCGCTACCAGCCGGCCATGTCAGACGAAGCAGCCGAATGCCGCAAGCAAGCCGAAGTTTGTCGCCAAGGCTTACTCACGAAACCGCGCGATTGCGCCCGCAACAATCTGCATCAACACGCCAACCGTCCAGCCCAGTAAGATTGTTATTGTCCAGAGGATGTGGGTCTCTTGGCGAAGTACGATGATTCCGACGGACGAAAAAGCTGCCAGGGCCGCAAGAAACGTGCCGACTGCGCTCAGAAACTCCGCGGAATCGACTTTTGAGATCGTATCAGCATCATCATGTGGGTGAAACGGGGCTGGCGGAGTGTCGATGCCGAGGTAAAAGCCGACAGCGCCAGTCACCATCATAATCAACAGGAACCCCTGGGACGCAAGCGCCGGGATATTAGATCCCACGTGAACGCCAACAAATAGGCCGCTTGCCGCACCGGCCATCGCAAGTCCGATGCGCTCAAGAACGTGGGCGAACTTTCTGACGCGCGTTCTCATCTTCTAAATCCACGGACGAGGTTCTACTCCAGCAGCGGGTTCACAACCGACTGCCGCTTCCCGTATTTCTTGAGCAAATCATTGAATGCCTCGATGGCCAAGGCGTTAATCGTAGTGTCTTGCTCCACAGCCAGCAATCGCAGGGCTCTCCAGCCGTCCGCGCCCATTCGGGTCAGGACCTGTTTAAAGGCATCCGGATTGTTTCTGGCGGTTGGCCCCGTTGTTTTTGGCTTGCGTCCCATCTGACTCCCCTGCCCGGCTCAGCCGAACTTACCCGCCATGTTAAGAAATGGCGATGGCCCGATTTTGTGGTTGCGTGATCCCACGAAATACTGTTAGCTTCCGATAAGCGTTCTTCTCGGAAGTAATGGAACCCGGCATATGTCAGCATCACTTACTGTTATGGGGACCGCCCAAAATCTGCCGGCGGCACTTGGCCCGGACCTTGCTGCGGCGGTTGATTTGGCCAAGGCGGAAAAGGCGCTCAGTACCCGTAAGGCCTACGGGACCGACTTCCGGCTGTTCAAGGCATGGTGCGACGGCAAAGGCGTTGGCGCGCTCCCGGCCAGTCCTGAGACGATGGCCGCCTTCCTGGCCCATGAGGCTGGCACCGGCACCAAGCCCTCCACCCTCGGCCGGCGTATCGCTGCGATCCGCTACGCCCACAAACTGGCGCATCTCGACACACCGACCAACTAGAAGCCGTCAAAGCGACGCTGCGGGGCATTCGGCGCGCATTCGGTGGCGCCAAGGTCCGAAAGGCCCCTG
>CAWFVT010000019.1:0-95267 GCA_963819325.1 uncultured Pseudomonadota bacterium
ACTGCCGCCGGTCTTGGTGCCGTCGTCGCTGCAACCCTCCCGCGTCCGTCCTCCCGGCGTTCGCCGGGACGGCGTGTAGAGCGAATTCGCGACTACTCATTCCCCGGATTGAAATGATCGCCCGGCGTGACCGGCGCGGGCACGCCTTCCGGGCGCGGGCGGTGCTGCGGCCGAGGCGGCGGCGCGGCGGGAAACGTTCGCCGCCATTGCCCTCGAAGCCGGCGGGGCCGCCATTGATCTGCGGCTGCGGTCCGGTGATGAATGACGGCAGGCGATCGACGCTGACGTTGTCGGCAATCACCGGCTGCGGTTGGGGCTGCGGCTGAAATTGCGGCTGCGGACGGTGATCGCGATTGCCATTGTGCTCGCGCGGCTGGTGTTCGCGCGGCTGATGCTGCTCGCGTGGCTGGTAGGGCTGGCCCTCGCGCTGGTGGTCGCGCTGATTGTTGTCGCGCGGCACGAACGGCTGCGGCTGGGCGGAAAAAAGCCGGGCTCCTGCCCGAAATTCGAAAAGCTTTCGCTCTCGTCGTAGCCGTCCTCGGCGGGCATTTCATTTTCGGTGCGCGGCTGCGGCTGGTTCTGACGGAACTGTTCCTGGGCAGCGGCGATCAGCCGGAAATAATGCTCGGCATGCTGGTAGTAGTTCTCGGCGGCTACCGGATCGCCGGAAGAGCGCGCGTCGCGCGCCAGCTGCACGTATTTTTCCGCAACATGCGATGCGGTGCCGCAAATCCTGATGTCGGGCCCATTGGACTCGAATACCCGGGTCATCGGATTCTGGCCGCGCCGGTTGTTATTATTGTTGTTGTTATTGTTATTGTTATTGTTCCGGTTGCGCATCCGCTTGTTGTTGTTCTGACCGTTTCTCATGTCGTGCCTTTATTCCAGCCCTGTTAAAAACTTTGAAGTCAAAAGCCTCGGATTTTCGTCGCTATCGTCGCGCCGCCCGGTTTGGGCAGGTCTCAGGCGCGCCGAATCACGGCGCAGTTCAGTTCCACAGAGGTTTTACCGTACGTCGCAATCAGCACGGACGCGTTCCCCAACAGCGCAAGCCTCGGCCGCCGGCTGCATCAATCATTCTGCTCGCCAAACAAGCACAGGTTTCTTGCGTGAGTATTCAAGCGCAATATCAGGCTTTCGTTCGCTTTGCGGTCAGGAGCGGCGCAGCTCTTTCAGCCATCGCGCTCAATTGGACCTGCGTTTTGGAACCTTTCACTCGGAGCGGGCTCTCACTCTGAGAACTCTGGCCACCATCCGAAATATCTCTAAATTTCTAAGAGGTATCTGCGGGGCCAGCAACCCTGGACCGATGTTGGCCGGAACTAGTCGCTCCCGGGGAATATTCCAAGCGGTTTTTTTGCATTCCAATAGGGCTTTATGGGGGCTTTTTTCGGCCCGCGACCGCCCGCCGGATGCCCGCCAGATCGACTTTGGGCGGCCGCTCGCACGTTAACCCTGCCCCATCGATCAATCCTTGGATCTCGCCGCTCTGGCGATGCCCGGCTTCCACCACCAGTGCGCCGCCGGGCGCCAGCAGCCGCGCGGCCTGCGGAATCAGGGCGCGATAGGCGTCAAGCCCGTCCATGCCGCCGTCCAGTGCGAGAAGCGGGTCGTGTTGGACCTCGATCGAGAGACCGGCAATGTCGGCGGAGCGGATATAGGGCGGGTTCGACACAATCAGATCGAGCTTACCCGATAGCGCCGCGGCATAGTCGCAGGCGATAAACCTGCGCGACCGGCCAATCCCAGATCGACGGCATTGCGGCTTGCGGTCCGCAACGCCGCCACGCTGATGTCGGTGCCGACCCCACAGGCCTCCGGCAACTCGGACAACAGCGCCAGCAAAATCGCCCCTGAACCCGTGCCGATGTCGGCGATGCGCGGCTGCCGATCCAAATCAGCGGAAGGCCGCAGCATTTCCAGCGCGAGTTCGACCACCGTTTCGGTGTCGGGTCTCGGCACCAGCGTTGCGGCCGACAATTGCAGCGGCAATCCCCAGAATTCCCTGACGCCGATAATGCGTGCTGCCGGCTCGCCCGCAAGGCGCCGGCGCAGGGCATCCTCAAGACGCGCGGCCTCGGCCGTCGTGACGCGCCGTTCCGCCGCAGCGATCATGCCCGTCAAGTCAAGGCCCAGCACTGCGCCGGTCAGAATCCGGGCGTCGAGTTCTGCCGAATCGTTGGTGTTGGCGCGAAGCCGCGTGGTCAGCAGGCGTCGCGCGGCCTCGACGGTGTGGCCGGCGAAGATGTCGGCGTTCACGCCGCGGCGCCCTGCGCGGCGAGCTGTGCTGCCTGGTGTTCGGTCGTCAGCGCATCGACAGCGCAGGGTTCACCGGCGATCACTTGCGGAAGTTTGTAGAGCGTGAGGTTGATGCGGTGATCGGTGACGCGGCCTTGCGGAAAATTATAGGTGCGAATGCGTTCGGAGCGATCTCCGGACCCGACCTTCTCGCGACGATCGGCCGCGCGGGTCGCATTGATGCGCTGCTGCTCGGCGTCGTAGATGCGCGAGCGCAGGATGTTCATCGCCGAGCGCGGTTCTTGTGCTGCGAGCGGCTGTCCTGCATCATCACCACGATGCCGGTCGGAATGTGGGTGATCCGGATCGCCGGATTGGTCTTGTTGACATGCTGGCCGCCGGCGCCCTGCGCGCGCATGGTCTCGATTTGGAGATCGTCGTTCTTGATATCGACATCGACCTCCTCGACTTCCGGCAACACCGCGACCGTCGCCGCCGAGGTGTGAATGCGGCCCTGCGTCTCGGTGTCGGGCACGCGTTGGACGCGATGAACGCCGGATTCGAATTTCAGCTTGGCGAACGCGCCGCGGCCCCGCACCTCGGCGATGATTTCCTTGAAGCCGCCCATGGTGCCTTCGCTGGCGGAAATAACCTCGACCTTCCAGCCCTGCAGGCTGGCGAAGCGTTCATACATCCGGAACAGGTCGCCAGCGAACAGCGAGGCTTCGTCGCCGCCGGTGCCGGCGCGGATTTCCAGCACCACGTTGCGGTCATCCATGGCATCCTTGGGCAGCAGCGCCACCCGGATCTGCTGCGCCAGTTCGAGGCTGCGCAGGCTGAGCGTCTCGCGTTCGGCCTCCGCCATGCCGCGCATGTCGGGCTCTATCGCGGGATCGGCAATCAGCGCGTCGATGCCGGCCATCTCGGCATTGGCTGATCGGTAGGCCTTCACGGCATCGATCAGTGGATTGAGTTCGGCGAGTTCGCGCGTGATTCGCACGTAATTCTCCGAGTTCACCTGGCCGAGCAACTCGGCCTCCAGGGAGGCATGGTGCGCCAGCAGGATATCTAGTTTGGCTTCCGGGAGCATCGACATGGTTTCGTCTCGAATTGCAAAGAGGAGGGTGCTGTGCGGACGAAGCGCCGCTACAACGAAAGCCCCTCGGCCTCGGCGAATTCCGTCAGCTTCTGCCGGATCGACACGGTGCCGGACGGCGCGTCGAGCAGCGGCGTCATCATCGCTTCGGCTTTCCTGGCGTCGAGGTCGAGGATCATCGCCTTGACCGGACCGTGCCCGGTAGCCGACAGCGACAGCGACCGGTAACCGAGCGCAATCAACGCCAGCGCGCCGATCGGCTTTGAAGCCATTTCCCCGCAGAGCGAGGCGGATTTTTTCGCCGCATCGGCCTTGCGGACGATCTCGCGCAACGCCCGCAGGATCGGGGCTGACATGGTGTCGAAGCGTTCCGAGACCTTGGCATTGCCGCGATCGACCGCGAACAGGAACTGGAACAGGTCGTTGGATCCCACCGAGACGAAATCGACCTTCTTGAGGAGTTCGTCGAGTTGATAGAGCAGCGCCGGCACCTCGACCATGGTGCCGACATCGATGCGTTCCGGCAGTGCGTGGCCGTGCTGACGCAGATAGGTCAGCTCGCGTTCGACGATCCCCTTGGCCGAATCGAATTCAGCGACTTCGGTAATCATCGGAAACATGATGCGCAAGGCGCGGCCGCCGCCGGCGCGCAGCAGCGCGCGTATCTGGCCGCGCAAGAGGCCCGGCCGGTCGAGCCCGAGCCGGATCGCGCGCCAGCCGAGCGCGGGATTTTCCTCGATCACGGTTTCCATATAGGGCAGCGCCTTGTCGCCACCGATGTCGAGGGTCCGGAACGTGACCGGCTTGGGGCCGGCGGCATCCAGTACCGCGCGGTACAGCGCGAGCTGATCACTGGAGCGCGGCAGGCTCTGGCCGACCATGAATTGCAGTTCGGTGCGAAACAGGCCGATGCCGGCGCTGCCGGTGTCGTCGATATGCGGCAGGTCGATGACGAGGCCGGCGTTGATCATCAATTCGACCTTCTGGCCGTCCCTGGTCACGCAGGGCTTGTCGCGCAGCGCCGAATATTGCGCCTGGCGCCGGGCGCGAAACCGCACCCGCTCCGCATAGGCGGATTCGATTTCCGCCGAGGGGCGGACATAGATCGAGCCGGAGGTACCGTCGACGATGATGGCATCGCCGGGATCGGCGATGCCCGGCGCATTCGGTATTTCGCCGACCGCGGGAATGCCGAGCGCGCGCGCCACGATAGAGACATGGGAATTGGCGGTGCCTTCCTCCAGCACCAGTCCGCGCAGCCGCTTCCGGTCGTAGTCAAGCAGGGCAGCGGGCCCCATCGCGCGCGCGATCAGGATGGCGTTGTCGGGCAATTGCTCCCGGGAAGGCGCGTGATCCTGCCCGACCAACTGCCGCATCAGCCGGTAGCCGAGATCCTCAAGATCATGCAGGCGATCGCGCAGATAGGGATCGGTGGAGCGCAGCATGCGCGCGCGGGTGTCGGACTGCACGCGCTCGACGGCGGCTTCCGCGGTGAGGCCGGTGGCGACCGCCTCATGCAGCTTGTGCGACCAGCCATGGTCGTTGGCGAACATGCGATAGGCTTCGAGCACGTCGCGGTGCTCGCCGCCGTCGGCGACGTCGCCGCGTTCCAGCATGCGGTCGAGGTCGGCCCGTAGTTTTGCCAGCGCGGTATCGAGCCGCTTGATTTCCTTCGGCAGGTCCTCGGCAATGTAGTTGGTGATGACGACGCGCGGCTCGTGCAGCACCACATGGCCGAGCGCGATGCCGTCGGACAGGATGGCGCCGGTCTTGTGCAGCGAATGCCGCGCGGCGGGCTCGGCGCCGGGTTGCGCCAGCGCCGACAATTCGCCCGAGGCGATCATCTCCGCCAGCACCATCGCGGTGGTCTGCAGCGCCTCGACTTCCTCCTCGACATAGGTGCGCTTGGCGCGGTTCTGCACCACCAGCACGCCGAGCGTGTTGCCGGCGCGCAAAATCGGAACGCCGAGGAATGAATGGTAGATTTCTTCGCCGGTCTCCGGGCGGAACGAGAACGCCGGATGGCTTTGCGCGTCGTTGAGGTTGAGCGGCGTCGCCTCGCTCGCCACCAGGCCGACAAGGCCCTCATGCGCGCTCAGCACGGTTCGGTGCACGGCGTCGCGGTTAAGGCCTTCGGTGGCGTAGAGTTCCAGGGTGTTGTCGACGCGTAGCACATAGGTCGAGCAGACCTCCGCCACCATATTGGCGGCGATCAGCACCACGATCTTGTCCAATCGTTCCTGGGCCGAGACCTGCTCCGCCATGGTTTCGCGGAGCCGTCTTAACAGGACGCGGGGGCCTCCCGACGCGCTCCGCATGTGTCAAAATCCTCCGCCGCGAAGCCAGCCCACCGGCTGACCGGCATCTGGCGTTAAGTTCAGGCAAAACAACAATTTTATTCATTCGGCGCTCGCCGGACTGGCAGCCAGGACCGGCAGCCAAGCCCTGGCCACCGGCCGAATCAGGATAGCCAAACTGATTAGCAGTTTGCGGCAGCCCGCCCATCAGGCCGTATAGCGAATTGGGGCTTGTTTTGCCAAGCAAAACGCCTGCCAGAGGCTAGAACGTCTCCGTTGGCCCTATGCTGCGCCAGCTAAGGAAAAATTCTTCTAAATCTGATCCAGCCCATAGAGCGTGTGCAGGGTTCGCACCGCAAGTTCCGTATAGGCGGCGTCGATCAGCACCGAAAACTTGATTTCGGAGGTGGTGATGGCGCGGATGTTGATATTGCGCCCGGCCAGGGCGGTGAAGGCCTTGGCGGCGACGCCGGCATGGCTGCGCATGCCGCTGCCGATCACAGAAACTTTGGCGACGTCAGTGGCGCTGTCGAGCCGCTCATAGCCGATCTTGGCCTTGGCCCCGGTGATGGTGTCGCGGGCGCGGACATAATCAGATGCCGGAACGGTGAAGGTGAGGTCGGTGGTGGCGCCGTCCTCCGAAACGTTCTGCACGATCATGTCGACATTGATATTGGCTTCGGCCAGTGGACCGAAAATCGCGGCGGCGACGCCGGGCTTGTCCTGGATCTGGCGGACGGAAATCTGGGCCTCGTCCTTGGAAAAGGCGATACCGGTAACGACGTGGCTTTCCATCATTTCCTCCTCGCTGCAGATCAGCGTGCCCGGCGGCGTGCCGTGCGGGTCGATATCCTCGGGCTTGTCGAAGCTGGAACGGACGAATATCGGCATGTTGTGCACCATGCCGAGCTCCACCGAGCGTACCTGCAGCACCTTGGCGCCCTGCGACGCCAGTTCCAGCATGTCTTCGAACGTGATTTTGTCGAGCCGGCGTGCCTTCGGCACCACCCGCGGGTCGGTGGTGTAGACACCGTCGACGTCGGTATAGATATCGCAGCGGTCGGCATGGATGGCGGCGGCGACCGCAACCGCCGAGGTATCCGAGCCGCCGCGCCCGAGCGTGGTGATGCGGCCGGTCTGCGGATTGATGCCCTGGAAACCGGCGATCACAGCGACTTCCTTGCGCTCCTTGAAGCGGGTGATCAGGTCCGCGCCGTCGATCTCGAGAATCCGCGCCGAGGCATGGGCGTCGCTGGTTCGGATCGGGATCTGCCAGCCTTGCCAGGAACGTGCCTGAATGCCGAGGCCCTGCAGCACGATCGCAAGCAGGCCGGCGGTGACCTGCTCGCCGGATGCAACAACGGCGTCATATTCGCGTGCGTCATGCATCGGCGAGGCCTCGCGGCACCAATCCACCAGTTCATTGGTCTTGCCGGCCATCGCCGACACCACCACGGCGACGTCGTGGCCGGCCTCGACCTCGCGCTTCACATGGTGCGCGACGTTGCGGATGCGGTCGATATTGGCGACGGATGTGCCGCCGAATTTCATCACGAGGCGGCCCATGACGACTGGTGCATTCCCTGACAAGGTTATTAGTGTGACCGCGCGGAAACCGAAAGCGTGCGGGCCAAAAGGCGCGTATACATAGCGGCGCGGTTCGGAGCAAGCAACCGGGTTCCGGCAAGCCCGGAACGGCTCCGCACCCGGCGGTCCAGAGGCAATCACGGGCAATTGAGGCTGAATATATGGGGCGTTATATCGACGATATTCTGCAGCCTGGCGAGAAGGTGCTGTATTCGACCAACGCGCACTGGATATTCTTTTGGCCGGCGATCGCGGCCTGGATCGTGGCCGCCGTCCTCCTGGTTTTGTCCCGTTCGACCACCGCCGACGGCATCGTCCTGCTATGTCTCGTGGGCTCCGGCGTGGTGGCGCTCGCGGCGTTGTACTGGACCGTCACGGCCTGGTTCCATCGCTGGACCACCGAGACCGACGTCACCAATCTGCGGGTTGTCCACAAGACCGGCTTCATCAAGCGCCAGACCTTCGAGATGAGCATCGACAAAGTCGCGAGCGTAAATGTCGAGCAGAGCATTCTCGGCCGGATTTTGAATTATGGCGACGTTAAGCTGGCGAGCGTGGGCGACTCAGAAGAGATCATCAAGACCATTGCCTCGCCGCTGGCGTTTCGCAATTTCATCACCGCGCGGTAGGAGCGGCGCGCCATTCATGACCATGCAATCAGAATTCTTCCGCGAACATGCGAAGCACGCCGGCATCGACCGTCGATCCCGCCGAGATCGCCAAATTCTCAAAGCTGTCGGACCAGTGGTGGGATCCCAACGGCAAGATGGCGCCGCTGCACAAGATCAACCCGCTGCGGCTGACCTATATTCGCGACGCCGCCTGCCGCACGTTCGAGCGCAACGTCAAAAGCCTGAACTGCCTGTCCGGCCTGCGCATCCTCGATATCGGCTGCGGCGCCGGATTGCTCTGCGAGCCGTTCACCCGGCTCGGCGCGCAGGTGATCGGCGTCGATCCGTCCGCCAGCAACATCGCGGCGGCGAGATTGCATGCCGACAAGGGGCATCTGTCGATCGACTATCGTTGCACCACGGTTGAAGAGATGGATGTGCGCGAACGTTTCGACATCGTGCTGGCGATGGAAGTGGTCGAGCATGTCGCCGATGTCGGCCTGTTCCTCAATCGCTGCGCGGCCATGCTCAAGCCCGGCGGGCTGATGGTGATCTCGACGATCAACCGCAACTGGAAGAGCTTTGCGCTTATCATCGTCGGTGCGGAATATGTCTTGCGCTGGCTGCCGCGCGGCACCCATCAATGGAACAAGTTCGTCACCCCGGATGAACTCGCGCATCACCTGCGCGACAACAAGCTCGCCATCACCGAGCAGACCGGCGTGGTCTACTCGCCGCTGGCCGATCGCTTTAGCCTCTCGTCCGATATGGACGTTAATTACATGGTGGTGGCCGAGGGCGCTTGAAAAATCGCCGTCGCTGCGCGAGCGACGCTGATCCCGACACCACGCGCAATCCCGCCATGACGCCGCTCCGGTTGACCGCGCTGGCCGCGCCCGGCACGGTGGCTGCATTATCACCATCCGAATTCTCCCGCCCGAATCCCCACCCATGATCAGCATCGCCACGCTCTGGATTCCCTTTACTATTGTCGCGGCGATCGGCCAGGTCGCGCGCAACGCGATGCAGCGGCAACTGACCGGACCGCTGGGCACCTGGGGCGCCACCAATATCCGCTTCCTGTTCGGCTTTCCGTTCTCGCTGATATTCTTTGCCGTGGTGGTGATCGCGACCGGAGACCATGTGCCGTGGCCGACGCTTTCGTTCTGGCCCTGGCTGCTGCTCGGCGCGCTCAGCCAGATTCTCGCGACCGGATTGATGCTGCTCGCGATGAACGACCGCTCGTTCGTGGTGACGACGGCCTATCTGAAGACCGAGGCGATCCAGACCGCGATCTTCGGTTTCGTGTTTCTCGGCGATCACCTCACGGCGTTGAAGGTGATCGCGATTCTGATCGCGACCATCGGCGTGGTCATCACCGCGCTGCGGCCGGGCGGCGCAAAAAATTTCGCCGACCTGAAGCCGACGCTGACCGGCCTGGTCGCCGCCGCCGCGTTCGCGCTTTCGGCGGTCGGCTTCCGCGGCGCCATCATCACGGTTGCCGGCGTCTCCTTCGTAACGGCGGCGTCCTACACGCTGGTGTTCGGGCTGTTCGTGCAGACGCTGGTGCTGACCATCTATCTCCTGGCGCGCGCGCCTGACGTGCTGAAGAAAATACTCGGCCTGTGGAAGCCCTCGCTGCTCGCCGGCTTCATCGGCGCGTTCGCCTCGCAATTCTGGTTCCTGGCGTTTGCGCTGACGGCGGCCGCCAATGTGCGCACGCTGGCGCTGGTCGAGGTGCTGTTCGCGCAGGGCGTGGCGTATTATTCGTTCAAGCAGCCGCTGTCAGGCCGCGAACTCTCCGGGATTGCGCTGATTGTGATCGGGGTCGCGTTACTGGTGGCGGTTTAGCGCGTCAGTTGCGGTCGTCCGGCAACACCGGCAGCGGCGACACCTCGACGCCTTCGTCGATCAGGGAGCGGGCTTCTTCCGGCGAGGCCTCGCCATAGATCGGACGATGCTCGATATCGCCGTAATGCATCTTCCGGGCTTCATTGGGAAAGCGCTCGCCGACATTGTCGGCGTTCTTGACGATATGATCGCGCAATTCCCTGAGCTTGGCGCGCAGCTCGCGCTCCTGCGCCATCATCAGGGGTGTTGAAGCGGGTGTCGTGGCTTCCGTGGCGGCGGCGGGCGCCGGTGCCGTGCGATCCCGGCTCTTCTTTCACGATCCGCGGGGCCATGATGGCGCGCTCGACCTTGGCCGAGCCGCAAGAAGGGCAGTTCACCAGCTTGCGTTTTTCCTGGGTCTCGTAGGCCTGCGAACTCTGAAACCAGCTCTCGAATGCATGGCCGCGCTCGCAGCGCAAATTGTACCGGATCATGCCGAGCCCCGCACCAGGTGCAGATGCTCCGGACCAGCCTTGGGATCGGCAACGCTGAAGCGCCGGCCATGCTGCAGCGAGGGCACGGTCTTGCGCGCGGTCTCGACTTTCGCCGGATCAATCTTCGCCAGAAAAACGCCGGTCTCGGTGGCGCTGCCTTCGGCCAGAATGGTACCCCAGGGATCGATGATCAGCGAGTGACCATAGCTCTGGCGCTTGCTTTCATGCGTTCCGGCCTGGGCGGCGGCGAACACAAAGCAGCCGTTCTCGATGGCGCGCGCGCGCAGCAGCGTGTGCCAATGGGCTTCGCCGGTCCGCACCGTGAAGGCGGAAGGCACGGTGAGGAACGACGCCCCGCTTTCGGCGAGCGCGCGATACAGCGCAGGAAAGCGCACGTCGTAGCAGATCGTGAGGCCGATGCGGCCCCAGGGCAGGTCCGCGATCACAGCGGTTTCGCCCGGCTGGTAATTGGCGGACTCGCGATAGCTCTCGCCACCCGGCAGATCGATATCGAACATATGGATCTTGTCGTAGCTTGCGATCACCGTGCCGTCTGGCGCGATCAGGAACGAGCGGTTGACCGCCCGCTCGGGCGAGGCACGCAGTGCCAGCGAGCCGATATGAAGGTGGATTTTCAACTCCGCCGCCAGCGCGCGATAGGCTTTCAGCGAAAGATCGTCCTCTTCGTCGGCGAGGTTTTCGAACATCGCCTGCCGGTTGGACTGGATCATGTTGCTCACCTCGGGGGTGAGCACGTAATCCGCTCCTTGCGCGGCAGCCTCGCGGATCAGTTTGGTTCCCTGCTCGAGATTGGCCGGCGGCAACAGCCCGGTGCGCATCTGCACCATCGCGGCGGTAAAGGAGAGATCAGCGCTCATGAATTGGCCTTGTCGCCGGCAAGCATGGAGTCGAGCTTGCCCGCGCGGTCGAGGGCGTACAGCTCGTCGCAACCGCCGACATGGGTTTTGCCGATGAAAATCTGCGGAAAGGTCGAGCCCGCGCCGGCGCGATCCCACATTTGTTGACGCAAGACTGGATCGGTGGCGACGTCGAATTCAGTGAAGACTGCCTTTTTGCGCGTCAAAAGCGACTTGGCGGCGCTGCAATAGCCGCAGCCCGGGCGGGTGTAGATTTCGATGGCAGCGGTCATGTCGCGCTTTCAAGAAGGTGCCCGATTATATGGTAGCTTTATGGGGGTCCACAACCCGCGCGAACACCAGCACGTCGACGGAGGCAGCCTTGGCGCGCAGCAGCGCCCGCGCGCAGGCATCAACCGTGGCCCCCGACGTCAGGACATCGTCGACCAGAACCACGCGGCGCCCTTGAATCCGGTGCTGCCGGTCGGCCGCGACCTTGAACGCGCCCTGGACGTTGCTGGCGCGTTGCGAGCGGGACAGGCCGATCTGCTGCTGGGTCGAGCGGACCCGCCGGAGCGCTTCAGAAGCCACTTTCACGCCCGTTTGCCGCTCGATGGCGCGCGCTAGCGCGCCTGACTGGTTATAACGGCGGCTCCAGCCTCGCCGCCAGTGCAGCGGTACCGGGATCAGTATGTCGGCCTCGTCGAGCAGTTCCCGTCCCGCCCGCGCCATCCAGCCGCCCATGGCGGGGGCCAGATCGGTCCGATCCTGGTATTTCAGCGCATGCACCAGCGTGCGCGCGACGTCGTCATAGCGCACCGCGGCCCGGGCGCGCGCATAGGCCGGCGGATCGGAGATGGCTTCCATCGACAACAGGCCGGGGCCGGGATCGTAGATAAAGGGAATGCCGAGCCGCGGGCAAAATGGCGGCGCGATGAACGACAGCTTCGCCCAGCAGGTGGCGCAGACGCCCTCGCCATCGACCGGTTCGCGGCAAGCGACACACAGCGTCGGCAGCGCGATGTCGAGCGCGAGCTTCGCCGCATGCGACCAGACGCCGCGAAACGCCTTCAGCGCACCGCGCAGGTGGGGTGAGACAGAACGGGATGGTGAGGTATCGGCGTCCATGGGGTGAGGCTAGCGCCGGGGCGTGCGCGGCTCAAGCGGCAAGCGACGTAGCGGATTGCCAGATGCGCTCAGACCGGCGTACCAAACCGCATGGCTTCGAATCCGACCGCAGCACCCATCCTGTTCGACCGCGCGCTGTTGCGCGCACGGCAGGACCGGGCGCGGCGCGGCGAGCCTGCGACCTTCCTGCTCGATCGCGTGGCCGAGGATATGGCGGATCGGCTGCACGCGGTGCTGCGGGAGTTTGTTGACGTCGCCGATATCTGGACGCCCGGCGAAATCTTGCGAAAGCCCTTACGCGATCGTTTCAAGTCGGTCGCGCCAATCAGCATGGATGAGGCCGGGCAAGAGGTTCTTCGGCTGCAGCCGGAATCGCTCGATCTGGCGGTTTCCGCGCTGGCCTTTCAGTTCGTCAACGATCTGCCCGGCGTGCTGTCGCAGATCCGCCGCGCGCTGCGTCCCGACGGGCTGCTGCTGGCGGCGATGCTTGGCGGCGACACGCTGACCGAGCTGCGGCAGTCATTCGCGGCGGCTGAAGCCGAATGCGAGGGCGGCGTGTCGCCGCGGGTCGCGCCGTTCGCCGATCTGCGCGATGTCGGCGCGCTGTTGCAACGCGCGGGCTTTGCGCTGCCGGTCACCGACGTCGATCGCGCGGTAGTGCGCTACGACAGCGCGTTTGCGCTGATGCATGATCTCAGGAACATGGGCGCGACCAACATCCTGGTCGAGCGGCGGCGGACGCCGACCCGTCGCGCCACCATGCTGCGGATGGCGCAGATCTACGGCGAACGCTTTGCCGATTCCGACGGCCGCATCCGCGCCACTTTCGATGTGATCTGGCTGTCCGGCTGGGCGCCGCATCCAAGCCAGCCCAAGCCACTGCGGCCGGGCTCGGCGAAAGCGAGCCTTGAGACGGCGGTGAGGGGAGGAAAGCGCGACTGATCGAGTCCCGGACGCGGTGCAGCGTTCTTCACGCTGCTCCGCAGAGCCGGGACCCACGACGGTGCACCATGGGCCCCGGATCAGCAGCGCATCACGCCGCAAGCGCGGCGCGCTGCGCAGCATCCGGGGCACGCAAACCCTCACATCAATAAATCGATCAAATACGGGATCAGAGGCAAGTCCGCCGGTGGCATCGGGTAGTCGCGCAGTTTGTTGACGCGGACCCAGGCGAGCTTCTGGCCCTCACGCGCGATCACTTCGCCGTCCCAGCGCCGGCAGATGTAGAGCGGCATCAGCAGATGAAAGTCATCATAGGCATGGCTGGCAAAGGTCAGCGGTGCGAGACAGGCTTCGCTGACGCTGATGCCGATTTCCTCATGCAGTTCGCGGATCAAGGTCTGCTCTGGCCGCTCGCCGGGCTCGACCTTGCCGCCGGGAAATTCCCATAGCCCCGCCAGCGCCTTTCCTTCCGGGCGCTGCGCGATCAGCACGCGCTTGTCGGCGTCGAGCAGCGCGCAGGCGACCACGAGGGTGAGTTTCATGGGGCCTGTACCGTCAGGACGACAGCGGCGCGCAGGCCACGATCACATCGCCCGCCTTGCCCGGTGCGATGCTTTCCTCGCCAAGCTTTGCCGTTGGGGCCGAGCTGTTGCCTTTGACCTCGATATTCGCATGCTTGTTGATGGACTTGTTGGAAAACTGGATGACGTAGTCGACGCTATCGTGCCCGGCATAATCCGATCGCGGGTAATAAATCACCTGCAGTCCGCGGACGCGCTTGCCGATACAGGTCTGGTCGTCGTTGACCACGTTGCGCTTGGCGATCGCGGAGAAGTCGCGCGCGCAGATGCTGCCGTGACCAGGCGGAACGGTCAAAATCAATTTTGGGATCAGCGGCTCGCACTTTCAATTCCATCGCAACGCATAGCCGACGGCGACTTCATGGCCTGCTCTTGCCGTGCGGTTGATAATATCCGGCTCCTGCGCGCAGGCCTGCGCGGCGTGCATCATCAAAACCAGCGCGGCTGCCGAAATGGCTCTCATGTTCAGGACCGGTAATCGCCGTTGATCGCGACGTATTCCTTGGTGAGATCACAGGTCAGCACACGATCGCGCCCCTTGCCGAGGCCGAGCGCGACCTTGATCTGGATTTTCGGATTCTTCATCGCGGCCGAAACTTCGGCCTCATTGTAGGACGGATCGCGCGCGCCCCGGCTGGCGACGCGGATGCCGTTGAACGAGATCGAGAGCTTGTCGCGGTTGGCGGGCTCACCGGCCTTGCCGACCGCCATCACCACGCGGCCCCAATTGGCGTCCTCACCGGCAATCGCGGTCTTCACCAGCGGCGAATTCGCCACCGACATCGCGATCTTGCGCGCCGAGGCTTTCGATACCGCGCCGTCGACGATGATCTCGACCAGCTTGCGCGCGCCTTCGCCGTCCCGCGCCACTTGCTCGGCCAGATCAGCGAGCACGGCGCGGAACGCCTTGGCAAAGCCGGTCAGACGCGGATCGTTGGCGCGGCTGATTTTCGGTGCGCCGTTGGCGGCCGCAGCCCCGGTGGCGAACGCCAGCAACGTATCCGACGTCGAGGTGTCGCCGTCGATGGTGACGGCGTTGAAAGTGTCTTCCACACTGTTTTTCAGCAGCGATTGCAACGCGCCGGCTGCGATCGGCGCATCGGTGAACACGAAGGCCAGCATGGTCGCCATGTCGGGCGCAATCATGCCGGCGCCCTTGGCCATGCCGTTAATCGTGACCATCGCCTTGCCGAGTTTTACGCTGGCCGTAGCGACCTTGGGAAAGGTGTCGGTGGTCATGATCGCCTTGGCCGCGCTCATCCAGTCGTCGGGGGCGGCCTTTTCCGCCAGCGCGCCGAGCACGCCGTTGAACTTGGTGGCATCGAGCGGTTCGCCGATCACGCCGGTGGAGGCGAGAAACACCTCATGGGTGCCGCACGCCAGCGCCTTGGCGGCAATCGAAGCCGTCAATGTCGTCGCCTGCCGTCCGGTCTTGCCGGTAAAGGCGTTGGCGTTGCCGGAATTCACCACCAGCCCGCGGGCCGACCTGGAAGAGCCGCTGCGGCTCAATTTGGCGCGGCACCATTCGACCGGCGCGGACGGGCATTTCGATTTGGTGAAGACGCCGGCGACCGTGGTGCCCTTGTCCATCACCGCAAGCAGCACGTCGGTGCGGTCCTTGTAGCGGATGCCGGCCGCGGCGGTCGCAAGCTTCACGCCTGAAATCACCGGCATGTCGGGGACGTGGGTCGGGGCGAGGGGAGAGACAGCGGATGACATGGGCGCGCCTTATCTCGACAACAATCGATCGTCATGGCCGGATTTATTCCAGCCATCCACGCCTTCCGGGCCTGTCGATAAGGTCTCAAGACGTGGATGCCCGGGACAAGCCCGGGCATGACGCCAAACTACTGAAGTCTGATTGCGAAGTCGATTTACTTCTTGGCAGGGGCCATCTTGTTGTCGGCGGGCTTGCCGGCATCCGGCTTGGCGTCCGTCGCCGCTACATCGGGCTTGTCCAGGCGCTCGACCTTCGCGGTTTCGCGCAGCTTGGCCACGTAATCAGCCTGCGCCTTGCGCGTCACATAGGTCTCGATCTGAGCCTTGACCTGCGCGAACTCGGGCGGCTTGCGGTCGCGCTTTTCCTCGACCTTGATGATATGCCAGCCAAACTGCGACTTCACCGGATCAGAAATCTTGCCCGGCTCCAGCGCGAAGGCGACGGCGGAGAATTCCGGCACCATCTGCTCCTTGGTGAAGAAACCGAGATCGCCGCCATCGGACGCGCCGGGATCCTTGGATTTCTTCTTGGCGAGTTCGGCGAAATCGGCGCCCTTCTTGAGCTCTTCCTCGATCGCCTTGGCCTCGTCCTCACTCTCGACCAGAATATGCCGGGCGTGAACTTCCTGTTCGCCGGATATCTGCTTGGCGGCCTCCTCATAGACCTTCTTCATGGCCTCGTCGGTGGTCGCGGCCTTGCCCTCGACCGCCAGCAGATTGTCCATCAGGAGCCGGTTGCGCGCGAAGGCGAGGCGGGCCTTGTAGTCATCGCGGTCCTCGATCTTCTTGGCTTCGGCGGCCTTGGCGACGATCTTCATGTCGATCAGGAACGACAGCACGTTTTCCTGCTTGGTCGCGGGGTCCATCTGCGCGAGGCTGGGGCCCAGTTCCTCCTCGGCGAGCGCCATGTCGCTTTGGCGGATCTCGGCGCCGTTCACCTTGGCGAGCACCGGGTTCGCGTCTTCGGCGCGTACCGGCAGGCCGGTGAGCAGAACCATTGCCACACAGCCTGCCAGGGCGGCAGAAGCGAGGCCGAAGCGCGGGCCGGTTTTCGTTTCCGGGAACGAGGCGGTCATGGAAAATCCTTATCTTGAAAGATGGGGCTGTTTGGAGCGGCGGGACACTCGCCCAATCAAGTGGCCTTGGCAACGCGAAAAGTCTGTCAAAATGATGAAATCCTTGAAAGGCGGGCGCCATGCTTTCCGGATTCGTGGTCCATTGCAGCGCACTCCGTTAAGGATTTCGCCAACCAGGGGCATGCGTAAAAAGGATCAGGGTTCCCTGGGCCGTGGTTCGATTTGGGCCCCCTCGAACAGGCGCGCCTCAACCGCTTCCGGGGCTCCGAACCGGCAGAGCCGGCCGCCGTTGACAAGCCTGTGGGCCAGCCATATCTCTGCGAAACCTTAAGTCAATGGCGATAGCGCGTATTTGGCTGCGCTTTTGTTCATTGAACCTGGGATTGCTGAATTCCCACTCATTTGGCGGATGCTCCCGGATCGGGGCCTGCTCAACGACGCGTCACGATGAGTTGATAGGCAGACTGGTGGACCACGTCATGGCTGCAACGCCGAACCGCTTCGACAGGAATCTGGACAGGAATTTGGCATGATCGGCGCGCTCGCCCGCAAGTTTTTCGGTTCCGCCAATGACCGGCGGATCAAGGGATATCAGTCCCGCATCGACGCCATCAACGCGCTTGAACCCGAGATCGCAGCCCTTTCCGACGAGGCGCTGAAAGCACGCACCGCCGAATTCCGCAAACAACTCGCCGACGGCAAGACCCTCGACGACATTCTGGTTCCGGCCTTCGCCACGGTGCGCGAGGCGGCCAAGCGGACGCTCGGCCAGCGGCATTTCGACGTCCAGCTGATCGGCGGCATGGTGCTGCATGAAGGCGACATTGCCGAGATGAAAACCGGCGAAGGCAAGACGCTGGTCGCCACCCTTGCGGTCTATCTCAATGCGCTGGCCGGCAAGGGCGTCCATGTCGTCACCGTCAACGATTACCTCGCCCGGCGCGACTCCGAATGGATGGGGCAGATCTACAGTTTCCTCGGCATGACCACCGGGGTGATCGTCCACGGCCTCGACGACAGCGAGCGCAAGCTGGCCTATGCGCGCGACATCACCTACGGCACCAACAACGAATACGGCTTCGACTATCTGCGCGACAACATGAAGTATCGGCTGGAGGACATGGTCCAGCGCAGCCACTTCTACGCCATCGTCGACGAAGTCGATTCGATCCTGATCGACGAGGCGCGCACGCCGCTGATCATTTCCGGCCCGCTCGACGATCGCTCGGAATTCTACAACACCATCGACACCTTCTTTCCCCAGCTCGACAAGACCGACTACGACGTCGACGAGAAGCAGCGCACGGTGACGCTGACCGAAGCCGGCATGGAAAAGATCGAGACGTTGCTGCGCGACGCCGGCCAGCTCAAGGGCAACTCGCTCTACGACGTCGAGAACGTCTCGGTGGTTCACCACATCAATCAAGCGCTGCGCGCGCATTCGCTGTTCACGCGCGACAAGGATTACATCGTCCGCGACGGCGAGGTCATCATCATCGACGAGTTCACCGGCCGCATGATGCAGGGCCGACGTTATTCCGAAGGCCTGCATCAGGCGCTGGAAGCCAAGGAACACGTGCAGGTTCAGCCGGAAAACCAGACGCTGGCCTCGATCACGTTCCAGAATTATTTCCGGATGTACGAAAAGCTCGCCGGCATGACCGGCACGGCGCTGACCGAAGCCGACGAACTGTTCGACATCTACAAGCTCGAGGTCGTGGAAATCCCGACCAACGTGCCGGTGGCCCGCCTCGATGAGGACGACGAGGTCTACCGCACCCAGAACGAGAAATATGCCGCGATCCTGGCCGAGGTCGAGCGCGCCAATGCCCGGTTGCAGCCGGTGCTGGTCGGTACCGCCTCGATCGAAAAATCCGAGGTGCTCGCCGAGTACCTGAAAAAGCACGGCTACAAGCAGATCGACTTCGGCAACGAAAACGCGATGGAGAAGCTTTACGCCGCGGCCCGCGCCGGCAAGCCGGCGAAGCTGTTCGCGGTATTGAACGCGCGCTTCCACGAACAGGAAGCCTATATCGTTGCCGAGGCCGGCGTGCCCGGCGCGATCACGATCGCGACCAACATGGCCGGCCGCGGCACCGACATCAAGCTCGGCGGCTCGCTCGAAATGCGTCTGCTGCACGAGACCGCAGGCATCACCGACGAGGCCGAGAAGGCCGCGAAAATCGAACGCATCAAGGCCGACGTCGAGCGTTTCCGCGACATCGTGCTGAAGGCCGAGGATGTGGTCGAGGTCGAGCCCGCCAAGGGGTCGAAGCCTGCCAAGACCGCGACCCGGCCGGGCGGGCTCTACATCATCGGCTCCGAGCGCCACGAATCGCGGCGCATCGACAACCAGTTGCGCGGCCGATCCGGACGCCAGGGCGACCCTGGGCGCTCGAAATTCTTCCTCTCGCTGGAAGACGATCTGATGCGGATCTTCGGCTCCGACCGGCTCGATTCCATGCTGACGCGGCTCGGCCTCAAGGACGGCGAGGCCATCATCCATCCCTGGATCAACAAGGCGCTGGAAAAGGCCCAGCAGAAGGTCGAGGCCCGCAACTTCGACATCCGCAAGAACCTCTTGAAATTCGACAACGTCCAGAACGACCAGCGCAAGGTGATCTTCGACCAGCGCGTCGACCTGATGAAGGACGATAGCGTCGCCGAAACCGTCGCCGACATGCGCCGTGCCTTTGTCGAGGACGTCGTCACCAAGCATGTGCCCGAACACGCGTATGCCGAGCAGTGGCACGTCGCCGAGCTCAAGGAAGAGCTCAAGCGCGTGCTCGACGTCGACCTGCCGGTCGATCAATGGGCCAAGGAAGAGGGCATCGCCGACGAGGAATTGCTGTCGCGCATCGAGAGCCGCGTCGACGAGCACATGGCGGCGAAGGTGGCGCAGTGGGGTCCCGACGTGATGCGTTACGTCGAAAAGACCATCCTGCTGCAAACCCTCGATCATCTGTGGCGCGAGCATCTGGTGATGCTGGATCATCTGCGGCAGGTGATCGGCCTGCGCGGCTACGGCCAGCGCGATCCGCTGCAGGAGTACAAGTCCGAGGCCTTCAGCCTGTTCGAGGCGATGATCGCGCATCTGCGCGAGGCGGTGACGGCGCAATTGATGCGCGTCGAAATCGTGCCGCCGGAAGATCAGCAGCCGGCATTGCCGGTCATGGAAGCGCACAAACTCGATCCGAACACCGGCGAGGACGAGATGGCGTTCGCCAGTGCGTCGCTGGTGCCCGCGGCCACCGCCGACCGCGATCCCAAAAATCCGGCAAGCTGGGGCAAGATCGGCCGCAACGAGGATTGTCCCTGCGGCTCAGGCAAGAAGTACAAGCACTGCCACGGCAAATACGCCTAATCAGCCTGCCCTCGGCCTGGAGCGAGAACGCTCCATCGGTAAAGTTTGAGGCAGCTTCGCTACCCGAAAACCACTTCGTGCCGCATCACGAACGGCGCGAGCAGCGTGTGGACCTCGTTCGCAATCGCCTCGCGTTGATCCTCCGGCACCCGCAGCAGCGTGACGGTCGCGATGCTGCCGTGGCTTCCGTGTGCGCCGACCTTCACGCTGCAATCGATGCCGCGATCGCGAAGCGGCGCCAGGATATTGGTGAAGACGCGCCTTGCGGCGTCCCAGCGCAGCTGCGGCTTGAATACCTTGCCGACGCCGGTCAGCGGCATCGGATCGATCGGGATGATCTGCGCGGGTGCGGCGGCGCGCTCGGGCGTGCGCTCGCGCACCCATGCCTCGAGTTCACCGGCCTGCACGCTCGCGCCCGGCTTCAATTGCACATAGCCGATCGGCAGTTCGCCCGCATAGGCGTCGGGCTGGCCGACCACGGCGGCAAATCCCACGGCGGGATGCTGGAACATGATGTCCTCGATCGGCCCGGGGTCGATGTTATGGCCGCCGCGGATCACGAGGTCCTTGGCGCGGCCGGTGATCCAGAGATATCCCTCCGCATCGAGGCGCCCGAGATCGCCGGAATTGACCCAATGGCCGTCGACGAAGGCGCCCACATTGTGCGCGTCGTTGAGATAGCCGCCGAACACGCCGGGTCCCGCCATGGTGACGACGCCGATCTCGTCGGTGGCGCAGTCGCGCTCGAAACGGCCGTCGGCGTCGAGCTTGACGATGCGCACCCGGCTGTAGGGCACCGGCAGGCCGGCAGAGCCTATCCGGATCGGACGTTCCGGATAGGCGATGGTGTGGACGCTCGAGGTTTCCGTCATGCCGTAGACTTCGAGCACCGGCAGCTTGAATTTGTCCTGGATCGCCTTGCCGACCGCCACGGGAATCGCCGATCCGCCGGCGGCGGCACATTGCAGGCTCGAGATGTCGGCGTCGCCGGGCGGGATGCCGAGCGCCGCCGCCAGGACTGTCGGCACGCCCGACAGCGCGTGGGGCCGGAAGCGTTGGACCAGGCCCCAGATGTTCTTGACCGAGGCGGGGTTGCGCCATCCCGAAGGCGACAGCACGACCAGACAGCCGCCGCTCGCCAGCGTGGCGAGTGCCTGCGTCAACGAGCCGCCGACATGGAACAGCGGCATGCCGAACAACAGATTGACCCCGGGCTGCGACTTGAGCACCAGGTTGACGGCCCAGGCCTGGTAGACCTGGTTGGTGTGGGTGTGGCGTACGAGTTTTGGCGTGCCGGTGGTGCCGCCGGTGTGAAAATACGCGGCGATATCGCCGCCCGAGATTTTGCGGCCGCTCACCAGCCGGTCGGACGGCTGCGTTTCGATCAACTTGGCGAACGAGTGAATGCCGTTTGCGGGATCGCCGGGGCCCACCTGCACGATCGCCTTCAGGTGCTTGAGATGTTTGCGCACCTGCTCGACCTTCTGCCAGATGTCGGTGCCCGGCACCGGTCCGAGCGCCACCAACACCGTCGTGCCCGCGGCTTCCAGGATTTCCGCAATCTGGTGCGGCTCCAATAACGGGTTGACCGGATTGGCGATGCCGGCTGCTTCGGCGCCGAACAGCGTGATGAACGCTTCCGGCAACAGCGGCAACATGAAGCTCACAACGTCGTCTTTGCCGACGCCGAGCGCATGGAACATGTTGGCGGCCTGCGTCAGCCGCGCGAAGAAGTCGCGGTGGCTGATCACGAGCGGCGTGTCGGCCGGGTCGGCATTGGGCAGGAACTGAATCGCGGGGGCATCGGGATTGAGGGCCGCGCCGAGCCTGATCGCGTCATAGGTACTCGCCGCGGCGAGGCGGTCGAGATAGGGAATTTGTTCAAAGACGCGGACGTCGGCGTCCGTGGCCAGACTGGGATATTCGCTGCCGATGGTGCGATCGAGCAGGTGAATGCCTGCCATGGTTTCAACTCCTCCCGATGATCCCCTGCCGCGGCCGTCGATCGGCCGTTCTATGGATCTAAGGCGGACAGAATGATCAATAATCGGGGGCGTGCAAGCGCCGTCTCGAGCCAGAAGGCCGGGAAGCTTGCAGGCTGTTTGGAATTCAAATCGGAAATCGCGTGCGTCGCGCGGATGGAGGTCTTACTTGGGCGTCGCCGAGAAGCGGTTCTCGAACGAGTTGGCCTGTACGATCGGCTGCGAACCGGCGACGGTGTCGTCTTTCGCGGCGGCAGCAGGCGTGTCGGCGTTGCCCGACAGCGATGGTTTCAACGGCGGCCGGGCGGAGGCCTGTTTAGTGGTATCCGACTTCGGAGTCGCCGCCACCTTCGCCGCTGCGTCCGGATGCTGCGGCTCGTGGTGCTTGGCCTCGTTGGCTTTGGGTTTGGCCGAAGCCACTGGCTGGGGTTGGGGCGGCAGGCTGGCGCTGGCATCGGCCGCGGCGCCGCCGAGACCGACCTTGCGGGCAAGATTGCTAAAGAAACCCCCGGATTGCCCGTCGGGCGCCGCGGACGCCACATGCGTGGAGGAGGTGGTCGAGGCCACCAGCGGCTCATCCGGCGACGTCACCGGCCCGCGCGGCGGATTGACGTGATCCATAGGGATTGTTCCGGGCAACCGCTCGCGCATCAGCGATACGCTCCGGCCTTCGCCGCTCTCCGACAATCCGGTATTGCCGTTGGGTAACGCCGCGGCGAACACCCGGTTCATGCCGCCGTCGATGCCGGTATTCAGCCGGGCGACCGGCGTGCCTCGCGAAATCAGCTTGGCCGTCTCGGCCTCATCGGCCTGTTCTCGCGCGCGAGCGGCGCTGGCGACTTCGCCCGGGACGACATAAGCGGGGCATTTGGCCGACGCCTCGAACACCGGATCCCGCGTTGCGTTCGGCGGCTTCACGGCATTGAAGACATATTTCTTCTCACAGAAATCGACCTTCGGCTCCTGCCGCGTCACCTCGAACTCGTCATAGCCTTCCTTGATCATCTTCCAGAACGGCATGTTCGGATTGTTGCGATGCTTGGCCATGTTGACCGGCGTCATCTTGAACGGAAAGGCCTGGAACTGGAACGCGCGCTGGCCGCCGAAAAAGGATTCACGCCCCAGCGAGTAGATTTCCGCGATCTGTTCATCGGTCATCGCGTAGCAGCCGCGCGACGAGCAGTCGCCATGCACCATCAACTGCGAGCCGCTGTGTCCGAGCGCCCGGTCATAGGCGTTGGGGTAGCCGGTGTTGAATGAAAGATAATACGCCGACTGCGGGTTCATCTGCGCCGGTGTGATCGAATAAAAGCCCTCCGGGGCCTGGCGATCGCCTTCCCTGACCTTGGGTCCGAGGTCTCCCGACCAGCGGCAGATCGGATAAGTCTTCAACAGCGCGAAGCGGCCGGAGCGATTCTGCTTCCAGACCTCGAGTTCGGCTTCGGTTTTGAACAGCCGGACCAGAATCGGCGATTGCAGGTCCATATCCTTCGATACCATCTCGGCAAGGAGCTGTGGCGGGACGGGCTGGTTGGCCTTGGCGTTATTTGCCAGCGAAATTTCGTCGCTGTTGCAGCCGGCCAGCAGCGCTCCAGCCCCGAGCACGGCCGAGGTGATAAGCGCGCGAAACAGCGATCGATCGATCAATGCAAAGCTCCACACCCCGCGGGCAATCCTGGCGCCCCAATTATAGCGTACATGCCCTGAAGCCATTGACTAAAATACTATCCTTTGGCCCCCTTGCCCGCAAGCCAACCAAGGCGTCACGGCCAGGTCCATACCGAGCATGGTCAACAGACATTAAATATCGGCGTCACGGCCTAATTGCGACCAAAACGGCCGATTTTGCCAAGCCAGAAGGCGTTTCGGGCTGCGGTGATGGCGGGTTTTTCCGGCCAAGCGCCGACTTCAACCCAGCTTTCTGCCGATATCGAGGAATTTCTGCCGCCGCTGGCTGCGAATCATGTCCGGGGCCAGATTGCGCAGATCGTTCAGCGCCAGCTCAATGGCGTCGCCGGTGGTCGCGATCATGGCGCCGGGATCGCGATGCGCGCCGCCCGACGGCTCCCTCAGAATGGTATCGATCACGCCAAAACGCAGCATGTCCTGCGCCGTGATCTTCATGCTGGTGGCGGCTTCCTGGGCCTTGGACCCGTCGCGCCACAGGATCGAGGAGGCCGCCTCCGGCGAAATCACGCTGTAGATGGCGTGCTCGAACATCAGCACCCGGTTGGCGGTGGTGATGGCGATGGCGCCGCCCGACATCCCCTCGCCGGTGATGATCGCGACATTGGGGACGCCGAGCGAGAGACAGGCGTCGGTGGAGCGCGCGATCGCCTCGGCCTGCCCACGCTCCTCGGCGCCGATGCCGGGATAGGCGCCGGCGGAATCGACGATCGACAGCACCGGGATACCAAATCGTTCCGCCAGCTCCATCAGGCGAACCGCCTTGCGGTAGCCTTCGGGACGCGCCATGCCGAAATTATGCTTGATGCGGGACTCGGTGGTGGCGCCCTTTTCCTGGCCCATCACGCAAATGCTCTCGCCGCGGAAGCGGCCGAAGCCGCCGACCAGTGCTTCGTCCTCGCCGAATTTGCGGTCGCCGGCCAGCGGCGTGAATTCGGTGATCAGCGCGCCGATAAAATCGGTCAGATGCGGACGCTGCGGATGGCGTGCGACCAGGGTTTTCTGCCACGGCGTCAGGTTGGCGTAGAGATCGCTCAGCGCCTGGGCTGCCTTGTCCTCGATCCGCGAAATCTCATCGCCGATATCGCTGCCGGATGTCGCCAGCGCGCGCAATTCGTCGACCTTGGCGTCAAGTTCGGCGATCGGCTTTTCAAAATCGAGGTAGCTGCGCATGGGATCCGACATCAAATCAATATAAGGACGAACCCGCTTGCAGGCGAAGCGGATTTCGGCTCGTTGGAAACGTACGCATTTTCAGCCATTTAGCGCGCATTCTGACGCAAAATGAGTCCGTCTTGCCGGGCGCGCAGGGAGATCGCGGGCGAGAACGGTTGTTTCGTGGCAGAAGCCGCGGAAGTCAAGGCGCTGTACCAGAGCGTTTTCCAGCGAAGTGGATACCGGTTCGCGTGAAGAAAACGCGTCAAGAGAGACGAAGCGAGCAGGGACGGTGCACAGACTTTATCGCCTACTTCTCCGCCAGCGGGTGCAGATCGCGCACCAGGCTTTTCAGCCGTTCCTCGACCACATGGGTGTAGATCTGCGTGGTCGAGATGTCGGTATGGCCGAGCAGCGTTTGCACGATGCGCAAATCGGCGCCGTTATGCAAAAGATGGCTGGCGAAGGCATGGCGCAGCACGTGCGGGCTGACCAGCCGCGGCGCCAGACCGGCCGCCGCCGCCAGTTCCTTCAGGTCGCGTGCGAAATGCTGCCGCGTCAAATGTCCACTCTCGCCGAATGACGGAAACAGCCATTTCGAGACCGAGCTGTTCTTCGATGCCGGACCTCCGCTATTCTTTTTCTCCTGCTTCAAGGCTTCCATCGCCGCAAGATAGTCGGCCATCGCCTGTCGCGAGGGCTCGTTCAGCGGCACCAGCCGCTCCTTGTTGCCCTTGCCGCGGACCACGATCATTCGGGCGTCGCGCCGCGATGCCGCGAGCGGCAGTGAGACCAGTTCGGAGACCCGCAGGCCGGTGGCATAAAGCACCTCGAGCAGGCAATACATTCGCAGCGCGCGAAGCCGCTGCGGCGCAGAGATTTCCGGCGCATCGGCGAGCGCCTTGGCGCGCACCAGCAGGCGATCGACGTCGGATATCGACAGCACCTTGGGCAGGCCGCGGCCGCGCTTCGGGCCGGACAGGATCGCAGCCGGATCATCGCTGCGAATTCGTTCGTGCAGCAGGAAGCGAAACAGGTGCCGCATCGCCGACAGCCGGCGCGCCACGCTCGACGACTTGAAGCCGCGGGTATCCAGATCGGCGAGGTAATCCCGCAGCGGCTGGGTTTCGACGCCGGCAAAGTGCTGCTTGTCGCGGGCGAGGAATTCCGAAAAATCCTCAAGATCGCGGCGATAGGCATCGAGCGTGTTGTCGCCGGCGCCCTGTTCCGCCGCGAGCATGTCGAGGAACAGGTTGATCAGCCCGGCATCTGAGGTTCTGGGAGGCATTTTGGCTCGGCATCTGCACAACGGATGCGGGCTCGCTCCTGACACGCGCTGTCAGCTTGCATCCCGCGAATCAGAGTCTAGCGCCTATTTCTTCAGGAACTTGTCAGCCGGAATGGTGACGGTCATTTCCCGCGGTTTCGGGTTAACGAAATTCGCCAGCGCGAAAATCGCCCCATAGACAATCCCGCCGATCGCGGCGACGACCATCAGAAAGCGGAACAGGCTGGGCATCGGCGAGCCTCAGGCGGCGAATTAACCAGTTAAATCATCGGGGATAGCTAACCCTGACTACCAACATGTTCACCCCTCCGTTGCAAGAGTCTCTGGCAACGGTATCGGCGGGGGTAGTATAGGTGGCCCGGAAACGCTGCAATCCGCGGCGGCAGAGCGATCGATGCCTGAGACAGTCTCAACGGACGGTACTAACGGATCCCAGGAGGCCGAAATCACGGCTGCGCTGGGAACCCGTTCGGTCGTGCTGGTCGGAATGATGGGGGCGGGAAAGTCCACCATCGGACGACGGCTGTCGGCACGGCTGCGGCTGCCCTTTCTGGACGCCGATACCGAGATCGAGACCGCCGCCGCCATGTCCATCCCCGAGATTTTCGAGGCCCATGGCGAGCCGCATTTCAGGGACGGCGAGGCGCGGGTGATCGCGCGGCTGCTCGACAACGGTCCGGCAGTGATCGCCACCGGCGGCGGCGCCTTCATGCGCGAGGAGACGCGCGGCAGGATTAGGCTCCAGGCGGTTTCGATCTGGCTCAAGGCCGATGCCGATATCATCATGCGCCGGGTGAAGCGCCGCGTCGATCGCCCGCTGTTGCAGACCGCTGACCCGGCGGCAACCGTCGGGCGTCTGATCGAGGAACGTGAACCGATTTATCGGCACGCCGATCTGACGATCTGGTCGCGCGACGTGCCGCACGAGAAGATCGTTGATGAATGCATCGACGCCCTGCACGCCTGGCTATGTACCGGCGGCACGGCCTCGGCGGCGCAAGCAACGCCGGGCGCGCTGGGTGTGACGCGATGACCGCGCCGTTGAAACATTCCGACCCGATCACGGTCGATGTCGCGCTCGGCGACCGCGCCTACGACATCGTCATCGGCCGCGATGTGCTGCCATCGCTGGGCGCCCGTGTCGCTAAGTTGCGGCCCGGCGCGCGCGCCGCCATCGTCACCGACCGCAATGTCGCCAGGTATTGGCTCGAGAAGACCGAGGCCTCGCTGTCGGAGGCCGGCATCGCCACCTCGCAAATCATTGTTGACGAGGGCGAAGGCTCGAAAACCTATGCCGGCCTCGAACAGGTCAGCGAAGCCTTGATAGCGGCGAAGATCGAGCGCAACGACCTGGTGGTGGCACTCGGCGGTGGCGTGATCGGCGATCTCGCCGGCTTTTCGGCTGCGATCCTGCGCCGCGGCGTCGATTTTGTGCAGGTGCCGACTTCGCTGTTGGCGCAGGTCAACTCCTCGGTCGGCGGCAAGACCGGGATCAATTCGCCGCATGGCAAGAATCTTCTCGGCGCGTTTCATCAGCCGGTGCTGGTCGTCGCCGATACCGCCGTGCTCGACACGCTGTCACAGCGCCAGTTCCGCGCCGGCTATGCCGAGGTCGCCAAATACGGCGTGCTTGGCGATGAGGCGTTTTTCACCTGGCTGGAGGCCAACCACGCCGATATTTTCAAAGGCGGCGCGGCGCGCGAACACGCGATCGCCACCTCGTGCCGCGCCAAGGCGGCGATCGTGGCGCGCGACGAGCGCGAAACCGGGGAGCGCGCGCTGCTCAATCTCGGCCATACTTTCGGTCACGCGCTGGAGGCTGCGACCGGGTTTTCCGACCGGCTGTTCCATGGCGAAGGCGTCGCGGTCGGCATGGTGCTGGCGGCGGAATTTTCCGCGCAACTCGGCATGATCTCCGAATCGGATGCCGCGCGCGTCGAACATCACCTTGCCGAAGTGGGCCTGCCGACCCATCTGCAGGACATTGCGGGATTTGCCCAGGAAGGGCTCGGCGATGCCGATGCGCTGATGGCACTGATGGCGCAGGACAAGAAGGTCAAGCGCGGCCGGCTCACCTTCATCCTGCTAGGCGCAATCGGCCGCGCGGTCATCGTTCCCGACGTCGAGCCTGCGCGGGTCCGCGATTTTCTGAGCGCCAAGCTGGCCGGCAAAACCTGAGCAATGATCGGCACGATCCGGAACAATCCAAACCGGCTTTCTTAAAAAACAAAAAGATCATGCCGCAACCATAGATGAACTGATCGGTACCCCATGGACTGGCTTGCATTCTCGATCGTCATCGCCTGCCTCCTGGTCTCGGCGTTCTTCTCGGCGAGCGAGACCGCGCTGACCGCGGCGTCGCGCGCCAGCATGCTGCGGCTGTCGAAACACGGCAACCGCGATGCCGGCGTCGTCTCCAGCCTGTTTGCGATGCGCGAGCGGATGATCGGCGCGCTTCTGCTCGGCAACAACATCGGCAATATCGGCGCCTCGGCGCTGGCGACCGGCATCTTCACCGCGTGGTTCGGCGACGTCGGCGTGCTCTATGCTACCGGCGTGATGACGGTGATGGTCGTGATCTTCGCCGAGGTGCTGCCGAAGACCATCGCCATCAATGCGCCCGACCGGGTGTCGCTCCTGGTGGCGCGCCCGATGAAGCTGATGGTCTACCTGCTGGGGCCGCTACTTACCGTGATCGAGGCGGTCGTTCGCGCACTGATGCAGGCGCTCGGCATCAAGATCGGTCACAACCAGCCGATACTGTCACCAACCGAGCGGTTGCGCGGCGCGGTCGATCTGCTGCATCACGAAGGCAAGGTCGAAAAGCAGGACCGCGACATGTTCGGCGGGCTACTGGATCTGCGCGAACTTCAGGTCTCCGACGTGATGGTCCACCGCACCGAAATGGTCATGATCAACGCCGACCTGCCGCCGGAGGACCTGGTGCGCGAGGTGCTGGCCACCGAATACACCAGGATTCCGCTGTGGCGCGAGAAACCCGAAAACATCATCGGCGTGCTGCACGCCAAGGATCTGCTGCGCGCGATCCGCGCCGCCGAAGGCGATACCGCCAAGATCGACGTCTCGACCATTGCGCTGCCGCCATGGTTCGTGCCGGAGATGCGTCCCGTCTCCGAGCAGCTCAAGGCGTTCCGCCGCCGCAAGACCCACTTCGCGCTGGTGGTCGACGAATATGGCGAAGTCGAAGGCATGGTGACGCTGGAGGATATTCTGGAAGAGATCGTCGGCGACATTTCCGACGAGCATGACGTGGTGGTAGCCGGCGTCCGTGCCCAGCCCGACGGCTCGGTGGTGGTCGACGGCTCGGTGCCGATCCGCGATCTCAACCGCGCGATGGACTGGCATCTGCCCGATGAAGAGGCGACCACGGTCGCGGGCCTTGTGATTCACGAGGCACGCTCGATCCCCGAGCGCGGCCAGAGCTTCACGTTCCACGGCTTCCGTTTTCGTGTGCTCCGCCGCGAGCGCAACCGGATCACCGCGCTTCGCATCGTGGAAGTCCCGCGCGAGGCCGAGGTCGAGGAGAAAAAGCCGAAGCGGGCCGGGACGTCGTTTTAAAATTGGACCGATTGTGCCGCGGATGTTCGCGCTAACCGGGGTCTAGTGGTCCTAATGAAGTGATCCGGGGCTGGGGGTCAATCATCCCACGCGTTTTGAGAAAGCGCGAAGCCAATCCAGACGAGCCGATTGATTGACCAGGGAGGGTTTCGAGCGTGACCGCGGGTTCCATTACCGACGAAGTTGTACCGGCAGGCAAAGCACCGGCAGGCGCTAGCAAGGTTCGCTATCTCATTCTTGGTCTGTGCTTTCTCGGCCTGACCATGAACTATCTGGACCGCGCCAATCTGAGCGTGGCGCTGCCCTACATGGACAAGGACCTCCATCTCAATCTGTCGAATACGGAAAAAGGACTGATCCTCGGCGCGTTCTTCTGGGCCTATGACGGCCTGATGCTGGTGGCCGGATGGTTCACCGATAAGGTCGGTTCTCGCAGGGCGTTTTCATTCGCTGCAATGTGGTGGTCGCTTTTCACCATGCTGACGCCGATGGCCACCAGCTTTGCGGGCCTGTTCGGCGTCAGGTTCCTGCTCGGAGCGGGGGAGGCGCCGGCCTATCCGAGCTCGACCAAGGCGGCTTCACGCTGGTTTCCCCAGACAGAGCGGGCCTTTGCGACAGCGGTGATTGATTCCGGTTCGCGCGTCGGCACCGTGGCGGCTCTTCCGATCGTTACGGCGCTGATCGCTGTGTCGAGCTGGCATTATTCGTTCGTCATCCTCGGTCTTCTGGGATTTGTATGGGCCGCCGTGTGGTTTTGGGTCTACCGTGATCCAGACGAGCATAGCGGCGCCAATGATCTCGAGCGCAAATATATTGTCGATAATGGCGGCCGGACCAGCCGCAACGACGACCCCGCGGCCGTCAACATCCGCTGGATCGCGCTTTTCGGCTATCGCACCATTCGCGGCATGATGTTGGGATTCTTCTGCCTGAACTTTGTCATTTATTTCTTCCTGACCTGGTTCCCCTCCTATCTGAAGGATGCCCGCCACCTGAATCTGGCGGAGCTTGGCACCCTTGGCACGATCCCGGGTCTGGTTGCTATCGCCGCGGGCTGGTGCGCGGGTCTCTACGCCGACAAATTGATCCGCGGAGGTGTAGATGTCACCCTTGTCCGGAAGACGGTGATGATCGGCGGCTTGCTCGGCGGTGCATTCATTCTGCCGGCCGCGCTCGTATCGTCGGTGTATGCTGCGTTATTTTTCCTGGCTATCGCATATGCCAGCCTTGCCGTTGCCGCGACCGGGATATGGTCTCTTCCCGCCGATATTGCGCCGAGTTCCGACCACGTGGCGTCCATCGGCGGCATCCAGAATTTTGCGTCCAATCTCGCCGGAATTGTCAGTCCGTTTATTTTCGGCGCATTGCTGGATTACTCCGGGGGCAGTTATACACCTGCCTTTGCTTTGGCGGCCGGCGTCGCCGTCCTGGGGGCTTGCAGTTACGCGTTCATCGTGGGACGGGCCGAGCCATTGCCGGTTTTGTAAGATCGGGCAGGGGGAAGACGCGAACGATATCGACGGACTTAATGCCCGCCTTCCTTTGGGGTGTGGATCTCAAGCGCCAGCGCGTGGACGCTTCCGGCGAGTTCCGGCGCGAGCAGCGCATTTATCATGCGATGGCGCTCGATACGGCTCTTCCCTTCGAACGCTTTTGATACAATATACACCCTGAAGTGCGTCTCGCCGCCCGGCCTGTGGCCGGCGTGGCCCTCATGCAGATGTGATTTATCGGTAACGTCGAGGCTTTCGGGCGCGAAAGCTTCACGCAACTTGTTTGTGATAGTGTGTTTGACGGTTTGATGAACACTCATGGCGGGGCAATACGTCCGTCACCGTATTTCGTCAATGGCGCATCGAGAGTGAGGGTTTCGCAATGTCAAGACTTGAAGCCTTGTCCATAGCGTTGTCATAGTCCGCCAATGCCGATTGATTCCTCAAAATTCTTCGACTCCATCCGTATCAAGCCCAACAAGCTGAGCGCGAAGCAGCAGGCCCAGGCGCGCGAAGCATCCGCGATGTGCGAATGGCCCGACTGCAAGAACAAGGGGCCGCATCGCGCGCCCAAGGGCCGCGCCAACGACAAGGAATACTGGCACTTCTGTCTTAATCACGTTCGCGAATACAATCAGTCCTATAATTTCTTTTCCGGTATGAACGCGGATGCGGTGGCGCGATACCAGAAGGATGCGCTGACCGGCCACCGCCCGACCTGGAAGATGGGCGCCAATACCAGTGCCAAAAAAGGCAAGGGCAGTCCCGAGGCCGATCTGGAAGGCGCGTCCGATCCCTTCAGCATGTTCAGCGAACTCAATGGCCGCGGTAGCTGGCGGCCTGGCCCGGGCGCCGGTGCGGAAGCCAAGGTCGAGACCCGGAAAATATTCAACGCCGAACGCAAGGCGCTGCAAGTCATGGGGCTCGGCTCCGATGCGACGCTCGAGACTGTGAAGGCCAAATACAAGGCGCTGGTGAAGCAGCATCATCCCGACGCCAATGGCGGCGACCGCTCCACCGAGGATCGCCTGATCGAGATCATCAAGGCCTATAATTACCTGAAGACCGTGGTGCGCGGCGCGAGCTGACCGCGAGACGCAGACCAAGCGCCGATCTCAATCCGGCATCGGACCGATATAGGCCGAGCTTGGCCGTATCAGCCGTCCGCCGCGCTGCTGCTCGCGGGCATGCGCCGTCCATCCCGCGGAACGGGCCACCGCGAAAACCGGCGTAAAGGCCTGCCGCGGGATCGCCAGCGCGTCGAGCAGGATCGCGGTGAAGAACTCCACATTGGTGTCGAGCGGCCGGTCCGGCTTTTCCCGCCGCAACGCCTCGCGGATATAGACTTCGACTTCGCCCGCGAACGTCAGATCAGTGCCGTTGACGGCGAGCCGTTCGATCGCTCCCTTGAGCACATCGGCGCGCGGATCGCGGACGCGATAGATGCGGTGGCCGAAACCCATCAGCCGTTCACCGCGCGCCAGCGCGCTGTCGACCCATGGCTTGATGCGCTCGCGGCTGCCGATGGCGTCGAGCATTTCCAGCACCGGCTCCGGAGCGCCGCCGTGCAGCGGTCCGGTCAGCGCGCAATATCCCGCCGTCACCGACGCGAACAGGTCGGCCTGCGTCGAGGCCACCACGCGCGTCGCGAATGTCGATGCGTTCATGCCGTGGTCGCACACCGTCACCAGATAGGCGTCGAGGGCGGCAACCTCGCGTGCGTCGGGCTTGCGGTTAAGCAGCATCGACAGCGTATCGGCGGCATGGCTCGCGGTCGGATCCGGCGCGACGGCGTCAAAGCCCCCCGCGCGCTGTACCAGCGCGCCGGCGATCACGGCAAACGCACCGACAATCGTCGCCTCATGCGGCAATCCGCTTTCGGCCTGCAAACCGGCAATGGCGGCCCGGAAACCGTCGACGATGGATAGATCGCGCGTGCCTCCCAGGAGGTGCGGAAGCCGGGCAAAGGCGCGTTCACGGGCAATACCCAGGGCGGCGCGCACGCGGGCCTCGCCGACCGGCTCGCCGGTTCCTCCGCTCCATAACCGTGCGGTCACACCCTCGAAGCCGGTCTGGCGCACGAGGTCGCCAACCCGCATCCCGGCGATGATCAATTCGCCGCGCTCGCCATCGACATGGCTGAGCACGGTTTCGGCGGCGGCAATGCCGTCCAACCCGATCGGAGTTTTGGAAAGTTGCATATTCATGGTCGGCCTCCTGTTGTCGCTTCAAAGGTCGACCTTCTCGACAGATTGATCAATCTTGATTATATAAATCAATATGAAAAAATCCGCCGCGCTCTACTTGTCGGCCCGCGAGGCTGCCGCCGAGCTGGCGATCTCGCCGGCCACGCTCTACGCCTATGTCAGCCGCGGAATGATCCGCTCCGAGCCGTCGTCGGATTCGCGAAGTCATCGCTACCGGGCCGAGGACATTCGCAACCTCAAGGCACGGCGCACGCCGTCGCCGGAGCCGCGCGGCCTGCGCAGCTTCGATGCGGATTTGCCGGTAATGGATTCGGCGATTGCGACCATCACCGAGGACGGCCCGATCTATCGCGGCGTCAACTGCATCGAGCTTGCCGAGACCGATACGCTGGAACATGCCGCAACCCTGCTGTGGGACGTGACCGGCGTCGATCCGTTTGCCCATGACAATTGCCCGCTGCTGTCGGCCGAAATGCGCGCCGTCGCGGCTGCCGCGCGCGATGCCGCGCCGATCGATCGCACCATCGCCGTGCTGGCACTGGCTGCGAGCGCCGATCCGCGGGCCTTTACCCGCGCCGCCGACGGGCGCGCGATGGTCGGCGGCCGCATCCTGCGTCTGGTGGTTGCGACCATGTTGAACGCCACATCATCGGCCGAACCGCTGCATCTGCAGATCGCGAGGATATGGGCGCCGGCCAACAAGCACGCCGCTGATCTGATCCGCCGCGCGCTGGTGCTGCTGGCGGATCATGAACTGAACGCCTCGACCTTCACCGTGCGGTGTGCGGCTTCGACCGGATTGAATCTCTATGATGCGATGATTGCCGGCCTGGTGGCTCTCAAAGGTCCAAAACACGGTGGCGCCGGCGTCCTCGCAGCGCAGTTGGTGCGGACGCTGGTCGATGGCGATGTGGCTGCCGCGATCCGGGAGCGTGTTGCGCTCGGCGAGCGCTTCGCCGGCTTCGGTCACGGCGTCTACAAGCTCGGCGATCCGCGCGCCCATGCCTTGCTCGACGCTTTGGCGCGGGCCGGAGCATCGGCAAAGCTTGCAAGCGAAATTCCGGAACGGATCGCGGAGGCGACCGGCGAATTCGTCAACATCGACTATGCGCTCGCGGTACTGGTGCATACGCTCGGCCTGCCGCCGGGCAACGAACTGGTGCTGTTTTCGATGGCGCGCACGGTGGGCTGGATTGCGCATGCTTGCGAGCAATTGCGGCATGGCGGATTGATCCGCCCCCGCGCCCGCTATGTCGGTCCCGCGCCCGGGCGAAGTGCGGCTTTCAACAGATCCTGAGCCGGTTATTCACCGGATGTGAGCCGTCCGGAATCCTTGCGCGCGGCGGCGGTTGCCGGTTCGATCACGCCTCCGCCATGCCAGCGTCGGATCGCCCAGATCGCCAGCGCCAGAATCAGCGCGCCGCCAATGACCAGCGGCATCCAGTAATGTTTGGCGGTGCCGCGGATGCCCAGCCATCCGCCGTAGCGTTCCAGCGCCGACACGGCAAGGACGCCCGGCAGCACATGGGCGGGCGCCCAGAGCAGGATCGCCGCGGCATTGACGGGATAGAAGCGCAACGGCTCCATGCCGAGCGCGCCCGCCGTGATCGGCACGAAGGCGCGTATCGGCGGCACAAAGCGGGCAAAGAACACCGCCAGCGCGCCCCAGCGATGAAAGAACGCCTCGCTTTGCGCCACCACGCTCGGGTAATTTGCCATCGGCCACGCATTGAGGATTTCGCGTTGGGTGCGGTGTCCGATCCAGAACGCCGATCCATCGCCGAGCAATGCTCCGGCGGCCGCTGCCGCCAGCACCCATTCAAACCGTAATTCGCCGCCGGGCACCAGCGCGCTCAGCGCAAGGATGATGGTCGAGCCTGGAATCACCGAACCCACAATCGGAACGGCTTCCAGCAGGGCTGCGAGGAATAGCGTGAGATAGGCAAGCCAGGCATGTGCCGAGACGAAAGTTATCAAGGGATCGATGAATGAAGCCACAAAGTTCCTGCAGGGGTACTGCCATCCCGGGTGGGCGCAGACCTAACATAACTCACGACAGGGGCGAAAAGTGCCATCAGGCTTGCCTGCCGGGCGGATGGCAAATTGTCCCGGCGAAAGTGCGGCGTGATTCGCAGGGCAGCCTTCCAAAAACCGGCCCGGCACCTATCTTGATGATAACGCAACGGAACTTTGATTGTGCCGCGGGCTTCTGCCGGCCGTTGCTCTCTGATAGGTTCGCTGCAGCACCCATCCGCAGCCACCGCAAATCTGGTTTCGGGAGCGCCCGGGACCTCGGAGGACTAATGACGACCGCCGCCATGACCAAAGCGCAGGAACCCGCCGGTTTGCCCGACATGAAGGTGTCGGTCCGGCAGGTGTTCGGCATCGACAGCGACCTCGAGGTCCCGGCCTATTCCGAAGTCGATCCGCATGTGCCGGACATCGATTCGGATTACCGGTTCGATCGCGCCACCACGCTTGCCATCCTTGCCGGATTTTCCAAGAACCGCCGCGTGATGGTCACGGGCTATCATGGCACCGGCAAGTCGACCCACATCGAACAGGTCGCCGCGCGACTGAACTGGCCGTGCGTGCGCGTCAACCTCGACAGCCACATCAGCCGTATCGATCTGGTCGGCAAGGATTCGATCGTGGTGCGCGACGGCGTGCAGGTGACTGAATTCCGCGACGGCATTCTGCCATGGGCGCTGCAGCACAATATCGCACTGGTGTTCGACGAATACGACGCCGGCCGGCCCGACGTGATGTTCGTGATCCAGCGCGTGCTGGAGGTTTCCGGCCGGCTGACGCTGCTCGACCAGAACAAGGTGATCAAGCCGCATCCGGCGTTCCGGCTGTTCTCGACCGCCAACACGGTCGGCCTCGGCGACACCTCCGGCCTCTATCATGGCACCCAGCAGATCAACCAGGGCCAGATGGACCGCTGGTCGATCGTCACCACGCTGAATTATCTGGCACATGACGAGGAAGTCGAGATCGTGCTGGCCAAGGCGCATCACTACCGCACGTCTGAGGGCCGCGACATCGTCAACAAGATGGTGCGGCTCGCCGATCTCACCCGCAACGCATTCGCCAATGGCGACCTGTCGACGGTGATGAGCCCGCGCACGGTGATCACCTGGGCGGAGAATGCCGAGATTTTCACCGACATCGGCTTTGCGTTCCGCGTCACCTTCCTCAACAAGTGCGACGAACTGGAACGGCCGCTGGTCGCCGAATTCTATCAGCGCTGCTTCAACGCCGAACTCGCGGAGTCCTCGGTGAACGTGGCGATGAGCTGATCTCGCGGAGAAACAAAGACCGCCGGTGATGATCGGTCCCCGCTTTCGCGGGGACGACCTGCGGTGAGGCCACGATGACGACGTCGAACACCAAGTTCCGCACCGGATCAAAGGAAGCGCCGACCGAGCCTTTCAAGCGCGCGGTGACGTCCTGCCTGCGCGCGATCGCAAAAACGCCGGACCTTGAAGTGACGTTCGCGGCCGAGCGGCCCGGCCTGTCGCCGGGCAAGGCGCGGCTGCCGGAGCCGGCGCGCAAGATGACCCGGCGCGACGCCGCCATCGTGCGCGGCCATGCCGATTCGATCGCGTTGAAGCTCGCCTGCCACGATCCGAAAGTGCACCGCAGGCTGATGCCGGGAAATCCGCAGGCGCGCGGCGTGTTCGAAGCGGTGGAGCAGGCGCGGGTCGAGGCGCTCGGCTCGCGGCGGATGGCGGGGGTTGCGAAAAACCTCACCGCGATGCTCGACGACCATTTTCATCGCGGCAAGTTCGACGAGATCACCGACCGCGCCGACGCGCCGTTGTCCGATGCGCTGGCGATGCTGGTGCGCGAGCGCCTGACCGGGCTCGCACCACCCCAGGCAGCGCGCAAGATGGTCGACCTGTGGCGGCCGGTGCTGGAAGACAAGATCGGCTCGCGGCTCGATCGGCTCGATCGCCTCGCCGAGGATCAGGCCAAATTCGGCGACGCCGTGCATGATTTGCTGACGGCGCTCGAACTCGGCGACGACCGCAACGCCGAGACCGATGACGACGAGAACCAGGACGACAATCGGGACGGCGAGAACGATCAATCAGGCGCTGAGGGTTCGCCCGACAGCGACGCGGCCCAGGAAATGAGCGCCGACCAGGCGCAGGCCACCTCCGAAGACATGTCGGAAAGCGCGATGGAGAGCGCGCAGGCCTCCACATCGGATACTTTCGACGACGGCGAACTCGGCGACGATGAGACGCCGGGCGAAGCGACGCGGCCGAATTCCCGTGGCGTCAACGAGCCGCGCGGGCCGGAATATCACGCCTTCGCGCCGAAATTCGACGAAGTGATCGCGGCGGAAGATCTCTGCGACCACGACGAACTGGAGCGCCTGCGCAGCTATCTCGACAAGCAACTGGCGCATCTGCAGGGCATCGTGGCGCGGCTGGCGAACCGGCTGCAGCGCCGGTTGATGGCGCAGCAGAACCGCGCCTGGGAGTTCGACCTCGAAGAGGGCATTCTCGATCCGGCCCGGCTGTCGCGCGTGGTCACCGATCCCTATCATCCGCTGTCGTTCATGCACGAAAAAGAAGCGACGTTCCGCGACACCGTGGTGACGCTGCTGCTGGACAATTCCGGCTCGATGCGCGGACGGCCCATTACGGTGGCGGCAACCTGCGCGGATATTCTGGCGCGGACGCTGGAACGCTGCGGCGTCAAGGTGGAGATTCTCGGCTTTACCACGCGGGCCTGGAAGGGCGGGCAGTCGCGCGAGGCGTGGCTTGCCGCCGGCAAGCCGCAAAATCCGGGCCGTCTCAACGATCTGCGCCACATCATCTACAAATCCGCCGATGCGCCGTGGCGGCGGGCGCGAAAGAATCTCGGGCTGATGATGCGCGAGGGCCTGCTCAAGGAAAACATCGACGGCGAAGCGCTGGACTGGGCGCACAAGCGGCTGCTCGGGCGCTCCGAGCAGCGCAAGATATTGATGATGATTTCCGACGGCGCGCCGGTCGACAACTCCACGCTGTCGGTCAATCCCGGCAATTATCTGGAGCGCCATCTGCGCTATATCATCGAGGAAATCGAGACCCGCTCGCCGGTCGAACTGATTGCGATCGGCATCGGTCACGACGTCACGCGCTACTATCGCCGTGCGGTCACCATCGTCGACGCCGAAGAACTCGGCGGCGCCATCACCGAAAAGCTCGCCGAGCTGTTCAGCGAGACCCAAGGTGCTGCGCCCGCCACGTCAGGTCGCCGCCGCCGCTTGCATTCCTAGACAATTGAAAATGAGATGACTCATCGCGGCCCGGGATTACCTGATCCTGAGGAGCGGCGTCTTTGCCGCGTCCTCGAAGGATGGCGCGGTGGGCATCATGGTTCGAGACGGCGCAAGGGCGCCTCCTCACCATGAGGATTGAACGATGCGGTCTCACCCGCCGCCGCTTCCTGACGTCCGGCGCGATGGGGGTTTCGACCATTGCGATGCCGCGGTTCGTGCTGGCGCAATCCGCAACCGAGCCGCCGTCGAAGCCGATCGCGCCGGATGAATTTTCAGTCACCGCTCCCGTTTCGATCGAGGTCAATGCCAGGCCGATCGCCTCGTTCGATAGAAGCGACCGCGCGCATGTGCGCTTCGGGTCGCTGGAATATCGCAGCGGGCTCGCTTTGACCTCGCGGTTTCCCGGGTTTGGCGGATTGTCGGGATTGCGGCTCGACGCCAAAGGCGAGCGCTTCATCTCGTTCAGCGACAAGGGCGCCTGGTTCACGGGCCGCATCGTCTATCAAGGGCGCGAGATGATCGGGCTTGACGACGTCGAGGCCGCGCCGATGCTGGGCCCCGACGGCCAGCCAATCACCACGCGCGGCTGGTTCGATTCGGAGTCGATCGCGCTCGACGGTCCCTTTGTCTATATCGGCCTCGAACGCGTCAACCAGGTGCTTCGGTTCGATTTCAGAAAGGGCTTTACCCATTCGCCCGGCGAGGTGGTGCCGCTGCCGCCGGCGGCGCGGAAACTGCCTTTCAACAAGGGGCTGGAAGCGCTGGTATTCGTGCCCAAGGGGCTGCCGCTGGCCGGCACATTGATCGCGATGTCCGAGCGCGGCCTCGATGCCAAAGGCAACATGATCGCATTCCTGGTCGGCGGTCCGACGCCGGGCCAGTTCAGCGTCCGCCGCACCGACAATTTCGATGTCAGCGACGCGGTATTGCTGCCTTCGGGGGCGCTACTGTTGCTGGAGCGGAAGTTTTCGCTGCTCGACGGCGTCGGCATCCGCATTCGGCGCATCGCGCTCGCCTCACTGGCGCCGGGCGCCGTGGTCGATGGTCCCAGCATCTTCGATGCCGATCTGGGTAACGAGATCGACAACATGGAAGGGATCGATGCCCATGTGACGCCCGAGGGCGAGACCGTGCTGACCATGGTTTCCGACGACAATTTCTCCATGATCCAGCGCACGCTGCTATTACAATTCACCCTGCTGAGGTAGTTCCGCGTCGCGCCGGCGCTCGCCTGGGCGACCCGCATTGCCGGGTGTTGGTAATCGTCGCGGCGCGACCTAAAGTGTCCGCCAGCCTGTCATCCCCTCGAAACGGAAATTCCGCATGAGCATCCTGTTTTCGCCGTTCCAGCTGCGCGGCCTGTCGCTTCCCAACCGCATCATGGTGGCGCCGATGTGCCAGTATTCCGCTGAAAACGGCGAAGCCAGCGACTGGCATTTCACGCACATCAACACGCTGGCGCTGTCGGGTGCGGCGATATTCTGCATCGAGGCCACCGCGGTGGAAGCGATCGGCCGCATCACGCCGGGATGCCTCGGTCTGTGGAATGACGCCACCGAGGCGGCGCTGAGGCCGATCCTGGCTTCGGTGCGGAAGCATTCGAAGATCGCCGTCACGATGCAACTCGCCCATGCCGGCCGCAAGGCGTCGAGCCATACGCCATGGGACGGCGGCCAGTTGATCCCGCTGTCCGAAGGCGGCTGGCAGGCGGAGGGGCCTTCCGCCGTGCCGCACAAGGAGGGCGAGCGGCCGCCGCTGGCGCTGGATGCACAGGGGCTTGCGCGCATCCGCGACGCTTTCGCAGTGGCCGCCAAACGCGCCGAGCGGCTCGGCCTCGACGGCCTCGAACTGCACTGCGCGCACGGCTACCTGCTGCATCAGTTCCTGTCGCCGATATCCAACCGGCGCACCGATCAATATGGCGGCAGCCTGCAAAACCGGTTGCGCTATCCGCTGGAAGTGTTCGATGCGGTGCGTGCGGCGTTTCCGCCAGACAAGCCGGTCGGCGTCAAGGTCTCGTCGACCGACTGGGTCGAGGGTGGCTGGGACATTGCGCAAACCATCGAATTCGCCCGTGAGCTGAAAAAGCGCGGCGTCGACTGGGTCGATGCGTCCTCCGGCGGCGTTTCGCCGCAGCAGAAGATTCCGCTCGGCCCCGGCTATCAGGTGCCGTTCGCGCAAGCTTTGAAAGAAGCAACCGGCGTCAACACGGTTGCGGTCGGCCTGATCACGCAGGCCGGGCAGGCCGAGGACATCGTCGCATCGGGCAAGGCCGACATGGTCGCACTGGCGCGCGGGATGCTCTACGACCCGCGCTGGGGTTGGCACGCCGCGGCCGAACTCGGCGGCCATGTCGCAGCACCGCCGGCCTATTGGCGCGCCCCGCCGCATGAGCAGAAGGATCTATTCGGTACCACGACCTTCGGCACGCGATAAACGCGGCGTATTTCAACTCGTCGGCTTCTCAAGTTTCAATTCGGCCGTTCGCGCGGCCGGTGGTGGATCGGATTTGCCGTGCTATAGTTTTCGCGGGCGCGCATCAAGACGCGTCACATGAAACGACGAGAGGAAAGCCCATGGAACTCGGATATTTCACCATGCCCTCGCATCCGCCGGAATGCGGACTGAAAGAGGGTCACGACTGGGATCTTCAGGTGCTGCGATGGCTCGATGAACTCGGCTATCAGGAAGCCTGGATCGGCGAGCACCACACCGCACCATGGGAACCGCATCCCGCGCCCGACTTGCTGCTGGCGCAGGCACTGTTGCAAACCAAGAACATCCGTCTCGGCCCCGGCGGTTTCCTGTTGCCCTATCATCACCCCGCCGAACTCGCCAACCGCGTTGCGATGCTCGATCATCTCTCCGGTGGTCGCCTGAATTTCGGCGTCGCGGCCTCCGGCCTGCCGAGCGACTGGGCGATGTTCAACGTCGATGGCATGTCGGGCCAGAACCGCGACATGACCCGCGAAGCGCTGGAGATCATCCTGAAGATGTGGACCGAAGACGCGCCATGGACCTACAAGGGTAAATTCTGGACCGTCACCAAACCCGACACCATGTTCGATTTCCTCAAGCCCCACCTCAAGCCGCTGCAGGCGCCGCATCCGCCGATCGGCGTTGCCGGCCTGAGCAAGAACTCCGACACGCTGAAGCTCGCCGGCGAGCGCGGCTACATTCCGATGAGCCTCAACCTCAATCCGGCCTATGTCTCAAGCCATTGGGACGCGGTCGAGGCGGGTGCGGCGAAGACCGGACGCAAGCCCAATCGGCAGGATTGGCGGCTGGTGCGCGAGGTGATGGTGGCCGATACCGATGAAGAGGCCTGGAAGCTCTCGGCCGGCGACATGATGGGCCGCATGCAGGGCGAGTATTTCCTGCCGCTGCTCGGTCATTTCGGCTTCAAGGAATATCTCAAGCATGACCCCTCCGTGCCGGACAGCGATGTCACGGTCGACTATTGCGCCCGCCGCAACTGGATCGTCGGTTCGCCCTCGACGGTTGCCGAGAAGATCGAGACCATCTATCGCGAGGTCGGCGGCTTCGGCACGCTCCTGGTGTTCGGCTTCGACTACAAGCACAAGCCCGAGGCCTGGCACCATTCCATCCGGCTGTTGAAGCAGGAAGTGATGCCGCGGCTGAAGCATCTCAACGGAGACCTCGTCCGCGCGGCGTGAGGTGAATGAGCGATCTAACCAACGATAGCGGGACCGCGGATTTCAAACCGCCGTCCCGCGTTTTCATGCCGAGGGCGGATCGATGGCGCGAACAAAGATGTCCACGGGCCAAACCGCTATTTGATTCCGTTCAGCTTGTACGACGCCTGCAGGAACGCGCCGTAGCGTTCGGTTCGGGCCGGCAATGTCTGGCAGGGGCACCCCGTACCGAACAAGTTGGAATAGCCATCGGTCGCCCACATCGCCCAGTAGCGGCCGCCCGCACCGACGCTGAGGGAATTGGTCACCGCATAGGCCAGGATGGCCTCGAGCTGCACGCCCTGTCCGGTACCGGTCTCCGTGGAGATCGTGTTGGGGACATCGGTTCGCAGCACGTGATTGTCGGTGCCACGAAATGCGACGTAGGGCAAATATGCGGCATCGGCGGTCAGCGTCAGCCTGTCCATCAGCGTGACCACGCCGTTGAGACCGATCCGGAACGAATCCCATCGGTCGTTTTCGGTAATGCCGAGCGTGGAATTCGGAAGCGACGGCACGCAATCGGAATTGCTGTTGGCGATCTGGGTGCAGCCATAGGCGGACTTGTTCTCGGTGTAATAATTGTAGCCGACAAAGCCGCCGATTTTGGAGTTCGGCCCGCGGAACAGCGAATATCCAACGTCGAACGTGGCGTAATCGATGCTTCCCTTCACATTGGACACGGTGTTCGAATAGGGCACGGTCTCATCGAAGATCAGCCAATCCTCATCGTTCATTTTGCCCGACAGGATATTCCCGGCCCCGATAAAGCCCTTGATGAAAAAATTGTTGTCGGCGTCGACGCGGCCGAACAATTCGCCTGAGGCCGCTGTCGTATTGTAGGTAAGCCTTGAAACCAGCAGGTCCTGCTGGGGCTGATTAGCCGTTGCGCCCAGATCCTTCTGAAATCTGCCGGAGCTGTACCAAGTGCGGCCTCCGATTTCGATCTCTGCGCCGGGAATGAAACTTTCCGGAGACGTCCCGCGCAAACGATAGTCGGACGGTGACGGCTCCCATTGGGCGTGAAGGTCCTGGCCGAGCTTCAGGTTCAGGCCCATTTTCACGGTTTGCACATTCTGGCTGACGCTGCTCGTGCTGCCCGGCGTCGCAACATAACCGAACGGCGACGGCGGCAGGACTTGAAGATAGCTTGCAGGTGTTGCGACGTTGGCGCTGCCGTAGTTCGCATAGTCATATTCAACCCGGAACGACCAGGCCGGTGTCAGCGCCTTTTCCAGTCCCGCGCCAACGGTCCATCCTAATCGCGGACCATTGAAGCCGGTGGATATCGGCGGATAGGCCGCGTTGGTCGTCATATCGATCTGTTCTTCCAGCAAGGCCGCGCCGGCCTTGGCGTAGATCAGGGTGCGCCCTTGCGGCCCCGCGGCATAGCCGATCCGCCCGGTCAGGCTGCCGCTGGCATTCTGACGTACGCGACAATTGGCCGAGATGAAAAATCCGGATGAAGCAAGGCAGGTGGCCGTACCGTCGGCGCCCAGCGCGCTGGCGTCCGCCTCGACCCCGAAGACCCAATGCGAATTGGGGGCTTGCCAATTATAGCCAGCCTGGAGACCGCCGAGGGCTGCGGGACTTCTGACGTTGCCGCCGTAGATCGAAGGCCCTGAGGGATCGGAAATTTGGGTGCTTCCGAGGCCCCCGCCGATGTGCCCGCCGACATAGAGGCCGGTCCAGGACCAGACAACGATTGGAACACTCTGGATATTTGGAAGGTCTGCCGCGTGGGAGAGACCGGGACCGAGGATCAGGCCGACTATCACAGCCGAAATCTTTTGCATTGGAACAACCCACGATTGCCACTGACGCGCGACGCCAGTTGACTGTGGGTGGGAATGCTTAAGAAAAACTGAGCGTTGACGATTGGGTAACCCTAATTTTTGGTTTCTTTTCGGATCTGGCGCCAGGCGGCAAGCCGCTCAAGCGGTGGCGACTTGCTCGACCGAGCTCGCGAGCCCCAAAACGCAAACAGCCGGGTCTTGCGACCCGGCCATGCAAAACGCTCCGGCACTAAACCGGCGGAACGAAGGCCTTAGCTCGCCTTCGCCACGGGGGCTGCCGCCGCCGTCTTCTTCTCGATCTGGCGCTTCAATTCGAGCGCCCGGGGCGACAATTCGGTCGCCTTGGCCTTGATCAGGAAGGCATCGAGGCCACCGCGATGATCGACCGATTTGATGGCGTTGGTCGAAACCCGTAAGCGGACGTTCCGCCCCAGCGCGTCGGAAATGAAGGTGACGTTGCACAGGTTCGGCAGGAACCGGCGCTTGGTCTTGATATTCGAGTGGCTTACCTTGTGACCCACCAGCGGGCCCTTGGCCGTCAGTTCACAGCGCCGCGACATCGCACTAAATCCTCTTCCATCCCGCCCTCCGTCCCTTTTTCAGGGTGCGGTGCGGGGTTCAAAATCACGTCCATCCAGGGAACCGCGGACGTATAGGGGGAGAGCGGCGAGGCGTCAAGGTTTGCAGCCCCCGCACGGCCGCCAGCAGGGCCGTTTTTGCGGGCGTTCAGGCGTACATCAGGAAACCCTGGCCATCATATAAACGGCGCATTCGCCGACGACACCATGGCTCACGCGAGTGTTTCCGCGGTTTTGTTCCAGAAGCGAACCAAATTCAGTTTGCGGGTATGCTGTTTGCGAAACCGGTATCCGCCCCGGGGATCGGGTCCCAAGGGCACGCTTTTGCGGAGCACGCGTTGTTTGCCGGATTTTTTTGCTTAAATGACACATTAGCTTGCGTGTAATTGAGGACCGCCTCTCAGTGATCAGGTATTGCATCATTTCGCTCAGGCCGGTCCGATTTCCGCTGCGGCTGTTGGGCGGCTTGTGCGTCGGCGCATTGCTGCTGTTGGGCCAGCCGCATTCCGCGCTCGCCCAGGGCAGGCTGGACGCGCGCTATGAGGCGACGCTCGCCGGCATTCCGGTCGGCAAGGGCGCCTGGACCATCGATATATCGGACGATCAATTCTCAGCCGCGGCTTCCGGCGGCACCGCCGGATTACTCAAGGCGTTCGCCGGCGGCACTGGTACCGGCGCCGCACAGGGACGCGTCGTCAACGGCGCATTGGTGGCGACGAGCTATTCCGCCAGCACCACCACTTCGAAGAAAACCGAAGTAATCCGCATGATTTTATCCGGCGGCAATATCCGGGAATACAGCATCGAGCCGGAGCCGCCAGTCGATCCCGAACGGCTTCCGGTGACCGACGCGAATCGCCGCGGCGTGTTCGACCCGATGACGGGATCGATGCTGCGGGTCCCCGGTTCCGGCGATCCGCTCAACCCCGATGCTTGTCGCACCGGCGCTGCCATTTTCGACGGCCGCATGCGCTACGATCTCAAGCTCGACTACAAGCGGATGGAAACGGTAAGGGCCGAAAAGGGCTATCAGGGCCCGGTGGTGGTCTGCGCGGTCTATTTTTCGCCGATCGCCGGCTACATCCCCGATCGCGCCGTGATCAAATACCTCACCGCGCAGCGTAACATCGAAGTCGCCTTTGCACCGATCGCCGGAACCCGCATCCTGGTCCCGTTCCGGATGGCGGTTCCGACGCCGCTCGGCACCGCCATGCTGGAAGCCACCCAGTTCATCACCTCGGCGACGCCGCCGCGTGTCGCCAAAACGCAGTGATGCGCGCTGCCGTCATTTCCCCGATGCGCAATGGCGCATTTGAAGTCAGCTGCTAGCGTTGCCCCTGAAGGGCGGAGACCATGAATCCAGTTGACTCTTTCCGCCTTCTGATTCAACTCGGCAGGCCCTCACGCTTTAAGGATTTTGCCGCAATTCCTTCTCTTGTCGACCCGCGTCAAACTTGATCTAGTGCCGGTATGCGGCGCCAACGCGAGATATTGCGGTGAACGAAGCCGGAGTGGATAGGAGTCACCAATTCGGGCGCGATTCGTTCCGGACTCGTTCCAGAGCTTAAGCCGCGACCTCAAATGCGTCGCATTGTGAAACACTTCGCCAACGCCAACGACGCAGAAATCCCCGGAAAACATGGTCTTTTCTTCTACAGCGCCGACGTTCGCCAGCGGACGGGCTCCCGGCTTCGGCGTCACCGCGGTGCTCGGGCCCACCAATACCGGCAAAACCCATCTCGCCATCGAGCGGATGCTGGCGCACTCTTCCGGCGTGATCGGCTTGCCGCTGCGCCTGCTGGCGCGCGAGGTCTACAACAAGATCGTCGATCGCGCGGGCGTGGATTCCGTTGCGCTGATCACCGGTGAGGAAAAGATCAAGCCGCCGAAGGCGCGGTTCTGGGTCTCCACCGTCGAGGCGATGCCGCGCGATCTCGACGTGTCGTTTCTCGCGGTCGATGAAATCCAGATCGCTGCCGATCTCGAACGCGGCCACGTATTCACCGATCGCATCCTGCATCGCCGCGGCCGCGACGAAACGCTGCTGTTGGGCGCTGCCACCATGCGTCCGATCATCGAGCGATTGCTGCCCGGCGCCAGCATCGTCACGCGGCCGCGGCTGTCGCAGCTTGAATTCGCCGGCGACCGCAAGATCACGCGGCAGCCGCGGCGCACCGCGATCGTGGCGTTTTCAGCCGACGAGGTCTATGCGATCGCCGAACTGATCAAGCGCCAGCATGGTGGCGCCGCGGTCGTGCTCGGATCGCTGTCGCCGCGCACCCGCAACGCCCAGGTGGCGATGTTCCAGTCCGGCGATGTCGATTATCTGGTCGCCACCGATGCGGTGGGAATGGGGCTCAATCTCGACGTCGATCACGTCGCGTTCGCGTCCGATCGCAAATATGACGGTTATCAATTCCGCCGTCTCAATCCGTCCGAATTTGCGCAGATCGCGGGCCGCGCCGGGCGCGCCACCCGCGACGGCACCTTCGGCACCACCGGCCGCTGCGCGCCGTTCGAGCCGGAACTGGTCAACGCCCTGCAGAATCACACCTTCGAAAGTGTGAAGGTTTTGCAATGGCGCAATTCGAAGCTGGATTTCTCCTCGCTCGGGAGCTTGCAGGTGTCGTTGGCGCTGGCGCCGTCCCACGAAGCGCTGACCCGCGCCCCGATTGCGGAGGACCTGCGCGTGCTCGATCATGCCGCTCGCGACGCCGACGTGCGCGAAATGGCGCATGGCGCCGCCGCGGTGGAACGGCTATGGGACGCTTGCCAGATTCCGGATTACCGCAAGATCGCGCCCGCCGCGCATGCCGAACTGGTCACGACGCTGTTTGGCTTTCTGATGCGCAAGGGCAGAATTCCGGATGCCTGGTTCGGCGCCCAGGTCGAGCAGGCGGACAGGGTGGACGGCGATATCGACACGCTATCGAGCCGGATCGCTCAAATCCGGACCTGGACCTTCGTCGCCAATCGCCCGGACTGGCTGGCCGATCCCGAGCATTGGCAGGGAATTGCGCGCGAGGTCGAAAATAAATTGTCCGATGCGCTGCATGAACGGCTCACGGAGCGTTTCGTTGATCGCCGGACCAGTGTATTGATGCGCCGCCTGCGGGAAAACACGATGTTGAATACGGAAATTGGCAAGACCGGCGAAGTGATCGTAGAGGGCCATGTGATCGGCCGCCTCGACGGATTCACCTTTGCGCCCGATGCGGCCGAGGCCGGCTCCGATGCCAAGGCATTGCAGGCGACCGCACAAAAGGCGCTGGCCGGTGAAATCGATGCGCGCGCCGAAAAACTGGCGGCAGCACCCGACGAACAGTTTGTGCTGACATCGGATGGCACCATCCGCTGGACCGGCGACGCGGTGGCGAAACTGGTTGCGGCCGATGACGTGCTGCATCCGCGCATCCGCATCATTTCCGACGATCGCCTGGCCGGTGCGCCGCGCGAAGCGGTGCAGACGCGGCTCGACCTCTGGCTGAAGACGCATATCGAAAAACTGCTGGGACCGCTGTTCGAACTCGCCAAGGCCGAAGACATCACGGGGATCGCGCGCGGCATCGCCTTTCAATTGATCGAGGCGCTCGGCGTGCTGGAGCGGCAAAAGATCGCAGCCGAGATGAAGGATCTCGATCAGCCGTCGCGGGCATCGCTGCGCAAATACGGTGTGCGGTTCGGCGCCTATCATATTTATGTGCCGCCGCTGCTGAAGCCGGCCGCGCGCGCGCTCGCCTCGCTGCTGTGGGCGCAGAAGCAGGATAATGTCGACATGTCGGCGCTGTCGGGTGCCCAGCACCTCGCGAGCAGCGGTCGCACGTCGTTCCCGGTCGACAAGCTGCTCGATCGCGATGCCTACCGCGTGCTGGGTTATCGGCAATGCGGCGAACGCGCGGTGCGGGTCGATATCCTGGAGCGGCTCGCCGATCTCATTCGTCCGGCGCTGTCGTGGCGCGAAGCCTCGCCCGGCGCCAAGCCGGCCGGCGCGTTCGACGGCCGCGGATTCGTGGTGACGCAGGCGATGACGTCGCTGACGGGTTCGGCCGGTGAGGATTTTGCCTCGATTCTGCGCGCGCTGGGCTATCGCATGGAGCGCCGCCAGCCGCTGCCGCCGAAACCGGCGGTGGTCGAGACCGTTGCCGCTGAGCCAAGTCTGCTTGAGCCAAGTCTGGTTGAGCCAAGTCTGGTTGAGCCAAGTCTGGTTGAGCCAAGTCTGGTTGAGGCCGAGCCAAGTCTGGCTGAGTCAGGTGCGGCCGGGTCAGACCCGGTGGAGCCCGCGCCGGAAACGGCCTCGGAAGTAACAGTCGAAACATCTTCCGAAGCGGTTATCGAGGGCGCGCCAGCCATTGCAGAGACGGCGCCTGCGGAAACGCCGGCCACGGAGCCGGTGGCGGCCGTTGAAAGCGGCGATGTCGCCGACGCGGCGGGCAATGTTCTGCCTTCCGAGGCCGCGGCATCGACGCCATCAGCCGCGTCGCTGCCCGATATCGCATTTTCGCCGGCCACCGGCGCGGACGAACCGGCTGCGGTTGAAGTCAAATCGATTGCCGGCGAATCAGCCGTTGAGACTGCGGCCGTTGGCGATTCGGCTGCGGCGGAAACAGGCGCGACGGCAACGGCGGCGCCCGATGCTGTCGCGGCGCCGGAAATGGTTGAGGTGTGGCGGCCCGGCGGCCGATCGGACGAGCGCCGCCCGCGTCATGATCGCCACCGCCATCGCCACCAGGACCGTTCGCAAGATCGTCCGCAAGATCGCCCTCATGATCGTCCTCAAGAAGGCGCGACGCCGGCGGCCGCCGCAAATGAAGCTGACGGCGCCAGGCGCGAGCGGCATGGACGCGGACGGCGCGACCGCCACAATGATTTCCGCAAGCCCCGCACCGACGCGCCGGCAGAAGCGGCCGCGCCTGCGGACGGCGCGCCGGTTCGCGAACCGCGCGAGGACAAGGGCCGTCCGCCGCGCGAACGCTTTCATGGCAAGGACAGGAATCAGGACAGGGACAAAGGCAAATTCGGCGGTGGGCGCGAGAAGGGCGGACGCGAAAAGGGCGGACGTGGTGACAAGCGCTCCGAGGGCGGGCCGTCGCACCGGCAGTTCGCAACCAGCGCGCCGCCGCGCGAACGCGACCGTCCGATCGACCCCAATTCGCCGTTTGCCAAACTGGCGGCGCTTAAAGAACAGCTCACCGCCCGCAAGGATCAGCGCTAGACTAACGTCGGTCCCGGAATTGGTGTTGCTTGGAGCGCCAGCGTCTCGATAAATGGCTGTGGCATGCGCGGGTCGTGAAAGCCCGCACCGGCGCGGCCGCGCTGATCGAGGCCGGCCATGTCCGTATCAATGGCGTGCGCGAGAAGGCGCCGGGCCATGCCGTGAAGCCCGGCGATGTGGTGACCATCGCGCTCGACCGCGGCGTCCGTGTCCTCAAGGTGCTCGGTTTCACCGAACGGCGGGGCGATGCGTCCGCCGCGCGCGTGCTCTACGAGGATTTGCAGGGCAGCCGGGAGTAACTATCTGTTTTCAAGCGAATTCAGTCAGCCTAGAACCGTCGCGAAGCGGAACCTGGAAAGCGGTATTTTGGATGCCGTGCGCGACTTGCGGCTGCCGGGTTCCTGCGCTACGCAAACCACTTAAAAATTGACCCGTTTCGGAGCCTTGGATGACTTACGTCGTCACTGAAGCCTGCATTAAATGCAAATATACCGATTGCGTTGAAGTCTGCCCGGTGGACTGCTTCTACGAGGGCGACAACATGCTGGTGATCCATCCGGACGAGTGCATCGACTGCGGTGTGTGCGAACCCGAATGTCCAGCCGATGCGATCAAGCCCGACACCGAGCCCGGGCTGGAAAAATGGCTTGAGGTGAATACCGAATATGCCAAGAGTTGGCCGAATATCACCCAGAAAAAGGAATCCCCGGCCGACGCCAAGGATTTCGAGGGTATGGAAGGCAAATTCGAGAAATATTTTTCTCCCGCACCAGGTACCGGCGACTGATTTAATGCCGATGGCGGCGGCAAGGCGCTGACAATCGGTTCGCCAGGTGGCTTAACCCTAACCGCGGTCATTGGGCCGAATAGCCTCCGGGAGGTCCGTCACAGCCCCTAAATCATTGATTTTTGCGGAAAATGTGCTATATTAGGCACATTACAAGCCGAACCCAGCCATGCGTAATTTTGGCCCCCCGGGTTCCCGTGAAAAACATCGAACAGGGGCGTGGCAGTTCCGCGCGCAGGCTGTGTCACAGAAAACGCGTAAAAAGAGTGTTTCAAAGGTCTCTAAAAAAGTCGCTGCGGCCAGCCGCAGCGCAACCAAGAGCCGCGCCCGGGCGTCCGTGAAGGATGACCGGAAGGCCAGCAAGGCCGCGGCTGCAAAATCCTCAAAAAACAAAAGAAGCGCAATGCCAAACAAGACTGCAAAAACTGCCGCGAAAGCGACTGGTTCGAAGGCCACTGCTTCGAAGGTTGCTCCCAAGATTGCCCCCAAGATCGCCCCGAAGGCTGTTTCGAACAAGCCTGCGGTGAAGCCTGTTGCCGCCATCAAGCCTGCCGCAAAAGCCCCGGCTGTTGCGCCGCGCGTCGAGGAGCCGAAGAAGGTTTTGACCCAGCGCCAGGGCTTCAAGACCCACGAATTCGTGGTTTATCCCGCGCACGGTGTCGGCCAGATCCTGGCGATCGAGGAACAGGAGATTGCCGGCGCCAAGCTGGAACTGTTCGTGATCAATTTCATGAAGGACAAGATGACGCTGCGGGTGCCGACCGCCAAGGTCGCCAATGTCGGCATGCGCAAGCTGTCCGAACCGGCGCTGGTCAAGCGCGCGCTGGAAACCCTTAAAGGGCGCGCGCGCGTCAAGCGCACGATGTGGTCCCGGCGGGCGCAGGAATATGAAGCCAAGATCAATTCCGGAGATATCGTCGCGATCGCCGAAGTGGTGCGCGATCTTTATCGTTCGGAATCGCAGCCCGAGCAGTCCTACAGCGAACGCCAGCTCTATGAAGCCGCGCTCGATCGCCTGTCGCGTGAGATCGCCGTCGTGCAGCATGTGACGGAAACCGAGGCGGTGAAGGAAATCGAAGGCCAGCTCGCCAAGAGCCCGCGCCGCGGCGCCAAGGCCGAGACCGAAGTCGAGGCGGACGGTGAAGCCGATGGCGATCCGGACGTCGATGGCGACGATGCCGCCGTCGCGGATGAAGCAGCCTAAGCAGGGTCTCACGTCCACCAACAATCAAAGCCCGGTCGCAAGACCGGGCTTTTTGTTTGTCCGTCATTCAGCCAAGCCTATCGATAAGTCGTCCCGGCGAAGGCCGGGACCCATAATCCCTGGCGTTCTGGATTTAAGGTTAGGCGTGGCAACATCATGCTTGAATTGAAAATCCTCGACATATGGGTCCCGGCCTTCGCCGGGACGACGCGCGTTTCCCTTACTTCGCCTGGCAGGAATGACGAGATGCTGGGTTCGCGGGCCGTTGAACGGCGGCCGACGCCCTAGCAGGACATGTGGCTCCGCGTTACCGTGCACCAAAATTGCGATGGTTGAGGAGAAATTGTTATGTCGACGACATCCGCCGAGGAGAGGTCTGCGATTTGTGACGCGGTGCGCGACCTGATGCAGGACAAGAGTTCGGAGGCCGCCGTTCGATCGACAATGGAAACGCCTCGAGGCTACGATCCGGAACTGTGGACCCGGCTCGTGGAGATCGGCATCGTCGGCCTCCTGATAGATCCGAAATACGGCGGCACTGGTCTCGGACCAGTCGAACTCGAACTAGTGATGGAGGAGACGGGAGCCGCGTTGCTGTGTTCGCCGCTGTTGTCGAGCGGCGTGATGGGTGCCAGCCTTCTTGCGGCCGCTGAGGACCAGGAGGCCCAGGCTCGGCTGCTGCCGGGTATCCTCGCTGGAACGACGATCGCCACCATAGCCATCACCGGGGACGCCGGCACCTGGACGCCTGAAGGTGTGACTGTCGACGCCAAATCAGCGAACGGCAATGCGGTTCTCAGCGGTGCTTCGTCCTATGTCACGCATGGCCAGATCGCCGATCTTCTGCTGGTCGTCGCGAAAACGGGTGCCGGCTTCGGAATCTTCGAAGTTGCCGCCGATGCGGCCGGCCTGACCCGAAGTGCGCTGTCGAGCGTCGACAAAACGCTTCGTCTCGCGCGGTTGGAGTTTGCAAACACCCCGGCCCGGCAAATAGGACGGATGGGTTGGCCCGCGGTACAAGCCGCACTCGATCTGGCGCTCGTCGCGCTCGCCGGCGAACAGGCCGGGGGAGCCCGACGGGTCTTCGACATGACGATCGAGTATGCCAAAACCCGCATTCAGTTCGGTCGCCCGATCGGCGGCTTCCAGGCGATCAAGCACATGGCTGCCGACCTGATGATCGAGGTTGAGTTGGCCACATCAGCGGCGCGTCATGCCGCCGAGCAGCTGGCTGAGAAAACCAGTGCGGCCGGAGAAGCCGTCAGTCTGGCGGCGTTCGCCTGCGCCGAAGCCTATTCGAAGGTCGCGGCCGCTTCTATCCAGATGCATGGTGGCATCGCATTCACCTGGGAGTACCCGGCTCACCTTTATCTGCGCCGGGCGCGCGCCTACGCGCAACTTCTGGGATCGCCAGGTCTCTATCGCGAACGCTATCTCACGCAGCTTGGAGCTTGACCCATGGTCGACATCATGGCCGACATCGAGGACACCAACCCGGTTGACGCCGCGCTGCGTGCCGAAGTGCGCGACTGGCTGAAGGCGAATTGGACTGGCGACCTGCCTCCGGAGCAGGACAAGTGGAATTTGTCGACCGCCACGCGCGCCTGGATCGCGAAGGTCCTTCAAGCAGGCTGGGCGGTGCCGACCTGGCCCACAGAATGGTTTGGTCGCGGTCTCACGCAGGAACAGGGTGACATCGTTGACCACGAATTCGCCCGGCTCGGTGCGCCCGGCGCCCGCCAGGACCGAAGCAACCTCGCCGCCAACACCATGCTCGCGTTCGGCGAAGAGGCACTGAAGCGCGAAATGATTCCAGGTCTGCTGAAGCGCGAAATCGTGCAGTGCCTGCTCTATAGCGAGCCGGCGGCCGGCTCGGACCTTGCGGGCGTTCGTACCAGGGCCGAGCGCGACGGCGACGACTACATTATCAACGGCCAGAAGGTCTGGACCTCCGGCGCGGTCCACGCGCATTATGGAATGTTGCTGGCGCGAACCGATTGGGACGTTCCGAAGCACAAGGGCCTGACGTTCTTCTTCTTTCCGATGAAACAACCCGGCGTCGAGGTGCGACCGCTGCGGCAGATCACGGATGAGTTGCATTTCAACGAGGTCTTCATCACCAACGCGCGAGTTCCGGCGGCGAATATCATGGGCGGGCTCAACAACGGATGGCGCGTGATGCAAACGGCGCTGGCGTATGAACGCTCGACGATGGGAGACCGCCCGCGCGGTGCGCGCCATTCCACAACATCCAACGATCTGGTGGCGCTCGCCCGCCAGTACGGCGGTCTCAACGATCCAGCCTTGCGACAAGATCTCGCCGGCGTCCTGGCGCTTCGCAAGCTCAACGCCCTCAATAACGCGCGGGCAAAGGCGAACCTCGAACAAGGCACGTCTTCGCCTGTGATGTCGCTGGGCAAGCTAGCAATGTCGCGCATCCTGCATGAGGAGGCCCGCGTTCGCACGGCGATTATCGGCGCCGAAAGCCTGCTCGACGGCCCGGACCATCCCTTCGCCGACGATGCGAACTTTCTGGCGTTCAATGCCTACTTCACATCGATCGGCGGTGGGACGGACCAGATCCAGCGCAACATCATCAGCGAACGGGTCCTCGGTCTCCCCAAGGAAATCGAAGTCGACCGCAACATGCCGTTCCGGCAGGTTCGCAGCGGGTGAAAGTAGTCGACCGCGGACATGAACAATCAAAGCCCAGTCGCAAGACCGGGCTTTGTTGGGTGTGATTTTGCAGAGCCGATGTCGTCCCGGCGAAGGGCGGAACCCATACGCCGTGTCGCTTCGTCAAGGCAACGCGGCAGATGCCTCGCTTTATTAACAACGCTGGTGGTTATGAGTTCCCGGCCTTCGCCGGGACGACGGTGCCGCCTCAATCCACCACGATCTTCACCCGATCCCGCGCTTTGACCTGCGCATGGGCATCGAGGCCATTGAGGACACGAAAGCGGTCCACCGGGCGGTCGACGCCGGCCATCCGATGGGACAGCGAGTCCACGGTATCGCCGGGTTGCGCGGTGATGATCTTGATGCGCAGCGGCCTTGCGGCCTGGATCTCCTCGAGCGTCAATCGCCGGAAGGAATTCACGGTTTCGCGCGCGTTGCGGTCGCTCTCGGTGGTTTTCTGCCGGGTGGCGAAAATAAAGCGGTAGACGTCGCTGCCGAAACGCAGCGCATAGACCTTGAATTGCCACTGATCGCCATGCGCGGTGACCGATGCCGCAGGAAAGCCGTTGATCGACAGATCCTCGGTCGAGGCCTTGTCGACATTTTCCATCCAGCCGGAATTGAGATAGTCGCCGAGCGTCTGTTCCGACGGCACCCGCACGACGTCAAAGCGCATCGCCTGGCTGCCGCCCTCGCGCACGCCGATCACGGCCTGTGCGGTGTTGTCCAGCGTGAAGTTGTCGGGCGCGGCAAAGGTGAAGCCGAGCTTGGGATGCAGGAACCGCCGGCCGCGAACGAACCCTTCGCTCGGATCCTCGCCAAAGACGATGTTGTCGATGGCGGCGAGGTAGGTTTCGCGGTCGCGTTCGCCGCCCTCCGGCGAGGAGTACTGCCGGGCGCTTGCTTGCGCGCTCTGCACCCGCTCCGGCGTTGCCGGATGCGACGACAGAAAGTCCTGTGCGCGCGGATCGACCGAGGTCTTGCCTGCCTTCAATTCGGCGTTGCGTTCCATCGCCGTCAGGAAGCGTGAGGCGCCATAGGGGTCGAAATGGGCGCGGGCCGAAATGCCGACGCCGATACTGTCGGCCTCGAACTCCTGGGAGCGGGAAAAGCTCGCCATCGTCAGCTTGGTCTTGGCGAGCGCCAGGGCGGTGAGGTCGGGATCGCTGCCCATATCCGTGACGACGCGGGTCACGACGGCGGCCTGGCGCGCCTGGTCTTCGCGGATCGATGCGTGCTTGGCCAGCACATGCGCCATCTCGTGGCTCAGCACCGAGGACAATTCGGAGGTGTCGCACGCCAGCGCGATCAGGCCGCGCGTCACGTAAAGCTGGCCGGTCGGCAGCGCGAACGCATTCACCGCCCCCGAATTGAGAATCGTCACCTTGTAGGCCTGATCGGGACGCTCGGAGGCGGCGACCAACCGGTCGACCGTCTTGCCGATCAGGGCTTCCAGCGCCGGATCGTCATAGGAGCCGCCATAGGAGGACAGGATTCGCTCATGCTCGCGCTCGGCGGCCGGGCTTTGCGTGACTATTCGTGCCGGCTTGCTGGTGGTGGTGGGGCCTGGCGTCGGAGATGCGGTCTGAAACCGGCTGATATCGCCACAGCCGCCAAGCGCAAACGCGGCGCACAGCAACACCGGCGCAGCCCAATAGCGCCTGCTCGTCCAGGTTTCGCGCCGTCCCGCGCACTCTGCCACGTCAGCCTCGTATTTGCCTTGCGAATCAATTCTCGCCAAGCAACTCAATCTGCCCCACCCGGAGCGCCTCGATTCGTGGGCCGCCGCGCGCCTCGACCCAGCCACGGACCCGAATCTTGCGATTTTCGAGAGACTTAGGCGCAATTCCGGCGGCCTCGAACGCCGCCATCATGCGCCTTGAAATAGTCACCGCAAAGCCCCGTGTCCAGTTCCGCCCGAAATTCAGGTAAGTCGTGGCTCCCGCCTGCCGCACCGACAGGACCTTGCCCTCGACGACCATAAAACGCCCTATCCCGGCCAAAATATCGTCCGCACTTTCCGCGTTTTTTATGGCCGAGGAATCAGCCCAGATTCCCCGCTTGGCCTGCCGGGCCGCCGCCTCGGCCGCCGCGAGCACCAGGGCGCAATCCTTGTTGGTCACGGTAGCCGAAACCAGCGCGTCGCCCTGCGCCAGCAAGAGACTCTGCACCAATGTGTCGGAGTGATCGAGATACACGAAGGCAGGCTGACGGCCGTATCGGTCGGGGGTGTCATCCTCTCCGGCTAACGTGACCTCGTGGCCGCGCACGATCCCGGCCAATGCCGAGGTGCGATCCGCTGATTCGCCTGCGGGTTTTTCGGAATAGACCGGCTCGATGCCGGCGAGGCGGATCTCGCGGCCATCCTCTAATCGAAAGGTGCGCGCATCGATCACCGCGGCGACGCGGCCCTCGCCCTGCGCCTCGAAGGCGCAACCCGCCGCGGTGGCCGGACCGGCGGCGGCAATAACAAGCGCGAGGCCGCAGAGCAGGATTGACGCGCGATGTCGGTGCGGAAGCTCCATCATGATCGCCGACGACAGCATGACACCGTGTTCTCGGCAATCGCTCATTCCGCTTAGCGGAAAAACGCGAATTGGCATGGCTTTGCCGCGGCTTGCCGCTGCGCAGCGCTTGCGGCATGATTGCTGGAACGGAGATGAGGCCGCAAGCCAACGCGACCCGCTGCCAGGGAGCCTCCATGAAGCGAACTCTTTCCGGCGTTCTCGCCAGCGTTCTCGGTTTATGGCTGGCCGTCGCCGCCACCGCGGCCATTTCCACCGCAGCTCTGGCGCAAACCAAGCCGCCGCTGAAACTCGGCGGCATTCTCGACATGTCCGGCCTCTATGCCGACATCACCGGGCCCGGCAGCGAACTGGCCGCCAAAATGGCGGCTGAGGATTTTGGCGGCGAAGTGCTCGGCCGCAAGATCGAAATCGTGGTCGCCGATCATCTCAACAAGGCCGATCTTTCCGCCAACATCGCCCGCGACATGCTCGACAATCAGGGCGTCGAGATGATTTTTGACGTGGCGGCTTCGGCGACGGCGCTTGCGGCCGGCGAGATCGCCAAGGCGCGCAACAAGATCGTGATGTTCAACGGTCCCGGATCGATCCGCCTCAGCAACGAGGCCTGCGGTCCCTACACTGTGCATTATGTGTTCGATACCTTCGCACAGGCCAATGTGACGGGTCTCGCCGCGGTGAAAAGCGGACTGGATAGCTGGTTCTTCCTGACCGCCGACTATGCCTTCGGACAGGACCTGGAAAAGGACACCACCAATGTGGTGCGGAAGTCCGGCGGCACCGTGCTGGGCAGCGTCAGGCACCCGCTCAATACCTCGGATTTCTCGTCCTACCTGCTGCAAGCGCAGGCCTCGAAGGCCAAGGTGATCGGGCTCGCCAATGCCGGCGGCGACACCATCAATGCGATCAAGCAGGCGGCCGAATTCGGATTGATGAAGGGCGGCCAGAAGCTGTCACCGCTGCTGGCATTCGTCACCGATATCGACAGTGTCGGCCTTGAGACCGCGCAGGGCCTGCTGCTCGCCGAAGCGTTCTATTGGGACCTGAACGACGAAACCCGCGCCTTCTCCAAGCGCTTCATGGCCCGCATGAAGCGGGTGCCGACCGCCGCGCAGGCCGGCGTCTATTCGTCGATCATGCATTATCTCCAGGCCGTGAAGGCCGCCGGGACCACCGACTCGGCCGCCGTCATGAAGGTCATGAGGGAAACCCCGATCAACGACATGTTCGCCAAAAACGGCAGGATTCGCGAAGACGGCCGCATGGTGCACGACATGTATCTGTTCGAGGTCAAGAAACCCTCGGAATCCAAAGGCCGCTGGGACGACTACAAGCTCGTGACGACGGTCCCTGGCGATCAGGCGTTCCAGTCGCTCGAACTGTCGCGCTGCCCGCTGGTAAAGAAATGACGCAGTGACGAAGTCACGAAGTCATTCCGGGGCGATGCGCAGCATCGAACTACGATGTGCTATTGCACATCGGAGAATCTCGAGATTCCGGGTCTGGCGCTCGCGCGCCATCCCGGAATGACAGAAGAAAACCAATAACAACGAAAGCATAAATCCATGAGCGCAAATGAAATGGTCCTTCAGAATCTCGATTCCGGACTGCTCACCATCACCATGAACCGTCCCGATCGGCGCAACGCGCTCAATGCGGACATGACGCTGGGGCTGGTCGAGGCAGCGCGGCGCGCGGCCGAAGATCACGAGGTTCGCGCCGTACTGCTGAAAGGTGCCGGCGGTACCTTCTGTGTCGGCGGCGACGTGAAGTCGATGGCGGAGGGGCGGGCGCCGTTGCCGTTCGAAGCCAAGCTGTCCAATCTTCGCCGCGGCATGGAAGTCTCGCGCATTCTGCACGAGATGCCGAAGCCGGTGGTGGCGCAGGTGGATGGCGCGGCGGCCGGCGCCGGGCTTTCGATCGCGCTGGCCTGCGATCTCCGCGTCGCCAGCGCCTCCGCCAAGATCACCACCGCCTTCGCCAAGGTCGGCTTGTCCGGCGATTACGGCGGCACTTATTTCCTGACTCATCTGCTGGGCAGCGCCAAAGCGCGCGAGCTTTATCTGACATCGCCGATACTGACGGCGCAGGAAGCGCTCGCGCTCGGCATCGTGACCCGCGTCGTGCCGGACGCCGAGGTCGGAGCCGCGGCGCATGAGCTGGCGATGTCGCTGGCACAAGGCCCCTCGGTGACGCTGGGCTACATCAAGCGCAACATCAACAACGCCGAACACCTGTCGCTGGAGGCGTGTTTCGACGCCGAGGCGATGCATCACTCCCGCTCGGGCGATACCGCTGACCACAAGGAAGCCGCCAAAGCGTTCGTCGAAAAGCGCAAACCCGCCTTCCAGGGTCATTGATATGTCCGGCTATGTGAGGCTGCGGCAAATCTGCCTGGTGGCGCCGCATCTTGAACCTGTCATCAGCGACATCGCCGGCATCATGGGGCTCCAGGTCTGCTACCGCGACGGCAATGTCGCCAAATATGGTCTGGAGAACGCGCTGCTGCCGGTCGACACCATCCTGCTGGAAGTGGTGGCGCCGTTTCAACCGGGCACCGCGGCGGGGCGCTTTATCGACAAGACCGGCGGCCGCGGCGGCTACATGGCGATCTTCTGCTGCGACGATCCGGATGAACGCGGGCGGCATGCCGAGAAGATGGGCGTCCGCGTCGCCCATGTCATCGATCACGCGCCCTATCATGGCGTGCAACTGCATCCGCGCGATTGCCGCGCGGCGTTCATCGAATTCAATCACACCGAGGGTAGCGACGATATTCTCGGCCCCTATCCGCCGGCGGGGCCGGACTGGCAGAAATCGATTCGGAAGGATGTGACGCAAGCCTTGACCGGCGTCGAAATGCAAAGCCCCGATCCGCATGGGCTGGCCGAACATTGGGGGCGGATCATCGGGATTCCCGCTAACAAAAGTCAAAGCGGCGAGCCCGAACTGAAGCTTCCCAATTGCAGCTTCCGCTTCGTCAAGGGCGCGAGCGAAATCATGAGCGGCCTGACGTTTCGGGTCGGCGACATCGCGGCTGTCCGCAACGCCGCGAAGGCAAGAGGTCATGCGGTGTCGGGTGACTCGTTTTCTCTCGGTGGCGTCACGTTTCATCTGACGGCGTGAACCTTCCGCCGTCATTGCGAGGAGCGAAGCGACGAAGCAATCCACTCCTTCTTTACGTCCAATACGTCGCAAGATGGATTGCTTCGCTGCGCTTGCAATGACGATCTCGATAATAGCCGGACCGCCCTGCATGCCGCACCCGCTCGATACGTTCTTCTCGCCTGACAGCATCGCCCTGATCGGCGCGTCGCGCGATCAGGAGAAAATCCCGGGCCGGCTGTTGTCGATGCTGCGCAAGAACGAATTTCCCGGCAAGCTCTATCCGATCAATCCAAATTACGGCGGTATCGATGGGCTGCAATGCTATCCGTCGATCGCGGCGGTCGGCCAACCGATCGATCTTGCCATCGTCATGATTCCGGCGCGCGCGGTTCTCGGCGCGCTCAGGGAATGCGCCGCCGCCGGTGTCAGGAATGCGGTGATCATCTCGTCGGGATTCGCCGAGGAGGGTGGCGACAGTGCCGCGTTGCAGGAGGCGATCGCCGATCTCGCCCGCACCACCGGCATGCGGATTTCCGGTCCCAATGCGGAAGGTTTCTACAGCGAAGCCCAGCATGTTGCCGCCACCTTCAGCCCCACCGTTGACGTCAAGCCGGATGCGCCGCGGCTGATCGCGACCACACGGCGGATCGGCATCGTTGCGCAGAGCGGCGGCATCGGCTTTGCGATCTATCACCGCGCCAAAGCGCTCGGCATCGCGCTCAGCTACGTCGTCAGCGCCGGCAACGAATCCGACCTTGGCGCCGGCGAATTCCTCGATTACATGGTGCAGGATTCCTCGACCGACGTGATCTTGCTGTTCATCGAGGGCATTCGCGATGTCGCGAAGTTTCTCGCCGCCGCCCGGCGAGCCGCCGAGGCCGGCAAGCCCGTCATAGTGATAAAAGTCGGCCGCTCCGGCGCGGGCGAGCGCGCGGCGGCGTCGCATACGGCGAGCATGGCCGGCTGGTCCGCGGCCTATGACGCGGTGTTCGCCAAATATGGCTTTATCGTTTCCAACGATCTCGACGAAGCCGTCACCATTGCTGGGGTACTGACCACCAACCCGATGCCCAAGGGCGACCGCGTTGCCGTTCTCACCGTGTCGGGCGGCGCCGGCATCTGGGGCGCGGACACCGTCTCGATGCAGGGCTTGCAGGTGCCGGAACTTTCCGAGTCGATCCAGGCCGAAATCCGCACCTTGATTCCGTCCTATGGCTCGGCGCGCAACCCGATCGATGTCACTGCGCAAGGCGTGCACAGCGGCGGGCTGCAGAAGAGCATCGACCTGTTGAGCGTTTCCGACGAGGCGGACGCGGTTCTGGTGGTGCTGTCGCTGTCCAGCGACGCCAGGATGCCGTTCAAGCAGGCGGAACTGAAGCCGGTGATAGCAGCGCAGAACAAGCCGATCGTGTTTTACTCCTACACGCTGCCATCCCAGTTCGCGCGGACCGAGCTTGCGGCATCCGGCGTCGTGGTGCTGTCGGGATTGACGCATGTCGGCGTCGCCATGCGCCACATGGTTCAGCGCGCCAAATTCAAGCTTGCGCCACCGGCCGAAGCCCCGGCGTCGGCGCCGCCCGATATCTCCGCCTATCTGAAATCCGCGACCCTTTCCGAAGCCGACAGCAAATCGCTATTGCGCGATGCCGGCATCGCGTTGCCCGACGAGGTGCTGGTGACGGAGAAAAAGGCGCTCGACGCCGCGATCGCCCGCGTGGGCCTGCCGCTGGTCATGAAGATCCAGTCGCGCGACATTCCGCACAAGAGCGAAGTCGGCGGCGTGCGCGTCAATATTACGACCAAGGGCGAGGCGTTCGCGGCCTACCAGATGCTGCTGGACAACGCGCATCGTCATCGGCCCAATGCCGATATTCAGGGCGTTCTGGTCGGACCGATGGCGAAAAAGGGCGTCGAGATCATCGTCGGCACGATGCTGGATGCAACCTTCGGCCCGATGGTCATGGTCGGCCTCGGCGGCATCACGACGGAATTGTTCAGGGACGTGGTCTATCGGCCCGCGCCGTTGAGCGCGGCGGAGGCCGCCGCCATGCTGGCCGAACTCAAGGCAGCACCACTGCTGAACGGATTCCGCGGGGCCGCAAAAGCCGATATTCCAGCGCTGTCGCAATTGATCTCGCAACTATCGCTGCTCGCGGCGCGATACAGCGAGCAGGTTTCAGAAATCGAGCTCAACCCGGTTCTGGTCCATCCCGAAGGCCACGGCGCCACCATCGTCGACGCGCTGGTGGTGAGGAAGAAGGAATAATTGCGCGGCCGCCGTCCCGGCGACTTTCCCCTCTCCCCTTGCGGGAGAGGGTGGCGCGACGCGAACGGAGTGAGCATCGCGACGGGTGAGGGGCTCGGGCCTCTCGATAGACCATAACCCCTCATCCGCCTTCGCTTCGCGAAGGCACCTTCTCCCGCAAGGGGAGAAGGAAAAGACCTCACCGCCCCCTGAAGTTGGCGACGCGGCGTTCCTCGGTGGCCTTGATGCCTTCCTTGAAATCCTCGGTCGAACGCAGCCTGGTCTGTTCGGCGAGTTCGTGGTTGGTGGCGGCCATCACACGCTCGGCAAGGCCCGCGCGCATCGTGGCGCGGGTCGAGAGCAGACCGAGCGGCGAACATTCGGCGATCTCGGAGGCCAGCTTCGTGGCGGCGGCGCGTACCTGATCCTGCGGCACGCAGACATTGGCGAGGCCCATGCGGGTCGCATCCTCGCCGGTGATGCGGCGGCTGGTATAGAAAATCAATTCGGCGTTGTTCTTGCCGACCAGCTCGGGGAGCGTCGTGGTCAGCCCGAAGCCGGGATGAAAGCCGAGCTTGGTGAAATTGGCGGCGAAGCGCGCCTCGGGGCAGGTGACGCGAAAATCCGCGGCCACCGCAAGGCCCAGGCCGCCGCCGATCGCAGCGCCATGGACCGCGGCGACGATCGGCTTCTTGTTGCGGAAAATCCGCACCGCCTGGACGTAGAGGTGGTTGATCGGAAGGTGCGAGACCGGGTCGGTTTTTTCCCTGGCCTCGGCTTCCTGCCGCGCCGGATCTCCGAAATTGGCGCCGGCGCAGAAGGCCTTGCCTTGGGCTGCGAGCACCACCGCGCGGGCTTCCGGATCATTGTCGATATCGGTCAGCGCATCGGCGATCTGGTTGATCAGCGAGACATCGAAAAAATTCAGCGGCGGCCGCTGGATCTCGATCGTGGTGACGTGGCCGGCTTTCTCGACGCCGATGTCCGTGAATTTTCCCATGATGTGGTCTCCAGTGTCCTTGTGAATGAAAGCCCCCCGCGCGCTCAGCGCAGTCCGAGCCCGCGCGCGATGATGCCGCGCAGCACCTCGGTGGTACCGCCCTGAATGGTAAGCTTGGGCGCGACCTTCATGGCGAACGGCAATACCGTGTCGAGAATTTCGTGATTGCTGGCATCCGGCTCGACGAACGCCGCCAGATCGCGCACCCGCTGCGGCAATTGCTGCTCCCAGATCGTGCCGATGTCCTTGACGATGGACGCTTCGACCACCGGCTCCTTGCCGGCATGCAGCATGCCGGCGACCGACACCGACATCCGGCGCATGGTGTGAAGTTGCGCGACCAGCCGCCCGACCCCTTCGGCGCCGCGGTTGTCGGGCTCTTCGCCGAGCGCGCGAACCAGTTCGGTCAGCACGTAATAGGTCTCGAGAAAGCGTTCCGGCCCGCTGCGTTCATAGGCGAGCTCGCTGGTGGCCTGCTTCCAGGCGCCGTCGATTTCGCCGAGCATGTGATCGTCAGCCACAAAGGCGTCCTGGAACACCACCTCGTTGAATTCGGCCTTGCCGGTCAGTTGCGCGATCGGGTTGACCGTGATGCCCGGCGTTTTCATGTCGACCAGAAATTGCGTCAGCCCGTGCCGGCGATTTTCCTTGGTCGGCGGCGAGGTGCGGAAGATCGCCAGCATGTAATTGGCAACCTGTGCGGCCGACGTCCAGATCTTGGTGCCGTTGATCAGCCAGCCGCCGTCGGTTTTCGTCGCCTTGGTTTTCGCGGCGAACAGATCCGAGCCGGAATTGGGTTCGCTCATGCCGATCGAGAAGCACACCTCGCCGCGGCAGATACGCGGCAGGATGTCCATTTTGATGTGCTCGGGCGCATATTTCAGCAACACCGGGCCGCTCTGGCGATCGGCCACGAAAAATCGCCGCGTCGGCGCATTGGCGACGCGCATTTCCTCGGTGACCACATAACGCTCCAGAAAGCTGCGCTCGTGGCCGCCATATCTCTTGGGCCAGGTCATGCCGATCCAGCCGCGCTCGCCGACCCGCTTGCTGAAACCGGGAACATCCGTGTCGCCGCCTTGCGGACTGTGCGGATCGAAGGTGCCCGCCGCGATTTCTTCGGCGAGAAAGCTACGGACTTCCTTGCGCAGCTTTTCGCATTCGGGCGGCAGACGGATAGGATCGAAACGGAGGGCTGCGGTCATGTCAGATCTCTATTCATGTGGTCCCGAATATCCCGGATCTCAGCGCGATGCGACCAGCGGCCACAATTCATCGGCGCCGCGCGCGGCGACGCGCTTGCCCAGTTCCACCGCCCAGTAGCTCTCATTGCCGAAATCATCGCGCCATGCCAGCGCGCGCATGGTGTAGCGATGCAGGATGTGCTCGAGCGTGTATCCGATCGCGCCGTGAACCTGATGGGCGATGGCAGCCCCCTTTTCGGCGGCCTCGGCGCAGCGGATTTTGGCCGCGGTGGCTTCGAGGAAAACCGCATCGTCGAATTCGCCCGCGTTCGCGATGGTGTCCGCCGCGGAACTCGCCGCGGTCATCGCCGCCGCGGTCTCGCCGGCGAGCCTTGCGAGATTGTGCTGCACAGCCTGGAACTTGGAGATTTTCTTCTCGAACGCGACGCGCTCGTTGGAGTAACGCACGCTGATATCGAGCATCGATTCGAGCGCGCCCGCAATTTGCAGGCTCCGCGCCACCGCGCCCATCAGCATCAGCGCGGTCTGATCGAAGCCCTTTGGCGCCGGCTTGATGGCGGCAGGTTGCACGTTGTTGAAGGTCACGGTGTCATTGCCGTCGCTGGCGAGATTGAGGCCGGCCTCGATCCGGCAGGCGCTGGCGGCGACCAGCGCAATTGAGAGACCGCCAGCCCCTTGCGCCAGCACGGCGAGGTGTCCGGCGTCTTTTGCGAACGGAACGCCGCGCGCGCGGCCGGACAAGGTGCCGTCGGCACCGAGCGTGATGCGGTCTTTCGGACTGGCGGGCGCCACGGTCATGGCGCCGTCCGGCGAGGCGATCTTGGCCTGCGCCAAAAGCCATCCCGCCAGCATGGTCTCGGCGAGCGGCATCGCGATCGCAAAACGCCCCGCGGCACTCAAAACGCTGAAGCCTTCGGCCAGGCTGGCGCCGGAGCCGCCGCAATCCTCCGGTACCCATGATAGCGGCAATCCGGCTTCGGTCAGCGCCTGCCAGAGCGGCGCTTTCCAGCCGCCTTTGCTGTCGCGGTTGATGGTTTGTGCGTCGGCGAGATCCGCGAATATCCGCTCCGCGGTCTCGGCGACAATATTCTCACTCTCCGCCACAGCGTTCCCCGTTTTCAATCCGCGCCCGTTTCGCTCGACACTTCCGCCGGGCACCGGATGCGGTCTTTTCTTGCACCGCATGATGAGGAAAAGCCACTGCCATGACAAGCACCTAAGTCCGCAAGCGCCTCTGCGGGGCCGGCATGAGCGGGGCTGCCGCCGGACAAATTCCGCGCAACGGAGTTTCGCCGATTTGCAGGCATTTCGCCGCACGATATGCTAGAGCGCGCGTGGCTGCGGAAAAGCCAAAATCAAGAAAAGGAAAAGCGGATGTCGAAGGATGGTTTGTGCGCGATTGTAACGGGTTCTGCGTCCGGCCTGGGAGCGGCGACCGCGGCCATCCTGGCAAAGAGCGGCGCGCGCATCGTGGTCAATTATTCGTCGAGCCAGAAGGAAGCTGAACAGACCGCCGATCTATGCCGGACCGCGGGCGGCGACGTCGTGGTGGTGCAGGGCGATGTGTCCCGTGACGAGGATTGCAGAAAGATCGTCGCGGCCGCAGCCTCCTGGGGACGTCTCGATGCGCTGATCAACAATGCCGGCACCACCAAGCATGTGGCGCACGACAATCTCGACGGGTTGTCGGCGGAAGATTTTCAGCGGCTGTTCGGCGTCAATACCATCGGTCCGTTCCAGATGGTGCGGGCGGCAAGGTCGCTGCTGGAGGCGGGTGCGAAGGCGTCGGGTCGAGCGTCCGCAGTCGTCAACGTGTCGTCGGTGGCCGGCATCAGCGGCGTCGGCTCTTCGGTCGCCTATGCCGCGAGCAAGGGTGCGCTGAACACCATGACCTATTCGCTGGCGCGCGCGCTGGCGCCGCTGATCCGCGTCAACACCGTATGTCCGGGTTATATCGATACGCCCTGGTTCACCAAGGGCCGCGGCGTGGACGGCGCCAAGCAGGTACGCGACAATGTTGTGGCGAGAGTACCGCTCAAGGTCGCTTCGTCAGCCGACGATATCGCCGCACTGGTGTGCTTTCTGGCGACGCCGCCATCAAGCAACATGACCGGCGAACTGGTTCGGATGGACGCCGGCCTGCATCTCGTGAGCTGAGATTAGAATCCGTCATTGCGAGCGAAGCGAAGCAATCCATTCTTTCTTCGTGACGATATGCTTCGCTTCGCTCGCAATGACGAGAGGCGACAGGCTGCCCTTTATTTGTTTCCGGGGTCGGAAATAACGCGGCTGGCCACCAGCCTGTTCCAGATGAACAGCACCACCAGCGCGCCGATCGTGGCGGTGATGAAGCCGGCGCCCTGGTCCGGACCGTAATGGCCGATCAGCTGACCGATGAAGGTTGCGACAAACGCGCCGACAATGCCGAGCACCACCGTCAGGATAAACCCGCTCGGGTTGTTCGGGCCAGGCGAAATCATTCGTGCGATAATTCCGGCGACGCCGCCGACGATGATGATCCAGAGAATGCCGCTCATGGCCGTTGTCCTTTTCTGAAAAAGCGGGGTTTCAAGAACCAGCTTACGACGGCATCACAGCCGTCCCGATAGCTCGCTTTCGGTGGGCAGCCGTCCGTCCGGCGTCAGATGATTGATCACCTCGGGCAAGTGCTGGCTCAAGCCCGCGAGCAGTTCGTCCCGCGACAGGCCGGTTTGCGATACCAGGCTGTTGATCTGATCGGCGCCCAGCGCACTGGCAAGATCGCGCGGCGCAATCTGCTTGTTCGGGCCCGGGCTCACCCACGAATTGGCGGTTTCGCCATGGCCATTCTGCTGGAATTGCTTGAGCAGGTCACCGAGCCCGCCGCTGATCACGCTTCCCGCAGCACCGCCTGCCAGCAGGCCGCCCAATCCACCGGGGATGAGACCGCCGAGACCGCCGAGCCCACCGCCGCCGGCCGGGCCGGCATTCGCGGTAGTTGTGCCGGACGATGGTGTGGGCGCCGGGGCTGGGGCCGGAGTGGCGCCCGGCTGGCTCCCGGTGAGATGCTTGACCGCCTTGAAGGCCAGCAACGCAAGAATCGCCATGGTCATCGGCGACATTCCGCTGCTGCTGCTACTGCTGCCTGGTGCGCTTGGAGCGCTGGGGCCGCGCGGGCCGTTCTGCATGCCGTTGAGTACGTCGAGTAAACCCATGATCGCCTCCTGCCAAATGCCCGCCCGCCGGGAAACATAACGGTGGGCCATGACGGTTACAAGGCACGGTTCCCGCCAGTCGCCGAGCGCGGCCGCCCTTCGAATAGGCAGCGAAGGCGGGGTCTGCTAGAGCATGATCCGGAAAAGTGGATACCGGTTTTGCGAAAAAGATCATGCTCAAACAAAAAGATAGAGCGGCGATGCCAATTCAACCAAAACGCATCGTGCTCTATGCGGGGATCAGTTGAGGGCAGGGCGGGATGATCGCCGGAAAGCTCATTGGCATTGCCGGGGCCGGCAGCATCGGCTGCTTTGTCGGCGGCATGCTTGCGGCTGCCGGGCGCCCCGTCGGGCTGCTGGCGCGCCCGCGCGTCATCCAGGAAATTGAAGATAACGGGTTGCGGCTGACCGGTTTCGAAGGCGCCGAGCGGCAGATCGCGCCGGACCGGCTGAAGCTTTCGGAAAACCCTTCAATTTTTACCGATGCCGGCGTGGTGCTGGTCACCGTCAAGAGCGCCGATACCGCCGGGATTGCGGATCTGGTCGCGCATCATGCTCCCGCTGACGCCGTCATCGTCAGCCTGCAGAACGGCGTCGGCAATGTTTCTGTGCTGCGCGAACGACTGCCGGGGCGGCGGGTGCTGGCGGGTATGGTGCCGTTCAATGTCATCGCTCTCGGCCAGGGCCGGTTTCATCGTGCCACCTCGGGCGATATCGTCCTCGAACGGGACAACGCCGGCACTGCGGCGCAGCTATCCGTGCCGAACCTCAACATGCGTTCTTCCGGCAACATCGCCGGCGTGCAATGGGGCAAGCTCCTGGTCAATCTCAACAATGCGCTGAACGCGCTGGCCGATCTGCCGTTGCGCCAGCAGCTCAGCCAACGCGCCTGGCGCGTGTTGTTCGCCGACCAGATGGCCGAGGGGCTTGCGGCCATCAGGGCCGAGGGCATCACGCCGGTATCATCGACACCGATCCCGGCCGGCTGGACGCCGCATCTGCTGCGGCTGCCCGATGCCGTGTTCGCTGTGTTGCTGGGGCGCACGATGAAGATCGATCCGGAGGCGCGCTCCTCGATGTGGGAGGATCTGCAGCGCGGCCGGCGCACCGAAATCGACTATCTGCAGGGCGTCATCACCGGGATCGCCGACCGGCACGGGCTGCAGGTGCCGCTCTCCCGGCGCATTGTCGCGTTGATCAGGAGCGCCGAAGCGGCCGGCAAAGGCTCGCCCCGATTGACGCCGGACCAGATCCGGCCGGGCGCATTAAAATAGCCGCTGATACCGGTGCCATCAGCAACAACGGCGAACATCAGCTGCGTTTGTCTTTGGTGGAAGAAGAGCCGAACAGCACGTTCTTCAGGTCGTTGAGCTTTTCGGAAAGCCGCGGCCAGTCGCAGGAGAAGGAATGGCTTGCGCAATTTGAGGCTTTCAGACGCTTGGCATTGGCGCCGGCGACGGATGGCTTGTTCGGCGCTGGCACTGGCACGGGTACCTTCTCGGTCTCGCTCCTGAAGGTGGTCCGCTGCAGCTGTTGCTGCTGTTGTTTTGCCGCGTACGCCGCCGCGATGCTGCTCTGCCGCTCGCGATCGAGGAACTCGGTATATTGTTCGTCGATCCGCTTCTGCTCTTCCGGCGTCGGATTAGGACCTGCGATATCGAACGTCCGGTTCTGCATGAAATCGAAATAACTGTAGCCGCCGCCGGGCTTGCGCCGTCCGGCAAACTTTGCGTTGCATTCGATCAGTGCCGCCGCCTTCGCTTCACGGGCCGTCGCCTTTTCGGCGGCGTCGGCGCATTCCTCAAAATCGACCGGCGCGCGCGTGCCCCACCACCCCGCGTGGGCGCGCGGCGATGTCAGCACCAAGCCGGCGGCGATCACGGCCATCAACAACGCGAATGTGCGTAGCATCAGATTCAAGGTTCAATTCTCAGCACGAATTTCGACGACACAATTTATCCCGATTGTCGTCATTATCGGCTGGCTTGTCACCCCAGAACCGGCGATTTTTCCCGCGCGAGTGGTGGAACTCTTTGCGGATTGCGACGGGACGCGTCACATTCTTGCCCAATTAAAGAGCGGCCGGGATCATGGAGGCCGAACAAATCACGGTGCATCATGAACCCGAGCGCGGATTTCGGCGACCAAAACGACGATCCATGAGCGTTTCGAGCGAAAGCCTGCCCCGCACTTGATGCGGGGTGGATACCGGTTCGCGTAAAGAAAACGGGTCAAAACAGAAGACTGGAGCTTCGGTTCTGATTCAATCAGAACCAATCTTGCTTCAGGAGGCGTCAAAATGAAGCACCCCGTTGGATCCGTGTTTCCAGATGGGAGGGTTAGCGCCATGCCGTATCGTCACACACAGCGCGGCACCTTGATCTTGTTTCTCTGTCTGGTCCTTGCCGCAATCGATGCGGCGATTGCCTGGCGGACCGGGCAATTGATGCCGGTGGCCGTGCTGATCATTCTTGTTGCCGTTGCCTTCCTATTCTCATCCTTGACCGTTGAAGTGAACGGCAACGAACTGCGATGGCATTTCGGTCCCGGATTCTGGACCTATCGGCTTGCGCTGGATGAAATCGAAACGGTTGCGGTGGTGCGTAACCACTGGTGGAACGGCTTCGGGATCAGGACGGGGCCGGGCTTCCGGCTCTACAACGTGTCGGGCCTCGATGCGGTCGAACTGCATTTGAGGTCCAGCGATATTCGTCGCATCGGCACCGACGATCCGCAAGGGCTTGCGGACGCCCTGAAATCGCCCGCGCGCGGCGCCGTGACGCCGCCGACCTGGTCTTCATGAGATTCCTTGTCACGGCTTTCCGCCGGTCAATACGTACGCCCAGAGGTTATCGATGTCCTCGGACTTGAGGATGTCGCCCCATGGCGGCATGCGATTGTTCTTGCCATGGGTTACCGAATTCACGAAGCGCGCCTTGTCGTCAGCCAGGTGCTTGACGTTCTGGGCATTGATCTTGGCCAGCGCGCTGTAGCGCTGCTGCCCATAGTCCATGCCGTAATTGAGTACGTAGCTTGGATCGCTCTTGGATAATTCCTGTGCCGTCTGCGCATGTGCGGCTGTCGCCAGACATGCGGCTACCCCGACCGTGATCAGTCGCTTCATCCTTGCCGTCCCTTGGCCCATATGTACTTGATGGGTATGGCTCGTGCCCTTTGCGGGCATTGCTCCTGCCCGTGATGGGCAAAAATCACCGTAGCCAAGTTCAATCAGGCCGACCAAGACAACTTTGATATGGCTAACCAATCAGCTTGGCATCACGCCAATCACTGCCATTCCGGCATCCATGATCGAATTCGCGAAGCTGCGGCGTACGGGATACTCCGCTTTCGCGGAGTAGACGGCTTCATGTGAAGCGTGGCTGTTTGGAAATCGAATTAGGAAGCCGGCCAGCCGCAGAACCTAGTCCTTGAAAAAATCGACGATCGAAATCCCTTCGAGGACGTCCGGTTCGGTCGGCGGCACGTAGGTCATGCCGGCGCTCTTCGCCATGGCGGCGAGTTCGCCCTTGGCGACGAGATCGGAGACGGCCGCATTGACCGCCTCGATCAGTGGCCGGTCGGTGCCAAGGCCGACATAGCCCATGTTGAACCCGATCTTGTGGAAGTAACCGGTGGCCTTGAGTTTTGTATCCGGGTGCTTGTCGCGATAGTCGTCGAACCGGCGCAGTTCGGTCAGCGTGGCGTCGATGTCACCGCTTTCCATGCGGGGGAACAACTCGCTGCGCCCGGGCACGAAATGGGTGACCTGGTTGACGTATTTGCCCGCGCCATAGCGCATCAAAATCGCGTCGGAGAGCGTCGATTGATTGACGCCGAGCCGCAAGCCCGCAAGATCGGCAAGGCTTGAAATCGATTTGTCGGCGACCGAGCCGCTCAAGATGACGGTGAGCGGTGCGAAATGATACGGCTTGGTCGGCACCAGTTCGCCGAGGGTGACGCGGCGGCGTCGATCATCGGGCTTTGCGCCATCGAAGCCGGGCAGGCGCGCGGTTTCGACAGCAGGCCGGCCCAGCGCGATGCGGAACAGCGGGTAGCCGCCGATAAGCTGGCAGCGCCCGTCCGACAGCAATGCGTTGGCCTGCAAGGTGAGGCTGCTATCGGCGTCGATGCCGGTTTCGAACCATTGGACGGCGAGCGTGCGACCGAGACGCTTGGCAACGGCTTCGGCCACGGCGAGGTCGAACCCGCCGGCCTCCTTGCCCTCATGGAAAGAGTAAGGCGGAGTATTCTCGTTCAGGCAGACGCGAAGCGTCTGCTCTTCGGCCGCGGCCGGCCTCGCGGATACCGTCAGCGTCAGGATCAATGCCGCACTGGCGAGTGCCGCCGCCGATCTGGTCTTCATGAGATTCCTCGTCACGGCTTTCCGCCGGTCAATACGTACGCCCAGAGGTTATCGATGTCCTCGGGCTTGAGGATGTCGCCCCATGGCGGCATGCGATTGTTCTTGCCATGGGTTACCGAATTCACGAAGCGCGCCTTGTCGTCATGCGGAAATTCGCGCAGATCGTATGCCGCCGTGCCGGGCGTAACCATGTTGATGCCGTGACAGTGCAGACAATTGGTGCCGTAGAGTGTCTTTCCCTTGGCGACTTGCGCCGGATCGCTTGCTGATACTTCGGCGGCGAAGGCTGAACTCACGGTAACAAGTAACGTGGCAACAAACAGCGCGCCGAACCCGAACATCCAAAACCGTACTCTGGCATTCATCGATTGCATTTCCCGGAAGCATGAAGATGACACGAAGAGGGGGCCGCCATGACGGCGGCCCCCTCGAGCTTAACAAGCGGCCGATTACTTCATCAGCTTGAAGGCCCAGAGCGAGCCGCCCGGCGGAATCGAAGCCATCCGTTCGTCGCCGGAGAACAGCGAATACACGCCGCCGACGCCGACCGAGACGGCGACATACTGTTCGCCGTCCTGTTCCCAGGTGATCGGCTGGCCTTCGATGCCGGAGCCGGTCTTGAACGACCACAGCTTCTTGCCGTTCTCGGCATCAAACGCCTCGAACTCGCCGGTCAGTTGGCCCGAGAACACCACCCCGCCGCCGGTCGACAACACGCCCGAGAACCGCGGAAGATCGCTCGGCGCTTCCCACTTGGCCTTGCCCGTCATCGGATCGACGGCCTTCAGATAGCCGCGCGGACCTTCGGGGTAGGCCCAGCCAAGGGTCAGGTCCATGCCGAGAAACCATTCGCCTTCCTTGTATTCGGCCGGCACGGCCTTGTAGTGACCGCCGAAGTTGAGCGTGTTGTAATAGGCAAGGCCGGTCTTCGGGTCGAACGAACCCGGTTCCCAGTTCTTGCCGCCAAGGATCGATGGCCACACGTCGACCGTTTCGCCGTTGCGCGCCTTGGTCGAGATCTCGGTTTCGACCGGCCGACCGGTAGCCATGTCGATGCTCGAAGCCCAGTTCACCTTCACGTAGGGATTGGCGGCGATCAGTTTGCCGTTGGTCCGGTCCAGCACGTAGATGAAGCCGTTGCGGTTGGCGTCGATCAGGACCTTGGTCGGCTTGCCCTTGACCTCGATCGTCGACAGGATCATCTCGGCGACGCTGTCATAGTCGAACGGATTGTTGGGCGAGAACTGATAGTGCCACTTGATCGCGCCGGTCTTCGGATCGAGCGCGAGAACCGAACAGGTGTAGAGGTTGTCGCCCTTGCGGCCCGCGGCGTTGAACGGGCCGGGGTTGCCGATGCCCCAATAGACGGTGTGGAGTTCCGGATCGAACGAGCCGGTAATCCAGGTCGATCCGCCGCCGGTCTTGGCGGTGTCGCCGGCCCAGGTGTCGCCGCCCTTTTCATTGGGCAGCGGCACGGTGTAGGTGCGCCACAGATGCTTGCCGTCGGCCGGATCCCAGCCGTCGATGAAGTCGCGGGTACCGAACTCGGCGCCGGAGATGCCCGTCAGAATGACGCCGTCGGCGATCTGCGGCGCGCCGGTCATGGTGTAGCCGGCCTTCATCTCGGCGACGTCGGATTTCCACAACTGCTTGCCGGTCTTGGCATCGAGCGCGACCAGCTTTGCATCGAGCGTGCCGCGGATGATCTTGCCTTCATACATCGCCGCACCGCGGTTGATGATGCCGCAGCAGACCACGCGCGGGGTCTCCGGCGGATATTCGACCTTGGTCTTCCAGAGCTGCTTGCCGGTCTTGGCGTCGACCGCGATGGTGGCGCTGTTGGTCGTGACATACAGCACGCCCTTGTAGACCAGCGGCTGTGATTCCTCGGCGCGGTTGTCGTCATAGCTGAGGTTCCAGGCCGGAGCCAGGTGCTTGACGTTCTGGGCATTGATCTTGGCCAGCGCGCTGTAGCGCTGCTGCCCATAGTCCATGCCGTAATTGAGTACGTAGCTTGGATCGCTCTTGGATAATTCCTGTGCCGTCTGCGCATGTGCGGCTGTCGCCAGACATGCGGCTACCCCGACCGTAATCAGTCGCTTCATCCTTGTCCTCCCTTGGCCATGCCCTTGATGGGCATGCCTCCTGCCCTTTTCGGGCATTACTCCTGCCCTTATTGGGCAAAATCACTCTAGACAGATTTATATCGCTGACCAAGAGAAGTTTGATTTGGCTGACAAATTTGTCCAATTTGAATGCCGTGCAGCATCGGTTCTGGCATGCCAAGGGCTCCTGCCCGTTTCGGAATAAATTCCTTTGTACGGGACAAACAACGACCACGTGCCCCTTGCGAATGCCGTGACGCTCCCTCCGTGATGGGTTCGCCGCGGAGGCTGGCGATCACGCGGCCGCTCTGGTATGGAGCTTCCAAGCGCCCGCTTCCACCCGCGGGGCTTCGGTCCCGTAGCTCAGCCGGATAGAGCGACGGTTTCCTAAACCGTAGGTCGCATGTTCGAGTCATGCCGGGATCGCCAAAACCTCAGCGGCATTTTGTGAAGAAAAGCTTTTGGCTCACACTCAATCGGCTTTCGATTTGGATCATCTGACCGCGACGCAGGCGGCGTCCGACGTCTGTACCGGCAAATATACCAGCGTGGAGCTGGTCGCGGCCGCTCTGGCGCGGGCCAAGGCTCGCCCCGAACTGAATGCCTTCATTACGCTGGACGAGGCCGGAGCCATGAAGGCTGCCCGCGCCTATGACGCCGCACGCGCGCGAGGCGAGCCGTGCAAACCGCTGGGCGGCGTGCCGATCGCCATCAAGGATAACATCGAGGTCGCAGGCCTGCCCACGACGGCCGGGACGCCCGCGCTGAAGGGCTACATCCCCGCCGAGGATGCGCCCATCGTGGCGAAACTGCGCGCCGCCGGCGCCGTCATCATCGGCAAAACCAATATGCACGAACTGGCCTTCGGCATTTCCGGCTACAACACGGCCTTCAAGACCGGCGCCGAATTCGGCGTCCGCAACGCCTACGATACGGCGAAGATCGCCGGCGGGTCGTCATCGGGCAATGCCGCTGCGATCGCCGCGCGGATCATTCCGGCGACGATCGGGACCGACACCGGCGGATCGGTGCGCGTTCCCTGCGCGCTCAACGGCGGCGTGTCGCTGCGGCCGACCGTCGGGCGCTATCCGCAAGCCGGCATCGCTCCGATTTCCCACACCCGCGATACGGCCGGGGTCATGGCGGGATCGATCGCCGATGTCGTGCTGCTCGATCGCATCATCTCCGGCGAGTCAGAGATCGAGGCCGCCGACCTGAAAGGCATCCGGCTCGGCGTCGTCGCCGCGACGATGGCGAACCTCGACGGCGACACCACGGCGGCGATCGCCGCGGCGCATGCGAAATTGAAGGCGGCCGGCGTGATTATTGTCGACGTCGACATGCCTGAGCTGATGGAGCTGAACGGGCAGGTTGGTTTTCCGGTCGCGCTCTACGAGGCCTATGACGACATGGTCGCCTATCTCAAGCGCGGCGCGAAAATATCGATCGAGGAATTGGCAAGAGATATCGCCAGTCCCGACGTCAAGGGCACCTATGAGGGCCTGGTGATTCCGCGCAAACTACCAGGTCCGGACGATACCGTCGTGGATGCGAAGCCCGCTTATGAGGCGGCGATCAGGACCGCGCGCCCGGCCCTGCAACAGCTTTATCGCGACACCTTTGCCAGCAACCGTCTCGATGCCATCGTATTTCCCACCGTGCCGAAGGTGGCGATCACCTCCAATCCTGAGTTCGAGCGATCTGGCGAATTTCGCCATGTACATTCAGAACACCGATCCCGGCAGTAATGCCGGAATCCCCGGTCTTCAGATCCCGATTGCATTGGGCGCAACCAGCGCATTGCCGGTCGGCATGGAGCTGGACGGTCCGGCCGGCAGCGATCGCCGGCTGCTTTCGATCGGCCTCGCGCTGGAACAGCTGTTCGGGCGACTGCCGCCGCCGGCCAAACTTTAGCGAGATGAAAACCGTCAGCCCGCAAAAGCTCGAGATTGCGGTCGGGAAGGCGGATCGCGTCTCCGCGCTTTTGATTCGCCCCGCGCAGGCGCGGGCCTGTTTTGTGTTTGCCCATGGGGCCGGCGCGGGGATGACCCATTCCTTCATGGAGAAGGTCGCGGCGGGTCTGGGTGAACGCGGCGTGGCGACGTTGCGCTATCAATTCCCCTATATGGAGAAGGCGAGCCGTCGGCCTGATCCGCCGGCGATCGCTCATGCCGCCGTGCGAGCCGCGGTGGCAGAAGCCGGCCGATGCTGCCCGGAATTGCTCCTGATTGCGGGCGGCAAATCATTCGGCGGCCGCATGACCTCACAGGCGCAGGCGCTTGAGCCGCTGGCCGGAGTCCACGGATTGGTCTTTCTCGGCTTTCCGTTGCATCCGGCGGGCAAGCCGTCCACCGATCGGGCAAAGCACCTTTCCGATGTGCATATTCCCCAGCTGTTCGTGCAAGGCACCCGCGATAATCTGGCTGAGGTGAAGTTGCTCGAACCCGTCGTCAAAAACCTCGGACCATCGGTGTCGCTGCATTGGGTGGCGGAGGCCGATCATTCCTTCCATGTGCTCGTGCGCTCGGGGCGCAATGATGAACAGGTGATGCGCGAAATTCTGGATACCATTGCGGCAAGGATCGGCGTGATCGAATCGAAGAACGCGGTACCGTGAACCTCGCGCTGATCCGATGCCTTCATCAGCCACTTGACGCAATAGCCAAAACCTCGCACCCATCGCACCTGCTCAACAAAGGGATCGTCCATGGCTTCCAGTCCAGTCTTGTGGAGCGTCGATGAACGCGGAGTCGCGACGGTCACCTTAAATCGCCCCGAAGTGAACAACGCCTATGATAGCGGCCTCATCGGTGGCGTGCTTTCGGCGATGGACGAACTGGGCAAGGAGACGCGGCTTCGCGTCGTCGTGCTCAAAGGCAATGGCAAGCATTTCCAGGCCGGCGCCGACCTGAAATGGATCAACGCGGTGCGGCCGGGGACGTCTGCCGAAAACGAGGCGGTGTCGCAAGCGACCTTTGAAGCCGTGCAGCGGCTCAACAGATTGCCGATTCCAACCGTGGCGCTGGTGCAAGGCGGCTGCTTCGGCGGCGGCACCGGCGTGATTTCCGCCTGCGACGTGGTGATCGCGGCCGACAACGCGGTGTTCGCGATCACGGAAGTCCGCTGGGGGTTGACCGCTGCGATCATCATTCCGCAACTTTGCGACGCCATCGGCGTTCGGCAGGTCCGCCGCTACGCGCTGACCGGCGAGCGCTTTGGCGCCGATGAAGCGCGCCGCATCGGTCTCGCGCACGAGGTGGTGCCGTTGGCCGAACTGGAGAGCGCGGGAGCAAAAGTCGTAGAGCAGTTGCTGGCCAATGGTCCCCAGGCGCTGGCCGAAACCAAGGCGCTGGCCATGGAAAGCTCATTCGGCGGCATGGACGCAAATGACGCCGCCTATGCGCGTCTCGTCAGGATGCATGCGGCCCGGCGCCAGACCAAAGAGGCGTCAGAGGGGCTGGCGTCCTTCGCCGAAAAACGCGCGGCGAATTGGGGCGCGGGGAAGGTGTGATGAAGTCAAAGATGCCGCGAATGACGGTGTCGTGGTTGTTTGAAACTGGAAGCAGATGGAGGACAACAGACGAGCCCCATCTCACGCATTGCCGCGATCTTCACGGAACAGATCGAGCTTCTGCTGCACCGGTCGGTCCGAGAAACTGAACAGCACTGAATCCTGGTCGGCCTCGTGGGTGACCCACTGCCAACTCGGCACCACGAACAGATCGCGCGAGCCCCATTCGAAGGTCTGCTCGCCGATCCGCGAACGCCCCTTGCCTTCGATCGCGGCAAACACCGTGGCGTCGGTGGAACGATAGCGCGCGGTCTTGAAGCCCTTCGGCAACAGCTGAATGAAGGTGCCGATGGTCGGCATCGCAAAATCGCCGGTCTCGGGATTGGAGAATTTCAGTTTCAGCCCGTGGCAGGCGTCCCATTCGTCGCGCAGTTTGGCCTGCTCCAGCGCCTCGCGGGTGTAGTGATAGGGATAATTGAAGATCGGCGAGGTCTTCGAGGTGCGCTTGATGTCGACCGGTAGCAGGTTGTGGCCGTAGCGCGCAAAACTGTCGCCGGCGGGACGCGTGATCTTCTGCTGATCCTCATCGGACCCTTCCGCAAACGACGCATCGAGGAATTGCACCAGCGGAATGTCGAGCCCGTCGAGCCAGAACATCGGCTCTGAAGTCTGGTTGGAGTGATCGTGCCAGGTCATGGACGGCGTGATCACGAAATCGCCGGGCTCCATCGCGGTGCGCTCGCCATCGACCGCGGTGAATGCGCCTTTGCCTTCGAGCACGAAGCGCAGCGCCGATTGACTGTGCCGGTGCGCGGGCGCGACATCGCCCGGGATCACCATCTGCACGCCGGCAAACAGCGAAGTGGTGATTTTCGACTGGCCGCGAAGCCCGGGATTTTCCAGTACCAGCACCCGCCGCTCAGCTTCCTTGGCGGTGATCAGTTTGCCGGCCTCGGTCATGTAGTCGCGGATGGCGTCGAATTTCCACAGATGCGGGCGGCAGGCGCTTTTCGGCTCCGGCGTGATCAGGTCGCCCATCACGTTCCACAGCGCCGAGAGATTTTCGCCGTCGATCTTGCGGTAGAACGCCTCGCGCTCCGGCGTCTTCTGTACGGCTTCCATGGCAGCCTCCCGTCGTTCTTATTCGGACGATTGACAGCATACTTACAAAGTGGATAGCGTCAATGACGCATCACAAGAAAACCAGAAGCCTTGAGGGAGGTTCCGATGAAGCTGCACGGCTATTTCCGCAGCAGCGCGTCCTACCGGGTCCGTATCGCCTTGAACCTGAAGGGTTTGAGCGCCGATCACCTGCCGCACCATCTGCGCAAGGGCGAGCAGCGCGATCCGGCCTATCTGGCGATCAACCCGCAAGGGCTGGTGCCGACGCTGCAGGACGATCGCGGCGTGATCCTCACCCAGTCGCTGGCCATCATCGAATGGCTGGACGAAACCCACCCCGAACCGCCGCTGCTTCCGGCCGAACCGCTGCGCCGCGCCAAGGTCCGCGCCTTTGCGATGGTCCTGGCCTGCGATACCCATCCGGTGCAGAATCTGAAGGTTCTGGCGCGGTTGCGCGAACTCGGGTTGCCGGACGAGCAAGTGACGGGTTGGGCGGCATGGGCCAACCGCGAGGGCCTCACCGCCTGCGAAACATTGATCGCCGACGAACCCGGCCCGTTCTGCTTCGGAAGCACGCCGAGCCTGGCCGACCTCTGCCTGGTGCCGCAGCTTGCCAATGCGCGGCGTTTCGGCGTCGATCTCGCCGGCTTTCCGCGCCTGCTGAAAGCCGAAACCGCGGCAAGAGACCTCAAGGCGTTCGCCGACGCCGCACCGGACCGGCAGCCCGATGCCGAATAAATCCGTAACCATCACCATGGACGCGGTCTATACCGCGCCGGGCTATCTATTTCGCCGGATGCAGCAGATCGCGGTGGCGATTTTCATGGAGGAGTGCCGGGCCTTTGACCTGACGCCGGTGCAATATGCCGCGCTGGTTGCGATCCGCACCCATCCGGGCATCGATGCCACGCGCCTTTCGGCCGTCATTGCCTTCGACCGCTCGACCCTTGGCAGCGTAATCGAGCGGCTGCAGGCCAAGCATTTGATCGAGCGCAAGCCCGCTGCCGAGGACAAGCGCATCAAGCTGCTGCATCTGACCCGATCAGGTGCTGCGTTGCTGCGCGATATCATCCCGTCGGTCGATCGCGCGCAGGAACGGATGCTGCAGCCGCTGAAGCCGGCCGATCGCAAGACGCTGATGGCGCTGCTCACGCAGCTGGTCGATCTCAACAACGAGGCGTCGCGCGTTCCTTTGCGCGCCGAAGATGCGCTCGAGCACTTCAAGAAATCAGGCTGATGCGACCGGTATTGATCGCGGGCGGCGGCATCGGCGGCCTCGCGGCGGCACTCGGCATGGCCCAGAAGGGCATCCGCTCGATCCTGTTTGAGAAGGCCGCGGCGCTCGGCGAGATCGGCGCCGGCATCCAGCTCGGGCCCAACGCCTTCCATGCCTTCGACTATCTCGGCGTCGGCGAGGCGGCGCGCGGCATGGCGGTCTATGTCGATCAGATGCGGCTGATGGATGCGCTGACGGCCGAAGAGATCTGCCACGTGGATTTGCGCGAGGCTTTCCGTGCGCGTTTTGGCAATCCCTATGCGGTGGTTCATCGCGGCGATCTGCATGGCGTATTTCTGAAAGCCTGCCGGGATCACGACCTGATCGAGCTGCGCGTGAACTCGGAAGTCCTCGGCTACGATCAGGACGCAGCCTCGGTGACGGCGCGGCTTACCTCCGGCGAACGCGTCACCGGATCGCTGCTGATCGGCGCTGACGGCCTGTGGTCGAATATCCGCAAATCCGTCATCGGCGACGGGCCGCCGCGGGTTTCCGGGCATACCACCTATCGTTCGGTGATTCCGACCGATGAGATGCCTGAGGATTTGCGCTGGAATGCGGCGACGCTCTGGGCCGGCCCGAAATGTCACATCGTGCATTATCCGCTGTCGGGCTGGAAGGTGTTCAATCTGGTCGTCACTTATCACAATGATGCGCCGGAGCCGGTTGCCGGCAAGCCGGTATCCGACGACGAGGTGATGCAGGGCTTTGCGCATGTGCATGCGCGCGCGCAAGCAATCATCCGCCATGGCAAGAACTGGCGGCTCTGGGTGCTGTGCGACCGCGATCCCAACGAGTGCTGGGTCGATGGCCGCGTCGCTTTGCTTGGCGATGCCGCGCACCCGATGATGCAATATTTCGCGCAAGGCGCCTGCATGGCGCTGGAGGACGCGGTGTGCCTGTCGCACATGCTGGGCGCCCATCCGGACGACCCCGCCACGGCGCTTGACCGTTATCGCGCGCAGCGTTTCCCGCGCACCGCGCGCGTGCAGTTGCAATCCCGTGCCATCGGCGAGCACATCTATCATCCCTCAGGCGAACACGCCCGCATCCGCAACGCCATCATGAGCGCGAAGACGTCGGAGGATTATTATAACGATCTGGCGTGGCTGTATGGCGGCACCGGGCTGGCGGGGTAGGGTCACACGCCCCGTCATCCCGGCCTTCAGCTAATTCAGCACCCGCTTGCTGTCGGGACTGTCGAGCGAAAACGTCGGCACGTCGATCTCGAAGCGCTCGCCACTCTCGCTCACCATCAGGTAGCGGCCGGTCATGAAGCCCGACGCGGTCGGCAGCGGCACGCCGCTGGTGTATTTAAAGTGCTCGCCCGGCGCCAGCACCGGCTGCTCGCCGACCACGCCTTCGCCGCGGACTTCCTGCTTCCGGCCCGAAGCGTCGGTAATGATCCAGTGTCGCGTCCGCAGTTGCACCGTCTCCTCGCCGGTGTTGGTGATGACGATGGTGTAGGACCAGAAAAACTCACATCGCTCGGCCGACGAGCGCTCGGGGAGGAAATTCGGCTCGACGGTGACTTCGATCTGGCGGGTAACGGCGCGGTACATGCGGGCGGACTTTCGCAAAGTTCGAGGGGCATCATAGCCGAAAAGCTCCGGCGGAACCAATCGCCGGACCGGCATCCGGCGTATCCACTTGCGGCATTTTCAATCGTCGTTTCAACACAGTTCCACCCTAAAGCGCCCGCGATGCCTTAAACCTTCGCAACTTGCTTGCGGGGCAGTTAAACTCACTCCTATCGCGCCGGCTCTGTGCCAAGCCGGCTTCTCCAGACGGTGCCTGATGACGTCCGTTGCCGATCGAATTGCCGGACCGCCCCTTGCGGGAACTGCGGATGCGGTCGCGCCGGGCGCCGCACCGGCGTCGGCTGCCTTGTCGCCGCCGGCGACCGCGGCTTCCGCGGGCGGCGAACGCGAATTGCGGCTCGATCTGTTTCGCGGGCTGGCGCTGTGGATGATCTTCATCGATCACCTGCCGCCCAATCTGTTGACCTGGCTGACCATCCGCAATTACGGATTCAGCGACGCCACCGAAATATTCATCTTCATCTCGGGCTACACGGCGGCGTTCGTTTACGGCCGCGCGATGCGCGATTCCGGTTTCGTGGTCGCAGCCGCGCGCATCCTGCGGCGGGTCTGGCAGATCTACGTCGCCCATGTGTTCCTGTTCACGATCTTTCTCGCCGAGATATCCTACGTTGCCACCAGTTTCGAGAACCCGCTGTACTCGGAAGAAATGGGCATCATGGACTTTCTCAAGCAGCCGGACGTCACCATCGTCGAGGCGCTGCTGTTGAGATTTCGTCCCGTCAACATGGATGTGCTGCCGCTATATATCGTGCTGATGCTGTTTCTTCCCTTGATCCTGTGGCTTCTGAAGTGGCGAGCCGACGCCACGCTGGCGCTGTCGGTTTTGCTCTATGCCGCCACCTGGCAGTACGACCTGCATCTGTCGGCGTATCCCAACGGGGTGTGGGTCTTCAATCCGTTCGCCTGGCAATTGTTGTTCGTGTTCGGCGCCTGGTGCGCGCAGGGCGGCGCCCTGCGAATGTCGCGGGTTCTCTCGTCGCGGGTCACGCTTTGGATTTCGCTGGTCTATCTGTTCGCAGCGTTCTGCGTGACGCTGACATGGTACGTGCCGCAGTTGAGTCATCTGATGCCGCGCTTGCTCGAGCAATGGATGTATCCAATCGACAAGACCGATCTCGACGTGCTGCGGTTCGCGCATTTTCTGGCGCTGGCGGCCGTCACCGTGCGCTTGCTGCCGAAGGACTGGCCCGGATTGAAGTCGCCCTGGCTGCGGCCGCTGATCCTGTGCGGGCAGCATTCGCTGGAGATTTTCTGCCTCGGCGTGTTCCTGGCTTTCGCGGGCTATTTTATCCTGGCCGAGGTTTCCGGCGGCGTGGTGCTGCATTTCATAGTCAGTATTTCCGGAATCCTGATCATGTGCGCCGCGGCATGGCTGTTTTCATGGTATAAACATTCCGCCGACAAGAGTGCGTCGCGGATTAAAAGCACCGGCGGCAACGCCGATATGGCGGGAGGGGGCTTATGAAGTCCAACTCGCGGTCCATTCTGGGCCTGACGCTGATGGCCGGTCTTTTGACCGTCACATTCGCGCGCGCCGAGAATGCTGCCCCGAATTGCGACGTTCCGGCCTATCTGCTGCAGAGCGAGAGCCCGCTTCCCAAGGTCATGGATGCCGTCAAAAGCGGCCATCCGCTGGATATTCTGGTGCTGGGCAGCCGGTCGTCGACCATCAACATGTCCGAAAACAGCGCCTATCCCGGTCGATTGCAGGCTGTGCTGAGGGAGAAATTGCCTGCGGTCACGGTTAACGTATCGGTAGAGCTGCAAGCCAAGAAAACTGCCGCGGAAGTTGCCGCCGACGTCGTTAAGCTTCTGGACGGAAAAAAGCCTACTTTGGTTGTCTGGCAGACCGGAACCGTCGATGCTATGCGATCGGTCGATCCCGATGATTTTCGCGGCGCTGTCGACGATGGGGTTACTGCGTTGCAAAAGACGGGAGCCGACGTCATTTTGATGAATTTGCAATATAGCCCACGTACCGAGACGATGATCTCGGTGCCGCCTTATCTGGATAATATGCGCGTGGTGGCGCAGCAGCACGACGTTCCGCTGTTCGACCGCTTCGCCATCATGCATCAATGGAATGATTTAGGAGATTTCGATCTATTCAGTGCTTCGCACGGCCCCGAACTGGCCAAGCGTGTCCATGATTGCCTCGCACGCGCGCTGTCGAAATTTGTGATCGACGCCGCGCATCTTGAACCTTCCCAACAGAATTAAGGACCAAGCGTTTATGAGTTTTGTTCGCCCTTTTTGCGGGGTCGCATCGCTAGCCGTGCCGGCAGTCGCAGCCCTTGTGCTGTTGACGCCGGCGTCGATGCTGCGCGCGCGCGCCCAGGTCGTCCAGCAGGCGGCGCTGTCCGGCGTTGCCAAATCCGATAGCATCAGGGCGTCGGCGTCGCAGACGACCGGCGCCGCCAATGCGACCGCCGTCGATCAGCCGGGTTGGCCGCAGCCCCAGAGCTTCACCACCAAGGCGATCGAAAAAGCAAAGGACGTCGCAAAGTCGGCCGGCGACATTTTCAGCCGCGTCCCGTGCCTGCCGCCCAAGGGTGGTGTCAACCCGGTAGGGTCGTTGCCGCATGTGGCGGGCAAGCTGGCCTCGGGCGCGCCGGTGACGATCATCGCATTCGGATCGTCGTCGACCCAGGGTTGGGGTTCGACGTCGCCGGAGTTCACCTATCCCAACCGATTAGCGGCCCAACTTCATCGGCAGTATCCAGGGGCCGACATCACCGTCCTCAACCAGGGCCATGGCGGCGAGGATGCGCCCGAAATGATGAAGCGGCTGCAGACTTCGGTAATCGATATGAAGCCGGATCTCGTGATCTGGCAGGTCGGCACCAACGCCGTGCTGCGCGACCTCGACCCGGTCGAGACCGCCAAGCTCGTCAGCGAGGGCGTCGGGCGAATCCAGGCAGCGGGCGCCGATCTGGTGCTGGTCGATCCGCAATATTCTCCGAGGGTGACCGAACGGGCGCAAAACGCGACCCGGATGGTGAGTCTGCTCGGCAAGGTCGCAGCACTCCGCCATGTCGGGTTTTTTCCGCGCTTCGAGGTGATGCGCGAATGGCATGAGGAACAGGCGATCCCGATCGACAAATTCGTGATCGCCGATGGCTTGCACATGAACGACTGGGGTTACGCCTGCTTTGCCCAGTTGCTCGGCGACGACATCATTAAATCGGTGGGTCAGATCAAGCTCGGCATCAACGTGCCGTCCAGCGTGCAGACCTATCGCCCGATGTGAGATGGGCGAATAGCGAATAGTGACGATGGCTATTCGCTACTCGCTATTCGCTATTCGCCACTCGCCCATTCACTACTCTCCTCACACCCGTTCCAGCGCGGCCTGCAAATCCTCGATCAGGTCGTCGCGATGCTCGAGGCCGGCCGAGAAGCGGATAAAGCCCTCGCTGATGCCAAGCTCGCTGCGCGCCTCCGGCGTCAGCCGCTGATGCGTCGTGGTCGCCGGATGGGTGACGAGGCTCTTGGAATCGCCGAGATTGTTCGAGATCCGCGCCAGCTTCAGCGCGTTGAGACAACGAAACGCGCCGGCCTTGCCGCCCTTGACCTCGAAGCCGATCAGGGTCGATCCGGCGCGCATTTGCTTCTTGACCAGTGCTGCCTGCGGATGATCGGCGCGGCCGGGGTAGATCAGCCGCGAGACTTTCGGATGCCGGGCCAGAGCATCGGCGATGCTTGCTGCGGTTTCGGTTTGCGCGCGCACCCGGATGGCCAGCGTTTCCAGTCCTTTCAGCAGCACCCAGGCGTTGAACGGCGACATTGACGGGCCGGTCTGGCGCAGGAAGGTGTGGATGTGCTCGGCGATGAACGCCTCCGACGACAGGATCATTCCGCCAAGGCAGCGGCCCTGGCCGTCGATGTGCTTGGTCGCCGAATACACCACGACATCGGCGCCGAGCGTAAGCGGGCTCTGCCAGATCGGTGTTGCGAACACGTTGTCCACGATCAGCCGCGCGCCGCCCTGATGTGCGATCTCGGCGATGGCGCCGATATCGAGCACGTCGAGCGTCGGATTGGTCGGGCTTTCCAGGAAGCAGCTCTTGGTATTCGGCCGCATCGCCTTCTTCCACTGGTCGAGATCGAGGCCGTCGACCAGCGTTGACGAAATGCCGTAGCGCGGCAGCAAGTCTTCCACCACGTAACGGCACGATCCGAACATCGCTTTCGCAGCGACCACGTGATCGCCGGCTTTGAGCGGCGCCAGAACCGCCGTCGTCACGGCGGCCATGCCGGTGCCGGTCGAGCGGCCGGCTTCGGCGCCCTCAAGCTCGATCATGCGGCGTTCGAACATCGCAATCGTCGGATTGGAGTAGCGCGAATAGATGTAGCCGGGGTCTTCGCCCTTGAAGCGCGCCTCGCATTGCTCGGCGCTGTCGTAGACATACCCCTGGGTGAGAAACAGCGCCTCGGAAGTTTCGCCGAATTCGGAGCGGATGGTGCCGGAATGGACCAGCCGGGTTTCGGGACGATAATGGGCCGTAAGCGAAGCGGGCGCAGTAGAGTTAGACATGTGACCTCCATCGTGACCACCGGAAAATGGTCACAAAAAAACCGGCCTGGAAAATTCCACAGGCCGGGATCACACGTGTCCCCGGCCTGTTTAGCGACTTATTTAACGTGGCTGCAAGCCGGCCGGCTCAAATCACCACGGGATAAGTCATGCTCTTATTCCGCCGCGCCCTTTCCGTCAAGCCAGCCATCGGATAACCGGTAAAAGTCCGTATTTTCAGCGTCTGGATGGCGCAAGCAGGCCATCCCGAGGACTAAACCCGTGTCGTTCACGCTTCAACCCGACGCCAATGGCATTCTGCCCGACCGCATGATCGCGGCGATGGCGGATGCCGGCCTTATTCTGCCGGCCTATCCCTTTGTCGAGAGCCAGATCCAGCCGGCGAGCCTCGACCTGCGCCTCGGCGATATCGCCTACCGGGTGCGCGCCAGCTTCCTGCCGGGGCCCGGTGCGACGGTGGCCGAGCGCATCGACGAGTTGAAGCTGCACGAAATCGATCTGACTGACGGCGCAGTGCTGGAAACCAATTGCGTCTACATCGTGCCGTTATTGGAGAGCCTGGCGCTGCCGCCGGAGATCGTCGCCGCCGCCAATCCGAAAAGCTCGACCGGGCGGCTGGATGTATTCACCCGGGTGATCGCCGACGGCACGCGGCGGTTCGACATGATCGGCGCCGGCTATCACGGTCCGCTCTATGCGGAGATCAGTCCGAAGACGTTTCCGGTGCTGCTGCGCGAGGGATCGCGGCTCAGCCAGGTCCGCTTTCGGACCGGCGATGCCATCCTTACCCCGGATGAACTCGACGCGTTGCATGACCTGGAGCGGCTGGTCGATGCCGACGACGCCGACCTCGTCAACGGCGTGGCGCTGAGCGTCGATCTCTCCGGAGAAAACGCCAGGGGATTTGTCGGATACCGTGCCAAGCGTCACACCGGCGTGGTCGATATCGATCGCCGCGGCGGCTATGCCGTCGATGAATTCTGGGAGGCGATATCGGCGCGGCCCGACGGCAGCCTCATTCTGGATCCCGGCGAATTCTACATTTTGGCATCCAAGGAAGCCGTGCAGGTGCCGCCGGATTACGCCGCGGAGATGGTGCCGTTCGATCCCCTGGTCGGCGAATTCCGTGTGCACTATGCGGGGTTTTTCGATCCCGGCTTCGGCTATGCCGGCGCCGGCGGGCAAGGCTCGCGCGCGGTGCTGGAAGTGCGCTCGCGCGAGGTGCCGTTCATCCTCGAGCACGGCCAGATCGTCGGCCGGCTGGTGTATGAAAAAATGCTGGCGCGGCCCGATGCGATGTACGGCCAGCGCATCGGCTCGAACTATCAGGCGCAGGGCCTGAAATTGTCGAAGCATTTTCGGGTCTAGCCGAGCTCGTGGGCGTACCCGTCAAAACCGCACCGATATTCCGCTATAAATTTGCGCCTTGGGGGCGGCCTTGTTGAGGCCGAGGTTGAGACCGACATCCAGGATCGTATGCTTGTCGAGCCGGAAATTCATCGCGGCATCGAAGGTGTAGATCTGCGGCGATGCCGGATCGGTGCCGGCCGATGAATACAGCTCGACCATCGCATTGGCGCCTTCGACGCCGGGCAGCGGGTGGCTGACACCGATGAGGTTGACGAAGTTGGTGTAGCGGCGGCCATCGTCGGTGTTCTTCAGTTGGTCCACCTCGGTCATCAAGGTGACGATGTAATCCTGCGGCAGACGCAAGGCGAGCGGCGCGATCAAGCCGCTTTCAACAGCGCCATTGCTGATGACCGGGACCGACGAGGGCACCTTGACATAGGGAATGACGGCAAGGCCCACCGGGCCGCTGTCATTGCCGAACAGGTTGATCTTGGTCCGCAGGAAGACATCGCCGAAGCCTGCACCATGCGCCACGCTGGCGCCGGTGGTGCTGTCGAAGGATTGCTGCGACTGCAGGCCGTTGAACTGGATTTCAAAATCCGCCCAGTTGGTGATGCCTATTTTCAGATTGGGGTCGAAGGCCTCAAAGCCGTGAGTCGTGATGCCGAGATATCGGGAATAGGTGTAGCTGACAAAGTCAGTCTCCAGCTCGACGTGACCGGCGTCGATGGTGCGGACGGAATATCCCTTGGCCGGCCGATCCGGCGTGAATTTTCGCATCTCGTCGTCCGGCGTCGGATTAAACAGATTGTAGCCGCTCTTGTCGGGAACGTCCGCATTGGGGGTGATCGAATTGGGGGCCGTCGCATCATCGGCGCGGGCCGACCAGGACAATACAGTGAAACCGATCAAGAGCCCGGCCCATTTCGCTGCGCGTCCCCGGGACGTGAGATCTCTCCGAAATGCAATTGACGTCACTTGGACTGGTCCAGGTCAGGTTGGCTCGGACCGCCTTCGGGGCCGGTCATTCCTCGACGTCAGAACAAAGCCGAAGTCTGCGAGGACGGGAGACGAAGCAAATGCGGTCGTCGTTGCGTCCACCGCTGGCGTCGACCTTATCTTCGAATTCGAAGACAAAACAGTGCAGCCGGCAAAAATCTCGTTTCGCGCGGCCACACGCGCGGCAAATGGATCGGCAAGAATGTCCGTTGCCAAATAAAGCAGCACTCGCTCGAATCTTCACCGCGCGATCGACGCATCGTGACGCCTACTTGGCCGATGGCGTCACGCGCCACACCGCATTGCCGACGTCGTCGGCCACCAGCAGCGCGCCCTGCTTGTCGATCTTGACGCCGACCGGCCGGCCCTGCGCCTCGCCCTTGTCGTTGAGGAATCCGGTGAGCACGTCTTGCGGCTGGCCCGAAGGGTTGCCGTTGGCGAACGGCACGAAGATCACCTTGTAGCCGGCGCGAGGCTTGCGATTCCACGAACCGTGCTGGCCGATGAAAGCGCCGCCGGCCATTTCGGGGGGAAACAGATGGCCGGTGTTGAACGTCAAGCCAAGCGAGGCCGTATGCGCCCCCAGCGCGTAATCGGGCGCAATCGCCTTCGCCACCAGGTCCGGCCGCTGCGGCTCGACGCGGGTGTCGACATGCTGACCGTAATAGCTGTAGGGCCAGCCATAGAAACCGCCGTCCTTCACCGAGGTCATGTAGTCGGGCACGAGATCGTTGCCGAGTTCGTCGCGCTCGTTGACGACCACCCACAGCGCGCCGCTTTGCGGCTGCCACGATGGCCCGTTCGGATTGCGCAGGCCTGACGCGAACACGCGCGACGCGCCGGTCGAGCGATCGACTTCGAGAACGGCGGCGCGATTGGTTTCGGCCTCGATGCCGTTTTCGCCGACATTGCTGTTGGAGCCGACGGTCGCGTAAAGCTTCGACCCGTCGGGACTGGCGGTGAGATCCTTGGTCCAGTGATGATTGCGGGTGCCCGCGGGCAGGTCCGCGAGTTTCACGCCGGCCGCGGTGATTTTGGTATCGCCGGCATGGTAGGGAAATTTGATGATCGCATCGGAGTCCGCGACATAGAAATCATCGCCGACCAGCGCCATGCCGAACGGCGAATGAAGCCCTTCGAGAAAAACGTTTTTGGTCTCGGCGACGCCGTCACCATCCGCGTCGCGCAGCAGCGTGATGCGGTTCGCACTTGTGGTGCCGGCGCCGGCGCGGCCCATCACCATCTTGGTGATCCAGCCCTTGATGCCCCTGCTATCGTCGGGTTTCGGCGGGGCGTTGGTTTCGGCGACCAGCACGTCGCCATTGGGCAGCACGTAGAGCGTGCGCGGATGGTCGAGTCCGGTGGCGAATGCATTCACCGCCATACCTTTAGCGGGTGTGGGCTTGCCGCCGGCGGGCCAGCCGATCGCGGTGGCGACATTGACGGTCGGCGCCCACGAATGTTCCGGCGCAGGCAAAGTGGGCGAAGGCCCGAAGGTTTGCTCGACGGTAGAAGTCTCCGGCTCGTCGCAAGCCGCAAGCGACGGCGCCATGGCCCCGATCCACATCGCCAGCAATAATCTGTTGCGCATATTGGCTCCTGCTTGTCGCGATACAATACGGAAAGCCGGCGGACGTTCACAGCGTTTGCCGTGAAATTGTGCCCGCGCCTGCAATCCCGCAGACCGCCATTGCGCCCAACGCACATGGAACCGGGCGCGATCGGTGCTAGGAAGCGGCCGCGGCGCGGCATCGATCGGGCTGGGAGACCACATTGTCCGATATCAGCGTTGCCGAAATTCCTGTCGCTGACCAAGAAGCGTTGCCGCCTCGACCGATCGCGGCGCCGCCGAGAAATGCGCTGCTCGACGGTCCTATTTTGCGCACGCTGCTGTGGCTCGCATGGCCGAACATCATCGCGCTCAGCGCGGGCACCTGCGTCGTCATCGCGGAGACCTCCTATATCGGCCGGCTCGGCACCGCGTCGCTGGCGGCGATGGCGCTGGTGTTTCCGTTCGTGATTCTGACCATGACGATGTCGGGCGGCGCCATGGGGGGCGGCGTGTCGTCGGCGATCTCACGCGCGCTCGGCGCCGGCGACAGGGACCGCGCCAATGCCCTTGCGGCGCATGCGCTCGTGATCGGCGCCTGCTTCGGGCTGACCTTCACGCTGGTGATGCTGATCTTCGGACCTGCGCTGCTGCAAATTGCTCGGGGGCCAGGGTGAGGTGCTGGCGCGCGCGATCGGTTATGTTCAGATCTTCTTCGGCGGCGCGCTGCTGCCGTGGTTGATGAACACGCTGGCCGCGATCCTGCGCGGCACCGGCAACATGAAATTGCCATCGCTGATCGTTCTTAACTCCGCAATCTGCCAGATCGTTCTCGGCGGCATTCTCGGCCTTGGGCTCGGACCGGTGCCGCCATTCGGCATGCGCGGCGTGGCCGCGGGCTCGCTGATCGCCTACGCGATCGGCACGACGATCATGGCGTGGTACATTTTTTCCGGCCGGGCCCGCGTTACGCCGGTGGTCAGCGGACTTCGAATCCAGCGCGGCATGTTTTTCGATATTCTCAAGGTCGGCGCCGTCGCCTGTTTCTCGCCGCTGCAGTCGGTGCTGACAATCACCATCTTCACCCACATGCTGGCGCAGTTCGGCACCGAGATCCTGGCCGGATACGGCATCGGCGCCCGGCTCGAATTCATGCTGACTTCGCTGGCGTTCGCAGTGGGAATTGCATCGGTGCCGATGGTCGGAATGGCGATCGGCGGAGGCCAGGTGGCGCGGGCCAGGCGGATCGCGCTGATCGCCGGGTGCGTTTCGTTTGTGTCGGTCGGCCTTGTCGCCACGGTGATTGCGATCTTCCCTGATCTGTGGGTCGACATCTTCACCCACGATCCCGCCGTTCGCGCCGCCAGCTGGCAATATCTGGCGACCGCAGCGCCAATGTATGCCTTCATCGGGCTATCGATCTCGATGTATTTTTCCTCGCAGGGCGCGGCGAAGGTCGTAGGTCCCGTGCTCGCGCAAACCGCGCGGCTGGTGTTCGTCGCAGTTGGCGGCGGCTGGCTGTCGACGCACGACGCGACGCCTGCGAACTTTTTCATCCTGGCGGCGGCGTCGATGGTGGTGCTCGGCGTGCTGTCCGCCGCCAGTGTCATTCTGACCCGGTGGGGACCCAAGGGCGTGCCTAAGGCAGGATCGAAAGCCGACCCTGTCACGGACGCTCGCCCCGCATGGTCAGGACTTGCCGATTAGCGATGCCGCCGACGCCGATGGTGGCCGTATCGGCCGCCGCCGAAATTGCCCATCTGCATCAACTGCGGAATCATGCTCATCATGTTGCCGCCGCCGGCACCGCCGAGCATGCCCATGAAGTCGCCGCCGCCCATGCCCATGCCGTAACCTTGCGGCGCAAAGCCCGAGCCACCACCGAAGCCGCCGGTCATGCCGCCAAAGCCCCCGCCGCCGTTCTCCATCATGCCGCCCATCATCGGCCCCATGGTTTGCATCATCTGGCCGAAACGGCGCTTGCCCATCTTTGCTTTCATCATTTCGAGCATCGGCGCCATCTGGGTCATCATGTCGCCGCCTCCTGCTCCGCCACCGAACTGGGCCTTCGCCGGCGCTAAGGTCAGCGCAAACAGCAATATCAGCACGGCTACACGGCACGCCGCCTTCTCAGCTCCATTCATGGTTCCGCTCCTCGCATGCGCAAGCGCCGCAGGACGCGGTGCCATCTCGACGCATGCGGCGAGGCTAAAGCGGGGCGAGCATCGGTTTCTGTGACAAAGATCACGCCTGCGCGGGATCGCGCGCCAAAGCTTTTGTCGTGAGGGCTTTTGTCATGGCGAGCGCGGCCTGATCCATCTGGCCGCCGATATAGGGCGCGATCTCGTTGGGCAGGAGATCGACGATCCAGATCAGCCGGCTGCGCGTGTCGCCCTCGGCGAGCACCTGCACTGACGCATTGTAATGCTTCACCCGCTCGCTGATCACGGCATAGACCAATCGCCGCCTTGTGTCGTCGCAATCGACCAATAGCTCACGCGCCACCGTACCGTTGGCGAAGGTGACGATCCGCGCCTCGCCGTCGAGACGGGCATCGAGCACAAATCCCGGCGCCAGCCGTCGATGCACGGCGCCGAAATCGCGAACCGCGGCCCAGACCTGGGCGGGCTCGGCATCGATTGGAATGTCCTTGTGGATGGAAGCCATGATTAGGGTCCTTTCAGAGAAGGGGAGGAGCGAGGTGCGCGCCGTCCTTTTCGGCGCGCCTCGAAGGATGGGAACAGAGTGCAAGCGGCCATCCTTCGAGGCACGCAAGAGCGTGCGCCTCAGGATGCCGCTGCCTGCGCGGAAGGCTCCAGATTGGTCCGCTGGAAAACGCTTTACGCGCAAACCGCCTCGACATTGTTGCCGTCGGGATCGATCAGGAACGCAGCGTAATAGGTCGGGCTGTAATCGGCGCGTGGACCGGCAGCGCCGTTGTCGCGGCCGCCCGCTTTCACGCCGGCGGCGTGGAATTTGGCGATGGCGGTGTGATCGGGCGCGCGAAACGCGACATGACTGCCTGTGGCGGTCGGTCCCTTGTGCAGATAAAGCCAGAGCGCCGGCTCGCCCTTGGGCCCGAAGCCGGCGCCGGTCTCGTCGCGCGAACACAAGACATATCCGAGCGGCGCCAGCACCGCGGTATAGAAGCGCACGCTGGCATCGAGGTTGCCGACTTTCAATCCGATATGGTCGTACATGATGGTCTCCTGTTGAGGCGCTTTGCAAACCGCGCGGTCAGGAGACAACCCTAGTCAGTGCAGCGAGAGTCGATCTTGGAGAATCTTGCGCATCCCGCGCGAGGCCTGACGGAACCGGAGCGGCGAAACCCCCGCGGCGCGGTGGAAGGTGCGGACGAAGTTGGAAAGATCGCCGAATCCGACGTCATAGGCTACATCGGTCACCGGCCGGTCATTGTCGGCCAACAGCCGTGCGGCACGGCGCAGCCGCGAGCGCACCAGATATTGGTGCGGGGTGACGCCGAGCACATCCGAAAACAGCCGCAAAAAATGGAACGGGCTGATGCCGGCCTGAGCGGCGGCCGCCTCGAGATCAATCGGTCGTTGCGAATGCGCATCGATCCAGAGCGCGGTTTCGACGGCGCGGCGGCGGTCCCGGGCTGTGGCCGTGGCCGGTTTCGCGCGCCGCGCGGAGACCACCTCGACAAAGCGGCTGGCGAACAACTGGCCCACCTCATCGAGACCGATATCGCTCCGGCCGTCGGCTGCGGCCTGGGCCAGCTCGCCCAGCACCATCAATTCGGGAAGCGGCGGCACGGAGCCGATCTGCCAGATATCGGCCCGGTCGCCGATCGCCTCCACCAGTTCCGGGGCCAGAAAAAACGACAGGCACTCATCGCCGCAGACGTGATCGTGGCTGCAGACATATTCGTCGCCGGGATGGCCGACCAGGACCGATCCGGCCACCAGCTCGAAGAAGCGGCCGCGGCTCTCGCAGCCGAAACTGCCCTTGCGGACAAAGGAGATCGAGTGGCAGCGATGCCGTTCCACGAATGGCGTGTCGCCGGGCCCGGCGCTGCAACGGAAGTCGGACACCGAAATGGATTGGCGCTGCAGCAGGGTCGTGATGTTCATGCCGCGATTTTAGCCCTGCGGGCGCGGCGGGGCAACGGGAAGCAGTACGTCGAACAGGGTCTTGCTGCTGATGCCGCCGGCGCCCTCGATCGACAGCAGGCGGCGCTTGGAAATGGCGCCGCCATTGGGGGAAATCTTGTCCGCATAGCTGCCGGCTTCGAGCACCCGATGGCACGGCACGATGATCATGAAAGGGTTGCGGGAAATCGCCTGCGCGACCGAATGCGCCGCACCCGAGGCTCCGAGCTTGGCTGCGACTTCGCCATAGGTGCGGGTCTCGCCGCGCGGGATCGTCCGCGCGAACTGGTAAACCCGTAAATTGAAGGCGGGGACGTCGCGCGTATCGAGCGTGACGTCGGACAGATCGGCCACCTGGCCGCGCAGCGAGGTGACAATGCCCTCGATCGCGATCTCGACATTGAGCGGCGGGCGTTGTTCGCGGGCGTCGGGGTATTGGCGCAGCAGCCGACCCCGGGTTTCGATTTCGCGGGCTTCCGGCAGTTGCACGCCGGCAACGCCAAGATGACCCCATGCGATACCGCATCGGCCAATCGCCGTATCGAATACCGTGTACCCACGCCCCGACATTACTCAACCACCCCAAGGGCATCATAGCACCGCTGCAAAAACGCGCATCTGGAAAATACAGACAAGATTAAGGGCCTCGGCCGCGACAAAACACCCGATCCGGTGCTTGGCGGATCGGGCGGTCTCGGCTAAATCAGGATAGCGAACTTCCGCGGGCGTAGTTCAATGGTAGAACGGCAGCTTCCCAATCTAATCAGCTGATTTTTTACCACGTTGCTAGAAACACCTGCGACCGTTGACAAAAGCCCATGTTTCGCAGGCTTTTGTCGTTATCGTGATGTATCGGCGGCTGAAAAATCCAGCATCTGAAACGGTCAAATGGCATCACAATGACATCACGATGGCACAACGATTTCAAAAGCACCCACAGCGGAAAAGCTCCACTTCACACTCAGCTAAACGCGAAGCGCAAGCCGCGCTTACTTAGCGATGACCACATCGAAGCGTTGC
>CAWFVT010000020.1:0-70879 GCA_963819325.1 uncultured Pseudomonadota bacterium
AATGGTTAACGTCGGATCAGTCTCGAAAAAATAAATTAACGATATCAGTTCGTTAAGAAGCGCTCCGGTGCAGCATCAGGCCTTCCACGGCAGCCGGCAACTCGCTCATATGGCCGATCAGCCGGTCGGGCTTGAGGTCGGCGATCGGAACATCGGTATAGCCAAATTCGACGCCAATCACCGGAACGCCGGCGCGGCGGGCAACCCCGATATCTGGCCCGGCGTCCCCCACCATGATCGTCGTGGACAATTGTCCGCCGGCCCGCGCCACGGTCTGCTGCAGGATGGCCGGGTCAGGCTTCGCAACCCCGAACGTGTCCGCGCCGCAAATCGCTGCAAATCTTGGGCTCAGTCCGAGCCGGTCGAGCAGCAGCTTCGATAGCCATTCGAGCTTGTTGGTGCAGACCGCGAAGCGATATCCCCTGGCCTCGAGATCATCGAGCGCGCTCACCAGCCCGTCGAACGGACGCGAGGCGTCGGCGATATGCGCCGCATAATATTCGATGAAATCGTCGGTGAGCCGGTTGATGTCTTCGACGCTGGCGTGGCGGCCGTCGACCTCCAGCCCGCGTTCGAGCAGCTTGCGGACGCCCGCACCGATCAGCATGCGCGCGGATTTGAGCGGGACTGGGGGCATGCCTTCGCGGTCGAGAACGAAGTTGAGCGCGCTGATCAGGTCGGGCGCGGTATCCACCAGGGTGCCGTCGAGATCGAATACAACAGTGCGAACGGAATTCATCGAAAACCGCTACCGGTCCGCGCACCATCTTGCAAGTGGGCGCGCGTTTTGGGGCAAAAATCGCCAATTTGCGGCTGAATCGATGCGGCAGGGTCGATCCATGGCGCTGTTCCTCGCCGCAAAACGACGCTAGATATCCCCCGCCGCCGGCGCCGGTCGGCAGCATGGCTTGGGCTCAAGAGGCATCGCGCGCGTGAATATGGACCAATTGAAACGGCAGGCGGCGGCCCGCGCGCTCGAATTCGTGCGCGACGGCATGAAGCTTGGCCTCGGCACCGGTTCGACCGCGAAGCATTTTGTCGAGCTTCTGGGGGAGCGGGTTCGCGCCGGGCTCGATGTCATCGGCGTGCCGACATCGGAAACCACCCGTGCCGACGCGATACGCTGCGGCATTCGCCTGACCACGCTGGACGATATCGACCGGCTTGATCTTACGGTCGACGGCGCCGACGAGATCGATCCCGCGCTCAATCTGATCAAGGGCGGCGGCGGCGCCTTGCTGCGCGAGAAGATCGTCGCCACGGCGTCGGACCAGATGATCGTGATCGCTGACGAGTCCAAATGGGTCGAAACGCTCGGCCGCTTTCCGTTACCCGTGGAGGTCATTCCGTTCGGGCTGGCGGCGACACAGCGCGCCATTGCCGGGGCCTTTGCCGACAGCGGCCTCTCCGGCCAGATGATGATCCGAAAGGCCAGGGACGGTCACGTTTTTGTCACCGATGGAGGCCACTGGATCATCGATGCCCATCTGGGACACATAACCGACGCTGCGCGCCTCGCAACATCGCTGGCCGCGATACCGGGCGTCGTCGAGCACGGGCTGTTTATCGGCGTTGCGAGCACCGCCATGCTGGCAGGCGCTCAGGGAATTCGTGTGGTTGAACGGCGGTAATCCGCCATCGAGGAGCGTTGAATGAAGTGGCTTTCGAGAATTTTGTCAGTCGCGAGCCTTTCTCTGGGCCTTGCCGCAGGATTGGCGCTCGGCGTCGTTCCAGCCACAGCGCAACAGCAACCGGCCCAGGCGCCCGTGCTCAAACCGGCTGCGCCGGGCGCCCTGGCGGCAGCCCGGGAAATTCTGACCATGAAGAATGTCCGCTCGATTTATGCCAGTGCGGTGCCGACCATCGTGCAGCGAACCAAGGATACCCTGCTGCAGAGCAACCTCAACTATCAGAAGGATCTCGACGAAGTGGCCGTGATCGTCGCCCAGAAGATGGCCGGCCGCGAGAACGAAATCGGCGAGGGGATGGCGAATGTCTACGCCAACGAGTTCACCGAGCAGGAGCTGAAGGATCTGGTGGCATTCTACAAGTCGACGCTGGGCCAGAAGCTGCTCGCGACCGAGCCCAAGGCCATTCAAATGAGCATGGGATATATGAACCAGTGGGCCCAGGCTTTTGCAGATCAAGTTAGCGGCGAATTCCGCGCCGAGATGCGCAAGCGCGGCAAGCAGATGTGATTCTGTGATCTGATTTCGATCGGAGCGGATATGGCTGAGTTCGACGTCGATCTTTTTGTCATCGGAGGCGGTTCGGGCGGGGTGCGCGCGGCGCGGATTGCTGCCGGCCATGGCGCGCGGGTCATGATCGCCGAAGAATACCGGATGGGCGGCACTTGTGTGATCCGCGGCTGCGTGCCGAAGAAGCTGCTGGTGATGGCCTCGCACGTTCACCAGGAAATCGAGGACGCCGCCGGCTTCGGCTGGACCATTCCGCCCGCGACCTTCGACTGGCCGACCTTGATTGCCAACAAGGACAAGGAAATCGCCCGGCTCGAGGCCGCCTATACCACGAACGTGGAAAAATCCGGCGCGCGTGTCGTCAAGACCCGCGCGGTGCTGGAGGACGCGCACACGATTCGGCTTGGCACCGGCGAGGTTGTCCGGGCGAAGATCGTGCTGATCGCCACCGGCGGCGCGCCCAATCATGGCCACGCCATTCCCGGCATCGAGCACGTGATTTCGTCCAACGAGGCGTTTCATCTGGCGGCACTGCCGAGGCGCATCCTGATTCAGGGCGGCGGCTATATCGCGCTGGAATTCGCCGGCATTTTCGCAGGATTGGGCTCCGACGTGACGGTGGTCTATCGCGGTGACAATATCCTGCGCGGCTTCGACGAGGATGTCCGAGAGCATCTGCGCGGCGAGATGGAGAAGGCCGGCATCACCATCCTCACCGGCTGCACCGTCACCAAGGTCGACAAGCACCGCAAGGAGTTCACCTCGCATCTGTCCAGCGGATCGAGCATTGCCTCCGACCAGGTGATGTTTGCGATCGGGCGGCATCCGAACGTGAAGGGGCTGGGGCTTGAGAAAGCCGGCGTCGCCATCAATCCGCACAATGGCGGCATCACGGTCGACGGCTTTTCGCGAACATCAGCGCCGAACATCTATGCGATCGGCGACGTCACCCATCGCGTCAACCTCACGCCGGTGGCTATCCGCGAAGGCCACGCCTTTGCCGATACGCAGTTCGGCAAGCGTTCGGTTCAGGTCGATCATGCCGACATTCCGACCGCGGTGTTCTCGCAGCCTGAAGTCGGCACGGTGGGATTGACCGAAGCGGAGGCGCGCGCGCAGTTCAGCCATGTCGATATCTACAAGGCGAGCTTCAAGCCGATGAAGGCCACGATGTCGGGCCGCGATACCCGCGTGCTGATGAAACTGGTGGTCGACGGGACATCCGATCGCGTGCTCGGCTGCCACATCGTCGGCGATGGTGCTGCCGAAATGGTCCAGGTCGTCGCCATCGCCGTCAGGATGAAAGCCACCAAGGCCGACTTCGACGCGACGATGGCGTTGCACCCGACCGCCGCCGAAGAACTCGTGACGATGCGAACGCCAAGCGCGCGGTATGTAAGGGAAGCGGCGGAGTAGGGGCGGGGTCTGCCAGCCCAACTCCCGGCCTGCGCGCTCCAAAGGGCGCCAATGGCGTCTTTATCTCTGGAACTCTAGACGCCAATGGCGTATATTGCCAAGGTGACACGACGGTTCGTCACCGTGGCGGAAACGCCTCTCTTCAGCGCCAAGCCCAAGATGTCTGGGACGACGCGGGGCGGGAGGCATTCATTGAGTTCATCGCGCGGAATCCCGAAGAAGGGGACGTGATTCCTGAAACTGGCGGCGTGCGGAAGATTCGGTGGGCACGGCCCGGAAGCGGAAAACGCGGCGGCGCGCGGGTGATCTACTTTTATCATAGTGGTGACCGCCCGCTCTATTTGCTGATGGTCTACGCGAAGGCACGTCAAGAGAACCTCACCGCGGAAGAGAAGAAGCTCGTTCGAAAGCTGGCAGCGGCCTTGAAAAACTGAGTGACGGACGAAAGAGAAGGAAAAAAGACGTGGGAAAGTTTGGAAAGGAGTTGATCGAGAGCATGCAACAGGCGGCAAAGCATGCCGCCGGCAAGAGAGTGCGCGGGCTGCGCGTGTCCAAGGTCGAGTTGCCGGACGTGAGGGCCATCCGTCTGTCCCTGCGGATGTCGCAACATCACTTCGCCGCGGCGTATCGTATTCCGCTTCCTACACTGAAGAACTGGGAGCAAGGACGGCGCATGCCGGATGCTCCTGCGGCCGCCTATCTGTTAGCTATCAAGCGGCGTCCGAAGGAAATCATGGAAGCTGTCGCGCGGCCATGAAGAGGAATCAGTAGGGCGGACTCGCCTTACGCGCTTCCCATCGAGCTTGAGCGCGACCCGGAGACTTAGAGCAGGTCTGACGTCCCGAAGGAAAAGCAGCCGGTCACCCCGCGGCATGGCTTTGCGGCTCGGCAAGCTGTGTGGAAACGGTCCCGATCTCTGGCTCAATCTGCTGAAGCGATACGATCTGCATCAGGCCGAGCGCGAGCTTGGTGAGAGGATCAAGGACATTCCGACGCTGGAAGTCGTCTGAACGTTTGCGTTCAGTGCGAAGCCGAAGACGATGCCGGCACCGCGGTTTCCGTCCCCGCCAACGCGCGCGAGGCATTGGCAAGCAGGCGATTGGTCGTCAGCTTCAGGAAGTAGAACGCTATTCCGGGATTTTGATAGCAGACTTGCGCCAGTTCGCCTTCGCTGATCCAGAGCAGATCGACATCCGTCCGTGCGCGGGCGGTCTGGGTTCGTTTGTGGTCCGCGGAAAACAGGCCGATTTCTCCGAGCAGGTCGCCGGCGCGCATGGTGTGATCGATCTGCTCAAGATGGATCTCGCCGGTGATGATCATATAGAGGCGATCGGCATGATCGCCCCTGCCAAAGATCACTTCGCCGGCTTTCCATTGGGCTTCTTTCATGAATGGCCTCAGCCAGTCCGTGGAGAGATCGCCTTTTGAAGCTGCCTCGACCCGCCGTATCAACCGCAGCATCTGGAGCGCGCGCCAGATATTCAGGGGCAGCAATATCCCGTGCAGAACAAGGACGGGATAAAGGTTGTCGTAGAAGCCGTAGACGATGAAAGCGACGTTGCTGCAAATGGCAGCAGCACGCAAAGGGATCATCGTCTTCATGCAGAATGTAGCCAGCACCAGCGCGGAAGCCAGATAGCCGGCGGCTTCAATCCAGTTCATGAATTCCTCCGAGCATGCTGGCTCGTTGTTTCAATGCGATTGATGCGCTATACGCGTTGGCTTGGGCCACAGACGGTGGAGCGGGCTAGCGAAGCGTAGTCCGCCGTCCGCCGAAGAAAAAGAGGCTTGTTACGCCCTAGCCTTCATCAGGCCGCGCCTTGCGCAGGAAAAACTCAGGGACGAAAATGAGCAACGACAATTCGCTGTCCTTATCGGAACTCAACGACCGTATCGCGATATTGCGGGACAATCTGCGGCAGTTGGTCGAACAGGCCGCCGGGTCCTCCGGCGCGCAGGATGAAGAACGAGCGTCGGAGCGGATTGCTCAGCAGCAAGAGCAACTCGACAGACTGGTCAAACAGCGCGACGCCATATCGAAAAAATAGCGGCGCGGCGCGGGGCCAGCATTTCGCTGCCGGGAGATGCCGGAAGTGGCCTGGACATTGCGGTTTGCTGCGAGCGGCCATCTGCCGACTGCCCGACGAGGCTGTTTCGCCACCGCCTGTCCAGCCCCCTTCGCAAAAATATTTCGATTTTCTTTTGAGGCAAATCACTTCCACATCATTCGCATCCCGGCCCACACAAAGGGGCGTTTCGCGATCGTCACGAACGTAAGGTTGGGATGCGATGGACGCGGACGACGCTGCTGACGAGAGCGTTATCTTGCGGACGGCGAAGTCGTGTGGTCCTGACGCCTCGACGCCGGCGTCAAGTCTCACGGAAGAAATCTTCCGCGAGGCGACGGTGACAAGAAAGCCCGATCACCGGGGAGAGTACGAAATAAGCTGTTAAAACCATCGCGTGCGGGAATGCCGGGTGATCCCGGTGCGACCGTGGTGACTAACGCGTGTGCTTACTACACTTCGCGCACGCGGCTGCGGGTGCAACGGGCACCCGGCATTCCCCGCTCCCCCCTTGGGGGCGGAAGGTTTCATGCACCAACTCGGACGCTATCCGCGCCGCGAGAATGCGGAGTTGCATCTTGCCGTCATTGCGAGCGCAGCGAAGCAATCCATTCTTTCTTTGCGGCTCCATGGATTGCTTCGCTGCGCTCGCAATGACGACTTACCTTACCCCGTCGCCTCGAGCCATTCCGCGGCCCCTCGCCACAGCGCGTCGCGATGTTCGGGGCGGAAAAAACCGAGATGGCCGATTTTCGATGCACCGGCATCGGCGGGCGTCACGGTCAGGATCTCCGGCTTGGCGGCCGTAAACCCCGAACACAGAAGTTCGACCGCGGGGCGCGTCGCCCAGGGATCGTCGGAAAAGCAAAGCGCGCGGATCGCGCCCTGATATTTCGGGAAATTCTGCAACGCCGTAAGCTTGGCATCGCCGAACAGATAGCGCTCGTTCATCACCCAGCCGGCCCATTGCTCAAACACGCCCTTGGGCAAATCCTCACCAATGCCGCCCCAGCGGGGCGTATAGCCCAAAAGCCGGGTCAGAGGGGTGCCGACGAAATTCAACATGGCATAGACGCGATAGCGTTCCGGCGCGGCCATCAGTTTCCAGTAACCGGCTTGGGCGGCGATCAAAAGCGCGCGCGAGACCTCGGTGTTGTTGGCGAGAAGTCCCAGCGCCTGGCCGCCGAACGAATGGCCGACATAGGTGAGCGGCAAGTTCTTGTAGCGTTGGCGCATCCAGGCCACCGCGGCGGTAGCATCCAGCGCGGCCCAATCCGACATCGAGGCCTTGAAGCCGACCAGCGATTTGACCTGATTGTAGCCGACCAGCGACTTTTGCCGGGAGTCGCCGGTGCCGCGGTAGTCGTAGGTCAAGACCGCGCAGCCGCGGCCGGCGAGATAGCCGGCAAACCCCCGGTAGACCTTGCGCGGCACGGCGGTGGCCGAATTGATCAGCACCGCATGGCGCTTGGCGCCGCGGGGCAAAAACAACGTGGCCCCCAGCAAATATCGATCGGTCGCTGGGACGGTGATGTCATCGATGAAGACGTCGTCCAGCGCAGCCTCAGCCACCGCGTTTTCCCCCATGCCGTCATGTCCAGTCTAGCAAATGCGAATTCGGCTTTTGCCGCAAGGGCTTGTCAAAAAGCAAATCCAACTGGCAGTCTGTCGGCAGCCTGTGTATAACCCGGCCCTTCGCTGCATCAGATAAGTAGCGGTTTTTGCTCAGGAGTTGACGTTATGTCCGAGCGGTGGACACCCGATAGCTGGCGCGCCAAGCCGGTTAAGCAAATCCCCGATTTTCCCGATGCCAAGGCATTGGCCGATGTCGAGGCGCAGCTTGCCACGTTTCCTCCGCTGGTTTTTGCAGGTGAGGCCCGCAACCTGAAAAAGGCGCTTGCGCGTGTAGCCGCAGGCGAGGCCTTCCTTCTGCAAGGCGGCGACTGCGCCGAAAGCTTCGCCGAACATGGCGCCAACAATATCCGGGATTTCTTCCGGGTGCTGCTGCAGATGGCGGTGGTGCTGACCTATGCCGGTGCGCTGCCGGTGGTGAAGGTCGGCCGCATCGCCGGACAGTTCGCCAAGCCGCGTTCATCGCCGATGGAGAAGATCGGCGAGATCGAACTGCCGAGCTATCGCGGCGATATCGTCAACGACATCGCGTTCACCGCGCCGTCGCGCACCCCGGATCCGCAGCGCCAGCTGATGGCCTATCGGCAGTCGGCGGCGACCTTGAACCTGCTACGCGCGTTCGCGACCGGCGGCTTCGCCAATCTCGGCAGCGTGCATCAGTGGATGCTGGGTTTCTTGCGGGATTCCCCGCAGTCGCGCCGTTACAAGGAATTGGCGGATCGAATTTCGGATGCGCTGAATTTCATGCGCGCCTGCGGCCTCGATCTCGAAAGCCATCCCGAGCTGCGTGCCACCGATATCTACACCAGCCATGAAGCGCTGCTGCTCGGCTATGAGCAGGCTTTCACCCGGGTCGATTCCACGACCGGCGACTGGTACGCGACGTCAGGCCACATGATCTGGATCGGCGACCGCACCCGCCAGCTCGATCACGGCCATGTCGAATATTTCCGCGGCATCAAGAATCCGATCGGATTGAAATGCGGGCCGTCGCTCAAGCCGGACGACATGTTGCGGCTGATCGACGTGCTCAATCCGGACAACGAGCCCGGACGCCTCACCCTGATCAACCGCTTCGGTTCGGACAAGATCGGCGAGCATCTGCCGCAACTGATCCGCGCGGTGCAGCGCGAGGGCCGGGTGGTGGTCTGGTCCTGCGACCCCATGCATGGCAACACCATCGCCTCGAACAGCGGCTACAAGACCCGCCCGTTCGATCGCATCCTGTCGGAAGTGAAGTCGTTCTTCACCATCCACGCGGCGGAGGGCACCCATGCCGGCGGCGTGCATCTGGAAATGACCGGCCAGGACGTCACCGAATGCATCGGCGGCGCGCGCGCCATCACCTATGAGGACTTGAGCGACCGCTATCACACCGTCTGCGATCCCCGCCTCAATGCCGAGCAGTCGATCGACTTGGCTTTCCTGATCGCTGAATTGCTCAAACAGGAGCGCGGCAGCAAGGTGAAGCCGATGCCGGTCGCGGCGGGGCTCTGACTTGTTGCGGATTTGGCGGGCCACGATCAACACACGCAACGGCCTCGCCTTTGCTATCCGCTCCGAACAGGCGGTTCGCGAGGAGCTGATCGCCCTGGCGCTGGCGGTGCCGTTCGCATGGCTGATCGGCGCGACCGTGATGCGCCGCGTCGAACTGGTCGCCACTGTCGCGCTGGTGCTGGTGGTCGAATTGCTCAATACCGCGATCGAGAAACTCTCCGACCGGCTGACCACCGACCATGATCCTCAAATCGGCCGGGTCAAGGATATGGGCTCGGCGGCGGTGGGTGTCGCACTGGTCACGGCAGGCCTGTTCTGGTTGTTCGCCATCGCCGAGCGCATAGGCATGATCTGAGCCTGCAATTGTAGTTTGATCCGGCGGCATCTATGTTTGATTTGCTCAATATGAGGATAAGCGTCGCGCCATGACCGAAACTGCCGCTCACTTCACGATCACGCTGGCCCAGTTAAATCCAACGGTCGGCGATGTCGCGGGCAACGCCGCCAAGGCGCGCGCCGCGCGTGCGCAAGGCCGCGCCGCCGGCGCCGATCTTGTGGTGTTGCCGGAATTGTTCATTGCCGGCTATCCACCGGAAGATCTGGTGCTGAAACCGGCGTTTCAGGCCGAGTGCCGCGCCGCCATCGAAGGGCTGGCGCGCGACACCGCCGACGGCGGTCCAGCGATGCTGGTCGGCAGTCCCTGGGTCGAGGACGGCAAGCTCTACAATGCCTGTGCCCTGCTGGACGGCGGGCGCGTCGCGGCCATTCGGTTCAAGGCCAACCTGCCGAACTACGGCGTGTTCGATGAAAAGCGCTTGTTCGCGCGCGGACCGGCCGCCGGGCCGGTGACCGTCCGCGGCATCCGGGTCGGCGTTCCCATCTGCGAGGATATCTGGCTTGAGGAATCCGAGGAGTATGAAAACGTCGTCGAGTGTCTGGCCGAAACCGGCGCGGAAATCCTGATCGTGCCGAACGGCTCGCCCTATGCGCGCGACAAGGGCGATTTGCGGCTGTCGATCGCGGTGGCGCGTGTCACCGAGAGCGGGCTGCCGCTGATCTATCTCAATCAGATCGGCGGCCAGGACGAGCTTGTATTCGACGGCGCTTCGTTTGCGTTGAATGCGGATTTGTCGGTAGCGGCGCAATTGCCGGCGTTCGAGGAAAACATCACCACGCTGCGCTGGAGCAAAAGCGAAACCGGCTGGCGTTGCGCCGGACCGGTGGCACCCGCGATCGATGGTGACAAGGGTGACTACGCGGCTTGCGTGCTCGGCCTGCGCGATTATGTCGTCAAGAACGGATTTCCCGGTGTGTTGCTCGGCGTGTCCGGCGGCATCAACTCGGCACTGTGCGCGGCGATTGCGGTCGATGCGCTCGGCGCCGAGCGGGTCCGCGGCGTGATGCTGCCATTTCGGTTCACTGCGCAGGTGTCGCTCGATGACGCCGCCAAGCTCGCGCACGCGCTCGGCATCCGCTACGAGGTGCTGCCGATCGCGCAGGCGGTGAACGGCTTTGAAGCGATTTTGTCGGACACCTTCAAAGGCCTGCCGCGCGATATCACCGAAGAGAACCTGCAGGCGCGTACCCGCGGCACGCTGTTGATGGCGATCTCCAACAAGACCGGCGCCATGGTGGTCACCACCGGCAACAAGTCGGAAATGTCGGTCGGATATGCCACGCTGTACGGCGACATGAACGGCGGCTTCAATCCGATCAAGGATATCTACAAGACCGAGGTGTTCCGGCTTTCAAGCCTGCGCAATTCATGGAAACCGCACGGCGCGCTCGGCCCGTCGGGCGAAGTCATTCCCGTGAACATCATCACGCGGCCGCCGACCGCGGAGTTGCGCGAAAACCAGACCGACCAGGATTCGCTGCCGCCTTACGACATGCTCGATGCGATCCTGGAACGGCTGGTGGAGCGCGAAGAGCCGCTGGCGTCGATCGTGGCGGCCGGATTCGATCGCGAGGTGGTGGCGCGGATCGATCGCCTGCTCAACATCGCCGAATACAAGCGGCGGCAGGCAGCCCCAGGCGTCAAGGTCACACGACGGAATTTCGGCCGCGACCGCCGCTATCCCATCACCAACAAGTTTCGCGATACCGGAAAGCCATTGCCGGAACCCGACCAGGATCTGGTGTCGCGCGCCAGCCGCGGGTCGGCGGAGGCGTTTGACGGGTAGATCACAACTGATGGGGAGATCAACGCGGGGGGATGAAGGTCGGGCCGACCGACCGGATCGGTTTGTTCGCTGGCGGCGTGCCTGAGGCGGGCGTGGTGCTCGTCGCCGGATCGTCAGGCGTCGACGCTGTGCTGGTCGCCGTCGTGGCCTTCGAACCGGCGCCCTTCTTGGCTCCGGCCGATGTCGCTGGTTTGTTCGGCGCCTGCGACATCTTCTTGGCGCTCTCTTCGGTGACGATGATATCGCCCTGTTGTTGGGCGGCGGCGGTGTCGTCGATGGTTTTCAGTGCGTCGGCCCAGGTCTGTCCGGGCGCCTTGCACGAGCAGGATGGATTGAACTCCTGGCGATAGTGAAACGCATTCGGCGACGAGGAATAAGGTTGTCCGTTGATCGACACCGCCTGGCTCATATCCTCGCCGGGATTGCGATAGGCGAACAGGGTCGCCTCGGCCGCCGGGCAGAGACTTTTACAGGTCTTCTCATCGTCGGGAAAGCGGGCGGGCACAGTGGCGAACGAGATCGGAAAATAGGCGCCGTCGCAGCTGCGGACGCAGACCGTGCGGTAGGTACCGGATTGCGGACCGAAATCGCCGGCCGGAGGGCCCGGATTGTTGTTGCCGAACAGATTGTCTAGGAAATTGCCCTGGCCCCGCAACGCTGCGGCGTATTGGGGACCGCAATTATTCTGCGCCAGCGCCATCAGAACCGAGCGGCGCTGATTGTCGCGGTCGGAGTCGCCGAAACCGCCGCCGCGCAGCCGCTCGAGGTTGGTGGTGATCTGGTCGAGGTTCGCCCGCATCTGCTGGATCTGATTGTTGACCGGACCGCATTGCGCCGATTGGCCGTTGAACAGCGAGAAAAACCCGGAACTGTCGCAACCCATGCGGCGGGCCTGCGAGGTCACGCGATCGAGCTCGCCCTGCTGCCTGCCGGCGGCATCCTGGTAGCGGCGCACCTGTTCGTCCCTGGCCGGGTCCCCGCTGCCACCATGGTCGATGGTCGACAATTGGGCTTCCAGCCGCGGGCACACCGGGTTCACCGGCGGCGCGCCTTGGGTCGGCGGCGGGCCTGGATTCACCTGTGCACGGGCATCCAGGCTCAGCCCAACACTGCCGAGCAGGACGGCGCAGGCAAGGATCCATCTGGAGAGAAAAGAGATCAACGTTTCAGGCATATCCGGCCATTACAACGAACCCGCGCGGTTCAACCAAAGGCGCGGTCAGCGTCGCTTCACATAGCCGCTTCTCGGGGCAGCGTCACGTCGTTTCCGGGGCGCCGGTGTGGCAGGAAAACCCTTGATTTTCACTGCGACAGGACGTCTCAGCGCTGGCAGGTAATGGCGACGTATTGATTGCAGCCGTCATGCTGGCAGGCGCTGCCGGCGGGCTTGGGAACCGATCCCGTGATTTCGTCCGGGTCGACACGCCGGTAAGACGAGGCCTCGGCGAATTCCCGTGATTGGCAATAGGACCGGGCGGCATGCGCGCCGCATTTTTCACCCTGGGCGAGGCACTGGTCGACGCCATAACCGTCCGCCTGGTTGGCGATGATGAAAACCCGGCTCTCGGCGGACGCCGCCGACGCGGCGAGGAGGAACGCACAGGCCAAAAACGCTGATGTCGGTCGCATGCTGCACCGGTCAATGAGAGGGTCACTCCCATTCGATAAGCCCAAAACATTAATAATGATTAACCATGCCGGGCGGGGCGGTTTCATGGCCGAAATCGGCTTTCTGCGACCTTGACGGCATCCCCCGGGCTGGCCCATGGTAGCCCAATGAACGGTTTTCTCGCCATTTGTGGCATTTGCCGCGAGATTATGAGCTAGCGATTCGCTGGCTGAGGCCGTCTTTTCTCACCCGAGATCACTGGACGCCCGGCCGCAAGGGGTGGGATTGTCCATGGAATTACGAATTTACGATACCTTGACCCGGGAAAAGCGCGCCTTCGTCCCGCTCGATCCGGCCAATGTGCGCATGTATGTCTGCGGGCCGACGGTCTACGACTTCGCCCATATCGGCAATGCCCGCCCGGTGATCGTGTTCGACGTGCTGTTCCGGCTGCTGCGCCATGTCTATGGCGAGACCCACGTCACCTATGTCCGCAACATCACCGACGTCGACGACAAGATCAACGATCGCGCGGCGCGGGATTTCCCCGGCCTGCCGCTGAACGAGGCGATCCGCAAGGTCACCGAGAAGACCGCCAGCCAGTTCCATGCCGATGTGAAGGCGCTGGGCTGCCTGCCACCGACGTTTGAGCCGCGCGCGACTGACTTCGTCCTGCCGCGTGCCGACGGCAAGACCGATATGGTGACGCTGATCAGGCAACTGATCGCGCGCGGCCATGCCTATGAAGCCGGCGGCGAGGTCCTGTTCGATACCGCGTCGATGCCGGATTACGGCGCGCTATCGGGCCGCAAGCTCGACGAGCAACGGCCGGGCGCGCGCATTGCCGTGGACGCGCACAAGAAAAATCCGCTCGACTTCGTGCTCTGGAAGCAATCGTCCGGCGATGAGCCGGGATGGGGAAGTCCGTGGGGCAGGGGGCGCCCCGGCTGGCATATCGAATGCTCGGCCATGAGCTCCGCCTATCTCGGCAATGTGTTCGATATCCACGGCGGCGGCCTCGACCTGATCTTTCCGCATCACGAAAACGAACTCGCGCAGTCGCGCTGCGCGCACGGCACCGCCGTGATGGCGAACTACTGGATGCACAACGGCTTCCTGCAGATCGAAGGCGCGAAGATGTCGAAGTCGGACGGCAACTTTGTCACGATCAGCGAGGCACTGAAGGATTGGCCGGGCGAAGTGCTGCGCCTCAATATGCTCAAAACACACTATCGATCGCCGATCGACTGGACGGTGAGAGGATTGGAAGAAAGTCGGAAAACCATAGACTTTTGGTATGACGTTATTGGCGATGACACCCCGGATGATGGAAATCCCGACAAGCAATTTGTAGAAGCGTTGTATGATGATCTGAATACCTCAAATGCGATCACCCGCCTTCATAGTATAGCTTTGCAAGCTCGCGGGCCTGCCTCTGGCCCTGCCCAAATTGAGTTGAAGCGAACATTGAAGAATTCGGGAATGTTTCTCGGCCTTTTGGAAGATGCTCAGGCAAGCCACCTGTCGAGATATTCGCGGTCCGTTGATCAAACAAAGATTGCTTCCCTAATGAATGATCGCACTGCCGCTCGTGCGCGAAAAGATTTCAAAGAATCCGATCGGATTCGCAATGAACTTGCAGCGATGGGTGTTGTGCTGAAGGACGGCAAAGATTCCGAAGGCAAGCCGACGACCACCTGGGAGATCGCGCGATGAGCGGGCAACGGGCAAATCCCTCTCCCCTTGCGGGAGAGGGTGCCGCGCGCCAAAGGCGCGGGGCGGGTGAGGGGGCGCTGACTCTCACCAAGGCAGCGCGGGAATTGCGTTCGCGCATGACGGACGCCGAGCGCAAGCTTTGGTTTGCTTTGAAGGATCGCAGGTTTGCGGCGTTCAAGTTTCGCCGACAGGTCCCGGTTGGCCGATACATCGCGGATTTTCTCTGTTTCGAATCGCGGTTGGTCGTTGAAGTTGACGGCGGTCAGCACGCTGAATCTGTTCGAGATGTCGAACGCGACGATTGGTTCGCGCGAAATGAATTTCGCGTGATGCGCTTTTGGAACAATGACGTGCTTCAGAACTTGGAGGGAGTTCTGACAATTGGCGACGGAGTTGAACAAGACCCCTCACCCGTCGTCTCGCTTGCGCTCGACGCCACCCTCTCCCGCAAGGGGAGAGGGGAAGAAAGGAATCGTGCGATGAGCCGCCCCGAGCCGAAACTAGCGGGAGTCCGGTGAGCGATGGGACAGACGCTGCCCAGGCCTGCTTTGCGGCCGTTCCTCGCTGCGGATACGCCGATATTGGCGGCGATCTTCGTTGCCGCCATCGAGGAATTGACCGGTGATGACTATAACGAAGCCCAGCAGGAAGCATGGGCCAGCGCTGCCGATGACGAGGAACAGTTCGGCAAGCGGCTCGCCTCCGAACTCACGCTGATCGCCACGTTGCAGAATTCCCCCGTCGGATTTGCCTCGCTGAAAGGCGCCGATCATTTCGACATGCTCTACGTTCATCCCGGTGCAGCCGGTCAGGGCGTGGCGTCGATGCTGTGCGATGCGCTGGAAAAGCTTGCCGGCGGACGCGGCGCCAAGAGCCTCACGGTCGACGCCAGCGACAACGCGGAGGGATTTTTCCTCAAACGCGGTTATGTCGGCCTGCAGCGCAACACCGTGACGGTCAACGGCGAGTGGCTGGCCAACACCACCATGCGGAAGACGCTGGCGGCTGCTGCGTCACCGGGAGCTCCGACATGAGCCGCGAGCGCCTCTATCTGTTCGATACCACGCTGCGTGACGGGGCGCAGACCAATGGCGTCGATTTCACGCTGCGCGACAAGCAACAGATCGCAAAGATGCTTGATGACCTCGGCATCGATTATGTCGAGGGCGGCTATCCCGGCGCCAATCCCACTGACACCGAATTCTTCGCAACCAAGCCGAAATTCGATCACGCCCGCTTCACGGCGTTTGGCATGACCCGGCGGCCCGGCCGCTCCGCCTCGAACGATCCGGGCCTGGCGGGGCTATTGGAAGCGAAGGCCGACGCGATCTGTTTTGTCGCGAAATCGTCGGCCTATCAGGTACGCGTGGCGCTGGAGACCACCAAGGAGGAAAACCTCGCTTCGATCCGCGACAGCGTCAGCGCCGCGAAGGCCGCCGGCCGCGAGGTCATGCTCGACTGCGAACATTTCTTTGACGGCTACAAGGAGAATCCGGAATTCGCGCTGGCCTGCGCCAGGGCCGCCTATGATTCCGGCGCGCGCTGGGTGGTGTTGTGCGACACCAATGGCGGCACCATGCCGCACGAGATCGAGACTATCGTTGGCGAAGTCGTAAAACAAATTCCGGGCAATCATGTCGGCATTCACGCCCATAACGATACCGATCAGGCGGTCGCCAATTCGCTGGCGGCGGTGCGCGCGGGCGCCCGCCAGATCCAGGGCACGCTGAACGGTCTCGGTGAACGCTGCGGCAACGCCAATCTCTGTTCGCTGATCCCGACGCTGCGGCTCAAACGCGAATTTTCCGATGCCTTCGACATTGCCGTGTCGCCGGACAAGATGGCGACCCTGATCAAGGTGTCGCGGACACTGGACGACATGCTCAATCGTGCGCCGAACCGCCATGCGCCCTATGTCGGCGAAAGCGCGTTCGTGACCAAGACCGGCATTCATGCATCTGCGGTCCTCAAGGATCCCCAGACCTACGAGCACATCTCGCCCGAGGCAGTCGGAAACCATCGCAAGGTGCTGGTTTCGGATCAGGCCGGGCGTTCCAACGTCATCGCCGAACTCGATCGCGCCGGCATTGTCTATGAAAAGAACGATCCGAAGCTGGCTCGTCTGGTCGAGGAATTGAAGGAGCGGGAAGCCGCCGGCTACGCCTATGAATCCGCCAACGCGTCGTTCGACCTGCTGGCGCGGCGCACGCTGGGCCGGGTGCCGGAATATTTCCGGGTCGAGCAATTCGATGTCAATGTCGAGCAGCGCTATAACGCCAACGGCCAGCGCGTGACGGTGGCGCTGGCGGTGGTAAAGGTCGATGTCGCCGGCGAGCGATTGATCTCGGCAGCCGAAGGTAACGGCCCCGTCAATGCGCTCGATGTCGCGTTGCGCAAGGATCTCGGCAAGTACCAGAAATACATCGAGGGACTGAAGCTGATCGATTACCGTGTGCGTATCCTCAATGGCGGCACCGAGGCGGTGACAAGGGTGCTGATCGAGAGCGAGGACGAGGAGGGCGAGCGCTGGACCACGATCGGGGTATCGCCCAACATCATCGATGCATCGTTTCAGGCGCTGATGGATTCGGTGGTCTACAAACTGGTGAAGTCCAGCGCGCCAACGTGAGAGGCCGCATAATGCCATTCCGGGATGGTCCGAAGGACCAGACCACAGATGCGCAATTGCGCATCGGGGAATCTCGAGATTCCGGGTTCGCCGCTTCGCGCCGCCCCGGAATGACGTTTCAACCGGAGGCATCTTGGATGATCGACCACGTTTCCGTCGGAGCCAGTGACCTTGAACGCGCCGCCCGGTTTTATGAAAAGGCGCTGGCGGCACTCGGGCTTTCGCGGCTGGTCACGCGCCCGGCGACCATCGGTTTCGGCAAGAGCTATCCTGAGTTCTGGATCAATCTTCGCGCCGACATGGCGGCGGTCGATCCCGCGAGCGGCGTCCACATCTGCCTTCGCGCGAAGTCGGCCGGCGAGGTCGACGCATTTCATGCCGCGGCGCTGCAAGCCGGAGGCCGCTCGGACGGGGCGCCGGGCCTGCGCCCGCACGATCGCGTGCGCTATTACGCGGCCTTTGTGGTCGATCCCGATGGCAATCGGATCGAGGCGGTGACGTTTCCGACGGAGTGAACCAGTTGCGGACCGAACCGGTTAAAGCCGGCGAGCCATTTCAGGCGCCAGTTCCTTGGTCTCTTCCGGTGCGCGAGCCGCGGCGGCGCGCAACCGCGGCAGAATATCCTCGACCCGCTCCGCCTTGAGAATCTCGACCGCAAGGCTCGGACGAATGAATTGCGTCGCGCGCATATGCGTGAGCAGCGCCAGCAATGGTTCCCAGAAACCCTCGATGTTGGCGAGCAGGATCGGTTTGGAATGGCGGCCAAGTTGCTGCCAGGTCAATTGCTCCACCAATTCTTCCAGCGTGCCGATCCCGCCCGGAAGGGCGACGAAGGCATCGGAACGCTCGAACATCAGCCGCTTGCGCTCGTGCATGTCGGGCGTGACGATCATTTCCTGAATGCGCGTCAGGGCGTTTTCGCGGGAGGTGAGGAAGTCCGGTATGATGCCGGTCACGGTGCCGCCGTGATCGAGCACGGATGTCGCTACCGCGCCCATCAGTCCGATCGAGCCGCCGCCATAGACGAGGCGAATGCCGTTCTCGGCGAGGGCCTTGCCCAATGCATTGGCCGCTTCGACAAAGCGCGGGTTGGTGCCGGGGCCGGAGCCGCAATAGACACAGACGGTTTTGATGTTGTTCATGCAGCTCTGATCTTGTTCAAACCGCCATGTGGCACTGCAGCGTAAAGCCGTCAAGACAGACAATTCGCCAAGGAAGCCAAATCTACCCCTAAAGGGCTGCAAAGCGCGAAAGAATTGCCTCGCAAGGGTGCGCGCGGCGTACAAACGCTCTATATGACGGAAACTATGCAGATCAACCGAAAAACCGCGCGCGACGGCGAACCGGGGCGCCGTTTTGTTCCAGGCACTTATTGATGGCTCATACTGATTCGTCCCCGGGCGCCGAGCTGCCAGCCTCCGACAAATCCATCGAACAGGCGACCCTGATCGGGACGCTTGTGCATCTGTGGCCCTACATCTGGCCCAGCGACCGCGCCGATCTCAAGATGCGCGTGGTCTGGTCGATGGTGCTGCTGCTGATCGCCAAGCTGACGACGCTCGCGGTGCCGTTCACGTTCAAATGGGCGATCGATGCGCTGACCGGCGCGGATAGCGCTCCGGTGCAGTCGTCGAACTGGAAGATGTGGCTGATCGCATCGCCCGTGATCATGACCGTCAGCTACGGCGGCATGCGCATATTGATGGCGGTCCTGACCCAATGGCGCGACGGAATCTTCGCCAGGGTGGCGATGCACGCGGTGCGCAAGCTTGCTTATCTCACCTTCGTGCATATGCATGAGCTGTCGCTGCGATTTCACCTGGAGCGCAAGACCGGCGGCCTGACGCGCGTGCTGGAACGCGGCCGGCTCGGCATCGAGGTCATTGTGCGGATGGTGATCCTGCAGCTCGCGCCGACCATCGTCGAGGTGTCGCTGCTGATGGGCGTGCTGTTGTGGCAGTTCGACTGGCGCTATGTGCTGGTCACCATGATCACCGTCGTGGTCTTCATGTATTACACCTACATCGCGACCGAATGGCGGATCGAAATTCGCCGCAAGATGAACGATTCCGACACCGAGGCCAACACCAAGGCGATCGAACTCGCTGTTGAACTACGAGACGGTGAAATATTTCGGCTCCGAAGAGCGCGAAGCCACGCGGTACGACCAGTCGATGGAGCGCTACGAGCGCGCCAGCGTGAAAACCTACACCTCGCTCGCGGTTCTCAATACCGGACAGGCGGTCATCTTCACCGCCGGTCTCACCGCGACCATGCTGATGTGCGCGATCGGCGTGCGCAGCGGCAAGAATACCGTCGGCGATTTTGTCATGATCAACGCCATGATGATCCAGCTTTACCAGCCGCTGAATTTCATGGGCATGGTCTATCGCGAAATCAAGCAGGCGATTATCGACATCGAGAAGATGTTCGGCGTGCTGGGGCGCCATCCGGAGGTCAAGGATATTCCCGGCGCCAGGCCGCTGATCGTGACGTCGGGTGCCGTGCGCTTCGACGATGTGCGGTTCTCCTACGATCCCGATCGGCCGATCCTCAAAGGCCTGAGTTTCGAGGTGCCTGCCGGCAAGACGGTTGCGATCGTCGGACCGTCGGGCGCCGGCAAATCGACCATTTCGCGACTGCTGTTTCGTCTGTATGACGTCTCGGGCGGAAAGATCCTGATCGATGGCCAGGATATCCGCAACGTCACGCAGGCCTCGCTGCGGGCATCGATCGGCATGGTGCCGCAGGACACTGTCCTGTTCAACGACACCATCCGCTACAACATCCGGTACGGCCGCTGGGACGCGACTGATGCCGAGGTCGAGCAGGCCGCACAACTGGCTCAGATCGATGCCTTCATCCGGATGTCGCCAAAGGGGTATGAAACCCAGGTCGGAGAGCGGGGCTTGAAATTATCCGGCGGTGAAAAGCAGCGCGTGGCCATCGCACGCACGGTTCTCAAGGCGCCGCCTATACTGCTGCTCGACGAGGCGACATCGGCGCTCGACAGCCACACCGAGCAGGAAATCCAGGATGCGCTGGAGCGGGTGTCGCGCAACCGCACCTCGCTGGTGATCGCGCACCGGCTGTCCACGATCGTGGGAGCCGACGAGATCATCGTCCTCGATCAGGGCCGCATCGCCGAGCGCGGAACGCACACCCGGCTTTTGGCATCGGGCGGACTTTATGCCAGTATGTGGAACAGGCAGCGTGAGGCTCAAGAGGCGCGCGAGAAGCTGGCGCGGATTGCCGACGAAAACGAAGCGCCGAATCGGGCGCCGCCGCCGCTCGACGACGCACTGGCGACGCCAGCCGCGGCAGAGTGACCAACGCGTAATCTCTTCTCCCGCTGGGAGAGGGGACAACAGAATAGTGAAGGTTCATGTCCCTCGCCAATTCCATCCGCGGGCAAATTCCGCCGATCCATCCGGAAGGCTATCCGTTTATCGGCGGCTTCGCGCTGGCTAGCCTGGTTCTGTTCTGGATCTGGACGCCGCTTGGCTGGATCGGCACCTTGCTGACGGTCTGGTGCGCATTGTTTTTCCGCGATCCGGTGCGGGTGACGCCGGTGCGGGAAGGCCTCGTCGTGGCGCCGGCCGACGGCCGCGTCTCGATGGTGACAGATGTCATGCCGCCGGCCGAACTCGGTCTCGGCGATCAGCCGCTGCCGCGGATCTCGATCTTCATGAGCGTATTCAACTGCCACGTGAACCGCAGCCCGGTGGCTGGGCGGATCGACCGGATCGCGTACCGGCCGGGTACCTTCATCAATGCCGAACTCGACAAGGCGAGTGAGGACAATGAGCGTAATTCGCTGGTGATCTCGACGCCAAATGGCCGCATCGGCGTGATCCAGATCGCAGGGTTGGTGGCCCGCCGGATCGTGTCGTTTGTTCGCGAAGGCCAATCGATCGGCGCGGGGGAGCGGTTCGGGCTGATACGATTTGGATCGCGTCTCGACGTCTATCTGCCTGAAGGCACCAAAGCGCTGGTTTCCGAAGGTCAGACCGCGGTGGCGGGAGAGACCATTCTGGCCGATTTCAGGCTTTCCGACGCCGGCCGCACCTACCGCGCCGATTAACCATCGCAGCCTTTGAACTAAAGCGTTTTCCAGCGAAGTGGACACCGGTTCGCGTGAAGAAAACGCGTCAAAATAAAGAGTTAGAGCCATTTCCGATCCCATTCTAGCGGAACGGAAATGGCTCGAGCCACCCGGCCGCCACAATGGCGGAGCGGGCCGCTGCTTGCTATATGTATGCGAGCCATGATGCCTTTCGATCCGAAATACCCCGAATTGCGCCGCCGCCGGTTTCGCCCGATTCCGGTGCGCATGCTGGTGCCCAACATGATCACCTTGCTCGCGATCTGCGCGGGCTTGACGGCGATCCGGCTGTCCACTGAAGGGCGAATGGAACTGGCTGTCGCGGCGATCGTGTTCGCCGCCGTGCTCGACGGCCTCGACGGCCGCGTGGCGCGCATGATCAAGGGCCAGTCGAAATTCGGCGCCGAACTCGACAGCCTCGCTGACTTCGTCAATTTCGGCGTGGCGCCAGGCCTGATCCTGTACTTCTGGCAGTTGCACGATCTGAACAATGGCGGCTGGATCGCCTCGATGGTTTTCGCGATCAGCGGCGGCCTGCGGCTGGCGCGTTTCAACGCCACCATGGACGATCCGAACAAGCCGCCATTCGCGGCAAACTTCTTCACCGGCGTTCCCGCACCGCTTGGCGCGATCACCGTGCTGCTGCCGATCTATCTGGCGTTTGTCGGCGTTCCGAAACCGCCGGTGGTGCTGACCGCGCTCTTTACGCTGGCGATCGCGTTCCTGATGATCTCGCGGCTGCCGGTGTTTTCCGGCAAGACCGTGCGGATGCGGGTGCCGCCGGAGATGGTGCTGCCGGTTTTCGTCTCGGTGGTTTTCTTCATCGCGCTGTTGATCAGTTATCCCTGGTACATTCTTTCGGGGGGTTCGGTGCTTTATCTGCTGAGTCTGCCGACCGGATGGAAATCGTATCGCGACCATGAACGCAAAGCCGCAGCGGCAGCCGTGCCGCCGGCAGGCGTCGCGCCATCCAATCCGGCGCCGCCGTTTACCTCGACCGCGGCCGAGCCTGAGCAGGACAATCGGCCGGCTCGGCTGAACTGACCGGCCTGTCTCGACCGGCGGTCAGCCTTACGCCATAAATTCCAACATCAGCGATGGCCGAGCTGGTTCCCGCCAAAGCCGTATTCCAGTTTTGCCGATCGCGCGCTTGTCTTGTATAGGCAGACAAGCCCGCGACCTTGAGAAACTTGGCCGCCCCTGAAAATCTGGAGAGAACGCCCGTGACCAACTCCGCCGCTGCGCCACTGCCTGCCGCATTGCTCGAGGCGCTGGCGCGCCATGACACCCCCACCATCTGCAACGCGCTGGAGATCGTAGCACCAGAACGCCGCCTGGTCGGCTACACGACCAAGCCGCTGGTGTGTCCTTTCCCTGATCTGCCGCCGATCGTCGGCTATGCGCGAACCACGACCATCCGCTCGGTTGCCGCGTCCGGCCTTGCGGCCGCCGAACAGCAGGCGCGGCGGCTGGCGTATTACGAATATGTCGGCACCGGACACGGTCCGCGCATCAACGTCATTCAGGATATCGACGGCGCCGATGCGGGGTTCGGCGCGTTCTGGGGCGAAGTTCAAAGCGCGGTGCACAAGGCGCTCGGCTGCCTCGGCGTCATCACTGACGGATCGATCCGCGACATTGACCAATGGGCGCCGGGCTTCCAGGCCCTTGCCGGCTCGATCGGACCATCCCACGCGTTTGTCCACGCCGAAAGCTTTGGCGGTGAGGTTCGGGTGGCCGGGATGACCGTGCGCTCCGGCGACCTCATTCACGCCGATCGGCACGGTGCGGTGGTGATTCCGCTCGATGTCGCAGCCAAGCTGCCCGAGGCGGCCGAACTCTGCGGCCGCCGCGAAACGCCTATTCTTGAAATCGCGCGCAGCCCGTCATTTACGCTGGAAAAGCTGCGCGAGGCGCTGGCCCGGTCGGCGGAAATTCACTGACGGCAAAAGAGCGTTTTCCAGCGAAAGCCTGCCCCGCACTTGATGCGGGGTGGATCCCGGTTCGCGTGAAGAAAACGCGTCAAAATGAAGAAATAGGGCCTCCGTTCCGATTCGATCGGAACGGAGGCACTAGGAGCGTATCGAGATGAAGATGGACGGCAAGACGGTGTTGATAACGGGCTCGACCGACGGCGTCGGCCGCTATGTCGCTGCCAAGCTTGCAGCTGATGGCGCTCATGTCCTGATCCATGGCCGCGACAAGGCGCGGGCCAAAACGCTGGCCGATGAGATACGCCGCCAAGGGCATGGTGAGGCAACTTTCTACCAGGCCGATTTGTCGTCGCTCGCCGGCGCGCGAAAGCTCGCCGAAAACGTGATCGCCGGGCACAAGCGGCTCGATCTTTTCATCAGCAATGCCGGTATCGGATCGACGTCGCCGGAATCGCAGCGCCAGCTCAGCGCCGATGGCCACGAACTGCGGTTCGCCGTCAATTACCTTTCCGGATTCCTGCTCGCGCGCCTGCTGCTTCCGCTGTTAAAGGCAAGCGCGCCATCGCGCATCGTCAACGTCGCCTCGCTCGGCCAGCATCCGCTCGACTTCGACGATGTCATGTTGACCAAAGGCTATAGCGGGACCCGCGCCTACGCGCAGAGCAAGCTCGCGCAGATCATGTTCACTATCGATCTGGCTGGGGAACTCGACGGTTCGGGTGTGACGGTGAATGCCCTTCACCCGGCCACCTATATGAATACCACAATGGTGCGCGAGGGCGGCATCACACCGATCAGCACGGTCGAGCAGGGCGGCGAAGCTATCTTGCATCTGGCCGTCGGCGACGACATGGCGGGCAAGACGGGAATGTTCTTCAACGGCATGCAACCGTCGAAGGCCAATCCCCAGGGCTATGATGCCGCCGCCCGTCAGCGATTGCGCACGCTGAGCCTGCAACTTGCCGGCCTGCCGGCCGCCTGACGACACTCGGCCAGAAGGAGCTAGCGAGACAGCGCGACATCCTGGCCGGCGCTGGTCTTTCCCTCGAAGCGGTTGGCCTCGGCCGGCGTCATCTGGGCCAGGACCTGCGCATGATGGTCGCGTATCGCGAGGCCGGCCTGGCTATAGGTCCATTTCCGGCTCGTGAAGAAATTGAACGGGCAACCTCCCGCAGGCGCGATGGTGCCCTCGGTCGGGTCCTGGCCGGGTCCGAATGTCATCGCGCACGACCCCGCCCCGGCTGAGGAAAGCGTCCATCGGCCGGCAAGGCTAGAGGGTGGAGCGATGCCGGCGGCCGCGGCAGCCTCCGGCGGCGCGCTTGGGGCGCCGCTGTCCGCCGCCAGGCGCTGGCTGCCGGTGCAGCCCGCCAGCAGCGCGCTGCAGACGATCATTGCAAGGGGCCGGACAAGGGCCGGAATACGGAACGTCATGAAATGCCGGAGCGTGCAGGAGGAAGTGTGCGCCGACCATAAATAGCAGAATGTTGCGATCGTGTCAGGATCGTGCGAACAGATCGGCCAAGCGCGCTTCGGAGCCGGGAGGACGAGATGTTGACGATCACCGCGATTATCCGGGTCAAGAGAGGCCACGAGGCTGTTATGCGCCAGGCGCTGCTTGATGTGGCCAGCAACGTTCGCGCCAACGAGCCGACCACCATCGGCTTTTACATATCGCAGGACAGCTCGGATCCGTGCGTATTCACGACTTACGAGCGGTTCATCGATCAGGCGGCGATGGATCGACACAATAATTCCGAAGCCGTCGCCCATTTCTTCGGCATCGCCAAGCCCCTTCTTGATGGCGAGGTGAGGCTGGTGACAGGCACTGAAGTTTTTGCAAAGTCCGACGATTAGGTTTTTTGCGGATACCGGGCGGATTGTTCTACCCGGTGGCGCGAGGCAGGCTGCCTTTGGCGGCGATCTCGGCCGACATCTGCTCGATCGTCTTGCGCTGCTCCATGGCGGCGCGCCGGATCAGTGCAAAGGCGGCCGGTTCAGCGACGGCATGCGAATGCATCACCTGAAGCACGGCGGCCAGCACGATACGGCGCGAGCGAAGCCGTTCTTCCAGCTTGAAGACCTGTTGTTTCAACTCGTTGGTGCGCTCGCTCCGCTCGAACGCCATGACCAGGGCTGCGTAAATGCCTGCCGAACGCAGCGGCTTGACCAGAAACGATGCCGGGTCGAGGTCGAGCACGAGCTTCAGCCGGCTCGGCGTTTCCGTACCCAGCAGCGCAATCACGGGACTTCCAAGCAAGGCTCGCTGCATCGTCGGGACAAGCGGAAGGAATTCGTCGTCGATCAGGACCACGTCCGCACGGCATTCGGGTGCGCACTCGCGTTCGAAGGTCACGATGTCGATGCCCAGTCGCTCGAGCTGGCGCTTGACGATCGACAGATCGCGGTCGTCCTTGATGGCGACGAGGGCCTTGCGGCCGCGGAGAGAAAATGAAGACGGCTTGCTCATTTCACGATCCGCAGGTGAGGCGCATTCGGCGACGATGCGTCCCGTGACGGGCGGACGGCGACGTCGAGTTGCGACAGGTAAGGATCCGGCTTTACGGGCGCGTCAGCTTCCCAGAAGATGTCAAACTGTCCTTGCGCGTTCGAGACCGCCAGCCGTGGCGTAAGGACGCAGTGGTTGTTGTCGCCGTCGATCCAGACCGGCCCTTGCGGCGAATTGTAACGATAGCCGGCGGCAGCGCGCCGCACCTCGGCAATGTCCGACGTGCCGGCCCGCTGCAGGGCGCGCGCCAGCAGATGGACCGCGACATAGGCCGACTGTCCGTCGACCGAAGGACTGCTGGCGTTACCGTAACGCGCCGTCCAGCGCTCGACGAAGGCGCGGTTCTCGGGCAGGCGGATGCTCTCGAAATAGGCCGACGACGTGATACAGCCGGCGGATGCCCGTCCGACGATCTTGAGTTCAGGTTCGCAGAGACTGCAGCTCAGCATCGGAATGTCGAGCCCGGCGGCCGTGGTGGCGGCATGAAAGGCGCGAATGAAATCGTAGCTTGAGCTGCCGACCAGCGTGTTGAAGACGACCGGCGGCCGGCGGCGCACGATTTCATCGACGATGTGCTCGACCGCACTTTCGCCCAGTTCCAGCAATCGTTCCGCGAGGATGGTTCCTTGCGCCGCGGTGACCAGTTCGCGGGTGACGCGATTGGTTTCCCAGGTCCAGACGTAGTTGGATCCGACGCAGAACAGATGGCGCGATACGTTGTCGAGCACATAGCGCACCAGCGGCAGGACGTTGTGGTTTGGCGACGCGCCGACATAGATCACATTGTCGGAGCATTCGAAACCTTCGTAGCGCGCGGGATACCACAGCAGGCGATCGGTCCGTTCGACGATCGGCAGTACCTGCTTGCGCGACGCCGACGTGTAGCAGCCGATGATATGCTCGACGCCGGTGTTGCGGATGAGGTCGTCGCAGACGGTATGATACTCCGCGATGACGCCGCGGGGGTCGCGGACATGGGCGGTAAGGGTGAAATCGAAATCGGCGCTGGTGTTGACTTCGTCGACCGCCATCAGGGCGCTTTTGAGGACTTCGCGTCCCATCGCCTGATAGGGCCCGGACTGCGAGCAAACTATACCAACTGGAATCGACGGCTTCGTCATCAATCGCTTTCGACAGCCAACGCCTTGATGAGAGCATCATGGCCGATATCGGCGCAAGCAGTCTGCTGATTTGCTGCGCAACAGTCTTGCTAAATTTGTGCAGCGATCCTCGTTGACATGGCGCAGGGCACCGACTTAGACTTTCTGCCATAGGGCTTTCCGTCGAACCTTGTATGCTCAGATCTGGCCGATGACGTCCCGATTTGAGCATTGAGTGTCCGGTTCGAGCTTGAGCCCAAGCGATAGATCATAGCCGCGGCATCAGGGCCATTCGTCACCTCATCGGGAGGGGCGGATGGCTTTTTTCTTTTGTGGCCGTGGAAGTTGGCGATGCGTCCGTGTCGCCCGATGCTGACCTGTGCGCGGTAATCGCCGCGGATGGGGCAGTGACACGTGTGCGGGGACGAAGCGATGCCAACGACGGATCTTCATTATCTCGGGCTGGTTGAGGTTGGGAAACAGGTTCAAGCCAAGAAGCTATCGCCGGTTGAAGTGACCAAGGCGATGCTCGACAGGATTGAGCGGCTGGATGGCAAGCTGAAGAGTTACGCCTGCGTCATGGCCGACTCCGCAATGGCGGAAGCGGCCGCCGCCGAAAAGGAAATCGCCGCCGGTAAGGTCAAGGGGCCGCTGCATGGCGTGCCCGTTGCGATCAAGGATCTCTGTTGGGTCAAGGGCGCGCCGGCCGCGCACGGCATGACGATCCATCACGACTTCCGTCCGGGCGAGGACGCTACCGTAGTGGGGCGTCTCAAGGACGCAGGCGCGATCATTCTCGGCAAGCTGCAGCAGACCGAAGGGGCTTACGCCGATCATCATCCGAAAATCGACCCGCCGAAAAATCCGTGGAATGCGGATTTGTGGCCGGGAGCCTCGTCGAGCGGTTCGGGCTCGGCCACCGCGGCCGGCCTCTGCTTCGGATCGCTTGGCACCGACACCGGCGGTTCCATCCGGTTTCCGTCCGCGGCCAACGGCATCACCGGGCTGAAGCCAACCTGGGGGCGGGTCAGCCGTTACGGCGCGTTCGAACTGGCGGCGACGCTGGATCACATCGGGCCAATGACGCGCAACGCGATCGATTGCGGTGCCATGCTTGGGGTGATCGCAGGCCGGGATCCCAAAGATACCACCGCCGTGCCGCTGCCGGTGCCGGACTATCTGGCGGGGCTGACCGGCGATCTGAAGGGCGTGACGATCGGTATCGATCGGCGCTGGACCAGCGAAGGCACGGACGAGGCTGCAGCCAAGGTGCTCAATGAGGGCCTGCGTGTCGCGGCCGATCTCGGCGCAACCATCCGCGAGATCACGTTTCCGGATCCCAAGGCGGCGATCGACGACTGGTTCCCGCTTTGCGGCATCGAGGCAGCCGTCGCGCATGAGGCGACTTATCCCTCGCGCAAGGACGAATATGGGCCCGGGCTTGCGGGAATACTCGATCTTGGCCTGCAGCAGTCCGGCACGGACTACCAGAAGATCGTGTTGCGGCGCGAGGCATTTCGAGGGGCGGTACGACTCGTGTTCGAAGAGGTCGATCTGATCGCGGTCCCGGCCCAGGCTTTCGCCGCGCCCACGCTCGCCAAAATGGGTGCGCTTGGCGAAGACACCTCGCTGGTCACCGGATTGCTGCGCTTCACCTGTCCGTTCGACATGACCGGAAGTCCGACGATTACGCTTCCGGGCGGCTTTGCCCCGAACGGCGGTCCGGTCGCCTTCCAGTTTGTCGGCCGCCACTTCGACGAAGCGCGTCTGGTCCGCGCAGGTGATGCGTTCCAGCGCGTCACCGACTGGCACAAACATCATCCCGCTCTTTGATCCGAGGAACTTTCCGTATGAAGGCAGAAGATTGGTTGCAGAGTTCCATCATGACAAAGCGGGCCGTCGCCAAGGGGGCGGCCGGCAAGAAACATAGTTTGACGATCGAAGAGCAGGGGAAGTTCCACTACGTCTACGGTCCCTATGCGAAGCCGACCTTGTCGATCGATCCGGGTGGGATCGTCGTCGTCGAAACCGAAGACGCGTTCGGGGGCGTGATCACCAGCGAGAGCGACATCCCCTCAACGAAACTGAACTTTCCCTACCTGAACCCGCAATGCGGACCGATCGCGGTCAAGGGCGCCAAAAAGGGTGATTGCCTCGCCGTCTATATCCACGATGTCGCGACGCGCGGCGAACAGCCGGCCGGAACGACCTGCATCATCCCGGAGTTCGGTGGGCTGGTCGGCACCAGTTCCACCGCGATGCTCAATCCGCCATTGCCCGAGCGCGTGAAGAAGCTGCATGTCGACAGGAACGGGGTGCGCTGGAGCGACAAGATCACGCTGCCTTACGAGCCGTTCATCGGCACCATCGGGGTGTCGCCCGAAATCGAGGCGATCTCCTCGCTGCAGCCGGACTATCATGGCGGTAACATGGACCTGCCCGATGTCGCGCCCGGTGCCGTCATCTATTTTCCGGTGCATACCGAAGGCGGAATGCTCTATGTCGGCGACTGCCATGCCACCCAGGGCGACGGCGAACTTTCCGGCGTCGCACTCGAGCAGCGCGCGACCGTTACGCTCCAGATCGATCTGATCAAGAACTGGAGCTTCGCGTGGCCGCGGCTTGAGACACGTGACTTCATCATGACGATCGGCAGCGCCCGCCCGCTCGAGGACGCGGCCCGCATTGCCTATCGTGAGCTCACGCGATGGATGAGCGCCGATTACGGCTTCGACGAGATCGACGCGTACATGCTGCTCAGCCAGGCCGGACGCATGCGGCTCGGCAACATGGTCGATCCCAAATACACCATGGGTGCGTCGATCCTGAAGAACTACCTCAAGGCATGAACTCCCGCAGCTTTCAACAAGAGGACATTTCAATGAAATCGAGATATCTGCTCAGAACTGCGTTTCTTGGCCTTATGCTCGGGGCCGCGGCGACGTTCGGTTCGGCTCAAGCCGCCGACCCGCTGAAGATCGGCCTGCTCGAAGACGTCTCCGGCGATCTTGCGTTATTCGGAATACCGAAACTCCACGGCTCGCAGCTTGCGGTCGAGGAGATCAACAAGAGCGGCGGTATTCTTGGACGGCAGATCGAACTCATCCATCTCGATCCGCAGGGCGACAACGCCCGCTATCAGGAGTTCGCACGGCGTCTGCTCAGCAAGGACAAGGTCGATGTGCTGATCGGCGGCATCACCTCGGCCTCGCGCGAGGCTGTCCGGCCGATCATCGACCGAACGAGCACGCCGTACATCTACACCAACCAGTATGAAGGCGGCGTGTGCGACGCCAGCATGATCAGCATGGGAGCGGTTCCGGAGCAGCAGTTCTCGACCCTGATTCCATGGATGGTCGAAAAGTTCGGCAAGAAAGTCTATGTCATCGCCGCCGACTACAATTTCGGTCAGATTTCGGCGGAGTGGAACCGCAAGATCATGAAGGATCTCGGCGGCGAGGTCGTGGGTGAAGAATTCATCCCGCTCGGCGTCTCGCAATTCGCTCAGACGATCCAGAATATCCAGAAGGCGAAGCCGGATTGGATTTTGACCATCAATGTCGGCGCCGCCCAGGATTCGTTCTTCGAACAGGCTGCCGCGGCGAAGCTCAACCTTCCGATGGGTTCGTCGATCAAGGTCATGCTCGGCTTCGAGCACAAGCGGTTCAAGCCGCCGGCACTCAACAATATGCATGCGACCGCGAACTGGTTCGAGGAGATCAATACGCCCGAAGCCATCGACTTCAAGAAGCGCTGGCACGCCAAGTTCCCTGATGAGCAGTACATCAACGACATGGGTTACAACGCCTACAACGCGGTCTACATGTACAAGACGCTGGTCGAGAAGGCGAAGTCGCTCAAGCTCGACGACCTGCGCAAGGTGATTGCGACCGGCGACGCCTGCATCGAAGCGCCGGAAGGCAAGGTTTGCGTCGATCCGAAGAGCCAGCATACGTCGCACCGCATGCGCCTTATCTCGGTCGGTCCCCAACATGAAGTCACGGTCGAGAAGGACTACGGAACGATTCAGCCGTATTGGCTGGGCGAGATCGGCTGCGACCTCACCAAGAAGAATGACAAGGATCAGTACACGCCAAGTCATCTTCCCAACAAATCGTGAGGTGCGGGCACGAATCTTGCTTGCATAATCGTGTCTCATCGCGTCATGACGATGAACTGCACGGGCGCCGCTACGATGCGGCGCCCGTGAAGCGAGCAGGAGGCCAAAATGTCGGCTGAACTATTCTCGGTATTTTATCAGTTCGCCGACGTCTTCACGTTTCTGATCCTCTCGGCCGCCGGCCTCGCCATCGTGTTCGGCATGATGGGTGTCATCAACATGGCGCATGGCGAGTTTATCATGTGCGGCGCCTACGCGACGGTCGGATTGGTGAAGCTCGGCGTGCCTCTCGCTATTGCCCAGGCGCTCGCCGCGCTGACGGCAGCATTGATCGGTGTCGCCGTCGAATACCTCATCGTCCGGCGCTTCTACAAAAGGCCGCTGGATTCGCTGCTCGCCACCTGGGGTCTCAGCCTGATCGTTACGCAGTCCATGCTGCTGATCGTGGGATCGTCGGTTGCCGGCATCGGTACGCCGGAGGGCAGCTTTGCGATTGGTGACTACACGTTCTCGACCTATCGCCTGGTGCTGTTCGCCTGTGCGGTCGCCGTGCTGATCGGGCTCTACATCACCTTCATGAAGACGCGTTTCGGGCTGATCGCGCGCGCGACCATGCAAAATGCCCCGATGGCAAAGGCGTTGGGCGCGCGCACCGGCCGCATCTATGCGATCAGTTTCGGCATCGGCGCCGGCCTCGCGGGCTTGTGCGGCGCGCTTTACGCGCCAACGATGACCTTGATCCCGACGATGGGCGCGACGTTTGTGGTGGAGAGCTTCGTCACCGTCGTGGTCGGAGGGACGAACGTTCTCTTGGGAACGGCGCCGGCGGCCGTGTTCCTGGCGATGATACGGATGGCCTTGAATGCGAGCTACGGGCAGATCATCGGCCAGATCGGCATGCTGTTTGCGGTCATCCTGATCATTCGTGTCCTGCCCGAGGGCCTTTCCAGTGTGTTGGTCCGTCGTGCGCGCTGAGCGGGAGACTTGATGTTTAAACTGCTTGATGGTCCCCAGACCCTGGGACGCGGACGGACTTTCTGGTCGTGCTTTCTGGTCGTGCTGGCGGCCGCGTTGATCTATCCGGTCTTTGCCGACTCCTACGATGTCGGCAACTTCTCCTATTTCCTGATCTGGATATTCATGGCGCTTGGCCTCTGTCTGATGTGGGGCTATGGCGGCATGCTGTCGTTCGGCCAGACCTTCTTCTTCGGCATCTCCGGTTACGCCTACGGCGTGCTCGCCATCAACATGGGCGGAGGAACGGCAACGATCGCAGCACTCGTGCTGTCGGTTATCGTTGCAATGATCGCGGCCGGGATCCTCGGTTACTTCATGATCTGGGGCGGCATCAGCGGCATCTTTTTCGGCATCGTGACGCTGTCGGCGACGCTGGTGCTGGCATTCTTTCTCGGTCAGACGGCCGGACCGGAATGGCACGTCGGCCCTGCGCGGCTCAACGGCTATAACGGCATGAAGGGGATGGATCCGCTCACCGTCGGCGATTTCGTCATCGAGGGATCGGCGCTCTATTACTTCATGGTGGCACTCATTGTGGTGGTCTACATCGCGCTGCGCGTGCTGGTGAACTCGCGCATCGGCAACGTGATCGTGGCCACGCGCGAGAATCCGCAGCGCGCCGAGATGCTCGGCTACGACGTCCGCAAGTATCAGCTCCTGACCTTTGTCATCGGCAGCGGGCTCGCCGGCCTCAGCGGCGCGCTCTACACGTCCTGGGGGCAGTTCATCACGCCGTCGAGCATCGGCCTGCCGGCCGCCGCCATGCCGATCGTGTGGGTGGCGTTCTCGGGACGGAGCGATCTGACCGCGACGCTGGTCGGCTCGTTCCTGCTGCTGTTCGGCTTCCAGACCATCACGGTTTACAGCCAGCAGGCAGCACTCGTGCTGATGGGCGCGCTGCTGCTGGCGACCGTGATGCTGGCGCCGCATGGCTTCGTCCTCGGCATCGGCAAGTTCGTTGTCGATCGATGGACGGGGCGGCGACGGCGCGACGCGAGCCCCGCTCTGGCTGATCCCGGCCGCCTGCAATCGGATGAGACCTGACATGGCGCTGGTCGATGTAAAGGGCGTAACCAAGCGTTTCGGTGGATTGACGGCGGTATCCGACGTCGATCTCACGGTCAATGCCGGTGAGGTTCACTGCCTGATCGGGCCCAACGGGGCCGGCAAGAGCACGCTGTTCAAGCTGATCGTCGGGCTTTATCCGCCCACCAAAGGCAGCATCCTCTTCGACTCCGTCGACATCACCGAAGAACGGCCCTTTGCCCGCGTACAGCGCGGCATGAGCATCAAGATGCAGGCGCCGAGCGTCTTCAAGGAGCTGCCGGTCCGGCAAAACATCCAGATCGCGCTGCAGGGGCGCCTTTCCGGCGCCGAACGCGACGCCGAGGAAGACCGGCTGCTGACGCTGCTCAATCTGGCCTCAGACACCGGCAAACTGGCAGGCGAGCTTTCGCACGGCCAGCAGCAATGGCTCGAGATCGGGATGGCTTTGGCATTGAGGCCGCAGCTCTTGCTGCTGGACGAGCCGACCGCCGGCATGTCGCCGGAGGAAACCTTCAAGACCGGCGAACTCGTCAAGTCGTTCAATGCCGAGGGCATGACGGTTCTCGCCGTCGAACACGACATGGCGTTTGTTCGCCAGATCGCCCAGCGCGTCACCGTGCTGCATCTCGGCGAGGTATTCGCGCGCGGCAGCCTGGAGACCATTCTTCAGGACGAGAAGGTCGCCGAAATCTACCTTGGTAAGACACATGCCCACTGAACAGATTCTGGACGTATCGGGACTTTGGGCGGGCTACGGCGCCACGCCGATCCTGCAGGGCGTCAGCATGTCGGTCTCGCGCGGCGAGATCGTCGGCGTGATCGGCCGCAACGGCGTCGGCAAGTCGACGCTGATGCGATGCCTGATCGGGCTTCTCGATACGTGGCGCGGCACCATCACCTTCATGGACCGGGATGTGACGTCGTTGCAGGCGGACGCCCGCGCGCGCGCCGGCTTCGGCTACATCCCGCAGGGGCGTGATGTGTTTCCGCAGATGAGCGTCGAGGAGAACCTGGAGGTCGGCGAACTGATCGGCGGGCGAAAGGGAAAGAAGCTGCCGGAACTGGTCTACGAGTATTTTCCGCGGCTGAAGGAACGCCGGCGGCAGGTTGCAGGCACCATGTCGGGAGGTGAGCAACAGCAACTCGCCATCGGTCGCGCGCTGATCGGCAACCCCTCATTGATGATCCTGGACGAGCCGTCCGAGGGCGTTCAGCCGTCGATCGTGCAGCATATTTGCGAGGCGCTGAAATCATTCCAGAGCGAGCTTGGGACCACGATTGTCTTCGTCGAGCAGAATCTCGACACCATCCTGGCGATCGCCGAGCGGTGCTACATCATGGAAAAAGGCAAGATCACGCGCTCGTTGGCCGGCGATGACGTCAACGAGGACAATGTCCGCGCGCAACTTCTTTTGTGAGGTTATCTGCCTTGTACGAACAGGTCCTGTTCATGTGGGGCGGCTTGTTTGAAATAGAATAATCAGGGAGGGAAACGAAAATGGATTTGGGACTCAAGGGAGCCAAGGTTCTCGTCACGGGCAGCACCAAGGGGATCGGCCGGGCGATCGCCGAAACGTTCGCAGCCGAAGGCGCCAATGTCGGAATTTGCTCGCGCAATCAAGCGGACGTGGACAGCACGGTCGTGAAGCTGAAGGCGATGGGCGTTGCGGCCTTTGGCGGTTCGGTCGACGTGGCCGACGCTGCGGCGCTCAAGGCATGGGTGAACGATATGGCATCGAAGCTCGGTGGCGTCGACGCGATCGTTTCCAATGTCAGCGCACTCGCGATCGGGCAGGACGAGGAGAGCTGGCAGAAGGAATTCTCCACCGACATGATGGGAACGGTGCGTCTCGTGAACGCGGCGATGCCTTATCTGGAGAAAAGCGCTGCCGCTGCCATCGTGACGATCTCCAGCGTTTCCGGCCGCGAAGTCGACTTTGCGAGCGGCCCCTATGGCACGTTCAAGGCTGCGATCATCCATTATACACAAGGGCTGGCCAATCAATTGGCCGCCAAGGGTATCCGCGCCAATTCGGTGTCGCCAGGCAACACCTACTTTGAAGGCGGGGTCTGGAACACGATCAAGGACGGCAATCCCGAGCTGTACAAGACCGCGCTGGCTCTCAACCCGACCGGCCGCATGGGTACGCCGCAGGAGATGGCGAACGCCGTGGTGTTTCTTGCCAGCCGGGCCGCAAGCTTCATCACGGGAACCAACCTCGTCGTGGACGGCGCCCTGACGCGCGGCGTCCAGTTCTGAGGCGCGGGGAGTGAGATCAACGGTCGCGCGCTCGACGCCGGAATATCCGGTGCCGGCGCGAGACCAATCCGGAAATTAGTGAGGATAGCTCGGCAAGGCAGCGAAGGCGGCAGCACGATGTCGCCATTGCCGTCATGGCATGGGCGATCCCGATGATGATGGGACGTCAGCATGTCTATGGATCAGTTGCATTACAAAACCATCACTGAATTGTCGGAACTCTATCGCCGCAAAGAGGTGTTGCCGTCAGAGGTCACCGAAGCGACGTTGAGCCGGATTGGAAAACTTGACGGCAGCCTTCACGGCTACGCGGTTGTGCTTGCCGAACGGGCCATGGCGCAGGCCAGGAAATATGACGGCGAAATCGCCAACGGCATCCGGCGCGGTCCGCTTCATGGCGTTCCGATCGGACTGAAGGATCTCTGCTACACGACCTTTGCTCCGAGCGCCGGCGGCACAAAGATTCATGCGAAGTTCGTGCCGTCTTTCAACGCCACCATCGTGGACCGGCTCGAACGGGCCGGTGCGGTCACGCTTGGAAAGCTCAAGATGACGGATGGCGCCTACACCAGCCATCATCCTCTCGACCAGGCGCCGCTCAATCCCTGGAATGTGAATTACTGGGTTGGCTCGTCGTCGAGCGGATCCGGCGTCGCGACATCGGCGGGGCTTTGCTATGGTTCGATCGGAAGTGACACCGGCGGTTCGATCAGGTTTCCGTCGGCAACCTGCGGCCTGACCGGCATCAAGCCGACATGGGGCCGGGTCTCCAGGTACGGTATCTTCCCGCTGGCGGACTCGCTCGATCATGTCGGGCCGATGTGCCGGAGCGCGGCGGACGCCGCGGCGATGCTGGGCGTCATCGCCGGAGCCGATCCGAACGATCCGACGGCGCTGCAGGCCCCCGTGCCGAATTATCTGGCCGGGATCGGGGATGGCGTGCGTGGGCTTCGAATTGGCGTGGATCGCAAATATACCCAGGAAGGAATCGACCCGCAGGTCGTCGCCGCGTTGCTGGAAGCCGAGCGAACGCTCGCCGATCTCGGTGCGGAAATCCGCGAGGTCCGTTTTCCTTCCTACGAGAAACTGGTCAGCCAGTGGATTCCGATGTGCTCGGTGGAGACGGCGGAAGCGCATCTGCAAACCTATCCGTCACGCGCGAAAGAATACGGGCCGGAACTTGCGCAGTTGATCGAACAGGGCAGGTCCGTGAGCGGCGTCGAAATTGCGGCCATTCATCACGAACGGCTTAAGTTTGGCGGCAGCCTGGCCGCGTTGTTTGGGGATATCGATCTTTTGCTGATCCCGACCATGCCGGTGCCGATTCCGACGCTGACGAAGATGGGTGAATACGGCGCGGACCCGAACATCCTGCTGAGCATCTTGCGCTTCACGGCGGTGTTCGACTTCAGCGGCAGCCCGACCATCACGCTGCCGATGGGGATGGCATCGGATCAGATGCCGCTCAGCATGCAACTGGTCGGGCCGCATCTGTCCGAAGGCGTGCTGGCTCGCGCAGCGCACGCGTTCCAGTCGATCACGGACTGGCATACGCGGCGGCCTCCGATCGGATGAAATGCCCTGCATATTCGTTGCGGAGGGACGTCAGCCCGCTTCGCGACACCGCGCGGAAGCCCAGCAAACACAGTGGCATGACCCCGCTGTCTAGTTTTTTATTAACCAATTGTTATGCCTACCAAATTCGGTAACGCGTCTTTAATGGCGGCGACGTAGTGTCCTCTGACGCGGCCCGCGACGGGCCGCACCACCGTCCAGGATGGCCGGTCGTTCGCGTACGCGTTGGAGTTCCCCATGGATATCATGACGGGCGTTGGGCTCGTGTCCGGCATCCTTGTCGTGACGGTGATGGTGCTTATGGGTGGCGACCTGCACATGTTCGTCAGCGAACATGCGGTCATCATCATCTTCGGCGGTTCGATTGCCGCCACCATGATCAGGTTTCCGCTCAGCGCGATCCTGCATGGCCTGCCGCTCGGCGCCAAATTTGCCTTTACCATGAGCCGGCTGTCCGCCCGCGACCTCGTCGATGAACTGGCCCGGATCGCCGAAATCGCCCGCAAGCAGGGACCGGTCGGTCTGGAAAAGGTCGAAACCGACGAACCGTTCCTCGCCAAGGGAATTCGCTATGTCGCTGACGGTTACGATCTGGAGTTCATCCGCGACAACCTCGAACGCGATCGCGACAATTTCCTGATGCATCTCGACGAAGGCGGAAAGATCTACCGCGCCATCGGCGACTGCGCGCCGGCGTTCGGCATGATCGGCACCTTGATCGGCATGGTGCAGATGTTCGCCAACATGACCGACCCATCGAAGCTCGGTCCATTCATGGCGACCGCGTTGCTGGCGACGCTGTACGGCGCGCTGGTCGCGAACCTGTTCTGCCTGCCGATCGCCGACAAGCTGCACGGCAAGCTGCTCGATGAAGAAACCAACCGCACGCTGATCATCGACGGCATCCTGATGATCCGGGATTCCAAGAGCCCGACGCTGGTTCGGGAAATGCTGCTGGCCTACTTGCCGGAAAAACACCGCCATGAGGAAGGCGAGCCGGTCCCGGCGTAAGCGGTCGATCCGGTCCGGAAAAATCAACCATGGCCAAAAAGAAACGAGGCGACGCGCACGGAGGAGGGCACGGCTGGTTCGTGACCTTTGCCGACCTGATGGGCCTGATGATGAGCTTCTTTGTGATGCTCGTCGCCTTCTCGACCATGGACAACAACAAGCTCAAGATCGTCGCCGGCTCGATGCGTGACGCTTTCGGCGTGCAGAGCGAGGTGCGCTATTCCGGCATCGTCGAATCCGACGGGCTGCCGACGCGACCGAAACTGAAGAACACCGCGCATATTCCGCCGGAGGAATCCTCCAACACGCCGACCCCGGATGAACAGGAGCGGAGCCGCGCCGCGGGGGCCCGGATCAAGATCGATCGTGAATTCGCGCTCGCCTCGGCCTCGCTGCGACAGGCATTGCAGGACATGCCGGAGCTGACCGAAATCTCCAAGCACATCATGTTTGAGGAAACCAAGCAGGGCCTCAACCTGGAGATCGTCGACCAGGATGGCCGCTCGATGTTCGCCGACGGGTCAAAGGTGCCGTATGAGCGCACGCGCCGGCTGATCGAGAAACTGGCCGCTCCGCTGAAGGCGACGCCATTGCGGGTCTCGATCGTCGGTCATACGGCGGCGGGCTTCGTGCCGACCCAAAGCGACTACGGCGCGTTCGATCTCTCGGCCGACCGGGCCAATGCGGTGCGTCAGATTCTCGAACGGGAAGGATTGCCGCCGGCCCATATCTTCGCTGTCTCTGGAAAGGCCGACAGCCAGCCGCTGTTTCCAGACGATCCCACGCTGTCGGCGAACCGCCGGGTCACCATCACGCTGATGCGCGAGGATCCGGCGCTGCCGCCCGATCTCAAACCGTAGTTTTTTACTCCCTTACTATATTACCAACAGCTTTAGCTGGATGCATTGGCTTACATCGGGCATGGCCCGCATAGAGTCATGCTAGATCGGTTGACAGGCTTTCCGGAAGCGTCGATAGCCGGCCGGGATCAAACCAATCGGTAGAATGGTTTTCCAGCACCATGGTTCACAGCGTCGCATCAACCGAGGCCCGTGAGGGATCGGTCTCAGCCGGTTTTTGGGCGCTGACGCTGGGAAGCATTGGCGTGGTTTTTGGCGATATTGGGACGTCGCCGCTGTACGCATTTCGCGAGGCCGTCGCGGGCGCCGCGCAAGGCCAACCAGTCACGCGCGTCATCGTGCTCGGGGTGCTGTCGCTGATCTTGTGGGCGCTCTTTATCGTCGTTACCGCAAAATACGTCCTGCTGCTTCTGCGCGCCGACAATAACGGCGAGGGGGGCACGCTTTCGCTAATGGCGCTGGGTCAACGCGCACTGGGGCGAAGAAGCTGGCCGTTGCTGACGCTGGGCGTCATCGGTGCTTCGATGTTCATCGGCGATTCCATGATCACGCCGGCGATTTCGGTACTGTCCGCGGTCGAAGGTCTGAAGTTCGCCGCACCGGAGCTGGAACACTATGTGGTGCTGCTGACGGTTTTCATTCTCGTGGTGCTTTTCTCGGTTCAGCGCAGTGGCACGGCGCGCGTTGCGTCGGCGTTCGGGCCGGTCATGATTGTCTGGTTCAGCACCCTGACGGTGATGGGGCTCGTTCATATCAGCGACGATCCGTCGGTGCTGGCAGCGATCAATCCCTGGTACGCCGTTCATTTCCTGCTGTCCCACGGCAAGATCGGACTGGTGACGCTCGGGGCGGTATTTCTCGCGGTGACCGGCGGCGAAGCGCTGTATGCGGATTTGGGGCATTTCGGACGCAAGCCGATTCAGACCGGATGGCTGTATTTCGTCCTGCCGTCGCTTCTGATCAATTATTTCGGCCAAGGCGCGCTGGTGCTTTCCAATCCGGCTGCGATCGAAAATTCGTTTTATCGGATGGTTCCGGAGATCCTGCTGCTACCGCTGGTCGTTCTGGCGACCGCGGCGACGGTAATCGCGAGCCAGGCGGTAATCACGGGGGCGTATTCGCTGACCCGTCAGGCGGTGCAGCTCGGCCTGTTGCCGCGCTTCGAGGTCCGCTATACGTCCGAGACGCATGCCGGACAGATTTATCTGCCGCGCGTGAACACGCTCTTGCTGATCGGTGTATTGCTGCTGGTGCTGCTGTTCCGCACCTCCAGCGGATTGGCGTCCGCCTATGGTATCGCCGTTTCCACGACCATGGTCGTCGACGGCATCATGGGCTTCGTCGTGATCTGGAAACTATGGAATTGGCGCGCCGCCACCGCTGCGGCGCTAATTGTTCCGTTTATCGTCGTCGACATGACTTTCTTCAGCGCAAATCTCCTGAAACTTTTTGAAGGCGCGTGGGTGCCGCTGCTGTTCGGTCTCGCGATGGCGATCATGATCTGGACCTGGCGCCGCGGGGCCGCGATCCTGACTGCCAAGACCCGGCGCACGGAAGTCCCACTCAACGACCTGATCAAGAGTCTCGAAAAGCGTCCTCCTCACATCGTCAAGGGCACCGCGGTCTTTCTGACCAGCGACCCGAATTTCGTGCCGACGGCGCTGCTGCATAATCTCAAGCACAACAAGGTGCTTCACGAGCATAATGTGATCCTGACGATCGAAACGGCGCAAACCCCGCGCGTCGACCTGGCCGACCGGGTCCTCATGGAAACCATCAGCGACAAATTTGCGACCGTGCGGCTGCGCTTCGGTTTCATGGAGTCCCCGAACGTGCCCAAAGCGCTGGTGATCGCTCGGAAACTTGGCTGGCAATTCGATATCATGGCGACATCGTTTTTCGTTTCGCGGCGCTCGCTGAAGCCGTCCGCGCAGTCAGGAATGCCGCAGTGGCAGGATCATTTGTTCATCGCGCTCAGCCGTGCGGCGAACGACGCTACCGACTACTTCCAGATCCCAACCGGCCGGGTCGTCGAGGTCGGTACTCAAGTGACGATCTGATCCATGCATTTTTGCATGGCATGGTCACAAAAACAGGGTAGGCTATGCTTTAAGCGCAGGGCTATAAGCCCGGGCGCTTTGCTATGGTGCAGTGAAGCATTTTTGAGGCCTCCATTCTCATGACCAGTGAAGTTGCAGTCTCCGCCGCGGAAACGCCGGTGGCCAATGGTCATGGCGATACCCATTCCACCGCGGGCTTCAAGGCGCTCATGCTCGGCAGCATCGGCGTCGTGTATGGCGACATCGGCACCAGCCCGCTTTACGCGTTCCGCGAAGCCGTCACGGCGGCCAGCGGAGCGTCCGGCACTGTCAGCCCGGCGGCCGTTCTCGGCGTCCTGTCGTTGATCCTGTGGGCGCTGATCATCGTGGTAACGCTGAAATACGTGCTGATCCTGCTGCGCGCCGACAACCATGGCGAGGGTGGAACGCTGGCGCTGATGGCGCTGGCGCAACGCGCGATCGGCCGCGGCGCTGCCGCGATCGTCCTGCTCGGCATCATCAGCGGCGCGTTGTTTTACGGCGATGCGGTGATCACGCCGGCGCTGTCGGTGCTCTCGGCGATCGAGGGCATCAAGCTCGTCACCGCTGCGTTCGATCCGTATGTAGTGCCGCTGACGGTGATCATTCTGCTGGTGCTGTTTGCGGTGCAGTCGCGGGGTACGGCGCGGGTCGCCGCCTTCTTCGGGCCGGTGATGTGCATCTGGTTCGCGGTGATTGCGATCGCGGCGATTCCCCCGATCATGCGGCATCCTGAAGTTCTGTTTGCGCTCAATCCGCTCCACGCCGTCTCGTTCATGATCCATCATGGCGTGATCGGCTTTGTGACGCTCGGCGCGGTGTTTCTGGCGGTCACCGGGGCAGAGGCGCTCTATGCCGACCTCGGGCATTTTGGCAAACGGCCGATCCAGACCGCCTGGCTCTTCATTGTGCTGCCGTCGCTGGCGCTGAACTATCTCGGGCAGGGCGCCCTGATCATTGGCAATCCGAAGGGGGTCGAGAATCCGTTCTTCCTGATGTTTCCGGATTGGGCGCTGATCCCGATGGTTGCTCTGGCGACGCTCGCAACCGTCATCGCGAGCCAGGCCGTGATCACCGGCGCCTATTCGTTGACGCGCCAGGCGATCCAGCTTGGCCTTCTGCCGCGATTTGAAATCCGCCATACGTCGGAAGCGCATTCCGGCCAGATCTTCATGCCGCGCGTCAACTCGCTACTGCTGATCGCAGTGATGCTGCTGGTGCTGATGTTCCGCTCGTCGAGCGCATTGGCGTCCGCCTATGGCATCTCCGTCACCGGGACCATGGTAGTCACCGCCATGATGGGTTTTGTGGTGATCTGGAAGGTCTGGAAATGGTCGCCGTTCGCGGCCGCCGCGCTGATCGCGCCGTTCCTTCTTCTCGATCTCACCTTCCTGGCGGCAAACCTCCTGAAAGTGCTGGAGGGCGGCTGGGTGCCGCTGGCGCTCGGCGGCTGGGTGATGCTGCTGATGTACACGTGGCGGCGCGGCAGCCGGCTATTGTTCGAGAAATCGCGCAAGCTGGAGTTTCCGCTGGTGGATCTGGTGGCGATGCTGGAGAAGCGGCCGCCACAGCGGGTTTCCGGCACCGCCGTGTTTCTGACCAGCGATCCCGCCAGTGCGCCGACCGCGCTGATGCATAGCCTGAAGCACTACAAGGTGCTGCACGAGAAGAACGTCATTCTCACCATCGAGACCGCCCCGACGCCGCGCATCGATCCGGCCGAACGGGTGCGGCTCGAGGAGGTCAGCGCGACCTTCACCAAGGTGACGCTGCGGTTTGGCTTCATGGAAAGCCCCAACGTTCCCAAAACGCTGGCAATTGCGCGCAAGCTCGGCTGGCATTTCGACATCATGTCGACCTCCTTCTTCCTCTCGCGGCGGGCGTTGAAGCCGGCGGTGCATTCGGGGATGCCGCGCTGGCAGGACCATCTTTTCATCGCGCTCAGCCGCACCGCCAATGACGCGACCGATTATTTCCAGATTCCCACCGGCCGGGTGGTCGAGGTGGGAACGCAGGTCACGATCTAGAGGCCTCCTCAGGCGCTTTGCAGGCCTTCTAGCGCTTGATTTTCGTCCCGCCAGAGGCGACGTTGGCGGCCAAGGGCGAGCCTTCCGTTCCGCTATTGCCGAACGCGCTCGCAATCATTGGGAGGATTTGAGTGGCGGATCAGGGTTATCGGGTTCACGATTTGACGCCGGAAGACGTATCGAAGGGAATGGCCGAGGGGCGCTATCTTCTCGTCGATGTCCGCGAACCGAATGAGGTTGCCGTGGACGCGTATCCGGACGCGGTCGTCGTTCCGCTTTCGAGTTTCGATCCGCAGGATATCCCCGATCCCGATGGCAAGCAGGTGGTTTTCGCCTGCCGTTCGGGCAAGCGCTCGGTGACGGCGTCGCTGGCCGCGCAAGCCGGCGGGTTGGCCTACGACAAGCATCTCGCGGGCGGAATGCTGGCCTGGAAGGCCTCTGGCTTGCCGACCAGGACCGGCGGCTGATCGCTCCGATGATTTCCACCAACAAGGTCTTTGCGGATCTTCCCGTTACGATTTTCGAGGCGATGTCGCAGCTTGCGCGCGACAACAACGCCATCAATCTCGGCCAGGGTTTCCCGGATGATCCCGGCCCCGAGGACATCCGCCGCGCGGCGGCCGACGCCGTCATGGACGGCTACAACCAATACCCGTCGATGATGGGCATTCCGGAATTGCGGCAGGCGATTGCGGCCCATTATGGCCGCTGGCATGGCCTCGCTCTCGATCCCGTGAGCGAGGTGATGGTGACGTCCGGCGGCACCGAAGCGCTGACATCAGCCATTCTGGCCGTGGTCGAGCCCGGCGACGAGGTGGTGGTGTTCCAACCGGTGTATGATTCTTATTTGCCGATCATACGCCAGGCCGGCGGTATACCGCGTCTGGTGCGCCTCGAGCCGCCGCATTGGCGGTTGACGGAGGAGGCGCTGCAAGGCGTCTTCAACCACAAGACCAAGGCTGTGCTGTTCAACAATCCGCTCAATCCCGCCGCGGTGGTCTATCCGCGCGAGGACCTCGAGCTGCTGGCGCGCTTTTGCCAGGAGTTCGATGCGGTCGCGATCTGCGACGAGGTCTGGGAGCACGTGATCTTCGATGACCGTGAACATATTCCGCTGATCACCATTCCGGGCATGCGGGATCGCACCATCAAGGTCGGCTCCGCCGGCAAGATCTTTTCGCTGACCGGCTGGAAGATCGGCTTTGTCTGCGCCGCACCGCCGCTGTTGCGGGTTGCCGCCAAGGTGCATCAGTTTCTCACCTTCACCACCGCGCCCAATCTTCAGGTCGCGGTGGCCTATGGCCTCGGCAAGCCCGCGGATTATTTTCTTCAAATGCGCAAGGAGCTGGCGCGCAGTCGCGACCGTCTCACCCGAGGGCTCGAGAGCATCGGCTTTCCGGTGCTGCGGTCGCAGGGCACTTATTTCCTCACCGTCGACCTTTCGCCGCTCGGTCTCAACGAAACCGACGAGGCATTCTGCAAGCGCATCGTCACCGATTACAAGGTCGCGGCGATTCCAGTGTCGGCGTTCTATGAAAAAGATGCGGTGACGTCGGTGGTGCGGTTCTGTTTTGCCAAGAAAGACGCAACCCTCGACATCGCGCTGGAGCGTCTGTCGGACGCGGTGCATCGCCGATAAAGGGCTGTCCCATGATGCGCGGTAGAGCGTTTTCCAGCGAAGTGGATACCGGTTCGCGTGAAGAAAACGCGTCAAATAAGGAACCAGAGCCTCGGTTCCGATTCCATCGGAACGGAGGCTCTGGGACCCGTAATCAAATCCGGTTGGTTGCCGCGCTTGCCGCGGCTCTCGCACTGCCGTCGCTGGCCGCGCGGGCGCAGGAACGCACGGTCAATTTCTACAATTGGTCGAACTATGTGGCACCGGGGGTGCTGGAGGACTTCACCAAACAAACCGGCATCAAGGTCGTCTACGACACATTCGACGCCAACGAGACGCTGGAGACCCGGTTGCTCGCGGGCAAGTCCGGCTATGACGTGGTGGTTCCCACCGCCTATTTCCTGCAACGCCAGATCACGGCGAATATTTTCCAGAAGCTCGACAAGTCGAAACTGCCGAACCTCGTCAACGCCTGGCCGGAGGTGACGAAGCGGCTTTCGACCTATGATCCCGGCAATGTTTACGCCGCCAACTATATGTGGGGCACGACCGGGATCGGCTACAACGTCAAGGCGGTGCAGAAAATTCTTGGGCCCGATACCAGGATCGACAGTTGGGACATCGTCTTCAAACCGGAGAATCTTGCCAAATTCAAGGATTGCGGAATTCACATGCTGGATTCCGCCGATGATATTCTCCCGGCGGCATTGAATTATCTCGGGCTCGATCCGAACTCGACCAAACCGGCCGATCTCGAAAAGGCCGCCGATATCGCCAGCACGATCAGACCCTATGTGCGCAAGTTTCATTCATCGGAATATCTGAACGCATTGGCGACCGGCGAAATCTGCCTCGTGGTGGGCTGGTCGGGCGACATCATGCAGGCGCGCAGCCGGGCGGCCGAGGCCAAAAGCGATGTCGAGATCGGCTACGCCATTCCGAAGGAGGGCGCGCAGATGTTTTTCGACAATCTGGCGATCCCGGCCGACGCGAAGAATGTCTCCGAGGCCTATGAGCTGATCAACTATCTCTATCGGCCCGAGGTCGCGGCGCGCAATTCCAATTTTTTATCCTATGCCAATGGCAACCTTGCGAGCCAGAAGCTGGTCGACCCCAAAATCCTCGATGACAAGACCATCTATCCGGACCAGGCGATGCTGGCGAAGCTGTTCGTCATCACCGCCCGTGATCCGGCCACCCAGCGCGTCATCAACCGATTGTGGACGCGGGTGAAAACGGGACGGTAGAGCCCATTGCGAACGTAGCGAGCGTAGCCCGGATGAGCGAAGCGAAATCCGGGGCTGACATAACGTTCGTCCCGGATGTCGCTTCGCTCATCCGGGCTACAAGGCTCACCATGAGGTGCGCACCGTCACCGCCAGCGGCGATGCAGCCACAGCCACTGATCGGGGTATTCGCGGACCCAGCCTTCGACCACCGAAGTAATCGCCTGCATCGTTCCCTGCACGTCGATCTTCCCTTCAGCGTCGCGAACCGGCTCCACTTCCTCCGACAATTCGGCGCGAAAGCGGTGACCGGGCAGGCGGATAATCCGCACGCCATGAACAGGACACTCGATCTGCCGCAACAGCCGGGCCAACGTCGGATTGGCTTTGGTCTTGCGGCCGAAGAACGTGACGTCGACGCCGTTGGTAAAGTACTGGTCGACCTGGATGGCGACGTGCTGGCCCTTTTGCAGGGCGTCGGCCAGCTTGAGCGGGGCGTCGCGGCCGGCCGGGATCAACGTTCCCATCTTCACCGAACGGAGCTCTTCGATGATCCGGCTAGCGGACGCGATGTTGGGCCGGCGATACAGGATGGCGGCATCCAGTCCGTGGGCAACGGCAGCCAACGCGGGCAGTTCCCAGTTGCCGAGGTGAGTGAAAAAGATCAGCGCCGGCTTGCCGTCGAGCCGCAGTTGCGCAAACAGCTCATGGGTACGCTCCTCGATTTCGATGCGGCTGTCTTCGGGACGGGAGCGATCGTGTTTCCAGATATGGTCGATATGCGCGAATTCGGCGCCAACGCGGCCGAGATTATCCCAGACGCCTTTCAGAATGGTCTCGATCTCCTCGGGCGACTTCTCCGGGAAGGCGGCGGTCAGATTGGCACGGGCAATCCGTTGTTCCCGCGTCATTGGACCAATGAAGCGCGTGATCCGGCCGAACAGATCGGCGGTCTTGATCGGGTCGAAATAGCGGGTGGTGCGCAGCAGTCCGATCGTCAAGGCGCCGACAGCGGCTTCACCGAGCGGCTTGGTCGCGTCGCGAATGCGAGCCTTGGTGCGGAGCAGGAGCCGGCGCATCAGAAATACACGACGATTTTGCCAAACACCTGCCGGCTTTCCATGCGTTTGAGCGCGGTTGCGACATCGTCGATCGGCACTTCGGTATCGATCACCGGAAGCATGCCATCCGCCATCTTGTCGAGGCTCTCGGCGACATTCCGGATGGTGGCGCCGAACGATCCGAAGATACGGTATTGCTGCTGGAAAAGCTGCATCAGATTGATGGTCGTGGTCGGGCCGGATGTGGAACCGCAGGTCACCAGCCGGCCGCCGCGCTTCAGCGTCAGCAGCGAGCCGTTGAAGGTATCGGCGCCGACATGTTCGAACACCACGTCGACGCCCTTCTTTTTGGTGATCTTGCGGGTCTCGTGCTCGAAACGGTCCTTGCGATAGTTGATGACGTGATCGGCGCCCAGCGCCTTGACGCCGTCGATCTTTGAATCGTCGCCGACGGTAGTGATGACCGTGCAGCCGATCTTCTTGGCCATCATGATCGCAACCGTGCCGATGCCGGATCCACCGGCATGGACCAGCACGGTCTCGCCGGGCTGCAGTTTTGCGTTGTCGAACAGCATGTGTTGCACGGTCGAGAAAGCAATCGGCGCGCAGGCTGCGTCGCGTTCGCTGACGCCGCCCGGCACCGGGATTACCAGCCGTTCCGGCAGGTTCATCAGCTCGCGGGCAAAGCCGTCGACGTGGAAGCCAAGCACGCCGGCGACGTTTTCGCAGAGATTGTCGCGGCCTTCGTGGCAGGCCCGGCAGACCCCGCAGGTGAGGGCGCCGTACATCACCACCGGCTGTCCCGGCTTGAAGCGGGTGACGCCTTCTCCGATCGCGGCAACCTCGCCGGAGGCTTCGGCGCCGACCACCAGCGGCAGCTTGCGCTTCGCAAACGCCATGCCGCGGTAGCCCCAGACATCGATGTGATTGAGTGCGACGGCCTTGACGCGGATCTGCAATTCGCCCGCGCCGGGAGGCAGCGGCGCCGGCACATCCGCGACCACGAGCTGGCGATCGGCAACAAGAGTGAGCGCACGCATAACGCCGTGTCCCCGGCAAGAAGAAGGATTTCCAATCGCGTGCGTATCGCCGTTTGGTACGGAGACGTCAACCGCGGGCATCGGAGGCTAAATCAGCTAGATCGGCTCGCGTGTCAGGATCAGCGAGGCGTTCTGGCCGCCAAAGCCGAACGAATTCGACATCACGGCGGTGACGCGCGCATCGCGGGCCTTGTTGCCGACGACATCGAACAGAATCGCCGGATCCGGCGTGTCATAGTTGATGGTCGGCGGAATACGCTGGTGTTCAAGCGTCAGCAGCGAAAATATCGCCTCGACGGCGCCTGCTGCCGAGATGGTGTGGCCGACCATCGATTTGTTCGACGACACCGGGATTTGCTTGGCGTGTTCGCCGAACACCGCTGAAATCGCCAGGTATTCCATCTTGTCGTTTTCCGGCGTCGCGGTGCCGTGCGCGTTGATGTGATCGATCTGCTCCGGCGCCAGGCCGGCGTCCGCCAGGGTCTTTCGCACACAGCCGATGATCGGCTTGCCGTCGGGGCTGGATCTGGTGCGATGAAAGGAGTCGGTGAGTTCGCCGCAGCCGGCCAGCACGCCGAGGATCGGCGCGCCGCGTGCGACGGCGGCATCGTAGCTCTCCAGCACCAGCGCACCGGCGCCTTCGGCCATCACGAATCCGTCGCGGTTCTTCGAGAATGGCTTGGACGCGGCCCGGGGCGGATCGTTCTGGGTCGACAGCGCGGACAACAAGGAAAACCGCACCAGTGCCTCTGCATTGACCGAACCATCGGTCGCCACGCACAAGGCTGCGTCCGTCTCTCCGCGGCGGATGGCTTCGACGCCGAGCTGGATCGAGGTAGCGCCGGACGCGCAGGCGGTCGACAGCGAAATCGGCGATCCCTTGGTGCCGAATGTATCGGCGAGATAGGTCGCCACCGAGCCGAACTGGAAACGGTGATGATAGGGGGTGTATTTTCCGCCGCCGCAGACGCGAAGCAGATCGTCGTAGTCGACTTTCTCCCCGTTGGCGACGCGTCCCAGTTCCAGCCGTTGCGGCCATTCGATTTCAACCGGCGCCACCGCGAGAAACAGCGGCCCCGGGAAATCGCCCTTGCGGCCGATACCCGACTGCTCAAGCGCTTCTTCAGTGGCTATGCCGGCCAGACGTTCGGAGAGCCCGGTCGATGAGTAGGGCTCGACGTCAACGAAATCGACCGTTCCGGCCATGGTGGTCTTCAGGCCGTCGATCGGAAAACGCGTGATGGTGCGAATGCCGGATTCACCGGCGGTCAGCCTGGCCCAGTTGTCCGACTTGCCGGCGCCGAGCGACGTCACGATGCCCATCCCGGTGACGACGACGATCGGCCTTCCGAATTTGTCGCGTGATGCTGTCATGGTTCCCCCGCCGGTCAGGCCGTCATGCTCACTTGATCGCTTCGACCAGGGCCATACCCTCACCGCGCCAGTGACCGGCCCCGATCACGACAATCTGGGCAGGCGGTTTGGACATTTCAATCTCCACCCCGGAGGAATCCGTCGGCGGAAACAATGCGCCGCGCGAAATCGCAAGAGCCGCCAGTGCCAGTCCCAGCGGGAACTGGGTTTCCATGGTATGGCCGAACATGGTGCCGGTCGCGCGCACCGCAAAATCCGGATGTCCGGTCAGAAACGCCTGTTCCTCCGAGGTGGCCGGCTCGGCGCCGGTCGCGCCGGTGATGATGGCTCCGCTGTCGCTGAGTTCGCCGAGTTCCGACCATAGCTTTTCAAGCGTCGATTTGACGTCGCCCGGCTGCTTGCGCTGCGACCGGTCGGCCACAACGTTGGTCAGGCGCGCATAGGGCTTCGCACCGCGCGCTTCCGCATGCGCCCTCGACTCGATGACGAGAAAGGCTCCGCCGGAGCCGAGCGCGAAGCCCGACTGTTCCTTGCGTGACCATACCGGTTCGAACTTGTCCTTGAGGTTGTAGTCGCCGAACTCGTAGAGAACCAGCAGGTCCCTGCGCTGGCCGTTATGCGAACCTCCGATCAGCGCGATGTCGCTTTGGCCGGCCGCGATGCGCGCGAGCGCGATCCGCGCCGCATCGGCACCTGCGACTTCCTCGCCCATGAAAGTGCGTGAGGTGCCGGACACGCCGTGCACGATGGCGATATTGCCGGCCAGCAAATTCGAAAGCTGCGCCAGGAACAGCGTCGGACGCAGATCGCTCATCAGGCGTTCGTTGAGAAAGCCGGGCGCGGAATTGCCAGCCGCCGCGGCGTTGAGAACGCCGGCATCGACCGCGAGATCGCGCTCGCCGCCGCCGGCGGCGACAATCATGTCCATCCGCCCGAGGATTTCCTTGTCGCCCTTGACCCCGGCGGAGTCCAGCGCAAGCCCGGCGGCATAGGTTCCGATCCGCTGCCAGGCTTCCATCTGGCGTTGATCGCCCTTTTTGGGGATCTGGGTATCGAAGTTCACCGGCGCCCAGGGATGAACGATGTAGGGCGCCAAAGCCTTTTCATCGACGTTGATGCGCCGCTCGTTGAGCGCGTCCCAGTTCGCGTCCAGCCCTTCGCCGAGCGAGGTGGCAAGACCAATGCCGGTGATCCAGACCTCGGCCGATCCGGAATTCGAGGATTTCGTTTCAGTCATGGGTGATGGCCTGCTGCGGAAAGCCGATACGCTGGGCCTCGGCATCCATGTGCACGCGCAAATCCGGACTGGGGAAGGGGATGTGGCTGAAGGTCAGGGTCGCGTTGCTTCTCAACTTGCCGTCGACCCGGATCTTGGCCTCGGTGATCGAATAACCGGAGCCTTCGTGGACCAGGTTGGCATGGATCGTCAGTAATTCTCCCGGCGCAACGAAGCCGCGCATCTTGGCTTCCTTGACCGCGGCCAGAAACGGCATCCGCTCGAACTTCGTCAGCGCGAGCAACAACCAACCGGAGGTCTGGGCCATCGACTCGATCAGCAGCACGCCGGGCATGATCGGATAGCCGGGGAAGTGCCCTTCGAAGATGGTGCTGTGCTGAGGAACCTTCGCCTCGACCACAATGGCCTTCTCGCCGACATTGAGGTCGACGATGCGGTCGATCAGTTTGAAATATTCAAGCTGCATGGCCGGCGATTAAGCGCCCTTGGCCGCGACCAATTCGTCGATGCGCGCGCTGAGGTTTTTCAGGACGAAGTACTGCTCGGTGGTCGCCTTGCCGTCGTTGACTTCCTGGGTCCATTTTTCCAGCGGCAGCTTGATCCCGAAAGCTTTGTCGATCGCGAACGCGATGTCGAGAAAATCGAGGCTGTCGATCCCCAGATCGTCGATCGCGTGGCTTTCCGGCGTGATCGTGTCGCGCGGTATGTCGCAGGTTTCAGCGATAATCGTGGCGACCTGATCGAATGTAGATGACATCACTAAGCCTTTGATATATTGAGGATAAATTGCACGATGGCAAGGCAGGGCGGCGCAGCGGCCCGGAATGCCTCATCGGCCGTCCAGAGTCGAGTGCCCGTATATCGGAGGCCCGCTCCGAGTTCAATGGAGGCGGGCGGGCAGGCCGGAACGGCTTACCGGCCCAATGGCCGTTCCAAGAACCGGTCCGGCCCGAAAATGCTAGCCATGCGGTGCATAAATGCGCGCGCAGTCGCGTCGGCCCGTCAATACGCAATCCTGGGTCTTGCGCATATCGGCAATGCTCACGGCAAGCCAAATTCCGATCGCCATCAAGGCGACTGTAAAAGCGATGGCAGCGACATTCGCCAGCATGCGATGGCGGAAGTCGTCAGGCTCATCCCGGGGATGTTCATAGCGCGACAGGTCATTGGGCTCGGGACGGGGGTCTTCCGGCTCAGCCTGCCTGCGCGGGGCACCCTGCCGACCCTGAGGGCGGACCGAGTTGCGTGGCCGGAATTCGAGCACCCGATGCTCCTCTTCCGACGGTATGGGCCGCTGGGTCTTCACTGCTGCCGGTCCCGGGACATCCTGATCCTGCTTAGCATGCTCGCTGCGCGTCTCACAGACAATGTTGGCATGGCGGCGACATGAAAATCTATCCCTCCATGGTGTCGTGGAACCTGTGATAGTCGACTCTCAGGCGACCGTCATCCGAGGTATCGAGGATATCGACAAAGCGGTGCCCAAAACGAATATCCCTGTGGTCATAGGATTTTCGGGCGTGGACGGTTTGCGCCGCAACAACATCAAATCCGGTCACCACAAGCGCAAGCGAAGCCTTGTAGGCCGCAAGGTCATCCGCATTGGTCTGATGGAGCGGGCTGTTCTCATCGAGAACATGGTAGAGCGTCCAGCTCAACGCCAGCCCGGGATTCTGGTTTTGCGTTAATGGCAGTTCGTAGAACCGTCGAAGCGTCTCGCCCTCCATGCTCACGATATTCTTGAACAGCCACAATTTGGCGGTGGCGTTGCTGATGATGTTGTGACGCTCGTTGGCGAGCCGAAGCATCAGGGTCGGCTTGCCGTCATGGCTTGTAATCACCGGGTGGTCGGCGAACAGCAGCCGGGCACTCGGCCGCGAGAACCGGGCAAAAATCAATCCGGTCATCAGCGACATTGAGAAGATGCCCGTGAACAACTCCACGGCGGCGATGAAATGCCCGTAATGGGTTTGCGGATGCATGTCGCCGTAGCCGGCGGTCGAAAGCGTCTCGATGCTGAAATAGATATAGTCGATATAGGCGCCACCGGGGACGTTCGAGATCGGTTGATTTCCGATCCAGTAGAACGAGGCGAAGACGGCGTTGAAGGCAATGAAGACCAGCACCGCGCCGCCGATAAAAGCAGGCCATGATGCCGTCATGCAGCGGTGGCTGATGTCGGCCCAGAAACTGAGATAAAGACCTTCGGTGATGATTTCGCGTTCGCCGAACCGGATCACCCGCGCCGTCGATGCTCGCTCGCTCCGGCTTTTGACCATGTTTTCTTCGGATCTCCTTGAGGACCGCCGTCGCGAAACCGGCACGCTATTTCGGCAACCGTCCCATCAGGTAGAACTCGTCGTTCGGGCGCATCGCGGTGACGTTGGCCATCCGATTCGACAACGCAAAGAATGCCGAGATCGCCGCGATATCCCAGACGTCATCGTTGCTGAAGCCATGGCTGGTGATGTCCGCGAAATCCTGCTCCGAGATCTTGTTGGCCTCGATGCTCACCTTCATGGCGAAGTCGAGCATCGCCCGCTGCCGCGGCGTGATATCCGCCTTGCGGTAATTGACGGCGATCTGGTCGGCGATCTGCGGATTCTTGGCCCGAATTCGCAGGATCGCGCCGTGCGCGATCACGCAATAATGACATTGATTGGCGCTGGAGGTCGCGACCACGATCATCTCGCGCTCGGCCTTGGTCAGGCCGCCGTCCTTGTCCATCAGGGCATCATGATAGGCAAAGAACGCCCGAAATTCATCGGGCCGATAGGCCAGCGTCAGAAACACGTTCGGAACGAAGCCGGATTTTTCCTGCACCGCGAGGATGCGGTTGCGGATATCCTCCGGAAGCTGGTCGATAGCGGGTGTCGGGAAGCGCTTCGCAAGGGGCTGCAGGGGCTGCGTCATGATTAGGTTCCGGGTCAAACCGCGTGATGCGGCTGTCCCGGACCATAGTCGATGGCCGCATCCGCGCAAAGCAGGCCTGCCGACGCGCGGGCCGACATCCCCGGGCCGTCAGCGCCCCGGGCCGACAGCGCCCGGGCCGTCAGCGCAGCGGCTTTTTTAGCAATGAAAAACGATCGGGATCGAGGCCCAGCGACGGCTGCAGCATCGGCGCTTCCACCGTGCGTGCGGCCGGCCGTTCGTTGATGCCGGGATCGTTGGGAACGTCGCGATGCGAGGTAGCCCCGCGCCAGCGCTCGAGCACGGCGCTGACGAAATGCATGTCGTGGCCGGCAGCGACCGACGGCACCGTCGAAATCGTGGCTTCGCTGCGCGGCAATTGATGCGCCGGCACTTCCTTGAAGCGAAGCCGGGTCGGAAGCGCCACGCCTTCGCCGAAAGCCAACACTTCGCGGGTGCCGAGGGAGGGAACGAACGACAGCAGGTTGGCGGCGGCATCCGAGACCGCCGAGCGCAACAGTGCCTGGTCGCGCTCGTTGGCGAGGCGCATGGCGAACAGCGTGTTGCACTGGGAAATGATGGTGGCGTCGAGTTCTGCCGGACGCTGGGTGACGAGCCCGAGATAGACCCCGTATTTGCGGCCTTCCTTGGCGATGCGCGAGACCGCCTTGCGCGTCGGCCCGAAGCCGATGTTGCGGTCGGCGGCGGCGTAACGGTGGGCCTCCTCGCAGACGAACAACAACGGCGAGACGCCATCGCTCCACAGCCCGAAATCGAATGCCATTCGGCACAGCACCGACACCACGGAATCGACGACTTCGGCCGGGAAGCCGGCAAGCTGCATGATGGTCATCGGCCGGCCATTGGCCGGCAGCCGGAACAGATAGCTGATGACTTCGGCCATGGTGTCGCCGCCGACATTGGCGTTATCGAACATGAACGTGTAGCGCGGATCGTTGCGCACGGTCTCGATGCGCGAAATCAGCTTGTGAAAGATGATGCGCGACGAACGGTTTTCGAGCTTGCCCATCCGTTCGTCGATCAGCGAAATCAGATCGACCAGCCGATAGGGGACTGGTGTATCGACGGTATAGCCGATCGCCTTGGGATCGACGCGCTTCAGTCCGATCCGATCGGCGTTCTGGTACTGCGTATAGATTCCCTTTGCCATCGGAATCACTTCGGCGAGAATGTCGAGCTCTTCCGCCACGCCGGGCCGGCCGGCGAACAGCACGTCGACGATCTCTTCGAAATTGAACAGCCAGAACGGCAGCTTCAGGTTACGCGGATTGAGAACCAGCGAGCGATCGCCGAAGCATCGGCCGTATTCGTTGTGAACGTCGAGCAGGAAAATCCGCAGGTTCGGCCGGGATTTAAGGATTTCGTTGAGCAGCAGCGAGACGCCGCTCGATTTGCCGACGCCGGTGCTGCCGAGCACCGCGAAATGCTTGGAGAGCATTTCCTCGACATCGACATAGGCGATGACGGACCGGTCCTGCTGCAGGGTGCCGACAGAGATTTGATCCGATCCCGTCGGTGCGTAAACCGTGCGAAGCTCCTGATTGTTGATCAGGTCGACGGTATCGCCGATGGTGGGATAGTTGGTGACGCCGCGCTGGAATTTGGGGCGCTCCGGGCCGCCGAGAATTTCGCCGAGCAGGTCGACCGAGGCGCTGGCGATGTAGACGTCCGACGTCGGCAGATTCTCGCAGGATACTTCGGTGATCATGGCGACGATGGTGGAATTTGCGCAGCGGATGCTGACGAACCGCCCGACGGTGGCCCTTACCTCCGAGACGCCCATTTGGCTCGTCGCCAGTAGTCCGACGCGGGCAAGGGATCCGCGCACCGAAATCACACGTCCGAAGGATGTCACAGCGGTTGAACCTGGCATGATCTGGATTGACGCCATATGCGTTGCAGTGCCCAGAACTATCGCAGAAGGTCGCTGGAGAAACGGTTAAGCCCGGACAATTCCGGGTGCGTTAAATCGTCCATAATCTGGGCCGGGTTTTTGGCGCTGTTGGACCGTGCTGGCCGGCCTTCGGCGGTTTCTGCCGCAAAATCCTGTTTTGGCGCCCGCCCGGGCGGCGCCACATTGCGTCCGGCTTAACGCATTGTTTACTAACGCGGAAGGAGAGCTGAACGATGTCGGCGCCTCGAACAAAGGCCGCCGCGCGCTCGACGGCCGGCGCAGAACGGTGTCGGTGGCCGCCCGCGCCCTGTGACAAGCCGCCAGGATCGTATAAAGTGACCACGTATTGTGTGATGTGGCCTTTTCATTGAAGGACTTGCAGATGGCGGTGACCTCGGGCTCGCGCGCGGAGCGTTTCAAACAGGGCAAGGAACTGCGCCACAAGACCCCGCGGGAAGCGCATGCCGATCTGAAGGGATCGATGGCTCGCAGTGCCGTCGCTATCCTCGCCGAGAGCGATAAGGAGCGCGTTCCGGAACTGGTGCCGGAGCGATACAAGCGAATGACGGTCAATCCGTTCGCCTTCTTGCGCGGCGCGGCGGCGGTGATGGCGACCGATCTGGCCAGCCAGCCGATGGTCGGATTGCCGGTGCAGGCCGGCGGCGACAGCCATCTCATGAACTTCGGCGCGTTCGTCACGCCGGAAGACAATATCCTGTTCGACGTCAACGATTTCGACGAGACGCTGCCTGGCGTCGATTTTACCGTCGACCTGAAGCGTCTCGCAGCAAGTGTCGTGGTGGCCGCATCGGCCGGAGGCTTCAGCAAGAAGCAGTCACGCGGGGTTGCGGCGGCAACGGTTAAAGCTTACCGCCTGCATATGGGCGAGCTGGCCCGGCTGTCGCCGCAGGAAATCTGGCACAGCCGCATCGATCTCGAGAAGGAGATCAAGCGGATCGGTAACCCCGACCTCAGGCGCAAACTTGCCGGAGTGATCGCCAAGGCGCGCGGCGAGGGGCTGTCAAAGGACGATAATTTTCCGCATCTCGCCGGCGGCGATAATCCGAGGATCATCGACAAGCCGCCCACCATATTCCACCTCGATCCGAAGGCCGATGCGCGGCACCGGCTCGCCGTCGAGCGGGTATTCGCTACCTATCGCAAGGGCCTCAATCCTTATTTGCTGCAGCTGCTCGATCGCTTCACGCTGAAGGATATCGCCTTCAAGGCCGTGGGCGTGGGGTCGGTCGGCACATTCTGCTGCGTGGCCTTGTTCATGACCGCCGACAACGAACCTCTGTTCCTGCAGATCAAGCAGGCGATGCATTCGGTGCTGGAACGCCTTGGCGGCAGGCTTGCCTACAAGGGAAACCAGGGACGCCGCGTCGTGGAAGGCCAGCTGACGATGCAGGCCGCGAGCGATGTCTTCCTGGCCCCCACGCAGGACGAAACCTCCGGTCGCCAGTTCTACGTCCGGACCCTTAAAAACCGCAGGCTGGGCGGGGTGAGCGAAATCAGTGAGGGTGAGGCGCTGTCGGATTACGCTGAATTATGCGGCCGGACGCTGGCGCGCGCGCATGCCCGCTCCGGGGAATCGGCGGCGATCGCGGGTTACATGGGCAAGAGCGAGGCGCTCGATGACGCGATTGCATCGTTTGGCATGGCTTATGCCGATCAGACCGATATCGATTATGCCGCGCTGGTGAAGGCGAAAGGCGGCACAAAAGCCCCGGCAAAAGCCAATGGCCGAACGGCGAAGGCCGCTTGATCGAGCCGCGCTGAATCTCGGATGGTTCGCTCCGGCGGCCTGATCGTCCGCCGTTGCAGCGCTGGCGCATCAAGAGGCGCCCGGTTTTCCAGCGTCAAGACCGCGCTCCCGTTCCCGCGGCTCGCTCGCGTGCCGGTCGTTAAAATTTTTCCGCTGCATTGAGCTTTGCGTTTGGCGCCGAGGCAACTTAGGCTCGACCTCAAAATCTCGACAATGCAGTGGGAACGCCGTGTCAAAATCAGCTTTGGTGGTTTCAGCGCACCCGGGAGACTTTGTCTGGCGCGCCGGCGGTGCGATCGCGCTTCACGCCAGGAAGGGTTACCGCGTCAAGATCGTGTGCCTGGCATTCGGCGAGCGCGGCGAATCCCAGTTTGCCTGGAAGCAACCGGGCATGACCCTGGACAAGGTGAAGGCCGGCCGCCGCGACGAGGCCGAACGCGCCGCGGCTGCGCTCGGCGCCGAGATCGAATTCTTCGATGCCGGCGATTATCCGCTGCGCCTCACGCCCGCGCATATGGATCGGCTGATCGACATCTACCGCGAACTCAACCCGGGCTTTGTCGCTGACGCATTCGCTCGAGGACCCCTATAACGTCGACCACCCAGCAGCGGCGGCCTATGCGCAGGAGGCGAGGATCGTCGCCCAGGCGATGGGCCACAAGCCGCAAGCGGATTACAGCTACGCCGCGCCGCCGGTTTTTCTGTTCGAGCCGCATCAGCCGGAGATGTGCAATTTCAAGCCGCAGGTCATCCTCAACATCGACGAAGTCTGGGACCTAAAGCGCCGGACGTTCGAGATTCTCGCAGCGCAGAAGCATCTGTGGGCGTATTACGAGAGGGTCGCGCTGCAGCGGGGCATGCAGGGCGGCCGCAACTCCGGCAAGGCCATGACCTATGGCGAGGCCTATCAGCGGCTGTTTCCGATGGCGGTGGAGGAATTAGCATGAAGACCGTTGTTGTTCGCAACATCAACCGGACCGACGCCGGCGTCGTCAAGCGGCTCGGTACGCTCGGCGTCGCCACGGTGCACGAAGCCTACGGGCGTATCGGGTTGATGAAACCCTATCTGCGGCCGGTATGGGCGGGCGGCGAAGCCGCCGGCACCGCGGTCACGGTGCTGGCACAGCCGGGCGACAACTGGATAATTCATGTCGCAGTCGAGCAGTGCCGGCAGGGCGACATCCTCGTGGTCGGTTGTACCGCCGACAACAGCGACGGCATGTTCGGCGAACTGCTCGCGACCTCGCTGAAGGCGCGGGGCGTCACCGGTCTCGTCATCGACGCCGGCTGTCGCGATGTGAAGGCGCTGCGGGAAATGGGCTTTCCGGTGTGGTCGAAGGCGATCTCGGCGAGGGGGACGGTCAAGGCGACGCTCGGCGCCGTTAATGTCCCCGTCGTATGCGCGGGGATCAATGTCGAACCCGGCGACGCCGTAGTCGCCGACGACGATGGCGTCGTGGTGATCTGGAACAAGCACGCCGCCGAGGTTGCCGCCAAGGGCGAGAAGCGCCGGGCGGAAGAGGACGTCAAGCGCAAGCAATTCGCCTCCGGCGTGCTCGGGCTCGACATGTACAATATGCGCGAGCCGCTCGCGAAGGCTGGACTCGTCTACGTCGACAGGCCTGAATCCGATTGAGGCGACGATGCGGTTGCGCACCTTGCTTGGCGACCATCCCTGCACCGCCGCGCTGAAGGATGGATCGGTCAAGTCCGATTTTGTCGCGTTCGATTTCGCCGATTATTCGCCAACGAACAAGGGCTTCAAGCCGATGGTGCGCGAGCAGGCCTTCGACGTCTCGGAGATGGCGATCGTCACCTATCTGATGGCGAAGAGTTTTGGCAAGCCGATGGTGCTGCTGCCGAACGTGGTGCTGGCCCGGTTTCAGCATGCCCATGCACTTTACAACGGCAGGCTGGGAGAACTGAAACCGGCCGACCTCAACGGCAAGCGTGTCGGGATTCGCTCATTCACCACCACGACCGGCGCCTGGCTGCGCGGCATGCTCGCCAACGATTACGGCGTCGATCTTAATTCGATCGACTGGGTGACGTTTGAAGACGCACATGTCGCCGAGTTCAAGGATGCGACCAAGCGGGCGCCGGCCGGCAAAGAGATCATCCAGATGCTGGTCGACGGCGAACTCGACGCGGTGCTTGGCGAGAAGGCCGGGCATCCAGGCCTCAAGCCGCTGTTTGCCGATGCCGCTACGGAAGAGAAATCATGGTTTGCAAGGCATCACGTGCTGCCGATCAATCATATGGTGGTGGTCAGCCAGGCGCTGTCCCGCGATCATCCGCAAGCCGTGCGCGAAGTGCATCGGCTGTTGTCGGAGGCGGCGAGGGACGCCTCGCCGGACGTCAGCCGCGACGGGATGAGCCGGTCTTTAGAGATGATCAGCCAATACGCCGCGCAGCAGGGGCTTATTCCCCGCGCCTATGCCGCGGACGAATTGTTCGACGATCTGACGCGAACACTGCGCTGAACCGCACGGAGAGATGCGAATGCGACCGGAGCCGATTTTCGATCTTGCCCATCTTGGCCACATGGAATTGCTGACGCCGAAGCCGGATGAGAGCCTGACGTTCTTTGTCGACGTGATGGGCATGACCGTCAGCGGCCGCAAGGGAGATTCGGTTTACTTGCGCGGCTGGGACGATTACGAGCGCTATTCGCTGAAGCTGACGGCATCGAAGACCTCAGGCATGGAGCACATGGCGTTGCGGGCGCGAAGTCCGCAGGCGCTGGACCGTCGCGTCGCCGCATTGAAGGGATCCGGATTCGAGATCGGCTGGACCGATGGCGATCTCGGGCATGGCCCGGCGTTTCGCTGCCGCGATCCGGACGGTCACGTGGTCGAGCTCTATTACGAAACCGAATGGTATCAGCCGCCCGCGGAGCTCAAGCCCGCGTTGAAAAATCAGGCGCAGCGGTTTCCGGCGCGCGGCATCAACGTGCGAAGGCTCGATCACCTCAATTGCCTCGCGGTCGACATCAAGGCCAACCGCATCTTTTTCGAAAAATATCTTGGCTGCCGCCTGACCGAGCAGATCGTGCTCGATGACGGCACGGAGGCGGCGATGTGGATGACGATGTCGAACAAGAGCTATGACTTTGCCTATTCACACGATCACGCCAATACCCCCGGGCGTTTTCATCACGTGACCTACGCGCTCGACAGCCGCGAAGACGTGTTGCGGGCGGCCGACATCTTTCTGGAGAACGGCGTCTACATCGAAACCGGTCCGCACAAGCACGCCATTCAGCAGACATTTTTTCTCTACGTCTACGAGCCCGGCGGCAACCGGGTGGAGGTCGCCAATGCCGGCGCCCGTCTCATTCTGGCGCCGGACTGGAAGCCGATCGTGTGGACCGAGCAGGAGCGCAAGAAGGGCCAGGCGTGGGGGCTAAAGACGATCGAGTCGTTTCATACCCATGGGACACCGCCGGTTAAGGGCTGAGAGTGCAGGGTGGAGAAGGCGGCCGCGGCGCCAGACGGCGGCCGGACTGCACTTTAAAAATCGAGCGCGGTCGGCGGAAACTGCCGCGACAGCTCAAGCGGAATCGTGGTTCCGATCGCTTCCGGGGGGAAAAACAGAAAATCCCGGTGGCCTTCCAGGCCGAACTTGTAGTGCGCAACGGCATCGGGATTGGCGTAGGGCAGATAGCTGTTTCCCAACAAGAGCACGCCGGAATATCCGAGGCTTCGAAAAAACTGAAAGATCTGCTGTGTTCGCGGATCGGTCACCGTGCTCTCGAATTGCACGACCGGCCGGTGGCGTCGCAGGGTCTGCTCGCCGCCCAAAAACACGTTCAGTTCATGGCCTTCGACATCGCATTTGATGAATTTCAAATTCGAGAATGTCTCCTCGGTCATGGCGTCGAGCCGGGTGACCTGCACGTCGAGTGTCGCATCGCTGCTGCGACGACGCGCGAGCTCGAGCGTCGCACTTCCGTCGCCAACTTTTTGCCGGGACAGGTTCATGCTGCCGTCGGAATTTGATAGTGCTACGTTCATCACGCGAAGGTTGCGCCAATCAAATCGAGATTTCCGACGTTCGATGCTGTCGCGCATCTCCGGCTGCGGTTCGAATGCGATCACGCAGCCTGAAGGTCCGACCGCGCGCATCATCCAGAAACAATAAATTCCCTTGTTTGCTCCGATATCCAGCACGGTGGCGCCCCTCAATTGGAGGCGCATCATCGTCCTGATTTCCAGCCTTTCTGTCCGAAAGCGATAACGCAGGCATCGAACCAGAAAATGCGCATGCTCGATGAATGCCGATCGTGCGATCATGTCATTCATTTCGCAGGTTGAAGCTGGCTCGCCGGGTTTTCAGCCATCCCGCTGCGGCCGCGCGCCCGCTTCACGATGCCGCCAAGCAACCCGACCGCCAGGCAATACAGCATGCCCTGCGTGACGGTCGACAGGTGGCTGTTGAAAAGCGACCCGATGAAGTTTTGTATCACCACCGCCTGCCCCAGCGCGCATGCGAAACCGCTTCCGACAAACATCGAAAAATGCACCGCCCACATCGCCAGCAGGATCGCGCCGCCGACCAGGCCGACCTGAATGGCGATCGCAAAAAACTGGTTGTGCGGGTCCGGCACCGCCTCGCCATAGGGTGAGGGCCGGGTCGCTTCAAGCGATTGGTACAGCGATTTGGTGCTGCCGGTGCCGTGACCAAACAACGGAGCCTGCTCGATGAATTCGACGGCCTTGGTCCAGAAGTCGAGCCGGCTGGCGGTCGAAAGGGTTGCTTCGGAACTTCCCTTGCCGCTGTCGACCGCATGAATATCGGTCGCGATTTCCGCCAGGCGGCGCTGCGCAGGGGGGGACGTCCATAGCGCAATGGCGGCAATCAGCACGATAGGCGTTGCGATCAGCAGCGATCGTCTCCAGCCTTCGGCATGCACCACAAACAGCCCGACAAGGGCCGCCGTCATCAGGATGCCGGTCTTGGAAATGAAAATCATGAAGATGTCCGCCAGGAACACCAGGGCCAGGATTATCATGGCCACGGCACGCCGCCGATTGCCTTCAACCCACGCGCTGACGCCTCCCAGCGCGAGCGCGAAGGCGCACAGTGCAAAACAGCCGCTTTGGACGGCGTTGTCTTTCACGGGCACGCCGTCCATCGCGTGCCGGAACGGAGGCGGCAGAAGCACGAAGAACGACAGAAAGGAAAGCACCAGCACCACCAGAGATCCCGCCAGAAATCCGTAGCCGATCTGAAGCCCCTGTCGCGGCGTGAAAGCACAGGCCATCGCAACCGGAATCAGCAACAATTTTGCGTAATGCCCGACACCGCCTCCGGGGGCCAACGGGGTTGGCGACCACAACATGCCGATCACGATCAGGGCATAAAGGGCGACCGGGATGGCCGCTGCGGGCGTGGCGAGGGTCGCCAGCCATTGCTCGCGCTTGACCGTCAACAACGCGAGCACCACGAAAATCGACAACGCGATGGCTTGTCCGCTGGTGCTGAACGGAAGCATGGCGGCGGTGGCCACCGCGGCAATCTGCCGGCTCATCAACAGCCTTTCGGACAAACTGGCCGGCGTCATGTCATCTCCAAATTGGACGGTTGCTAGCGGGCGGATCAGTTAACACATTTCCGTTCCAGATATACCCGGAAACGGAAAAACCGTTCGGGCCCATACCATCGCCGCTCGGCGCAGTGCATAACGACGCGCTCGCCGGTTTCTTCGGGCGCAGGTCGAACCGGATACTGGCGGGCTTCGACCAATCGGCGGGTGACCAAAGCCATGCGGCGAGAGTATGACCGCTTCCAAATCGGGAAATTTCCGTGAAAATTCTTTATGCTGTCGCAGCCGCGGTTCTTGCGCTGACGCCGACTGCGGCCTGCCTGGCGCAAGCCTTGGCGAAGCAAGCCTTGGAGAAGCAAGCCTGCAATGTGGATGTCGATATCACCGACACCGATCCCAAAGGCACCCATGTAAGGTCGACGCCGGGCGGCGCGATTATTGCGTCGCTGAAGAATCCCAACGCCGAAGGCTGGATCGGGATACACATCACCGGCCAGTTCGGCGATTGGTATGAGATCGACCGCGCCAATCTGATCAACGCCGACCTCGGGCCGGACGGAAAAGTCATTTTCCACGGCAAGGGCTACCTGCACAAGAGCGTGCTCGGTGTCAGCGGGATGCAGAACGGCGGCGCGATCTACAGCGATCACGACCTCAACTCCAGCCCGATCGATCTTCATGCCCGCGGCGATCAGCAGGTGGACTTGCTGGGTTGCTGGGGCGAGTTCCTCAAGGTGCATGTCAAGAAAGGCACCGGCTGGACGAAAGCAGCCTGCACCAATATGGACACGACCTGTGCCTGATCAATCCGGCGGGTTTCTTCCCGGGAGAGTGCGAAGATGAAGTCGTTTGCCGCTGCCTTGGTCTGCCTCGGACTGGCCACAGCACCTGCGCTCGGCGCCGATTACGACAAGACGGAAAAGTCGCCGCTCTATGAATTGCATCTGCGGGTGCCCGAAGCCGCCATGACGATCATGCCGTTGAAAGACAAAATCCTGGCGCTGTACAAGGCCGACGCAGACCAGGCCAAAACTGACGCCAGGGAAGATCAGGACGGCAATCCAAATTTCAGGCGCTATAGCGTCGATACGGTTTGGCGCGTGACCTTCGAGAACGACGCCGTGCTGAGCCTTTCGGCCGACGTCAATGCCGACACCGGCGGTGCTCATCCCAATGAGGCATTCCAGACCCTCGTCTGGGATAAAAAGGCCAATCGCGCCGTGCCCGTTGATGCGCTGTTCGAGCCGGATCAGGCCAAAGCGGCCCTGACGGCGATCGCCGATGCCGCCAGCAAAGCCTGGACCAGGACCTATATCCAGCGCAGCGGCGAGAAGCCGGGGCCGGATGCGGATATAGCCGGGGAGGCTATCGGCGCAGACCCCGAGAAGCTCAAGAGCTATGCTCTGACCTATGCCAAGGGCCAGGCGCGCGCCAACGGGATCGTATTGTTGTATGGCGCGGGCCAGGTGTGGCCGCATGTGCTGGGCGATTTCCGGCTGACGGTACCTGCCGCGGTGTTCGCGAAATATCTGACGCCACAGTGGAAGCTCGTGTTCACGCCCGGCTGACGATGCGTCGAGGGCAAGAGATTGCAAATGCGACGCCCGCCAAGGTGGCCGCGGCGAGCGATGATGCCGCTCCGATGTCCCCTTATATCATCCCGCGGGGGCACTTGAGTGCTTAGACGCGGGTGAGGAACGGATCTGATTGTTCGGATTTGTCGTGTCGGCGCTGCTACGGCTTGACGTTTCAATAAAACGAATGATTTCAGCTAAATACTGGTGGCTGCCCTTCCTAGATACATATCGAACGATGTGCCATACCCCCGGGCCTGATTTTCGGCAGATTTTGGAGGATGTCAGGGCGCTAACGTTCGCTGCCTAGGCAGCACAGCCAATGTGGGTCAGGAGAAGGAGGCTTCGGGCCGAGCCAAAGCTCGAATGTCAACCCGTGCATCAGCGGCACCCAAGCGCTTTAATCAACGCAATCCCCAATGCGCCCCTCCTTCCGCAGACGATGTGACAGGGCCGTTTTAGGCCGTCAGATTGGATGATCAGTTTGAACCGGTTAGGGATGAACAATGGTATACGACCTTGAGGGTAGCGCCGCGTATGTTGCGAACGGTGCACTCACTGACCAATCCCCTAAACGGATGGATCCAGCTTTGTACGTTTCTGCCCCGACGCACCACCGGTAAAATTACAAATTTCACAGTCCTCACGGCGCCAGCGCCAAGTTCCGCCTATAACAAGCCCGAAAATTCCTAGGACAGCGGGCTGCTTGGTCCTCGAAGTCAAGTCTCAGTTACAAACTTCGAGTGTGAGCTGCAGGGCTACGTCTACGACGCGTGGTTGCGCGGCGTAGCCGATAGCCGCGGCACTTGAACGGATTCGGTGTGTGTGTGGAACTGGATTCCCCGCCCGGAACGCCAAAATCGAACGCCATAAATTGCAACGAAAAGCGAAATGAGCCGAAACCTGCTGCGGGTAAACCCCGTATCTGGAACCAGCTTAGTTCACGGATATCTCGCTTGGATCAGGTTAGATCCGCCGAACAAGCCATGCATCTGAAGGTTATATCTGTTATGTCTAATTCGCATAAATCGGCGGCTCGGCATATCGTCACCTCTCACCGCCATGAGGGCGAGCCGCGCAGCGGACGGCGCGACGTGGGGATTTGCGTCGCACTCGGTATCTCGATGATCGCCCTGGCAGCGGGGGTACCGACGCGCGTCCTTGGCGGCCAACCAAGCAAAATCAGCCCGGCCCACCACGTCGCTCCCACTCTATTCCTGCTACCTAAGCCAGACGTCGAGGCGGCGGAGCGCACGGAGCTGTTTTGGTTCGTTGGCGCGCCGCGGCAGCAAGAGGCAGCGCTCGCTGCGCTTTCCAAGGTCGGGCCCGCGGCCATGGCCGAGCCAACCGATTTTTTACGTCGCCCACGACATGACAGAGATAGAGCGGCTCGCGGACAACATGGTCTTGCTCGATAAGGGTCATCTTGTCGCCTGCGCTACGCTCTCCGAATTGCAGAGCGATCCGTCCTCGCCGCTGGCGACCTCGCGCGAAGCTGCTGTGACCTTGCGCGGCGTTGTCACCGCCTGCGATCCCAAGTTCGGGCTCTCGAGCGTGTCCGTTCCCGGCGCGGTCCTGATCGCGCCACCGCCGCCGGCGACCGGCGCGATCGGCGAGCCGCGCCGTCTTCGAATACTCGCCAGCGATGTCAGCTTGGCGCGCGAAAACCAGACGCGTAGTTCGATCCTCAACGTGTTGCCGGCGCGGGTCGCGGCCGTGAAGCCGCTGGACCGCTACGAGGTGATGGTGGTTGTTGCGTTGGGCGAGCAAGGCGACGGCGCGCATCTGCTTTCTCGCATGACGCTGAAATCCTGGACGGAGCTCGCCCTGGCGGAAGGCCAAAGCGTTTATGCCCAAGTCAAATACGTGTCGCTCAGCGCCGGGCGTGGCGAACCCGAGCAGTAGCACTCGGGACTTCACAACCTGTCCTAAATTTAGCAACCGAGCACGATCAATGAAGCGCCGGCGACGATCGGTCAGGCAGCGCAACCGGCAGCGGCTGGCGACGGCATCCGCAGGCGCCGTAAGCCTGCTGTAAGCGTTGGCTGATAATCATCGCAGAGGCGCCGGCCCACTCCGGCGCCCTCTGAAAAAGAAACTCGCCCCACAACGCCGGGACCCATGCCTAAATGGAAAAGGCAATCGACCGATTTTTGACTCTTCTAATGGCCATGTCTGCAGCGGCGTTCACCGCTGCCATGCTGGCGTTGGTGACTTATTGATATTCGTCAAGTTTGGCTTTCAGAGGGACCGCGGCAGCGACGCACTGCCGCAGTTGCACGTATCTCGGAAATCTGCGATCATCGCTGCACTCGCATGGACCTGGTGAAATTCCAGGTGGCTCTTCTGGCCGCCCATCCGCCAGATAATGTCGAAGCCCGATGCGCCGTTTTTTTTGCGCTGGGCAGCTGTGAAATCTTTTTCGACATTTGAGTAACGAGCTGCCTAGAGCAGAGCAGCTCCGCTGAGATTTCCAGCTTTTGCCCGCTTCGCGAGACGGCACCAGAGATCGCGGTGTTCGGAGCAGACGAGGGTCAAATGACGAAACCAAAAATCATCATCTGATTCAGACAGCGACAGATCGAAACGAGGCGATCATCGCCGCGGGCGACCGCTTTCTATCAAGGTCACGGACCGCCATCGAAGGCTTAGCCGATGATTGGCAGTTGGCCTCCGCCGAGATCATCGAAGACTGAGGAGCAGCATCGTGGGATGGGCGGCTTACGCAGAGTCATGGGATCTTGCCATCGGCAGTTCGGTCTGGCTCATCGGAAACGAAGCAGCTTCATGTCCGCCGACCGGTGGCTTACCCCTCCTTTTGGGTGATGATGAGGTCATCAAGGTCAATGTTGTTAGCACATCACCCGCAGCAGTCGTCATTGAGGGGGATGGTTGCCGATTGCGCCTGACCCCAACAGCGTTCGGTTCGGCAAATAGAGCAAGCCGACATCCTGGCTCAGAGTGGGTTATCACCTCTCGCCTGGAAGGCGCGGCCTCGCGTGCCCTCGTGATGGGACCATACTCAAAGGTTGCGACCGTTGCAGCGGGTGTCATCATCGCGGCGTTTGTGTTCAAGGATACTGATTTCGCTCTGGCGTTATGCCGGGCCTCATTTTTGGCGACGGCGATCGAACTGTTATATTTTTGGGGCCAGCGGACAATTCGGAAGTAGTTCGTCTCTCTGGAGTGCTGTTGCTTGGATCGAGGCGCCTTTATCCAGCGTGGCTGCCTTCTCGCTCAATAGTCGTCCAGACAGAGCAGGGCTTTCTATCGGGGGAAGCGATGGACAATCGCAAATGAAAGGGGCCGTAAATCTATCGACTTGCCCACATCCGCACGACCCCTGTCTGACCCAAAGCCGGAGCAAAACAACACATGAACTCAAGAGCTAAAAGGCGACCGATGCCGAGGTGCAGGTTAGAAGTTCCGCGCATTGTTCTCAACGACGGCTGGAGCATCCCGCAACTCGGGCTTGGCACCTGGCAAATTGATGATGGTGTGGCGCCGGAAATCGTCGGAGCAGCAATCGGCTGCGGCTACCGGATGATCGACACCGCCACGAACTACCGGAACGAGTGCGGTGTAGGGCAAGCCATTGAGAGATGCGGGCTTCCACGGGACCACTTCTTCATAACGACCAAGCTCTGGAACGATTGTCACGGCTATGATCGGACTCTGCGCGCTTTCGACGAGAGCGCCAGCGCGCTCGGGCTCGACGTGATAGACCTCTACCTTATTCACTGGCCTGTGCCGCAGCGTACCCTTTATGTCGGTACGTGGCGGGCCTTTATCGAGTTGAGGAAGCAGGGCCGCGTGCGGTCGATCGGTGTCTCCAACTTTACGGCCCGGCAACTAGAGCGTATTATCGGCGAAACGGGGGTAGTACCCGCGCTCAATCAGGTTGAACTGCATCCGGCTTTCCAGCAGCGGTCCTTAAGAGAATTTCATCATCGGTACAAAATTGCCACCGAGGCTTGGAGTTCGTTAGGACAGGGCGGGAGCCTCCACCATTCCACCATTAGAGCGATTGCCAACCGCCATGGGCGAACGCCGGCGCAGGTCGTCCTGCGTTGGCACATTGAAAACGGCATGGTTGTGGTACCTAAGTCGGCGACGCCCGCTCACCTCGCAGAGAACATTGACGTGTTCACCTTTGAGCTAACAAACCAAGACTACGATGCGATTTCAGGACTTGATAGCGCGACCGGTCGCCTGGGTTACGATCCAGGCACCCAAGGGTGGTGATCGGCGCCGATCCACATAACCACATCGCTTGCGATGGACAATCAACGAAATTACGACAATTCAGGCCGGTCGGACCGATAGTTTGTGCAGCGCAAGGAAGGGCACGTGGGGCTATCGCGCTTCAGCAGCTTTTGCGAGCGGCCGATGTCCTACTGTCTGCGACCGCGGTCTTGTCCGAAAATAGGTAATATAGCCGGCGTTCATGCATCGCTTAACGCGGATAGATCATTTTCCGGGACGTAAACCGACCAGCATACGAAAAAAACAATACCATTGATGTGAAATTGTCCAGAAGGTTCTCGGAAAGAAAATATATCAACAGCACGGTGAAGATAATCTTTGCGGCCTGCTGCTTTATCGAAAGCGCGATGCTGAGCACGAAGGGTACAAACACCAGGAAATTGAACAATCCATATTCTGCGAGGACGCGTAAATAATCGTTATGCGGCGGCAAAGGCAACACGGTCAGGACGCCGGTTTGGCCCGCACCGTAGCCGAACAATATCCCGCCGAGCCCGAGTGAAGAGTAGATAGCCCAAATGTTTGACCAATGCGTGATGCGGAAAAACGCCGACATATCGGTCGTTCCGGTCAATTCGATCAGTTGTTTGGCCGGCATTCGCGCAACCGTGCTCGGTTCGAGCGTCCAAATCAATGCGATTGCGTCCAGACCCGTTATCAGTCGATCCAGGGCTCCAAGCTCGAAAGCAAGAAAACCGCCGGCTGCCAACGAAAAAACCCGACGAATACCTGCATTCGCAGAGGGAAGATCGACCACATGCCGACGGCGACAATGGTCGCCAATGCGGGACCGACCCTATTCATGACGGCTGCATTGATAAACTGCAGCACCAGAACCTTGCTTCCGAACCACGGCGTCAGGGCGAAGAATAGCGCCGAGAAGTACAATGCTGCCGTGTTCGTGTTTGGAAAATAGGAGAACACGTCGGGATATTCGAAGCCCGTGTATATTTTTGTCTCGCCGACCAACTTGAATATCAGAGGTAACGCGGCAAGAGCGTAGATGCAGCGCTTCTCTGCGACGCGAAAGCGTGCCGGAACGCTTCGGCCTGCTACAAAGAAGGAATATATGGATACGTACTTCAGCGCGTCCGCTATCTCGAAACTTCCGATATTGGCCAGATAGCTCGCGCCAACGAATACGCAGGTCAATACCAGAAGGACCTTGTAAAAGCCGCTGCCTTCCTCTGCAATCAGCACGAGATATACCGAATACGAAATCAGCAGCAGGCTCGTGGCGTTGCTAATGACGTTGAATAAATTCGATCCCGTAAAGTGATAAGCGAACGTCAGGAAGTTCATGAACACCAGGCCAAGGCAGGTCACCAAGAAAAACTGTTTCTTGAGCGCCTTGGACGCGGCAAAGATTGGTAGCGTTTCTTCCCTGCTTACGGTCAGATCCTGCACAACGAAGTATCTCCCCTGGTCGCCGAACCGTTCGGGCTCGGGCCCCACTCGTACCTCATTTCCTGCAAGAGCTCGCTAGTAGGATATCGGCGGCGAAACGTGTGTAGGTGATTAGCCGCAATCCGAGTTGATGGCGATCAATATCGGTTTAACGTTTCGCTCAGAATCTGGAGTGGAAGTTTACGATCGATCGGAAGTTCATGAGGATGAGCGGTAAGCATCCCGCTAAGGTCGATGTGCCTAAGATGCGATTTTAGAACTTGACAGTACGACCGGACGTATTGGCCATGACCCAGGTACCCAAGGGTGGTGATCAGACAGCGGTGTTCGTAGCGCATATTTCGACCCCCATTTTGGAAGCTTGAATCACACGGTCTGGCCAGACGCAACGCTTCGACTGGAGCGCGCGGCCGCAAGCGGCTTCCAGTCGCTCATACCCGGAGCTGTTGGCGTGCCTGCGGATGCCGATCGTGGCGCGGAAGCCCGCGGCCGCGCTCGAGATTGGCGCGCGCTCTCCTACACCTCGGTTACCTCGATCCTGAAGCCAATCTCGATCGCCGACGGCCTGCGTCCGCTACGGACGGGCCGGCGATCGTGCACGAGAACGTCCGTGGGCCCCCCTCCTTCCACTGAAGAGAAAACACAAACCTGCTGACGGTCGCAGCACGCGGTTGCTCGCAAGTAACCAAGTCGCCCTCCCATGGTTGGTGCTAAGCACGAAATGACCCAAGGAAGATCAAAAAAGGCAGCCTGATCTAGCATTCGTGAGGCTGTTCGCCATTGAGGAGAGGGTGTGGCGATCATAGCTGATCCGTGCAACTGTCCTTTTTACGACATGTTGTTGTCAATATTGGCGGTCGAACCAATCCGAGAGCAGCTCGCTATCCTGCTTATACTCCCATCTCCCATCCTCGCGCTGCCGCCGCCAAATTTGGCCGGCGCGGCCCGTCCTGTACCGTCGACGGTTCGACGAGGCAAAAACAAAGTGATCTTTTCCCAAACTGGAATCTGGTTCACTGGCCGCTCCCTGATCGGTTGGTTCAGTCTCGCTTGCGTAGGACACCGTTTGCTCCTTGTCCCCCCGGGCGAGCTGGCCCATTTATCAGACTATTCGTCGCCGCTGGCGTCGTCAAATTCACCCTCGAAGAGGTCATTAAGGGACCGAATATAATTGCAAGGGGCCCTCGAAAATGTAGATCGGAACCCGGCCAAGATGCAATGTACGCCGACAAAGAGCGTCCGCAATATGAATTGATCAACCACGGGCCGGCGATGAAATCGGGTAAAGCTGCGGCACCCACCTGGCGATGATCTCTTTGGCCCGGCTGGGGGTGTTGCATGGCAAAGGC
>CAWFVT010000021.1:0-426872 GCA_963819325.1 uncultured Pseudomonadota bacterium
GCTTTTCCTAGCACGGGGCCGCGGCCCACGTCCGCAAAAATTGCGGGATATCCGCCGAAATTCGTGGCGCAAACTTCATGAAACGCCTTTTGAGCTAGGCCTGTCATGAATGCTGATGCTAGATTTGCGCGGCTTTCGCTGCGGAAAAACGGTAGATCCCACATGAGTCTTCGACGCATGCTCGGTCCCCTGATGGACAATCCTGCTGTATACGCAGCGAGCCAGAGAGCCATTGGGGCAAAACGAAGCCACCAGATTTTCATGAACGAATACGTTTGCGCCGGCCCGACCGAGGCGGTACTCGATATCGGCTGCGGTGTGGGAGCGGGTCTGGCATATCTTGGCGATGGTAACCGATATGTCGGGGTCGATATCGATGCACAGTATATCGACTATGCCCGACACCACTTCAACGACCAGAGGCATTTCATATGCGCCGACGCGGCGCAACTTTCCCTCACGGAATTTGCTCCTTTTTCCTGTGCCTTCGCCTATGGCGTGATCCACCATCTCGACAACGCTTCCGTGCAACGGATGTTCGAAACCGTTGCAGGCGCCGTTACTGGAAGGTTTGTGACGATCGATCCGGTAGTTCGTCCCAACGACAACCCTATCGCGCGCTATCTTATATCCCAGGATCGAGGCCGGTTTGTCCGAACCGAACCGGAGTATGTCTCGATCGCGAGCCAGTTCGGTCCCGTAACGGCGATCGTCCTGACTAATCTCCTGTACGTTCCCTACTCTCATTTGGTTATGTCATTGGACCTTCGCGGCCCGCCAACCTGATGGCGCCAGCCCTTCCCCGCCCAGCATTTTTGCAACGAAATCGACCTTCAAGGGAATCTGCATGGAGCACCGGCTCCTCTCAAGTCGGAATGTTGGCGAGATCGGAGCTGTATCTGCGTCCGGCATGGATTGGATTGCGTTGGCGATCTCGGTTGCCGCAAGTCTCGCTCTATTATGTTTGGTGATATTTCGCTGCCGGTCCGGCTTCGAATTCACGGACAAATCTTATTATCTGAACTGGATCTCCGACCCGTGGCTTTATCGGCCAACATCGACCCAATTCGGTTTCGTCTATCATCCCCTATACAAGCTTCTCCATGACGATGTCGCGTTGCTCCGGCAGGCCAACGTTCTCCTGCAGTGCGCGCTGGCAGTTCTCCTGTGCGTCACGCTGCTTTGGTCGCTCCGTCAAGACCGGATTGACGACAGTCTGCTGGACGGGGCCGGACTACTGGGGATTGCCATCATAGCAGCGGTGGCCTCCCTGTTGCTCTTCGCCGTCTGGATTCCAACGCCCAGCTACAATTCCCTCAACTTTCAGTCGCTCATGATCACGGCGATTGGAGCGCTGCTGACTGCGCCGAAACCATCGAAGCGCAGCATCCTCGGCTGGGGAATATCAGCATTCGGCGTCGGACTTTCGTTTCTGGCGAAGCCAACGACCGCTGCAGTGCTCGCCTGCGCCTTGGCAGCCTACATGATCGCAGCGGGCAAATTCCGGACTGTTGGACTTCTCGTTTTCACTGTCGTTCTGATTGCATTTATCGGATTTGCCGCTGTTGCGATTGACGGATCCGTCATCAATTTTGCAACTCGAATGCAAGCGGGAGCGGCGTCAGGAAACCGCCTGCTCGCCGGCAATCAGATCACAAGCATTTTCCGCGGGGCGGGGGTCATCACTCACCTTGGGCAGATCGCCGCCCTGCTTGCGAGCATACCGGTTGTTGGAATGCTATTCTATTTTTTCAACAATCGGACGGGACGGATTTGCGGAGCTATCGTCAGCATCGCCTTGCTGGCCATCTCGGGCACTCCGCTATGGGCGACGCTCCCATTGGAAACTCCCTATCGACTGGACGTGTTGCAACACGTCGCGACGTACCTGGTCGCGGCCGGGGGAGCAACGGCAATCGCGTGCATTATTCTGGCCTCACGGCAGTCATCACCTGAACGACGCGCGCTCGCCTGCTTCCTTGCTCTGATTCCCTTTGCTTATTCGTTTGGAACCGGTGCGAATTTCTGGCAAACGGCAACCCTTGCCGGGCTGTTTTGGCTGTTGTCAATTATAGAGATGCGTTCCGGATCACGGGGAGCATCGGCGCTTTGGCCGAGACTTCTACCTGTTGTCATTTGCTCGCTATCGATCGCCTCAGCGTCGCTCGTTCTCTCGATGGAACAACCCTATCGGCAGAGCAAATCGCTGCGATCGCAGACCATCCTCGTGGACATAAACCGGAAGGGTTCCAAATTACTCCTGTCCGCAGAAGTGGCCCAATATGTCGGCGATTTACGGAGACTCTCGGACGAAGCCGGATTGCAGCTCGGCGACTACCTGCTCGATCTTAGCGAAGGCAGTCCGGGCTCGTCATACATCTTGGGGACCAGGCCGCTTGGAGTAGCGTGGACGCTGGCAGGCTATGAGGGCAGCAACGATTTTCTTGTAAAGGCCCTCGATCAGGTGCCCTGCGAAGCGATTACAGCCTCGTGGCTGCTTCTGGAGCCGGACTCCAAAAATTCATTTTCGCCGGACATCCTCAGGAACTTCGGCATCAACGCGCAGACCGACTACGTCGACGTTGGATCCGTTGTGGTAAACAGTGGCAACGCGCCAAGAATACATCACCTTCTTAAGCCCTCACGTCAAAAGGAAGACGCAAGGGTCGCCTGCCAGAAACTCCGCGGCTCGGTTTGGCGACCTCATTCAGATCACTTTTCTCAATATTTCAATCACCCTGTCGACTTCCTCGTCGCCAAGATGCGGATAGATCGGCAGGGAAAATATCTGCCGCGCCTTGCGCTCCGACACTTCAAATTGTCCCTCGCGATAGCCGAGATCGGCCATGCCTCGCATGGTATGGATTGGCCAGCGATAGGAGATGCTGCAGTTGATTTCGTTCTCGGCCAATCGCTCGACCACCCCGTCACGATCTGTCGGATGCTCGACAACATAGGCACAATAAACATGCCGGTTATGGGCGCCTTCTCTCGGCAAGGTTAGCCCGCTGCCCGCCAGCCCTCGTCCGTATCGCACGGCGATCTCACGCCGGCGCTGTATCCATGCGCCAATTCTCTTGAACTTCAGGGAAAGAATCGCCGCATGAACTTCGTCGAGGCGGGAATTATAGCCATGCCTTTCGGAATAATAGCTCGATTCCATGCCGTAGAAACGAAGGCTGCGCGCCAAGTGAATGACCGCTTCATCGCGACCAAGGATCATCCCGCCATCGCCGTAACCCCCAAGCACCTTGGTCGGGTAGAACGAAAACGCGGATGCATCGCCAAAGCTGCCTGATTGACGGCCCTTGTAAAGCGCTCCCTGCGATTGCGCGCAGTCCTCCATCACCTTGAGCCCATGGCAACGCGCGATTTCGATCAGTGGGTCAAGATCCACGCACTGCCCGAACAGATGAACAGGAACGATGGCTGTCGTTCTCGGCGTAATTGCCGCTTCGATGCGGTCGACATCCATCAGATAATCGTCATCCCGGACATCTACGAAAACCGGCCGAGCACCCAGCGTCCGGATCGCGGACACTGTCGGCACCGCGGTATTGGGTACCGTGATGACTTCGTCCCCGGCTTTCACGCCCAGTGCGGCAAGCGCAATGCAAATGGCGTCGGTTCCGCTGTTGACGCCGACGCCCCCGAACGCGCCGATATAGTCGCTCATCTTGCGTTCGAACTGACGGCCTTCCTCTCCCAGCACCAGCCGTCCGGAGCGGAATACGCGATCTACCGTTGCCAGAATTTCGTCGCGCAGCTCATCATACTCTCGCGAGTAGTCCCAGACATTAATGGGCTGATCTCTCACAGTCATTCGAGACGCGATTTCTGTGCTGACCTTCCCGGCGACGGAGATTTGTCCGAATCCTACTGGCGAAGGGAGTGTCAGTCAACCCCTATTGAAAGATAAAGCATTTTCGACTCTTTAGGCCAAAAATCCACCGTTTGAACTACGGCCGAAAATGGGTTTTCGCCTCCGGCAAGAGCCTACGCCTAGCTATCCACGCAGTCACCATGTTCAAACGAGGTCGGCGAGGGCGGCTCCCGAAGGGCGGCAACATCGGCACCTGGGGCAACAAAACTTAGATCGTGTTCCTTTATCCGCCCTTTCAGGGGCACGGTTCCGCTTCGTGAGTTGCGGCCTCATGCGATCTGTCTGCGCAAGCCGAGAAAGTACCTCCGCCGCGCGCTCTTCGATTTTTGCCGCGTTCGCTTGTGCTCAGCCAACGCTCTCCGCCGCGTCGATACCCAGCCGCGCGAGCACACGCGCGTACGTTTCCGCCGGCCGCGTGACATCGAACCACTCGGCTTGCATACCCGCGGCGAGTGCACCAGCGATATTGCGCGGCTGGTCATCGACCATCAGGCAGCGTTCAATCGGCGCACCGAGCGCGTCCGCCGCAGCCTGATATGCGCGCCGGTCAGGCTTCAGGATGCCGGTATAGGTGGCATCTACGATCGCGTGCATAAGCTTCAAGATAAATAGTTTGGCGCCGAAGCCGGGCCCGTTGAACAGGTCAAGCTCGTTGGACAACAAGCCAACCTTCCGCCCGGCGTCGCGGACCGCGCGCACCGTGGCGAGCGCCTCCGGGCGCGTCGTGGAGTCGATCGGTTCGTTCAGCGCGGGGACCATCATCATGCGCGGACTGGTCCACTCCTCGCCGATCAGGCGGCCGACTTCAGCGGCGCGCCGGTGCCAATATTCACGTTCGCTGATGCGGTCGGCAAGCATGTCGCGCCACAGCGGGTCACTGTCGGGGTCGAACGGACCGCGCCAGCTCAGGGTGCCGGGTGCAAGGCCAAGCTTGCGTTCGATGAGCGGCTGACGTTCGAAGGTGGTCTGGCAGATGACGCCACCGTAGTCCAGCACGAGCGCCATCGGCACTTCAGGCAAAGTCATTGATGCGATCCCTCGGTCCGGACCTCGACCGGAGCAAACCAATCACTGGGCACGCTCGACGACCCGTGCGGTCGGCGCGGGTTTTTGCTCTGCCCCATGCGCCTCCTCATCGAGCAGCCGTTGGATGAGCCGCCGCGCCAGCACCAGCGCCTGGTCATGCGCGATGTTCATCGGCTGGAACGGCCGGCCGCTCCGCAACGCCTTCTGTTGCAGCTCAATGATCTCCTTGTCTTCGACGAAGGCGCGGTGCAAGCCGTCGAACACGACGTCGATTACTTCCGAGGTCTCCGTCTTGAAATTCGCCGCATGCGTAAACCAGTAGTGGGTGGTGGTCGATGTTTCGGGCGTTTGGATCGAGCAATGCCGGTACTGCATCGCCTCGGGTACCAAGCGTCCCTCGTGCGCGCCGGTGCCCGCCGGCGCAGAACCGGTGTAGAGGCGCACAAACGATGGCGCGAACCACTCGTAGATCTGCCAACGGTCAGCCGGGCCCTGGAAGGTGGCAATGCTGCGCCGGTTGGATTGAATTTGGTCGTTGTAATAGCGGCGCGTGATCTTCAGGCCGCCGTCGATCGGCTCGACCTGCGCGCGGGTTGTTGCCGTGCTGGGCGTGCCGATCGTCGTGCTATGGACGTAGGCCAGATGTGAAAAGTCGAGTAGATTGTCGACGATCAGCGTAAACGGGGCCTGATAGTGCAAGTAGGCGCGCTTCTTGCGCCATGCCGGGTCGGTGTGCCACTCAAAGCGGATGATGTTGTCGGGGTCGGCCTTTGCCGGCTCGCCCATCCAAATCCACATCAACTCGTCACGCGCGACCACCGGATAGCTCCGCACGCAAGCGCGCTGCGGAACGATATCCTGCCCGGGAATTTCGGTGCATTGGCCCTCGGCGTTGAAGAGCATACCGTGGTAAGGGCAGCGCAGGCTGTCACCCTCCCGTCGACCTGCGTGCAACGGCGCGCCACGGTGACAACAGCGATTCTCAAGCGCAACGATCCGGCCATCCGCCGCGCGATAGAAAACGATCGAACTCGCCGAGCAGCGTTCGCTCAACGACGCTGTCGGCGGAAATCTCATCCTCCCAACCGGCAACATACCAGCAATTGCGAAGGAAGCGGTCGACCTGCGTCTCGATCTGCGTCATTGGATATTCCTCCTTGTCAGACGAATTGTTTGCCGCCGTCGACGACAAGCGTCTGCCCGGTGACGAATGCGGCCAGGGGTGAGGCCAGGTAGAGCGCTGCGCCAACCACGTCGTCGGGCATGGCCGCTCGCCGGATCGCGCCACGCTGCGCGCCGTAGTTCGCCGCATCCGGGATCAAGCCAAGACTGGCATCCGTGAGCGTAAGGCCTGGCGCGATCGCGTTGACGGTGATGCCGTGGGGGCCGAGTTCCGTGGCGAGTACGCGCGTCAAGGCGATCACGCCGCCCTTACTGGCGACGTAATGTGCCCACAGTTGCGTGCCGCTAAAGACCGTGGCCGATGCGAGGTTGACGATATGCCCGCCTGACTTGAGCATCCATGGCCGCACCGCGCGCGCCATGAGGAAGGGCCCCTTCAGGTTCACCATCATCACGCGGTCCCATTCCGCCGGGTCGAGTTCGTGGAAGCCGGCCCGGGTTAACCCGGCGTAAATCGCCGCGTTGTTGATGAGCACGTCGATACGCTCGCGGCCGGACACGGCGCGCGCAGCTTCATCGGCGAATTCTTTTGTGCTTTCTTCCCGCGTCACATCGAGCGGCAAGCCGACGATGCACTGGTCGCAGTGGCGTTTTGCCAAGTTCTCGGCGATGCGCTTCACCGCATCGCCGGCAACGTCTCCGAGCACGAGGTCCGCCCCCGTCGCGGCGAATGCCGTCGCGAAGGCCAGCCCCAGCCCACCCGCCGCACCGGTGATCAGAACCGTGCGGCCGTGGAAATCAAGGCTTGGCGCGGCGGCGTTCATCACGGTCCTCGGGTCAGTTCGCGAGCAACTCAACCGTGCCAGCGCTGCCGTCGACTCGCAGCCTCTGGCCGGTTTTGATGACCGCGGTCGCCGAGCCGGTCGCGGTGACGGCGGGAAGTCCGTATTCGCGGCACACAATGGCCGCGTGCGACATCATCCCGCCGATATCGGTGACGGTGGCGCTGATCTTGCTGAATACCGGGGCCCAACTCGGCGCCGTGATCGGTGCGACGAGGATTTCGCCGTCCATAATTTGATCGAGTTCGTCGGGCGAGCGAATAACACGCGCCAGACCTTCGACGATCCCCGGGGATGCCGCCATTCCCACCAGCCGCGAGCTGTCGGTCGGACCCTTCAACCATCTGGAAATGCTATCGTTGGTGATACCCCACAACATGATCGTGAAGGGCTCAGTCACCACGTCCGGAGGCTCGTTGAGAGCCGGCTCGGGCTTGTGTTCGGCCAGCGCGTCCATGATCTTTCTGCGCTGCGCGATCCGCTGCGGCCAAAAATGGGGCCCAGTCGGCGTGCCGCCCACCGCCCAGGCGCTGCAATAGTCCCACAGCGCCTCCCGAACTTCGTTGCGGCTCAGAAAGAAAAGCCCTTCCGGGTCCGGTCCAAAAGCCGAGTGCCAGGAAGAGTCGGTTCAGTTCCCGCATCTTTCGCCAAAACACGCCAAGCGACCAATGCTCGATGTAAAAGTTGTGATTCTCGACATAGGGGAAAACCATGCGCGCGAGGCCCAGCTTCTGCTCGAACGTCGGCCGCATATCTTCGTTCAAGAGTTCGGCATATTCCTTCGTGATGCGATCGCGCTCGGCGGCCACTTTCGCGGTCGGCCGCTCGATCGTGATGCCTTTCTTCACTTGAGTGATGTAGTTCCGCACATAGCCGAGCGGAATATCAAGGTATTCAATCCAGTACTTATCCGTCGAATAGAAGCCATTGCCCGAGGTAAAGTTGAACCACGGGTCCTGCGCAGCGGTCCAGGCTTCGAGCCACTGCTTGCCCTTGGGACGAGCCGCGACCGCGGCAAGTGCCTGTTCGACCGAGCCGTCCATCAGCGCGGCGTCGACGCCGGTTTCGACAGCGAGGCGCGCCAGCTTCTTCAGTTCGTCGTCGGGCCGGAACAGATCGACGTCGATGCCCTGAACCATTCGGGCAATCGCCTGATCCGGAATGTTGGGGAATTGCTCTTTGCAGAAACCAAAGAAATCGAGATACGCCGCGTAACCGAGATTGAGAAACTCAAAATGATATTGATAGGCCTTGTGGCACAGCTCCAGCACCAATTCGTAGGCCTGGACCAGATAGTGCCCGCTGTCGAGACCCCGCCCGTCCAAAATCCATTCTTTCGGGATCATGTCCGGCAACGGGTCAAATCGCAGGGCCTCCATCGCGTCGATGCCACCGCGTACCTTGACGTGCCAGTTTTCCAGGAGCTTGTCCCAGTTCTGGAAATAGAAGCCCGCGCGTTCCAGAAAATGCGGCACGCGCTCGGCGATCTTCTCAGGCGCGACGGCGATCGGGCTCAAATAGAGGTAGCCATTGTGGATCCGATAATCCACGCCGTTGGCCGGCGGCACAAGGAGGTGACGCGTGTTGTATTGGCCCAGTCCCTTGACCGCAAATTCCACCATGATGGTGTCGAATGGCCGGAACGGCGTCGGCCAGTGCTGCGCGTCGCAGAACCAAAACTGCTTTTCGTCCTCCTGCTTCCGTTCCTGCTGAAACAGGGTGTAATACGGATAAAGATCGCGCCATCCCTCGGCGCCTTCGGGCGCCTTGAGGTCGTAGGGACTTGGGAACTTTACCCGCGCGTTCATGATTTCCTCCCCGTTTTGTAGTCAATGGTTCCGCGATGCCAGAGGCGCCAGCAAGGTGCTCAGCACGCCCTCAATTCCGGGCGCGTAGCTTTTGGACAGAACCGGGCTACATGCTTTTCGGCTCCACACTGTCTCCGGTCGGCACTGAAGCAGGACGACGCCCTCATCTTCGGTCCTTTGCGGATCGATTGCCCATTCCACATCCTGCGGCGCACCGAAGGACCGATCGACCGCTTTGACGACACGCGCGACGGCGCGGATTTGCGCTTCGGTGAGGCTCGCCACGTTCCGCCGGGCTTCCTCCACCTCACGCAAGACAGTCGTTTGATTGGCGATATCGGCCACGAGTTCAGTGGGCTTGCTGGCAACGACCCGCTTGATGGGCTCCAGCAAGACCTTGTCCACGACGAAGTAATCCGGCGTCGCCAGGCCGGAGACCAGTGGCTCGCCCAATCCCCAGACGGATTCGATGACAATCTTGGACCGGTCGCCATTCGAGGGATCGAGACTCATGGCGACGCCTGCAGCGCGGGCGTCGACCATTTGCTGAACCCCCACGGCCATGGCCTGATCGAGATGGAGGAGATTATGTTTACCGCGATACGCCATCGCGCGCGCAGTGAACAAGCTCGCCCAACAGTCCCGAATCCGATCGACGACGGCGTTTGCACCAACCGTCCATAAATATGTGTCGCCCTGGCCCGCGAAACTGGCGCCAGGCATGTCTTCGGAGGTGCCGGAAGAGCGCACAGCCACCGGCAAATCGCCGCCGGCCCGGGCGCAGAGCTTGTCATAGCCAAATCGAATTGCGTCGGTGATGCGGTCGGGAATTGCTTCCGACCTGATCAGTTCCCGGATTTCGCTCGCGATCTTGGCTTGCGCTCCGACGTCGTTCGAGGGGACCGCTTCGACACGCGTTTGAATCTCGCACCCGAGGTTACGCGCGGCCAGCGTTTCAAGGTAAGCCCGGGTTGTCACTGCAAAACCAGGCGGTACTGTCGCGCCAGCTACTATAAGTGAAGCAAGCCCGGCGCACTTTCCACCGATGAGCGAAACGTCGCGGTTTGACGCCTGCTCGAATGCGATCACGTATTGGTCGCTGTCTTGGATACCCATCTCGACGCGCTTCCGGCCGTTTTTGTCTCGTTAGAGCAACTCTTACACCTTTCAGAACGTTTGTTTGGTTCACTCTATCTCTGTTTCACCAGGTGAAATCGTGTTATCAGGGGTAAAGGGTTCCGGCCCAAGCACGGGCTTTGCGGCGGGTAGCGCGCGGCGGCAACCAGCGCGGTCCCCACCAGGAGATTCGGCTTTCACTGGGGCAAACATCTCGGCCTACCGCATGAGCACAAAAACAATACGCGCTTTGGATCGAGGGTTAGATGTCTTGCGGATTATTCAAGAGTCGAAGGCTGTAAACCTGAATGATCTGCATCTGGCTACGAGGCTGCCAAAGGCGACATTGCTGCGAATTCTCAAAACTCTGGTCGGGAGTGAACTGATTTGGCAACGGATCGCTGATGGCGCTTATGTCCCGAGCTATACATTTTCAAAGCGAGCAAGAGTATTTGACGAGGAAACCCATCTTGCAGAAGTCGCGGCACCGATTTTGGCGGACCTCTGCAAGCGTGTTCGCTGGCCATCAGCTTTGCTGAGTCCGCGGCTCGATCATATGGTGACTATTGAATCCAACCGACCTATGTCCGATTTTGACTATATTATCTCTCCAAACCCCGTTGGCTCGTTCAACGTGAACATGTTGCGCTCAGCCTCGGGGCGATGCTACCTCGCGTTTTGTTCGCCAAAGGAACGAGCTGCAATTCTTGCGCGTTTGCGGAAAAGTGGCCGTCCAGGTGATGCGCTCGCGCACAACGCGGCCAAGCTTGAACAGGTGCTCGCCGACGTACGTGCTCGCGGATGCGGCGCTCGCGATCGGGATTTTGGCGGTCACTATGACCTTCCAAGAAGTCAGGCAAACGACGGCCGGAATTCCATCGCTGTTCCAGTCTATGCCGGCGACGAAGTCGTTGGATGCATCAATCTCACATGGATCGCTAAGGTCGCCACTGTGCCCGTCATTATTGAACGCTTTCTCCCACAGTTGAATGATGCCGCTGGGTCCATCAGCAAGCGAATGACAGCGTGATCCTATTCGCTTGAAAACACTCCCGGGCCCTGAGACCCTCGCCGAACTCTGTTCAGAGTGATCAGCGGACCTGAAACGCGATGTCTGCTTATGGGGCTCGCAGAAACATAGGGATTGACTGCTGTTCGTGGATTGTCCGATTTGCTCGACCCAAGATCCAAATATACGACGCGCGCGAGGTCGAACTGTACCAATGGATCTGTGCGCGATATCTTGTTGACATGAAGGACGCAGATACAAAAGCAAAGTGCGATTTGAGCGAATTTCAGAGCGGATCACGCCGACTTCGAACCCCAATTCGGCTCTGAAAAGTCAACGATCGAAATAAGAATTATCTGTATATCTCAATATGATATGGCGGAGGGAGAGCAACTGGGATCGAACCTGCTCCGCGTATTCCATAGCAGCCCAAGGGTCTCAAACGGAAGCACCTTCCAAGGGAGGGGACCTCGACAACCCTGCAGGTCGGGGGACCTCATTGTAATTCTAGTGCTGCAAGCCCCATAAGCCATGCACCTCAGCCAAACCAATATGCCGCCGCCTTAGGCCCTGCTCTCCCCAATCCAACAGGAAATTAGGCCTTTTGCGGATCGACAATGAAGTGACGTTCGTCACACACACATCCGCCACTGGCGTATTTGATACTGAGGACCATAACAAGCTAGTGGATTCGCCGATGGCTGCGACGTCCGTTCTGGTCATCGAACCCGGTTAGATGGATATTGGAATGAAGCGAACAATTGCCGTTTGTGGTGTCCTCTTGGCGACCGTCGTGACGGCAGCGGCGGAATCGCCGGTTGCGATCGTCGAGGATGTTCGAGGCAAGGTCACGGGCGCGGAATTCATGGACTATCTGACGCCCAAAATGGTGATCAAGCTCGGGGCGAACAGCTCGATTGTCATCAGCTACCTGAATTCCTGCCGGCGGGAAAACATCGACGGAATTGGCACGGTCATTATCGGGACCGACGAGAGTATGGTGCATCTTGCTTCCGTCAAGGGCGAAAAGACCGAGTGCGACGCCAGCCATGCGCACGCGACCACCCAAGAGACTAGTGAGGTCGCCGCCACCGTCGTGCGAAGCATCGCGAAGAACGACATCGCGATAAAGCCGCAGCTCATCCTCTATGGGGCGTCTCCGCTCGTACAGGTCACCGGACGCGGCACCTTACTCGTCGAACGGCTCGACGTACCAGGCGAACGCAAGCAGATCGATCTCGACGGCATGCAGACCAAGGGAAAATTTTATGATTTCGCTGTCGCCAACGAGGCACTAAGCCCCGGCGGCATCTATTCCGCGAAGTATGGGTCTTCCCGAATCGTCTTCCAAATCGACGCGCGCGCCAGGCCGGGAACGACGCCGATTGCCGGTCGCCTGGTGCGGATGGACTAGGAACGTGCCGGACCCGCGGTTTTGAATATCGGGCGCACCACCCGCGACGCGGCGGCGATCGCCGCTATCGCGCTGATCTGCGCTGCCGTTTTCGTTTCCCCTCCTCTCAAGGTCACCCATGGCTGGTCAATCGATATTCTCACGGCGCTGCGTTGGGAGATGTTGGGCAAGCGATACGATCCGGCCTCCTCACCCACTGTCGTCGTCGCGATCGACGAGGAGAGCTATCGCGCGGCGCCATTCAAGGGATCGCCAACGCTGACCTGGACCAACGAGATGGGCCGCGTGCTGGGGGCAATTGTCGAAGGCGGCGCGAAGGCCGTCGGATTTGACATCGTCATCCCGACCTCGCTCGAGCAATCCGAGATACCTTTTGGCGCCGGCACTCTCGGCGACAAAGTCCGCGGTTTCGACCGCGATTTCCTCCGCGCCCTCGCCTCTGCAAGCAGCGCCGGCAAGGTGGTCCTGGGCGAGGTCCTGCTCGACGACCAGCCGATCCGGCCCTCGCAAGGACAGCGCATTGCGGTCCGCCAGCAGGATATCAGGCCGCTTAACGTCTACACCGACAGCGACGACACCGTTCGCCGGGTGCCACTCACCTTCCCGGTCGGTAGCGTCGCGCGGTTGCCCGGGATGGGACTCGAGCTGGCGTCACGCGCAGTCAAGTCTCCCCCCGAATTCGGGCCAGACGGCACGGTGACGCTTGCCGGCTATCGAATTCCGGGCGAGGTGGCAAATACTATGACTGTAAACTTCGAAGGCGGCGCGGATGACATCCCAACCTTCTCGTTCGCAGATCTGCGCTTCTGCGCCAACGCCAACAACAAGGAATATTTCCGCCGCTGGTTTGACGGAAAAGTCGTCATCTTCGGCAGCGTCCTCGATGCCGACGACCGCAGATTGACCTCAAAACGATTTGCGACGGGGCACGAGGGCACACGCGCGCCGCGCTGCACGGCCGAAACGAAGCCGGTGAACGTCGGATTCAAGCGCAGTTCGATCCCCGGTGTGTATATCCATGCGACAGTCGTCAACAACCTGGTCCGACAAGACGCCGCCATCGAACTCGGCGGCTTACCGACATTTCTGATCGCTACCCTGGTCGCGATGTTTGGGGCCATGGTCGCGCGGCTGCTCAGGCCCATCAGTGCAGCTTTCGTCTTTACCGCGTTTGCCGTTCTCGCCGTGGCGGGCGCTGCCGTAGTGTTTAGCCACGCAGTGGTCGTTCCTGTTGCCGAGCCGTTCCTGGCAGGAATTGCCGCACTGGCTGCCACGGTCGGCTATCGCTTCGTCGTCTCCGACAAGGACCGGCGGTTACTGGCAAACAGCTTTGCGCTCTACCTCGCCCCTGATGTCATTGACCGAATGCTGCAATCGAACAAGCTGCCTGAACTCGGCGGCGAGATCCGTAACGTGACGATATTCTTCTCCGACATCGAAGGCTTCTCGCTGATTGCCGAGAAAATGCCTGCCCACGACCTGATGCATCTGATGAACGAATATCTGTCCGAGATGACCGATATAATCGAGCGCCACGGTGGTTATGTCGATAAGTATATCGGCGATTCCATCGTCGCTTTGTTCGGCGCGCCCGCGGATGACCCCAACCATGCCGCGAATGCCGCGCGTGCCGCACTCGACTGTTGCGCGCACCTTGCCAAGCTCAACCGTGGTTCCACTGCGTTCCAAGACTGCAAGCTGGCACAACGCATCGGTATCAACTCCGGCGAGGCGCTGGTCGGCAATTTTGGATCGCGTAAACGCTTCAATTATTCGGTCATGAGCGACGCCGTGAACCTTGCTTCGCGGCTGGAAGGCGCCAACAAGTTCTATGGCACGTCGATCATCGCCTCCGAAACGACTGTCGCCCTTGCCGGCGACGCGTTCGCTTGGCGCGAGCTTGACACCGTCCGCGTCAAGGGACGCACCCAAGCGCTGACGATCTACGATTTACTGGCCCTGTCGGAGCTGCTTACGCGGCCGCAGGCCGCGCTGAGCGCCGATTACGCGGAGGGGCTTAGGCATTGGCGCGCCGGCGAATTTGACCTTGCGGAAAAGTGTTTTGGCAGGTCGGCCGAGACCGACAGGCCGGCTGCGATCTTCCGCGAGCGTGCGCGGGATCAGGCCGCCCAGTCGCCCGAAGCGGAATGGGACCCAATCCGGACCTTGCAAGAAAAATAGAAATTGCACGGCCAACAATGGACAAAAGTTTGGCTCGCCCCAGGCTAGTCAGCCACGATATTTGAACGACTTATGGACGAGCACCTCGTCTTGATGGAACGCGAATCCGCGAGTTTCGAACGCTTGTTAAAGGGCGGCCGAGCATGGCGCCGATCACCTCGACATGGTGTTAACCAACGGCTATGTCACTTTGCTCGATGGCGATTTTGGGCGATGACTGCTTGCGGTATTGGGAATCACTTTGACCGTGCGCCCGCTTCCGGTCTTGCCCCATGAACAGACGTCGGCGGCATCGGCCGTTATTTCTCAAAGGTGCCGGAAGCGGAAGTCGTCGGGCCGCGCAAAACCGATGAGCATATATTCCGTGCCTCGACTGACGAGGTGGTCTCACCCTCAAATCAGGGTTTTGTTTTGGGAGACGATGCGAATGCGCCCCTTACGGCGGCCGAAAGATTCGACCAGCCACACGCCAGCGAGTCATCGTCGCAGCGCGTTGATTTAGGGCGGTCGACCTGGCGCTTTGCGGCCGGGGCCGGTGAGTTTTTTGGCGTCAAGACCAATGGCGGCCCGGCAGGTTGACGCGCGGTTTCCAGATCCGCTCTCAGCCGTTCGTCCTGCTTTTTTGCCAGTTCCGCGGAAACAGCTTCCTGCCGCTGGGCATCAAGGAATGCGATATATTCGCGATCAATCTGCTTGCGCTCTTCTGCGGTCGGGTTGGGACCGGCAATATCAAAGCTACGTCCCTGCATGAAATCGTAATAGGTATAGCCATCGCCGGCCTTGCGCCGGCCCGCAAATCTTGCACTGCAGCTAATCATCGAAGCACCATGCTCCTCACCCGATGACTGGCTGGATTGGTCAGCGGACGAGTTGGCTCTCAAAGCTTCAACGCACTCCTCGAAATCTCGGGCTGACTCTGGAGAAGATCCGCGAGGGAACGCTGCGACGGCAAGTACGACCGCGAGCACAGCAGCAAACGCAATCAGATATCTTTTGGCGACACCGACCAACAAATCGACCCGACCCCTCACTCTGCCTCTGATTCCCCATAGACACGCACATTAGGTGGCGAAAATATGGATTTTTGCGGGCGGCGACAATCTGTCTGTGGCAGCGCAGCCACAGTTGGATTCAGTATCAACCCGGATGAAAAGTCGCCTTGATCGCGCAAAATCCGTTCGACAGATTTCCGCATTGCCTGCAGTGAGATCATATTATGCGGTCCGTCAAAACCCTCGTCACCTTCGCAGCCCTCGCGTCATCGGTATTCGTGGTGAGCTGGGTCGGACTAGCGCTGCTTGGCTTTTGATTGTTTTGAAAGAGACGTTCGCGGCTTTTGAGGCAATTTCTTCCAGAGGGAGCAAGCAATCCTTCGAAGTCCACTCGGGGTCAACCGCGTTGGTCTGATTTTGCGCCTATCACTTCCGATCTTCACCGCAGACATCATGAGATCGGGCGGACTGGTCCGATTCGTGCCGGAAGAGGACTTGAGACTTCTCGATAGGACTACTGCCTTTTTGCAGTCCAGCGCCCGTTACAGCCATCGGCTCGCCTGTACGAGCCGCTTCCGCCGTTACCTGACATTCTTCCAGTCGCGGTCATCGCTACGCCGTCTGCGCTGATGCTAGCCGAACGATAGGTCCCATCCGGACTGACTCGACCGATGCCCCTCTTATTGCTGCTGACCAAACCGCCAGAAATGACCAAGAAGCCGGAGCCGCTACCTCGACAATTCGTGCCAATGCCGGTGTACGCCCAGGTGCCATCAAAATTGCTCCCACCGCCCTCGCTTCCACGCGGCTGTTCCGCTTCTGGGCCACGCGGTGGAACCAAGTCGGGAACTGGCCGTAGCGTATCGGCACTCTGTGGCTGAGGCACGGTCGCAACCTTTGGATCCGCCGCGGGCGCGACGAAATAGAAGGAGCCGTCGATCGGCGACGAGGACACCCAAGGCTGCTGCGACCCGCCGGTCTCCCGCTTCACGGCAAGGCCGACTTGGTTGAAGGTTTGAAAGATATCAAGGCCTGCTTGCTTAATGGTCGTTGCTAGCGCCTTTGTATAGGGGCTGTGGCCGTCACCGCCATCCTGTGCAACGCTTCCCGGCTGCGTCGCGTAAGAGATCAGCGTGCCCTCCGGTGCCCGCATCTGGGCAAGCCCCCCATCAGTGGCGCGGAGGCCGCGGGCGCCGAAGGGATTGTTACGGCAAGCGTCGAGGATAACCACATTAAGCCGCGTGCCCGAGCCCTGCATCTGGCGCAGCACAAGATTGGTGTCCACCATCTGGAAATCGACATCCGCCTCCCGGGTCGGATTAGCGCCGACCGGCACCAGATAGTTCGAGCCGTTTACCTGTACACCGTGGCCGGCGTAATAGAACAGCGCGACGTCTGCGCCCTGAATTTGACGCCCGAAATCCTGGACGTCGGTATCGAGAGCGGCCTTATCGAGATCAAGCTGGGCACGTCCACCGATCAACGTAAAGCCGAGGCTCGAGAGCGTCTCCGCCATTAGCGTCGCATCGTTGCGGGGATTGTCGAGCCGGGTGACGTGTTGATATGCGGAGTTGCCCACCACCAGCGCGATGCGCTTCTCTGCGGCTGCGGGATCGGCCGACAGCAGCAAGGCAATGACTATTGCCAACGCGCGGTAAATTACCATCCAATTCCAGAACGGTCGGCGCATCCCCAGCGCATCCCCAGAGTCGACAGCGTAGATTAACAGTCGGCACGTACCAAGCAAGTGCTGTGCGGCCCCGGCGCTCGGTCGGCGCGGGGCATCCTGTGGTCAAAACCATTAAACAAAGAACGATACTCGAACTTGCTTGGCGGCGAATACGGATCAATGGCAAACTACACGTGGAGTCATTTGCGTCGTTCCGATGACGGCGTGCTTCAAGTCGGATCTAAAGACCAGAGGCGAGTTCCGTGACAGGCTGGTTGAGGTCCTTGAGCGCCCAGAGGTTGTTGTGGCAGTGAACCGACTGCAGCGTGCGAATGGCGGATAGAAAAGCCCGCCTGCGTGGTCCAGGAGTACCAACAGCCATGGGTCAATCTGCCGCTCTTTGGTGAGCTTGGCTTCGGCACCAGCGGCGAACGTCGCAGCGGCTCATAAGATGACCACTTCTGCGCGATTACTGTTGTGGACCAGAAAGCGATATCTCACGTTCTGCGCGGAAGACATTGCTATAAAGGCTTGCAATCCAATGCCGCCCGCTCGACGTCATGTTGAGATACCGTATTTCTGTCTGAATATGGGGCGCGACACTGTTCCAATAGAATTGCGGGTAGCGATTGACGATGTCGGCAGGTGATTCGTAACCAAGCTGACGGTTCATTCCGACCTCTTCAAACTCGTGGAAAAGTGCATTTGCTTTTCTAATGTAGTTGGGGTCTCCGAGCTGCCCAATGAAATCTGCCGCGCGGAGGATCGACGCTTCCTCGTGGAGTTTTTGATCTTTTACTGGAGGAAATCGGGTCCCTTCGATCGCATCAGCAATGCGCTGCTTGTCAAGCAAAGCAATGCCTTCGATCCTCTTCATCACGTAAAGCTTCGATCGGTCGACGTGGTGAGGCATGAGGCCGGCGTCAGATGAGCCGCGCGGTAACGTCACCTTCCCGCCTGCCGAATCGATCACAAAGCCGTCCGCATCGTCATCCCCAAACAGACCGCGCACATAACCGATGTCGTGAGTAAGGCAGGCAATAATCACATGCGCATAGTCGACCGCAGTCATGTGGTGGTGCAGCGCGCGACCACGGAGAATATCGTGTCCCGCAAGGGTTACCAGCAGCGTATGCTCGACGTTGTGGTACAGAGCATCGCTATTTCCGATGCATTCGAGCGCGATGCGGGCCGCCGACGGCACGATTTCGATGAGAAGCGTCTGCGAAGATCCGAACCGACGGCGCATATAGGAACCGAGAAACTCTTCCAAGACATCTGCCGCCAGCTCAGGTAACGTTATCATTGACGCCGTCCTGCTTCGATGATCTTCCTCGCGCCGGCTCATCCCTGTTCAAAGGCAGTACCGGCCAGCATAGCTGCTTCCCGGGCCGACGACCAATATCAAATAGACGTCCGCAAAGAGCAATATGGCGGCGTCCCCTCGCGTATCCCAGAATGGACATTCGGTCAGGGTTAACTCGCGGCGAAAGCGTTTTCTCATTCATCCAATATTGCATTGCCGAAGCGGGTCGGGATGCGGCACCGCCGGCGCCGTCTTGCATTGGCTGAACGGAAAATCTTGGAAAGCGTCTTGAATGAAGGCTACCCGAAGGTTACCAATTAAGGCCTTGGCATATTTCTCGATTTAGTTTGATCAGCCTCGCAAGCAATCTCATCGACGCCGGCCCAGGAAGAACCTTTCCCATGTCGCCAGTGCCCCCTCGCTCAAGATTTCGGCCAACGCGGAACGACGATCTGCTGCGGCTGGGAGGGGAGGCTCTTCGTTTCGGCGTCGAAGCCTACGGTCAATGCTGGACTATCACGAGCCGAAGTTGGCGACGCGAGATCGAACGCGTGGTCAGCGGCGTGAATACATCCGCGCCACCGTCCTCGATATTGCGGGGTCTGGCCAGCGGCTATGCGAACTGGTTGGGCGAGTTGGCCGTCATGGTGCCTTCGGTCGCCGAAAAGGCCACGATGGAATTTGCCCAGGGGTCGTCGCGGGGTGATCCGGAGCTCTCTGCCACCAACGAGGGCGCAGGGCCTGCAACAGAGGGTGATTATTTCGAGGTCGCCGGTAAGCCGTTCGCGATGCCGGCACGGGTCCTAGATGCTTCGCAGGGATGGGCGATGTTTTTCGTATCGTCCGCGGCGGCCAATCGCTCGCTTGGAGCGGCGAGCGACTATCTCTGCGCGTTCGATGCCGGCGATGGTCGGACACCACTTACCATTATCGGCGTGGATTATCGTAACAGTGACTTTGGCGCATATCCGGAAATCGCTGTCGCGCTAACAGTCACCGCCAAGGGCGACCCCGCCTGTCAGTTATTTGTCTATTATTTGGCGATTGTCGTCACTAAGGATTTCACCAAAGAGGCGGCTCGGGCCGTATGGGGACTGGAGAAGATCGTCGAGCCGAAGCTCACGGTCAACTATGCGGCGAACGCTGTACGATTTGGCCTGCCCGACCGAAGCGGCAAAGCGCTGGCGATCCGGTTCCCACGCTTCGGTATTGCTCACTCTTCGGATATTCCAATCTTCTCCGTCTCGCAGCGCCGCTCCCCCATGGCTTCGAAACCGCAAACCTATTGGGCGATGATGACGAGGAGCGGTCGTGGAGAGGGAACCCAGATCGGCGGCTCGGTGTTGCTGGAATTAGGTAAGCCATCTACCGGCTTGTGTTTATGTCGAGGCAACGAGTCCACTTGTTTGTGTGAGACACTTCGCACGTTCGACATCGCCGAAAGATTTCCGGCCGTGAACGGCTGGACCGAAAGGCAAACCGCATTGTTCGGTCCGCCACGGTTACTGGACCTGCCTTGATCCGCACTAGCGTCGGGGGGTCATCCGTTGGGAAATACTCGGGAAAATTCGGCCCGCATCATTGAATCGGTCACCGAAACAGCTTTTGCGACCAGGGCGGCAGGTCCTAGCGCTGCCGCGAGGGCCGCGGGGAGAATGGCAGGATAGCTATCTGGCCTGACGATATCGATCGGAGCGCCTATCCCGTGCTTTCCACGCAGTGCCTCGGCCGCAAGCAAGCCGCTGACGACGGCGCCTTCGACCGTGACGACGTCGATAAAGTTCTGACAGAAGTCTCCGGCCAGGAAAAGGTTGGGAATATTGCAGGTTGCTTTGGGACGATGGCCCCAGCTGCCGACTTGGTTGACGAAAAGCTCTTCGCCGACATTGGTCTGAACATGGCAACGCTTCCTATCCACATCAGCTGGCTTGAAATCAAGGAAGCGTTGCAGCTCTTTGAGCAAGAGATCCAGGATGACCTCGCTCGGATAATCGACAATCAGATCTGCATTTGAAGCGACGACATTGAGAGCAGTGCGGTTCGCGGGCCCATCGGTCCAGACTTGCGAAATATCAAGCAGGCTTAACGTGTATTTCGAATCCAGAAGCAAGGTAATACTCTTGGTCAAGCCTGCAATCTTTCGCTTGAAATAGACATCGAGCGAGATCATGGGCTCGGTACGCAGCAGGCGAACCGCTTCAAGGTTGGGCGAGCAAGCAGCGACCTCCCAAGTGACGAGGCCAGCGAGCGCGCGCGGCGGTACTGCGAGGATAAGATCGCCGGGAACGTCGACTTCCCATGTTTTGCTCGACTTCCGCGAAGTACCACGGACCGTGCACGGGCTGATCGGCATGCGCCCGAGCGTCAGCTTGTCAACTTTGCCATTTGCGAGATGGAGCTTTTCCAGCCGCGTCCGCCTGCTGATCTTGAAGTGGCGCCCTAGCTCCTTTGCGCGCGTTTCCAGGTGTTTCGCCCACGGCTCAAAAATTGCGTCGTTCGTGTTTTGCGAGAGTAACCAAAGGGACGGTACCGGGTGAGGATACCCGTACTTGATAAGGCTTTGATAACTCCGCGCGGACGAAAGATAGCTCGGCGAGGCGAAGGCTTGCGCCAAGGTGCGGGAAGAATTTTCGATCGAAGCCTCGGTACTATAGCTCCTGGATCGGAAAAAGTTATAGACCGAGGTTTGCTCAAGTACGTCCCCTGACATTGACTGCGTGCCAATGAGGTCAAGTAGCGAATACGCCCAGAGGAAATGCTCTGCAGGCGAGGCGAAGCCATTCATCATGTTGGTCAACACTGCCGAGAGCGAGCCGGCGTTGGTAAGAAACGGTCGGGTCTCCTTGTCGCCCGAGAGTATGCAGCCTATGACGGGGCTTGGTAAGAATTTTTCAAGGGCTCCGATTTCCCTCATCAACTGCCAGAAATTATGGTACCAGTTCAGGTACATGTGATAGCAGTGCTCGTGCGGGTCGGGTTTACCGCTCACTCTGTGAGCGCCGAGTTTTCCGCCGAGAAAATCATTCTCTTCGAATAGAACGATGTCGAAGCCCTGCTCCATCAGCCGTGTGGCTGCGGAGATCCCGGCCAAACCGGAGCCGACGATTACCACTTCCGGCATCTTGCCTCCGGATGAAGCCTCGTTGTAAAATTACCAATTGGATTGTCTCCTGTCATTGAGCGCAAAGCAATGGAATCCACCCCACTGCAGGTGACCTATCGTGAAATTTTTACTCAAATGCTTTTGGCCCAATCGGCCGCAATCGGTGCATTCGCCGATGTCGCTGCCCGTTGCGCCCTGCTGGCGGGCCAGCAATATCAGCAAGAATTTCTAGAGGCCGCTCGGAAGATCTCGTCGAAAGGCGGCATTGCCGAGCCGACGCATCCGGGTGGTAGGCTTGAAGCTCCGGAAGTATCTTTGCTGACGTTTGCGAACTGCGCGCGCGCCTACGCCGCCATGCCGCGGATTTCGATGATGGTGTTCCTTTCGCAATACGACAAGCTGCGTGAACGGCGCGGCAGGGTTCAGGACTGACCAATGTCTGAACATTAGGACGGTTGTCTTCCCCAACCGCCCATGCCACTAATTGTGGCGTCAGCCGGGCCTATCGGACGAAGCAGGGGTTTGATGAATGTCAAACGCAGAAGGCACCTTCGGTCCTGGATCCGCCCGGTCAAGGCAAGACCCGGTTACTGCCTTTTTCCTTGCGATGCGAGACGCATGGCTGGCGGGAGCCGCCCTCAAGGATACTCTGACTGCGTCATCCATAGGCGGCGGCAATGCGGATGCCGTACCTCCGGCTTCAGGTCTACTGGCTCCGATGATCGGTGTGTTTGGTGCAATGACGGACTTCGCTGCAGCCAATCGTCAGCGTTTTGACCCCCACGCCGAGCCGACTAGTGATTCATCATCGCCCGGTCAGGATGATGCCGCTCCCGCCGATCTCTTGCTACCTATGGGCCATGCCATGGTGATCACCGCGAACCGGTCAGTCAGCTATTGGCTCGGCCTGCTTCAAATATTTGAAAGTCATCAAGCAAAGTTGGCTCAGGTCGTCAGCGAGGAGGTGATTAAGGCGAGCGCCCCGGCATCGGAACGCCTTATTGCGGCAGATGAACTGCGTGCATTGCTGCGCGAAGTCGGAGACCTCGCTACGAGGGAGGCGCGCGTCTTGCAGAGCGAGTTGAGCATTTTGGACGAGAGTTTAGCGCAGCGCTTTCAGCAACCCGACCCGTCCGGCTCCTACAAAAGGCGCTGGCGCAGCAAAGTCTAAGGTGATGCCTTTTCAATCATGCAAGCGCAATCTGCACAGTCTGTTATTTCACAACTTGGCTTCGAGTCTGAGATGGCGGAACTGCGTGAGCGCATTACGCGCTGGGTTGCCGGTTGCAGCGAAGAGTTGCGCGAAGCACTGGAATGGCAATTCTTGACCGGATCAAAATACTTTCGACCGCTGACAATCTTCTCCTGTTATCGCGCGGTCGCCGAAGGGCCGATTCCCGAACAGACCATGCAGTCAGCTCTGGTGATCGAGTTGTTTCACAACGTCTCCTTGATCGTTGACGACATCGTCGATCGTTCGCCGACGCGGCGCGGTCGGGCGACCATGCACACCAAATTTGGCGAACTGTCGGCACTGATGACTTCCGGCTACATCGTAGCCGAGGGTTATCTGCAATTGAAAGGGGATCTAGCAGGAATTGCGTTGTTCTCCGAACTGCTGAAGCGGCTTGGCGTGGCTGAGTGCCTGCAGTGGCGGCTTCGTCGTCAACCTTTGGGCGTTGAGGACTGGCGTAAGATCGCGGGGGAAGATACCGGCTCGATGTTCGAGGTCTGCGCCTGCTTGGGTGATCGCTCAGGCCAGTTACGAACCTTCGGCGGCCTGTTGGGCTTGCTGTATCATGGCTGCGACGATGTTGGCGATGTGAAGGGTCTGACCGCCCTTGGGGGCGGCGGCGAGGAGGACTTGCGCGACGGCATACTTACGCTGCCAGCGGCGCTCGCGATCCGCGATCCCGCAGCCGCCAAGATATTTTGCGACCCCGAGGGCGGCGATCTGACGGAACTGGGGAGGTATTTTGTCGCCAAATTGCCGGAAGCGGAGAATTATCTCGACAAGATCGCCGAAGAGGGGCGGATCGAGGCACGCTCCTTCGCCATCAATCCTGCTCCGTTGATCGCGCTAATCGATCAAACCCGGCAGTTGAGCCGCTACTAGCTGGCTTTTCTGTTGTACAGTCGTTAACGCGAAACGGAGACCGACCCTCGCTGTCCGAGCAGCGCCGCGTGGGATGTCATAAGGACCAGAGCAGCGAGCACGCTAGCGTATCGAGGTTTAGGGACTTGCAACTCATGGAAAGTCTGGACGTCAGCGAATGGCTTGAAGGGCTTGGGCTTGGCCAGTATGGGGCTCTGTTCGCCGACCAAGCCATCGACGGCGATGTTCTGCCTGACCTGACAGAAGAGGACCTGGTGCGTCTTGATTTGCCGCTCGGGCATCGCAAGAAGCTGCTCAAGGCAATCGGAGAGCTTCTCGGGCAGGAAGCCACCGATCGGCATGCCGCTATCCAGCTGGTGCGAGCGCGTCCGGACGCGGAAAGACGCCAATTGACCGTGCTGATCTGCGACATGGTGGAATCGACCGCGCTAGCCTCCAAACTTGACCCGGAAGAACTCCGCAAGGTGATGGGTATCTACCTAGACGCTTGCGCGAATGCTGTGACATCTCTTGGTGGCTTTATTGCCCGATACACCGGTGACGGCATTGTCGCCTATTTTGGCTATCCGGCTGCCTTGGAGGATGCCGCGGAACGAGCCGTGCGCGCTGGCTTGGAAATTAGCCAAACCATACCAAATCTGGCTCCGCTGCCCGACGTCACGCTGCACGTGCGAACGGGTATAGCGACGGGGCTTGTCGTCGTTGGCGACCTTCTAGGTGAGGGCGCGGCCAGGGAAGAAGCCGTAGTTGGAGAAACCCCGGTCCTGGCCGCGCGGCTGCAGGCCCTTGCGGTACCTGACGGTGTGGTAATTGCCGGTAGCACGCGCCGATTGATCGAGGGCGTGTTCGAGGTTGAATTCCTCGGCATGTGCGATCTGAAAGGCTTGCCCGGCGTAAGGCCGGTTTGGCGCGTGGTGCGCGAGGCCGAGTCCGAGAGCCGCTTCGATGCGACCCACCAGGCCGATCTGACCGAAGTGGTTGGGCGAGAGAACGAGCTTTCGCTGCTACTTGGGCGATGGCAAATCGCCTGCGAGGGCGAGCGACAGATGGTCCTGTTGGCGGGCGAAGCCGGTATCGGCAAGTCGCGGCTATGTATGGTCCTGGCGAGCCGGGTCGCAACCGAGGGCCATTTCGTCATTCGACTGCAGTGCTCGCCGTTTCATACCCACAGCGCCCTGCATCCGGTCATCGCCAGCTTCGAGCGTTCCGCTGGACTGACGCTGACCATGGATCCAATGGAGAAACTCGAGCGCTTGACCGCCCAGGTCCAAAGGCCCGGCAATGTGGCGCCCGAAACCGTTGCGCTGTTTGCCGGCTTGCTGTCGATACCTATCGGGGATCGATTGCCGCAGCACGAAGCACCGCTTGAGCAGATCAAGAGTCTGACCTTGGACGCCATCGACGATTGGCTCGTAAATCTTTCACGATTAACGCCGGTTCTGTTGATACTAGAGGATGCACACTGGATTGATCCAACCACGGTTGAAGCGATCACCCGCGGTTTAGGCCGGCGCGAGAGTGCCCGGATTCTGTCTATAGTGACGCACCGACCTGAATATCGTCCCCCGTGGGCTAGCCGCGGTCAAGTTGTGTCGCTCAGCCTCAACCGACTGAGTCGGCGTCAGTCTTCTGAGTTAGTCCGACGCGTGGCGCAGGAGGACTTACCCGACGCACTCGTCGAGCAGATTGTTGCCAAGACCGATGGGATGCCATTATTTATCGAAGAACTGACCAAGGTCACCATCGAGGCCGGCTCTTTCGACGGAGGGACCAATCCCTATGACGACAAGCGGGGATCCGGCGAAACAACGATACCCGTAACGCTCCAAGATTCGCTGCTTGCCCGTATTGATCGGCTGACAGAGAGCAAGTTTGTCGCCCAAATCGGGGCGGTGATTGGACGGGAATTCTCATTCGAACTGTTGGCGGCGGTGCTGCCGTCCAAGCCAAAAGAACTCGAAGCTGCTCTGACGCTTCTTGAGGCTGCTGACCTAATCAGCGCGCGAGGCAGCCCGCCGCAGGTGACCTATATTTTCAAACATGCCTTAGTTCAGGAGGCGGCTTATTCGACACTGTTGATCAGCCGTCGCCAAACATTGCACAAACGTATTGCGGAGGCGTTGCAAAGTAAATTCGTCCAGATTGCCGAAGTCCAACCCGAATTACTGGCGCACCACTTCACCGAGGCAGGTCTCACCGCGCAGGCGATCCATTGGTGGGAGCGAGCTGCCCTACGCTCTGCGACCCGATACGCCAACATAGAAGCAGTAAGCCAATTCAATCGCGCTTTGGCGTTACTTACGCAAGTTGGGGATGATGCAACACGTCGACGTCGGGAGTTCGAATTACGGATCGGCCTTATCGAGCCGCTGTATGCGATTCATGGCTATTCCGACACGGAGGTCGAACAGAACTATGCGCACCTGCTTGAGCTTGGTCGGGATCTAGGAGAAACGCGCCAGCTACTGCGAATTATGTGGGGCCGTGCTGGCGGTGCTCTGGTGCGCACCGATTTCGCTCGGGCAAACGAATATGTCGGGAGTTTTCTCGATCTGGCTCGCCAAGCCGGAGATGCGACATCGGTGGCGCAGGGGGTCCGAATCAGCGCCATGATTGCGACTGGGAACGGCGAGCTGGAACTCGCTCGTGAACGATTCCTGCAAGTTATCGAGACATTTGAGCGTGAAGGCACGGCAACGACACTTGGCGACTATCTTACGATTCCGCGTCCGACCACCTTGGCGCAGTTTTCAGTGGCCGCACAACAACTCGGTCGCCTGGACGAGGCGGATGAACTATGCGCGCGCAGCTTGAGCGAGGCTCGTGAACGCGGGCACCACCTAACAAGCTGCTATGCAATCTGTCTGTGCGCGATGAAATCGATGGTCGAGCAGGATACCACTGCCGTGTTCTCCCTCGGTGAACAGCTCGTCGAGATCATGAATCGGCATCATGTTTTTTATTGGGAATGTTTTACGGAAGGGTTGCTTGGCTGGGCTTCCGCCAAAACCGGCGATGTGGACAAGGGTCTAGCACGCCTGCAGCGCGGTTGGGAAATCCGCGATAGGATGCAAACCAGGATCTGGGGATCTTACTTTCGGATTAGCGAAGCCGATATCCTCGTGCAGAACCAGAGAAACGATGAGGCCATCGCTTTGCTGGATCGGGTAGTGGCCGATGCGAATGCACCGCGGTTCGATGACACCGAAGGATTGCGCGTGCGAGCCTGCGCTAGACTGGCTCAGGGCGCACCGCTCGCCGAGGTGGAGGAGTTGCTCCAGCGCGGATTGGCGACGGCGCGAAGGCAGCATGCCCGCCTGTTCGAGCTGCGGACGGCGACCAGCTTGGCGCAGGTCTGGCGGGATGCCGGACGGGTTGATGATGCCAATGCGCTGCTGAAACCTATCTATGGCTGGTTCACGAGCGGCCACAAGACGCCAGACTTGATCCAGGCTCGCACTGTATTGGACAGCATGAAATGAATGTTCAATCGGCCTCCTAGCTAGGGGATGGAAAACGAATTTTGGCAAACGCCCTAACTGAGTTAACCGCGTCAGTTTCGTGATGAGCCGATCACTTCCGTCTTCACTCGGACCGGTATAACTTTCGACTTTTACAACAAAATCGCATTGGCAGCGGACATGAAATTCGCTGATCACTTGTTACGTAATAAGTCGGCCGATGACCGAGATTGGCGCTTGTCGTCGACCAACTGCAGTCGGCCGTGGTAATCGGCTTTGCCTCCGAAAGCCGATACCTCAGCAACTCATGACACTTCCGAGGGACAACTGTCACTCAGCGTCGAAGCAATCCTTGCAAGGAATTCGCGAATGCTTGCAGGTCGGGTGGGACGACGTTGCCCTTTTGCGCACCTTCGGACAAAGGCACGCTAAGGTTCCAGTTCGTCTGAAACCGGAACGCACCGAAATCCTTGTCAACGATGCTGGAGATTTTTAGCGGAGGCGTAGCTGGCGGAGGCGAGGGGTCGAAAACGCCCAGGTCGACTTCACCTTCTACGCCCTGGAAGGTGGCTGTGTCGAAACAAAAGTCGAGATAGGAATACACAAAAACGCCATTCGTCGTCTGCGCGACAAACGGCCGCTCGAGCAGATGGCGCATCGATTTCAGGTTTGGAAAGCGTGTGGCCCGCCCAGGCAATTTCTCTTCGGACAAATTGGCTCTTATCTCACCGATGTCACTTTGCAATTCGATGGAACCACCATCCGAAGCTATGCGGGCGAGCCGCTTGTTGAAGCCATACAAATTGACGCCGATCAATACAGGGGCAATTTCGTCAAGGAACAGATAGGGCATATAACTGAACGGCCCACCGGCTGGAGCAGCAATACCGTCTCGTTGCTGCACAAACGGAATAAGCTGGATTATCTCGTGATAGCGCATGCCGCCAAATGGCACGAAGCCGGGACGAACGTTTTTTTGCTTGCAGAACAGAAACACGATCGGATGCTCTGACTTCGATTTGAAGTCCTGAGGCGTATCGAGAGAGAGACCGGGCGGCAACAATTTCTTGACGACATCGGGGTGACGCCTGATGGTGATGCAGTAGCCCTCCATCGAGCCGACGCCGGCGGCAACCCTGGTCTTCAGCTGCTTAAGAAGATTGGCGACTGGCAACAAAGAGATCGGAATAGGGATGTTACCGGAATTGCCGAAACCTGGAATAAACATGTTCCCTCCTGTTATCGTTCTCGCCGCTGCTCGACCAGACATGATCGCGGCTTCAATACATCCGGCGTCCAATCCTGTGCGGACCCAGTCGCCCGTGAGAAACAAGTTCGAAATGCCCGATCCGTCCGGCCAAAGGCGCCAACGAAGCGTACCCGGCTTCGACAGGACATAACGTTCCCAAGGTTCAATATTTGTGCGCAGATATTGATGGTCGAGCCGGTCCGAGCCGGTCGTCCCCGGCGGAGCGTCGAGCAGTTCCCATCGAAAATCAGAAGTCTGGCGATCGAGGGCGTTCGGCCAGAGTTCTGGCAAACGGCTTTTCATCCAGGCTTTGATTACGCGCTTGGCTCTGTCCATTTCAGATTTGGGAAACTGCGGGTCCGAACGCGGCGGGCCATCCTCGGCCTCCGGAAAGACGCCAACAAAATAAGCGAGCGATCGGGGCGCTTTCTCGCTGTTTGCGGATTCACGCGCGATCAATGGTGTGTTGTCCTCCCACGAATGAAGAGGCGCGTCGTTCCATGTGTCGTCCGCGCGCGCAAAGCCAACCATGACGGTTCTTGGGTCAGGCCAGCCAAGTTTCTCCGTCTCTTCTGTCAACCACAGTTGCAGAGCCAATGTCGGGGTCGTTTGGACCTCTTTGAGGTAGCTGCCCCAGGTATCCGGATGGTGACAGCAAAGGTCGCCGCAAATCGAAGGGAGACCTCCGAAACCAACGCCCAGGATCGCAATGTCGAAGGTCTTGCCGGTCTGAGAACGATCGCCAGGCGGCCGTCGCATGAGGGTGAGCGGAGTATCCGCATAGCGCCAATTAGTCCCGGCTGATTCCAGATCGTAATCCTTTAACTCGTCCCCGTGTTCGATCTGGTCGTAGTCGGGATGGGTTGGCCAGCTCTTGTAATCCTTTCCCGGCACGTCGATCAGCGGCTTGTAGCCGACAACCGGGTATTTAAGCTTGACTTGTCGTCCGAGGGCAATTTTTTCAATGACGCTTCCATCGTTGGAGAGTTGAAGCTCATCCAGCCGGTGAAAGAACTTGAACTTTACGTCCCGTTTGCAAAGATAGGTGTAGAGCGGCGCGAACAGGAAATCGCCCATCGGCTCCTGCAGCGCATAGAAGATCGATCCCTTGTAGGTCAACAACAGGCGAAGCAATGCAATCGTGCCGACGCCGGCTCCGACCTTACGGCATCCCTTGATGTAGCCGAAGACGTAGTCGTAGCATCCCCGAACAATCGCGGAGTTTATGCTCTCTGGCTTGCAGCCGTTGTGCTCCATCCATGCCGACCATTCCCAATGGTCAATGGCGTCGAATCCGCCCGAGAGCACCTCGTCCGACAGGATTCCTTTGATCAAACCCGCGGCCAGGTCGTACAGGATCTCGAGGCGACGCGTTTCATCGTCCTTCGGCGTAGAAGGGACCGCCCTTGCGACCTGCCTGCGAAACGCGTCAACAAGCGCGACGGCCGCCTTTGTGTCATTGGCGGTGATCGTATTGGGGGCGCCCCTGTCCAGCAGCGCCGCGATCGCCGAAAGCGCCGTCGGAAAGACGTTGTCGACGGGCGACTTCAACGCCGCAGCAATCTCATGTTGCACGTCTCTTCGTGCGCCCGGATGCTGAACGCGCCCGAGCGGGGAATCAACGAAGCTTTGCTCCACCCATGACAGCAGTGTTTTCAAGGCAGTGAGCAGTAATAAGCCGTTATCCAGGTCGATTCCCGGATCGAGAGGGTTTGGACGCGCCTGAAGCAGCCAGGGCTTCCATGACTTTTCCACAAACTCCATGACGGTGAAGTGATTCAAGCCCTCGAATTTGCTGCGCCATGCGTTTGGTGAATATTCGAGACGAGCGTAAAGCCGTTGCACGAGGTCGAATGCGTTGTCGTAAAATCCGGCCCAGACATGAAGTCCATGTTCAAGTGCGCGCCAATCCCGACACTCGTCCCGGCCGACCAGGCATTTCCCCCCCAGGCGCCAGCCGAGAGTATAGACGGTGATGTCGTAGCGTTCCTTGTCGGGATCCTGCTCTGTCAACTCGAAGGCGGCCGTAAGTGCCCCGATGCCGCCGCCGAGAATTGCAATTTGGGTCTTGTGCGTCATCGGCCGTCCTGGCGGCTTGCGGAACGGTGCGTGAGGGATCGTCGATGTACTTCGGCGCTGCTGCTGCTCCGTGTCGCGTTGCACACTGCGCTCAGCAGCGATAACCCTGTCTCGATCCCGAGCACGATCAGCGAGAGCGGATCGTATCCAAATCTCAGGAAATCCTCACCCGGGATCGCAAAGCTTGCGCCGGAGATTGCGCGCGCCGCCTGCATGCCAGACATGACGGCCGCCTCGATGCACTCGGTGTTGAAGCCCGTGTCGATCCAGGTCCCTGCGAGGTAAAGCCCGTCGAACCCCGAGGCGTCAGTTGCCAGCCGCCACCGCGTCGAGCCGGCCACCGAAGCAACGCAGCAGCTCGATGGATCGACGTTCGCCCGATAGACTTGCCCATCGATGCGATTCGAGCCTCTGGCCCCGTTCGGGTCGAACAGGTCATTCCAATCGAAGGATCCGCCTGAGCTCGACTTCGGCCAGATATGGCGAGCCTTGCCGCTGAGCCACTTGATCGCCTCAGTGCGCGCGCGCTCTTTGGCTTCTGCGGGGACCCGTTCTTTACTTGGGGGCGCGCGGAAGAGTTCGGTCTCGAGTACGCCGCAGAGATATTGGAGCGATATTGGTCCGGTGCCGGGTTGCCACGGCTCGTAGGCCAGGACTTGCGACATGTCGGCCCATATGTCGAGCGGGTCCGGCCCGGTCGATATGACGGTCTTTGCCGCGGCGCCCCGCGGTCTTGCGTCGTCGGGCGGCCATCCAAGTCCGGCCGTATATTTGCTGCACCAGGCCTGGAACGAGATGCTCGGAACCAGCGTTGCCGTCTCCGCCATCATGCGGAATTGCTCGTTGGCTTCGATGAGTTCGTCGCACGGTCCCGGCGCCGCGTTCAGTTTCTTGAACGCTCCGAGAGGAATGGCGAGAACGACCGTGTCGAATTGCGGTGTTTCCTGGCCAACATTATGGGAGCACCAATAGGATTCAAGATCGAGACATTTCGCTGCGAGTTCTTCACCGCAGCAAATTTGATCCCATAGTGGTTGATCGGGCCAGCACTCAAGATAGCCATTGCGCGGTTCGGGGGGAATTGTCGGATCATAGCTTCCGTTGCGCAAGTTCACCTGTCTGTCGAATTCAATTTGCACGACCGCAGTCCTTGTCAGGTCCAATCCTATTCGCTTGAGCTTCATGAAGAACCGAAACTTCACGCCGCGTTTTTGCAAGACCTTGTAGATTGGCATGACGACGACTTCACCCATGCCGGACTGCATTTCGAACGCGAAGGCATCCTTGTAAGTCCCGTAGAGCCGAAAGACGGCTTGAGCGGCGGTCCCGGCGCCGTAACTTGGGCGCCGCCTGTCCCCGTCGCAATACTCGAGCATGGAGTCATAGAGTGCCTGAACGATCGGCGAGCCATAGATCGAGTTGCGCGCGGCTCCGCAAACCGCAAGCCATTCGCGAAAGTCCATAAGGTCCAGATCGTCGACGGTGGTCCCGCCAAGCATGATGTCGACGATGACGCCCTTAATGGCTGCCGTCCCGACATCGATAAGCTGGGCCAAGAAACTTCCGACTGAAGTACCTACGAAATTCGGGGCCGCGCGCACGTTCTTGGCGAAATCGCGGAGAAAGCCCGCGAAGGCGCGAAGCTGAGTTTCATTGGCGGCGGATGGATTGATCGCGAGCTGCCGTGACCAATCGGCGCCAAGTAAAAGACAGTTGACCGGTGGAATGGGAAGGACCTTCGTTTCGGCCATGAGGTCCTTCGGTTTGTGAGAGTAGTCGTTCGCATCAATGTTCACCTGCAGCAGAAGCGCAATGGTGCCGATATCGAGGGGCAGGTCGAGCGGCGGGATTCCATCAAATCCCGCCCCAGTGAGTTGCTCGTAAAAGCTCTGCATGACATTGAGCATCTGGGAGAAGCAGGCGAGCGGCGACAGGTCCGTTTCGCCAGCGTCGGGCTCGTCGCGTTTGCCGGGCCTGCCGGGCATTCGAGGCCAATTCAGGCAGATGATGTTCGAGCTATCGCCGGCGCCGATCGCGGAATCGCATTGCGCCTTCAGCGCGTCATCGCAGGACTTGATGGCCTGCCGCGGGTTCTGGAAAGGCTTCCACTCCTCGTAGGCTGTCATGAGCACACGGAACGCATTCTCGTAGCAGCCGAACCAGATATGCAGCCCGTGCTCGACCACCCGGCCTTTGTCGTCCCGGCCTGTTGCTCCCTTGCCCCCCAGGCGCCAGCCCATCTGGTAGATCGTGATCTCGAACCGCTCTCGCAGGTCCTCGCTCTGGGTCAGTTGGAAGGCCGTCGCAAGCGCTGCCATGCCGCCTCCCACGATCGCGATTTGTTGCTTGGTCATCAAGAACTCCCCCAAGTTCGAATCTTCAAACTGACAACGCCCGGCGGACCGCGGCAAGATCGGGTTGAACTCCTACGCCTTCAAAGATGTCGGCGGCCTTGACCAGATTGGACAACCGCTCCGGATCATCGTGCGATTTCGTTCGGCCGATTTCGTAGAGCGCGAGGCCCAGCTCGCGCGGCATCTGCAGTTTCTTTGCGGCTTGTGCGGCGTCGCGCCACAGGCGTTGCGCCTTGACTGGCCGGCCAGACAGGAGTTCGGCGCGGCCCAGGATCAAGAGAGCCTGTGGTCGGCAGACAGGGGACATCCGGGTGGCTCTGGCGGCATGTCTGCACGCAAGTAGCGCCTGCGATCTCGCGTACGAGCCGACGTCTCCGCGGTCCTTCTCCTCTGCCCACCTTGCGAGGAGGACCTCCGCTATTCCAACGACTCCATAGACGTAGCTGCCCCAAACGACGTCAACTTCGCGAAGAACGGCAAGCCCCCGCTCAGCCGCGTCGAAGGCCTCTCTCGGCTGCTGCCGCTGCAGAAACGCCGACGAGAGTATTCCAAGGCAAAGCAACCGGTCTGCGCGAACCAGCCGCGCCTGCGTGAGCGCATTCAGACGCCGGAGCTGATCCGCCTCCGTCATGTTGCTCATCAAGTTGAACAACACGATCGCGGCGGCCTGCCAGGCCTTTGCCTGGTAGGTGGATTCGGCCGATATCATCGTTTCCAGCTCGGACAACAGTTGTCCGGCGGTCGACAAATCGCCGCGCAGAATTGAAGAGAAGGCCAGGATTGTCAGCGGCGCGTGCCAGCGGGAGCGATCGCCGAGCTGACGATAGAGCTTGAGCGCATGTCGCGCACTGCGTTCCGTGAATTCCCATTCCCCCATCCCGTAGCCGAACACGGCGGCGAGAAGATGCGCCCGTGCGATGACTGGCAAGTTGCCCATCTCGTCGGCAACGCGCAAGGCGCGTGCGCAATAGTAGCGGCCAACTCTGCGCAGTCCCGACATGCCAAGGCCCAACCCCAGGGCGCTGTAGCCGCTGATGGTCTCGGTGGCGGCGCCGCCGCGCTCGGCCAGATTGAGCGCCGACAAGGTTTCGTCGAGCACCGCCAGCGACTCGTTCAAGAAAAAATGGCGTTCCGCCAATCGTTCGCGGATATGCGCCGTCCGCTGGAGTTTCCAGCGGTCCATTGTCGAGTACGTGTCCGGTCGCGGGTTCCAAAGCCGCAATCTGACTTGCAGCGCCACATTCGTCACGACGCGTGCGAGCCGGCCCGAGCGCCATCGCGGTGATGTCTCCTTCATGAGCTCCATTGCCCGAGCGTAGTGCAGAAACGCCTCTTCGTAATCGGCGAGCTCGTTGTTGGCATCGCCAAGGATTTCTTCCCATTCGGATCGTCGCGCGTCGCTGTCCGCGATTGCAGTGCCCTCGATCAAGCGAGACGCCCTCTGGATGTAACGTATGGCATCGCGGTTCGCGTAACTTCGCAGCGCCTGCTTGGCTGATAGTTCGAGGTATTGAATAGCCCGATCCCTTTCGTTCGCCCGCTCCCAATGCTGGGCAAGCTGGGAATAGTAGGGCTCCAGCCATTCGGAGTGTTGCCGCTCGATGACGCCCGCAATCGTCCTGTGGAGCGTGACGCGTTGGGCGAATGACAGGAGTTTGTAGGTGACCTCCTGGCTGACGGCATGGCGGAACGCGTAGCTGGCCGTCGACCCATCGTACTCGGTGAGAAGAAAATCCTGGTCTGCCAACTGATCGAGCATGGCCTTAATATCTGTCAGCGTGGCTTCCCTTGGATAAACCGCCTGGGCGGTCTCTGCGGTGAAGTCCCCACCGATCGCGCTGGCTGCTTTCAGCAAGAGCTGTGTTTCCACAGCGAGCGCGTCGACACGGGTGACAACCGCGCCTTCGAGACTTACCGGCAGCGATCTGTTCGTCGGATCATTGAGATCGGCCAACACTTCGCAAACGCCTCGGATCACCGCGATCGCCCCGGTGTCGCGAAGCGCCAGCGCGAGTTCCTCGCAGTGAAATGGATTGCCGCCGCCGTGTCGGTAGACGAAGTTGACCAGGGCCTCGGGAAGCTCGGTCGCGCGCAGTTTCCGGCGAATGAGTTCTTCGATCCCTCCCTCGGTCATCGCGGCAAGATTGATCTCGATGAAATCATCGGGCTCTTGCTGGGTCTCGGGATGTGCTGCCGCAGAAGCCCGAGGCCGGCGGCTTGCGATCAGCAGGAGCCGGGGCAGCCTGCGGGAGACGGCGGAGAGAAGCTGAATCGACGCGCTGTCAAACCAGTGCAGATCTTCAAAGATCAGCGCGCGCGGGTCCTGCTCGCTGCCAGAAAGCAGTGCAACAACTAGCGCCTCAATACAGGCGGCCCGCGCCGATCCCGTTATCTGGGATGTCAGGTCGGTTTCGGCGAGGTTTATGTTCACGATCTCGCGCAGCAGAGGCAGCCACGACGTCAGAGTCTCGTCGTGTCTCAATTTTTCCTGGGCAATCCTACTGACCTGTTCAGGCGATTGGCCTCCCAGCAATTCGTGAATCACCTCTCGCCAGGCAGAATAAGGGGTCAGTCTGTCGATCGAGGTTGCAAAACCTCTCAGAACCATAAATCCAAGCGTCGCGGCAAACTCCGCGAAGTCATCGAGAAGCACGGACTTTCCTATCCCCGGATCGCCCTGAACAAGGATCGCGCCCCCGTGATGGCTTTGAAGGGCATCCTGAAGCTGGCGACGTTCGTTCTCTCGGCCGATCATTTCGCTGCCGCGATGGTCGTGATGCACTTTCGAAATGGCCATTGGGCGATATGCCCTCACCAGCGCGTCGCTTCCCTTGATGCGCTGCGAGGGAAGAACCGAGAAACTGACGCGGTCGTGAACTGCCTCCGCGGTTGCAGCGTCGCAGAGGACACCCCCAGCCGCCAAATCCATCAAGCGCGCAGCCATGTTGATGGCGGAGCCCACAAGGCAGTATTCGCGGCGCTCGTGGCCGCCATAGTCCGCGCAAAATAGCTTGCCAGACGCAATGCCGATCGAGGTCCGTACACCGCTGGTCCCAAGCTCTCTGGAAATCGCCAGGGCGGCTTCGATGCCCCGTTGCGGGTCGTCCTCGTGAGCCAGCCGCGGCAGGCCAAAGGCCAGCGACACGCTGAAGCCCTTGTCATCCATGATGGTCTTGTGAACAAGACCTTCGAATTGGCGGGCGGCGCGCTGAATTTCCAGAACCGCGGCCTGCAAGGTATCGACAAACCCATTCTTGAAGGTGAGGCCAACCAGTTTGACGTGCGCGATGGTGACGTTGCGAAATTCCGCCAACCACTTCCCCTCGCCAAACCGCAGATAGTCGACCACGACGTCCGGAACGAGCGCCTGCATCTGCAGATTTTCTGTACCTTGCCTCACGACTTGCGTTGACGGGATTATATTGTTCGACATCCCGTTCAAGACGAATAGTCCGTCGGAAAACCTGCCATCGCAACGGTCCTGGATGGAGCGGTGCAGCTCGCTGCACAACACAACGTCACCGACCTCGGCCTTGCGGTACGCCTCGCCTAGACGTTCAAACGGTAATCCGACGACGACGAAGCACCATTGATCGCCGAGACCACCCAATTTGCAGCAATGGATATCGCCGACATCCGCCGAGATGCGCGGACGAAGCCGATGTTGTCCCGACTGCGCCTGCCTGGTCATTTCGCTCCTGAGCGCCAGTCCGCACTGCGCCGCCAGGATCGCGGCTTCGTCGATCCCCGATGAGTCGTCCCACATCGCCAGGATGCCGTCGCCCACAAATGCGATGACGTCTCCCCCGTAGTCGCGAATGATGTCGGTAAGTGGTGCGAAGCAGTCGTTGAGAAGGCCTGAGAGCTCCTCGGCGCCCGCGGGCCCATGCCGCGCCAACTGATGGGTTGTTTCGACGAACCCGGCAATGTCCAGTAGCACTACCGCTGCGACGGTGGATTCGACGGCAGGTTCGTTTCTTGAGAAGCGGTCTTTGGCCATCGCGGCCCTGACCCATCTTGGAACGTACGCGTTGACGTCTACGTTGAGTTTGTCCATCGACGTGACCTCATGTTTCACGTTGACGCGATTCAAAGCGGGGGGCCGATCGACCCGATGCTTCGAGCTTCCTTCCCGTTTCCCAGGCCCAAGTACTCCCGGCGGCATTTAATAAGGTTTTATCTCCGGCTTCAATGATCGATTCGGGATGGGTTACTTGTCCGGCCAAGTGACATTTCAACCCGGGGGTGTTTAAACGCGCCCGCTTTGGTCGGCTGATCGCCGCGCTGGGCATGATGGGCGCCGGTGTGGCGTCCGTTTCGGTGCAATAACCCAGCGGCGTTTCTTGCAACGTAATCCGCGCCAGGGCGATGGTGCCCGCGCGTCGTGCCGAGTTTTGCGCGGAAACCGCTGCGTCGAGACGATCCGGGCCAAGCGTTTTTTCAAGCTCAGCTCGGCGCGAACGATTCTCGCTATAACCGGAAGCTTGCAAATCGAATGCTGTGTTTGTGGCAAAGTCCGTGGACAGGCAAGCGCCGCCGGCCCTCACGGCGACGGCCGCCGGCGCTCGACCCAGTCATCTGCTAGTTTGGCACTTCGCTCAGCTATGAAGGGCGAGCCAAGTCTTCGGGCCGACGATACCGTCCGAAGGAGCGGCGAAAACCGTCTGGAATGCTTTCACCGCCGCCTCGGTATGGGGGCCAAAGATACCGTCTACCGGTCCGGGATCAAAAGCAGGATTCCCAAATGACTTTAGGATGTTCTGACAGAGCCTCACATAGGGGTGCTGGGGCGAGTTTTTCTTGATCTCGGGGGGATCCAGCCTGCCCCAAGTGTGTGGGCCCACTATGCCGTCGACATGCAGAGGCAAGTTAAACGCCTGAGGATGCGGCGGCGGCGGGGGATCTGCAGTGCGATCCGTCTGATAGTGGAGAACCGCGTTACGGGTCTGAGGCCCGAACAAGCCATCGATCAGTCCGGGATTATAGCCTCGTTGCTTGAGCGCCTCCTGAGCTAGCTTCACCTCCGGACCTGTGGAGCCCATATGGATGGTAGGATGAGTTCATAGCATCTCTCTCCTTGCTAATCCCTCCCACTAAAACTCCCACAGTGCGGTCTACAATAAGTAGACTCGTTTTGCCTGGGGCCGAACGGGGAGGGGGATGTCCGGCTTTGAGTTTCTACTGCAGCCTTGACCAGTTTCTTGTGAGTTAGATCACTCGAAGGCGAAACCCCACTCGTTAAGGCGCCGAAATCTTGGTCCAGTTTACTAATACTCTTAGCAAATCATGAAGAAATCGGGGATCCGGGGTTGCCAAAACAGTTCCTTGCGATGGCATCGAAAGAGTCAATCGGGTTTGGCTTGATGAACATCAGCAACCGTCGCCGCATCCGGCGTGCGATCGGGCGCAGTAATAAGATTGTTTGTTGAAAACCCGTGCGCAACCTACTGCAACCGCGAATCAGTATCAGCTTTCCGCCGAGCTTCCGCAGGATTACCTCAATGGCAGCGCTGGTGGTTCATGCCTCAAAAGACCGCACGAGCACAAGAACTCTTTACCTTAGCCCAGCGATCGCCGTGGCGAAGGCGCGGATAATGTTGAAGGCTGGATGGCAGGTCTATATCGTTGATGCGGACGGTCGGATATTTCATCCCGAACAGTTTGACGAGATTTTGAGATTCGATCCAAAGCGAACAGGCTCGCCTCGATCGCTTATTTGATCGCTGAAATCCAATTTCCCGGTGGCTCGTCTGCCTCGGGCGCGCTCGGAACATTGTTTGAACGCCTGCACCATCCCGAACAGCGACCGTAGCCGCGACGGTTGCGGTTTCAAAAGCAGCTTCTTTCGATCCGAAAACCCTGCCGACTTTTACGCCGTCGCTATATATCAATCAGCCCACGGGTGCCTTGACGATATTAAAAATTGATTGTGTCATTGGATATTCCCGCCAGTTCCGGTCTCTCCAATCCTTTCTGCGGCCAGTAGAAGAAACAGGGCACGCTCGCCTCTGAGCTTGGCGAGCCCGCGATTTCTTTCAAACCCTGCTTTCGGGCATTCCCTTTCCTGTCGCACACTTGCCATTCCCATTTCGGTTGGCTGTGCCTGATGATTATCAGTTCAAACATGGCAACGGCGGCCGGACCTCAGCCCTGTTCCCGCACAAGCGCATCGTATCGCTCGATTTGGCCTGCAAGTCTTGACCAGCTAACAGAGATATTATCCAGAAGCCGAGCTTGATGCTTGGTCGGCGCTGATTTCATCAGGCGAATACATTCTGCCGCCTGATCTCTGCAACGTTGTGGGCTATCCATGACCTTCGATGACTCCGAGTGCGTTCATCCCGCCAACAATTTGCAGTTGAGATAGCATTTCGGGATCACGCCGCAACGAGAGTTGCTTGTTAAGCTGAATGTCGACGCTGCGGGTTAATTCTGGAACCGCGCGGAGAGTGGGCTGGCCTGTTGCGGCCCGTACTTCATGACGTGGCTGGCGGCATCTTTAAGCGTGTCGAGCTGGCGAGCACGGGACGGCGGCATCGGATTGTCGAACGGCGTTTTCGAGCCCCCGCCAATTTTGCCACGAATCCGTTTTACCTTTGTTCAGCCATACCTCGTTCGATCCAGTGGTTTGGTCGGGCCCGACGTGTGTCGCCCGGTAATCGTCCTGCGTCGGGCCGTTTCCTCTGCCAGCCGCAATTCCGGGGAACGGCAGTGCCCCTAGCGCTAATGCCCCATGTGATGAAACATCGAGCGTTCCATGCTGATCAGGCCGTCCGATAGCTTGCCGTTGTTGTAATTTACGTCCCAGTAGTAAAGCGCTGCGAGAACGATGAGGAACGCCACGAAGATTCTCATCTCATTTCCCCTCTCTCACTTGCCGTTCCTGAAATGGCGAAAGTCGGCCCCCTGTCGTTTGGCCTTCCGTTTTATTCTAAGACCAGATCGGCCTTCTTGGGGCCGCCCCCTGCAGCCGCTCCGGCGTGTCGTAATACGCCGTTTCCAGCCAGTGAAACGCGCCCCGATTGCGCGCGTGCTGCACGATGAAGGGAACCTCGCGCAGTTTTTCGAGAGTTCCTTGCGGCGCGAGCAGCTTAAGTTCGAGTTCAGCCTGTTCACCGGGGCGCACCGCAATGGCGGAGCCGGAATCGTTCACGACTGGCCGCCGCGCGTCCAACGATATCTCCATTGGGATGGAGTATGAATGTTCCATGACAATAGAAGGTATACTCTAGTTACCCAAGGGATTACCAAGGATGCAACAGCCTAGATTCTATTCTAGCTGGAGCACCAATCGCAGTCGACGCATCGCAGACGGCGTGCGAGCCCAGCTAGCGAGCATGACCGGGTTTGAGAGTGACGGGCAATGAATCATTGGACCCGCTGGCTGCCAGGCCTCGACACCCTGCGTCGATATGAAGCAGAGTGGCTTCTTCACGATATCTTAGCTGGGCTGGTCCTGGCGACCATGCTGGTCCCGGTTGGGATTGCCTATGCGGAGGCATCGGGCTTGCCCGGCATCTACGGTCTATACGCAACGATCATGCCGCTGCTCGCCTACGCGTTGTTTGGCCCAAGCCGCATCCTCGTCCTGGGACCGGACTCTGCTCTGGCAGCTATCATCCTTGGCGTCGTCGTTCCGATTTCTGGTGGCGATCCCCTGCGCGCCGTAACCTTGGCCGGCATGATGGCAATCGTTTCCGGCACGGTATGCATTCTAGCAGGCATCGCGCGCTTGGGCTTTGTAACCGAGCTTCTCTCCAAGCCGATACGCTACGGCTACATGAACGGAATTGCATTGACCGTATTGATCAGCCAACTGCCAAAGCTCTTCGGCTTCTCGATCGAGAGCGAAGGGCCTTTGCGGAGCCTTTGGGCGATGGCTGATGCAATCCTTGCAGGAAAGACAAATTGGGTAGCCTTTGGGATCGGGCTCGGCACGTTGACGGTGATTTTGTTGCTTGAGAGTAACAAGCGGTTGCCAGGGATTCTGATTGCCGTCGTTGGTGCGACGGCCCTCGTCGGGGCGCTGGATCTCGGGACGAGTTACGGCGTGAAGATTATGGGTCCTCTTCCCAAGGGTCTGCCGGGTTTCGCTGTTCCTTGGATCGGCTACAGCGATATGTTCCCGGTGCTAATCGGCGGTTGCGCAATCGCGTTGGTATCATTTGCTGACACAAGCGTGCTTTCGCGGGCCTATGCCGCACGATTGGGCGCGCAAGTTGATCCCAACCAGGAGATGGTGGGGCTCGGCGCCGCCAATCTGGCAGCCGGCTTTTTTCAAGGTTTCCCGATCAGCAGCAGCGGTTCGCGTACGCCGGTTGCAGAAGCCGCCGGCGCCCGCACCCAACTAACCAGCATCGTTGGCGCGCTTGCGATCGCTTTCCTTCTGTTGGTGGCACCAAACCTCCTTCAGCATTTGCCAACCGCTGCATTGGCAGCCGTCGTCATCGCCGCCGCGATCGGTTTGATTGAGGTCACCGACCTCAAACGGATCTACCGCATTCAGCAGTGGGAGTTTTGGCTATCGATCGTCTGCCTTGTCGGCGTGGCGGTGCTCGGGGTGATTCCGGGAATAGGTCTGGCAATCGCCATCGCAATCGTCGAGTTTTTATGGGACGGGTGGCGCCCGCACTCGGCCGTATTAGGCCGTGCCCGCGGGGTCAAAGGTTATCACGACATCACCAGGTATCCGAATGCACGCCAGATCCCCGGACTGGTCCTGTTTCGGTGGGATGCGCCTCTGTTCTTCGCCAACGCGGAATTCTTCAAGGAGCGCGTTCTAGACGCAGTGACGAAATCGCCGACGCCTGTGCGCTGGCTGGTCGTTGCGGCGGAGCCGGTCACCAGCGTGGACGTCACTGCCGGCGATACACTCGCCGAATTGGACGAGGCGTTGCACGCAATGGATATCGAGCTTTGCTTTGCCGAACTCAAGGACCCGGTAAAGGACAAGCTGAAGAAATTCGGATTGTTGGCGCTACTTGGCGAGAATAGCTTCTTCCCAACCATCGGCGCAGCCGTTTCTAGTTATCTGGAAATCCATGATGTGGAACGGGCGGGCTGGGAGGACTAAGCCAAACGTTAGGGGGTGACATGCCAGGTTTGAAATACGCCGCTGATCGACTTCCGCGCCTGGCAGATATTGTTGCAAAAGTCCCAAAAAGTTGTGGTAGCTGATTTTTCGCCAATCAAAGACATTCTGGGGTTCTCTTTAGCGCTAAGAAATGAGCTCGGCGTACTCCTTTCGAGCGATTCGATCTCGACGCCAAAGAACAAGCCTGGCGCCTATCTTGGCAAAAAAGAGGTGAAGACCCGGAATGGCAAGCCGCGATCGAGAGCCTGATTGATTGCGACGTTGGCCTGCGCTCGTCACAGAACACCACCCCCGCGTCGATCGGACCAGTGAAACGTTGATCTAGGTCAAGCAATGAACCCGATAGAGCAGAAGTCTTCGACGGGGCGAAGGTTCGACAGCTAATCGTCAGGAGGACGCCATGTTTCGTTATGCTCTTGTTGGCTTAGCCACAGCTGTTCTTGTCGCCGCAAGTGTGATTCCCGATGATGCATTCGCTCGCCGTGGTGGCGGTTTTCGAGGCGGCGGCTTCCATGGCGGCGGCATGCGTGCCGCGGGGTTCCATGGTGGGGGCATGCGTGCCGCAGGGCTCCATGGCGGCATCCGTGCCGGGCGATACGCTCATGTGTCCCGTCCAATCGCCCGAGCCCCGGTAGCACGCGCAGCCGCTGCCCGTGGGATCTATCGGGGCGCGGCCTATCGCGGCGCCTATAGAGGTGCCGCCTACGGCGCGGCAGCGGTCGGTGCCGCTGCGTTAGGGGCCTACGGCTATAACTACTACAACAACGGCTGCTACCGCGACGCTTACGGACGTGTGGTCTGCCCAAACCCGTATCCGTATTGACGCGACTTCATCGGACGGCGGTCCGACTTGTCCTTACCGCCGTCCGTTCGCAGATTTGACGCTTCTCAATTCAGCAGGCCAGTTGGTCATCAGCGGCTGCCACAAGCTGCGCTTGTGATTGAATTCGAATCCTTTCGATTCGCCTTCGGCGTTGTTCATCAATCTGGCGGCACCAACGTAAGCGCGATTGAGTGTGTAGGCGGCCTCTTCATCCTCCAGTCTTTAGGCTGGCTTCTGCTTTTCACACCGGGGCGAGGGATCCTGGCGGGACCATATACAGCGTCATGGCGAATATTATATAGATGAATATAAGCAAGGCGCCGATAAACCATGACGAGCGACCGCCATTGGTGATGAAGCAAGTCGTGACAGTTGCGATCATCATCATGGTCACTGCGCCCGGCCAAAACTGCAAGTCCATCGGCTTGGGTCCAACAAAATAGCTGAGCAGCACGAGCACTGGGGCGACGAACAAGGCGATCTGGGAGGCGCTCCCGAGCGCGATGCTGACACTCATGTCGAGGCGGTTCCTGCGCGCCGCAGAAAACGCGACGGCCATTTCGGCCGCGGCGCCGACGAGCGCGACAATGATGAACCCGACGAAGGCGGGGCTGATGCCTAAGGTCTCTCCTGTCTTCTGCACCGAACTGACGAATATTTCGCTCACCAAGGCAACTAGCACCGTAACAGCAATGAGTGTACCGACCGCCAATCCAATTGGCCAATTGGCTCCGTCCAACTCGCCGTGATCCTCGCTCTGAAAGAGTTCCTTATGCGTCTTGAGCGAGAACAGCAGCCCTAGTCCGTAGGCAAATATGAGCAATACGGCGAGACCTGCGCTGAGCTTCTGCGCCATCACAACACCTCTTGCCGGATCAAAGTCCGCGACCGCTGCCGGTGCTAGGAGAGCGATCGTGGCCATCAACAGCAACGCCGAATACAACCTGCCCCCGGCGCGATTGTATTCCTGAACGTGATGCTTGAGCCCACCCAGCAGAAATGACGCTCCCAGCATGAACAGCGAATTGGTAACGATGGCGCCAGCGATCGACGCTTTCACCAGCATATACTCTCCGGTGTGAAGCGCGGTTATCGCGATGATTAGCTCCGTCAGATTTCCCAACGTCGCGTTGAGCAGGCCACCTATCGCATCACCCGTTTTTTCAGCAACGCTCTCGGTTGCGAGACTAAGTAGAGCCGCAAGTGGGACAATGGCTAGGACAGCGAGTACAAACAGAGCTGTGTGAGCGGACGGCGCTGCTTTTTCCGCCACCAGCACGAGAGGCACGAAGACGAGCATCCAGAGCAGAGGGCTGTGCCGGATTTCCTTGAGCAGAAGGTTCATCGTTTATCCCCGCCGCAGGCAGATCAGCAGTACTCTCTTCGCGCGAAGGCTCCCTTGTTATTGACTGAGGTCAATATCGGACCTTTTTCGACCGCAGCGTATATCGCCAAATTGCGGCCGCTACGCTGCTGCTTGATCCACTTTGTCAGGACCTCGGAGCACCGGCAATGGCCGCTGCAACGCCTCGGCTTCATCCCATGACAGGCGCATCCAGATGTCGCGTTCCTTCGGGATCACCGGCATTGCCTTGGGGCGGGGATCGGCTCGACGAGCGCGGCGCAGTCTTCGGGACGTCGCAGACAAGATACGGGCCGGGCACCGGTATGGATTTGGTAGTCCGATCACCATCAAATTCGGTCCAGATGCCCGGGAAGTAAGCCGTTCAGTGAAAACCAAACCACGTCTTTTTTCTTGGTGTCCGGGTTGGGCTCTGGACCGTATTCGGCGAAGCTGTTGAACGGGACCAGGCAGCGGTTTTCCGGTTTCAACCACATCCGCCAGTGCGGGGACGACATGTTCCTTGATATTCGTGACCGGCGGCCAGCGCGCGGTGGCGCAGGACAGCTACTGCTGTCCGAAACGAAGCGTCGTCATCGACTACATGAATTAGGGCAGGCAATAAATGCTCCCTCCGGCAAGGACACCAATCAGGCTGACTAGCTATGTCCCCCTCGTCCAGCTGCTCGAAGCCCTTCGTGCAACATGATTGACCTCGAACAAACTCGTCGAACGATAAAATTATCCAAGAATATGACAACACTGGTGACACAACTTTAGAAAGACGTCCTGTCTGTGACAAGTTGGCGCAATGACCCGTCGGACAATAGTCGGATATAAAACGCGTATCGCATTTTGACCTGCACGGGAAACGACCCGCATCGAAGTTTAATTAGTTTAAAGAAACTTGCGATCTTCCGGCAGGAGTGAGCCATGTTTGCTCGCGTCAGTAGCAATCCGACAGCGCCTCCTACTACCTTGAGCGAACTGGGCATGGAGAGTGCGTCGAACCCGAAAATCGCCCTGAGCGAGTTTACCTACAGGAGAGGCATCGAGATCTACGGCGAGAAGGAGCCGGCGGACTACGTCTATCAGGTCAAGACTGGTGCGGTTCGGAGCTATAAGTTGCTTTCAGATGGTCGTCGCCAGATCGGCGCGTTTCATCTGGTCAGCGACATCTTTGGCCTTGAGAACGGCGGTGTACACCGGTTTACGGCTGAGGCGATCATCGACACCACGGTCCGGCTGGTAAAGCGGCAAAGTCTCGAGTTGGTTGCCGAAAGCGATGCGATGGTAGCTCGCAACCTTCTCAGCATGACCACAAGCAACCTGCAGCACGCGGAAGATCACATGCTCCTGCTCGGCCGCAAGACGTCGATCGAGCGGGTCGCCGCTTTCCTGATCGAAATGGACAAACGCCTGACGGCGGCCCACGTCATGGCGTTGCCGATGAGCCGCCGTGACATTGCCGATTATCTCGGCCTGACTCTGGAAACGGTGTCGCGGGCGCTATCGCGGCTGCACGGTTTGGGTGTCCTCGGGTTCACCGGCAATAGCCAGCGCCAGATCGTGCTCTTTGATCGGAACAGGCTCGCCGGCCTCGACCTGCAGAACTAACGCACCCACGGAAAACCGCGAGCCGACGGTCCGGCATCGCCGCGGCCATGACCCATAAGTCGGCGGGCGGAATCCAGCGCACCATCCCCAGCGGCGCAGCCAGTTCGATCCTCGCGCTCGTTCTGAATACCCTTGATACAGATCAAATGATGGATGTTGAGCTAACGTCACCATCTCGTCGCAATGCCGCTCGTCATTCGATCGCCTGGTCGGCGGAGTCTGCATCATGAAGGCCGTTTCCGTCGAAGAAGCCATCGCAATGATACCTGCCGGAGCGAGCATCATGGTCGGCGGCTTCATGGGTGTCGGCACACCTCAACGCCTGGTCGACGAGATGGTACGGCAACAGAAGGCGGGCCTTTCCGTGATCAGCAATGATGCGGCAACACCTGGCAAGGGCATCGGCAAACTCTTCGACGCCGACCTGGTCTCGCGCCTGACGGCCAGCCACATCGGCCTCAATCCCAAGGCGCAGCAACAGATGCTTGCCAAGCAGATCTACGTCGATCTCATTCCCCAAGGCACCTTGGTCGAGCGGATTCGAGCCGGCGGATCCGGGCTGGGAGGCGTGTTGACGCCGACGGGCGTCGGAACGAAGGTCGCGGACCGAAAACTTCAGATCGAGGTCGACGGCAAGATGTTCCTGGTCGAGACCGCGCTACGCGCCGAGTTTGCCCTGGTCCATGCGTTCCTCGCCGACTATCTCGGCAACCTTTCCTATGCACTGACTGCCCGCAACTTCAATCCGATCATGGCGATGGCGGCCGAGACCGTGATTGTGACGGCCGAGCATATCGTTCCAGTTGGGGTCATTGCGCCCGACCACGTCGTGACGCCGGCACCTCTCGTCGACTATCTCATCGCGGACGGGTGAACCGTGGACGCGCAAATCATCATCGCGCGACGTGTGGCACGCGAACTCCAGGCCGGTAACCTAGTCAACCTCGGCATCGGCATACCGACACTTGTCGCCAACTACGTTCCTGCCGATTTGAAGGTCTTCTTTCAATCCGAGAACGGACTGATCGGCACCCACCCGATCCCGGAACAAGGGATGACCCATCCCTTTCTGACGGACGCAGGCGGGCGCCCGATCAGCGCGCTTCCCGGCGCCTGCACGTTCGACAGTGCGATGTCATTCGGCATGATCCGAGGCGGTCATGTCGACGTCACCGTCCTGGGTGGGCTGCAGGTCGACATGGAAGGACATCTCGCGAACTGGACGATCCCGGGAAAGTTGGTGCCGGGCATGGGCGGTGCGATGGACCTTGTCAGCGGTGCAAAGCGCGTCATCGTTGCGATGCAACACGCCGCAAAGGGAAGATCGAAGATCGTCAGCGAATGTACGCTGCCCTTGACGTCCTCCCGACCGGTCCATCTCGTTGTCACCGACATGGCGGTGATCGCTTTTCCCAACGGCAAGGCGACGCTGCTGGAAACTGCTCCTGGCGTGAGCATCGCCGAGGTCATGGCGGTGACGGAAGCCGAGCTCGTCATCCCGGGCTCGGTCCCGGAAATGAATATCTGACAAGGCTTGCAACATGCGTATTCGGCGATTGAACCAGATCAAATCCGCCGTCGGCAGCGAGATTGGCGTCAGCGACTGGATCGAGGTAACACCGGGTCGCATCGACCTCTTTGCAGAGGCGACGTCCGACGAGCAATGGATACATGTAGATCAGGAGCGCCCGAAGGCCTGCCTCGCCAAGCTGATCGCCCCGCACTATCGTTGACCGGCTCGCCGGTAACCGCGAGCCGTTCAATTCAGTCGATGATGTGATAGCCGCCGTCGATATACATGACGCCGCCGGTGATGAGCTTTGCGCCGTCCAACGCAAGGAATGCCGTCGCGTTCCCGACGTCATCGATGCTGACGAGGCTGCGGCTCGGCGCCTTCGACTGCGCCTTGTCCATCAATTCATCGAACTCGGGGATGCCCGACGCTGCTCGGGTCGCGAGCGGACCTGGTGAGATCGCGTGAACACGAATCCCCTTTGGGCCCAGCTCGGCGGCGATGTAGCGGACCGCTGCTTCCAGCGCAGCCTTCGCTACTCCCATCACGTTGTAATTCTGAACCACCATCTGGCTGCCATAATACGTCATCGTGAACAGGGTCCCGCCACTCTTCATGAGCGGCTCCGCCAAATGGGCCATCCGCATGAACGACCAACACGAGACGTCCATAGTCTTCAAAAAGCCGTCCCGCTCGACGTCCACAACACGTCCGTGCAGGGCCTCCTTTGGCGAGAAGGCGATCGAATGCAACACGAAGTCGAGCCGCCCCCATTCTTTCTCAATACGCTCGAACACCTGCTCCATCTGGCCCTCGGCATTGACGTCCAGCGGCATGAAGATAGGGGCGTCCAGCGCCAGGGCGAGCGGCTCGACGTGCTTCTTCGCCCGGTCATTCAAGTAGGTGACAGCGAGATCGGCCCCCAGCGCCCGAAACGCCTTAGCGCAACCCCAGGCGATCGATTGATTGTTGGCGATACCGACGATGAGGCCTTTTTTCCCCTTCAGCGCAACCTTGGTATCCGGAAAGACGGGGATATTCATGACACACTCTCTTGTCTCGGGCGGGGCGACGATTTGTTCATCAGTAGCGTCAAGGTGTGCTGCGCGATCATCAATTCCTCATCCGTCGGTATGACGTAGACGGGAATGTTGCTGTCAGAACCGGAAATCCGCTGCGCGTGGCGCAAATTCTCGTCGGGGTCGAGCGTAACTCCAAGCCAGGCAAGCCTGCCCATGATCCGCGCCCGAAGCTGCGCCGCGTTTTCACCAATACCGGCCGTGAAAACGAAGGCATCGACGCCCTGAAGCGCGGCCGCGAGCATTCCAGCATTGAGAGCTATCCGGTAAACGAAGTATTCGACCGCCAGGATCGCATGGGGATCCTCGCTGCCTTGCAGCTCACGCATGTCATTGCTGATGCCGGACAGCCCCTTCAAGCCGCACTCCCGATAAAGGAAATTTTGCACGTTCGTCGCCGACATGCCCTTCTCGGCCATGAGATACAGGATGACACCAGGGTCGATTTGTCCCGGACGCGTTCCCATCGGCAACCCGTCGAGAGCAGTGAACCCCATGGTGCTTTCGACGCTGCGCCCATCGTTCAGCGCACACATCGAAGCGCCGCTGCCGAGATGGGCGACGATCACCCGGCCCTTCGCGATCTCTGGAGCAACCTGCACAAGGGCCTTTGCCACATACTCGTAGGAAAGGCCGTGGAATCCATAACGGCGAACGCCCTCGGCGTGGAGCTGATGGGGAATGGCATAGTGGTCGGCCAACGGCCCATGTGTGCGATGGAATGCCGTGTCGAAGCAGGCGACCTGCGGCAGCGTCGAAAAATTGCTCAGGATTGACCTGATCGGCGCCAGATTGTGCGGTTGATGCAGGGGAGCCAGCGGCACAAGCCGCTCCAACCGCGCAACCACGCCATGATCGATCAGGACCGGCCGGTCGTAATCCGGTCCGCCATGTACAACTCGATGCCCGACGGCAATCGGGTCGATCCGCATCTCGTCGCGCAGCCAGCCACCCGCAACGGCCAGCGCGGACGGAACATCCGGAACACTTTCGATCGGATAGGCTCGGTCGGCCATCGGACGATCGCTTGCGCCCGTCGCGCGGAGCCGCGGCCGGCTGCCGATCCCGTCCATCTGCCCCTTTATCTGTCGTCGCAATCGTCCGTCCCCCTCGATCGCGAATATCTGGAACTTGACGCTCGAAGAGCCCGCATTGACGACAAGGATCGTATCCATGGCGGTCACGCTGCGACGGTTGGAGCACGTTGACGCCGTGCGTTGGCATAGAGGGCAGCGACGGCGCAGGACGCCATGCGCGCACGCGGCGAGTCTGCACGAGAGGTCAGAACGATCGGCACCCTCGCCCCGACTACGATTCCCGCGCTGTCGGCCTTGGCGAAGTACGCCAGGTTCTTGGCCAGCATGTTGCCGGACTCGAGGTCGGGAACGACGAGGATCTGGGCTCGCCCCGCAACTTCGGACTTGATTCCCTTGATCTTGGCCGCCTCGACGTCGACTGCGTTGTCGAAGGCGAGCGGCCCATCGAGTAACCCGCCAGAGATCTGTCCACGGTCTGCCATCTTGCAGAGCGCGGCGGCCTCGATTGTAGAGGGTATCTTGGTAGTGACCGTCTCGACTGCGGACAGGATCGCTACTCGCGGTAACGTGCCAAAGCCCGCTTGCGTATAGAGATCGATGGCGTTCTGAATGATGTCTCTTTTCCCATCCAGATCCGGGAAGATATTGATAGCGGCATCGGTCACGAACAGCGTGTCCGCATAGGCTGGAACGTCCATGACGAAGACGTGGCTGATGCGCCGCTCGGTCCGCAATCCGTTGGCCTTGGCGGTGACGCTCCGCATCAGTTCGTCGGTGTGCAGGCTGCCCTTCATCAGCATTTCGCCGCGGGCGGCGTGAATCAATTCGACGGCCTTGGCGGCGGCAGCCTCGCTGTGGGGAGCATCGACGATTTCGAAGCGGCCGATATCGAGGCCGTGCTTGCTTGCCGTATCCTTGATCTTGCCTTCCGGTCCGACCAGCAGCGGGCTTATGATTCCGGCTTCCGCACTATCCACAGCGCCGCGCAGTGAGGTTTCGTCGCAGGGATGTACGACAATGGTCGGTATCGGCGGTACAGCTGTGGTCGCAGCGATCAAGCGGTCATACTTGCTCTGGACTTTCGTGTCGCTCGAACCTGCCGACCTGACATTCATGGTGTCACTCCGGATCCGTTGGCTGACGTTGCGATGCCTATCGTCGGATCAGAGGCGCGATTGGCGATGGAGCGTTGATTTAGGTCAATGCAACCTCCGTCGACCAACCGCCAGTTGCTTGGACAATTTGACCGCGCGACGCCTAGAGCAGCCGGCCCCGCCGCCCGCTTTGACATGGATCAAGTAGCGACGAGCCGGCAGCGCAATGATCCGCACTTGCCTCGCGTCGTCTTGGGCGGGCCCCGGTTCGACCGCGAGTGCCAAAAGTTAACAATCCAAGCTGGGAGAAGCACCATGAAGGCGGGCGCCGCTCTGAAGAAAGAAGCTGATGCCGGCGATTGCTGGAAGGGTTTTCAACACGGAGCTTGGCTCAACTCCATAGACGTTCGTGACTTTATCGTCCGCAACGTCACACCTTACACAAGCGATGAGGACTTCCTCGCGGGACCATCGCCGCGCACAAAAGCTGTCTGGGCAAAACTGCAGCCGTACTTCGCCGACGAAAGGAAAAAGGGAGTGCTGGCGGTCGATGCTCAATCACCCTCGACGATGCTGGCGCACAAGGCCGGCTATATCGATCGCGACAACGAAGTTATCGTAGGCCTTCAGACCGACCAGCCTTTCAAACGGGCGATCTTCCCTTTCGGCGGACTTCGGATGGTCGAAGCCGGATTAAAGGCAGCAGGCTTCGAACCTGATTCGCGCGTGCACGAAGCTTTCACGAAATACCGGAAATCGCACAATGACGGCGTGTTCGACGCCTATACGCCCGAGATCATGAATTGCCGAAGGTCTGCGATCATCACGGGGCTCCCCGATGCCTATGGACGCGGCCGGATCATCGGCGACTATCGACGGGTGGCTCTTTATGGGATCGATCGGCTCCTTGAGATCAAACGCGCCGAGCGGGCACAACTCGACGATATGTGGCCGACCGACGAAATCATCCGGATGCGCGAGGAACTATCCGAGCAGATGCGCGCGCTCCAGGACCTCGCTTCGATGGCAAAGCTTTACGATCGTGACATATCGAAGCCAGCCACGGATGCACAAGAAGCGTTTCAGTGGACTTATTTCGCCTATCTCGGCGCCATCAAAGAAGCCAACGGCGCTGCGATGTCAATTGGCCGCATCTCGACCTTCCTGGACATCTATATCGAACGCGACCTGAAGGGCGGGGTCCTCGACGAAAGCCGCGCGCAGGAACTCTGGGATCAACTGGTGCAGAAGCTCCGCATCGTCCGCTTCCTGCGCACCCCTGATTATGATGCGCTGTTCAGTGGTGACCCCTACTGGGCGACCGAATGCGTCGGCGGCATGGATCTGGACGGCCGAGCACTGGTGACCAAGAGCAGCTATCGCATGCTACACACCCTCTACAATCTCGGTCCGGCGCCCGAGCCTAACATCACGGTTCTCTGGTCCAACCACATGCCCGCGACCTTCAAGCGTTACTGCGTCAAGGTCAGCCGCGACACGTCCTCGCTCCAGTACGAGAACGACGACCTGATGCGCCCCTTCTGGGGCGATGATTACGGCATCGCCTGCTGCGTTTCGGCCATGCGGCTCGGCAAGCAGATGCAGTTCTTCGGCGCCCGCGTCAACCTCGCCAAGGCCCTGCTCTACGCGATCAACGGCGGACGCGACGAAGTATCGGGTAACCAGATCGCACCCCAGACTCAGCCTGTTGTTGGCGATGTGCTCGACTTCGACGACGTGATGGCCAAGTTCGAGGCCACGATGGAGTGGTTGGCGCGTACCTACGTGCACGCGATGAACTGCATCCACTACATGCACGACAAGTACTTCTACGAACGCCTGGAGATGGCGCTTCACGACCGCGACATTCTCCGAACGATGGCGTTCGGAATAGCTGGATTGTCCGTGGTCGCCGACAGTCTGAGCGCGATCAAGTACGGCACGATTCGCGTGACCCGCGACGCGAACGGACTGATTGTCGATTATCATAACGAAGAAAACAAGACGACGCCGCAGTTCGGCAACAACGACGATCGCGTTGATCAGATCGCATCGCAGATCGTGACCAGCTTCATGGCGAAAATTCGCAAGCATCCGACCTATCGTAACGCGACGCACACGCAAAGCGTTCTTACGATTACATCAAACGTGGTCTACGGCAAGGCGACGGGCAATACCCCCGACGGCCGCCGCAAGGGCGAGCCATTTGGCCCCGGCGCAAACCCAATGCACGGGCGCGACAGCCACGGCTGGCTTGCCTCCTGCCTCTCGGTCGCGAAACTTCCATACAGGGACGCGCAGGACGGCATCAGCTACACCGTGTCGGTTGCTCCGCAGAAGGCGCATCTATCCGAGGACCAGCTTGTCGACGAAGCGGTGAAAGCATTCGACGTCTACTTCAACCGCGGCGGCTTCCACATGAACCTGAACGTGATCGACAAGGAGACGCTGGAGGACGCGATGAAGAACCCCGACAAATATCCGCAGCTCACGATCCGCGTGTCGGGTTATGCCGTCAACTTTGTTCGACTGACGCCGGAACAACAAAGGGATGTGATCAGCCGAACTTTCCACGGTCAAATCTAGTCGAGGTCCGAAATGTCGACCGTGCACGCACTTGAGCCCGGAAGTCGCCATGACCTCCGGGTCGGATATTCGCCCGACGCTCCTGATGACGACAAGGTCAAGGACGAGGAAGGCTCGTTTGGCTATTGCCACTCATACGAAACGTCGTCGCGCTTTGACGGCCCAGGCCTGCGTGTCGTACTGTTCGTGTCGGGCTGCCTGCTTCGATGTACATACTGTCACAACCCGGACACATGGCATCTCAAGGACGGCACCTACGTCTCGGTGGATCAGGTCCTCGGTCGGCTGGGCGACTTCGCGCCGGTAATTCGCGATCTAGGTGGCGGCCTGACGATATCGGGCGGCGAACCCATGGTGCAGGTGGCCTTCACGCGGCGCATTTTTGCCGGTGCGAAGGAGATGGGCTTGCATACGGCGATCCAGACATCCGGATTTCTCGGCGATCGCGCGGACGATTCCTATCTGTCCAATGTCGACCTTGTTCTGCTCGACATCAAGAGCTCCGATCCCGCGACCTACCGCAGAGTGACCGGCCGCGATCTCGCGCCGACGCTACGCTTCGCGGAGCGCCTAGCCTCGCTATCGAAACGGACCTGGGTCCGCTTCACGCTTGTTCCTGGCGAAACCGATGATCCGGCGAATGTCGACGGCATAGCTCGGTTCATTGCGCCCATGAAAAACGTCGAATGGGTCGAGGTTCAGCCGTTCCACCAGATGGGTTTGTTCAAGTGGAAAGCCATGGGTCTCGAGTACAAGCTCCTCGACACTCCGACACCAAGCCGCGATCTGATCAACAGGGTCTTAGGGCAATTCCGATCCGCTGGCTGTCAGGCACGCTGACGGACTCGCAGTCGAAATGGGGGAAACGGACATGTTGGATCTAGCTCGCGAGATCCTCGGAAGCCAACCGATATTGACGGCCTTCCTCGCAATCGGATTGGGTTACCTGGTTGGCCAGATCAGCATCGGCGGATTTTCTCTCGGAGTCGGTGCTGTGCTGTTCGTCGGCCTCGCCATTGGCGCGTTCGCGCCGAAAGCCCAGATCACAGGGCCGATCGGTCTGACCGGTCTGATCATGTTCCTCTACGGAATCGGCATTCTTTACGGCCGCCAATTCTTCGAGGGGATGGTGGGTGTCGGGCAGAAATACAATCTGCTGGCGCTGATCGCTTGCCTGGCGGGCCTTCTTGTCGCTCTCGGCCTCGGCCGTATCTACGGTATCAAGGTCGGGCATACGCTCGGCATCTATGCCGGATCGATGACAAGTACTGCGACGCTCCAGGCAGCGCTCGATGTCGTCAAGAACAAGGAGCCCTCGATCGGCTATTCCATCGCCTACCCGTTCGGCGTTATCGGTCCGATCCTGTGTATCTACTTCATGGCACGCGTCGTGAAGCCGAAGTTTCCGCCCAAATCCCAGCACTTCCACATGGGTGAGATTTCGATCGGGCAAAACTTTTCCGGCCAGCGCCTTGGCGACCTGTCAGCGGATACGCTTATCGATCTGCAGGTCACCATGGTTCGCAAGGGCGACCACAATCTCGTCCCTACGCCGGATACCATCCTTTCCGCCGGCGACGCTCTCCTGGTCGTGGCCGAGAGCGAAAAAGCGATCGCAGAGGCGGCCGCTCGGCTCGGCAAGCTCGAGCCGGGTCGGTTGGCGAGCGACCGCGCTGATCTTGACTACATCCGCGTCTTCGTCGGAAAAGCCAACGTGGTCGGCGTACCGCTTGCCAGCCTGCCGATGCCGGCCGGTTACCCCACCCACCTGTTGCATGTCCGCCGTTACGACGCCGACCTGGTACCCTCGCCTGACCTGATGCTCGAATTCGGTGATCGCGTCGGTGTGCTGACGCCGCCCGACCGGAAGGAAGAGATCCGCCGCCACTTCGGCGACACCGTAAAGGCGGCCGCCGAGTTCAGCTATGTGTCGCTCGGGGTCGGAATGGTTCTCGGCATCCTTCTCGGTCTCATCCCAATTCCCATTCCGGGCGTTGGTATCGTCACGCTCGGCATCGGCGGCGGCCCGCTGATCGTCGCCCTTATTCTGGGCAAGCTGCGGCGTACCGGCCCGATGCTTTGGACCATGCCGTTGCCGGCCAATATCGTTCTGCGAAACTTTGGTCTTGCGATTTTCCTCGCCACCGTTGGCGTCAATGCCGGACAACCGTTCGTTCGTACCATCGCTGAATCCGGCTTCACGATGCTGTTCATAGGCGCCGCAGTTCTCTTGACCACTGTTTTCATCGTTCTTCTCCTCGGTCATTACGTGCTCAAAATTCCCTACGACGACCTCGTCGGCGTGGCGTCCGGCGCGACGGGAAATCCGGCCATTCTTGTCTACTCAACCAAGATGGCGCCGACCGAACGCCCGGATATTGGCTACGCGATGATCTTCCCGTCGATGACGCTGGTGAAAGTGATCGCAGTGCAAATTGTCGGCCTTTTGACCATCGGCAGCCCTCCGGGATAGCCGCGCGATGAAGCCGCCTGTGTCCCACCGTGAAACTCCCTCGCCTCTGACTGTGACGTTTGAGGCGGTGATGCCTGCGGCGATGGCCGTTCTGGCTGAAGAGAGCGGGATCAAGCGGGCCTCACTGGACCCGATGGTGTCCTTCGTGCTGAGCATCCTCGCGGGCGCGTTCGTCGCCTTCGGTGCAATCTTTGCCACCACCGTCTTGGCAGGCACGATGACGACGTTTACCGCGGACGGCACCCTGGCGTCGTCGGCTGTACTTCCTTATGGCATCGGCCGGCTGCTGGCCGGCCTCGCCTTCTGCGTCGGCATCATCGCCGTCATCATTGCAGGCGCAGAGCTCTTCACAGGCAACAACCTGATTGTCATGGCCTGGGCAAGCGGCAAAGTGACGACGTCTGCGCTCATGTTCAACTGGGTTCTGGTTCTCACCGGAAACTGCGTCGGAGCTATCCTCACGGCTGGCCTGATGTTCCTGACGACGCAGTACACGTTTGGCGGGGGCGCCGTCGGCCTGGTTGCCTTGAATACGGCAAATGCCAAAGCGGCATTGCCGCTGGTGCCGGCGTTCACGCTTGGCATCATGTGCAACGCGCTGGTCTGCCTTGCAGTCTGGATGTGCTACAGCGCCCGGACGAATGTCGATCGCGTGTTGACGGCCGTGCCACCGATCGCGGCCTTCGCCGCGGCCGGGTTCGAGCACTGCATCGCGAACGTCTACTTCATTCCGATGGGGCTGTTCATCAAGGCCGGTGCGCCGGACTCGTTCTGGAAATCGGTGAACAGGACTGCGGCAGATTTTCCGGACCTGACCTGGAGCAATTTCATCTGCAACCTCGTTCCGGTTACGGCCGGAAACATCCTCGGCGGCTCTCTCATGGTCGCCGCTGCCTATTGGTTTGTGTACCTGCGGAAGAGAACGGACGAGCCGCGCCCTTGAGCCGAGAACGCCTAGGCGACGCGTTGTTACGACGCCTTCGCGTGAGGATCAAAAGGCGCCACGTTCGACTGCTGCTCCGAAATTCCGGCAGCTTCGACTCCAAAGAGCTCCGCGACGAGCTTTAGCCGTCTGGCGACTTCCCCAGAGATTTCGGCACTTGCCGACAACACCTCGCGGATCGCGGCGAAGACTGCACGACGCTCATTGGCATTGTCAGGCAACAGCTTCGGAATAGCTGCCAATGCCGCTTCCTGGTCGAGCAGCAGCATGAAGAACTGCTCACGCACCAGCATCTTGAATTGCGGTAGCGTCATCCGAGCGCCCGTGTCGTTGCGACGGAGCTGCCGCAGTGCTTCGAGGCTGCGTTCATCGACCATTCCGCGCGCCGATCCTGCGTAGAGCAGGCCGCGGATTCCGGCTTCCCGAAGGCCACCCTGCCCGATCCGCGACTTGAGCTCCGCGATCCGGTTCTGGAGCATTTCGCGGTATCCGACCGACATTGCTTGCCGTCGAGACGGCTCCGATTGCGGATCAATTCCCACGGCCGCCTGAAGCGCCGACGAGCCATAGACGGCAAGAAAGATAGTTTCGCTGAGTGCTTCCTGGAAGTTCCGCCAGCCGTCGAGCGCGCCGACGATCTGCTTAGAGACCTGTCCCTGGAAGACCAGGAACGGATTGTCCGCCGAAACCGGTTTGCGCTTTTCTTCGACCTTCTCCGCCGTCGCCTTCACCGTCGCCATGAATGGATTCTGGCTGCTGAACGCCTCGTACTGCAGCCGCAGCGGATGCAGATTTTGCATCCATTCCGCCATCTGCGGAGTTACGGCGCCCTTGATCCAAGGCTGGACGAACTTGCGATAGGCTGCGAGGTTGATCTCGGACACCCGCTTGGCGGTCTCGAAACGCCGCTCATCCTCGGGCGAATTGCCGCCCGTCGCACGGATGTCGTCGAGCGTCCGCGCCTCGCAGCGCATCACCCATTGGCCGCCCGCAAGATCCGGACGAGTTGTGTCGGCGCCCTTGGCCTCGAATGTCGCTTCATAGAGGCCCGGCGGCAACACGTCGATCAGATCTATATTGCTGGAGAATTCCGCATGTTCCTTCTTGGCGACGCCACCCGAGACGAAGATTCCAAGATGGCCGATCGATTCGTGGACGGTGTAGACGATCGTCTGGCCGTAGGCCCGGATCTCGTCGACGTCAGCATAGAGGTCGAGGATCCAGTGCAGCGCCTGCTGCGGCGGGGTGACGTTGTCACCCTTGGAGCAAAACACCACGATCGGCGATTTGATATTCCGCAGGTCGACTGCCTCGCCATTCGACATCTTGATGTGGCCGGCTGCTAGGTTGTTGCCGATGAACAGCTCGTCGACAATGAACTGGATTTCCTGCGCGTTCAGGTTGACGTGACCACCCCACCAGCGCTCGAACTCGAGATAGCGGTCGGCCTCGGTATCGATCTTTGAGAACACGTTGTACTGCTTGGTCCACAGCGTATTCGAGGGATTCTGGTTCTCGAAATTCTGGACCAGCCAGGCGCCGTCGAACTTTCCCGCGCCGAGATCGCTGGTAAGCGCGGTCAACCAGCTCCCCCCGAGCAGGCCCCCCGAATACCGCATCGGATATTTGCCATGGACGCCCGCCCAATAGGCGAGCGGCGCCCCGGCGATGATGACGGGTCCGAACAACTCCGGACGCAATGAGGCGAGGATCATAACGGCCCAGCCGGCCTGGCAATTGCCGATGACGCACGGCTTGCCCTCGGCTTCCGGGTGACGGCTGATCACCTTCTCTATGAACAGGGCCTCTGCGTGCGCGATACGCTCGATGGTCTGGCCCGGCATCGGCTCGGGCAGGAAGCCGATGAAGTAGCAGGGATGACCGGCCTTCATCGTGACGCCGATCTCGCTGTCCGCTTTGAAGCCGCCGATTCCAGGACCATGACCCGCGCGCGGATCGATCACGATGAAGGGCCGTCGTTCAAGGTCAATCTCGACCCCCTTCGGCGGTATGATGCGCACGAGCGCGTAGTTGACTGGCTCGTCCAGTTCACGCCCGTCCATGATCAATTCGGCGGCGTACTGCAGGACGTGTGGCGCAGTCTGTGCAACGTGCTCATGATACTGGTCGCCGCGACGGCGCAGGATGTCCATGAACAGGACGTTGCGTTGTCCCGCGTCGAGCATGTATTCGACGGCCGAGGCGATAAGCCCCGACATTGTGTCAACTGGGAAGCTTGGCTTGTCCATCGAGAGGTTTCCCGTCAATGCATTGGTTCAAGGGAAAACGCAGTTGCCGCCGCGGACCTTGATCTAGGTCAACGGACGGAGCGACGGTCGGCGGCCGAATGCTCAAGATTCCGGCGAATGTTCCGCCACCGGCGCGGTATTGGATCGATCCTCGCGAATCCACGCGGCCATCAACTCCCAGGCTACTGCAAGGACGATCGGTCCAATGAAAAGTCCCACAATACCGTGCGCGAGCGTTCCTCCAACTACCCCGATGAAGATCACTGGCGTGGGCGTGGTCAGACCGCGCCCCATCACGAGTGGCTTCAAAACGTTGTCGAGTACCCCCACGACCACGAGGAACAGCGTCAGCGGCAACGCCGTCGTAAAATCCTTGGCTGCCCAAACCCAGATGATGACGGGAAACAGAACGATGGCAGTTCCAACCTGGATGATAACAAGCACCAGAACCGCAAGAGCCAGAAGTCCCGCGCCCGGTATCCCGGCTAGCTTGAGGCCTATGCCGGCCAGCAAGGATTGCAGGACCGCGACACCGATGACGCCCTGGGATACCGCGCGGATGGTGGCGGCCGCGAGTTGCAGGAAGTATTCGCTTCGTTCGGGTACGATATGAGACAAGAAGCTCCTAGTGGCCGTGGCAAGTTGTGGTCCATGGACAAACAACGCGCCGGCCACCCCGACCGAAATCAGAAACTTCAGCGTCCCGATCCCTGCATTACTCGCCAACCCAATCATCGTCCCCGCAAGCGGCTTCAGATAGGTTGCGATTTCGCGCAACACAGCGCGTAGATTCTCCGAGGCGCGCGACCAGAATTCGTAGAGCGGCATGCCGAGAAATGGCCATTCCTTGACATTGTCCGGCGGCGAAGGAACCGTGAGATCGCCGGTGCTGAGTTGTGCCGCAACTACCCTCACCCCCTCCACCGCGCTCAGGCCGACCCAGGTGGCCGGTCCGACGACTATTCCGAGATTAATGACGGTGAGAATGGTCGCAGCCAGCCTTGGGCGGCCACCCAGGAGGCTGGCGAGGCGGGCAAAGACCGGATATAGCGCAACCGCGAGTACGACGCTCCAGGCGAGGATCGGCACAAAGGGCCGGATAAGCAAGAAAGTCCAGTAGATCAGGATGGCCAGCAATCCGAGCCGGATCGTAAGCTGGATGATGTCCTCTCCAGAAAGAAGCTGCCGAAAAGTTCTCAAGGATGCGCTTTCATTTTGAGGCTTAACCGTCGACGACAACCCTACGCCGCAGCTTCGTGCGTCTCTCTTGATCCAGATCAAGCAGGCTGCTCGCCAGCTTGGCCATCTAGAGCCTCGCCTCCTTGCCCAAACCTCGCCGGACAGGACCCGATGTCGAACGCCGCCAAGCATGCAGAGCGCCAACAGCTGCGCGATGGCAACTATATTGAAGTCCGGGCGCTCATGCCTGAGGACGAGGCCGGCATGCTCGCTGCCATTTCGCGAACCGGCGTCCAGTCAATACAACGCCGCTTCTTCGGGATGAAGCGCGAGTTCTCCGAGAAAGAACGCGACTTCTTCATGAAAGTCGACTTCACGAACCATGTCGCGCTTGTTGCCGTCGCGCAGGAGGACGGCAAGCCGACGATCGTCGGCGGCGGCCGCTATGTCGTCTTTGAGCCCCAGCGAGCCGAGATGGCATTCGTCGTCGTCGATGCCTGGCAGGGGCGTGGCATCGGTTCGCTCCTGCTGCGGCACCTTGTCAAGATCGCAGGCGATGCCGGACTACACGAACTGATCGCGGAAGTTCTGCCCGAGAACGGAGCGATGCTGAACGTGTTTGGCAAGTACGGTTTCAAACCCGTCCCGCGCCAGGACCCGCAAACGGTCCATCTGGTCCTGAAACTTATCTGACGACCAGCGCCCCGCCGCTTGTCGGAGGCACCATCGAGAGATCTGCCTATTGCGACTAGCAGTTGCGATTGGCCCGTTTCTGCGGCCGATGTGTCAGTCGGGTTAAAAACGCCACTTTGGCTGTCAGCCGACCCCTTCCGTTCATTGCCTCTCTACACCAGGTCAACCAATTCCTTGGAAGACAACCTCTTGTGATTGGATTAGCCTATTCCGCCTCGGGAGCGCTGGTTGATGGAGGAAGTCATGCCGTCCAAACCTGATGACCTGTTGCCAAACGCCAAAGATTTCATGAAGAGGCTCGCTGTCAGCGAGGCGGATGAAGCCGAAAAAGCGGCGCGCCAACATGAAAAGGCCGAAGCCGAAAAGCGAAAGCTTCTCGAGCAGTTGGAGAGGCCGTCGGGCGTATCGGACGAGGAGCGGATTAAGCGAGCGGTGGTGATCATCGAGCGCGCCGTGCGCAACGGGAAAACCGAAGTTCAACTAATTCGTTTTCCGAGCGACCTCTGCAGCGATCATGGGCGTGCCATCAATCAGGGGGAACGGGGCTGGGAAAGCACCCTGCAGGGGTTGCCAAAAGAACTCTATGACGCCTGGGCCAAATACTTCCAGCCGCGAGGATATAAATTGCGGGCCGAAATCGTCGATTTTACCGGCGACAGGCCAGGCGACGTCGGTATGACGCTGAGTTGGAACTGAGTCGGTTCGTCCACTCCACAGTCCCGGGAGCGCTCCACACTGCTGTGCGTATGGTGTTGAGATAGTTTCCATCTCCAAACGAGCCGGCCAATTGAAAGGCAATTTCAATGACGCTCAAGGAAAACCGCGGAGATGACGGCGAAGTGAAGGAAAAAGCAAACGATCGCCCTCCCGAAAAGATGAAGCGCAAGGCTTATGAGCGTGAATTGCGCAAGCTGCAGGTTCGGCTCTGCAAGCTGCAGGATTGGGTGAAAGCGAAGGGCCTGCGCGTCGTCATCGTGCTCGAAGGACGGGACGCCGCCGGCAAGGGTGGAACGATCAAGGCTCTTACAGAAAAAGTCAGTCCGCGCGTCTTTCGCGTTAACGCGCTCCCGGCGCCTTCCGATCGCGAAAAATCCCAGATGTACATCCAGCGCTACATGGAACGGTTTCCGGCCGCCGGCGAGGTCGTGATCTTCGACCGCAGCTGGTACAACCGGGCTGGCGTTGAGTACGTCATGGGATTTTGCACGGAGCAGGAATGCAAACGTTTCCTGGAGCTTTGCCCGCAGGTTGAACAATTCGTGACCGATGCCGGCATCATATTGATCAAAATTTGGCTCGAAGTCGGACAGGACGAGCAAAAGCGCAGGTTTGAGGCCCGCATCGAGGATCCGCTCCGGCAATGGAAGCTGAGCCCGATGGATATCGAATCGTACGATCGCTGGTACGAATACTCGCGGGCACGGGACATGATGCTAAAAATGACCGACAGCAAGCACGCGCCGTGGTTCATCGTGCGTTCCGATGACAAGCGGCGGGCGCGGCTCAATTGCATTTCCCACATCCTCAGCCAAATTCCGACCAAGGCGGTGAGACGGCCCAAGATCAAGTTGCCGAAGCGCTCGAACAAGGGAAAATTCGACGATCAGGCGACGTTGAAGAACAGGAATTTCGTTCCTGAAAGATATTGAGGCAGGCAAAGATCAAGTGTCACAATCGTTATCTGCCAAGGTGCGAACCGGGCTGAGGCCTGGTTTCAAGTGGCTTTTTCTATTTAATTCTGGTTTTTTGCACATGAAGCGGGACCACCGGTCCGGCGCCCGCACGCGCCAGAGGTTTGGCCACCCCACCCCGGTGACCGAGTAAAGGGCCCTGGACTCAGCTTTCTTTTGAAAGCCGAACGCGCTGCGACGGCTTGGCAATCGTCCCTTCCACACGGATTGAACAAAGCAGCACAAAATCCATAGATTCATAACTGTCGACGGATGTCCGCTTCGGCACGCATTCCGCTGCATGAAGGCAAGGCGATTCAGGAAGAGTTCTGGCGCCATCAGGAACGGATGGGACCGATCGCAGCCGCCGCTCTTGGCTTCCTTGGCGTCATCGGCGGTCCCATTCTTCGATCCCATTGGCTTTATTTTTGCGGGAAATGGCAATCCCCCGACTTGATGGACAAGTGGCAATTCGATTCGAAACATACGCCGATGCAGGATGCGGCTCACGCCCGGTGGTTCTCGTCAATCTATATCCGCAAATGGCGGCTGCCCGATACCGGCGAACAAATGACCGGGCCGCTGTTCTGCGAGATAGCGATCGCGCGGCAAGCGCCGATCGACGCGGGTACGCTCGACAAGATACTGGATGAGATTGTCGGCCCCTCGCTGCGGAAATCCGAGGCTCTTCCATTCGAGACCCTGACCGGCGTGTTTGAAGCACAGCCCTATCAATTTGTCGGACCGCTGCAGGAGTTTCCTGCCCTCGCGCCGACGCGGTATCTATTGCTCACGCATTGGCCGACGAATGATGCGTTGCAGGAATGGTTACGTTCGGGCGTGATCAAGGACCTTTCGAATTATGGCGAGGTCGTCACCAGGTCTCGATTGCGATCAAACATGCAGGAGAACGCAAATTCATGAGGAGGATGGCCTGCAACGCGAAGCGGTCCACGCCTAGCAATGCGTCCGGAAGCGAACCCGGCCATCCGGCCGGTAGCCTGGACACGGGAAATCTCCGAGTCTTGTCCCTATCTTGGATGGACAGGAGTGACCCATGACCGATCAAGCCGACCTGTTGGTCGAATTCTCGAATGCTCTGGCCAGGCACGCAGAAGCTGCAAAAAACGCGATTGTCGCTGTCCGCCTCGCCCACGGGCGGCATCTCACCGGGATCGTGTGGCGACCTGAGATCGTCGTCACTTCCGAGCAGTCGCTGCCGCGAAAAGACGATTTTGAGTTGGTCGCGGCAGGTGGCGCGGTCGTGACGGCCAGGATGGCCGGACGCGACCCCGCCACCAATGTCGCGATTTTGCAGCTGGCCGAACCGATGGCGTCGCCATCGATCGCTGCGGGCGAGCCGCGTACCGGCGCGGTGGCGCTGGCGATCGGAGCCGACGGAACCGGTGCGGCGAGCGCGCGGCTCGGGCTCGTCAATCTGGCCGGCGCCGAATGGCATTCCAGCCGCGGCGGCCTCATCGACCGGCGTATCGTGCTTGATCTCCGGCTTTCCCGCCGCGAGGAGGGCGGACCGGTGTTCGACTCCGCCGGCGCTTGTCTGGGCATGTCGACCTTCGGGCCGCGCGGCCAGGTCATTGCCATTCCGACCGCAACCATCGAACGCATCGTTCCGCTGCTGCTCAAGAATGGCCGCATCGCGCGCGGCTGGCTCGGTGTCGCGCTTCAAGCCGTCGCGGTGCCCGATGCGCTGTGCGAGACCGTCGGCCAGTCCAGCGGCTTGATGGTCATGTCGGTCGTCGACGGCGGCCCCGCAGCGCAAGCCGGCATTGTGGCGGGCGACATCGTCTTGAGCGTCGACGGCACATCGACGCATCGATTCCGGAACATCGCCAGGCATTTCGGCTCCGACAGCATCGGGCGAAAGGCTGACCTGCGCCTGATCAGGAGCGGCACGGTGATCACGGTGCCGACGACGATCGCAGAACGGCCTCCCGCATGAAGGAAGCGGCACGCAAACCGGCACCAACAACGCGGCTGCGCGTCGCCGTCCAGGCCCCGGATTTGTTGCGCCGGACCGCGTTGAGCCAAGTGATCGCCGAGGTCGGGCACATGGTCGTCGGCGCTGAGGACACGGCCGACGTGGTGCTCGCGGACGGCGGCTGTGCGCCGGGCGAAACCCGCCCGGTCGTGACCCTCGGAGGCACCGGTGACGACCGGCCCGGCATGCTGTCCCGCGACGCAGGCGCCGACCAGATCGATGCTGCGATACGAGCGGTCGCCGCCGGCCTGATCGTTCGCTTGCCTGAGGCGACGGATGCCGGATTCGGCGCGATGCGCGAGACCGATGGTCACGCGCTTCTCACTCCGCGCGAACTCGAAGTGCTGGCGACACTTGCCGAAGGCATGACCAACAAGGCAATCGCGCGCCGATTGAACATCTCGCTGCACACCGTGAAGTTCCATGTCGAATCGCTGTTCCGCAAATTGGGGGCGCGCACAAGGACCGAAGCGGTAGCTAAGGCCGCCGAACGCCGGCGTCAGGAAACGATCACGTTGTGACTAAATAAGATTCCAACTCGCGCCGGTCATCAAAGACATGGCGCACAGTCGCAATTTGTCGAGATGTGATGAGGCGACGATTTCGTTGCGGCCTTCTCACTCAAAGAAGCATTTCGCATTTCAATCAATCACTGCATTTTTAAACATTCGGAAACAATCGATGTCATTCCGATGTCAACATCGAATGTAACAAACTCTCTCAAAGCGAAAGAGTTGGTGAAGAGCCGGTTGCGAAGCGGCCGCTGAAGCTACGAGCAGCCGGGCTCGGCACCTGCTGGTTCAGGTGTGCTCGTTCGTACCGCATCACGGTGATCCTTTTTGTCGGTAATCAGCTGGAAAGAGAATCGAACCATGGTCGACACCGCCGCAACCGCTGAACTCCTCCAGGATACCCGCGCACGATCGGTTCAGGACCATATCGACGAATTGCCGATGTGGGCCGACGGAACCCATCTTCCGTCAGCACCGATGACCGGCATGCAATGGCTGATCTGGTCGCTTGCCGCCGCCGGCAAGTTCTTCGAAGGCTTTGTCGTCTTCATGACCGGCGTGGCGCTTCCTTTGCTGTCGGCCGAGTTCAACATCGGTGCCGCCGAGCATGGCATCATCGGCGCCGCGAGCTTGTTCGGCATTCTTGTCGGCGCCGTGGGTCTCGGCGGGCTATCGGATCGCTTCGGCCGCAAGCCGATGTTCGTTGCCGAGATGGTGATCTTCGTGGCGTTCCTGGTGGCGCTGATCTTCTGCACCAACTTCACCTTCCTCGTGATCTGCCTGTTCGGCATCGGCCTCTCGCTCGGTTGCGACTACCCGACCGCGCACATGATCATCTCCGAAAGCATTCCCTCAACCAGCCGCGGCAAGCTGGTGCTCGGCGCCTTCGCTTTTCAGGCGGTCGGCGCGCTCGGCGGCACCGCGGTCGGCTACCTCGTGCTCTCGACCTTGCCCGAAATCAGCGCCTGGCGCTGGATGTATGCCTCGGCGATCATTCCGGCGCTGCTCGTGACGATCGGCCGCTTCTACATTGTCGAGAGCGCCAACTGGCTGTCCACGCGCGGAAAAATCGAGGAAGCCGAAAAGGCGGTAAAAAAACTGCTGGTGCGCAAGCCGCAATATCCGGCTGAAATCAAGCTCGCGGCGCGCGACGGGCAGGCAACGGCGGCCGCTCCATCCGACACGAGCTATGCCGCGCTGTTCAACAAGACCAACCGGCGCGCCACGATCCTGGCCTCGGTGCCCTGGTTCCTGCAGGACCTCGGCACTTACGGTATCGGCATCTTCACGCCGACGATCCTGGCCGCCGCCGTCGGCGCGAATTCGGATCATGCCCGCAGCGTCGCCGACCTGATCGCCAACGACATCACGGCCGCCAAGGGTGCCGCCCTGATCACCAGCCTGTTGATCGTCGGCATCATCTTCGCGGTCATGCTGGCCGACACAGTGGGGCGAATTGCGCTGCAGATTCTCGGCTTCTTCGGCTGCGCCGCGGGCCTGTTTCTTGCGTCGCTGTCTTCGAACTTTACGGGCGGCACGCAGACCCTGCTGATCTTCTCCGGCTTCATGCTGTTCAACTTCATGACCAATCTCGGGCCGAACGCGCAAACCTATCTCTTGGCCGGTGAAGTCTTCCCCACGGCCATCCGTGGCAAGGGGGCCGGCTTTGCGGCAGCCTTTGCCAAGATCGGCGCTGTCGCGACCGCATTCCTTTTCCCCATCCTGCTCGATGCGATCGGCACCCAGGCGCTGCTTTACAGCCTGATCGTCGTCTCGATCCTGGGCGCAGCAGTTACCTGGATGTACAGGATCGAGACCACCGGGGTGAACCTTGACGAGTTGGAAAAGTCACCGGCTCAGGGATAGCGGAACAGCCGTTACGCTTTGCTGCCTATCCCCGGACCGAATCTTGACCGTCATACAAGGAGACATACGCATGACCGATTGCGTGAATCCGCCGAGCGCTGACAGGCGCGCCCTAACCGTCGCAGCTGTGCTCGCTCTCGGGCTGCTGACGCTGCCGACGGGAGCAGCGCGCGCCGGCGAGCTCAATTTGACCGAGACCGGATCGAGCCTGCTCTATCCGCTGTTCAATGTCTGGGTGGCTGAATACACCAGGACGCATCCCGCCATCCATATCACCACCGCCAGCACCGGTTCGGGCGCGGGCATCGAGCAGGCCGTCTCCGGCGCCGTGCAGATCGGCGCCTCGGACGCCTACATGTCGGACGCGCAGGCCAGTAAGAGCCCGCAGATCATCAATGTGCCGATGGCGATTTCGGCGCTTACCGTCAACTACAACCTGCCCGGTCTCAACGGCACGCATTTGAAGCTCGATGGTCCGACGCTGGCGGGCATCTATTCCGGCAAGGTCCGGTCGTGGGACGACAAGTCGATCGCAGCGCTCAATCCGGACGTGAAGCTGCCGCACAACGATATCATTCCGGTTCGTCGCAGCGATGGATCGGGCGATACCTTCGTCTTCACCCAGTATCTGACATTCTCGACGCAGTCGTGGGAAGACAAACTGGGCTATGGCACGGCTATCGCATGGCCTGCCGTCGCGGGCGGCCTGAGCGCGGAGGGTAACCTCGGCGTGCTGCAGACCGTTCAGAAGACCCCGTACTCGATCAGCTATATTGGCGTCAGCTTCCATTCCGAGATTGCGGAGGCGGGCGTCGGCACCGCGCTGCTGAAGAGCTATTCGGGTGAGTTCCTGTTGCCGACCCCGGACACGGTAGCCGCGGCGGCCGCCTCGCTCAGCCCCCGGACACCGCCGGACGAACGCCTGACCCTGGTCAATGCGCCTGGCTCCAACGCCTATCCGCTCGTCAATTACGAATACGCGATCGTCTCGACCAAGCAGGCGGACCCGGCGACCGCCACAGCGATCAGGAAATTCCTGCTCTGGGCGATCGCGCCGGATGAAGCCAACGAAAAATATCTGGAAGATACCCACTTCATCGCCCTGCCGGCTCACATCTGGGTGCTAAGCCACGATCAGATCGAGACGATCAAGTAAGTCGGGGCAGTCGCCCTGACGCTTGCGTCAGAAGTCTGCCGCGATCTGGACCAAGTGACGATGCGCGGCCTCGCGGGCGAGACGCGCCGGCTCCGTCGGGCCGACTGTGGGCCCGATCAGCGTGAACCGGACATCGCTGACACCGATGAAGCGCAACACCTCGCGCAGATAGGGCGTCGCCATATCGATGCGTCCCCGGTTCATGCCGGTGACAAAATCGCTGCCGCTCGCCAGGATCACGACGGTCGGCCGATTCTTGAGCAGCGGAAAATAACCCTGGGCCGGATCGAAGCGGAAGGTGAGCCCAGGTTGCACGATCAGATCAAACCATTGCTTCAATTTGTAGGGGATGCCGAAATTCCACATCGGCGTCGAAATCAGCACCCGGTCGGCGAGCGCGAACCGCATCGCCATCCGCTCCAGCACGGCGAATGCGTCGCGCTGGGCGTCGCTGAATTCGCGCCCGCTCTGGCGGGCGTATTTGGCTTCCAGCGCGTCGCCACCGAATTCAGGCAACGTTTCGCGCCAAAGGTCCATCACATCGATGTCCCAGGTCGGCCGGGCCTGCCGGAACCGGGCCACGAACGCCTCGGCGCCGGCCGAGGATTCGGAAGCCGCGCGCGGCGAACAGCGCAGGTGGAACAGCTTGGGCACGCCGGCTACCTTTCCTCCTTCAGTCGCCGCGCATCACCCGATCGCCTTGATCACGGCGTCCGCATTGGTGACGACAGCGACGTTCTGAAGCGCGAAATTGATCGAGGCGTTGTGCCACTCGGCATTCATCGTCGAGCAGCAATCCTCGGGCACGATCATGAAATAGCCCTTGTCGGCGCCGGTACGGGCGGTGTGTTCGATCGACATGTTGGTCCAGGCGCCGGTATCGATCAGGACGTCGCGGCCAAGGGCCTTCAGGATGGTTTCCAGCCGGCTGCCTTCCCATGCGCTCATGCGCATCTTTTCGACAATGAAGTCGCCCGGACGGGGCTCGAGCCCGGCCACTGGTGCGGCGCCCCACGAGCCGCGCACCAGTGCCTTGGAGTCAACCAGACCCTCGAACAATGGCGCGTTCAGCGTCATGCCCGGCGCGCCGGACTCGACCACGAACCAAACGTGGATCACAGGGATGCCGCGGGCGCGCGCCGCATCGGCGAGCCGGCGCACGTTTTCGACGACGCGTTGCGCGCGCGCATGGGCCGGCGCGCCTGAATCGGCGAACGCGCCGCCCTCCATGATGACGTCGTTCTGCAGATCCTGCATGATCAGCACGCAGCGCTTCGTATCGAGTTGCAAGCCGTCGGCCTTGATCAGCGGCGCGGGCGCGGATGACGCCGTGTCGGCGCCGCCTCCCTTGGAGGTCATGTACGGCTCGGCCCTCGGCCCGACCTTGGTCGTGACCGTGTACACCGAATGCGTCGACGTCATGAACAGGGTGCGGAAGTCGGCGCCGCCCCAGGTCAGGTTGGCGACCAGTTCGGGCACGCGAACCTTGCCCAACAGATCGCCGTTTGCCGCATAGACCCAGACGCCGCCCGGTGCCGTCACCCAGATATTGCCGCGTTGATCGCATTTCATGCCGTCGGGCTGGCCCGGCTCGAGTTCGGAGCGGATGCCGTTAGCGAAGATGCGGGCGTTCGAAATCGAGCCGTCGGCTTCGACGTCGAAGACCCGGATCAGCGCTTGCACGGTGTCATTGACGTAAAGCCGCTTTTCGTCCGGCGAGAAGCAAAGACCATTCGGCTGGTCGAACAGATAGCGGTCGACCAATAATTGCGGCGCGCCGCCGCCGGGAGGCACGCGATAGACACCCTGGAAGCCGAGCTGACGCGGCCGCTCGACGCCGTAGACCGGCATACGGCCGTACCAGGGATCGGAGAAATAGATCGCGCCGCTCGAATGCACGCAGACGTCGTTCGGGCTGTTGAGTTCCTGTTTGTCGAAATGCGAGGCAATGACTTCGCGGCGGCCGTCGCGGTGTTCACGGATCAGCGATGACGTGGCGTGCTCGCAAACAATCAGATTAAGATCGGTGTCATAGGTCATGCCGTTGCATTTGTTCGACGGACGCTTGACCTCGACGACACCACGCGTGGCGTCCCAGCGCCGGCGCACGTCCGCCGGCATATCCGAAAACAGCAAATAGTGATCGACCGGATGCCAGATCGGCCCCTCGGTGAAGGTAAAACCAGTGCCGAGCTGGCCGACCGGCGCATAGGGATCGATCAGGTTCTCGAATTCGGGACGCATCGTGGTGTGGGTCATGGGTGATGCCCTCTCGGCTCAAGCCGGGAACCAGTTGCGTTTGGGCAGCGACTGAACAATCGGGCCGGGCACCTGGTCCTGCAGCCGCCCGACCACATCGCCGCCTTCGATCTTGCAGGGACGGTCGTGGACCGGCAGCAGAAAGCGCGAGCTGTTAACGAGTTTCTTGATCGCCGCTTTCTCCGCGCGCTTGGAAGTCCCGTGGTTGCCGGTGGTACGCGGTTCAGCGTCGTGGATCTCGCGGAAGGGATCGACCAGCTGGTCGTTGATGTCGTAGAGCACGTCGCCGCAGATGGTCGCGATCCCCTCGGCGGTATGAACATGCATGTTCATCGATCCTTCGGTATGCGCGCCGGCCGCCTCGCAATAAACACCCGGGATCAATTCGACCGCGCCGGTGATCTCGAGATCGAGGAATCGCAACGCGCTCTTGGTATGCAGCCGGTCGATCAGATGCTTGATGTCGGGAGCCGGATATTGCGGGTGCATCAGGCCCGAGACCGAATATTCGAGTTCCTTGCGGTTGACGACCACCGTCGTGTTCATCGGAAACAGGTCGTCCTTGCCGGCGTGGTCGATATGCAGGTGGGTATGGCAGACGAAGCGGACGTCGCCCATGCGAACGCCGTGGCGGGCCAGCTGGTTCTCAATCATGTTTTCATGGAACTGAAGACCGCGCATGCCGAGCGTTTCCATGATCTGATTGGAGCGATACCCGGTATCGACTACGATCGGATACGTGCCTCCGGTGATCAGAAAGCCCAGCGTCAGCACGCGGCGCGTGCGCCCGCAGTCACGGCCGAGCACCAGAAAGCTCGATTCCAGTTCGATATCGCCATAGTCGAGGATCTTGATTTCCAAAGCCATACTTGCCTCCCGTTTTCCTTCGTTCGTTTTTGTCCGCGCCCAAACTAGGACGCGATCCGATAGACCCGCATCGCCGTGTCACGCATGATCGCATCGCGATAATTTGGATTCGATTTGACGGCGTCAAGATAAGCGTCGACGAGCGCGCGATAGTTGGTCCACAATTTCTCGATTGGAAAGTTCGAACCGAACAGGCAGCGATCCGGACCGAAGATCGCCAGTGCCTCGGCAACGATAGCGGCGATATGCGCCGGGTCGTTGCGATGAATGAAGGTGCCGAGCCCCGAGAGCTTGCAGACAACATTCGGGCACGCCGCCAGCCGCACCATGCCGGCCCGCCAGGCGGCGCGGCCGGCGGGCGACAGATCCTCCAGCATTCCGGCGTGCTGCAATACGAACGTGACCTTCGGACAGGCTTCGGCAAGACCGGCCGCGCCCGGCATCTGCGGCGCAAATACCTGTAAATCAAAACTCCAGCCGTAATCGGCGAGCCGTGCGACATTGCGGCGGGTCGCCGGGTCCGCACACAGATCGCCGTGTGCGGCAAAACGATACAGCGGGTTTTCGTGCCAGTGCAATTGCATGCGCGCGCCCCGCACCAGCGGGTAACGCTTGAGCCGGTCGAGTTGCGGGCGGACATCTTGCGCGCTGAAATCCGCATAGGCGACAATGGCGTGCGGCCAGCCGGTTTGCTCGGAGGTGCGCTGCACCCAGGCGGTCTCGTCCTCAAATCTTTCCTTGTCCCAATTGGTCTGCACATAGACCGATTTGACGACGCCATTGCCCGAGAGGTCGTCGAGATATTCGCGGATAGAATAGTCGCGCCGGATCGGTTCATAGGGGCCGAAGATGCGCGGCTGCATCGGCCCGACCAGCCACGGCAGATCGGCCTGGCGCCAGATGTGATGATGCGCATCGACGATGCCGGTCACGCGGCTCTCCTTTGCCGCAGCGACAGCACATGACCGACCACCGCGGCGGTCGATCCGCCATCGACCATGTCGTCGACGAAACGGCGGATGGCAATCAGCGCCTCGGTCTGCGGCACGAAATTGGAGTTGACCGCAAGCGGCGTCAGCCAGCTCAGCCGCCAGGCACGCCGCGAGAGTTTGGCGACCGCGTCGCGCAACGCCGTGAGATCGCCCCGCTCGAGCCCGTCGGACACGACCACCACCGCGGCGCCCCGGGCGTAACCGCCGAACCGCGGCACGGCCAGAAAAGCCTGCAGCGCGTCGCCGATCCGCGTGCCGCCGTCCCAATCGCTCACCAGATGCGCGGCAGCGGCGAGCGCCTGCTCGCGGCGCTTCAGCCGCAGCGCGCGCGTCACGCGGGTGAGGCGCGTACCAAAAGTGAAGACTTCGATGTTCTGTGTCGCCTGCACCAGCGTATGCGCGAGCCTTAGATTGTCTTCGGAGCGCGATTTCATCGAACCGGAGACATCGATCAGCAGCAGCATTTTGCGCGGCCGCGGCCGGCGCTTCAGCCGCCCGAGCCGCATCACCTCGCCGTCATTGCGCGCGGATTCGCGCAAGGTTCGCCGCAGGTCCGCCCAGGGCCCGCGCCGTGCCCGCATCCGCCGATGCCCGCGCCGACGTGGCAGACGCCTCGGAGCTTCGCGCTCAAGCCGGCGCAACGCCTCGTTCGGTCCGCCCGGGCCGAAACGGCGTTCGACCAGCGCCTCGGCGCGCACCGCCATTTCACCGGATTCGTTGGCCTCATCGGCGAGCGGCGGCTCGTCCTCGCCACTTCCCTCGTCCTGCAACCGCACCACGTCCTCGTCTTCGCCCTCCGCGCCAGGCATCTCTTCGCCGCCGAGGAAGTGAATTCGAAACAGCATGTCGTAGGCAGCGCGCCGCTCCGGCGGAGGCGCCAGCGTTGCAAGGCCGGCCTGCCTGATGTCCTCGGGGCTGCGCGGGCCGAGCAGTTCGATCGCCGCGAGAAACGCGGTGGTCTGCTCGGGCGCCACGGGAAAGCCGTTGGCGCGCAGCAGCGCCACGAACGAAATGAAGGCATGGGCGGCGCGCGGCAGTTGCGGCTCGTCGATCACGCGGCCGCCTCCGCGATGATGGCGTCGAGCCGTCCGGAGATGAAGGCGAGGTCCTCCTCGTCCTTCAGCGCGACGCCGATCGAACGCTTGAACGCATCCGGCCAGCGCGCTCCGCCCTTGTTGAGCAAGGTCGCCGCCTCCGCCCAATCGACCGCCTCGGCGACGCCGGGCGCCTTGCTCAAGGGCTCGCGCCGCAGCTTGCCGACGGCGGCGACAACCGCGCGCGCGGTCGCCTCGGCCACGCTGGAGGCGCGCATCATCACGATTCGCGCCTCGCGCTCCGCGCTTGGGTAATCGATCCAGTGATAAACACAACGCCGGCGCAACGCCTCGTGCAGGTCGCGGGTGCGGTTGGAGGTGAGCACCACCACCGGCCGCTCCGCCGCCCGAACGGTGCCACGCTCGGGGATCGAAATCTGGAAGTCCGAGAGAAATTCAAGCAGGAACGCCTCGAACTCCTGATCCGAGCGATCGATTTCGTCGATCAGCAGCACGGTCGAATCCGGCGCGCGAAGCGAGGCGAGCATCGGACGCTCGATCAGGAAGCTCTCGCCGTAGATGTCGATGGTCTGGTCGCCGGCCTGGCGGATCGCCAGCATCTGCCGCGGATAATTCCATTCATAGAGCGCAGCCGATGCATCGATGCCCTCATAGCATTGCAGTCGAATCAGCCGGCGGCCGAGCACCGCGGCGATCGCCTTGGCCGCTTCGGTCTTGCCGACGCCGGGAGCGCCTTCGAGCAGCAACGGCTTGCCCAATGCGAGTGAGAGATAGGCCGCCGTCGCGATCCCATCGTCGGCGAGGTAATAGGCCGCACGCAGCGCATTCTCCAGCGCCTGCGGGCTATCGATGCCGCTGATGTTGCCGCGAACCGCCATCAGCGACGCGCCTGCGGCCGTGCACCGCCCTGCCCCTTGATCGCGCGCAGCACTTTCTCCGGCGTGATCGGCAAATCGTCGATCCGCACGCCGACCGCGTTGAAAATCGCGTTGGCGACCGCCGGCAATACCGGATTGGCGCACATCTCGCCCGGGCCCTTGGCGCCGAATGGACCATCCGCGGCCGGACGCTCCAGCACCGCAACATCGTGCGGGCAGATGTCGCCGGGACCCGGCATCAGATATTCAACAAAGTCGCGCGGGCCGTGGCTGGGATCCGGATAATAGGGTTCCGTCGTCTCAAACAGCGCATGGCTCACACCCATCCAGGCTCCGCCGACCAGCTGCTGTTCGACCAGGCGCGGATTGAGCGCGCGGCCGAGTTCATAGGCGCTGTCCATGCGGACCATCGCGACCTCGCCGGTTTCGTCGTCGACCTCGACCTCGGCGACCATGCAGGCATGCGCATAGCAAGTGGCGGGCGACATTTCGCCAGTCTCGGGATCGACGGCGGAGAGCGGCACCAGGAAGATGCCGCGCCCGGAGATGGTCTTGCCTTGCTTGAATTGTGCTGCGATCGCGACATCCTTGGTCGAGATCGATCGATGCGGCGCGCCCTTGACGTGAATGTTGCCGCGGCCGTCGGTTTCGAGGTCGGCGGCGTTGACCTCAAGCTCCTCGGCCGCCGCCTCCATCATCACGCCGCGCGCTTCCTTGGCGGCTGCCATGACAGCATTGCCGACGCGATGGGTGCCGCGCGAGGCGAAACTGCCCATGCAATGCGGCCCGGTGTCAGAATCGGCGGTATCGACATAGACATCCTCGACCGGCACGCCGAGCGTCTCGGCGCAGATCTGCCGCGTCACCGATTTCATGCCTTGACCGAGATCGATCGAGGACAGCGACACCGTGAACTTGCCGCTCGGGTTGGAGTGCACCAGCGCCTGGCTCGGGTCGCCGCCGAGGTTCATGCCGATGGGATAGTTGATCGACGCAATGCCGCGTCCACGATGCCTGGTCATGATCAGCGTCTCCTTGAGCCGAACACGGAGGAAAACCGCACCGCGCCATGCGAAGCGGGTTGCGGCGCGGCCGGCGGCGGTGCCGCTGGAGGTGTCGGCGGCGGTTGCAGCGGCGCGGGCCCGGCCGCCGGCTGTGGTGCGCGATCGTAAGACGTGCGTTGCTGCGCGGGCGCGCGTGCCGATGCGGCCGAACCAGCCGGCGCGAGCGGAATCAGTGCGCGTTCGCCGCCGCCGTCCTTGAGCGAGGACATCCGCTTGAATTCCTCGCGCAACTGCCATTTCGATTTTTCCGCCGCGACCTGTACGCATTCGATCAGCGCAGTGTTCTTGGCTTCGCGCCGATGCGCCTTCATGTCGCCGTCGCGATAGGCGTTGAGGATGCGGAACTCCATCGGGTCCATGCCGATCAGATGGGCAAGCTTGTCCATCTGGCATTCGATCGCGAAATCCATCGCGGTAACTCCGAAGCCGCGCATCGCTGTCGCCGGCGTGCGATTGGTGAAGACGCAATAGATGTCGCCGTAGACGTTGGGGATCGTATAAGGCCCGGGCAAATGCGCCGCGCATTTGACCACGGCGTAGCTCGACAGCCTGGTGTAGGCGCCGCTGTCGAAATAAGCCCGCACCTTGCGGGCGACGATGCGGCCGTCGCGCATCATGGCGTCCTTGAGGTAAATCCGTTCGGCGCCGCGCGGCGGTCCGAACTGCATCTCCTCCTCGCGGCCGAAAATGTAACGCACCGGGCGGCCGGTCAGCATCGCGCCGAGGATGGACAAGCGGCTCGGTCAGGGTGTCGACCTTGCCGCCGAAGCCGCCGCCGACGGTTCCTCCGATGAAATGAAAGGTGTTCGAGGGCAGGTCGAGAATCTTCGCGCAGGTGTCCAGCGAGAAGAACAGCGCCTGCGTCGAAGTGTAGACCACATAGCGGCCGTTGGTGTCGGGGGCTGCGATCGAGCCGTTGGTCTCGGTCGGCGCGTGCTCGATCGGCGACATCTGATAGCGCTGCTCGAGCACATGGTCGGCGCCGGCGAAGGCGCGCTCGACGTCGCCAAAGCGCAGTTTCTGGTGATCGTAAATGTCGTGATAGGTGAACGTGTTCTTCGGATAGGTTTCGTTGACCACCGGCGCGCCGGGCTTCAGCGCCTCCTCGACATCGAAGACCGTGGGCAGCGGCTCATAGTCGACGCGTATCTTTGCGATGGCTTCATAGGCCTCGCGGTGACTGTCGGCGACGACGGCGACGACCGGCTCGCCCTTGTAGCGTACCTTGTCGACCGCCAGCGTCGGCTCGTCGTCCTTGCCGAAATTGATCAGGCTGAGCAGCGTGTTGAGGTTGCGCGGCACATCGGCGCCACGGATGATCCGGCGCACTCCGGAGGAACGCTCCGCCTCGACGGTATCGATGCGCCGGATCCGCGCATGCGCGTGCGGGCTGCGCAGCACCTTGAGATGCAGCATGCCCTGCAATTTGTGATCGTTGAAATAGGTCGAGGTGCCGGTGACATGACCCAGCATGTCCTGGCGCTGGGTACCCTTGCCGATTTCCTTCAAATTGTCGTCACGCTCGTCGGCGAAAATGTCCTTGCGTAGTTCCAGCATGGCGCGATCCTCTAGGCGCGCGCGCGGCCGCCCGAGGCGGCGGCGAGCACGGCGTTGATAATGGGTTCGTATCCTGTGCAACGGCAAATATTACCCGCAATCGCATTGACGACTTCGTCGCGGGTCGGCGACGAGTTATGGTCGAGCAGCGCCTTTGCCGCCATCAGCATGCCCGGCGTGCAATAGCCGCACTGCGCGGCGAAGTGCTCCATGAAGGCGCGTTGCAGCGGGTGCAGGTTCGCGCCATCCTTGAGGCCGTCCAGCGTTTGCACCGAGCGGCCTTCCACCGTCACGGCCAGCGTCAGGCATGAGAGATGGGCCTCGCCGTCGATCAGCACCGTACAGGCGCCACATCCGCCCTGGCCGCAACCGAATTTGGGCGTCATATCGCCGACCTGATCGCGCAAGGTGGAGAGCAGATTGGCGCCGCCATCGACAAACACCGCGACATCGCGGTCATTGTGACGAAATTGCAGGGCGGTCTTGGCCATGGGCTTTCCTTATCGGCTTTCTTATGGGCCTTCGCTAATCTTGGCCGGTGAGCAGGCGGCGCAGATGGACGCCGATCACCTCGCGCCGATACCAGGCGCTGGCGAATGAATCATTGGCGGGCGAAGTACCTTCGGTCGCGGCGGCGACCGCGGCGCCGATACTCGCCGCATCAAGCGCGCGGCCTTCGATCGCGCGCTCGGCCGCCTTGGCGCGGACCGGCATCGTTGCCATCGCACCGTATGCAATGCGCGCGCCGACGATGCGGCCGCCGCTGGCCGGAACAAGGGCTGCGAGCGTCACCAGCGACCCGCCTTTCGGTTTAATGCGCGAGATTTTGCGGTAGCGAAACGCGTCGCCCTGGGGACGCTGGCAAGAGACCGAAAGCACGAGTGCGCCCTGCTGGCGATCACGCCCGGCCAAAAACTCCTCGATCGGCACGTCGCGTGCACCGTAGCCGCCCTGCACCGCGACGGTGGCATCGAGCGCCAGCAGTGCCACCGCGAAATCGCCGAACGGCGTTGGAGCGAACAGATTGCCGCCGACGGTGCCCATGTTGCGCACGGCCGGGCCGCCGATCGAGGCCGCGACGGGATGGAGAAACGCGAGCTCACGCTCGGCGAGAACGCGCGCAAAGGTGACGCCGGCGCCGATCGTGATGCGGGAACTGGCGAACTCGATTTGCGTCAAGGCGCGGTCAGTCGCCCGCACCACCGTCGAAACCGAAAGATCGCCTTCGTTGAGGGCGCGCATCACCAGCGTACCGCCGCCGAGATACCGCGCGTCGCGCTCCGACGAAAGCGCGGACGCGGCTTCTCCCGAGGTTGCGAATGTCTTCACCGTTACGGGCATGATTTTGTCTCCGCGCTCATGCGGCTCCCTGGAGATGCCGGCGGATCGCCTCGAAGCCGGCCTGATAGATCTGCTCGCTCACCATTTCGGTGATCTCGGCCGCGTCGGCGGGCCGCGTCGTGAAACGCGACTCCCAATGCCAGAACGTCCGGTCGCCGTCCGTGACCGGCAAGAGCCGCACATGCGCGACATAATTGAACATCGGAATCGGCGTATCGAGCAGGCAATAGCTGAAAGTCTGCTCGAGATCGGACAGTGCCAGCAATTGCTCGCGCAGCTCCGAACCATCCTTCAGCTTGAACCGCCGCACGCAGCCGATGCGATCGGAGGATTGCGCGCGCTCGATCGTAGAGGTGGCGACCGCCGGATGCCAGCGGTCATGGCCGTTGAAATCGCGCAGCACGTTCCAGACCGCGCCGGTCGGCGCGTCCAGGATCGTGCTCTTGACGATATGCGGCACGGCGTCAGCCTCCGAACGCGCGCTTGAGCGCATCGAAGCCGCCCTGGAACACGCCGCCTCCGATGTTGTTGATCAATTCGGCTTCGCGCTCGGGCGCGCAGTCGAATTCAGCCGACCATTCCATGAATGTTTTTTCGCCGTCGGTGACCGGCGTCAGGCGCAGCGTTGCGACATAGTTCTCGACACCCATCGGCAATTCAAGAATCGAATAGGTGCAGAACATGTCGAAGTCCGAGAGCCCGAGCAGCTTCTCGCGAATGCGATCGCCGTTGCGCAGCCTGAAATCGCGCACGCAGCCGATCTTGTCCGCGGGCTCGCCGCCCTCGATGCGGCTCTCGGCGATCGCCGGGTGCCAGTTCGGCAGACCGTTGAAGTCGCGCACCCGTGTCCACACCCGATCGTTGCGGGCATTGACGACGGTCGAAACATAGACACGAGCCATGACGCGCCCTCAACCCTTCTTGCTCGGCGGCCGCGCCGGCGGCTCCTCGCCCGAAGGCGCGGCCGGCTTGGCCTCGCTCTCCTTCTTGGGTGGCGCGGCCTCCTTGCGGATGCCCTGCATGTCGCGGGCTTCGCGAATAAGGCCCGGCATCTTGGAAAGGCTGCCGCCCTCGACACCGATGTCGGCGAGGATCGAATCGATCAATGGCGCCTGAACGCGGTAGCGCAGCGCCGAATCGATCACTTCGTCGGTGGCGCTGCGCCCGCCTCCACCACCGCCGCCGCCGACGCCGCCGGCCAGACCGTCGACATGCAGGATGCGGATGCCTTCGATTTTCTCCATCGGCTTGACGCTCTCGCGCACGATGCCCTCGATGCGGTCGAGCAGCTTGCGGCGGAACAGCGAGTAGCGCGCCTGATCGGTAAGCACGTTCTCGGCCTCGTTGAGCAGCTTCTGCCCCTCCGCCTCGACCGCCGCCCGCACGCGTTCGGCCCCGGCGGCGATGCGCTTCTCCTCGGCTTCCTTCTCGGCGATCAGCACCTCGACCGTCTTGCGCCGCTTGGCGATCTCGCTGTCGCGCACGGTGATGACGCGTTCGGCGGCCTCGGTGGCGTGCGCCTTGGCGTTCTCGGCCTCCGCCTGCGCGGCCGATTGTTCCAGCGATTTCTGATAGAGAACGATCGCCTTCTCCATCAACACCGTCTCGACTTCCTTCTCGCGGTTGATCTCCAGCTTGCGCAATTCGCGTTCGCGCCCCACGCGGGCCTCGTCGAGCCCGCGGTCTGAGGCGATGCGGGCGCGCTGGACTTCCTCGTTCGCGGCGATCTCGGCTTCCTGCAACGCCTGAACGCGACCGACTTCGAGCTGCTCGATCGCGCGCCGGCGCTCTAGCCGGGCCGCTTCCAGCGCCTGCTCCTTCGATACTTCGGTGGTCTCGACATCGCGGCGGGCGACGATTTCGGCCTGCTTGACCTGCCGGTCGGCGTCGATGCGCTCGGAGCGCTTCGCCGATAGTGCGATGACCCGCTCTTCATCGGCGATTTCGACCGTTCGCTTCTGTTCGATGTTGAGCACTTCGCGGGTCTTGCTGGAGGCAATGCGGTCCGCCTCGAGCGCGAGCTCGACGCCAATCCGCTGACGTTCGATGGTGTCGCGGCTTTTCAGTCCGGCCGCCTCGACCGCCTGGTCGCGGTCGATCTGCAGGTTGCGGATGGCCTCGTCCTTGGCGATGCGATCCGCCTCCACCTTGCGCTCCTGGGCGATCCGGGCCGTCTCGACCAGCTGCTTCGCCGATATCTCGGCCTTCTCCAGGGTTTCGTTGCGAGCGATTTCGAGCTTGCGGGTCTCGCTCTCGGCCGCGATCGAATCGGCGGCGGTTTTCTTTTCCTGGGCGATGCGGGCGGCGCGCGTCGCCTGCCGCGCGGCGATCTCGGCCTCTTCGGTCGCGCGCTGGCGCTCGATGTCCTGCTCTTTGGTCTCCTGTTCGCTCATGATGCGGGCAAGAGATATGTTCTTCTCCTGGCCGATCCGCGCTGCCTCGATCGCCTCTCGCGAGGCAATGTCGGCTTCCTCGACCGCGCGATTACGCGCGATTTCGAGGGCACGGATACGCTCCTCCTGCGTGATGCGCGAGGCTTCGGTCGCCTCACGCGCGACAATGCCGGCAACCTCGATCGCCTGATTGCGGTCGATCTCCAGTTTGCGGGTGCTCTGATCGGCGGCGATCCGTTCGGAGGCGAGCGTGCGTTCGCGGGCGATGCGAGCCGCCTTCCACCGCCTGCTGCGCTGCGATCTCGGCTTCCTGGATCGCGCGGGTCTGCCGGATCTCGAGCGAACGGGTTTGCTCGTCGGAGGCAATACGCTCGGCGTTGACGACGGTGGTCTGCGCGATCCGCGCCTTTTCGGTCGCTTCCTTGGCGGAGATCTCGGCTTCGTCAACCGCGCGGGTACGTTCGATCTCGCGCCGGCGTGTCTCCTCCTCGTTGGCGATGCGGGCGTCGGTAACGACGCGGTCCTGCTGGATGCGCGCTTTTTCGATGAATTCGCGCGCCTGAATCTCGGCTTCCTCGACCGCCCGACCGCGCTGGATCTCCTTTTGCCGCACGTCGCGCTCGGACTCGATGCGCGCGGTGTCAACCGAGCGCTGATTGGAGATGCGCGCCTTTTCGATTTCCTCACGCGCGGAGATCTCCTTTTCCTCGACCGCCTGCGTGCGCTCGATTTCCCTTTGTCGGGTTTGGCGCTCGGAAGCGATGCGGGCTTCCGTGATGGCCTGCTCGTTGGCGATGCGCGCCTTTTCGATGGTCTCACGCGCCGATATCTGCGCCTGCTCGGCTTCGGTCTCGCGCAACGCCCGTTCGCGCGCCACCTCGGTCCGCTGCATGGCCCGGCTCACCTCGATGTCGCGTTCCTGATCGAGGCGCGCGGTCTCGCTCTGGCGTTCGATATCGAGCGCCTGCCGTTCGGCTTCGAGATTGCGGGTGCGGATCTTGATCATCGAATCCTGTTCGATGTCGTTGCGCAGTTTGCGCTTGGCCTCGATGTCCTCCATCAGCCGGGTCAGGCCTTCCGCGTCGAAGCGGTTTGACGGGTTGAAGAATTCGAGATCGGTCTGATCAAGATCGGTGATCGCGACCGACTCGAGCTCAAGGCCGTTCTGGGCGAGCGCCTCGGCGGCCGCTTCCTTGACGCGCGAGACGTATTCGCCGCGCTTCTCGTGCATCTGCTCCATCGTCATTTCCGAGGCGACCGAGCGCATCGCGGAAACGAACTTGCCGGACAGCAGGGCATGCAGCCGCTCGGGTTCCAGCGTCCGCCGCCCGAGGGTTGCCGCCGCGATCGAAACCGCTTCGCGCGTCGGCCGCACCCGGACGTAGAAATCGGCTTCGATATCGATGCGCATGCGATCACGGGTGATGACCGCGTCCTGCTTCGACCGGGTGATCGGCATCGGCAGCACGTTCATGTTGACCGGCGTGAAGTCGTGAATGAAGGGCAGCACGAAGGCGCCGCCGTCGATCACCACCTGCTCGCCGAGGAAGCCGGTGCGAACAAACGACACTTCCTTGGACGATCGGTGATAGAGCCAGTTCACGACGTAAACGGCCACGACAATCACGATCAGCGCGATGATCAGCCACAGGATCAATTCACCAACAAGAATCCCAGACATAGTGCCTACCTCCCGTAACCGGCGCTCAACGCTCGCCGATCGCCTTGAATTTTCGAACCTGCTCCGTCAGCGCCCGCTCCACCGGCAGCCGCTCCATCGACGAAGCGCCATAGAAGCCGTGACACTTGCGCGTGTTTTTCATGATGAACGCGGCGTCCGCCGGCTCCGCCACCGGCCCGCCATGCGCCAGCACCAGAATCTCGGGATTGATCGCCAGGGCCGCTTCCGCCCAGGCGTCGATGAGCGCAGGACAATCCTGAAGTTTCAGCGCGGTCTGCGCGCCGATCGCGCCGCCGGTGGTGAGCCCGAGATGGCAGACGACGATGTCGGCGCCTGCCTCAGCCATCGCCATGGCATCGGCCTCGTTGAAAACATACGGCGTGGTCAGCATATCCTTGGCGCGCGCCTTGGCGATCATCTCGACCTCCAGCGCGTAGGACATGCCGGTCTCTTCGAGATTGGCGCGAAAGACGCCGTCGATCAGTCCGACGGTCGGGAAATTCTGCACTCCGGCAAACCCAAGCGTCTTCAACTGATCGAGGAAGACGTCCATGTCGCGGAACGGATCGGTGCCGTTGACGCCCGCCAGCACCGGCGTCTTCTTGACAACAGGCAGCACTTCGCCGGCCATTTCGACCACGATGGCATTGGCGTCGCCATACGGCATCAATCCGGCGAGCGAGCCGCGCCCGGCCATCCGGTAGCGGCCCGAATTATAGATGACGATCAGGTCGATGCCGCCGGCTTCCTCGCATTTGGCGGACAGTCCGGTGCCGGCGCCGCCGCCGACGATCGGTTCGCCGCGCGCAACCATGGCGCGGAATTTCTTCAACAGCTCAGTGCGTTCAAATCGGGGCATCGATCACCTCGCCACCCGCCGGCGCGTGCTCGGTGCGTCCCACGATCGAACGAAACGCCGCGACGATCGCGCTTGCGAATTCCGGCTCGTTGATGTTGCGCTTGAGCCGGATGAGCTGCCGGTTGCTGGTCTGGCGCACGGTCTGATCGAGCGCACGGAACAACGCAGTGTCGGCCTCGGGATCCCAGAACGGTTGCCCCGGCGCGTCAAGCGCGGAGACGCCGCCTTCCGGCAGGAAGAAGCGCACCGGTCCGTCCATGGCATTGAGGCGCTCGCCGATCCAGCGGCCCATGCGCTCGTTCTCTTCGGCGGTGGTGCGCATCAGCGTGACTTGCGGATTGTGAACATGCAGCTTGCGGCCGCGGTAGCGCTCGGGGATGGTGTCGGGCGCACCGAAATTGACCATGTCGAGCGCGCCGACCGAGCCGATATAGGGGACGCGGGTGCGAACCATGGCGCCGAAGCGATCCTCGGTGGCCGGGAACACGCCGCCCATCAGGAGATCGCAGACCTCGGTGGTGGTGAGATCGATCACCGCCGACAGCAGGCCGGAATCGACCAGCTTCTCCATCGAGCGGCCGCCGACGCCGGTGGCATGGAAGACCAGGCATTCGTAATCACTGCGCAACGCCGCCGGCGACTTGCTGCACGGCCGGTGTCGTAACGCCGAACATCGTCAGGCCGACCGCCGGCAGATTGACGCCCGGCTCGCGCGCGTTCGCCGCCCGCTCGTCGAGCCGCGCCTTCACCATGCCGACCAGGGCGTTGGCGCCGTTGGCAAGCACCTGGCGGGAGATCGAATTCAGTCCCTGCACATCGGTGACCGAGTACATCATGGTGATGTCGGCGGGCCCGACATAGGGCGCAACGTCGCCGGAGGCGACCGAGGAGATGATGAGTTTGGGCACTCCGATGGGAAGCGCGCGCATGCCCGGCGCCACCAAGCGAGGCGCCACCCGATCCGCCGGCGGAGATCACGCCGACCACGTCGCCCTGACGACGCAGCCAGTTGGTGAAGGCCTCCGCCATCGCCGTCACCGAGGCGCCGCGATCCGAGCCGAACACGGCGCTGCCGCCGCGGGGATGGTTAAGCGCAATTTCCTGCGCGGAGACATCGCAGGATGCAGCCTTGCCGGCCGTCGAGACATCGACGAGCCGCACGCGCAGCCCGCTACCGGCCACGATGTCGCGGATAAATCTGAGTTCCTCGCCCTTGGTATCCAGCGTACCGACGACAAGCACGGTCGGCCGTCCGGAGCTTCGCACCGCTTCGGTGTCGCGGCGCGGCCGCGCGGCCTCCTCAAGCCTCAGCACACCGGTCGAAAGCGCCCGCGCGCCGGACTCGATGCGCGCGATCGGCACCGGCTGCGACCATCGGGTCGGCGGCGCCGGATTGGAAATATAGACGCGGACCGGCGCGAGGCTCTTCGGGCGGGGAGAAGTCGATTTTTCCGCACCCTCTTCCTTGCCGTCCGCACTGATCTCGGTCTCGGCTTCTGAATGACGTCCGACGCCGAGCAGGCGCTGCTGCAGGTCACGGTCAGAGGCCAGGCGCGCGGAATCGATGACGCGATTGACGCGGCCATTGACCATGATGGCGACGCTGGTGGCGACCGCCGTCGCCACGCCGATATTCTGCTCGATGACGAGCACGGAAATATCGCCCTCCTCACCCAGCCGCACCAGCATCTCCTCGACCTGTGCGACGATGACGGGGGCGAGCCCTTCGGTTGGCTCGTCCATGATCAGGAGGCGCGGATTGGTGACCAGCGCGCGCGAGATCGCCAGCATCTGCTGTTCGCCGCCGGAGAGCTGGCCTCCGCCATTGTTCTTGCGCTCGGCGAGGCGCGGGAACGTGTCGTAGATGCGCTCGACCGTCCACGCGCCGCGCCGCATGCCCGCGGTCATGCGCAAATGCTCGTCGACGGTGAGCGAACGCCACAGACGTCGCCCCTGCGGGACGTAGCCGACGCCGAGCCGGGCGATCTGCGCAGGTTGCAGCGACAACAGATCTTCGCCGCCCACGCGGACCGAACCACCGGTCGCGCGCACCAGTCCCATGATCGTCTTGCAGAGCGTGGTCTTGCCCATGCCGTTGCGGCCGACCACGGACAGCACGCCGGAGTCGAGCGTCAGGTCGACGCCCTGCAGCGCGTGCGAGCGGCCGTAATAGACGTCGAGGCCCCGGACCTCGAGGATCGGTGCGGCGCGGCGCGCGTCAGCCATGCGCACCTCCAAGATAAAGCTCCTGGACCTCGGGATCGGACTCGATTTCCTGCGGCGGCCCTTCCTTGAAGATGCGGCCATTATGCATCATCGTCACGCTCTCGACGACGCGCAGCGCCACGTCCATGTCGTGTTCGATGATGATGTAGCCGATATGACCGGGCAGCGATGTCAGGATTTCCACCAGCTCGCCGCGCTCGGTCGGCGACAGGCCGGCGGCCGGTTCGTCGAACAGGATGAAGCGCGGTGCGCCGGCGAGCGCGAGCGCGATTTCAAGCTGGCGCTGCTGACCGTAAGCAAGCTCGGCGACGCGGCGTTGCTTGACCGCCGTCAGATGCACCGCCTGGACGAGATCGTCGGCCGCCTGCATCAACGCGTCATTGATGCGCGGCCGGATCGGCGAGAAGCGGCTGCGCGAAACGCCGCAACAGGCCAGATAGACATTGTCGTGAACGGTGAGTCCCGGAAACAGCGCGGAAATTTGATAGGTGCGGCGCAGGCCGCGGCGGATGCGCTCGTAGGGCGGAAAATGGGTGACGTCCTCGCCGAAGAACCGGATGGTGCCGGAGGTCGGCGGAAAATCGCCGGTAATACAGTTGAAGAGCGTGGTCTTGCCGGCGCCGTTGGATCCGAGCACCGCCCGCCGCTCACCCGGGCGCACCGTGAGCGTGACATCGGTCAGCGCCGCGAGCGCCCCGAACAGCCGCGTCACGCCGCGCAGTTCGAGGGCTGCTCCGGTACCGACCGCTGAAAGGCGGCGCGCGACGCTATCCATGGCCGTGGCCTCCGCCCGGCTCTGCGGGCCCGCCGCCACGGCCGCGCCAACGCTCCCATAGTCCGACGATGCCGTCCGGGGAGAACAGCACGATGACGAGGAAGCCGAGGCCGATCAGCAGGCGAAAGCGATTGCCGTCGAGCCCGATCGCGACCAGGAAATCAAGCGTGAAGGTACGCAGCAGAACGAATATAAGGGCGCCGATAAACGGACCGATCGGACGGGTGATGCCGCCGACCACCGCGATAATGAGAATATCGATCGCCCGTTCGACCCCGACCGAGCCGGGCGATATCTGCCGGTAGTTCCAGACCTGCAAAACGCCGGCGAGCGATGCCATGAACGAGGCGAACGCATAGGCGGCAACGCGGTGCGCATTGACGTTGAACCCGAGCGCTGCCATGCGGCGCGGATTGTCGCGCACGCCCTGCAAGGCCAATCCGAACGGTGTGCGGGAAAGATAGCCGACCGCGGCGAAGCAGAGCACCGCGACCGCGAGTATTACATAGTAGAACGGAACATCCGCGCGCCAGTCGACGCCCCAGAAATGCGGTGTGACGACAGTGTTGAGGCCGGTGTGGCCGTTGAAAATGACCCAATTCTGGTTGGTGAAGTAGTAGAACGCCGATGCGATCGCCAGCGTGATCATGATCGTGTAGATGCCTTCGGTGCGCACCGCGAGCGCCCCGCTAACCGTGCCGAACAGCGTCGCCAGCGCAATCGCCATCGGCGTCGCGAGCCACCACGGCCATCCGAGACTGATGTTGGCGTTGCCGCTGAGGCCGAACACCGCCGTCATGTAGCCGGCAAGGCCTGCGATCGTCAGCTGCATCAGGCTGACCATGCCGCCATAACCGGCCAGGAACATCAGGCTCAGCGCCACGATGCCGAGAATCAAAGTCGTCCCGAAAATCTCGATCAGGAAAAAGCCGTTGGCGAGCAGCGGCATGGCGAGCAGGATGAAGCCGACGACCCATGCGGCAGGGTTGCCGAAATCCGGACGAGCAAGGCCGGGCAAGGGTGCCGCCGCCGTAACCGCGTTGTCGGGCTGAAGCCGCGCGTCCTGGGTGATCGACATGGCTAGCGGCCCGCCAGCAGGCCCTGCGGCCGAACAGCCAGCACGAGCACCATGATCAGAAATGTCACCACGATCGCGTAGGTCGGGATGTAGACCGAGCCGAGTTGCTCGGCGAGGCCGATAATGAGCGCGCCGAGCGCCGCACCCGGGATCGATCCCATGCCGCCGATGATGACGACGACGAGCGAGGCGAGCAGGAACCGGGTGTCTTCGCCGGGCGAGATCGACTGAAAGGTGCCGCCGACAACACCGGCCATGCCGGCAAGCCCGGCACCGAGGGCGAACACAAGGACGAACACCAGCTGAATGCGGACGCCCATCGCCGCCAGAATGTCGCGATCATCGACGCCGGCGCGCACGATCATGCCGATGCGCGTGCGATTAAGCGCGAGCCACATCGCAACGCCGATCACGACCGAGGCGGCGAAGATGACCAGACGCACCATCGGGTACGACAGAAAGACCGCCTCGCCGGAGGACTTGACGGCGGTGACGAACGGCAAGGTGATCGGGCCAACCAGCGCGCTCGGCGTCTGGATCTGATAGAAGTCGCCGCCGAAGGCCCAGAGCATCAGGTCGGCGAACACGATCGACAATCCGATTGTCACCATGGTCTGGCGCAAATCCTGCCCCTCCATGCGACGGAAAACCAGTATCTGCATGGCGACGCCGACCAGCGCAACGATGATGAACGCGGCGACGAAACTCAGGATCCACGAGCCGGTCGCGACGCTGACGGCGTAGCCGACATAGCCCCCGAACAGATAAAGCGAACCGTGCGCGAGATTGACGTTGCGCATCAGCCCGAAGATCAGGGTGAAGCCGCTCGCCACCAGAAAATACAGCCCCCCCAGCGTGATGCCGTTGAAAACGGCATTCAGGAACACCTTCTTTCGGCCGAAAGCGTCCTCCAGGCCCTGCGGCCAAGTCGCGAAAATCAGCCATAGCACCACCGCGATCGCGATCAGGATGATGAACGACCACAGCGGATTGCGTTCGATGAACCTTGTCATGGGCGTCGCCCGCGCGCGCTCAGGGCCCGGACATCAGCAAGCACCCGGCCCGCGCCGGCTGGCGCCGTACGACGACAGCTTGTCACGTTCGACGCCATGTCGGCCCTTGTCCTCCCCGGCTGCAACGGTGTTTCACAGTCCTCATCCGCCGACATTCTATCGGTCTCGCGCGGCCGGGACTTGATCGCCAGTATGCTTTCTCGCACCGGCTGCGCCGGTCAGGCCCGCAGCACCTTGGCGGCGCGCCGATAGTCCGTCGGGGCCATGCCGACATTGGCGGCAAAGAAGCGCGTGAATCCGCTCTGCGACGAGAACCCGAGGTCGAAGCCGATGTCGGCGATCGACGCTTCGGTGGCCACCAGCGAATCCAGGGCTTTTTCCATCAGCAGCGTGTTGACATAGAGATGCGGCGTGATGCCGGTCTGGGTTCGAAAAAGCTTGTAGAAATGGGGACGCGAAAGACCTGCCTCGCGCGCGATCGCATCGAACTCGATCTCGGCGCCCACGCTTTCCGCCAGTAGCTTGATCGACTTGCGCACGCGAAAATCGGTCACCGAAGCACCACCATGACCGTCCGGCAAAGCGTCGGCCTGGCGCCAGCTTTCTTCGTGACAGGCGTCGATCAGGCTCCGCAACTCCCCGTCGAGACCATTGAGCGAGGGGGCGCCGCAAACCATAGCGGCCGCCTGCCGGATATTCTTGTCCAGGGTCGCGGTGCGCTTGAACTGCGTGCACCCGAAACGCAGGCCACGGACGCCCGCGAACCACTCGGCGTTGACGTAGAGTACAAAAAACAGCGCCCCGTTGGCGAGGTCGTTCGGCAGAAAATTGTGCGGTTCCCAGGGATTGACCGCGACAACGGTATCCTCGCGGAGCGGCCAGGGACGCGCGAGCACTTCGATGCAGCCTGGCGTGCCGCCGACATGAAAAATCAGATGCCCCTCGCGATGCGCGTGCACGTTGAAGGGACGATTGAGCTGGTAAACGGTCGCGCGACCGAAATGGCCGTGAAAGACGGCAAGAGCCCGACTCATGCACTCCTCCCGCGAATTGTGTCTTATCGTTTTTTATAACGTTGATCATTCGCGGGGAGAATGCAAGTCCGGGTTCGAAAGCAGCATGAAATTCAGAGGGTTGGAGAACGGGCGGCCGGCCCCAGGGGCGCCGGCCGCCAGTCGATTTCAGTACTTTTTGCACTCGGGAACCGTGCGGCTCGGCAGGCCGATCTTGGCGAACACCGCCGGATCGTAACCGAGCGTCTGGTTCACGTTGGGGATGACCTTCACGACCTTGCTGAACAGGGCGCCCTTGCCGTCGTCAACGACTTCGGTGACGAAGTTCGTGCCGATCGCCTGACGGTTGGAGTCGAGCTTGATTTTCCCGTTGGGCGCGTCGATTTCAAGCGACGCGAGCGCTGCCTTGAACTTGGATTGATTGTCGCTGAGATCGCCATTGACCTTTTGCAGCGCGAGAATCAACGCCATCGTCGAGCCGTAATAATTGGTCGCAAGCAAAGACGGGCTCGGAAAGCGCTTCTCCGGCGGGAAAGCGGCCTGATAGGCCTTCACGAAAGCCTGCCAGCCCGGATCTTCCCAGGTGTCGGCTTGGCCGCTGGCGGCAATGGTGCCGGTCAGCGCCTTCTTGGCGTCGCCCTTCGCCGACATGATGGTCTGGTCGACCATGATCGAGCCGCCGAGCAAGTGCGCCTTGCCGCCGGCCTGCTGGTACTGATTGAGGAAGTTGACGGCGTCGGCGCCGCCAAGCCCGAGATAGATCGCGTCGACGTCGTCGGGCAGTGCTGCGATCACCGAGGCGAAATCCTTGGTTCCGAGCGGGACCCATTGCCGGTTGGTGATCTGGCCGCCGGCACCGCAGAATTCCAGCACCAGCCCGAAAACCTGCGTGTAGATGAAGGAATAGTCCTCGCCTACCGTGGCGATCTTCTTATAACCCTTGGTTTCATAGGCATATTTTCCGAGACCGACCTGCCATTGCGCGCCGTCCATGTTGAAGCGGAAGAAGTTCGGCGCCGGATCGACATAGGTGGTTTCCTGTGCGCCCGACGCGGCGTTGATGAACGTCAGTTCCGGGTGCGTCTTGGCGAAGTTCTTGACCGCGATGCCTTCATCGCCCGACAAGGGTGAAAGCAGGATCTGCACCTTGTCCTGTTCGATCAGCTTGCGAACGGCGCGTACCGCCGAGTCGGGGGTTGCGTCGGTCGAGGCGATGACGAATTCGAGTTGCTTGTCGCCGATCTTGGTGCCGAATTTGTTCAAAGCGGTCTGATGGCCGCGGATGCCGTCCTCGCCGAGCACCGTGTAGGTGCCCTCCAGGGTCGCCGTGACACCAACCTTGATCTTCTCCTGAGCGAAAGCGGCGCCCGTCATAAACAGGCTCGCCAGCGCAACAAGCCCCACACTGCCCTTCAACATAGAAATCCTCCCGTTTCCGTTTCCTCGACGTTCATTGACGTCCATGGCGCGGGTTGTGACGACGCGATCTGATCTGTGCGTCGTTTCCGCAGAAACCGGATATTGCGCGCTAGCGCGGGCGCGCGGATGCAGGGATACTTTACTGCTAGTCTCATTCTTTGTGCTGCGATGCAGCGAAAAGCCGTTGGGTGGATGACGCCGCCCTGGCGGGCACGCTCCGGACCGGGGGTGCAATCACCCTTACAATGACGCGAGGAAGCGCAGGCTGATCAAAATCAGGTACGCCGACAGGGCGGCTTCCATCTGACGCCTGTTCAACTGGTGCGCCAGATTGACGCCGTAGCGGACCGTCAACAGGCTCAGGGGCGTGAGCAGCGCAAACCCGATCAGGGATACATAACCGAGCGACAAAGGTGGGAGGCCCGGCTGGCCCCAGCCGGTCACCGCATAACCGAGCACCCCCGGGAGGGACACGATCAGTCCTACACCCGATGCAGTGGCCACCGTCACATGGATGGGGGTTTTGTAGAAGCTGAGAACGACGTTGGCGACCAATCCGCCACCTATACCCATCAATGAAGCGGACGAACCAATGATGAGGCCATAGGCCCTCATACTCGCCGCGCCCGGAAGCTTGTCTCCGAGACTCCATTTGTCCTTACCGGCCAAAAGCCGAAGGGCGAGAAACAGGCTAACGCCGATGAAGACGATCTTGAACAGGATGGGCTTCGCCAACGACGCCGCAACAACACCGATGGTGACGCCGGCAATGATGGGGACAGCCCAGATGCGCAGCACACCGAGATCGACGACGCCCTTCTTGTAGTGACCGAGAAACGAGGAGATCGACGTCGGCACGATAACGGCCAGCGATGTTCCGATACACAGCGGCATCCGGATTTCGTCCGGCATGCCGTAAAGTCCGAAGACCTCGTAGAGAACCGGCACAACGATGGTGCCACCGCCGACACCAAACAGGCCCGCCAGGACGCCGGTGCACGCGCCGGCCGCCGCGAGCACGGCAGCGAGCCAGGCGGTTTGGCTAAGAGCAAGCGCTCCCATCGAGCTGGCCCCGGCTTGCGGCAAATGGATGCGGCGGCAAAATTGAATTCCAGTCGGTCGCCAGCTGGAGATTCCAGCGCAACCTGGCTGGGAGCGCCTCTGCGAGCTGGTCTATCGCCAAGCCCACGTTTCACTCCACGGCGGGAAATGCGATGGCGGCGTAAACGACGAGCAACATCCCCACCGCTGCGAAAGCGCAGGCCATCATGACGTCCGGATTGATCTTGAGGAGTCGCCTTGACTCAAATTGCCGTGGCGACGCGGTTGTTTCAGGCCCTGCCGTAGACATGCAGCCAAATCTCCAAAACATGGGAACGACTATTCAGGCGTTTGGTTTTTTTCCAGCCTCATTGCGATCGCGCCGTGATGCGATCGTCCGTCCGTCACGGACAGTTGGCTCGATCAAAATGGCATGAGCCGCGATCTGCTTTCATGAACTGCTTCACATTCTCCGAAGAAAATGCCCGGAGACATCAAAACCCGATCGTCACCGGAGACGATCTGGCTAGCATCGAACTGTTTGATATGGGGGTTGCGGTTCGCCCGAAGGCGCGGTCTCGATCGCTATCGAGAAGCCTGCGTCGGCGCAGCGCCGGTGGAAGCCTTCGCAGGCTTCTTGTCGGCAGCTTTGGACCAGGACCGATAGTAAGCCAGCACCGTCATCATCACGATGCCGACCACGCTGACCACAATCTGCATCCAGATCGTGTTGGACACCTCGACAAGTACGACATGAGCCAGGACCGCCAGGAAGACGCCGAAGCAGAACACTTCAAGCGATTGTTGGCCGCACTTGATCATGGGCCGGAAGATCGGCCACTCCAGTCCCGGCCAATCGCGCGCCATGAACCGCGTGATGAAGAAGGCAAGGATGATGAAATGAAGCAGACGATAAGGCGCGAGATTGGTCTTGTCGTTGGGGTTGAACGCATCGACCAGCCATGCGGGCATCAAATGGGCGAGTTCGGGGAATCGCCCCGCCATCGTCATGACCATCGCGAACAGAAGGTAGCCGCCGCCGAGCACGAGCAGGGCGCGTGACCGGATCACCGGCGTCGACTCAATTGCGCCGCCGAGCGCGAACCATCCGCCGAACACGAACAGCAGCTGCCAGCAAAACGGATTGAAATACCACGAACCGGTCGGATAGGCGTGCAGGTTCCAGCCGAAATGGCGCGCCGCCAGATAGAGAAGGAACGATGCCGCGAGCGTCAGGTTCGGCCGCCGCAACATCATCCACAGCACCGGCGGGAAAACCACCATCAGCAGGATATAGAGCGGCAACACGTCCATGTTGACGGGTTTGAAGGCAAGGATCAGGCCCTGATAGAGCGTCTCCGCCGGGTCGTGCATGAAGCCTGCGACGTTGAATTCATTTTCCAGGTTTGGATCGTTGTAGCGCTGGGAGAGATAGCCGATCTCGGCGATATACATCACGAACAGGATGATGTGCGCCACGTAGATCTGCCAGGCCCGCTTGATGAGACGGGTGCCGCCGATCACGAACCCGCGCTCCAGCATCATCCGGGCGTAGACAAATGAAGCGGTGTAGCCCGAGATGAAGACGAACAAGTCGGCCGCGTCGCTGAATCCGTAATTGCGTTGGGTGATCCAGTTGACCGCGTTGTTGGGAATGTGGTCGAGAAAGATCGCCCAGTTGGCAAACCCGCGCAGCAGGTCGAGGCGATAGTCGCGGCCCTTCGGAGGCAGGATGGCCTCTATCGCCATTGTATTAGCTCCCCCAGCGCGTTCGCTCTACCCAGCCTCATCCATCAGGTTCCGCCTGCAAGCCTTATGCTTGTGCTTGCTTTATCCAGCAGACATCTTTTGATAGTATCATGTTTCGATGGACGGAAGAATTTTTTCCGAACCATCAGGCTGCGGGCGTTGAGGATATTGTTGTCGCCGGAGAAACCGTACGATGTCGCAACGTCACATCTGGTGGACCGGTCTGCTTCTGCTGCTGATTATCTGGGCCGTTACTAATTTCGTCATGACGGATGGAGTGGAGCGCGATCTCGCCGCCCGCGCCGCCGCCGCAATCACCGCCGGACCGGTTCTGGACATGCTTTCGGTGACCGTCGCCGGCCGCGATGCAGCGCTTGCAGGCACCGCCTTCAATGCCCAGGGCAATCGCGACGCCGTCAACGCCGCGGATCACACCAACGGGATCCGTCTGGTCAACGATACGATCGCAACCGTATTGCCGGCCAAGCCCTATATCTTCGATGCCAAGCGCGACGGCGACAAGCTCGTGCTCACCGGCAACGTGCCGCTGCCGGCCGCCCGTGCAACGATCATCGCGGCCGCAAAGTCGTCCGCGCCAAATGTCACCGTCGTCGATCAGATGACCTACGCGCAGGGCGCGCCGGATGGCTTCGATGCGATCGCGGCCTTCGGCCTCTCGGAAGCGGGAAAGCTGGCGGACGGGGAGATTTCCCTTGCCGACAAGGCCTATTCCATCTCCGGCCGGGCACCAACAGCGGCCATCTATCGGGCCGCGCTGGCCGCGACCCGGCAATTGCCGGCGGGGGCTACGGTTGGCAAGATCGATATCAAGTCGGACGAAATCTCGCCTTACGTGCTCGATGCCGCCAAGAGCGACGGCCTTGTCAAGCTGACGGGCTATTATCCCGATGAGCAGACGCACCGGGATATACTCGCGGCGATCGGCCGGCGTTTCGTCGGTTCCAAACTCAATGACGAACTCAAGCAAGGCAAGGGTGCGCCAAAGGACTTCGCGGAAGCGGCATCCGCCATGCTGCAGCAATTGTCGCGGCTTTCCTCGGGTGTCGGCACGCTGTCCGACACCAGCCTCAGCGTAAAAGGTGACGCGCTCTACGCCAAGGCGGCGGCCAATATTCCGGCCGAGCTCTCCGCCGCTACGCCGAATGACTACAGCGTAACGGCTGCAATCGGGGTTGCCGCGCCCGCGGCACCGCTCCCGGCTACCGAATGCCAGCCGCGGTTTGCCGACATCCTCGCCCAGGGCAAGATCCTGTTCGACACCGGCAAGGCATCGATCCAGAAGGACTCCGATGCCGTACTCGACAACCTGACCGCAACCGCGATGCGATGTCCGGATGCCCATGTCGAAATCTCCGGTCATACGGATTCGGTCGGCAGCGACGATACCAACATGCAATTGTCGCAACGACGCGCCGAGGCGGTCGCCGATTATCTCGTCAAGGCGGGAATTCCTCCTGAACACCTCAACGCCGTCGGCTACGGCAAGACGCGCCCGATCGCGTCGAACGACACGGAAGAAGGGCGCGCGCAAAATCGCCGCATCGAATTTGACGTCAAATAGAACGGAGCGCGTCATGTATTACCTGCTCGCGACCTATTGGATGTGGTTCGTTGTGGCGCTGCTGGCCGGCGGCGCCATCGGATACTGGTCATCGTGGCGGCGGGCGTCAGGGGGATGGGCACGCCGCTGGCCGTGGTGGGCGGTGATCGCATTTGTGGTCGGGCTTGTCATTGCCGTCCTGCATGGGTTCCCCGGACGCGCCGGCCTCTACCTCGAAACACTGTTGCTGCTCTCGTTCTGGTATGCCGTCGGGGGCCTGTTGGGAATCGGGTTGGGCAGAGCGAGGTCGCAGGATGCGCTGGTGACCGCGAGCGCCGCTGAAGATGGGCGTCTGGCGGTTGCAGCAAAGACCGCCGAGGATGCGCGTCTGGCTACCGTCGCGAAGGCTGCCGAAGATACCCGGCTAACTGCTGCGGCTAAAGCCGCGGAAGATGCGCGGCTGGCGGCTGCCGTAAAGGCCGCTGAGGACGCACGCCGGGCAGCCGCCGCGAAGGCCGCCGAAGAGGCACGCAATGCCGCCGCCGCGAAAGTGACCGAACCCGTGCGCGCTGCCCCTGCAGCCACAACGGTGGCGCCGTCGCCGGCGATCTTGGCCCAGCATCCCGGCAGCAGGCCTCAGGGCATTGCGGCGCCGGAGGGCAATGCGGACGATCTCAAGCTGATCAAGGGGATCGGACCAAGGAACGAAAAAATCGGCCGTGCGCTGGGTATCTATCATTTTCGCCAGATCGCCAATTGGACACTGGAGGAAGCGATCTGGGTGGGCCATCACATGGCCTTTCCCGGCCGTATCGAGCGCGAACACTGGATACCTCAGGCAAAATTGCTGGCATCCGGTGGCGACACCGATCATTCGGCCGGAGTCAAATCCGGTACCATCCGTGTCGATGATTCCGCGGACGCGCCGCTCGATGCGGCCGCGGCCGATGCGCTCGCCAAAAGCCTGCCCGAACAGGCCGGGGCGGTCGAAGACGAGGCCCGACATGCAGGCCGCCGGCCGTACGGCCTGGCGGCGCCGCTCGGCGGCCAGCCGGACGACCTCAAGCGGATCCGCGGTATCGGTCCGCAAAACGAGGGGCGCCTGCACGGACTCGGGATCTGGCATTTCACCCAGATCCGCGCGTGGAGCGAAGAAAACGTCAAATGGGTCGGCAGTTACCTGGCGTTTGCCGGCCGCATCGACCGCGAAAAATGGGTCGATCAGGCGCGCGAGCTTGCCGCCGGCCATGAAACGGAATTCTCTCGTCGCGTGGCAGCCGGCAAGGTTGCCACCTCAAAAGACGACGGCTCGCACGGACAAGGCAACGTTCAAATCGTGAAATGAATTGGTGCACGCCGATTAAGCCTAACCAGGGCTCATCGCACGTCGCGCGGTCGCACGCGTCCCGGGGTATTTTCGCTACCGATATCGCGTAAGGCCGATCGCTCCCATAAACTCAAATCCCGAATCAAACGGATGGATCCCTTTGCGGCGACTCCGGTCCGCCATCAAATGCACGAAACGGAGATGACATGCCATCCAGTGTTTCTTCCTCCAAAGGAAGCATCCGGACTCTACTTCTTGAAGGTGTGAATGACAGCGCCGTCGAGTTGTTCGTCAGCTCGAACTTTTCAAATATCGAACGCTTGCCCAAGGCCCTCGACGCGGACGGGCTGCTTCAAGCCATCAGGGGCGTCGACCTTCTCGGCATTCGCTCCCGGACACAGCTTACCCACGAGGCACTCGCCGGCGCCGACCGCATGGTCGCGGTGGGGTGCTTCAGTGTCGGAACCAACCAGGTCGATCTCGACGCGGCGCGTCAACGCGGCATTCCGGTCTTCAATGCGCCGTTCTCCAACACCCGCAGCGTCGCGGAGCTGGTGATCGGTGAGATCGTCATGCTGCTTCGGCGGATTTTCCCGCGCTCGTCGGCGGCTCACCAGGGCGGCTGGGACAAATCGGCGACCGACAGCCATGAAGTGCGCGGCCGAACGCTTGGAATTGTCGGCTATGGCAATATCGGATCGCAGCTCTCGACCCTTGCCGAAGGCATGGGCATGAAGGTCATCTACTACGATCACACCGACAGGCTTCGTCACGGCAATACCGAGCCGGTCGAAAGCCTTCAAAATCTGCTCGCGCAAAGTGACATCGTCAGCCTTCATGTTCCGGAAACGCCGGCGACCCATGGCATGATCGGGGAAGCCGAACTGCGCCTGATGAGGCGCGGCGCCTATCTGATCAACAACAGCCGCGGTACGGTCGTCGACCTCGATGCGCTGTCGCGGGCGGTTCGCGAGGGCCATCTGGCGGGAGCCGCCCTCGATGTCTTTCCGCTCGAGCCGTCGTCAAATTCGGACCGCTTCCAGAGTCCCTTGCAGGGCCTGGAAAACGTCATCCTCACACCTCACATCGGCGGTTCGACCGAACAGGCGCAAGATCGGATCGGCAGGGAAGTGGCCCGCAAGATGATCGATATATTGACAGCGGCTCAACCATGGGCGCCGTCAATTTTCCGCAAGTGCAGTTGCAGGCGCGTTCGCTCGGCGCGCGATTTAGCCATGTTCATCGCAACGCACCCGGCATGCTGAGGCGATTGAACGAAGTGTTCCTGCAGCGCGACATCAATATCTTCGCGCAATATCTGGAGACCGACAACGAGGTCGGCTACGTGGTGCTCGACGCCGATCTGGCCGGGCAGTCGAGTTCCGAAATTCTCGACGAAATTCGTGCACTCGACGGCACCATCCGCGCGAGACTGATCTACGAGCATTAGAGTCTTTTCCGTTCCGATTGAATCGGAACGGACGCTCTATCTCTTGTTCTGATGGGTTCTCTTCGCGCGAAACGGTCTATCTTCAGGCCACCGCCTGTCGCGGCAGTTCGGACGGCCGATTGAGATCGTCGAACTGAATCTCCGCCTGCTCCCGTGCGGTCTTGAGCGTCTCGACGGCATCGGCGATATTCTCAACCGAGTGGTTGGCCATCACCTGCATCCGAATGCGCGCGGCTCCCTTCGGCACCGCCGGGAATTCGACCAGGTTCGCAATCAGTCCCATGTCTGGCAATCGCTTGCTGACCAGACGGGCAAGGCCTTCCGTTCCCATCTTGACGCAGACGATCGCTGACGGATCGCCGTAGTATTCGAGACCGGCGTCCCGCAACTGATGGCGAAGGCTCAGAATGTTGGCCATCAAGGCCAGGCGCAGCACGCGGCCCTCGATGGACTCGATGATGTCGAATGCCTTGAGAACAGTGGCCGCCTGAACCGGCGACAGCGCGTTCGAGAATGTCGCAGGCGCACTGTAGTAACGGAGATATTCCCTCACCGCTCGGCGTTTGCAAGCGACGAAGCCACCGTTCGATCCAAATGTCTTGGAGAAGCTGCCCATTACGACATCGACTTTGCCCAGCATGTTCTGGATGCCGATATGTCCGCGCCCGTCTTCGCCGAGGCAACCGAGATCGTGTGCCACATCGACCACCAAGGTCGCGTTGAACTCATGACAGAGCGCCTGAAGTGCAGCCAAATCCGGGGTATCGGAGTCCATCGAGAACAACCCCTCGGTAACCACCAGGATGCCGTTCTCTTTGTCCTTTGCCCTGATCTTGGTCAGGATCTTCCGGCAGTAGTCGTTATCGAGATGACGGAAGAGATGGACGTTGGTGGTGGCTGCGCTGGCGCCCTCCTGCAGACAGGAATGCGACAACATATCCATGACCACGTGATCGGCCGAACGAACCAAGCCCTTGATCACGCCAAAGCCCGCTGCCCATCCGGTCGGATATAACACCACTTCCTCCATCTTGAGGAAGTCTGCAATCCTGCGCTCAAGCGCCACGGAGTAGGAAGTGTTGCCGACTAGCGCTGGCGAGCCCGCGCTGTGCACACCGCAACGCTCAATCGTTTCCTTGGCGGTCGCCTTGATTGCGGAATGCGACGACAGGCTCAGATAGTCTTGCGACGCAAAATTGACGCCGTACATCTTGTTGCCGCTATCGTCCTGCGCCCAGCAGGCCGTATTGGGGCCGTCTTCGGTCGCTCGCGAATACGGCCATAGGCCGTTTTGACGGCGCAGGTTCTGCCACTTGAAAAAGCCTTCGGTCCGTCCGAGCAGGTCCGCGCCACCGGGTACGCGATAATCTCTGACGCTGCCGGTCAAGGCGGCGGGCGGAATATAGGCATCGTTGGTGTTTGACATCGTCGTTCCCTGGCGGCGTTTTCTTTAAGAGCCTTGTTGCCGTACTGGGAGAACGATGCCGGAGCAAAATTAATATCACATTGTTTTTGATGCCCCCAAAGAACCCGAATGGGCGATCGCGCATCAAACTGGGTCTTTGGTTATCCAAATGCGGAAACAGATAGTTCAGAACCGATTAACGACGCCGGAGAAAGCACGGATCTCGGCCCCGTCCGGCAACTCGGGACGGCAAATGGGCAGACAAATTCTGTGGAATCCGCTGAAAAGACGGATACCTCTCGCCATAATTCTTAACCTGCTCATGCTCAAATCGGCCGAGGCCACACAGGAATTACGGTAATGAGAATCTGGTCGATTACAAAACACGCCGTCATGACCTTTTGGTATCCCTACGTCAGGGCGCTGAATTCAATTTGGCCGTCGATAACCGTGCAAGGAAAACGACTGGTCGTGTTTCCCGATGTCTATAAGCCGCTTGAGAACGAGTATGCCTGCGCCGATTACTGTCGTGCGGGCGACCGGATGCTCGACCTCGGTTGCGGCAGCGGCGTCGGCGCGGTGTTCTGTGCCCCGAAGGTCCGTGAATTGGTGGCCGTCGACATCAATTCCTCGGCGGTCAGGAACACCGAGGAGAATTGCAGGCTCAATGGATTGAACAACGTCGCGGTCAAGCAGAGCGACATGTTCTCGAACGTCGAGGGCAGGTTCGATCTCATCCTGGCGAACCCACCCTATATCGAAGCCGAATTCGAAAATGAGGATCAACAATTCGCCACCTCGGTGCGCTATCTTCCAACTCTCTTTGCGCAGGTGGGCCAACACCTTGCCGAAGATGGCCGGCTGCTCATTCAATTCCCGATCTGGTTTCGTGGGCGGATCGAAAAGCTGGCGTCGGAGCAAGGTCTTAGGGTGGTGGCGGTGCGCCGCCTGCCATCGAAGTCTCCGGGCCTCTTCCTCCTGAGCCTGCTTTACATGCAGGTCGGCTTCCGCTCGGCTTTCTACCTGCTGCAGCCGATTCCCAACAGAGGCGCGGCCCTACCTGGGTTAGCTTCTTCGAGCGGGCGCTGGAATAAAGACCCTGCACCCCGCGAGGTCGCCCGGGAGGCTGACGAAGGCAGGCAATTGGTCGATTCCTAAGCGGTCCCTATCGGTATGATTCCGTCACCGCCTTTCCCAAAGGTTCAGTGACGTGCAGGAACTTTGGGTGCGGCCTATAAATTCTAGAGCATGATCCAGAAAACTGGGTACCGGCTTTCCGAAAAGATCATGCTCAAACAAAAAGAGCGAGATAGCGATTCCACGAAAGGCCAGCTCGCTCTAACGTCCAGCGATCCTTCCGCGATCGGAGCGTCAGGCGACGGCGCTCTCCTGATCCGCGCGAGGGAGACACGTCCGAATTTTACCCAGCAACCGTTGCATATCGACCGGCTTTGTATCGAAATCGGAGCACCCGACCTCGACGCTCTTGGCCCGATCGCTGGCGAGCGCGTGCGCTGTCAACGCGACGATCGGGATTGAGGATGTCGCAGGATTGGCCTTGATCAATTGGGTGGCTTCCCAGCCATCCATCTCGCCCAGCGCAACATCCATCAGGATCAGATCCGGCATTTCGCTCGCAGCCATCGCGACACCGGCCGCACCATCGACAGCGCAGCAGACCGAGAAGCCGTGACGCTGCAGGCGTCGCGTCAGCATATCCCGATTGATCGCATTGTCCTCAACCAGCAGAATTTTAGGCATTGGCGTCTTCGGCATCCGGTTGCAGGGCAAAATCGGAGATCTCCGGGACCAGCGTCGCGGCGACGAAAGCGTCTGCCTTTCGCCGCCCGGCGACCAGCGGCAGACGGATCGTGAAGCAACTGCCCTTGTCGAGCTCGCTTTCGACAGCGATCTCGCCGCCCATCAATTTGCAGAGCCGCTGGCTGAGCGCCAGGCCCAATCCGGTGCCACCGTATTTGCTGGTGCTGGAGTCATCGGCAACGGTGAATTTCTCGAACAAGTTGGCCATCTGATCCGGCGCGATACCGATGCCGGTGTCGATGACGTGGATCACGAGATCATCGCCACGTTCGCTCGCCTGACGCCGGGCGACGACCTCGACCTTGCCGTTGTGCGTGAACTTCATCGCATTATCCAGCAACTGACCCGCCATGCTGCGGAATTTGCCGGCATCGCAAAGCGCCGTGCCAAGATTTGGAGCGAGCCTGCAGACGACCTCGTTGCTGTTCTTCACGGCGGCAGCCCTCGACGCGCTGACAATCTCGCTGAGCAATTCGGCCAGATGGGTCTCCTCAAGGTCCAGCTCCATCTTGCCGGCCTCGATCTTCGACAGGTCAAGTATCTCGTTGACGAGCTTGAGCAGATGCTGACCGGCGTCATGAATCTTGGTCAGGTCGGCAATACTTTCAACATCCTCTTCGTCTTCGGCATCCTCCAGCAGGATCTGGCTATAGCCGATGACGGCATTGAGCGGGGTCCGCAACTCGTGGCTCATCTTGGCAAGAAAATCGGCCTTGGCCGCCCCGGCCCGCTCGGCCTCTTGGGTGGCACGACGCAGCTCCGAGGCCGTCGCCATATGCTCCCGCATCTCGCTTTCAAGCTCGGACTGTGACGCCTGTATCTTGGCGTAATAGAGCGCCATCATCGCCACATAAATCGATGCGGCCACAGTCGAGACGAGTCCCAGGCCCTGCATCGCCGCGACCGGCACGTTCTTGATCGGGTAACCAAACAAATAAAAGCAGGAGAAGATCGCCAGGTTCACGGCAAACATCGTCATAACGATCAGACGAAGCGTCTTTGACGAACCGAGATAGAAGAACGCGAGCAGCGGGATTACCAGCACCCACGCCAGCGTCGGAGACCGTACCCCACCGTAAAAGTAGCAACCCCAGAGAATGCAGAAAATCAGATTCTGAATCGAGACCAGCGCCAGCGGATTGTACGGCGCGCCGGCTCGCAACACGAACGGAAAGATCCAGAACGCGACGATCGAAATCGACAGCACGACAACTTCATACCCCGGCGCGGGATCGAAAACGTACAGCGCTATCGGGACGACGCTGCCGATAAAGGGCCCGAGGATATGGCTAACCAGAAAGACGTGGGCACGGTTTCGCGCGTCGCGATCAGCCGCAATTTCGGGCGGAATGAAATAATTAACCAAACGGTCAAGGGCCGCGATCATTGCTGCAAGTTTGGCTTTCATAAGATTTGCGCCGCCTTCTGCGTCAGCATTTTATAAACCTAAGCTGCGGCGATGACCGGGTCCGGCGGCAGCGTGAAAACGTTACGAGCACAATGTTGCCGGGTAGGCTTTCAGGTTCCGCTTAAAGTCGCGTTAATCGGTGGAACCGCGACTGAAACCAATTCTTAAAAGCACTTACGCTAGGTTCCTTGCCGACAGAAAGTCGTCAGGGACGCCCAACATGCTCACCTTGGATCATCTCATCGGAATGATCGATTGGTTCATTCCGTCTGCAGCGAAGGCGGAGCGCTCGGAGCTTAGCCTTGCGAGAAATTTTGTCTTCACCCTTCTGTTCGGCCCGGCGCTGTCGCAATCGATCAGCCTGTTTCTTTATCTCAGCGACCCGAACCCCGGCGTTGCATGCTGGACCGTGATCATCTGCATATGGCTGTTCTGGGCGCTGCCGTTCGTCTACAGATGGACCGGTAGTCTACAACTGTCAGCACTATTGTCCGTTGAACTGCTCGCCTTCACCTCGTTATTCGGATCTTATTATTATGGCGGAGTGAGTTCTCCGTTCCTGCCCTGGTTGATTATCAGCCTGTTGCTGGGCTTCTTCTACCTGTCCGAGCGTCCGATCCTCGTGGTCGGGTTGTTCACTTTCAATATTCTTGGTTTCTTTATTGCCTACTTCGCTTGGGGTTTCCCCGTGCTCGTTCCGCAGGACGAGCTCTCGACGGTCGGCTGGATCTCGATCCTGTCCGCAACGATCTATATGTCCTGGATGGCGATCTATTACGCCAACATGATCGCCATGCGATCCGAACTCGAACGCGAAGCGGAGCGGCATCGCGAAACTGCAATCCGCCTGCGCCAAGCCAAGGATATGGCCGATGTCGCCAATCGGGCCAAGTCGATTTTTCTGGCCAAAATGAGCCACGAACTGCGGACACCGCTGAATGCCGTGATCGGATTCAGCGAGATTCTCCTGGAAGGCGTCGATCTCGACGGCAAGAGCGAGCACAAGAGGCTCGACCTCGAACGCATCAACGCTGCCGGAAAGCACCTGCTGTCGCTGGTAACGGACGTCCTCGATCTTTCGAAAATCGAGTCAAACTTCGTCGAATTGAAGATCGAACAATTCGACCTCAATGAGATGGTTCGCGATATCGTCGCCAATGTCCAGCCGATGGTTGCCGAAAACGACAACAGGCTGGTGGTCAAATGCGCCAATAATCTTGGGATCGTCTCGACCGATCAGACCAAGTTGCGGCAGGCGGCACTCAACCTGATGAGCAATGCCGCGAAGTTCACCCGGGATGGAACGATCACGTTGTCGGTTCAGCGCCGGAAGAGCCCTGCGGGAGACTGGATCGAGATCCAGGTGCAGGACACTGGAATCGGCATCGCAGCATCAGACATCGGACGTCTGTTCCAGAATTTCGGCCAGGCTACTCGTTCGACATCCAATAAATACGGCGGAACCGGCCTTGGTCTGGCGTTGAGCCAGAAATTATGCGCGCTCATGGGCGGTAGCATCTCGGCGACCAGCGAACCCGACCATGGATCGTGCTTCACAATTCGTATTCTTGCCTGGATGGAAGCTCACGACGAGAGCTCAGACATGGCCCCGCAATTTGCAAACGCGTTCGCGACCTAAAACCTGAAAGTTGAATCCATGTCCGCATCAAATTCCTTGTCGCAAGGCGTGACATTGCTGCGACCCGAGATCGAGGCTTCGGACGCCGTCGACAAAAGCGGAATCCCGAGACCTCGTATTCTTATCGTCGACGATATCAGTGACAATCGAATGGTCCTGACGCGGCGTTTCCAGCGCCGCGGCTTCGACGTTGTGGAGGCCGACAACGGTCTCACCGCCATTGAACTAATCGACAAAGATCCCTTCGATCTGGTCCTTCTCGACGTCATGATGCCGGGGATCGACGGGATCGAAACCCTCAAGCGAATTCGCAGCCAGCGATCCCCTTCGGCGCTACCCGTCATCATGGTGACGGCCAAATCCGAAAGCGCCAACATCGTCGATGCGCTGGAACTTGGCGCCAACGATTATGTCACCAAGCCGGTCGACTTCGCCGTCGCGCTGGCCCGCGTCAACACCCAGATCAGCCGCAAGCGCGCTGAACAGCAGGTCGCGCGGGTGAACGACGAGTTGCGCAGGGCCAATGAAGACCTGGAACGCCGGGTCGAGGAACGGACCGGCCGTCTGATCGACGCCAACCAAAGGCTCAAGGTGGAAATTGCCGACCGCGAGGAATCCCAGGCACGTTCGCAATACCTCGCCTATCACGACTCGCTGACCGGGCTCGGCAATCGTCTGCTGTTCAAGGAACAGCTTGAAGAAGCGCTTAAGGATGTTTCGGTAACGCCGCATCCCCTGGCGGTGCTGTTTCTGGATCTCGACGGCTTCAAGGCCGTCAACGACACCCTTGGTCATTCCGTCGGCGACCTGCTTCTCAAATCGGTCGCGGCCAAGCTCCGCGATATTCTGCCGCGAACCGACCGTATCGCGCGGCTTGGCGGCGACGAGTTTGCGATTTTGCAGATGTCGGTCGCCCAGCCTGCTTCGTCGATCGCGCTGGCGGAAAGGATCATCGAAATTGTCGGTCAGCCCTGCAGCGTCGACGGTCACGATGTAACGGTCGGAGCCAGCGTCGGCGTCGCCGTCGCCCATCCCGGCGATATGAGCACGGAAACCTTCCTGAAGAGCGCCGATCTTGCGATGTACAGCGCCAAGGCCGACGGCCGCGGCACCTATCGCATGTTCGATCCCGAAATGGATGCGGTCGTCCAGACCCGGCGCCTGCTGGAGCGCGATATGCGCACCGCGCTCGCGCAGGATGGCTTCAGGCTCTACTATCAGCCGCTGGTCAATCTGCAGACCAAGAAGGTCACGGCCTTTGAAGCGCTGATGCGGTGGGAACATCCCGAGCGTGGCTCGGTGCCTCCTTCTGAATTTATTCCGGTTGCCGAAGAGATGGGCCTGATCGTTCAACTCGGCGAATGGGCGTTGAGACAGGCATGCTCGGAAGCGATGGAATGGCCGGATGGAATCTGCATCTCGGTCAATTTGTCGCCGCTGCAGTTCTCCAAGGGCAATCTGGTTTCGACTGTTGTCAGCGCCCTGGCCTCGTCGGGATTGCCGGCGTCCCGTCTCGAACTCGAAATCACGGAATCAGTACTGCTCGAGAAATCGGAGCGCAACATTGCGATTCTGAACCAATTGCGGGATCTCGGCGTTCGGATATCGATGGATGATTTCGGCACTGGCTACTCCAGCATCGGTTACCTCCGAAGCTTTCAATTCGACAAGATCAAGATTGATCAGTCGTTTGTCCGCGACCTGCTGGTGGATGAAGGAAGCCTGGCAATTGTCCGCGCCATTGCCGGTCTTGGAGTGAGCTTCGGCATGACCACCACCGCCGAAGGCGTCGAGACCGAGGAGCAAATGCGGTGCCTGAATCTCGAAGGCTGCATCGAGGTTCAAGGATATTTGTACAGCAGACCCGTGCCGGCACATGAGATCAATGACCTGCTGGCGAATTTGGCCGGTCGAAAACTGCAACTGGGAGATCATCGCCCGTAAGCACGCCGCGCCGCGCTCCGAATTGTGGCGACGATTCGCGCCACTGGGGGAACAGAGGCCTGGGTCGACCCCGGGGTTTATATTTTGGGTTTGGGGTATTTAAATCATGATTGCCGCCGCATTCGAAGAATTGGATCTCGACCATGCAACGGCGATGGCAGAACTCGCCAGCCGTCATATGGTGCAACACGGGGTGGCTCCCACGCCGAACAATTTTGCCGTCTGGTTTAATTATTCATGCAACACCAGGCCGGAATTAAAGCGGACCATCGATATTCTGATTGCCGGCAAAAGAAGGTTCGATCCAGCAACAAGCCGGGAATTATTCTCGACATACCTGGCTGCCGGATCTGCCGGCACGACTGTCAACGATGTCCCCGAAAAATTGAAATCCGTCATGGCCGACGCGCAGCGATTCGTCGCGCAGGCGATTGCCGACAACCACACTCAAATTCGCGCCATCGGCGACGTCGCGGAACGGGCTGAAAGCGGCATCGACCCGAGATCGCTGGTTGAATGTCTGATGGACGAGCTGAGCAAGGCCGCGGCGCGCGCCTCGAAACTCGAAATCAATCTCAGCGAGACGTCACGCGAACTGGACACGATTCGCGAATCCCTGAACAAGGCGGAACAACGGGCCAATACCGATACGCTCACGGGGCTTCCCAATCGCCGGGCATTGGACGAATTTCTGCGCGCTTCGCAAGCCGCCGCGATGGAAACCGGCGAGCCGCTCAGCGTGCTGCTGATCGACATCGATCGCTTCAAGAAATTCAATGACAATTTCGGGCATGGCGTCGGGGATCAGGTGCTCCGGCTGATGGCCAAGGCGCTGCGGGATGGCGTCCGTGAAAACGATCTGCCGGCTCGCTACGGTGGAGAGGAATTGATCGCGGTACTTCCGGGCGCCGAACTCGCCGCTTGCGAGGCCGTCGCCGAACGCATCCGCCGGTCGGTTGCGGAATGCCAGATCACCCGCCGCTCCACCGGCGATATTCTGCCGGGCATCACCGTATCCGTCGGCGTCGCGCAGTTTCGGCCGGGGGAATCGATGGCGCAACTGCTGGAGCGCTGTGACGGCGCGCTGTATCTGGCCAAGCGAACCGGACGAAATCGCGTTGTCACGGAGACCCGGCTGGAAGGCCGCGCCGTCGCCAACGGCTGATTCCACCCGTCAGGCCATCCTAGACACGCTCGATGATGATGGCCGGCGCCATGCCGCCGGCGGCACACATGGTCACGAGACCCCGCTTGAGATCGCGCCGCTCCAGTTCGTCGAGAACGGTGCCGATCAGAATCGAGCCGGTCGCCCCGATCGGATGACCGAGCGCGATCGATCCGCCATTGACATTGACCTTGTTGCGGTCGAGGCCGAGGTCACGGATGAATTTCTCCGCGACCACCGCGAATGCCTCGTTGATCTCGAACAGATCGATATCGTCGAGCGTCAGGCCCGCTTTCGCCAGCACCTTGCGCGCGGCCGGTACCGGAGCATTGAGCATCAAGGTCGGCAAGTCGCCCATATTGGCCATCGCCACCACGCGCGCGCGCGGTTTCAGGCCATGCGCCTTGGCATAGTTCGGCGAAGCCAGCAGAATGGCGGCCGAACCATCGACCACGCCGGACGAATTGCCGGCATGGTGCACGAACTCGATCTCCAGATCAGGATATTTTTGCAGAATCAGATTGCGGTAGGTCGTGCCCTTGTCGTCCAGCGGATAGTCCGCCACCGCCGTGAAGGCAGGCTTCAGGCCGGCAAGCCCCTCCAGCGTGGTTTGCGGCCGCGGATATTCCTCGCGATCCAGCGCGAGGCTGCCGTCTTCGCGATGGACCGGTACGAGACTCCTGTCGAAATAGCCGGAGCTGATGGCGTTGGCGGCCTTTTGCTGGCTCTCAAGCCCCAGCGCGTCGACGTCCTGCCGGGTGATGCCTTCGAGGGTCGCGACGGCGTCGGCGCAAACGCCTTGATGCGATTGCGGATGCCTGGCGCGGAGACGAAGATTGCCGGAGTCCATCATCATGGGGCCGTCGCCGCGGCGTCCCTCCATCGACATCATCTCGGTGCCACCGGCGATCACGAGATCCTCGGAGCCCGACATGATAGCGGCGGCTGCCATGTTGACGCTGGTGATGCCGGATCCGCAGAAGCGGTCGAGCGTGACGCCGCTGGCACGGAAATCATATCCGGCGTCGAGCGCGGACATCCGGCCGAGATCGCCGCTTTGCTGGCCGCGCTGGGAGCTGGTGCCCCAGACGATGTCGTCGACATCGGCGGTATCGATCCCGGTGCGATCGGCCAGCGCCCGCAACACGGTCGCGCCTAGCTGCTGCGGATGAATGCCGGCCAGCGCGCCTTTTCCGGCCTTGCCGATGCCTCGCGGCGTCCTGCATGCATCGATGATCAGCGCGTCAACCATGGTGTTTCCTTTGGGCTGCTATTGCAGGCATTTGAGGACGGTCGCGTTTTGGAGTCAATTCGTTCGGCGGACAATCTCTTTCAAGATCGGCACTCGTGATCCGGTCGGTGCCGTCCCCGCTCGGCCAGTTCAGTGTCGCTCGAGTTCGAGCGCGATGCGCGGCCAAAACCGGTGGATTGCCAAACCGGCCTGATTTACTATAATCCGGACAGCCGGTCAAATTATTCAACGCTTGAACTGTGGCTGCCTTAGGGGGCACATCCATCGCCATTGCGCCAGCGCACTGAGCAAGGGTGAGAAATGCAAGCCGTCGTGGTCGAGAAGTACGATTCCATCCATAATATCCGGCTGAAGCAGGTTCCCTTGCCCGAGGTTTCGGCGGGCCATGTGCGGGTCAGAATCCAGGCCGCGAGCGTCGGCTTCGTCGACGGCCTAAAGGTGCAGGGCCTATATCAGACCAAGGATGCGCTGCCCTTCACGCCCGGATCGGAATTCGCCGGCGTCGTCGACCAAGCGGCGGCCGATGTTTCGGGATTTACGCCCGGTATGTCGGTAATGGGCATAGCGCGGTCGGGCGCGCTGGCGGAATTTGTCGCGGTACCAGCGGCGGCACTGCAGGTCACGCCGGACGGCATCGCCCCCGAGGTCGGCGCATCATTCCGCACCAACTACCTGACATCACTCTATGCGTTGAGCGAGCGGGGAGCGCTGCGCGCGAACGAGTATCTTCTGGTATTGGGTGCGGCGGGCGGCGTCGGGATCGCCGCGGTTCAGATCGGCAAACTGCTGGGCGCCCGCGTCATTGCCGCAGCCTCGACCGAGGAGAAGCGGAAGTTTGCAACCCGCTTCGGCGCCGACGCCACGGTGGATTACACGCAGACGAATTGGCGCGACGTGCTGAAGAGCCTGACCAGCGGTCATGGCGCCGATGTAATCATCGATCCGGTAGGCGGCGATATCGCCTTACAGGCCTTTCGTTCGATCGCCTGGGGCGGCCGTCATCTCGTGGTCGGATTCGCCGCCGGAAGCATCCCGGCGTTGCCGTTCAACCTGCCGCTTCTGAAGGGCGGAATCCTGCTGGGCGTCGACGTCGCTCAAATCCCTCACCGTGAACCGGAGGCGCAGAAGCGGGTGATGTCCCAGTTGTTCACATGGCTCACGGAAAAGAAACTCGATCCGGTTGTCGGCAAGATATTTGCATTCGAGGATTTCCGCGACGCCTTCACGACCATGCAGACCCGTTCGGCGCTTGGAAAGATGGTCGTCCGGATCAGCTAGCAGCGCTTGGGCGAGTTCCGCCAGCAAGGACAAGAAGAAAATGACCGATACCGATAAGGACAGCGGCGGCCAGCGGCGCCTGATGCATCGCCGATCGATCGAATGCACCGGCTACCTCCGCGACGACGGACTGTGGGAAGTCGAGGCGCGGCTGCTCGACACCAAGCCCTTCGCACAACACGACCATTTCCGCGGTGAACTCCAACCCGGCGATCCCGTTCATGACATCGGCCTGCGGCTCGCGGTCGATGATTCCCTGACCATTCGCGAAGCCCAGGCCATGATGCGCGCCACGCCGTATCCGACCTGCATCGAGGTCGAGCCGATATTGCAGCGCTTGGTGGGCGAGCGCATCGGCAAGGGATGGCGCGAGACCGTTCGGCGCAAGATCGGGCGGTTGGAGACCTGCACCCACTTGTCGGAGTTGCTCGGCCCCGCCGTCACGACGCTGTTTCAGACCATGACTCACGGCAAATCGCCGGAAAGCCGCGATGCGATGGACCATCACCGCGCCGTCGGCGAGCGGCCATTTTTCATCGATGGCTGCTATTCCTGGCGAACCGACGGACCGGTCGTCGCCGAAATATTTCCGCAATTCGCAACCACACCCTCTGCCGGCGATTAAGCGCAGCCGGCCGGCCTCTTCCCGAACTAGGCTTTCTCGCGCCGGTTGGCCGGGGCGGACTTGGCCGCATGGCCGGGCGCAAACCCGTTGAGAAACAGTTCGACCGCGGTGTCGGCGAATTCCTTGGGGCCGATCCCGCCTTTCGGATCGTACCAAGTGTAGGTAAAGTTGATGATCCCGAACAGGATCATGGTGTAGATCTTCTTGGTCCGCTTGACGATTTTTCCTTCGGCGTCGAGCCGGACCAGAAGATCCGTGACGATGTCCACGAGCTGCCGCTCAAGGTTCTTGATGGCTTGCTGCTCATCTTCGCTGAGAAATGGCAGATCGTGGATCAGAACGCGTTGTTCGTGGGGCGATTTGGCGTTGACCTCGACAATGGTGCGAATGACGTTTCGAAACTGCGTCAGCGTCGACCCGCCCTCTGCAACCGCGGCTTCAACCCGCTGAATCATTTCGCGGACATGGGCGTCAAGGATGGCAAACAGGATCGCCTCCTTGGAATCGAAGTAATGATAGAGCGCGCCGCGCGATAGCTTGCAGGCATCGGCGAGATCGGCGATCGAACTGCGCATATACCCCTGCGCGGAAAACAGCGCCGCGGCATTGGTCAAAATGCCCAGATAAATGCCGTCGTAGTTTTCAGAGCGAGTTCGCGCCATGGGATGTTGTCCGATTCAGCTTCAACTTTAGCTTTTGATCTTGCGTATTGGCACATCCATATCTGATTCAGCGGCCTTTTCGGATAGCAGCATCCATACACAGCCGACAGTTTCTCCCAACGGGTCTGACCGCGAAGCCAGCAAGGCGGCAAGGCGGTCGCTTCGATCCTTATTGCAAAAAATTGATTGAACGGCTAGTCGGATTATAATATAAAGCCGCCATCGCATGAGTTCCCAAGCCCGGATCAACCGCGCGGCACTCTCGGGGAGGCAGAATGACGGTTGTTCGGGCGGACGCGGTGGTGATTGGCGCCGGCGCCGGCGGGCTTTGCGCCGCGGCCCGGCTTTCCCATGCCGGATTGCATACCATCGTGGTTGACGACAGGGACCGCATCGGCGGACGCGCCTCGACCGAGGAGATCGACGGCTTCAAGGTCAACATCGGCGCCATTGCGATTGAACTCGGCGGCGTATTCGAGGAGACCTTCAATACCGTCGGCGCCGCGCTCGACATCCGCATCCCGGAGCCTGCCAGTTCTTTCTTCATCGATGGCAAGCTGATCGATGTCGGCCGGGGCGGATGGTCGCTGCTGCTCGGCCAATTGACCAAGCAGGCCTCGCGCATCCTGGAGAAATTCGCCGATGCCCGCGCCGGCAATCTTCCGGACGGACGGCAATCCACCGAGGACTGGCTCAAAACCTACACCAGCAACACGTCGGTTCACGCCATCTTCCGTAATCTGTGCGCAGCGATCTTTGCCTGCAACGCCGCCGAACTGCCGGCCCGCGCCTTTCTGACCTATTTCACCAGCAAAGGCGCGTTCAAGCGCTTTGGATTTTGTCCGCAGGGCACCATCGGCGTCTGGAATGCACTGGCCACGGCGATCGAGCGCAACGGCGAGATATGGCTGGCGACGCCGGCGACGGCGATTCACACCAGGGAAGGCCGCGCTACCGGTGTCAGCGTTATCAAAGGCGGTCGGAGCGTCAGAATCGATACCGATCTGATCATCAGCAATGCCGGCCCCAAGGCCACGGTCGCGCTCGGCGGAGAGGCCGCGTTTCCTTCTGATTATGTCGAGCGCGTTCGAAGCGGACTTCGCCCCGCAGCCAACATCGTTATCAACATCGCGAGCCGGCAACCGCTGCTTTCGCATCCGGGCATCGTCACCTTCGGAAAAACCCGTCGGCTCTGCAACATGGCCAACCTCACCGCCACCTGCCCCGAGCTGGCGCCGCCGGGCTGGCATCTCTATGTCGCCTATGCGGTGCCGATTCCGGCGCTGGGCGATTTTGACTCAGATGCGGAAGTCGAGCTGGCGCTTGCCGATCTGCATGAACAGTTTCCGAATTTCAGTCAGGCCCGGATTCTGTCTACCCGCGTGATGCGGGACGATTGGCCGGCGCAACGCAGTTGTGCCGGCTACGATCTGCCGCGCGAGACGGGCATCGATGGCCTGTGGTGCGTGGGCGACGCGGTGAAGGAATATGGCAACGGGGGAACGCAAGCCTGCGCTGAAACGGCCAGGATCGTCACCGACGCGATCCTTGCGCAGCGGCAACGCGCTCCGCAAGTCCGAAGGGTTTGATCCAGGGGAACGTTGGGCCAATGGCGATCTCGACGCAGGCGGACACCAGAGGCGGCCAGATCGCGCCCGTTAGTCCGTGCCTGCTTGAATTTCGCAATATCCGTATCGTTTATGACAACGCCATCGAGGCCATCCGCGACGTCAGTATTGCCGTTCCCGAAGGCGGCATCGTCGCGCTGCTCGGATCCAATGGTGCGGGAAAATCGACGCTTCTGAAGGCGATGTCCGGCATTCTCTACACCGAAGAAGGCGTGATCGAGAACGGCACCATCCGGTTCCGGAATGAGGACGTGCATCGGCTGGCGCCCGACGAACTGGTGCGGCGTGGCATTGTGCAGGTACCCGAAGGGCGGCGCGTATTTCCGGCGCTGAGCGTTGACGAGAACCTGCAAATGGGCGGGTACACCCGGACGCCAGCGGAAGCCCGCGACTGGCGCGATCAGGTGTTCGCGCTGTTCCCGCGCCTGTTCGAGCGGCGCGACCAGATCGCCGGTTACATGTCCGGCGGCGAGCAGCAGATGCTGGCGATCGGCCGCGCGCTGATGACGGATCCCGTGCTACTCGCCCTCGACGAGCCGTCGCTCGGCCTCGCGCCGCTGATCATCGACCGGATCTATGAAGTGATCGTCAAGCTGCGCGATGAGATGAAAATGACGGTGCTGCTGGTCGAGCAAAACGCGCAACGCGCGCTCGATATCGCCGACTACGCCTATATTCTCGAAACCGGGCGCGTGGTTCTCGACGGCACTGCCGAGAAGCTGTCAGCCAACGAGGATGTGCGGGAATTCTATCTCGGCGTGGCCGGCACGGGCCGCAAAAGCCTGCGCGACGTCAAGCACTACAAGCGGCGCAAGAGGTGGTTGTCGTGACCGCGCTGCTTTCGGTCGAAAACATCGGCAAGAATTTCGGCGGCCTCAAGGCCATTTCCGACGTCAGCCTCAGCGTGGCGGCGGGTGAAATCTGCAGCGTCATCGGCCCCAACGGCGCCGGAAAGACCACGCTGTTCAACATCATCAGTGGCGTGCTGCGGCCAAGTGCGGGGCGCATCCTGTTTGACGGCACCGATCTGGCCCGCGTATCGCCATGGCGGTTTGCCGCCATCGGCATCGGCCGAACCTTTCAGAATCTCGCGCTGTTCAAGCACGGCACGGTGGTCGAAAACATCCTGACCGGCCGTCACACCCATCTGCGTTCCAGCGTTCTCGATGCCGTGCTGTTCTTCGGCCGTACCCGTGCGGAAGAAATCGACGCCCGGCGGCGGGTCGAGGAGATCATCGAATTCCTCGAGATCGAACATATCCGCGACGCCATTGTCGGCACGCTGTCCTATGGCCAGCAGAAGCGCGTCGAGCTGGCCCGCGCGCTCGCCTGCGAACCGAAGCTGTTGCTGCTCGACGAAATGGTGTCGGGCATGAACCAGGAGGAGACCGAAGATATCGCCCGGTTCGTGCTCGATATTCGCGACGAACTGGGCGTCACGGTGGTGATGATCGAGCACGAGATGCGGATCGTGATGGACATCTCGGACTCCGTCCACGTGCTGAATTTCGGGCGCAAGATCGCGGCAGGCACGCCAGACCAGGTGCGAGGCGACCCGGCGGTCGCCGAGGCCTATCTCGGCGGCCAGAAGGCGGTGACCGATGTCAACGCTTGAAACCATGCGAACCGCGCACCCGGCGATTTCAGCGAAGCCGGCGCGATCGACCGGCCCGCCCGATATCAGGTCGTTGCACGATGCGCTGCAGGACGCCGCGATCACCATTCCGCAATTGCTGCGCCGGCGTGCCGGACTGCATGGCGACCGGCTCGCCTTGCGCGAGAAGGAGCACGGCATCTGGAAGCGCTATTCCTGGAGCCATTATTACGCAACGGCGCGGCTGGTCGCGCTCGGCCTGATGTCGCTCGGAATCAAGCCCGGCGACCGCGTCGCCATTGCGGGCGAGGACACGCCTGAATGGTTTTACGCTGATTTAAGTATCCAGATGATCGGGGCGATCGCGGTCGGCATCTATCCGACCAATCCCTGGGTCGAGCTGCAGTACATCGTTCGGCACTGCGGCGCGCGCGTGGTCGTGACCGGCGATCAGGAGCAAACCGACAAGGTGCTCGACGCCCTCGCCGACAATGGCCTGCCCGCGCTCGAGGCGATCGTCTGCATTGATATGAAGGGACTGCGGCACTATCGCCAGACAGCAATTGATGTCGTTCGATGCGCTGTGCGAACTCGGCGCGCGATATGCCCTTGCACAGCCTGACGCCAACGCAACCCTCGATCGCCTGATCGACCAGGCATCGCCCGATGATGTCTGTATCCTGGTCTACACCTCTGGCACCACCGGCCCGCCGAAAGGCGCCATGCTCACGCATCGCAATCTGGTCTATGCGTCATTTGCCTATGCCGGCGCGGTGGATATCGCCGACAAGCCGTTCGAGTCGGTTTGTTACCTGCCGCTTTGCCATGTTGCCGAGCGCTGCTATTCCGAGGTGATGCAGCTTGTCCTTGGCGGCACCGTCAACTTCGCGGAGTTGATCGATACGGTTGCCGTCAATATCCGGGAGATTGCGCCGACTTTCTTCGTCGGCGTTCCCCGCATCTATGAAAAGCTGCAGCAGCATTTCCTGTTCAAGCTCGGCGAGAGCGGGTGGCCGCGGCAGCGTTTCGCAAAGGCCTGTTTTGCGCTGGGACGCATACTGTCGGACCGCCGGCAGCTCGCCGATGGAAACCAGACGCTAGGCGACCGGGCCGCCTACGGGCTGCTCTATATCCTGATGTTCCGGAATATCCAGCGGCATCTCGGATTGAACCGCAGCCGTCACCGTCTATGCGCCGGCGCATCGATATCGCCCGAGACGCTGCGGTTCTTCGACATCATCGGGCGCCCGGTCTCGCAAGGCTACGGCCTGACTGAATCCGGCGGCGTCGCTTTCGTCCAGCACGGCGCCCATCACCGCCTAGGCGGCTGCGGCCTGCCGCTGCCGCAGACCGAATGGAAGCGCGAAACCGACGGCGAGATTCTCTTGAGGAATCCCGGCGTCTTCAAAGGCTATTTCCTCGACGAGAAGGCTTCGACCGCCTCGCTGGAGCCGGGCGGATGGCTGCGAAGCGGCGATATCGTCGACATCATGGACAATGGCGAGATCACCGTCGTCGACCGCAAGAAGGCGATCATTATCACCGCGGGCGGCAAGAACATCGCGCCTTCCGAGATCGAGAATGCGCTCAAGGACAGCGAATTCATCAAGGAAGCGATCGTGGTCGGCGAGGCCCGCAAATATCTCGGCGCCATCATCCAGGTCGATTACGACACGGTAGGGCGGTGGGCGCGCGACAAGGCGCTGGCCTACACCAATTACAAATCCCTCGCCCAGCTTGCCGAGGTGCATGCGCTGGTCGACGACATTGTTGCGGCCACCAACAAGCGGTTCGCGCGGGTCGAGAACATCCGCCGCTTCGCCATCCTGGAAAAGGAACTCGATCACGATGATGGCGAGCTGACGGCCACGCAAAAAGTGCGCCGCGCCATGATCGAGAAGAAATTCGCGCGTGAACTCGAAATCATCTACGGAGCGGCGGGCTGATGGCATATCTCGTCCAGCTTCTGGTCTCCGGGCTCGCGATCGGCGCGATCTATGGCCTGATCGCGATGGGTTTCGCGGTGATCTACAAGTCGACCGGCCTCGTCAATTTCGCGCAAGGCGAGATGACCATGATGGTGGCCTATGTCGCATGGACCATCTCGACCACGGTCAGCGGCAATGTATTCGTGGTGGCGTTTGGCGCCATTTTATTTGCCATCCTGCTCGGCCTCGTCATCGAACGCCTCGTGATGCGGCCGATGCTGGGCGAGCCGGTGTTCGCCACCGTGATGGTGACGATCGGATTGGCGGTCATCCTGCGCTCGTCGATCGGCTTCATCTGGGACGCCTATCCCCATGGGCTCGATCTTGGGGTTGGCCGCGCCATCGTCCGCGCCGGCGGCATCGGCGCTCGCACCGGCCAGATTGCAGTCATCGCGACGCTGATGCTGATGCTCGCGATGCTGTGGACCTTTTTTCGCTACAGCAAATTCGGCATCGCGATGCGCGCGGTCGCAGCCGATGACCGCACGGCGCTGCTGATGGGCATCAGCGCCACGCGTGTTCATGCGATCGCCTGGGCGGCGTCATCGGTGATCGCCGGCATCGCCGGCGTCTTCTTCGCACTGTCCTACGATCTTTCACCGGCGATGTATCAGCTCGGCCTGAAAGCGTTCCCGGCGACTATCCTGGGCGGCCTCGACGCCGTGCTCGGATCGGGTCTCGGCGGCTTGCTGATCGGAATCACGGAAAACCTGGCCGGCGGCTATCTCGGCTCGGCGATGAAGGAGGTGGCGGGCTTTGCGATGATCATCGTGGTGCTGATGATCCGGCCATTCGGAATCTTCGGCGAACGCGACATCGAAAGGGTCTGAGCGGCGATGCGCAGCGGCGATTTCAAGGAAACCTATGGCGAACTGGTCGCGCTAACGGACTCAACGCCGGTCTGGCTGTGGTCGCTGGTTCTTGTCGCTGCGCTCATCGCGGCACCTTATCTCTTGAACTCCTACGCGCTGTCCTTTCTGACGATCATCCTGATCACGGTGGTCGGCGCCCTCGGCCTCAATATTCTCACGGGCTATACAGGTCTGATCTCGCTCGGCCATGTCGGCTTCCTGGTCACCGGCGCCTATGCCTACGCCGTGCTGGTTTCCAGGTACGGCTTGCCTCCGCTGGTGGGATTCCTCGGCGCCGGCATCATCCCGGCGCTGGCGAGCCTGGTGGTCGGCGCGCCGTCGCTGCGGCTCAAGGGCCTTTACCTCGCGATCACGACGCTCGCGTTCTCCTTCATCATCAATACCGTCATCCTGGAGGCGCGAACGGTCACCAACGGCGCCCGCGGCATTGCGGTTCAGCGTCCGGAAATATTCGGCGTGAGTTTCGACAGCGATGCTGCCTTTACTCAGCTATGCCTCGGCTTTGCGATCCTCACTCTGTTCGCCACGCTCAATATCAGGCGCAGCCGGGTCGGACGCGCCTTTGTCGCGATACGGGATAACGACACCGCCGCGCGCGTCATGGGCATCAATCTGCATGCCTACAAGCTGTTCGCCTTTGTCACCAGCGCCTTCATCACCGGCATCGCCGGGGCGCTGTACGGGATCTATCTTTCCTTTGTCAGCGTCGAGGGCTTTCCGTTTTTGCTGAGCATCGAGGCGCTGGCAATTTTAATCGTCGGCGGTCTCGGCTCGGCGCTCGGCGCGGTGTTGGGAACGGTGCTGATCGTGTTGCTGCCGGAAGCCACCCGGCTCGTGTTCAGCCTGTTCAGCGCGCAAATGGACGCCCTGTTCTCGACCGGCGCGCAGGAGCTGAAAAGCATGCTCTACGGCCTCGTCATCATCCTGTTTCTGCGTTTCCAGCCGCGCGGCCTGGTCGGCGCGTGGCACGACATCAGGCGGCTCTGGGTGAACTGGCCGCTGCGTTACTGAAGAAAAACGCCGCATCAGCGGCAATCATGGAGGGAATGATGATCAAGTATCTGGCGACCGCGTCGATCCTGCTCGCGGGTGCCTATCTGACGGATGGACTTGCGCTCGCGGCCGACCCCGGCTTTACCGATACCGAAATCCTGATCGGCGATGTCGAACCGCTCACGGGACCGCCGGCCATTCTCGGCGTCGGTCACACCATCGGCGTGAAGATCGCGATCGCGGAGATCAACGCCGCCGGCGGAATCAACGGCCGCAAGATCAAATACGTCCTGGAAGACGACGGTTACGTCACAGCAAGAACCATCCAGGGACTCCGCAAGGTGATCGACGTCGACAAGGTGTTCGCGATGCTCGGAATCTCGGGCTCCGGGCAATCAATCGCGGCGATGCCGGTGCTCGAGAAATCCGGAATTCCCACCGTCATCAGCGTCGGCCCCGTAAAACCCTTGTGGGAACCGCCACGCAAGAACGTCTTCATCGTCGGACAGGCTTACGAAGAAGGTATCCGGGATCTCGTGACCTATCTGGCGGATAAAAATCCCGGCAAGAAATGGGGATTGATCACGCAGGACGACGACTACGGCATCGCCGTGCATGACGGCTTCGACGCAGTGGTCAAGGACAAGAAGCTGAACGTCGTCTACAGCGGCGACTACAAGAAAGGCCAGCAGGATTTCTCCTCGGAGATGCTTCGGCTGAAGGATGCCGGCGTGGAAGTGTTTCTGGCCGGCGGCATCATCGGCGAGAACGTGGCGATGATAAAGGAACTGGAGAAGCTCAATGCGAAACCAGTGGTCGGCATCTTCTGGCCGGGCCGCATCGAGATCGTGCTGAAACTGATGGGCCCCGCCAGCGACGGCATCTATGCCGTCGACTACGTCGAACCCTTCGCCGGAACTGCCGGACAGGCCTTCCTCGCAAAAGCAAAACCGCTACTCCAGGAAGCCGAATTCAAAGGCATCAACCGCTACACCATGACAGGCTATGCCGCCGCAAAGGTGCTGTTCGACGCGATCGGACGCTGCGGCAAGGACATCAGCTGGGCCTGCACCATCGCCGAGGTCGAAAAGACCAAAAATCTCGACACCGGCGTGATGACGCCCGTGAGCTTCGGGCCGGGTGTGCGTTTCTCCAACCAGAAGCTCAAGATCATGCAGGCCGAGTTCGGCACGCTGAGCTACAAGCCGGTGAACTGACAGCCGCATATTCCAGAAATCAGACATCGGCCGCCGGCGACGGTGGCCGATTTTCGTTATTGCCCGCGGAACTGCGGGCGGCGTTTGGCGACGAAGGCAGCAATTCCCTCTTGCGCATCGTCGGAGCGGCTGGCGGCGACGATCGACTCCTTTTCGGCATCAAGCTGATCCGAAAGACCGGTCTCAAAGGACTGGCGCAGCATCCGGCGCACGGCGCCGTAGGCGCGCGTCGGACCGGCGGCGAGCGTGGCGGCGAGCGCGGCAGCCTCGGCCTCCACCGCGTCGCTCGGAGCCAGACGCGACACCAAGCCGAATTCGAGGGCTTCCTGCGCGTTCAGGCGGCGATTGAGCAGGAAAAGCTGCTGTGCCTGCCGCATCCCCACCATGCGCGGAAGAAACCAGGTGTTGCCGCCATCCGCCGTCAGGCCCAGCGCGCCGTAGCCGAGCGCAAACCGCGCATCATCAGCCGCGACAACGATATCGGCGGCATACAATAGGCCCAATCCGCCGCCGCCCGCGCCGCCGCGCACGGCCGCGACAACCGGCGCATCGATGCTTGTCAACCGCTCGATCGCCAGATGGTAGCTGTCGATCATGCGGCGCAGCCGGCTCGGCAGTTGCTCGCGCGCTGTTCCGGCGAATACGCCGAGGTCGCCGCCAACCGTAAAGTTCGGTCCGTTGCCGGCAATCAGGACGGCGCGAACGCTGGCGTTCTCCGCGATCTGGGTCGCCGCCTCGGCGAGATCGGCGGCCATGTCGGGATTGATCGCGTTGCCCTGCTCCGGTCGGTTGAGGCGCAAGGTCGCAACGCCATCGGCGAAATCGAGCAGCACCGCGCGTAACGGGCCGCCGGCCTCACGCCAGCGCGCCGTGTCGGTGTATTGCTCGAGCGAGCGAATGCGTCCCTGGTCGATTGTCAGCAGATGCGCAAAGTTCGCATCAAGGGTCGAGCCGCCCTGCTTGCCCCGGCCGCGATAGCGGCCCGTCACCAGCAACCCGCCATCGGCCAGATCGATAAATCGCTCCGGATCGGCGCGTGCATCGAAATGGCGGGCGATCGCGCCCCAGGCGTTGCGGCGCATCGCGGCGGGACTGTCATGAAAGCCGCCAATGCCGAACGGCATTCCCTCAGCGGTGCGGCCGGTGAATTCCGGATGCAGCAACACATCCAGTTGGGCCCGGTCGCCCGCGGCGAGTGCTACGTAAAAGGCGCGGGCCAGATCTGCGGCGTTGCGGTTTTCCATCCCTCGATCCTCTTGTTCTACTTCACCCTGTCGTACGCCGTCGTGATCGGCATGGCGACGCCCTGTCACATCCGCTTGGCGACTTCCTCAAGCATCACTTCAGTGGCGCCGCCGCCGATCGTGAGCACCCGGGCGTCTCGCACCATCCGCTCGATCGGGGTGCCGCGCATGAAGCCGGTGCCGCCATGCAGCTGCAGGCAGCCATGCACCACCTCCTGCAGAACTTCCGGCGAGAGCGCCTTGACCATCGAGACTTCGCGCGCGCAATCGCGCCCCGCTTCGGCAAGTTCCGCGGCATGATAGGCCAGTGCCCGGGCGGCGGCCGCCTTGGTGGCAAGCATCGCAAGCTTGAGCCGCACCGCCTGCTGGTTCCATAGCGAACCGCCGAACGCCTGGCGGCTTCGCACATAATTCGCGGTCAGTTCGATCGCCTTGGCGCATTCGCCGGCGCAAATCCCGCCGATGCAGATGCGCTCGTTCTCGAAGGTTTCCATGATGCCATAGAACCCCCGGTTCTCCTCGCCGAGCAGATTGCCTGCGGGAATACGCACATCCTGAAAGCCGATTTCCGCCGTATCAGAGCAGAGCCAGCCGTGCTTCTCGAGCTTGGTGACGGATACGCCCGGCGTCCTTCGCTCGACGATGAACAGCGACAACCCGCGGCTGCCCTTGGCTTCCGGATCGGTGCGGGCCGCCACGATCAGAATATCGCCATAAACCGCATTGGTAATGAACATCTTGGCGCCGTTGATCACCCACTCGTCGCCATCGCGGCGGGCGCGTGTCTTCAGCCCGGCCACGTCGGAGCCCGCATCGGGTTCGGTGACCGCGATGGAGCAGATGGTCTCGCCGCGAATGATCGCGGGAAGGTATTTTTCCTTCTGTTTTGCCGTGCCGCGCAAGGTGATGTGAACAGCCGACATGTCGCTGTGGACCAGCGTCGAGGAAGTGAACCCGCCAAAGGTCGAACGGCCCAGTTCCTCGGCAAAAACCAGCGACGCCAGCGGTCCCATGGCGGTGCCGCCATATTCGATCGGGTGACGCATGCCGAGAAAGCCGAGCGCTCCCATCCGCCGGAAGATCTCGCGCGGGATCTTGCCGTCGCGCTCCCATTGCTCACCAAAGGGCATGACCTCTTTCTCGACAAAACGGCGGACCTGCTCGCGCAGCATCCGCAACTCTTCCGGCAACTCAGGCTGCTCCGAAAAATGGAACTCGGAATCGGTCAGATCGCGCCGATCGGCGGGAACAACGCTCACTGTGGCCTCCTGTCGGCGTTCAGTTGCAGATGTCGTTTCAAAAATTCGGCGATCGAAGCGATCGCCCGGTGTGCTTCCGGAAGCTCCGCAAACATCTGAAAGACATGGATCATGCCGTCCCAGACCTGCAATTCGACGGCGATGCCAACGGCGCGCGCCTTCTCCGCAAACATCGTGGAATCAGCCAGCACCGTTTCGCGGTCGCCGACTTGAATCAGAAGCGGCGGCAATCCGGCAAGGTCCGCATACAGCGGCGACGCCAACGGATCGCGGGGATCACCCCCCTCGCCGAGATAATTCTTTGCCAAAGCAAGTATCATCGGCCGCTGGTGGATCGGATCGGCATCGGCGCGGCTGACATAGCTCTCGCCGGTTGCCGCCAGATCGGTCCAGGGCGACATCAGCACGCCCGCCGCCGGCAGCGGCAGGCCGCGTTCGCGCAAGCCAAGGATGGTCGTCAGCACGAGATTTCCGCCCGCGGAATCTCCGGCAAAAGCGATGTTTTCCGGCCTCAATCCCTGATCGAGCATGCATCCATAGGCTGCCAGGGCATCCTCGAGCGGCGCCGGAAAGCGATATTCCGGCGCCAGCCGGTAGTTGATCGCGAGCACCCGGCAACCGCACGCTTCGGAAATTCGCGCGATCAATTCGCGATGCGACGCCACCGAGCCGAGCCGGAAGCCGCCGCCGTGGAAATAGAGAATGGCTTTATCATGCGGCGCGTTGCTACCGGCGATCCATTCGCTGTCCATTCCGGCCACGGCGACATTTTGATACGAGATCGGCGCAATGTCCGCCAGAAAGGCAGCATCCCAGTCGGTCCGCATCTGCGCCACCGACGTGCTCCGGTTCCAGCCGCGATAGATACGCCGGATGCGCTCGATCGCGAGATCGAGCGGTGTGGCCACCATGTCCTCGCTGGTGCGCGTCATGTTATCCGCCCAGTCCCATGCCGCCGGAGACACCGATGGTCTCACCCGTGATATAGGCCGCCTGATCAGAGGCCAGGAACAACGCTGCGGCGGCAACCTCTTCGGGCTCGCCCAGCCGCCGCAACAAAGTGGCGTCGGTCATGGCGCGGAGAATCTTGTCGCCGCCCTTCGCCACCGCCTGTTCGAGCATCGGAGTGCGGATCGGTCCGGGCGCGATGGCGTTCGCGGTGATGCCATAGCGCGCATTTTCGCGCGCGATGCTTTTGGTGAAGGCAATGACACCACCCTTGGCGGCGGCGTAAACCGCGCCGCCCCTGGATCCCTGCCGCGCGGCTTCCGAGGCGATGTTGATGATGCGCCCGAAACCGGCCGCCTGCATCGCCGGAAGCGCGGCGTGGGTGCAGGCAAAGGCCGAGACCAGATTGACCGCGAGCAGCCTGGCCCAATCGTTGGGCGTGGTGTCGGTGAAGAATGCGTGCTGGTCGGCGCCGGCATTGTTGACGACAATATCGAACGGCCCGTGATGCAACATGATCTGCTGCACCTTACCGGCGTCAGTGACATCGAACTGCGCTGCGGTCGCGCCGACCTGCCCGGCGAGATCGGCAGCACGGGCGATATCCAGATCGCCGATGATGATTTCGGCACCGGCAGCGGCGAACATCCGCACGATGGCAGCCCCAATGCCCTGCGCTCCGCCCGAAATGAAGGCGCGGCGACGGTCGAGCCGTCCCAAGGGCAAGGTGCCGGCGTTCGGCACCTTTCAGTGTCCCGTGAACGTCGGCTTGCGCCGTTCGATCACCGCGGCAAGTCCTTCGCGGGCATCGGCGGTGCCGGAGAGTTCCGATACGGTCCGCGCTTCCTCGGGCAGGCATTGCTCGACGCTGGTTCCGATCCCGCTCCACAACAACCGCTTGGTCGCGGCCAGCGCCTTCGGCGCGCCCGCGGCGAGTTCGCGCGCAAGCTTCAGCGACGCATCGGCAAGCTCCTCGTCGGGGACGACGCGGTTGATAATGCCAAGCTCCAGCGCTTCCGTGGCGGTGATGACGGGATTGGTCAACAGGATCGCGGTGGCTTTGCGCAATCCCACCAGACGCGGCAGCGTAACGGAGACGCCCGCATCCGGCGCCATGCCGACCCGCGTTGCACCGGCCAGGAACTTGGCCGACGCGCCGGCCACCACCATGTCCGACGCGCATACCAATCCAAATCCGCCGCCGCCGGCTGCGAAACCCTGCACGGATGTGACCACCGGCGCTTCGAGCCGGATCAATCCGGCGACCGCGTTTTGCAGATAAGCCGTCGCCTGCCGCAGATAGTCCGGGAGCTTCTCGCCCTTCGATGCAAAATCATGGACGTCGCCGCCGGCGCAGAAATTCTTGCCCTCGCCGGTGAGCAGCACCGCGCGAATGTCCGGCTCGCCATGGCAAACCATGATGGCATCGCCCAGCGCCTTCAGGAGTTCGACATTCATGCCGTTGGAGGCATCGGGCCGGTTAAGCCTGAGATGCGCGACACCGTCCGCGATGCGCAGCAGGACCGGTCCCTGATCGATCATTGGCAAGCCCATCTTTCCTCCGTTCGGATTCTTGTCGTTTTCTGTTGGGGCATTATCGGGTCCGAAAACCGGAACTCCACTAGATCAGGAACGACAGCGTAAAGAGCGCCTTTTCATTGTTGACCAGCGTGACTTTTTTGTAGGCCATTCGCAACTCGCCATCGACATAGCGCAGCCGATATTCGTTGCGCGCAGCCCAGATCGTATCGTCGCGCAGGCTGGATTCGAACACCATGCTGTTGCTGGCGACCGCGATATCGCCGTTGTGCTCGCCCATCAGTTCGATATTCGACACGATCCGGCGCAGCCGCGACTGCGGCGTCTGGGTGTGACGCTTGCCCGTGAGCAATTGCTTGATCCGCAGCGAAATGCGCGAGCGATTGTCGTAAATGATCGACATCTCCTTTTCGGGATCGATGTCGGCCCCGTTGGCGGGCACCCAATAGACGCCATCATCGGTCCACAAGGCTTCCCAGGCCTCGTATTGATGCTCGTCCTGGAAGCGCGCCTCCATATAGAGAAAAGCCGACACGGCGCTCATCAGCGTGGCGCTGCTTTCGCGCGACAGCATCACCGTGCCTCCATCAGGCTGCGATAGTGACGCCAGATCCCGCGCGACGGCACCTCGTCGGTGACGTGGCCGATCTTGAAGCCCTCCGCGTCGCTGCCTTCGCGCCGCTCGCCGCGACCGAGGAAGATCCATTCGGGGTTGCGCGCCAGCACGCCGCGATGACAGCGTTCGTACATCTCCGAATCATCCGCCAGCAATAGTCCCGCCGGGCCGACCGAGCCCATCGTCTGCTGACGCAGGCGCCGGTTCATGTCAGGTGCACCTTTGAACTGCAACGCAGTAACATGCTGTACGCTGTCGTCGGCCGCCAGCGGCTGGATCACGAACATCTGGATTTCGGCGATGAACAGATTCGGGAAAATCATCACATGGGGCGTGCCGTCGATCATGATCTCGCGCGCCTGCTCATTGCCGTAAGCGGCCTTCATCCGCGACGTATAATCAGGCAATCGCGCTTCATTGGTGCCGAACCAGCTCAATGGCTGGTTGCGTTTGCGAAACTCCGGCCGCAGGTCGATCTCGGTATGGCCATTGCCATAGTCGCGGGTCACCGCGGTCGATTTGCCGCCATAAAGCGTTCCGATGGCGCTGTCGGCGACGCCAAAAATCGAGGAATGCACAAAGGCCGGATGATAGCCGTCGCATTCATTCTCCAGGATGAATTTCCAGTTGGCTTTGACGCGATGTTTGAGAAAGCCCGCCGTGACCTCGACTTCACCTTCGGGCGAGGTGCGAACCAGACGGTCGATGGTCTCGGCGGCCCCGCCCAGATGCTCCAGAAGCGACGGGCCTTCGGCGGCGAACGAACCGAACACGAAGCCGCGGTAGGATTCCACACGTGTGACGTGGCCAAGTCCCAACCCGGCCTTGTCGGTTCCTTCATAGCCGTCCGGAAATGCATAACCGACAAGACGACCGTCATTGGCGAACGTCCAGGAGTGGAACGGACAGGTGAAGGACCGCGCGTTGCCCTTGTCGTAAGAGCAGACCTGGTTGCCGCGATGCGAACAGCGATTGAGCAGGAGGTTGATCCTGCCCTGCTCGTCCCGCGTCATGATGATGGATTGCGGACCGATCGACTTGGCCACGTAGTCGTTGGCATTGGGAACTTCGCTTTCATGGCCGACATAGACCCAGGTCCGATACCAGATGTTCTGCAGTTCCGCCTCGAAGATGGCGGGGTCGTTATAGAGCGAACCATGGACCCGATCGGTGCGTATCAGTTCATCCCAATGTGACGCTCGCGGCACGATGTTCATCGCTGCATCTCCGATCGCAGGGCAAAAGCCGCCCTCGCGGGCGGCCTGAAGGCGGGCCAGATTAAAAATAATCCGGCTGACCGTTCTAATAATAGCACGGATTTCGACACCTTCAAGAGGCTTTTCCGGCCGCAGGGCAGATGAGAGGGAGCGCTCGACCGTAGACGCTCGCATCGTGCGCCCTCGCTGATGTCGAGGAAGCAAGATTACCCGGCTGTGCGCAGAACGAATTTTCGCACCGCCTTGGCAAAACCCTCGTTTTGATTGCTGTCGGTCACCGTGGTCGCCTGCGACTTGACTTCGTCGCTGGCGTTGCCCATGGCGATCGAGAAGCCACTGTTGCGGAACATCAGGACGTCGTTTGGCATATCGCCGATCGTCGCCATCTGCTCGGGCGGAATGTTCAGCAGCTTTGACAGTGTCAATACCACCGCGCCCTTGTTGGCCTGCGGGTGGGTCACATCGAGATAATAAGGCTGCGAACGCGCCGCACTGGCGTTCGACCCCAGTTTTTGCTGCGCCATCTTCTCGCAAGCCGCAACACGATCAAGATCGTCCGAGACGCCGACTATCTTCACCGCGTCAGCCAAATCCGCGTCGGTAAAGGATGCGACGACTTTGGCGTCGAACTTCACCGTCCAGGTCTCGCGCGCCACATGCGGCGCCTTGCTGTCGCGGATCAACCACTCCTTCTCGGTATAGACCCACGCATCGAGGCCCTGATCGAGAATCAACTGAAGCGTCTCTTTAGCCGCCGCAAAGTCGAGAATATGGCTTTCGATCACCGACAGGTCGGGATGGACGAAGACACCCCCGTTGAAGCCCGCGATGGCGCCGGTCAGCTTGAGCGGCGCAATCAGCATGCTCATGCCGCGCGGCGGCCGCCCGCTGGTAATCGCCAGCGTGATGCCGGCCGCGCGCAACTCCTGCGCCACCGCCACGGTCTGGTCGGTCAACACCTTGTCCTGCGTCACCAGCGTTCCGTCCACGTCCGCCAGCAACAGCCGGATATCTCGTTGTCCGCTCATGATCGGTATTCCATCTGGTTCAATTCCCGGTAGTTGCCGGGTGTTTCTTTATTTTGACGCGTTTTCTTCACGCGAACCGGTCCACTTCGCTTGAAAACGCTCTAACGCGCGCTGGCGATCTCGACCTGGAAGTCAGTACCTTCCCAACGATTTTGCTTCGGCCAGAAGATGGTGAAGCGGACGATATCTGCAGGTGCGAGGCGCTCGGTCGGCAGGTCGCAAATATACGTACCCAACCCCGTTACGGTCGCGTCCCTGTCGGAAATCGTTTTCCAGTTATCCGTCGACCAGTGGATCCGCGCCGCATCCGAAAATTCCAGGCGCAGGACCCTGCCGGCGGCGATACCAGCGACTTTTGACGTGATTTGCCAGACGATCGGCGCCGGCGCCGGCTTGTTGTTCACATACCGGTTGAGGGTTTGCAGCGGCATGTCGAAGATCGCGCCGTCCCGGATCGATCGCAGCAATTTGATATGCTCCGCATGCGCCCAGACCAACGGCATGGCGCTGCCGGAGGGACGCCCGAGAAAAAGTTCCCTGCGGGGAACGTCTTCGCTGTCCCATATCTGCTCCGGCAACAGGCCGCCAGTGCTGGCGGAGGCCTCAAGCGCTGCAAGCAGGCGCTTTGCTTCCTCAGGCCGCCCGGCGGCGAGTTCGTAATGCGCCCGCTCGCCTGTGAGCAGCGGCCACAGCCGGCCGATTCCGGCGCCATCGAATGGCCCGCCGTCGGCGTGTTCGCCATAGCCGTCACTGTTGTAACGATACCAATAGGAGCCCGACGGCAGGTCGCGCCTGAGCAGGGCGTCAATCGCCTTGACGGTGTTGAGGATACGCGGATCATCGGCGGCGCGAAGGCCGAACCGCACCAGCGCGAGCGCATCGGGGCTGATCAGGAGGCCCGCTTCAAGCGCCGCGTTGCCATCTGACCGGTTACGAATCGGAATCAGTCCATGCGATCTCGCATTGGCATCGCCCTCTGAGAAGCCGATGCGCATGTAGTATCCGTCGAACTCCGAGCCTGCGCGAAAGTTCGGTATCCCTTGCATAGGCCCAGTCCTCGATCTGCTCGTTCCAGCCATCCGCCGTTTCCCGGAGATAGCGGGCGACGGAACCCTGGCCAACGGCCTCCATTGCATCCGCCGCGGCGAGCAATGCCGAGATCTCGACTGCGATGGTGAAGGCCGAATAGCCGCTGTCCTCTTCCCAGCGATCCTGTTGTGTGGTCGGTCCGTTGCGAACGATATAGCCCGCCGCGGCACGGATCATGTCCGCGTAACGCAGCCGATCCGAAGGCTCGATCGCGCCGGCACGCAGCAACATGTCATAGAGCAGGATCGGAAAGCCGGTTTCGTCGATCTGAATGCCCTGCCAATAAGGCCTGCCATCAAGCCACGAATTCTGCGACCAGTGTCCATCGGCTTCCTGGATCGCCACCAGATAGTCGAGCACGGACTTCGCCCCAGCCGTATGGCCGGCCGCCAGCAGACCGCCAGCCGTTTCAACGAGGTCACGCGGCCAAACCAGATGATAGCCGCCGAGATCATCATCGCCTTTGGCGTAACCCCAAGGAATCGAAAGACTGGCGATAATGGCTCCCGAAGCACTATCCCGATGCGTGGCCAGCACGGCCGTGCTGACGCGATAGCGATTTAAGCCTTCGCCGTGACGGGGTTCGTCGAGCGGCAGAAGTTCGGCCTGATACTGACGCCAGCCGGCACAATAATGTTCCAGCGCGGGCTCTAGCGGCTGCTGCAAACCGAGAAGCGCGCGCAATGCCGCTTCCTCGGGAAGCGAGCCGAAGCCGATCGCCAGAACGGCTCGCCCGCCCTGCGCTGACATATCGAGCGTGCCTGCGATGGCGACATTGCCGTTTTCCGCCCGTTCAAACTCGGTTCTCAAACCTTCCCCACGCGACAGCGCCTGCCAGGCATCTGAAACCCCGACATAGCCGGCCGAGCGTGCGAGCCACGGCACCGAGGAGGCGACCGCGAGAGCTCTATCTCTGCCCTCGGCGAACAGCATCTGGTGTCCCTTGAAGTTGCCGCACCAACCGGTGTTGTTGGCGCCCGCGTTCACCAGATGTGGTGCGACGATGGCGTGAACTTGATAATCGGATAACGCACCGACCAACGGCTCGAAGCGGATCTCCTGCAGGACAACCTCGCGAACCGGATCGGAAAAAATCGTCTTGGAGATCCGGTACCGGCCGTCGGTGGAGGTGTTGACCAGGCGGAACGCAGGAACGCCGTCTTCGATCATCTCGACGGTCTGAAGCGTGTCGCGCTTCTCTTCCGAAAAATAGTTCTTTGCGGTGACGATGAATCCGAAATCCCTGACACAGGCGGTATCAAGCCGGCGCGCGTAAATCTCGTTGAGAATGCCGTGGCTGATCGTAAACCAGACCCGGCTTTCGGCTCGCAAAGCCGTGCCGACCGCGCTCTTGGCGCTCGACGTCCAGCGTGGCGGAATGCCGGGCGATCCAGGTGGAACCGTGAAGTCGGTCAAGCGAACATCCTTCTTGCTGAACCTCGCGCCGCAACTGCTTTACGAAGCCAACCTTGCCCAATCTAATCACAATTTGCTCTTCACCGGCGCTTGACTGGTAGAGCCGCCCGCATTGTGATGTGCATCACATCGAGATCGAACGCCTTCTCCTACTCTCCGACCAAGGAAGGAGGAGTAAAGGCCATGACCTGGACATTATGGACCCGCCAAGAGATCGCGCTCATCGTCACTATCCTGACGTTTGCCTGCGTTGCCGCTTTTCTTTCGGTCAAATTAACCCGCCCGAAACCATTCGCGAGCGCAGCCTTGAGCGCGCAATGGCAGTGCACCACGACTGCGGGAACCGCGAAGATCTGCATCAGGAAGCACGGGTAACGACGAGCATCGCCATTACGAGCGTGAGATTGCTCGCGCTGCAAAATCCATTGCGCTGGACGAAGCCGCGATATTCTCCCGCATCCCGGATGCGATGTCTCGCATCCCGGCAAGCCGGAAATCCCGGCATCTCACTGCCAAATCCCGCAACACAAACCTTGCGCGACCGCGCCGAAATCTGGCGGCGGTGCGACCGCTGTGGCATACCGAACCCGTCTGCTTACATCTCTCGAGCGACGCAGGTGTGAAATGTCCAACACGGAAATGCTTATTCGCCTGATCGGTGCCGCCGTGCTGGGGAGCATGATCGGATTGGAGCGCGAGCGGCTGCTGTGGGCCGCCGGTATCCGCACCCATATGCTGGTATGCGTCGGGTCGTGTTTGATCATGATCGTCTCGCAGTACGGATTCTCGAACATCCTGACTTACGAGCATGTTGTGCTCGATCCGTCGCGAATAGCCGCGCAGGTGGTATCGGGAATCGGTTTCCTGGGGGCCGGCGCCATCCTGGCGCGTGGCGAGATCGTGAAAGGTCTCACCACCGCCGCCAGCATCTGGACGGTCGCGGCCATCGGTCTTGCGGTCGGCGGCGGCCTTTATCTGGCCGCGGGTGCTTCAACCGTCATCATTTTGATCATCCTGGCCGGCATCAAGCCGCTGGAAGAAGCCTACCGCTCCAGAAATCAAAGTTGTCAGTTGAAGATCGAGGTCGACAACGGCAGCCTGACGCCCGAGCTATTAAAGGAGGCGCTTGGCCTTCGGATTGGCCAGGTGAAGCGGTTCCTGGTTGAAAACCGCAACCCGCAGGGAACAGATGATCTCGTGGTCCTTCTCAGCAAAGTCTCATCGCAGGATATCGCGACGTTTTCTGAGAAGTTGAAGGAACTCGATGGCGTCCGCGAAGTCACCGTCGTGAGAAAGGCCCGCGATGAGCGCGTGGTATAATTCGACCAGGCCCAAAGTTACGATCGTCACCTAGCTCTGCATATGCCTGAGTTCCTCGACGAGAACCCGGATGTTTTCGCTGTAGTCGATGGGGACCGCAATCAGGTGCAAGCCGCCCGCGGAAAATGCCTCTTCCAGTGCCGGCGCCAAACCGGACGCCGTCGTGACCCGGCGTCCGCGGGCGCCATAGGCGGCGGCATAGGCGACGAAGTCCGGATTGCCGAACGTCAGGCCCCAGTCGGCGAAACCATCGACCGCCTGCTTCCACCGGATCATGCCATAGGCGTGGTCCTCGATGATCAGCACCACGAGATTGAGATTCGTCCTTCGTGCGGTTTCAAGTTCCTGACTGTTCATCATGAAGCCGCCGTCGCCCGCCACGACGAGCACACGCCGCTTCGGATACAATAGCGCCGCCATCATCCCGGACGGCAAACCGGCGCCCATCGTCGCCAGCGCGTTGTCCAGAAGCAGCGTATTGGCGACATCGGTGCGGTAGTTTCGGGCAAACCAGATTTTGTACATGCCGTTGTCGAGCGCCACGATTCCGTCGGGTGGCATGACTTGCCGCACGTCGTGCACAATGCGTTGCGGCGTCAGGGGGAAGCGATCCTCCTCCGCACGATCGGTGATGTGGGCGAGGATATCCTTGCGCAAGGTAGCCCAGTCCGGGTTCATGACCAGTTTGCCTTCCAGCTCGTCGGCGAGCTGGTCGAGGCCTTTGGCGATGTCGCCGACAACTTCGGCTTGCGGAAAATACACTTCCTCGACGGTCGCCGGCACGAATCCGATATGGATGACCTGGTGCCGCCCGCGGGCCATCAGGAACGGCGGCTTCTCAACCGTATCATGGCCGATCGTCACGATCAGATCGGCGCGATCGATCGCCTGGTGGACGTAGTCGCGTTCGCTGAGGGCTGCGGTACCAAGATAGAACTCCGAAGCACCCCCGACCGCCCCCTTCCCCATCTGCGTGTTGAAGAAGGGGATGCGGACTCGACGCACAAATTCGGAGAGCGCCGGCGCCAATTGAGGGCGGCTTGCGCCGGCGCCGAACATCAGCAGCGGATATTTGGCGGCCAGGATCAAATCGGATGCGCGCTTGATTGCTTCCAGCGATGGAACCGGGAGCTCCGCGGCATGCACCGGGACCATCGGCACATCGCCTGCCTGCTCCGCGGCAACGTCCTCCGGCAATTCGAGATGAACCGGACCGGGGCGTTCTTCGGTCGCGATCCGAAAGGCATTGCGGACGAGGGTCGGAATGCTCGACGCGCTCACGATCTGTTGCGACTGCTTGGTCAGCGGGCTCATCGCACCCACCACATCGACGATCTGGAAATGCGCCTGACGGCTTTGGCGAATCGCCTTCTGGCCGGTGATCAGAACCATCGGCATGCCGCCGAGAAACCCGTAAGCCGCACCGGTGACAAGGTTCAGCGCTCCGGGACCAAGTGTGGAGAGCGCGACCCCCGGTCTTCCGGTGAGCCGGCCATAGGTGGCCGCCATGAACGCCGCCGGCTGTTCATGACGGGTGACGACAAGCTCGATCGAGGACCGCCGAAGGCTTTCGACGACATCGAGGTTTTCCTCCCCGGGCACTCCGAAGATGCGATCGACACCTTCATTCTCCAGCGCGGCAACGAGAAGCTCTGATCCCTTCATGGTCAATTCCTGCTGTTTATGCTGGGCCGCGTCTCGTCGAGACGGACGGAAGAATGTGAGGGCTCGATTGGGTCACGCGATTATGTCGGAAAACCTAACACATCGCGGCGAAACATGAGCGTCCGCCATTCCGTGTTATCGGGACCTCCGGGCAGCTGGGCGGTAAGACCCATCCCACCGCGTGCCATCTCGCTCGGGCCGAGGGGCATCTCCAATTCACACTTGCCATCGCCGCGCCATCCACCATGATCCTCCCAACACAGGAGAGCGGCTCCGCATCGTCTTCAGGCAGATCCTTCGAGGCAGAATAAATGGCCATTGCAGCATTATCCGGCTGGACCAGCGAACAAAAACACGTCGTTGCAGCAAGTTTTCTCGGCTGGTCGCTGGATGCTTTCGATTTTTTCCTTTTCGTGTTCGTGCTGAAGGACATTGCCGCGGAATTCCATACCGATATTTCGAATGTCACGCTGGCCATCCTGCTGACGCTGGCGATGCGTCCCGTCGGAGCCTTCATTTTCGGCCGCGCCGCCGACCGCTGGGGACGCCGGCCGACCCTGATGGTCGACATCCTCTTGTATTCGATCCTCGAATTCGCATCGGGCTTTGCACCGAGCCTGACCGTGCTGATCGTTTTGCGCGCCCTGTACGGCGTCGCGATGGGCGGCGAATGGGGTGTCGGAGCATCGCTCACCATGGAAACGATCCCGCCGCATGCCCGCGGATTCGTCTCCGGCCTGCTGCAATCGGGCTATCCGGCCGGCTACTTCATGGCCTCGATCGTGTACGGCGTGCTGTTCCCGTACATCGGATGGCGCGGCATGTTCATGGTCGGCGTGATCCCCGCACTGCTCGTGCTGTACATTCGCCGCAACGTTCCGGAATCGCCGAGCTGGAGCAAGGAGGCGGCGATCGAAAGCGGCGGCACGATCTCGGTCCTGAAATCACACTGGCGCCTCGGCATTTACGCGGTGGTGCTGATGACCGCATTCAATTTCTTCAGCCATGGCACCCAGGATCTCTATCCGACATTCCTGCAGGTCGAACACAAGCTGCCCCCGCATGCGGTCAGCATCATTGCCGTGATCTATAATATCGGCGCGATCTGCGGCGGCATCCTGTTCGGCACGCTCTCGGAGCGGTTCGGGCGGCGGCGATGCATCATCATTGCCGCGTTGCTCTCCTTGCCGGTAATCCCGCTATGGGCCTTTTCCGACAGCCCCGCCATGCTCGCGATCGGGGCCTTCCTGATGCAGTTCGCCGTCCAGGGCGCCTGGGGCGTGGTGCCGGTGCATCTGAACGAGTTGTCGCCGGACACCGCGCGAGGGACATTTCCCGGCTTCGTCTATCAACTGGGCAACCTGATTGCATCCGTGAACGCACCACTGCAGGCCGGCATCGCCGAGCATTCCGGCGGAAATTACAGCTTCGCACTGGCGGCCGTGGCGGGCACGGTTGCGATCGTGATCGCTGTATTGACTGCCGTCGGCACCGAGGCCAAGGGCGTCGTCTTTGCCAAGGCGAAAGCTGCCGTGGCATAGATGGCCTGCAGCTTTTTACATCAGGTCCAAGATGATTCGCGCGGCCAACAGAAAGCGAAGTCCACATGAACGAGCGAATTGAGACGCTGAAGAAGGCGCGCGAGCGCATGATCGACGAGCGCGACGCCTTCGCAAAAACTCTTGCCGCGCCGTTCGACCGCGACAAGGCGGAGCGGGCGCGGAGCAAATTCATCGAGACCCAACTATTGATCGACGCCATCGATCGCGCCATCGAAGGCGAGCAGACCCGACCCGCCGTCGCGTAACCACGCTCCGGTCGGGGTGGATCAGCTCTGGCAGCAAGCGGCCGTGACCGCGGCAGGCTTGTACTGGTCACGCAACCGCACCCAGTCCATCGGATAGGGCAGGCCCTCTTCGTGGCGTCCCATCGGCGTCAGGTCGAGATAATGGTAGGCGGCATTCATCATGTCGAGGCCGCGGGCGAAGCATGAATAGGTGTGGAAGATGTTCCCGGCGTCGTCGCGCAAGAACACGCTGATGCCAGGAGCGTCTTCGATCCCGAAACCGCTGGTTCCGAAATTGTAGACCTTGTCGCCGCGCTGGATTTCCTCCGGCGTAAATGAAACGGCGTAGTCGTAGTTGAAATCGTTGGCCGCCGAAGACAGCCAGTTGAAGGTCCAGCCCATCCGCGCCTTGAATGCCTCAAGCTTGGGCAAAGGCGCGCGCGAGATCGCGACCAGCGTGGTATCGCGCGCGGCGAGATGGGGGACCATGCGCTCGAATCCATCCGCCCAGAACGAGCAGCTTTTGCAGCCCTCTGACCAATCGGGCGCGAACATGAAATGCTGGACCACGAGCTGGCTTCGCCCGGCGAACAGATCGGCGAGAGATTGTTGGCCGCCCGGGCCCTCGAACAGGTAGCTCTTGTCGACCTTGACCCAGGGCAGCGCCCGGCGTTCGGCGCTTAGCCGGTCGCGTGCCCGGGTATATTCCTTCTCATGGGCCAGATGCGCTTTGCGCGCGGCGATCCATTGTTCACGCGAGACGATTTGGTGCGATTGCATGGCCGGCTCCCTGGTGGTTGAGGCATTTCAGGCGAGATACTTCTGGAGCTTGTCGAGCGTGCCGATCCATCCACCCTCGTGGCCGTCCCGCGCGGCCTGATCGAACAGTTGCTCATGGTGCAGCGTCAGCAGCGTGCCGTCGCCGTCGGGCTGCAGCGAGATCGTCACCTGCAATTCGCGTTCCGGCGTCGAATGCCACGCCCAGCTAAACGCCAATATCCGGTTCGGCACCATCTCGCGATAGACTCCGGCGACTTCGTTTTGCTCGCCGTCCTGCATCTTGAAACTGACCCGGTAGCGGCCGCCGACCCGCGCATCGATGTCGGCCCGCACCGAGCCGGCGACGACCTGCGCGGGTCCGAACCACCGGGCTATTTTTTCCGGGTCGGTCCACGCCGCGTAGACTTTCGCCGGCGAGGCATTGAGACGACGTTTGAGGGTGAGGCTCGGTCGGGTGACGAGGCCGGCTGCGGCGCTTGATTTGGTGGCCATTTTTCTTCCTCCACAAAAGCAGCAAGGCGGTCGAGGCCTTCGGACCAGAAGCGCTGGTAGCGGTTCAGCCAGTCCATCGCCTGCTCCATCGGCCCGGCAGTCAATCGGCACGCCACGACGCGGCCGGTTTTCGCACGCGCAATCAGGCCGGCATCCGACAGCACGTCGAGATGCTTCATGATCGCGGGCAGCGACATCGCGAACGGCTGCGCCAGTTCGCTCACAGAAACGCTGTGTTGTCCGTCAAGCCGGGCCAGCAGTGCGCGCCGCGTCGGGTCAGCGAGTGCTGCGAATGTGCGGTCCAGGGCGTGATCGCCATACTTAACCATATAGTTTAGTATAGGCGCGACCGATCCCAAGTCAAGCCGCATCGCCAATAAACCCGCGCGATCGCCATGGTTGAATTGACGCGGGCTCGCGTTGTAACAACCAGGGCCTGATGCGGCCCATGCGGCACGCCGCACATCGACCCGTGACGAAAGGATAATCCATGTCTGTCAAGGTCAACGCGCTCGATCATCTGGTGATCAATGTCTCGGACGTCGCTCGCTCCGCCGAGTGGTATCGGAAGGTGCTCGGCATGGAGATCAGGATGTTCGATCCGGGCAACGGCAGTCCGCCGCGGACCTCGCTGATCTTCGGCAACCAGAAGATCAATGTGCGGCCGCGCGACGCCGACAAGGTCGAGTGGTTCACCGCGGACCATGAAGCCGCCGGCAGCGAGGATTTGTGCTTTCTCACCGCGGCCACACCGGAGCAGGTGGTGGCGCATCTGAAAGCGCTCGGCGTGGCGATCGAGGACGGTCCGGGACCGCGACTGGGCGCCCGCGGCATGTTGCGGTCGGTCTATTGCAGGGATCCCGACGGCAGCCTGATCGAAATCTCGTCGTATCAGGACGGCGCATCTTGACGGGCATGGCGCCGACGCCCTGATATGAACCAGCAAAAGCAGCCGGCAAGCCTGCATGGGAGGATCAATGCCGAATTCGCAAGCTATGCCGGGCGTGGTCGGGCCATTCGCGGGACTTGACGTGCCATGGCTGCTGCGGATGCAGGCCGAAACCCGTCGCGATCATCCGTTCTTGATCTGGGCGCCGTTCGATGCGCCGGCGCGGGTCTGGCGCTACGGCGAATTTCACGATCGGGTCGGCGCACTCGCGGCTGGCCTTGCCAAGCGCGGCGTGAAGTCCGGCGAGTTCGTGCTTATCCACCTGGATAATTGTATCGAAGCCTTGCTGGCCTGGTTTGCCTGTGTCGAACTCGGCGCCATTGCGGTCACCACCAACACCCGCTCGGCGCCGGCCGAAATGGAATATTTCGCCGGCCATTGCGGCGCGGTTGCCGCAATCACCCAGCCGGCTTATGCCGAAATGGTCGCCGCGCATTGCCGGGGCCTGCGCTGGCTTGCGGTGATTTCGCACGACGCCGGCGTCAGGCCCGCGGAAAGCGGCGTACCACGCGGCGATGCTTTCGAAGCGCTGTTCGCCGACAGCGCCGACCGGCCGCGCCGCGCCAGCGATCCGATGGCGTCGTGCAGCGTGCAATATACCTCCGGCACCACGTCGCGGCCAAAAGCCGTGCTGTGGACCCACGCCAATGCGCTGTGGGGCGCCAAGGTCAACGCGGCGCATCAGGATTTGCACGCCGGCGATGTGCATCACACCTACCTGCCGCTGTTTCACACCAATGCGCTGGCCTATTCGATGCTGGCGAGCCTGTGGGTCGGCGCTACCTGCGTGATCCAGCCGCGGTTCTCCGCCAGCCGGTTCTGGAATGTCGCCGCCGAGCATGGCTGCACCTGGACCTCGACGATCCCGTTCTGCATGAAAGCGTTGCTGGAGCGCGAGATCCCGAAACAACATACGTTCCGGCTCTGGGGCACCGCGGTTTGCGATCCGCCGCCCTTCGCCGTGTTCGGCGTCAAGATCATCGGCTGGTGGGGCATGACCGAAACCATCACCCACGGCATCGTCGGCGAGGTCGACCAGCCCAATGTGCCGATGGCGATCGGCCGTCCCGCGGCTGAATACGCCATCCGCGTCACCGGCGACGACGGTGCGCCGACGCAGCCGGGCGACACCGGCAATCTCCTGATCAAGGGCGTGCCCGGGCTGTCGCTGTTCAGCGAATACCTGCACAACGAAAAGGCCACCCGCGAGAGCTTCGACGAACACGGCTATTTCATCACCGGCGATCGCGTCACGCTGCTCGACCACGGCTACATCCGGTTCGGCGACCGCGCCAAGGACATGCTCAAGGTCGGCGGCGAGAATGTCGCGGCCTCCGAGATCGAGCAGGTGATCGCCATGGTGCCCGGTGTGCGCGAGGCCGCGGTGGTTGCGAAAAAGCACCCGATGCTCGACGAGGTGCCGGTGGTGTTCATCATTCCGCTGGCCGGCGTCGCCCATGCACCGCCGGAATTGCACGACACCGTGATGGCCGCCTGCCGCAGCGGGCTGGCGGACTTCAAGGTGCCGCGTGAAATCCGTTTGGTTGATGAGATGCCGCGTTCGACGCTGGAGAAGGTGGCTAAGGCGGAGTTGCGCAAGCTGCTGGCGTGAGCCGCCTTGCGGATCATTCGAATTCGATAGTTCGACGTCTCCGCCTTCGAGCCTTTTCCGTTCCGATTAAATCGGAAGAAACGCATACGTCACGACAAGCAAGCCTATCAGGATCGCAACCCATCGAGCGCTGCTACTGCAGGCTCAAGGACTTCAGGCGCATCGCAACGCGCTACGACAAACTCGCTCGGAACTACTTCTCAGCCCTGTGCCTCGTTGCCGCCGTGGCGTTCTGGCTTTAGTCGTGCGCGGTTTCCGCTTTTGGGATAACATGGCAAGCGTGTCGGCACCATGAAGGGGAGCTTGGAATGAGCTCGCAGCGAGTGTCGGGAACCGCCGTGCAACGAACCATTGCCGTCCTGGGCTCGGCGGTTTTCTTCGTGGTCGCCCCATCTACGCTGGCGGGGCTCGTTCCATGGTCGATCACGGGTTGGCAACTCCGGCCGCCGTTCCTTGGTCTGGAACTGACGCGCGGCATCGGCGCGATAATGATTCTCGCTGGCGTGCCTGGGCTCGTTGACGCATTTGCGCGTTTCGCGCTGCAGGGTCTCGGCACCCCCGCGCCCATCGCGCCGACCCGGAATCTCGTGGTGACCGGTCTCTACCGTTATGTGCGTAATCCAATATACGTCGCGGTCGTTGCCATCATCCTGGGTCAAGCGGTGCTGATGGGCGACTGGCGCCTCATCGTCTACGGCGCGCTGCTCTGGCTCTTCTTCCACGTCTTCGTCGTGGCGTACGAAGAACCCACCCTCGAGCGGACGTTTGGTAGTGAGTACGAGGCGTTCCGCGCCGCCGTCCCGCGCTGGATACCGCGGATGACCCCATGGCGGTCGAAATGATCGGTGGCCCGCGGTTGTGCGAGCCGCTGCTCGCGACCGGTCTCGGACGCTTCACCGGCGCCGCGAGCGGGCACGCTAACGGCCCTCGGAAAAGAACATCTCCCCATTGGCGAAGCGGTTGGGTTTCAGGCGCATCGCAACGCGCTACGACAAACTCGCTCGGAACTACTTCTCAGCCCCATGCCTCGTTGCCGCCGTGGCATTCTGGCTTTAATCAATTGAGTCTGGACCCTAGTTCAGCTCGAACCGGATCGGCAGCGATTTCGGTCCGTTGACGAAGGTGGCCTGCGTCATCTTGACCTCGCCATCGAGTGCGACCGACTTCAGGCGCGGCAGCAATTCCTCGAACAGGATTCGCATTTCCATCTTGGCGAGGTACTGCCCAAGGCAGAGATGGGCGCCGTAGCCGAATGCGACATGCCGGTTCGGCTTGCGGTCGGAGCGGAACGTGAACGGGTCCTCGAAGACATCCTCGTCGCGGTTGCCGGACGCATAGCACAGCATCAGCCAGTCGCCTTTGGCGATCTTGCGCCCGCCCAGTTCGGTGTCGGCGGTTGCCGATCGCATGAATGTCTTCACCGGCGTCATCCAGCGAATGGCCTCGTCGACCAGGCCCGGAATCAGCCCCGGATTGGCCTTGACCCTGGCAAACTCCTGCGGATTTTCGGCGAGCGCCCAGATCGCGCCCGCCGTCGACGACGACGTGGTATCGTGGCCGGCGGTGGCCACGATCATGTAGTAGCTCGTCATGTCGAGGGGCGGCAGATACGCGCCGTTGATCTTGCCGTTGGCGATCACGGTAGCAAGGTCATCCTTCGGATTGGCGCGCCGGTCCTCGGTGATTTTGCCGAAATAAGCCCCGAAATCATTGACGATCGACACGATCATCTCGGAAAACTGTTCGGCGCTGAGTTGTTCCCTGACCCGCGCGGTGTCGGGATCCTGCGGCCCGAACAATTCCTGGGTGAGTTTGAGCATCCTCGGTTCGTCCTTTTCCGGCACACCGAGAATTTCCATGATGACATGCAACGGATATCCGAGCGCGATGTCGGCGACGAAATCGCAAGCCCCGCCATGCGACACCATCCGCTCGACCGCGCCGCGCGCGATGGTGCGGACCCTTTCCTCGAACTTTCCGAGATTGACCGGCATGAACCAGGCCTGCGTCAAGGCGCGATATTTGGGATGATCGGGTGCGTCCATCTGAACCAGCGAGCGCACCAGGTTCGGCGCGCCGGTGATCTTGCGCACCCGCTCCTCGAACGCCTGGGTCGTGAGCGTGGTCGGGCGGTCCGCATTATGAAAAAGATCGTTCTGCCGGCTGACGGTCTGGATGTGGGCGTGTTTGGTCACCACCCAGAACGGATCGAACCCTTCCACCCGTGCGACGCCGAGCGGATTATTGGCCCGGAGCCAGCGATAGGCATCATGAAGGCGATGATCGGCATAGGCTGCCGGATTGACCAGCGTCGCCGCGATATCGGCCGGAAGATCGATTTCAATGGTCGCGCCCATAATCGCAGCCTCCGCTTCTCGCGGCGCGATGGTCGCGCGCCGGCAAGTCAATGATAAATCGGGATTATCGCCGCGCGGCTTGCGTCCAGCCGCTGAACCCTGCCGCAAAAAATCCGCCGGAAGCAACGCTCCCGGCGGATTGTTATTGTCGCGTGATCGGCCGCGGTCCGAGACCGCGTCCAGCGATCAAAAGGATGCGAACGCGACCGGGCGGAAAGCCTGAAGCAAATGCTGGTCCAATTGACCGACCATGTCTTCCATCATCGAATACGCCCGGGCGTGGGTATATTCCAGCCGATAGGCGCGCCTCTCGACCAGCGCCGCATAGATGTCCACGATGGTTATGACGCGCACGATGTCGCTGATCTGATTGCCGCTCAGGCCATGGGGGTATCCGGTGCCGTCAAGGAATTCGTGATGGTGCAGAACCACATCCAGCATCTCCGGCGGGAAACTGCCCTGAGCTGCAAGCGCGTCATAACCGCGACGCGGATGCTGTCGGATTTCATTCATTTCCTCTTCGGTCAGCTCTCCCGGCTTGTCCAGGATCGCGATCGGAACGAACGCCTTGCCGACGTCGTGCAGCAGCGCTGCACGCGCCAACCGGCGCTGGTCGTCCTGACGCATGCCGAGATGTTGTGCGAACGCCACCGCGAAGCCGGTTACAAACAGGCAGTGGCGGAAGGTTTCGGTATGATGGCAACCCACGGCCGTCAGCCACTCGCGTAACGAGCAGTGCTTGATGGCCTTGAGAATCTTGTTTTCCGCCTGCACGATATCGTCGAACGTCAGCGGTTCTCCCGCCGGAAGCTTCTCGAATATCTTGACCATCACGTCGTGGGCGGCAGTGACGCCTCGGTTCAGGGCCTTGCCGCGATCCGTCGCGTCGTAGGCATGGGTGTCCGGGAACGCGGCATGGATGCGTTGCAGAATTCCTTGCGCATCGAACGGCCGGGCGATCGTGTCGGTTGCGCCCAGCGCCCAGGCCTGCATCGATCCATGATGCAGGGCGTCGGCGAGAACAAACAGCCTCGGCATCGAGCGGTAGGCATCGGCCTGCAGCTTGTTGCGAACCCGCTGTACGCTTTCGGCGGAGCGCAGATTGATATCGACCACGATCCCTGAAACGTGACTGGCGGGAGCGTCCGGGATTTCCAGCGTCGAGATGGTATCCACCTCGCCCACGGATTTCAGAATGCTGGCCAATTCGCTGCTTTGATCGTTCCGATCGGACGCCAGAAGCAGCCGGCGCTTGGACGGAGATGGGCTCGCTTGAGTTGTCATGGTTCCTCTTTGCTGGCGGCGGTGGCGATCGCAAAGACATACCGGATAACGGGTTCCCCAAGGCTTAAGGGGTATTGTGAATGCGGGTCTGTTTTTGACCCTAAAAATTTAACGATTCCTGGCCCCATTTTTCTGCTCGCGGCTGCAACGACAAAAAAAATCCGCCGGAGGCAATGCCCCCGGCGGATCGTTGTTGTCGCGTGCTGCGGGCTTACGCCTTCATGTTCGCCTTCACCGCCTCTGCCGTGATCGGCAGCGAGCGGACACGGGCGCCACACGCATTGAAGATCGCGTTGGCGAGCGCAGGCGCAACCACCGTCACCGCCGGTTCGCCGACGCCGGTGGCTTTCTCACCATTGGCAATGACACTGATGGCAACTTCCGGCAGCTGACTCATCCGCAACGGGGTGTAGGTATCGAAGTTGGTCTGTTCGATACCGCCGTTCTTCAGCGTCGCCTTCTCGTACAGTGCGAGCGAGACCCCCCACAATGCCGCGCCCTCGACCTGGGCACGGATATTGTCGGGATGTACCTGGGTGCCGACGTCGGTGGCCACGGTCAGCTTCTTGACCTTGACCTCGCCCGACGGCGCAACGGCAACATGAGCCACGCAAGCGGTCCAGCTTGCGGTCGCTCTTTCCTGTGACGAGACACAGGCAACGCCCATGCCCTCGCCCTTCGGAAGTTGGATGGTGCCGTAACCCGCCAAGCCCATCGCAGCGAGCAAGGTATTACGCAGGCGTTGCGCGCCACCGGCATTGGCGCCGGCGCCGTCCAACATGCTGATGCGATACTGCGCGGGATCCTTGCCGGCGGCATGGGCGATCTCGTCGATCATGCTTTCGACCGCCCAGAAGGTCCAGCCCGGGGCGACCGACCGCAACTGCCCCGACGGGGTGGCGTTCTGCGCCATCTCGTTGAGGATGGCGCGGACGTTGTGGTTGGGCACGGAATAGAAGAAGTCCGCACCATTCACCGTGAACGCATCAAGCCGCTCCTCTTTCTTGTCGACCGAAGGCGACAGGAAGTCCGGGATGCCCCAGCGCTTGGTCGGCCACGCGCTGACCACGTCGTGATTTACCGCAACCAGCTTGCCGTCGCCATCGACGCCGGCCTTGATCTTCTGGAACGTCAACGGACGCGAGAAGTCCATGGTCATGTCGTCTTCGCGCGAATAGATCACCTTGACCGGTTTGCCGACGGCTTTCGCCGCCTGCACCGCAGGCACCATCATGTCGGCGTCAAGCCGCCGGCCGAAGCCGCCGCCCAGGAACATCTGGTGCATCACGACGAATTTGGGATCGACGCCGGCAGCACCGGCCGCGATCGCGCCGGAGCGCGTTGCGAACTGGTTGCCGGAGTAGATGTGCCAGATATCGCCCTGCTGCTGCGCGGTGGCGTTCATCGGTTCCATCGGCGCATGGATGTTGATGTTGGTGGTGTATTCCGCCTCGATCACCTTTGCCGCCGAACCGAGTGCCGCAGCGGCGTCGCCGTTCTTGACGAAGAACAAACCGGAGCCGTCGAGGCCCTGCAAGCGCTTGGCTTCGGTGAGCAGCGATTCGCTCGACAGCTTGGCATTGGGGCCGCCGTCATACGTCACCTTGAGAACTTCGGCAGCCTTCTTGGCGCTGGCATAGGTGTTGGCGATCACCACCACCCAGCCCGTCGTCGTCGCCGTCTTGTCGTCGAGGGTGACGGCCTTGACGAAGCCCGGCACCTTCATTGCCGCGCTGTCATCCACTGACTTGACCGTTGCACCATACCGTACCGGAGGCATCACGACCTTGCCGTACACCATACCCGGCAGCATGACGTCGATGCCGTATTTGGCCGTACCGTTGGTCTTCGACGGAATGTCGAGCTGCGGGACCGAAACGCCGATCATGGTGTACTGATCGGGGGTCTTCAGCTTGATCGCCTTGAGATCGTCGGGCGTAAAGGTCTTGGTGGCCTTGCCGCTCTTGACGACTTCCGCGAACGTCATCGACTTCTTCGACTTCGGATGGGAAATCACCGAGTCTCTGACGATCAGTTCGCCGGCGGGCACGCCCATTGAGGCCGCCGCGGCTTCGGTCAATGCCATGCGCCCCGCAGCACCCGCGCGGCTCATTGCATCGTAGTTCATCATCGTGCTCCAGCTGCCGCCGGTAATCTGCGCGCCGAGCACGGGGTCGTTGAACTTCGGATCGTTGGAAGCAAGCTGAATGCGCATGTCCTTCCAGTTCGACCCGAGCTCCTCGGCAATGATCTGAGCCATGGTCGAGGCAATGTGCTGGCCCATGTCGGCTTTGCCGCATGTGACCGTGACGATGCCGTCCGGCGCAATCGAGTACCAGACGCTGGGATCGAAGTTGCCGGTTGCGGCGAACGCCTGGTCGGCGCCGAGCAGGCCAGGAACTGAAGAATAGCCGAGCGCGAGACCTGCGGCGGCCGATCCTACGAGGAACGAGCGGCGGCTGAGATCAGCGGGCTCGCTCTGCGTGATTTTCACGTGCGTATTCATGTTGCTCTCCGATCTGTCGCGGTGGACGCAGTGCGCATTTCGGAGGCAGCGCGCATGATGGCTTTCTGGATGCGTGAATAGGTCATGCAGCGGCAGAGATTGCCGTCCATGTGCGCTACCACTTCTTCCTTGGTCGGATTGCTGTTCTTGGCGAGCAGCGACGCGGCCTGCATGATCTGGCCGGACTGGCAGTAGCCGCATTGCGGAACCTGCTCGGCGATCCACGCCTTCTGCAGCGGATGATCACCCTTGGCGCTGAGACCTTCGATGGTCGTGATTTTCTTGCCAGCCGCATCGCTGATGGAGGTCTGGCAGGATCGCACGGCTTCGCCATTGAGATGAACTGTGCAGGCGCCGCACAGGCCGGCGCCGCAGCCGAATTTGGTACCGGTCATCTGCAATTGCTCGCGGATGGCCCATAGCAGCGGCGTATCGCCCGCCGCTTCGACGGACATATTCCGTCCGTTGATATTCAGAGTAGGCATGGTCTCTTCCCTTGCCGGTGCATGATGCCGCTTACGGCGGCAACTCACGTTGAGGTAATGGTCTGGCACCCACCGGGTCGGTGCCGACATGGGTGCAGAATGATCGGGTTCCGTTCTAGAGGCAATCTAAATTAAGTTTGTGCAATGCGGCAAAGCCCAGTCCTAAAGTCGTAGACAGATTTTGTTTTCACGCATGGCGGAAGCCGCTATCTCCGCCTTCAAGTTGTAAAGTTTCCGATGCGTTTTCTTTACGCGAAGGGGTGCTCACCTCGCCGGAAAGCGCTCTAAGGTTGCGACCGAACGAATTGGGAAATCGCGATGCCAAAGATCGATCGTGACGGGGTCAGACTCTATTATGAGGTTCACGGCAGCGGGCCGCCGCTATTGTTGACCCATGGCTATTCGTCGACCTCGCAGATGTGGCAGGGCCAGATCGAAGCGCTGTCGAAACATCACAAGCTCGTCTTGTGGGACATGCGCGGCCACGGCCGGTCCGATTACCCGTCCGATCCCGCGGCCTATAGCGAAGCGTTGACAGTGGCCGACATGGCCGCACTGCTCGACGCGGTCGGCGCGAACCGCGCCATTGTCGGCGGCCTTTCGCTCGGCGGCTATATGTCGCTGGCGTTTTATCGCGCACATCCCGAGCGCGTCAGCGCGCTGCTGATCATCGATACCGGGCCGGGCTTCAAGAAGGACGACGCCCGCGAAACCTGGAACAAGCGCGCCCACGATACCGGCGACCGCTTCGAGCGCGAGGGCCTTGCGGTCCTCGCATCCGCCAGCCGCGAACGCTCGACGGTCAGTCATCGCGATGCGTCCGGTCTGGCACGCGCGGCGCGCGGCATGCTGACCCAGCGCGATGCGCGCGTCATCGAGCTGCTTCCGAGTATCAAGGTGCCGTCGCTGGTGGTGGTCGGCGCCGACGATGCGCCGTTCCTCGCCGCCTCCGATTACATGGCGGCGAAAATTCCCGGCGCGAAGAAGGTCGTGATTCCGGCCGCCGGCCACGCGGTCAACATCGATCAGCCGCAGGCGTTCATCGCGGCCGTGCTGCCGTTCCTCGGCGGCCTGCCGAAGAGCGCCATTCCGTAAAAGCGGGCCTGACCCTTACTGGGCTGGTGTAGATTGCGTGAGGGCTGGCGACGGTTCCACCCGCATGTCAGACAACGCTTAAAGTCCAATCAGATCTCAGCACTCCAATCAGATCTCAACACATGGATGACCCGTGGGACACGATATCAAACTGACGGCTTCGGACAATTTTCAACTGGGCGGCTATCGTGCCGATCCCGCAAGCGCGCCCAAGGCGGCCGTGGTGGTGATCCAGGAGATCTTTGGCGTCAATCACCACATTCGCGCGATCTGCGATCGTTTCGCGGGCAACGGCTATGTCGCCATCGCGCCGGCGATCTTCGACCGCATCGAGCCGAATTTCCAGTCCGGCTATTCGCCGGACGAGATCGCGGTCGCACGCAAATTCGTCGCCAATCCCGACTGGACGGCGATGCTGCGCGACAGCCAGGCCGCCATCGATGCGGTGAAGGAGATAGGCCCGGTCGGCATCATTGGCTTTTGCCTTGGCGGCAGCGTCGCCTATGCCGCCGCGACCAAACTGTCAGGCCTGTCCGCGGCGATCGGCTATTACGGCGGCGCCGTCGTGCGCTTCGCCGGCGATGCGCCGAAGGTCCCGACCCAACTGCATTTCGGTGAAAGGGACGCGGGCATTCCGCTCAGCGACGTCGATATCATTCGCAGCCTTCGGCCCGACGTCGAAATCCACGTCTATCCCGATGCGCAGCACGGTTTCAATTGCGATGAGCGGGCGAGTTACGATCCGGCGAGTGCCGGCGTCGCCAAACAGCGGAGCCTCGACTTCTTTGCCCGGCATTTGAAAAAATAGATTGGCGAAATGCCAGGACGTCAGAACCAGCGCTCGTTGACAAAGACGGTATCGCCGGGACCGAGTGGGGTGCCGAGCGGCACCACATAGCGGGACGAACCGGAGGCGTCGGTGTGGGTCAGGGTGATGCGGTCGCGCCTGGCCCGCGGCGAAAAGCCGCCGGCAATCGCCACAGCACTTTCGACGGTCATGTTGGGCACGTAGGGATACTGGCCCGGGGCTGCGACTTCACCAAGAATGAAGAACGGCCGATAGGATTCGATCTCGACCGCCACCGAGGGATCGCGGATGTAGCCGCTGCGCAGTCTGGCGGTGATCGCGGACGCCAGTTCCGCCGGCGTCCGTCCGCGCGCGGGCACCGAGCCGATCAGCGGCATGGTGATCGCGCCGCCGGCATCGATGGCGTAGCTGTTGGTGAGGCCTTCCTGGCCATAGACCACGACCCGCAATTTGTCGCCGGCATCGAGTCGGTAGGCGACATCATAGGCCACCGGCATCGGTGCTGCGGCATAGGCGACCGCGACCCGCGGCCCCGGGCCGTAAGGCCGGCCATAAGCCAGGGAATCAAGATCGCTTCGCGGCTGCTGCACCGTCGCGACAGGACCGGATGTGTGCGTGCAGCCCGACAAAGCGAGCGTGGCCGTGGCGGCAATCATCGGCAATCGAAACGCGCGCGCAACCCGCACCGGAGCCATCCCTCATAGCGAGACAGCTTAAGTCTTGCACCGGTTATGGTTAACAAATCGTTTTGCCAGCCGGCCGGTTCGGAAAACCGGCCGGACTGGTCATGGCGAGGCAATCAGGCGCTGACGCCGGCGCCGATCGGGCACGACACCCCGGTGCCGCCGAGCCCGCAATAGCCGGCCGGATTCTTGGCCAGATATTGCTGATGATAGTCCTCGGCGAAATAGAACTCGCCGGCGGGCGCGATCTCGGTGGTGACGGTGCCGAGACCCTTGGCCGACAGTGCTTTTTGATAGGCCGCCTTCGAGGCGTCCACGGCTTTGCGCTGCGCCTCGCTGAACGTGTAGATCGCCGAACGATACTGGGTGCCGACATCATTGCCCTGACGCATGCCCTGCGTCGGGTTGTGGCTTTCCCAAAATGTCTTCAGCAGTTGATCGTAGGAAATCTTCCTGGGATCGAACACCACCAGCACCGCTTCGGTATGACCGGTGCGACCCGAGCACACTTCTTCATAAGTCGGGTTGGCGGTATGACCGCCGGCATAGCCCACGGCGGTCGTGAAGATGCCGTCACCGAGTTCCCAGAACTTGCGCTCCGCGCCCCAGAAGCAGCCGAGGCCGAACACCGCCTGCTCAAGACCCGCCGGATAAGGCGGCTGCAACTGGCGGCCGTTGACGAAATGGCTTGTCGCCGTCGGGATCGGCTTGCTTCGGCCAGGCAGCGCCTCGGCCGCACTCGGCAAGGCAGTGGTTTTGCGCATGAACAACATGGATTACCTCCCGGAGGGATGTGTCTCTCTAATCTCTAATAATGCCTGTCACAATATAGGTCTTTACGTCGGCAGCAGTAGCCCCGTTACGCCGGGCCGTTGGGCATAAACGCCGCATCGCCGTGCCGGTTTGGCTCAGTTCCGCGAATAGCCGATCAACGGCTTGCGCGGCCGGAACAGCAGCATCAGCAGAATGCCGAGCACGCCCATGACGGCAAATACCGGCTGATCCAGCACGACCCTGACGACATGAGCCCAGAGCCAGGGCGAAATGCCCTCCACCCAGACCTGGAACGCCTTCTGGCTGGATTGATGGACATCGTTCCAGAGTTCGCCAGACCGGGTAAAGCGCAAGGTCTGATCGGCGACCCAGCGCGCCCCGTCATAGACCATGAAGATAAATCCGCCCGCCAGGAGCAGCAGCCCGACCAGTCTGAAAAAGCCGCGGATCATGCGTCACCTTGATATCTGTAACATCTGTCTTGCAGCCGTCCGCCTCCGGAGCGCCGTCAGCCATTAGCGAAGCGGGCCGGGAAATTCAACCTCATCAGCACCTTACCGATGCCTTGCAATTGGGCCTTCCGGCTCCGAAGGCCCCGGTGAGGCGTTGACGCTGCAGGGCGCGCCCTCTATAAGACCGCTAATGGCGGCGGGCGCAATCCTGCCGCCGCTGTTCTTTGAGCTGCGCCGTCATGAGAGCTTGCTGGCTCCAGGAATGGCATTCTCAGGGACACCCGAAAAACACGACACCCGAAAAACACACAGTGTCGATCACGCGGTTGGACGGCCGGCATTGAAGCCCGGTTAGCCGCGACCGGTCACCGCAAGGATTTTGAGATATGGCCAATACGACTTCCGCCAAGAAGGCGACCCGCAAGATTGCCCGCCGCACCATCATCAACAAATCGCGCCGCACCCAGATGCGCGGCTCGGTCCGCATCGTCGAAGAGGCGATCAAGAGCGGCGACCGCGATGCCGCGCTGAAAGCGATGGCGCGCGCCGAGCCGGAGCTGATGCAGGCAGCGCAGCGTAATATCATTCACAAGAACAACGCGAGCCGGAAGGTCTCGCGGCTGGCGCATCAGATCGCAAAGCTCGCGAAATAGACTGGCCGAAAAATATATTCGTCAAAAGCCCGGCCGCGCCGGGCTTTTTCTTTTGATACCTGTCGCATCGCGCCCGCCGACCTCGGCCAATCCTTGCGCCATCATGCGCTGCTCTTGGCGGGATCCGGCAAGCCGGGCAAGGCATGCCTGCAAGACTGCGATGCCCGGACCATGACAACCCAAGGCTGCGATGAGTTGACGCAGCGGCGATATTGATCGTTGCTACGCGCGGCACGCTTTTGAAATTGCAATCGTGACACCGCCGCGCGGTTCGAAAGTCCTGGAGGGTTACCCTGTTTCGACGAGCAAAGAAAAACGCGCTTGCGTAGTCACTTATCGGCATAGCGGTGAGCAGCGGTTTAAAAACTCATTCCCGCACGACCCAAACGTAAACAATTTGTGAATTTATTTTGGGCAATCGCAGTAATTGTGACAGTGGATCGGCATTTCGAATCTCCGCACAGATTCAAAACCTTGCCGCCGCACGCGGAATTCGCGGCCTGATTTAGCGAACGCGAAGTCGATTTGGCCGGCACTGGCTTTAAATCATTTTCGTTGCGGGAAATAAGGCATGATGTATCTCTTAGATCGTTCGCGGCGCCCACGGCTCTTCTGACCAGCGCGGTTTAAGAAACGGGGCGGACGTGCAAATCGGCGGCGGTGTGCGCGTTGGCGACGCTTTCCAAGCGATTGTCGGTTCAAGGCTCATAGCAATATGGGCACAGCGGTTCTGTGTCGAAATTTCTCAAGCGGGACTTCCGTCCCGTTCGGTTCGAACAAGAGAGATACGCACCGGACCAACGGCAACCACCGAAGGCGAAGGCCGTGAGCAGGTTTAGACGGACGGGCTGAGCGAGACGGCGTAACGACTGGACGAATTGGGTTCTCAGGCGTTGCCGGTTGAATTTGGAACACTCAAGAGGTGACACCTCGCCGTGGGCAATCACGGCGAGTGGGGGGAGGCTTTATGCTCTACGGAATCATCGCGGCATTTGATCTCATTCGATTTTCAACCGATGTCATATTCGATGCCAGCTGCTTGGATGCCAGCTGCGCGGGGCCACCGGCGCGAGCTCCGCACCGGCGGCTGAGTACACGCTGACCTCGCGGACGCTTCTCTTCCAGTCCAGCCAACCCTGTGATTTTCGTCCACGGCATTTCTGTCGGACGGCTGGTCTATGGCTGGAGACGAAGCCTCGCTTGAGGTCGCGCCGTACGGAACTTCCACACGGCAATTTCACCGGCAATGTTACTCCTTCAGAAGAGTCGTCAAACAATGACAAATATGGAACAGGATCGCTGGTCACGCGTGAAGGGTCGGTTGCGTTCGAGCGTAGGGGAAGACGTCTATACAAGCTGGTTCGCGCGTATGGACCTCGAAAGCGTCCAGCAGGAAAGCGTCCACCTTTCGGTTCCGACGCGGTTTCTCAAGAGCTGGATCCAGGCGCATTACGCCGAGCGCGTTCTCACCTGCTGGCAGGCCGAAATGCCGCAAGTGCACCGGATCGACCTCACCGTGCGCACAGCGATGCGATGTGCGGCGCCCGCCAAGGAGGCTTCCGCGCCGGCCGATCAACGCCGTGCCGATCGATCCGACGGCCGTCCCGCGCCCGAGCTGCGCGCGACCGCCATCGCGCCGGTATCCGCCAGCCATGACGCACTCGGCGGCTCGCCGCTCGATCCGCGCCTGACCTTCGGAAGTTTCGTCGTCGGCCGTTCCAATACGCTGGCCCACGCCGCGGCGCGCCAGGTCGCGGAAGGACGGCGCGGCGACAGCGTGATGTTCAACCCGCTTTACATCCATGCCGGCGTTGGCCTCGGCAAAACCCATCTGTTGCAGGCGGTGACATGGGCCGGCAACTCCGGCAGCGAACGCAAGGTGCTCTATCTTACCGCCGAGAAATTCATGTACGGCTTCGTCGCGGCGCTCAAAACCCAGACCGCGTTGGCATTCAAGGAGGCGTTGCGCGGCATCGATGTGCTCGTCATCGACGACCTGCAGTTCCTGCAGGGCAAATCGACCCAGGCCGAGTTCTGCCATACGCTAAATGCGTTGATCGACGCCGGACGCCAGGTGGTGATCGCGGCCGACCGTCCGCCGTCCGATCTTGAGAGCCTGGATGATCGTGTGCGCTCGCGTCTGGCCGGCGGTCTTGTGGTCGAGATGGGCTCGCTTGGCGAGGAACTGCGGCTCGGCATCCTCAAATCGCGGGTCGCGGCGGCGCGCGCCCATCATGCGAGCTTCGATGTGCCGGCGCCGGTGCTGGATTATCTCGCCCGAACCATCACCCATAATGGCCGCGACCTGGAAGGCGCCATCAACCGCCTGTTGGCGCACAGCAAGCTCAACGCCCAGCCGGTGACGCTGGAGATGGCCGAACGCGAAGTGCGCGACCTGATCCGTCCGCAGGAACCCAAGCGGATCAAGATCGAGGACATCCAGCGGGTGGTGGCGCGGCAGTACAATGTCAGCCGCTCCGACCTGTTGTCCTCGCGCCGTACCGCCAACGTCGTCCGCCCGCGCCAGGTCGCGATGTACCTGGCCAAGACGCTGACGTTGCGCTCGCTGCCCGAAATCGGCCGCCGGTTCGGAGGCCGCGACCATACCACCGTGCTCCACGCAGTGCGCAAGATCGAGGCGCTGGTCGCCAAGGATGTCGCGCTGTCCGAAGAGGTCGAATCGCTGAAGCGCCAGCTGCAGGAGTAACTTCCACCGTCGTTGGGGAACGTTCCTCCCACCAGTCGTCCCCGCCTGTGCCGGGACGACGGCTGGTTTCGGCGCAAAACGTGGGGAACGGCCCCGCGTTTCTCTTGCGCTTGCCAGCCATCCGCGCCACCTTGGGGTCCCCCCTAGGGTTTGATCAAATCCAGCTTTGATCGGGCTTTTCGGGTCCCAAACGCCGCGGCGCGCCTTTCGGCCGCCCGGCATTTCCCTTCGGATCAGGCGGATATGCAATGAAGGTCACCGTCGAACGCGCGCAACTCCTGAAGTCGCTGGGGCACGTCCATCGCGTGGTGGAACGACGCAACACCATCCCGATCCTCGGCAACGTGCTGATCCGTGCCGAAAATGCCAGGCTGTCGCTGAAGGCGACCGATCTTGATCTGGAGGTAACGGAAACGCTGGCGGCGGAAACCGGAACCGGCGGCTCGACCACCGTGCCGGCGCATATGTTCTACGACATTGTGCGCAAATTGCCGGACGGCGCGCAGATCGTGCTGGAAGGTGATGGCGACCGCTCGGTGCTCGCGATCCGTGCCGGCCGGTCGCGTTTCACGCTGCAGACCCTGCCCGAAAACGATTTCCCCGATCTTGCCGCCGGCGACATGACGCATTCGTTCACGCTGGCCGCCGTCGACATGAAGCGGCTGATAGACCGCACCCAGTTCGCGATCTCGACCGAGGAAACCCGCTACTACCTCAACGGCATCTATCTGCACTCGGCCGGCAGCGCCAAGGCCGCGACGCTGCGCGCGGTCGCGACCGACGGGCATCGCCTCGCCCAGATCGATCTGTCGTTGCCGAAGGGCGCAACCGGCATGCCCGGCGTGATCGTGCCGCGCAAGACCGTCGGCGAGGTGCAACGGTTGATCGAGGACAACGAGGCCGAGGTCGGTATCGAACTATCGCAAGGCAAGATCCGCTTCACCATCGGCAATGTGGTGCTGACCTCAAAGCTGATCGACGGCACGTTTCCGGATTACGGCCGCGTCATCCCGCAAAACAACGACAAGGAACTCGTCGTCGACAAGAAGGACTTCGAGGCCGCGGTGGATCGGGTCTCGACGATTTCGAGCGAGCGCGGCCGCGCGGTGAAGCTCGCCCTGTCCGCCGGCAAGCTGGTGCTGTCGGTGACCAATCCGGATTCCGGCAGCGCGACCGAAGAGCTTGAGGTCGAATACGCCTCCGATGCGCTCGATATCGGATTCAATTCGCGCTATCTGCTGGACATCGCAGCTCAAATCGAGGGCGAAGTCGCGGTGCTGAAGCTGGCCGATCCCGGCTCGCCGACGCTGGTGCAGGACAAGGATTCCAAGGGCGCGCTCTACGTGCTGATGCCGATGCGGGTGTAGGGATACAGCCGTCATTGCCGGCGAAAAATACGACGCCGGCTGACAAGCGGTCGTCATACCCGCGAAAGCGGGTATCCAGTAATCGCCGGCGCATGTGAAGTCTCGAGCGGCGCGGAATACTGGTTCATCCGCTTTCGCGGATGATGACGTCAGAAGTTGCGGCAGCTCACTCCGACGACTTTGAAAAGTTCCGCTCTCCCCATGACCACCTCCCGAATTCATCGCCTCACCCTCACGCATTTCCGCAATTATCGCGCGGCGAGCCTTGAGACGCGCGGTGACGTGGTCGTGCTGGTGGGCCCGAACGGCGCCGGCAAGACCAATTGCATCGAGGCGATCTCGTTTCTGTCGCCCGGACGCGGCTTGCGCCGCGCCACCCTGGACGATGTCGCTGATAATCAAGGCGACGGCTCGTGGGCGGTGTCCGCCGAGGTCGAGGGCGCGCTCGGCCTCGCAACGCTCGGCACCGGGATCGATGCGCCGGGCGTTGAGGCCGCCGCTTCCAGCCGGCGCTGCCGCATCGACCGCGAGCCGGTGACGTCAGCGGCGGCGTTCGGCGATCATCTGCGCATGGTCTGGCTGACGCCGTCGATGGACGGGCTGTTTCTGGGGGCGGCCTCGGAACGGCGGCGATTCTTCGATCGCCTGGTGCTGGCAATCGACGGCGAGCATTCGGCGCGGGTGTCGGCACTCGACCGCAGCCTGCGGTCGCGCAACCGCCTGCTTGAGGTGCGAAATTTCGACGACCATTGGTGCGACGCCATCGAACGCGAAACCGCCGAACTCGCGGTCGCGGTGGCAGCAACCCGCGGCCAGACCGTGACGCGGCTGGCGGCGATGCTGCGCGCCCGCGGCGAAGCTTCGGCGTTTCCATCGGCGCGGATCATGCTCGATGGCTGGATGGAAAATGCCCTGATGAAGGAGCCCGCCACCGCGGTGGAAGATCGTTACCGCGAAATCTTGCGCAGCAGCCGCGCGCGAGACGCGGCGGCAGGCCGAACGCTGGACGGCCCCCATCTCACCGATCTGGAGGTAATCTACGCGCCGAAAGGCATGCCGGCCCGCGACGCTTCCACTGGTGAACAGAAGGCGCTTCTGATCGGGCTGGTGCTGGCGCATGCCAGCCTGGTGGACGAAATGACCGGCATCACGCCTCTGTTGCTGCTCGACGAGGTGGTGGCGCATCTCGACCCCGGGCGGCGCAAGGCATTATTCGATGAACTGGCCAGGCTCGGCGCCCAGGTCTGGATGACCGGCGCCGACCCCGCGGCATTCGCCGACATCGGCGCGGCGGGCGAAGTTTTCAACGTCAATTCCGGCCGGATCGCGCCGCGCAATTTGGGCGCAGCGCCATCTCGTTTGAACCAGAGTCCCCGCCCGCGCGACTAGGTTCCTGAGCTGCGCCGCCGACGTCGCTGCCGCGATCCCCCCTCTCTCAGGCGTCGGCAAATACCGGAGACATCGATGCTTGCAATGACGCGCGGGACGCTGGTCCCGGCAAGGACGCAGCTTTTCGGCTTCGTCCTCGCACTAATGGCTGCCGCTCCGATCGCTGCCAGCGCCGACGATGGATTGGTCGATGTTCGCACGCTGCCGCGTCTCGAAGGCGCGGTCGAAAACACCGCGCATACAAGGCCACACAGTTTGAGCTATGGGGTGCCAATTCCGGCCACCGTCGCGACCCCGGCGATCGAGAAATTGCTGGCCGCCGACGGTTGGATGCAATATTCGCGGCCGCTTGAGGCATCCGATACCTCGCTCTTGTTCAAGAAGGGGCGGCAAGGCCTGTTTGTCTCCTTTACGCAAGGTCTCCGCCATCCCGACCAATCCGGGGTGTCCTACGACGCCAATCGCATCAATGCCAACGTGCCGTTTCCCGCTGACGCGACAAACCTGATGTTCGACGACCGGCGGCCTTATCTCGGCTGCATCAGCGCCGCGACGGTCGGCGCGAGCCTCGATTTCTTTCGCAAGGAACTCGCCGCATCGGGCTGGTCGCCATTATCGGATGCCGATATCGCGGCCCATTGGCCGAACGCCAAAATCGGCGAGAAAATCGAAAACGGCGCACGCGCCTATTATGGCCAGGACAATCACGACGGCGGCCCTCCGCAGCCGCCGATCATGCTGTCGCTGCAACGCCGCGGCGATGGCAAGACCGCCGTCGAAATCAAGGTCGCGCCATTTGCGTTGCCGCAGAATCTCGAAGTCATCAGGGAGACGGTCGACCTGCCCGAACCGAACCACACCCCAAGCTTTGGAAGTACTGGCAGCCGGGACTCCGTCCACCGCAAGATCGAAGGCGTCACGGTGGCTGAAATTCCCGTGGTGCTCGCGTTCTATCGCCGCGAACTTGCGGCGAGGTCCTGGAAGGAAGAGGCCAGCGGCGCGGTCATCAGCGACAGTGAAGCTACGCTCAATTTTTCCTCGCCGGAACAGACCGCCACGCTCCGGCTCAGCCACAAATACGACCTCACAACCGTCAGCCTGGTTGCGCAGGTGAAGGAAAGCGCCCTGGCGGCGCGCGCGAAGGTGAAGAAGGACGCCGACGACAAATTCATGGCCGATGCCGAAGCGACCGCAAAGCAGATGATGGCCGCCGACGCGGTCAGGCGCACCGCACAGGCCGCCAACCTGTCGGATGCGCCGCTGCAAGCGGTCGCCGACAGCAAAACCCCGGTGCCGCTGCCGGAGGGCGCCGAGAATGTCGAATTCAACGGCGAAGACGGCAAACTGGAATTCAACTCCGCCTCAAGCGTGAAGGCGCTGGCGGCGTTCTACCGCGAATCCATGAAGTCGCTGGGCTGGAAGGAACAGCCTTCGGTGATCAACAAATCCAGCATGGTGGTGATGGAATTCTCCAAGGGCGGGAAAAAGCTGTCGTTCACGGCCATGCAGATGGGACCCAAGGTGAATGTGACCGCCGATGGTTCCGGGCTTGTGATGGCCAACGCCAAGCCTGATGCGGCCAGCAAACAGGCCGCCGCTACCGCCGCGACCAAAACAGCACCGCATGATCTCGAAGCCGAGCCGGACTCCGCGTTGCCGGTGCCGAAGCAACACAGCCTGAGTTCACTCGGAGTAGGCAAATTGCCGGGCACTGAGACCGCGATCCGCCGGGAACTCAATGCCAGCGTTCCCGCCGACCTCAACTCCGTGCTTGCCTTCTATCGCACCGAACTCGGCAAACGCGGCTGGAAGGAAACCACCGAACGCGCCGTCGTGAAGCCCGATCAGGCCCAACTGGCCTTCGTTTCTCCTGATGGGCCGGCTACGCTGAAACTCGGCCGCAGCAATGACGAGACATCCGTCGTTCTCGCGCAGAAGATCCCGGCCGCCGCCGCCAAGGGCGACGTCATGCCCAAGCCCGGTCAGGCCCGGCTGATGTTCGTCAATATGGGCGACGGCGAGGCTGCGCTGACGATCAACAAGCAGACCATCAGGATCGCGCCCGGCGCCGGTGGGCCGCAGGCCAAGGGCCCGACGCTCGATTTGCCGCCGGGCAAATACCGATATTCGGTGAAGGTCGCGGGCCAGCCCGCCGGCAGCAACGAGATCGAGATCGCGGCCGACGACACCTGGGGCCTGATGGTTGCCCCGGGCGGAGCGGTAATGCCGCTGCAGGTGTATTGAGGCGAAGCGCTGCCGCTGCTCGCCACTGCCCCTCTCGTGGTTCATCTTCGGTCCATGTCGCCCCGCAAGCCTGGTCGAAAAGCCGATTTGCGGGGTGAAAATCCGTTCGCGAATCGGGCTTTTGCGAGGGCTCCGAATCAGCCCCCGGACGGCTTGAAAAACACTCAAAAAATCTTATTTATTCAACAAGTTGCAGACACCGACTTTGCGCTAGGCGCATGACGCCTTTCATGGCACAAATAGACTAATCAGCGCCTGACTTTGCGCCGCTGATTCGGGACATCCTCGAAGGCCTCACATGACAGAACCTGCCCGGCAATCGATCGCCGACACTGAGCATTCCATACCGATCGAATACGGCGCGGAATCGATCCGGGTATTGAAAGGCCTCGATGCCGTGCGCAAGCGGCCGGGCATGTATATCGGCGACACCGATGACGGTTCCGGCCTGCATCACATGGTGTACGAGGTCGTCGACAACGCCATCGATGAAGCTCTCGCCGGCCACGCCACCGCCGTGGAGGTCGTGCTCAACGCCGACGGCTCCGTCACCGTGCGGGACGACGGCCGCGGCATCCCGGTCGACATTCACAAGGGCGAAGGCATTTCCGCGGCCGAAGTCATCATGACCCAGCTCCACGCCGGCGGAAAATTCGACCAGAATTCCTACAAGGTATCCGGCGGTCTGCATGGCGTCGGCGTGTCCGTCGTCAACGCGCTGTCGAGCAAGCTGCAACTGCGGGTCTGGCGCGACGGCAAGGAGCACTTGATCGAATTCGCCCACGGCGACGCGGTGGCGCCGCTCGAAGTGGTCGGCGACGCCAATGGCAAGCGCGGTACCGAGGTGACGTTCCTCGCCTCGACTGAAACCTTCACCAATGTCGAGTATGATTTCGCGACGCTGGAGCATCGCTTGCGCGAGCTCGCGTTCCTGAATTCCGGCGTCAATATCGTGCTGTCCGACATGCGCCATGCGGTCGAGAAGCGCGAGGAGATGCGCTACGACGGCGGCGTCGAGGAGTTCGTGAAATACCTCGACCGCAACAAGAAGCCGATGATCCCGGCGCCGATCATGATCCGCTCGGAAATGAACGGCATCGGCGTCGAGGCGGCGCTCTGGTGGAACGACAGCTATCACGAGAACGTGCTGTGCTTCACCAACAACATTCCGCAACGCGACGGCGGCACCCATCTGGCGGGCTTCCGCGGCGCGCTGACGCGCCAGGTCAACGGCTATGCCGAAGCCAACGCCAAGCGCGAAAAGATCGCGCTGACCGGCGACGATTGCCGCGAAGGCCTGACCGCGGTGCTGTCGGTGAAGGTGCCCGATCCGAAATTCTCGTCGCAAACCAAGGACAAGCTGGTTTCGTCCGAAGTGCGCCCCGTGGTCGAGAACGTGCTCAACGAAGCGCTGGCTGCCTGGTTCGAGGAACATCCGGCAGAGGCCAAGGAAATCGTCGGCAAGGTGATCCAGGCTGCGGCGGCCCGCGAAGCAGCCCGCAAGGCGCGCGACCTGACCCGCAAGAATCCGCTCAGCGTTTCCTCGCTGCCCGGCAAGCTCGCCGATTGCCAGGAAAAGGATCCGGCCAAATCCGAACTGTTCATCGTCGAGGGCGACTCGGCCGGCGGCAGCGCCAAGATGGGCCGCAACCGTGAATTCCAGGCGGTGCTGCCGTTGCGCGGCAAGATCCTCAATGTCGAGCGCGTCCGCACCGACAAGATGTTGTCCAGCGAGCAGATTGGCACCCTGATCACGGCGCTTGGGGCCGGCATCAGCACCGAGTTCTCGGCCGACAAACTGCGCTATCACAAGATCATCGTGATGACCGACGCCGACGTCGACGGCGCCCATATCCGCACCTTGCTGCTGACCTTCTTCTATCGCCAGATGCGTGAGCTGATCGACCGCGGCTACCTCTATATCGCGCAACCGCCGCTCTACAAGGTGACGCGTGGCAAATCCGAACAGTATCTGAAGGACGAGCGCGCGCTTGAGGACTACCTGATCTCGACCGGGCTTGATGACTGTGTCTTCAAGCCGGCCTCTGGAGCGGACCGCGCCGGCCGCGACCTGCAGGCCCTGGTGGAGGATGCCCGTGTCATTCGCGGCACGCTGCACAATCTGCACAGCCGCTATAACCGCAAGGTGGTCGAGCAGGCCGCGATCGCCGGCGTGCTGAGCCCGAAAATCACCGGCGATGTCGCCACCGCCAATGCTGCCGCCGACTACATCGCCAAACGCCTCGACGCGCTGGCGGATGAAGTCGAGCGCGGCTGGACCGGGCGCTTCACCGAGGGCGAAGGGTTCTTCTTCGAGCGCACCGTGCGCGGCGTCAAGGACGTCGCCATTATCGACGACGCGCTGCTCGGCTCCGCCGACGCGCGCAAGCTCGACGATTACGCGGCGAAGCTGCAGGAAGCCTATCCGAAGCCCGGACTGCTGCGCCGCAGGGACACCGAAACTCCGATCCATGGCCCGGTCGGCCTGTTCGAGGCGGTGACGGACACCGCACGTAAGGGCGTGACGCTGCAGCGCTACAAAGGCCTCGGCGAGATGAACCCCGGCCAGCTTTGGGAAACCACCCTCGACGCCAATGAGCGCTCGCTGCTGCAGGTCAAGATCAAGGAGGTCGACGAGGCCGACGACATCTTCACCAAGCTGATGGGCGATGTGGTCGAACCGCGCCGCGAATTCATTCAGGACAACTCGCTCAGCGCCAATGTGGATGTGTGAGAGCTTCCACGTCGCTTTAGCCGCGTCATCCTGAGGCGCGAACTGCTTTCGGCAATCTCGGGCGGATGACGGGTTGAGCGCCGGCGGCCGCGACACGCATAAGGCTCGCGCCCCTGGACCACAGGTGGCCGCCACTGTTTGGTCCCGCTGCGGTGCTAGCAACGTTCCATGACATCCCTTGATAAAATCGAGCGAGGACCGATCGTCGCGCCGGACTTCGCGACGGGGACCGGACATCGCCTCTCGCTCGAATTGACCGAGACGCTCAAGCTTGCCGTGCCGCTTGCGCTGACCCAGCTCGGGCAGATCGCGATGATGACGACAGATCTCGCCTTTATCGGACGTCTCGGGGACGGCGCCGTGGCCGCGGCCGCACTTGCCCACACCATCTTCTTTGTCAGCTTCACCGTCGGGATGGGCCTGGTATCGGCCGTGTCGCCGCTCGCAGCACAAGCCTATGGCGCCCGCAATCCGCATCGGGTGCGGCGCTCGCTCCGCGTCGGCCTTTGGGCCGCGTTCCTGATTTCGTTGCCGGTGATGGCGCTCCCGTTCTGGGGCGAGCAGATCCTGCTGGCGCTGGGTCAATCGCCGGCGGCCGCCGGTCTGGCGCAGCAATATCTGTTCGGCCTGGTATGGAGCATTCTGCCGGGGCTGTGGTTCATGGCGATCCGCGGTTTCATGAGCGCGATCAACCGGCCGGAGCCGATATTGTGGATCACGCTGGCGGCGATCCCGACCAATGCGCTGCTGGTCTATCTGCTGCTTTACGGCGAATGGGGGCTGCCGCGGCTGGAATTGTTCGGCGCAGGGCTTGCCACTTCCATGGTCAATTTCGCGATGTTCCTCGCCTGCCTCTGGTTTGCCGCGCGCCGCCGGCCGTTCCGGAAATATCATGTGCTCGGGCACATCTGGCGCATCGACTGGCCGTTGATGCGACAACTCGTCGTGCTGGGCGCACCGATCTCGATCTCCTTCCTGCTGGAATATGGCCTGTTCGGCGCCGCCGGGCTGTTGATGGGCCTGATCAGCACCACCGCATTGGCGGCGCATCAGATCGCGCTGCAGATCGCGGCCATCTTGTTCATGGTGCCGTACGGAATCGGGATGGCGGCCACCGTGCGGGTCGGCCACGGCGTCGGACGCCGCGATGCCGCGGCGGTGAGAAGGGCGGGATTTATCGCGACCGGTCTCGGCATCGGCTTTATGTCCGCGATGACGCTGGTCGTGATCCTGGGGCGATTTGCGATTGCGCAGATTTTCCTCGGCGAGGGTGCGGGTGCCGCCAGCCGAACTCACCGCGACGCTGTTGCTGGTGGGGGCGACGTTCTTCATCGCCGACGGCATCCAGACCATCGCATCCGGATCGCTCCGCGGCATGAACGACACCCGGGTCCCGTTGTTGTTCGCCACCGTCAGCTACTGGCTGATCGGCTTCACCCTCGCCTGCGGCCTCGGCTTCTGGACGCCATTGGGGGCGGTCGGCGTCTGGATCGGGCTGTCCTGCGGAACGCTGGTGTATGCCACTCTTCTCCTTTTGCGCTTCCGGCTGCTGGCCGACAGGCTTTAGATCACCATGACCGTTGTTGAGATCGCACCTGACGTTGACCGGGCCGCCCTGCTCGCCGGCGCGCAGTTTGTCGACGCCTACAGCATCGCGGTGGACGGCGGCGCGCTGGATGCACGGCATGCGGCCGAGCGGATGATCACGCGCCAGCCGCGTTGGGCCGAGGCGTTGCTGACGCTGCGCAATATTCTGGTCAAGCCATTCGGGCTCAAAACATCGGGCGCCGGCACGACCGCCCCCAGGCAGATGATCGGAATATTTCCGATTGTGAGCGAGACGCCCGATCGGCTGGTCGCCGGATTCAACGACAGCCATCTGGACTTTCGCTTCGTGGTCGATGTGGCGGCTTCCGGCGACCGCCAAAAGGTAACCGCGACCACGCTGGTGCTGACGCACAATTGGCTCGGCCGGACTTATCTGGCGCTGATCCTGCCGTTTCACCGGCTCATTGTCCGCGCCATGCTGCGGCGAGTGGCCTGAGAGCCAACACATCATGTCGGACAGTTCAGCATCCACTGCACGCCGAACCGATCCGTCAGCTTTCCGTAGAAAGCGCCCCACGGCTGCATGCCGAGCGGCGTGGTGACGCGGCCGCCCTCTTTCAGCCTGTCAAAAAACCTGATGGTCTGTTCCCTGTCGTCCATCATCAGGATATGCGCGGAACCTCGCATCGGCTCGGCGTCGTCATTGTCGGAAGCGTAAAACTTGACGCCGGGTCCTTCAAACCGGGCATGCATGATTTTGCCCCGCATCCCGTCACTTCCCGCCGGCAACCCGTCGGCCCCGTAGCGCAGCATCTGGGTAACGTGGCCGAGCCCGCATTCGCTGTAGAACTGCAACGCCTTTTCACATTCGGTGGTGAAGAACAGATAGTTGGAAAGCTGCATGGCATGCGTCCTCGTGTATTTCTGATAAAATAGGAGTTGCGGAGCCGGATTGTAGCCCGCCGAAGGGGAACGATGCGCCCGTCGTCTGGCGGGATATGGTGGGATCCGGCGAACCGGGTTTTTCGGCGAATGGAAAGCCGGGGGCTGGCCTTCCGACGCCGATGTTGACGGCGCGCCGTGACAGTCCTACCAAACTTGGCAAGCAGCAACGCACAGCGAACAACACCCGAGGCAGCGCCATGGCAGATGAAACCGCAACCCTTGCCGCTTACGTCGCCGGCCTGAAATTCGAGGATATTCCGCACGAGGTGCTGGAGCGCGCCAAGGTGCTGACGCTGGATTTTCTCGGCAGCGCCATCCGGGCGCGGCGCGATGCGGAATCCACCGCGTCGCTGCTCCAGATGCTCGAGGCGCTCGCGCTCGACGGCAAGGGCGAATCCACCGTGTTCGGCGATGCCAAGGCCTGGACACCGGCGGTGGCGGCATTGCTCAACGGCGCGCTCGGCCATTCGCTTGATTTCGACGACACCCATGCGGATTCCTCGCTGCATCCGAGCGCGCCGGTGGTGCCTGCCGCATTCGCGGTCGGCGAACTTGTCGGCGCGTCGGGCCGCGATGTGCTCACGGCGATCGTGGCCGGCTATGAGGTCTGCTGCCGTCTCGGCAATGCGCTCGATCCCACCTCGCATTACGCGCGCGGCTTTCACCCCACCGCGACGGCGGGCACCTATGGCGCCGCGGCCGCCGCCGCAAAACTGTTCGGGCTGTCGAAGCAGCAGATCATCGCGGCATTCGGCGTCTCCGGCAGCCAGGCCGCGGGCTCGCTGCAGTTCCTCGTCAATGGCGGCTGGAACAAGCGCTACCAGGTCGGCGCCGCCGCGATGAACGGCGTGATCGCGGCGACGCTGGCGCGCAATGATTTCGTCGGCTCGTCCAAATCGGTCGAGGGCAAGCATGGCCTGCTCGCCGGCTACAGCGACAACGCCCACCCCGACAAGGCGGTCGCGGGCCTCGGCAAGACCTATGAGACCCTGAAGATCGGCGTGAAGCCTTATCCGAGCTGCCGCTACACCCATGCCGCGATCGATGCGCTGATCGCGATGCGCCGCGAGCACAATCTCACCCCCGACCAGATCAAGCGCGTCGAGATCGGCCTGCATCGCAACGGCATCACACTGACCGGCGACGCCGCCACCAAGCGGCATCCGACCTCGATCGTCGGCGGACAATTCTCGATGTTCTTCACCGGCGCGGTGGCGCTCGACCAGGGCCGCTTCGGCTGGGACGATTACGGCCGGTTGGGCGACGCCGCGGTGGGTGCACTGGCGGACAAGTTCGACGTGGTGCAGGACGATCGCCTCGAAATCGGCCGCACCCATCCGTTCGGCGCGCGGGTCAGCATCACCACCGATGACGGCGTGCATGAACGGCTCCATGCCGACCCGTCGGGCGAGCCGTCCTCGTTCCCGGACGCGCAGGCGATGCAGCAGAAATTCCTGACGCTGGCCCGCCCGGTACTGCAGGGCCGCGCCGACCAGCTTGCCGACGCGATCCTGACGCTGGAACGCTTCGACCGTGTCGCCACCGCGACGCATCTTGGACGGCAGTAAAGTCATAGGCGAAAGCTTCCGCGGCGTCGCGTGCTCGTTGACGACGCAAAGCCGTCATTGCGAGCGACGCGAAGCAATCCATGAGGCAGCGAGAAAGCAAGTTGCTTCGCCGCGCTCGCAATGACGTCGCTCTAATTCCACATACAACTCCGCATTCTCGCGACACGATGCGCCCGAGTTTTGCTCGAAAGTCCCGCCCCTGAAGTTCAGAGGGCGCAGTGCTACCCCAAGAGGGGAGCAGGGAATGCCGGGCGCCCGATGCGCCCGCAGCCTTGCGTGCAAAAGTAGAAAGCACGCAAGCAAGTCACCACGGTCACGCCGGGTCGCCCGGCATTCCCCGCGCCATGGTTTTAACGGCTTATTTCGCGCTCTCCCCGGTGACCGGGCTTTCTTGCCACCGTCGCCCGCGAAATGAATTCCGCGAACTTGACGCCAGCGTCGGGGCGTCAGGACCACACGACTTCGCCGTCCGCAAGATAAGCGCGTTCGTCAATGCGCCGCCTGCGTCCACCGCATCCCGCCCCGCGTTCGTGACGATCGCGAGCCGCCCCTCTGTGGGACGGGACGGGCAGGGATAAGCAGGTGATTTGCGTCGGAAGGAAACAAAAATATTTTTGCAAAAGGGGCTGGACAGGTGTGTCGCGTCATCAGCCTATTGCTGGTCGCTCCCCATCATGTCAGCGAGCTTGTCATAATATGTGGCGACGAGGTCGATATTGCCCTTGTTCTCCACAGCGGGCGCCGGCGACTTCAAAGCGTTGTTAAGCTCGGCGAGCGCCTCCGTTTTATTTTCGGCTGGCATATCTTTGTAGGCTTGGACCCGCGCGATCTGCGCTCTAATGACGGCTTCACTGCCGATATACTTCTTGGTCACCGGATCGATACCCGCAAGGACAACAGAAATGGTGTCGACGACATCGGTATATTCGTCATAGCTGGCGAAGCCATTCTTTTTGGCCACGCCCTCGAGCTGTTCGGCTACGATCAGATACGGCCTGAGCTTTTTCGACAGTTTCTCGTTGATTTCATCCAACTCTTTTTGTGCAGTAAGGACGCCTTCGATCTGCTTTTTGGTCAGCGTCATCTGCTTTGCCGGTGACGCCACCCGGTCCTCGGTCATTGCGCTACCCGTGGATAGCAGGATGCCGGAGACCGCCAGAAGGGCGACGTAAACAACAGCAGCGAATGGGCGGATCAATTTGGGCATAGGTACTACCGAAGCTTGGACCGGTAGAGTTTATTTCGGTAGCGGCGGTGCAGCAATGGGGCATTGCTGGGAAAGCGCTGCGATGAATTGCGCCTCTCCAATTACCAATCTGCTTCGCAACGGCCATTGTACCAAGTCAATGCCGTATATACCATGCGGACCGTTCTCTTGAATCGAATGGCATCTTGTCGAAACTTAAGCCGCGCTCTCAAAGAGGGGCTAACCAGTGTCGATTGCCGGTCGAGTTCCCGTATCAGCGAGCGCAGCGGGTGTGATCGTGCAGGACACCCCGGCTGCGTCCGTCTTGACGCCAGCCGTTTCACTTTCCTCGAACGAACGAGAATTGCGGCTCGACCTGTTCCGGGGACTGGCACTGTGGCTGATCTTCATCGATCACGTATCGCCCGATCTCCTGACCTGGTTCACGATCCGCAATTATGGGTTCAGCGACGCCGCCGAAATTTTTATTTTCATCTCGGGCTATACTGCGGCGTTTGTTTACGGTCGCGCGATGCTTAAATCCGGATTCGTGGTCGCGTCGGCGCGCATCCTCAAGCGGGTCTGGCAGATTTACGCCGCGCATATCCTGCTGTTTGCGATCCTGGTCGCGGAAGTTTCCTACGTTGCCATCGGCCTTGAGAAACCGTTTTACGCGAAAGAAATGCAGATCGAAGTTTTCCTCAAGCAGCCCGGCGAAAGCCTGATACAGGCGCTGCTGCTGAGATACCGCCCGCTGAATATGGACGTCTTGCCGCTTTATATCGTGCTGATGTTTTTTCTTCCCCTGATCCTGCTGATGATAAAGTGGCGCGCCAACCTGACGCTCGCGCTTTCGGTCGCGCTTTACTTCTCGTCATGGCAGTTCGATCTGTACCTGACGGCCTTTCCGAATGGTTTCTGGTCGTTCAACCCCTTCGCCTGGCAATTGCTGTTCGTGTTCGGTGCCTGGTGCGCGCTGGGCGGCGTCAAGCGGCTGTCGCGGATTCTTTCCTCGCCGATCACGCTGTGGATCGCTCTTGCCTATCTGTTCGCGGCTTTCGGCGTGACCATGACCTGGTACTTCCCGCAGCTGAACCACCTTCCGAACCTTGTCGAGCAGTGGATTTACCCGATCGACAAGACCGATTTCGACGTGCTCCGGTTCGCACACTTCCTGGCGCTGGCGGTCCTTGCCGTGCGCTTCGTGCCGGCGGGATGGCCCGGCCTGAAATCGCCGTGGCTGAGGCCGATGATCCTGTGCGGACAATATTCGCTGCAGATTTTCTGCCTCGGCGTGGCGCTGGCGTTCGTGGGGTATTTCCTGCTGACGGAAATCTCCGCCGGCATTGGCCTGCATTTCCTCGTTGGAATTTCCGGAATCCTGATCATGTCCGCCGTGGCATGGCTGTTCACCTGGTACAAGCGGGCCGCCGACAAAAGTGCGAATCCGCAGCCCGTCTCGCCATGAAGCACAGGACCAGTCAGCGAACGAAACGCTGGCCGACAGCCGCGCCGCAACTCCGGCCACGCGATCTTGTCGATTTTCAGCGTGGCGGTACCAGAACGCTCGCCGCGTTCGCGGTCACGGGCCGGGTCAGTGCCCGACGGTCCTTGATGTATGAGATGACAACGCCAAGCCGTTCGACGGTGCCGATGACCTCGCCGTCGAGATCGCTGTCGCAGTTCATATGGGTCGGCGCGATGAAGAACTCGGACTGTTCCCACCGCGGCTTGAAGTCAAAGTGCAGTTGCGGGAGCGTGACGTTCTTCTCGAACGAGAGGCGCTCGCCGCACACGGCGACCGAGTAGACCTGCGTCGGCCAGTTCGCATCGATGGCCGTGGTGCGGCGCAGATAAGCTTCGAGCTGGCTGAGCGCCTCGGGCATGCTGCTGAACCAATAGTCGAGGTCATAGCGCCGCGATGCTCCTTGGAGACCTCCAACCGCCGGGTTGTAGAACAGGTATTCGTACGGGTGCAGCCTTGCCAAGGTTACCGCATCCCAGAGGAAACATGCTGTCACGATCGCAAACCCGCCGGATGCGGCCACGCGACTGCGCGCGGCAAGCGCCGACAAGACCGCGTCGAGACCGATGCCCGCGAGGGTCGCCAGCGCCGGAAGCACGAACAGGAAATGGCGCAATCCGGTGAAAGCGGGACCGTGACCGATCACCTGGCAAGTCAGCGGAAAAATTACGGTCAGCGACACCAGGGTAACATCTCTGCCATGCGGTTGCCTGAAACGAACGGCGCGCAGCGGTAACAGCACCGACAGCGTCGCCAGTGCCGCACCGATCAGAATCAGCAGCGGCACGCGGATCAAAAAGTAGATCGGCACGTACAGCCGCGGCACGTCCGCCATCTCGTAGACCCGGCCGGCGAGGACGGTGCGGATCTCGTAATGAAATTCGGAGAATGCAAGCAGGCCCCGGAGCGGATTGAGCGGCGCCAGTCCCGCCCACGGCCAGGCCAGAATCATGATGCCATAGGCGAGCATCAGCGCCGGCAGCAGCCGCAACGACAATTCGATCAGGAAACGCCGCCGCACGCGATCAAGCGCGAGCCGGGGCCGCGGCAAATAGAGGGCGATCGCAAAGCCGGCGTAGATCACCAGCAGCAGACCAAGAACCCGAATTCCGAGCGCGGCCCCGGCAAGAAGACCGAACGCTGCGAGGTCGCCGGCACGGGGCGAAGGCAGGCGGCGCGCGATGCGGATCAGCACAAACGTCGCGCCGGTCATCGCGGCGGCAAAGGGAATGTCCTTGGTGTGGTTGAACATGGCGCCGTACCATGCGCCGGTGACGCTCAAACCGGCTGCGGCGATCAGGGCCGCGCGCGGACCCGCGATCAGTCGCGCAGTCGCCGCAGCGGCGCCGATCCCGCCGATGCCCACCAACGCGCACAAGATATGGCGCAGATCATAGGGATCGATCGGGACCAGATGACTGAGGACGACGGCAATGATGTCGAACAGGCCGCCGTAGAGATAGAGGTTTTGAAAGCTGAAGACGCCCTGGTCCGTCAAGCCGCTGGTATAATAGGCAACGATCAGCTCGCCGTAGCGCTGCTGCACCTCTTCATCATTGGTGATGGCGTAATCCTTGAAGGTGCAAAGCGCGATGACGACTAGCGCAGCGATCAACGCGGCGGTGGCGAGATCACAGGCGCCGAAACGGGCAAAGAATCGTATCGCCTTGCTCCAGGGCAAAGCTTGCTTCGCACTGCCGGAAATGCGCGCCCCGGTCAGCTTCGGGTCGGTCGCGGCATCGATCATTTCACCCCGCAAAGTACGCCATTTGACTCCGGTGTTCTCTGCGTGCGTTGGCACACTCGAAATTTCCTCACCGATTCAAAAGCTTGGCTACGTACCGTCACATCTTGTGATCTTTCTGACGCACCAGGTTGGTCAAGCGCGTGCGCAGATCATCGCCAGCTTTCCGGGCACCCTCCTGGCCGATCTGCTCACTCAGCTGGGCGATTGCTGGCGACTTTTGCAGAAACTTTTGCCCGGCAGGCCGGCGATAGAACGCTTCGATTTCGCGCAGCTCGTCCACGGTAAAATTGCTGGCATAGATTATGGCCGCGGCGTCGACCATGGCATTGAGATGGGGCGTATACGCGTCCGCAATGCTGGACGTCATCGCATCGTAATCGCGTTCTATCTCCGGCCTGCCTTGCACCACTGCAGGCTTGATATTCAGCAGAATGACCGGCAGCTGCGCCTTGAATTTATCGGACAGCTTCAGCGTATCGACCAGCTTGCGCGCCGCCGACATGGCATCGGGTGATGGATTTTGCGCCGGTGCCACGCCGATCGAAAACAAAAGCAGGACACCGATGATCGTGGCGCGCTTGGACATCAATTGGCTCCTGCGTTAAAACATGAAATTAGCCAATCACGTAAAATTGCAAACGGCTCGGAGATGCTGCCTCCCGGCAATCGATATCTGCAAAGCGGCCCGGCCGGGAGGAACTCACGCCAATCCCGGCTTCATCGCCGTCTCTGACTTCCCGGATTCGCTCGTCTCAAGGAACACGTTCGGGATCTTTTCAAACCGGTCTATCTCAGAATCGCTCACATCGACAAACAGGTTCGGAACCTTCTCAGCCCGATCCAGAAGCCACGCGAGCGCAGTCATGATCGCCATGCCGGCGATGCTGAGGGCAATCTGCTTCCAGACACCCCCGGGATGCTGCACCAGGATGTAGTGCACGCCGAACGAAAGGAATACACCGAGACAAAAATTCGGAAGCGAATGCTGACCGCACAGGACGAGTGGGCGCAACCAATTGGAAGTGAGAGGGGCCCAGTGGCGTGGAATATAGCGCGATACCAGGACTGCCAGGGCAAGGAAGTGAGTGAAACGCAGCATATCAAGATCGGTCTTGTCGATCGGGTAGATCGCCTTGATCATCCACTTCGGAAGCAGCGATTCGAGAAAATGGCTGTGCCAGGTCATCACGATAAAGAACGCGAAGAGAATCCACGCAACCGATATCACGAACGCCGCGCGAGACTGGATCAGAAACCAGATCCTGGCCGCGCCTCCCATACCGCACCACGCACCGAATACGAACATCAATTGCCATGCAAATGGATTGAAGTACCAGTGCGCCCCCGGCGGATACGAAGCGAGATTCCAGTCGAACAAGCGGGCCAGCACGTACAGGATTACGGAGCCAAGCAAGGTCAGGTTCGGGCGGCGCACCAGACCCCACAGAAACAGCGGCGAAGCGAGCACCAGAACAACAAAGAGCGGCAGCACGTCGAGATCGACGGGCTTGTATCGCAGCGTGAGCGCCTGCCAGATCAGTTCGTCGGGATGCGCGAGAAAATTAGCGACGTTGAACTCATCCTTGTACATGGGATTGTCGAATTTCCTGGCCGCGCGAGCGATCTGCGCCGTAAAGACCAGAAACAACAGGATGTGGGCGATGTACAAGTGCCAGGCCCGCACCAGCAGCCGCTTGGTGGCAGCGAGAAAATTGCCGGATTGAATAATTGGACCGTAGATGTAGCCCGCCAGATAGCCGGAAATAAACACGAAGAATTCGGCGGCATCGCTGAACCCGTAGTTGCGAAGCGTCAACCAGCCGACGACGTCGTCCGGAATGTGGTCGAGGAAAATCATCCATAGTCCGAGGCCACGGAAGAAATCGAGTCGAAGGTCCCGCTCGACCGCTTGCGAGACAGATAATTGGTTCTTCGCCATGATGCTGGTCCGTTTCGTGCTGTCGGGTATCGCTCTCCAAGGTTCCAAGTCCGCTGCGATGCAATAAATCCCAAGATGCAAGCGCAACTGATATGTTCGGCAATTGAACGGTTCGGCGACGCAACCGCGCCCAAAATCGCTTCGGGAGCGGGCGTTGGATCACTTAGTCAGGCCAATCGGCAAGGCCGCACTGGCTGTGATCAATATTATCACAGGATCGTTGACCGCGGTACTCCGCGCTTGGCACAAAACGGACGTGGCACAAAACGGACGTGGCGCCCGCGCTCCGCCGCGCGGGCGTCCCCCGCTATGTCTCGCGCTTGCGATGCGGATCGTACTTTGAAAGCACGTTTTTGAGGTAATCCCGGCTTTTCCATTCGGGCGCGGGCGGCTCGTATCCCGGTCGGGGAACGAACGGGTTAGCCGGCACCGACGCGGGAGTACCCATGAGGTCTGGAATGTAGCGCGGGCAGTTCGGGAAGATCTCGCATTTGACCCGCACGACGAGTTTCGCGCCATGGTGCCCGGCAAGGGTCTCCGGACTGTCGTCGATCGTCGCCTTGCCCCGGATGCGGGTGCGAAACGTCTTGCCGTCGAAGCGCACGAACAATAGCCCGACGTTCGGATTGCGGTGGATATTGCCGAGCGTGCGGTACATGTTGTTGCCGTCATATTCGGGGAATTCGAGCGTGTCGGGGCCGGTGATCCGGACGAAGCCGGGATCGCCCGAGCGCATCGAGCAATCGACGTTGTCCTGATAGCTCGTCGCGATGAAAAAGAACCGGGCCTCTTCGATCAGCTTGCGGTCCTGCTCCCAGAACTCAAAGTGGAGGCGATGCTTCTCGAGACGGTCGGCGACACGGCGGCCGTCGAAGCGGTCCTGCAACTCGCGCATGCCGTCATGGAAGAACGGGGCGCGGTCGATCATCGGGTCGGTCATGATGGGATCAGTCATGGAGGCCTCGGCGCTGACTTGCTGCATTGGTTCATCTCATAGCAGACCGCCGACCCTGGCGCGATGGGCCAGATATTTCGGCATGCAGGGCAGCCTGTCCCTACCCACTTCGCCATGTGTCGCGCGAGGTCACCCACAGATCCGCGAGATGGCCGAACAGATCGAATTCGTGTTCCTTGGCGGCGCCGAGCCGCCGCGCCACGGCTTGCGAGGCGGTGTTTTCGCGGTCGATGCAATGGACGATGCGATCAATCTCGAAGCTCGCGAACACCCAGTCGATGGCGGCGCGCGTCGCCTCGACGGCGTAGCCCTTGCCGCGAAATTCGCGGGCGATGCCCCAGCCGACCTCAAAACCCGGCCAGCCCGGCGGAAACCACGGCCCGACCCGTCCGGCGAATTTGCCGGTGCCTTTTTCCTCGACCACGAAATAACCGAAGCCATGCAGCGCCCAATGCCCTGACATGACGGCGGCGTTGCGCCAGCCGACCAATTCATTGGTCACAGGTTTGCCATCGACGGTGATGAATCGCGCCGTGTCGGGATCGGCCAGCATCGCCGTGTTGGGCGCGATGTCGGATTCCTGCCACATCCGCAGCTTCAGACGCGCGGTCTCGATGACGGGGCCGCCGGGCTGCGCCAGACGGACGCCGGGCTTGAGAGGAATCACCATCGCGAATTCTGTTCCTTCGGTTATCTGCTCCGAGTTTGTCGTAGCTTGCCATCAGCGCCGATCAAGGTCCACAAAGGGAGCCATCATCATGAAACGCCGCGATGTTCTGAAGACAATGGCAATCGCGGGTCTGGCGGCAGGAGTGGACGGCATGGCGGCAAAGGCGGCAACCTCAGCGCAGACCTTCGTTCTGGTTCACGGCGCCTGGCATGGCGGCTGGTGCTGGAGCCGGGTCGCGGACCGGCTGCGCAGCGCCGGCCATCGGGTGTTCACGCCGACACAGACCGGATTGGGCGAGCGCAAGCATTTGCTGTCGAAAGACATCACGCTGGATACTTTCACCGCCGACATCGTCAATGTCATCGAGGCCGAGGAATTGTCCGATGTCATTTTGGTCGGGCATTCGTTCGGCGGCAACGCGATCAGCGGCACCGCCGATGCGATCCCCGGCAAGATCCGCCATCTGGTCTACCTGGATTCGCTGGTGGTGGAGGGCGGCAAGGCGCCGTTCGACAATCTGCCGCCGGATGTGGTCGCCGCCCGCCGCAAGGCCGCGGAGGAAACCAGCGGCGGCTTGAGCCTGCCCACGCCGCCGCCATCGGCGTTCGGCGTTTCCGATGCCGGCGATACCGAATGGGTCAAGCGCCGGTTGACGCCGCATCCGTTCGGGACCTTCACCAGCACGCTCAACATCAAGGGCCCGGTCGGCAACAATTTGCCGCGCACCTATATCGCCTGCACCAATCCGGCCTACGCGGCGCTGCAGGCCTCGCGCAACTGGGTCAAGGCGCAGCAGGGATGGCGCTGGGCCGAAATCGCCACCGGCCACGACGCCATGGTGACGGCGCCGGAGGAATTGACGCGGATGCTGATCAACGTGGCGAACGCGTAGGGCGTAGGACGGGTCGTCATTGCGAGGAGCGAAGCGACGAAGCAATCCACTCTTGTTTGCGGCACTATGGATTGCTTCGCTTCGCTCGCAATGACGGCCAGGGTCCGAGGATCACCGCTTGTCACACCGGCGATGGCGCAGGATAATGCCCTCCAAACTCCAACGGAGGTAACAATGAGCTGGCATCCCTCCAACGATCCCGTGCTCGGCGATCCGCAATCCTGTGACGCGCTCGAACTGGACATCGTGCCGCGGACCCGTGATCTCGGCGATGGGTTCGAGGTGCGCCGCGCGCTGCCGCACGGCAAACGCCAGATGGTCGGCCCCTTCATCTTCTTCGATCATTTCGGGCCGGTGCAGTTCGTGTCCGGCAAGGGGATGGATGTGCGGCCGCATCCGCATATCGGGCTTGCCACCGTCACCTATCTGTTCGACGGCAGCATCATGCACCGCGACAGCGAGGGCAACATCCAGGAAATCCAGCCCGGCGCCATGAACCTGATGACGGCGGGGCGCGGCATCGCGCATTCCGAGCGGACGCCTGACGTGCAGCGCCGCGACGGCCAGAAGATGCTCGGCCTGCAGAGCTGGATCGCGCTGCCGGCCGCGTCCGAGGAAATCGCGCCGTCGTTTCAGCACTACGCCGCCGCCGACCTGCCGACGGTGGATGGCGGCGGCTTCACCGCGCGCGTCATTGCCGGCAGTTCGTTCGGCGCCTCGTCGCCGGTAACGATGGTGTCGCCGTGGTTCTACACCGAGGTGACCGCCAAACAAGGCATCAGCGTGCCGCTCGATCCCGATCATGAAGAGCGCGCGATCTATCTGATCGACGGTGAGATCGAGATCGCCGGCGCACGCTATCAGGGACCGCGGCTGTTGATCTTCCGGCCCGGCGATCGCATCACGGTGAAGACGTTGAGCCCGGTGCGGATGATGTTTCTCGGCGGCGATGCGCTGGAAGGTCCGCGTCATCTGTGGTGGAATTTCGTTTCCTCCAGCAAGGAGCGGATCGAGCAAGCCAAGCAAGACTGGAAGAGCGGCCGCTTCGCCCACGTTCCCAACGAACACGAGTTCATTCCGCTGCCGGAATGAACCATTCCCCTTGCCCGCCTTAGTCGCTCGCGATTGCGAGACGGCAACCTCGTTGAAAGTCTTGGCCATGACCACGATGCTCGCCAGCGACCTGCCTTTGCCGCGAATCGGACGCGGCAAGGTGCGCGATATCTACGCCGTCGGCGAGGATCGCGTGCTGCTGCTGACGACGGATCGCATCAGCGCCTTCGACGTGGTGATGGCCGAGACCATTCCGATGAAGGGCGCGGTGCTGACCCAGATCTCGGCGTGGTGGTTCAATCGGCTCGAGGGCGTGGTGCCGCATCACATGATCAGCGCCGACGCCGATGTCATCGTCGGCGAAGTGCCTGTCTTGAAGGCCCATCGCGCTTCACTTGCGGGACGGGCGATGCTGTGCCGGCGCACCACGGTGTTTCCGATCGAATGCGTGATCCGCGGCTATCTGTCCGGCTCGGCGTGGAAGGAATATGCCGCGCAGGGTACGCTGGCAGGCGAGAGACTGCCGCCCGGCCTCGTCGAAAGCGCCAAACTCGAGCCGCCGGTTTTCAGCCCGGCGACCAAGGCCGAAACCGGCCATGACGAGAACATCACGGTCAAGCGGATGCGCGAGATTGTCGGCGGCGAGGTGGCCGATACTCTGGAAAACATGGCGCGCGCCGTCTATGCGCTCGGCGAAAACACCAGCCGCGGCCAGGGCATCATCATCGCCGACACCAAATTCGAATTCGGCAGGGATCGCGACGGGCGCATCATCCTGATCGACGAGGTGATGACACCCGATAGTTCGCGGTTCTGGGCGGCGGATGCGTACAAGCCCGGCCGGCCGCAACCCAGTTTCGACAAGCAGCCGCTGCGCGATTACCTCGACACAGAGCGGCGCGCCGGCCGCTGGAACGGCGAAGCGCCGCCGCCCGCTCTGCCCGCCGCTGTGGTCGATGCCACCAGCCGGCGTTATCTCGACGCCTATCGTCGCGTCACCGGCGCTGCGCTCAATATCCAGGGAGCCGGATGATGACGCTGACGGTCCGGGAGATGATGGCCACGGAAGTCGACCTCATCATCAACTACTTCTTGAACGCCACGCCGGAATATCTGGAAACCTTGGGCGTCGATCCGACGCGCTTTCCCCCGACGCAAGCCTGGCGCGACCGGTTTCATCGCGAGGGTCAATTGCCGTTCAACCAGCGCAGCGTGGTGCCGGTGATCTGGCTGTCCGACGACCGGCCGGTCGGCTTTTCCACCTCCGACAAGATCCTTTACGGCGAACAGGCCAACATGCATCTGCATGTCAGCGAGCCCGGACGCCGGCATCAGGGCGTCGGCGTCGAATGCGTGCGGCGCACCGTCGACTTCTATTTCGAGCATTTGAAACTGAAGCGGCTGTTCTGCGAGCCGAACGCCTTCAACGTGGCGCCGAACCGCACCCTGCAAAAGGCCGGGTTCAAATATCTCAAGACCCACATGACGGTGCCCAGCCCGCTCAATTTCCATCAGGCCGTCACCCGCTGGGTGATCGAAAAATAACTGCCGGCAAAAAATACCGCGGGAGCAAACCATGACCGACGCCGATACCGTCCTTGTCGAACGCGATGGGCCGGTGACCATCGTTTCCATCAATCGTCCACATTGCCGCAACGCCGTCGATGGCGCGACGGCGCGCAAGCTGTTCGATGCGTTTCGCGCCTTCGATGCCGATGCCGAGGCCTCGGTCGCGGTGTTTACCGGCACCGGTGGCTATTTCTGCGCCGGCGCCGACCTCAAGGCGGTGGCCGTGGGCGATCTCAACAAGAAACGCGAGGTCGGCGGTCACGATACGATCGCGCCGATGGGACCGAGCCGGCTGCGGCTCTCGAAACCCGTGATCGCGGCGGTCGAGGGTTTTGCGGTGGCCGGCGGCATGGAGCTGGCGTTGTGGGCCGATATGCGCGTCGTCGCCGAGGATGCCACCTTCGGCATCTTCTGCCGCCGCTTCGGCGTGCCGCTGATCGATCTCGGCACCATCCGGCTGCCGCGCCTGATCGGTCATTCGCAGGCGATCGACCTCATTCTGACCGGACGCCCGGTCGGCGGCCCCGAAGCGCTGCGGATGGGACTTGCCAACCGTCTGGTGCCCAAAGGCGAGACCCGCGCCCACGCGATCGCTCTGGCCAAAGATATCGCCCGCTTCCCGCAGACCTGCCTGCGCGCGGACCGGCTGTCGGCGCTGCGGCAATGGGACCTCGAAGAGGAAGACGCCATCGCCAATGAAATGCGCGGCGGACTGGAAGTCATTGCGTCGGGCGAAACACTGTCGGGCGCCACGCGCTTTGCATCCGGCGCCGGCCGTCACGGCGCCTTCGGCGCGGATAGAACAAAAGGCTAGCTGATCGCGGCGTTGAGGACCCGTCGTCTTCGCCGCGAGCCTTCGGCGCGGATTCCGTCGGGCCTTCCGTGCTGTCACAAAAAACCTGTTGTCCTGACCTGCTGCGACCATCGGAGAGATGGGCCTGGTCTCGCATGCGACGCGCAGCGCCACGATCGAGGCGGAGATCGCCAGTATTCTCTACGTGCTGGACGCCGATCAGTTCGAAGCCATCAAGGCCGACGATCCGGCGCTCGGCCAGAAGCTGTTGACCTATTTCGTCTCGGTCATGGCCGAGCGTTTGAGTTTCGCCAACCGCACCATCGCGGTGCTGCGGCGGTAATGTTGTGGACGTAGTTTTTGAATCTGGCCTCTGAAAGATGAAGCTGCTCATGATGAGGGACGCCGCAGAAGCGCGCAGTCTCCGTCTCATGGCTGATCCGTCCCAGACTTACGCCGTGGCGGCCTTCTGGGCCGCCGCGAAAACATCGCGGGCGGACATCGTGCCCGCGACGTGCTCCGTACCCTCGAGCCCGAGAGCCATCCAGCCCGCGTTGACGGCCTCATACATCGCTTCGGCCGGTCCGGTCTGGCCCTTCGGAATGCCGAACTGCTCGAACGCCGCCGGCCACTCGGCCCGCGGGACGGCAAAGGCTTTTACGTCGAGCTTCATGACTTCACCCAATTGCGCAGCGACTTCATCCGCGCTGACCATCGAACCGAGTTCGATGATCCGCTGCCCCGACCAAGCCGGCCCGGTCAAAAGGGTTGCGACCTCCGCGCCTACGTCGTTCGTCGCAACCATCGTCGATTTCCGGTTGGTCGGATTGTAGTAGACAGGCAGCGTGCCGCCCTGGGCCACATGCAGGCCGTAGAGGAAGTTTTCGAAGAACCCGCCGGCGCGCACGAAGGCGATTGGCGATGCCAGGTCGCGAAAACCTTGCTCCAGAAGCGACAAGGCCGTGATCATCCCCAGGCCGCTAGTCCTGTTCGCCCCCATCGACGAGAGCGCGACGACGCGTGGCGGCGGCGCTTTGGTGAGCGCCTCGACATAGTTCGCAATCACGCCCTTGGCTTCCTTGAAATCCGGCGAGGGGGCCCAGACAGTCGGTAACATGACAAACGCGCCGTCGACGCCCTTGAGCGCTCGCTCGATGGCGGCCGCATCGTTCCAGTCGCCGTCGAGCAGTTCGACGCCCTGGTCCGTCCAGGTCGCCGCCTTCGCCCGGTCGCGGACCAGTGCGCGGACCCGTTTGCCTCGCGCCAGCAAATGCCTCGCCGTTGCGCCGCCCACTTTTCCCGTGATTCCCGTAACTAAAAACATGTGTCTTCTCCTAGTCTTGAGGGGCAGAGCACTGCCCTGTTAGTTCAACGAACGAGCGGCAGGAGGGCCCGGATACGGGGATTGGGCGCGTAGAGGCCGCCCCATGTCAGCACGCCGAGAAGCAGGGAAATGAGTTCCGGCGGCGATCCCAACTCCCCAATGCGGACATGGGCGCAGATCGCGCCGCCCAGAAAACCAGTCACCAGGATCGCGCCGAGGACTGCGGTGGCCGGGATGGCGTAAAGGATGGCGCAGGCAAGTATGATCGGACCCACGACACGGGTCAGGTCCATCGCGAACCCGGTTTCCTGCAACATGCCCGCGATCTGCGCCGGCGCGAAAAGCTGAATAGCGCCGTCGGCCACCAGAGCGACAACGACTACCGCGCTCATGATCCGGCCGGCCCACAGGGCACCATGCAGGGTCACAGTTTTAGGCATCTGATGCAGGTTCATACTTTCCGACACTTGTATTTCTCCGATGGCGCATCCCGCCAATTTCCGGAGCTTACTGTGTCTCTCAGATGTGATAAACACCGCCAAAACGAACACACTGTTCTTGCGGTGAGAAACAATACCGAGGCGTGAAATGCAAAACCTCGAGCCCATCCTCATATTCATAACGGTAGCGGAAATGGGGAGCTTCACCCGCGCGGCCGAAAGCCTGGGCATCCAAAAGGGGAGGGCCTCAACGGCGGTCCGGAAGCTGGAGGAAGATGTCGGTGTCAGGCTCCTACATCGTACGACGCGAAGCGTGCAGTTGACGGAGGACGGACGCGCGTTTCATGCCCGGGCCCGCGACCTGCTTGCAGAAGTCGATGACCTACACTCGATGTTCGCAGGCGATCACGTGGTACTTCGCGGGCGTTTGCGGGTCGATCTTCCGACCGAGGTGGCGCGCTCAACAATCGTGCCGGCCTTGCCGGATTTCATAGCGACTTACCCCGAGTTGGAACTGGAGGTGTCGAGTACGGATCGGCAAGTCGATCTGGTTCAAGAGGGGTTCGACTGTGTATTGCGGCTTGGACCCATAGGGGACGAGACGCTGATTGCCCGCCCACTGGGCTTGTTGCGCATGGTCAACGCTGCCAGTCCCGCCTATCTGGCGCGCTATGGCGTCCCTCGATCGCTAGAAGATCTGCAGCGTCAGGAACATCGGACAATTCATTTTTCGACGATACTGGGCGCAAGACCCTATGGATGGGAATATCCCGACGGCGACAGCTACGCGACGCTTCATTTGCCAGGTACGCTACACGTCAACAGCGCGCAGACCTACGAAGCCGCTGCCCTCGCCGGCCTTGGCCTGATTCAGGCACCACTTTTGGGGATTGGCCGATACTTAGAGAGTGGAACGCTTGTCGAGATCATACCCGATTTTCGTCGCCGGGCGCTCGCCGTGTCCCTCGTCGTAGCACATCGGAGCAATCTGTCGCGCCGAGTCCGCGCATTCATGAAATGGATCGAAAATGTGCTGAAGCCGTATCTGGAATAGCGGGACGAACATCTTCGTCCGGCCCTCGAAATCAACGTCCTGAGGTTACGTCGGCCGGTCGGCGGCCCGGCGGTCCAACAGAATGCGACACTGAAACCGGCGACCTTTGAAGTCCGACATGAGATATCCTCTAACATTTCCGCCTTCTGTCTCCCCAACGCCGTGCCAATTGCCGAGTGTCCGGGACGGGGACACATAACCCCCGGCACTCGCGGTGACAGAAGGCACCTACCCCAAAGCTAAAACGGAAATCCTCGCCATACGGGTCCCGGCCGGAGCCTGTCATCGGTCTCGCCGAAGGCGAGACCCGGTTGGCCGGGGGCGACACGTGACACTGGATCAGGCGCGAACTAAATCCCCGCCATCATCACATATTTGATCTCGACATATTCTTCCATGCCGTGATGCGAGCCTTCGCGGCCGAGGCCGCTTTCCTTGACGCCGCCGAATGGCGCCACCTCGGTGGTGATCAGCCCGGTGTTGACGCCGACCATGCCGGACTCAAGCGCTTCGGCGACCCGCCAGACCCGGCCGAGGTCGCGCGAATAGAAATACGAGGCAAGACCGAACGGCGAATTATTGCACATCGCGATCACCTCGGCCTCGTCCTTGAACCGGAACACCGGGGCCAGCGGCCCGAAGGTTTCTTCATGCGCGACCAGCGCGTCGGGCCTGACGTTCGCCAGCACCGTCGGTTCGAAGAAACTGCCGCCGAGCGCGTGGCGCTTGCCGCCGGTGACGATTTTGGCGCCATGCTTGACCGCATCCGCAATGTGCTTCTCGACCTTGTCGACCGCCTCCATATTGATCAGCGGTCCCTGCGTTACGCCTTGCTCGGTGCCGTCGCCGATCTTCATCGCGGCGACTTTCTTCGAGAGTTTCTCGACGAACTGATCGTAGATCTTGTCCTGGGCGTAGAGGCGGTTGGCGCAGACGCAGGTCTGGCCCATGTTGCGGTATTTCGAGACCATGGCGCCGTCCACGGCGGCATCGATATCGGCGTCATCAAACACCACGAAGGGCGCGTTGCCGCCGAGTTCGAGCCCGAGCTTCTTGACCCCGACCGCAGCCTGCTGGAACAGGATTTTCCCGACCTCGGTCGATCCGGTGAAACCGACAAAACGCACCGCGGGATGTTCGCACAGCACCTTGCCGATTTCCGAGGACTTTCCAGTGAGGATGTTGAACACGCCCTTCGGCACGCCCGCCTTCTCGGCCAGCGCCACCAGCGCCAGCGCGGTCAGCGGCGTCTCGTTGGCGGGCTTCAGCACGACGGTGCAGCCGGCGGCCAAGGCCGGCGAGACCTTGCGGGTGATCATCGAGCAGGGAAAATTCCAGGGCGTGATCGCGCCGCAAACCCCGATCGGCTGGCGGATCGCCAGCAGCCTTGCGTCGGGCCGCTGCGTCGGAATGGTCTCGCCATAGACCCTTCTTGCTTCCTCGGCGAAGAACTCGACATAGGCGCCGCCGATGTCGACTTCGCCGAGCGCTTCCGCCAGCGGCTTGCCCTGCTCGGAGGTGAGTATAAGCGCGAGGTCTTCACGGTTGGCGATGATCAGGTCGAACCATTTGCGCAGGATGTTGGAGCGCTGCTTTGCCGTAAGCTTGGCCCAGGCCGGAAACGCCCGCTCGGCAGCTTCTACCGCTTGCGTTGCTTCCGCCGTGCTCATGACCGGCACCTTTGCAAGCTCGACGCCATTGACCGGATTGGTCACGGGTTTGGCCGGGGTGCCGATCCAGGCGCCGTCGATGTAGCAGCGGTCGCGCAAGAGCGACGCATCCTTGAGACGGTCGCGGAGCGATGGCGCGGAGGCTTGCGAAGTGCGTGCGGCAGCAGTCGGGGACATGGCGTTACTCCTCGGATTTTTTCTGGAAGTATTGGTTCGGATATTTCTGACGTCAAAACCAAGTATAGGCCCAAAAAGGCCGCCTTGCATCGCTGGCGAGCGATCGTCAGCCTCAATCAATTTTGAAAGTTAGCCAAAGTTCCGGAAACTTGCGCTCACGCTCGTCATTCCGGGATGGTCCGAAGGACCAGACCCGGAATCTCGAGATTCCGGGTTCGATGCTTCGCATCGCCCCGGAATGACGGTCTGATATCAGGCTGCGCCGTTCATATAGGTTTCGCGGCGGCCGATCATGCGTTCCGCCGCGGCCTTGGCGTCCGCCTTGGAAGAACTGGCACAGGTGCGATATTCGAGATCCGGCATTTCGGCGGGTTCGCGGCGCCCGAACCATGATTTTGATGACACCGACAGCATCGAGAGCGCCTGGGCGACGTTATCGACCGCGCCGAACGAGTGCAGTGCGCCGCTTCCGGCAAAACGGACCTCATAGAGGCCAGGACTGATCGGCGCTTCGATATTTTCGCCGCGCGCGGCTCGGGGGTACCGTTTCCATTCGCTCCAGGTCGAAATCATTTGTCACGCCTTCCGCAATCTTGTTCCGCAATCCTGCACTGCGATGATTTGCCTTGAATGATCGGCTAAGAACGGGGTTTTCGCTGCAATCCGAATAGCTTAAGCCAGGAATCACGGCCGCCTGCCGGTACCCGATCACGTTACCGCCTATATCGAGAGAGGTCACTGACCCTGCGGGCCTATTCACCGCAAATTATGGCCGGTCTTGCCTTCCCCTGGCCGAATGCCGCCCGCCGCCAACCATCACCAGCACGCGACCGTCGCGCACCGGCCAGCCGGCCAAGCTTGCGGGCGGCCACGACCGGGAGGAAGATCGCGCACTTCAAAAAATAAACCAGGAGGTGACCCCATGCAGAGCAAAGCTCAGATCGATCAGGTGCTGCGCCAGAAAAGCGAAGCCAAGGAGATTCCCGGCGTGGTCGCAATGGCCGCGACGGGCAAGGAGGTGATTTATCAGGGCGCGTACGGCAAACGCGACCTGTCCAAGGACGACGCCATGACGGCCGACAGCGTGTTCTGGATCGCCTCGATGACGAAGGCGGTCACGTCGGCCGCCGGCATGCAGCTGGTCGAGCAGGGCAAGCTCTCGCTCGATGCGCCGATCGGCAAGGTGCTGCCGGATCTGGCCGCACCCCAGGTGCTCGAAGGCTTCGATGCCAACGGCCAGCCAAAACTTCGGCCTGCGAAGAAGCCGATCACGCTTCGCCATCTCATGACCCACACCGCCGGCTTCTGCTACGACCTGTGGAACGCCGACATGGGGAAATATATGGAGAAGACCGGCACACCCGGCATCATCTCCTGCCTGAATGCCGCGCTGAAGACGCCGCTCGCGAGCGATCCCGGCACGCGCTGGGAATACGGCATCAATATCGACTTCGTCGGCAAGGCCGTGGAAGCCGCGAGCGGCAAGAAACTCGATGCGTATTTGCATGACCACATGTTCGCACCACTCGGCATGAGCGACACCGGCTTCAAGATCACGGACAACATGCGCAAGCGACTGGTCGGCATGCACGCGCGCGGCGAGGACGGAACGCTTGCCGCGATCCCGTTCGAGCTCGAGCAGAATCCGGAATTCCACATGGGCGGCGGCGGGCTGTACTCGACGGCCGGCGACTACATCAAGTTCTGCCAGATGATCCTCAACAAGGGCAAAGGCAACGGCAACCAGCTGCTGAAGCCCGAGACGGTCGCGGCCATGGGGCAGAACCAGATGGGCGATCTCACTGTCGGCAAGTTGACGAGCGCGGCGCCGCCGTTCACCAACGACGTCGACCTGTATCCCGACATGATCAAGAAGTGGGGGCTGAGCTTCCTGATCAACACCGCCAAGACCCCGGAAGGCCGCAGCCCCGGCAGCCTCGCCTGGGCGGGCCTTGCCAACACCTATTTCTGGATCGATCCCTCGCGCGACATCTCCGGCGTGATCCTGATGCAGGTGCTGCCGTTCGCGGACAACAAGTGCCTGGAAGCGTTCGCGGGCTTCGAGCGCGGCGTCTATGCCGGGCTCGATGCCGGCCAGAAGGCGGCGTAGCAACTTCGGCCTTCCCGGCGCGGGCGCACCGACCGCGCCGGGAAATAGCCCGAAAGGCTGCCTTCCGGCCTTGCCCGTATTGCCTTACATCTCCGGGATATCTCCCGGCACATGCTTCGAGGCATGGAGGAGCCATTTTGACGGAAAAACACGCTAGTTATGTCTGCGGCGTCGCCGACGCGCCGCTGCTCGGCGACACCATCGGGCGCAGCCTCGATTTGGCCGCCCGGCGCTGGGCCGATCGGGAGGCGCTGGTTTCGCCGAGCCACGGTGTCCGCTGGACCTGGAAGGAATTCAACGCGCGGGTCGATGTGCTGGCCGCGGGCCTGCTTGCGCTCGGCCTCGAACGCGGGGCGCGGATCGGTGTCTGGTCGCTCAACCGGCCGGAATGGACGCTGACGCAATTCGCCGCCGCCAAGGCCGGACTCATTCTGGTCACCATCAATCCCGCCTACCGCCTCAGCGAACTCGAATTCGCCCTTGCCAAGGTCGGGTGCGCCGCGATCGTCACCGCGACTGCATTCAAGACCAGCAACTATATTGAGATGCTGAACACGCTGCTGCCCGAGCTCGCGAAAGCCGCTCCGGGCGATCTGCACGCGGCGCGGCTGCCGCAGTTGCGCAGCGTGATCCAGATCGGCGGGCCGGCCTGCCCGGGCACGATCCCGTTCGAGGAGGTCGCGCGCACAGGCGGCGCACGCCACCGGGACACACTCGCCGCGCTCGGCGAGACCCTTCAGTTCGACGATCCCGTCAATATCCAGTTTACCAGCGGCACCACCGGATCACCCAAGGGCGTCACGCTGACGCATCATAACATCCTCAACAACGGCTATTTCGTCGGGCGCGCGATGCGGTTGACCGAAATTGACCGCATCTGCATTCCGGTTCCGCTCTATCACTGCTTCGGCATGGTGATGGGCAATCTCGCCTCGGTCACCTCGGGCGCAACGATGGTCTATCCGGGCGAAGGGTTCGATCCGCTGGCGACGTTGCAGACCATCGAGCAGGAAAAATGCACGACGCTGTACGGCGTGCCGACCATGTTCATCGCCGAACTCGACCATCCCGAATTTTCCAGCTTCAATCTCGGCTCGCTGCGAACCGGCATCATGGCCGGTGCGCCCTGCCCGATCGAGGTGATGCGGCGGGTCAACGAGCAGATGAACATGCGGGACGTGACAATCGCCTATGGCATGACCGAGACCAGCCCGGTCTCCTTCCAGAGCGCCATGGACGATCCGCTGGAGCGGCGGGTGTCCACGGTCGGGCGCATTCATCCGCATGTCGAGGTCAAGGTCGTCGATCTCGAGGGGCGCATCGTACCGCGCGGCGAACGCGGTGAACTGTGCACCCGCGGCTATAGTGTGATGCTGGGCTATTGGGACGAGCCGGAAAAAACCGCCGACGTGCTTGATGCCAATGGCTGGATGCATACCGGCGATCTCGCCGTGATCGACGAGCAAGGCTATTGCAACATCGTCGGCCGCATCAAGGACATGGTGATCCGCGGCGGTGAAAACCTTTATCCCAGGGAGATCGAGGAATTCCTCTACCGCCATCCCAAGATTCAGGACGTCCAGATCTTCGGCGTCGCCGATCATCGCTATGGCGAGGAACTCTGCGCCTGGATCAGGACGCGAACCGGTGAGACGCTAACCGCTGACGAGATTCGTGGCTTCTGCCAGGGGCAGATCGCGCACAACAAGATCCCGCGTTATATCGAATTCGTCGACGAGTTTCCGATGACGGTCACCGGCAAGATCCAGAAATTCGTGATGCGCGACGCGGTCGAGGCTCGGCTCGGATTGAAGGCGGCCAGGACGGCTTGAGAGGAACTGCTTGAATCCGGGTCGCCAGAAGCCGGATCATGATTCGACTGGCATGCGAATCCGCAACACCCGCCGCGAGGCCATGCTGTCGTGTTAGCGCCGCCCCAATAGCGAGCGGCGGTATCGGCTGCCCCGGGCTTCCTGAAGACAAACGTAGGTTCCGTGGAAGCCGTGGCCATACAACCTCTGCCCGCTGAGATAGTATTTGCCCTTTTTGAAATCGAGCCAAACCACCGAGTCGGTCGGGCAATGCCGTTGCGCTTCGTCCTCGTAACGAAACAAGGCAAGTGGAAAGGCCGCGCCGGTCGCGCAGAGCTCGACGATCATGATGGTCGCAAGGACCGTAAGCGTCTTCAAAGGGCCGGAAGCAGTCATGGTGCGGCGATCGAAACTAAACAACCCACAAACAGAACGAACACGATAACGATTTGTTTGGCGGGATTTTTCACTTGAGCCTCCGACGAAATGCAAGACGGGGAGCTAGCGCCAAGGTAGTTATCCAACCCGATCGCGGATAAGTCAAAAGGTCGCTGACAATTACCGTTGTACGGACCGCCCCTGCGGCTGCGCTCTGGCTTGCGGCGACGAAAGCCTCGGCGCCGGCTTACCCGTCGGGGTGGCAATCGGCCGTGGTGGAAGCGCCGGTGTCTTGGGCCGCCGTTTCTGCTCGGAAGCGTTGGCGATAAGGCGGGCCACTTGTTCCTGGCTTGCCTTGAGCTGCTCGGCGGCTGCCGCATTGTCCCGGGCCATTTGTTCCTCGCTTGCCTTAAGCCGCTCGGCAACTGCCGCATTGTTGCGAGCCATTTGTTCCTGGCTTGCTTTAAGCTGCTCGGCGACTGCCGCATTCTGCCGGACCATTTGTTCCTGTACTGCCTTAAACTGTTCGGCGACAGCCGCGTTCTCCCGGGCCATTTGTTCCTGGCTTGCCTTAAGCTGCTCGACGCTAATCTTGAACTGCTCGACGTCCAGCTCCACAGCGGCACGTTCGCGCGCCCTCGACTGGAGCAGCTGTTCCTGCCCGGGAGCCGGGGCGGCGGCGATTGGCGCGGAGTTTGCGACGACCGGAGGCGTCGGTTGCTGAGGCGCCGCCTCTGCCGCGGTCATCTGAACGGCCGACGGGCTCGGTTGCGCGGGAACCGGGCTTTCCGGGGCCGGCGATGAAATCAGGTGAAGCTGCTGCAGCCGCCTCGCCATCATCTGTTTGGCCAGATCGTCGTGCGACCACAAGGCGACGGCAGCGGTACCGACACACGCTGCAAGCAAGGCGATGAGGCCGCACACCACTAGCCTGCCACGCGATGACATGCGGCGCGCGACAGCAAGCCACTTCTGCTGATCCGAAGGCTGGCGCCCCGCATCTGGTTCTAACTTGGAAACATGGTCACTTGCGCGCGGGAGCTGTTGATCCGCGCGCGCCGTCTCTCGAAAGGCTTGCTTGAGCGCTGCGACTGCGACATCACGAGGATCGGTATGTTCCGATTTCGGCATGGAGTTCATTTGACGCACCTTGTCCGCCCAACCTCACCCAAGGAAGATGGCTGTCTCTGGAAGACTAACACCATCCTGATCAAAACATGTGGGCCGAATTGCGCTGGAGGTTCTTGGCGGTGACGATGCTCTGTGCGAGCGCCTCAAAAGCGCATAATAGATGGATGCAGGCAACTCGATAGCAGTCCTGCGGGTCAATGTCATGATTGCCTCCGTTGTTTCGCAGCTACCCGCCAACGCGCCGCGAGTACAATGGTACAGGGAAGCCCATGTCCGTTCCGGGTATAGCGTCCGAACAGCGAACATTGCAACGAGCCTAACTTCAGCACCTCTACCGGTTTGCCGCGCAACCTGGCATATCGAACAGGGCCTGCATGCCGCAGGGAGATGTCAGCATCTTGTCTCCGTTGTGGCCGACGCCTGCCACATCCCACACCCTGTGATTCGGCGTTCCCCCATCGCGTCGCTGCATCGCGGCCACATAGGCATGGCCACGCGCATACCGGTAGGGGCCCTGGGCCTCCGCCATGCAGCTCTTGTCGAGCGCGGATTGATTCGGGTTGGTATCGAGCGTGCCGAGAAGATAGACCACTTGCCGCGCGACGTAGCGCTGCTCCAATTCGCCTGCAGCGGGCGCGGCCAAATAGGGCGGGCGTGACTCCATGCCGTATTTCCAGTCGTTAAATCCCGGGCAGGATGATGCGACCGCCGGCTCCGGCCGCTCGGCGCTGAAATAAGCATAGGAGGACGGGTTGGCGACCACATATCGAACGCCGATGTTCTCCCGGGTCAATTGCTCTTCGCCGCGACCCGCGATGGCGTATCGCTGCACGACCTGCCCGCCGCCGGAGTGACCGGCGACGACAACCTGTTTCAGGTTGGGGAACAATCGCCTGTCGGCCAGCCGGGCCAGAATCGCGTCCAGGCCATCAAACGAACTTGCCGGCGCTGGACCGACGGCCGGCTCGCCACCCTCCCAGCCCCCCAGAGGCCAACGCAAGGTTTCTTTGGGCAGATGATACGTCTCGACATCGATGCCAGCCAGAAATTGCGGAACGATCATGATCGTCGCGTTGCCGGTTTCGCCGGCGGCGGCCTGCGCGGCCTTGGCGGAGCGGTAGTAAACATCAGCGTTCCGCCGCCGCCCGTGCAGCACCAGCACGGCGCGGGTGATCGCCGGCAACGGGACCGACCAGTCGCTGGAAACGTAGAGCGGCAACTCGCCTTGCGTACCGACCGCGATGCGAGCATCGGCGATCACTTTCACCGGCCCGTGACGGGGCGCGACGTCGTCTTCCGCCGAGGCGGAGCCGATCATCAGCGTCGCCGCGAACAACACAACTCGTCCCAAGATCTTCATCCGATACCTGCTGTTTTGATCGAAGAAGGTATCATCGACTTGGGTGAGCATAGGGGCCTAAAGTCCAGTTAGCCGAGCGCACTTGATGTGCGGACCGGCGTGCACTTGCCGAACAGGCTCAACGCCGCGCTGAGTCCGGGGACGCTGCAGACGAATCCATTCGGCCGGTATTTGATCCGGACCTTTTCGATATCGAACATGGCAAGGCTCATGAACGCATTCAGCCGCAACACCTGATTGCTTGCCCGGGTCTGGAAAACGTCGAACGTCTTTTGCTCGAACCGGGTCTTTTGCGCCGGATCGACCGGGCTGCCCGAAGCCCATTGCTGCACCGGCGTCATGGCCTGGTGGGTGATTTCGAAGCAGGTCTCGATGGTCAGGACTTGATGCTTGGCGCTGTACCAGTCCACCGTGAGGGTCTTTTTGGTCTTTGGATCGGTCAGATCGAGTTTCGAATCGTTTTCTTGTTTGCCGTCTTTATCCTTGGCGTCTCGCTCGAAGGACGGCATATGCTGTTCGCAATCGAAGCCGTAGGCGTTGAGCAGCGACATGTCGATTTCGTCCGTCGAAGGCGTGCCGTCGGACTTCGGATTGCGCGTGAGGTCGCTGGCCAGGTCGATGTAAAGCTCCGCCTTGCGCGCCAGCAGATTGTAGTTCTGGCTCAGCTCGGCATAGGCTTTGGTATAGGCCTTGTAGATCTCATGCGCATGGGTCGTCTCGTAGGCATTGGCCTCGGTGTCGGTGCCCGCGACGATGGCGTTGTGGTAATCGGTAATCAGCTGCTTCTGCAGACTGAGCGGTGCCGCCAATGCGCTCGACGTTTCGGTGAATGTTTGCGCCGCCGCCGCCAGGTCGGCCTGAGCCTGCGCGGCCACTTTGGTCTCGTAGGCCGACAGGTTCTGAAAATATGCGCCGATCAAGGTCCCGAATACACTCAGTACGGTCAGGCCCTTGACGAACGAGTACTCGCCTTCCGCCCGGACAAGGGCGGGTTTGATCCGCTGCCAAATTCCTCCGCCGGACGGCGCGTCCGGGCCTCCGTTGGCATTCGGCATGTTCGCACCGCCATTCGCGCAACATCAAACCTGGCAATCCTAGCCGGAAATTCCCCGGATGAGTCCCAAGGCGGCGTGAATATTTTGCGACTTTTCGAGCTTTCCGTCATGCCTGCGCGAGGGTGTCGACGCCTCTGATCCCTGCCCTAAACCGGCAGCCCGTTCTTTTCAGCCAGTTCCTTCAACGAGGCCTGCGGCCGCGCGCCGATGTGCTGGATGATTTCGGCCGCTGCCAGCGCGCCGAGCCGCCCGGCGTTTTCATATCCGGCGCCGCGCACCAGTCCGAACAGGAAACCGGCGGCGAACAGATCGCCGGCACCGGTGGTATCGACCAGCTTTTTTATCGGAAACGCCGGCACCGCGACAACGCCGTCCGCCGAGGCCACCACGCACCCCTTCTCGCTGCGGGTAACAACGCCGAGTTTCGTATCGTCGCGCAACTGCGCGAGCGCACTGTCGAAATCCGGCGTCTGGTACAGCGAGGCCAATTCAGCCTCGTTGGCGAAGATCAGGTCGACGGTGCCGTTGCGCATCAGGTCGAGGAATTCGTCGCGGTAGCGACCCACGCAAAACGAATCCGACAAGGTCAGCGCCACCTGGCGGCCCGCATCGTGCGCGATGGTCGATGCCTTCACAAAGGCTTCCTTGGCGCTTTTCGGATCCCACAGATAGCCTTCGAGATAGAGGATCGCCGAGGCAGCGACCTGGGCTGCATCGATATCGTCCGGCGTCAGTTCCTGCGCCGCGCCGAGATAGGTGTTCATGGTGCGCTCGCCGTCCGGCGTCACCAGAATGTAGGAACAGCCGGTGGCGGGGCCTTGCGATGCGGGCCTGGTCTCGAACGCGACGCCCGCGGCGCGGATGTCATGGGCATAGAGACGGCCGATCTGGTCGTCCTTGACCTTGCCGATAAAGGCCGCCCGGGCGCCAAAATTGGCGATGCCGACAATGGTGTTGGCTCCCGACCCGCCGGACATCTCGGTGGCCGGGCCCATGTCGCGATAAATCGAGGCGGCGCGGGCCTCGTCGACCAGCGCCATGCCGCCTTTGGTCATGCCGTGGCCGGTGAGAAAACTATCGTCGGTCCGCACCAGCACGTCGAAAATCGCGTTGCCAATCCCGAGCACGTCATATTTCGCTGAAGTCATCGATCCGTCCTGTTGTGGCATTGCGATGGCGGGGAAAATCCGGTCCAACCGGCTGGAAGGTGCGAGCGGCCTAACATGATCGACATCGTGCCAGCAAGTCGCGCCATGATAGAAGTTCCCATGATCCGTTCCTTCCTGACCGTATCGACCGGAACGCTGGCCTCGCGGCTGCTGGGATTCGTGCGCGATTCGATGATCGCGGCACTTCTCGGCGCCGGCCCGGTGGCGGATGCGTTCCTGGTGGCGTTTCAACTGGTCAATGTCGCACGAAGGCTGTTGAGCGAGGGCGCGCTGAACGCCGCCCTGGTGCCGGCATGGCTGCGCGTGCGCGAGGCCGAAGGCGCCGACGCGGCCGCCGCGTTCGCCGGACGCGTCCTCGGCACCGTCAGCGCGGCCTTGCTGGTGGCGGCCGCATTGCTCGGCCTGCTGATGCCGCTGGTCGTGATGGCTTTGGCGCCGGGGTTTGCCGGGCAGGAGACGCTGCAACTTGCCGTCAATGATGCCCGCCTGATGCTGCCTTATCTTGGCCTTTGCCGGGCCGACCACGGTGATGATGGCGCTGCTGAGCGCACAAGGCCGTTTTGCATTGACGGCGTTCTCGCCGCTGCTGTTCAACATCGCGCTGATCGCGGCCATGATCGCTCTGTTGTTCTGGCGGCAGGACGCAGCTTTTGCAGCCCCGGCGATCGCGGCCACGGTCGGCATCGCCGGATTGCTGCAATTGCTGATTCTGGTGGGGCGAGGTGGCGGCGATAACATCGCAACGCCGCTGCGCATCGCGCTCGACGCGCCGATGCGCGGTTTTCTCGGCAAGGCGATCCCCGGCATGATTGCGAGCGCGGGGCCGCAAGGGCTGGTGGTCGCCGGCGCCATCATTGCCTCGTCATCGCCATCGGCGGTGTCGTGGCTGTATTTCGCCAACCGCCTGATCGAGCTGCCGCTCGGCATTGTCGGCGTTGCCATGGGCACCGTGCTGGTGCCGGAACTGACGCGCGCGCTGCGCAACGACGACCGGATCGCCGCCGCGCACGCCGAGTCGCGCGGCCTCGAGCTTGCGGTCGGACTGGCCTTGCCGGCGATGCTGGGATTGATCGTGCTAAGCGAGCCCGTGGTGCGGATGTTGTTCGAGCATGGCCTGTTCACCGCCGCCGACACCGTCGGCACCGCGCATGCGCTGATGGTGCTCGCGCTCGCTTTGCCCGCCCATGTGCTGGTCAAGGCGCTGTCGCCGGCGTTTTTTGCGCGTGGCGATACATTGACGCCGCTGATGGCGACGCTGAAAGGATTCGCCGTTGCGGTTGTGCTCGGGATTGTGCTCGGTCATGTGTATGGCGCCGGCGGTATCGCGGCCAGCATCGCGCTCGGGGCTTGGAGTAGCGCGTTCACATTGATCCGCGGCATCGCGGCGGGATTTGGATTTTCGATCGACGATGCATGCCGCCGACGGCTGCCGCGCATCGTCGTCGCCGCAACCGTCATGGGTGGATTGCTGTGGGCGGCAACGCACTTTGCCCTGGCGCACATCGCCGGCCTTCACGGCGTGGCTCAGGCCGCAGCGCTGCTGGTTTTGATCGTTGGCGGAATGGCGAGTTATGGCCTGCTGCTCAGCCTGCTCGGGGTAACCGGCTGGCGCGAGGCGCTCGGTGCGGTCAGGCAAACCCCACCGGGCGACTTGCGCGCATAAAGCGCGCGTGGCAAACGACGGCGCGAAACAGCGGGAAGCTTACCATGGCCATGGTTGAACGGGTTTTTTCGGGGGTGCAGCCGACCGGCAATCTGCATCTTGGCAACTACCTCGGCGCGATCGTCAATTTCGTGAAGCTGCAGGAGACCCACAACTGTCTCTATTGCGTCGTCGACATGCACGCGCTGACCCAGCCGGTGTCGGTCTGGGGCGGCCCGGCCGAGCTTGCCCGCAACACCAGGGAAGTCACCGCGGCCTTCATCGCCTCCGGCATCGATCCCAAAAAGCACATCGTCTTCAACCAGAGCCAGGTGTCCGGGCATGCCGAACTGGCATGGATCTTCAATTGCGTGGCGCGGGTCGGCTGGCTCAACCGCATGACGCAGTTCAAGGAAAAAGCCGGCAAGGACCGCGAGAACGCCTCGGTGGGTCTGTATGATTATCCGGTGCTGATGGCGGCCGACATTCTGCTGTATCGCGCCACCCATGTGCCGGTCGGCGAGGACCAGAAGCAGCACCTCGAACTGTCGCGCGATATAGCGCAGAAATTCAACAATGATTTCGGCGATTCGATCCGCAACAACGGCTTTAACGACGGATTGTTTTTTCCCCAACCGGAGCCGCTGATCACCGGTCCGGCGACGCGCGTGATGTCGTTGCGCGACGGCACCAAGAAGATGTCGAAATCGGATTCGTCGGATAATTCGCGGATCAATCTCACCGACGACGCCGACACCATCGCGCAGAAGATCCGCAAGGCGAAGACCGATCCGGAACCGTTGCCATCGGAGGAAAAGGGCCTCGAGACCCGTCCCGAAGCCGACAACCTGGTCGGAATTTATGCGGCGCTGTCCGGCCACGCCAAGGCCGATGTGCTCAGAGAATTCGGCGGCGGCCAGTTCTCCAATTTCAAGAACGCGCTGGTGGAGCTTTGCGTCGCCAGACTGTCGCCGATTGCTTCCGAGATGAAGCGGCTGGTGGCGGACCCCGGCCATGTCGATTCGATTCTGATCGACGGCGCCGACCGCGCGCGCGAAATTGCTGCCGAAACCATGAAGGCGACCAAGGATATCGTCGGTTTCGTTCGCGGGCATTAGCCTTCCGCGCGCGGCCATAATTGACGCAACGCACAGCAAGCGGTCGGCGACGCCGCTTGTCGAGGACGGCTGCGGCATGGCACCATGCGGCCTGCCTGGCGCAGCATCGGGACATGCATGACCACCCAGCGACGAAGCTATGAGACGGGTCACAAGCCAAAATGTCTTGTCATCGTTGACGACACCGCGGAGTGGGACCGCGCCGTCTATTACGCCAGCCGCTGGGCGATTCGCGTCGGCGGCGGCGTAGTGATGCTGCGCATCATTGAAATCGAGGACCAGAACCAGCAATGGCTGGGGGTGGTCGATATCATGCGCGCCGAGGCGCATGAGGACGCGAATGCCGCGCTCGATCGCGCCTCCGGCCGTGCCAACGGCATCGCCGCGATCACCCCGGAGCGCGTGATCCGCGAGGGCGACCCGACCGAGCAGATCCTCGACGTTATCGACAAGGACGCCGATATCGCGATGCTGGTGCTGGCCGCCAACCCCGGCCCCGAAGGCCCCGGCCCGCTTATTACCGTGATGGCCAAGACGGTCGGTTCGTTTCCAATTCCGGTGACCATTGTATCGGGTGATTTGAGCGACCAGGATATCGACGGGTTGTCGTAGAGCATGATCCGGAAAAGCCCTAAATAGCAGACATTGCTGCCATTCCCGGGCTTGACCGTGCGTTTGCCGTCGCCATCTGCTAGAAAGACCCCACGCGCCGGCCTTGAACCGGCGACGCCGGAGAAATCACATGTTTATCCAGACCGAAGCCACCCCCAATCCCGCCACCCTGAAATTCATTCCGGGCCGCACGGTGCTCGACAGCGGCACCCTGGAATTCGCCAACCGCGAGGCCGCGGCGCGCTCGCCGCTGGCCGAGAAGCTGTTCGGCGTGCCCGGTGTTACCAGCGTGTTTTACGGCGCTGACTTCGTCACCGTGACCAAGGACCACAGCGACTGGCAGCATCTCAAGCCGGCGATCCTCGGCGCCATCATGGAGCACTACATGTCCGGTGCGCCGCTGTTGGCCGACGGCAGCGCTGCGAGCGACGAGGCCGCCGATGAGCAGGATGAGTTCTTCAACGAGGCCGACGCCGAGACGGTCGCGGCCATCAAGGACCTGATCGAAACCAGAGTACGCCCCGCGGTCGCCAATGACGGCGGCGACATCACCTTCCGCGGCTTCAAGGACGGTGTGGTCTATCTCAACATGAAGGGCTCCTGCGCCGGCTGCCCGTCGTCTACCGCGACGCTGCAGCATGGCATCCAGAATTTGCTGAAGCATTTTGTGCCCGACGTGGTCGAAGTCCGGCCGATGTAAGTGGAAGGCGAATGGCGAATAGCGAATGGCGAATAGCAACTTGCGGCCGAGTGCGAAATTCAGCGGCTCCTGATTTTCTGTTCGCTATTCGCCACTCACCATTCGCCCACTTTCCATGCTGATCCTCGCCATCGACACCGCCCTCGATGCCTGCGCCGCGTGCGTGCTCGACACCGATGCGGCCAGCGTGATCGCGCAGGAATTGCAGGCGATGAAGCGCGGCCATGCCGAGGCGCTGATGCCGCTGATCGGGCGCGTGATCCGGGAAGCCGGTGTTGCGTTTGTCGCCCTCGACCGCATCGCGGTGACCACCGGTCCCGGCAGCTTTACGGGCTTGCGGGTCGGACTGTCCGCCGCGCGCGGCATTGCGCTTGCCGCCGACAAACCGGTGGTCGGGCTTTCTACATTGACCGCCTATGCTGCGCCGGTGGTCGGCCAGAACGCCGCGCAACCGGTCATGTCCGCCATCGATGCGCGGCACGATCAGGTGTATTTTCAGGTGGTTAGCGGCGATGGCGAGTTGTTGATGCGGCCGCGCGTTGCCCCCATCGAGGAGGCGCTTGAGTCCTCGCGGTTCGGCGCGGTGCATCTGGTCGGCAATGCCGCCAAAATTCTCGCCGACCGCTGGCCGGCCAATGCGATGCCGCCGTTCAAAGTCGATCCGCAGCCCGCGCCGGATATTGCCTGGCTGGCGTGGCTCGGCGCCGCGGTCAGTCCAGATGCCGCGCCAGCCCGGCCCTATTACCTGCGCGCGCCCGATGCCAAGCCGCAAAAGGACCCGCTGCAAAAAGCCGCGCAGCCCACCGCATCATGATGGCGTGGCTCAGCGGATGGTGGGGCAGCGATGCGGCGCAGGTCGAGCCCGCGACCTTGCGCGATGCGCCCAGGCTCGCGCAGCTTCACGGCGCATCGTTTCATCGCGGCTGGGGCGAAGGCGAATTCGAGGACATGCTGTCCGAGCGCAATACGCTGGTTCATCGCCTGCGGCTTGGGCGCAAGGTCGTCGGCTTTGCGGTGTCGCGCATGGCGGCGGACGAGGCTGAAATATTGTCGATCGCAGTGGCCGCCAGCCATCGCGGGCGCGGCCTGTCCCGCAATCTGTTGCTGACGCATCTTGGCCATCTTTCGGGCCGCGGCGTGCGTACCGTGTTCCTCGAGGTCGAGGAAAACAATCAGCCGGCGCGGCGGTTGTACGAACGGGCCGGATTTGGTGTCGCCGGACGGCGTGAACGCTATTACCGGCAGCCGGGCGGGGAACAATTGAACGCGCTTCTGATGCGTCGCGACTTGTCGTAACCCGCGCGCGGTGGCAGAACAGGCCTTGCTGAAGAGACCAGGATCATGACCGCCCTGAAACCGACCCCCGCGCTCAAGGCCACCGGCATAGAGGCGCGCTGTGCCGCCACCGGCATGCGCATGACCGAACAGCGCCGCGTGATCGCGCGCGTGCTGGCGGAGGCGCTCGATCATCCCGATGTCGAGGAACTGTACCGCCGTTGCGTGGCCGTCGACGACAAGATTTCGATCTCGACGGTGTATCGGACCGTCAAGCTGTTCGAGGATGCCGGCATCATCGAGCGGCACGACTTTCGCGAGGGCCGCGCCCGCTACGAGCAGATGCGCGACAGCCACCACGACCATTTGATCAACCTGCGCGACGGCAAGGTGATCGAATTCACCTCCGAGGAGATCGAAAAGCTGCAGGCCGAAATCGCCCGCAAGCTCGGTTACAGGCTGGTCGATCACCGGCTGGAATTATATTGCGTCCCACTGGACGACGACAAATCCTGATTCCGAGCAAATCGACTAAAAGGCAAGCCGGGCGCTGGATTTTCGGCACTTTGTCTCTTGGAGCATGATCTTTTCGGAAAACCGGTTCCCACTGTTCCGGATCGTGCTCTATAGCCTATAATTGAGCCTCACGCCGCAATGGCGCCAGGTCTACCCAACATTCAGGTTCCATGACGCCGCCGCGCAAGCTGCATATCAAGTCATATGGTTGTCAGATGAACGTCTACGATGCGCAGCGCATGGTGGACACGCTGACGCCCGAGGGCTTTGTCGAGACATCGAGCGTCGACGACGCGGATCTGGTGATCCTCAACACCTGTCACATTCGCGAAAAGGCCTCCGAGAAAGTGTACTCGGAACTGGGCCGGCTGCGGGTCGCCAAGGATGAGGCCGCGCGCCACGGCCGCCAGATGAGCATCGCGGTGGCAGGTTGCGTCGCGCAGGCCGAGGGCGACGAGATCATCCGCCGCGCGCCGGTGGTCGATGTGGTGGTCGGTCCGCAAAGCTATCATCACCTGCCGCAATTGCTGGCCCGCGCCAAAAGCCATGGCCGCGCGGTGGAAACTGAATTCCCTGTTGACGACAAGTTCGGATTCCTGCCCGCGCCGAAGCCCGATGCGATCCGCGCGCGCGGCATTTCATCTTTCGTGACGGTGCAGGAAGGTTGCGACAAATTCTGCACGTTCTGCGTGGTGCCGTACACGCGCGGCGCCGAGGTGTCGCGGCCGGTGGCCAGGATCGTCGACGACGTGCTCCGGCTCGCCGACAATGGCGTGCGCGAAATCACCTTGATCGGGCAGAACGTCAATGCCTATCACGGCGAAGGGCCTGACGGCCGGGTCTGGTCGCTCGGCGCGTTGCTGCATCGCCTCGCCGGCATTCCCGGCATCGCGCGACTGCGCTACTCGACCAGCCATCCGCGCGATGTCGATGAGACATTGATCGAGGCCCATCGCGATCTCACAGCCCTGATGCCGTTCGTGCACCTACCCGTGCAATCAGGCTCCGACCGAATCCTTGCGACAATGAACCGCAAGCATACCGTCGCGGATTACCGCCGCGTCATCGACCGGTTTCGCGACGCCCGGCAAGATATTGCATTTTCATCGGATTTTATCGTGGGCTTCCCCGGCGAGACCGAGGAAGATTTCGCCGCGACCCTCGCACTGGTCACACAAATCGGATACGCTGGCGCTTATTCGTTCAAATATTCGCCGCGGCCCGGAACGCCGGCGGCGGACATGCAGGAGACGGTGTCAGCGGCTGATATGGACGAGCGATTGGTACGGCTCCAGGAATTGATCGACAGCCAGCAATCGGCCTTCAACGTGGCCACGATTGGCAACACCGTGGATGTGCTGTTCGAACGCACCGCCCGCAATCCCGGCCAGATTGTCGGCCGCACCGCCTATTTGCAGCCGGCGCATGTGATGGCCTCAACGGATATAATCGGAAAGGTGCTTCCGGTCACGATTGCGAGCCTCGAGCGCTACAGCCTGCTCGGTGAACTCGCACCCGTTGCCGATCGACAGCCTGCTTTTTCTCGGGCGAGCCATTCTTCTCAAATGATCACGGGAGCCTGAACCCTTGCCAAAAAGCGCATCGGATTCGTCTTCGCTCGCTCCCAGCCGCAAACTTGACCGCGACCTGCAAATTCCGCCCGAAACGCAAGTCGTCATCGACTTCGATGACAATCGCGCGGTATCGGCGCTGGTCGGACCCTACGGACAGAATCTGGCGCTGATCGAACGCCGGCTCGGCATCGTGGTCGATTCGCGCGGCAATCACATCACCATCGCTGGATCCCGCGACGGCTGCGACGCGGCGCGGCGCGTGCTGGAAACACTGTATGCCCAGGCGACCCAGGGCCACGACCTGGCGCAGGGCGATGTCGAGGGCGCGATCCGCGCCGTGGTCGCGCAGGGCTCGCTGTTCGAACTGGACACCAAGGCGGCGAAGACCTCGTTCGAGACCATCAACCTGCGCAAGCGCCCGGTGCGGGCGCGCACGGCGGCGCAGGATTCCTACATCCGCGCGCTCAAGAAGCACGAGCTGGTGTTCGGCATCGGTCCCGCGGGCACCGGCAAGACCTGGCTTGCGGTAGCGCAGGCCGCGCAATTGTTCGAACGCAAGGAAGTCGATCGCATCATCCTGTCGCGGCCCGCGGTCGAGGCCGGCGAGCGGCTCGGCTTTTTGCCCGGCGATCTCAGAGAGAAGGTCGATCCTTATTTGAGGCCGATCTACGATGCGCTGTATGATTTGATGGATTCGCGAATCGTCGAGCGCGCGCTGCAAACCGGCGAGATCGAGATCGCGCCGCTCGCTTTCATGCGCGGCCGCACTTTGACCAACGCCGCCATCATTCTGGACGAAGCGCAAAACACCACCTCGATGCAGATGAAGATGTTCCTGACGCGGCTCGGCGAAAACAGCCGTATGATCATCACCGGCGATCCCAGTCAGGTCGACCTGCCGAACGGCCAGGCCTCCGGCCTTGCGGAAGCCGCCAAACTGCTCGATGGCGTCGAGGGCATCGCCCAGGTGAAATTCACGGCCGAGGACGTCATCCGCCACGAATTGGTGGCACGGATCGTCGCCGCCTATGAAGGATTGCCGCAGCGGCCGGCAACCAGCAGGCCTTGATGCTAAAATCTTTTGCCGAGCGCGCGCCGGGAGCGATGTCCCGTCGCCAACGAAATTCCGGACCGATGACGCCCTTTGCCCTTCCCTTGACCGAGGTTCTCGTCGTCGCCGACGGCTGGCGGGCCGAGCCCGATGCCGAAGCCGTCATCCATCGCGCCATCGCCGTTGCCGCCGAGACCGTGCATGCCGGGCTTAACGAAACAAGGATTGCCGAAGCCGAACTCGCCGTGATGCTGACCGACGACGCCGGCATTCGCACGCTGAACCGCAACTGGCGCGGCATCGACAAGCCGACCAATGTGTCTGTCATTTCCAGCCTTGCAGCCGACCGGCTCAGGCGGTCCCGACGAGGCGCCGCGGATGCTCGGCGACATCGCCATCGCTTACGAGACAATGCGCCGGGAGGCCGATGACGAGCAGAAGCCGTTCGATCATCATCTCAGCCATCTGGCGATCCACGGTTTTCTGCATTTGATGGGTTACGATCACGAAACCGACGACGACGCCGAAGCCATGGAAAGCCTCGAGCAGGAGATCCTGGCGCAACTCGGCATTCCCGATCCGTATGCGGACCGGGACCGGATGGACTGAGATGGGCGACTCCGAACCGACCCACGACAATCCGCGCAACACGCGCAACCTGCCGGCCGTGGTGCCGGCGGGCGAAGTGACGCGCCCCATTGCCGACAGCTGGCTGACCCGCGCGATCCGCACGCTGTTCGGATGGAAGCCGGGATCGGTTCGCGACGATCTTCAGGTTGTGCTCGATGCCAGCACCCCGGACGAGGTCGGCTTTTCCGCCACCGAGCGCACCATGCTGCGCAACATTCTCGGACTGCATGAGCGGCGCATCGCCGATGTGATGATCCATCGCGCCGATATCGTCGCGGTCAAGCGCGACATCCCGCTCGGCGAATTGATGGGCATATTTGAAAGTGCTGCGCATTCGCGTCTGGTGGTCTACAACGAAACCCTCGACGATCCGGAAGGCATCGTTCACATCCGCGATCTGCTGGCTTTCATGACCGCAAGGGCGCGCGCTGGCTGACGGCGGCAAGGCCAAGCGCAAGAAGCCGTTGCCTGCCGGCCTCGACCTGCGCGCGGTCGATCTGGCGCTGCCGCTCGCCGACGCCAACATCATCCGCAAGCTGCTGTTCGTGCCGCCGTCGATGCGGGCAATCGATCTGTTGGCGCAGATGCAGGCTTCGCGCATTCATCTGGCGCTGGTGGTGGACGAGTATGGCGGCACCGACGGCCTGGTATCGATCGAGGACATCGTCGAACAGATCGTCGGCGAGATCGACGACGAGCATGACAGCGACGAGCCGCCGGCGATCATGCGGCAGGCGGACAATTCCTTCATCGCCGATGCGCGGGCCAGTCTCGACGACGTCCGCTCGGTGATCGGCGAGGACTTCGTCACCGGCGAAGCCGGCGAAGAAGTCGAAACCCTGGGCGGCTATCTCGTGACCCATGTCGGCCGCCTGCCGGTGCGCGGCGAAGTCATTTCAGGTCCGGGCAATTTCGAAATCGAGGTGCTCGATGCCGATCCGAGGCGCGTCAAGCGCTTGCGCATCGGGACACGCAAGGAACGCGCGGCCCCGCGCCCGCAGCGCGACAGCCGCCGCCGCGAAGCAGCACCGGAGGCCGGCACGCCACCGGCCAGCGATCATACCAGCCCGCCGGCCAGCGACGGAGCCGGCTCGACGTGAGAATCGCGGGTCAACTTCGCAGCATCGGCCTTGCCATCATCCTGTCCTGGGGGTGGAAGCGCGCGGCCATTGCGCTCGCCGCCGGCGCGCTGTCGGCGCTGGCGATGGCGCCGTTCAATGCCTGGCCGGTGCTGCTCATTACTTTCCCGGTCATGGTCTGGCTGATTGACGGCGCCGGCGCCGGACGCTGGCGCGGCGTGCCGGCGGCAGCGATGGCCGGCTGGTGGTTCGGGCTTGGCTATTTCGTGCCGGGATTGTACTGGATCGGATATGCGTTCCTGGTCGATGCATCGACCTTCGCATGGCTGCTGCCGTTCGCCGTACTCGGCCTGCCGGCCTATCTGGCGCTGTTCACCGCGTTCGGCTTCGCGCTGGCGCGGCTGATCTGGACCCGGGATGCCTCGCGGGTGCTCGCGCTTGCCGCTAGCCTTACGTTGAGCGAATGGCTGCGCGGTCATGTGCTGACCGGCTTTCCCTGGAATGCATTCGGCTACGCCCTGACCGAACCGCTGGCGCTGGCGCAGACCGCCTCGCTGATCGGCCTGTGGGGTCTCACCTTTCTCAGCGTGGCGATCTTTGCCAGCCCCGCGGTGCTGATCGATGGACGTTCACGCGGACGACGACCCTGGATCGCACCGTTGCTGGCGCTGGTGCTGCTGGTCGCGATGGCGATTTTCGGCACCGTTCGCCTGACGCTGCATCCGACCAGCAACGTCGCAAAGGTCAAGCTGCGCATCATGCAGCCCAACCTGCAGCAGGACGTCCGATTCAACTACGCCGCCAAGGCGGAGGTGATGCAAAAATATCTGACGCTCTCCGATCGGGCGGCCGGACCGCAATCCACCGGCGTGCGCGACGCCAGCATCCTGATCTGGCCGGAATCGGCGTTCCCGTTTTTCCTGACGCGCGAAGGCGACGCCATGGCCCAGATCGCCGATCTGCTGCCCAAGGGCACCGTGCTGATCACCGGCGCGGTGCGCGCGCCCGATCTGCCGCCCGGCACGCGGATCACGCGCGCCTACAATTCGATCTACGTCATCGATCACGACGGCAGCGTGTTGTCGGTCTACGACAAGTTGCATCTGGTGCCATTCGGCGAGTATCTGCCGTTTCAGAATTTGATGGAAAAACTCGGCTTCGTTCAGCTCACCAAGGTCCAGGGCGGCTTCATTCCGGGCGAACGACGCCGCACCATGGAGATCCCAAATGCGCCACGCGCGCTACCTTTGATTTGTTATGAAGCGATCTTTCCCGGCGACGTTGCGAATCGCGACGATCGTCCCGGCTGGATCGTCAACCTGACCAATGACGGCTGGTTCGGAATTTCAACCGGCCCCTATCAGCACTTGCAGCAGATGCGGCTGCGCGCGATCGAGGAAGGGCTGCCAGCAGTTCGTGCCGCAAACACGGGTATTTCCGCGGTGATCGATCCGCTGGGGCGGATTGTCGCACGGCTCGGTCTCGGGCTCGAAGGCGTGCTAGATTCAAGCCTGCCGTCGGCGATATCGCCTACGATCTACGCGCGCACCGGTGACATTCCTGCCGCGATCATCGTCATCGTCGCCCTGATTTTTGTCATTCGGCGGCGCGTAGTCAGGCGAACTTCCTGATATTCACCGTTTGGTAGCCGACATCGGCAGAAATGCCGGCAAGCAGAAATCCACCAGTTGACAGATCGACTGTTGAATTCGCATTCTGGCCCACTCGTCAAGAATAGACCCAGTCATTCTTTGCTCCTCAGAGGTTCAGGAAATGTCGACCAAAGCGCCCAACCCTGTTGACAGATATGTCGGCAGTCGCGTGCGCATGCGCCGCATCATGCTTGGCATGAGCCAGGAAAAGCTCGGCGACGCCCTGGGCCTGACCTTCCAGCAGGTGCAGAAATACGAGAAGGGCACCAACCGGGTCGGAGCCAGCCGCATTCAGCAAATCTCCGAAATACTCCGGGTCCCGGTATCGTTCCTGTTCGAAGGAGGCCCCAGCGGCATCGCGAACACCGAAGACTTCAGCGAAGGAGCCTCGCCGGCCTACGTCTCCGACTTTCTGGCGACCTCCGAAGGCCTCGCACTGACCCGCGCATTCACGCGCATCTCCGATGCCAAGCTTCGGCGCAGCATTGTCGATATGGTCGAGCAGATCGCCGCGCGCGAAGGACCCGATAAACGCTGAGCTCGGGGTTTGAGCACCGTCGAAATCCGGAATAAGCCTTCATTTCCCGCGCCGGCGCTTTGTCATTGCGCTTTAGGCGCGTGAAACCAGGGGATCAGCACTGCGATGACCGTCATCACCCCCGGCCGCGACGCATCGTCGGACGATGACGCCGCCGCTCACCCGCACGGTTCGTTCTTCGGCCGGCGCAAGGGCCACAAGCTCCGCGCCCATCAGGCCGACCTGATCGAACATCTGCTGCCGCGGCTTGCGCTCGACATCGGCGGCGCGGATCGGCCCGGCCTCGCCGAGCTGTTCGATCCGCCGGTCGATGTCGTTCGCCTTGAAATCGGGTTCGGCGGCGGCGAGCATTTGATCGCGGAAGCCGGCGCGTTTCCGCAATCCGGCTTCATCGGCTGCGAGCCCTATGTCAACGGCATGGCGAAAATACTGACGCAGATCGAGGCCCATAACATCGGCAATATCCGGCTGTTCGCGGGCGATGCCGCCGAATTGCTGGCATGGGCGCCGCCGCACTCGCTGGCGCGGATCGATTTGATCCACCCCGATCCGTGGCCGAAACGGCGGCACTGGAAGCGGCGCTTCGTGCAGGACACAACCATCGCGGCGATGGCGCGAGCATTGAAGCCGGATGGCGAATTTCGTTTCGTCAGCGATATCGATGGCTACTGCGCCTGGACGCTGGCGCATCTTTTGCGCTCGCCCGATTTCGTCTGGACCGCGGAGCGGGCGTCGGACTGGCGGCTGCCGTGGAGCGATTACACGATGACGCGCTACGGACGCAAGGCTGAACGCGAGGGCCGCCATGCGGCTTACTTGCGATTTCAGAAAGTGGGCCAGTCAGCTGACTGAAGCGCAGGCAAAGCACCATTGCCATCGACCGTCGCGCGACGGTTGGCGTTCGCCGACAAACATGTTGCCGCCAACGGCATCGTGCAGGCGCTCGATGCGGGCCTCGAGCGAGACAACGATCGGGCAGATCATCGCGCCGACGAAGATCTGTAACGGCGCGACGCGCGCGAGAATCTTCGCCTTGTCGAGCTTGACGCCGATCGCCGGCAAGGGCGCCACTTCGTCGAAGACCGTTAGTTCGACGACCGCGAACGGGCGATCATCCCGGTAGATCGCGATGTCGGCGCGGTGCCCGCCCAATGCCGTGACGAGGTCGGCGGTAACAGTCCCGCCGAGTTCGATCGCCATCGCCGCATAGAGCCGGTCGACATGGACGGGGCAGTCGAGGCGATCATGGAGACGCGAGGCGACATGGCCGCGCAGAAAGCTCTCGGGCACCTGGTTGTCGTGCCGCACCGCGGCGATCGCGCGATATCGTAGCGCCGCCTCGGTCGCGAACTCGACCACCGACTTCTCGATCTCCAAGCGTGGCCTCCTTCGCGCGACGTAACTTGGCCGGCTTTCCTAGCACAATCCCCTCGACGATGGACGGATCGTTGGTTGCGGACTCAGGGAAACTTGCCGCACCCGATGCTCGCCGTTCACGCCGATTGGCTGGTCTGCCAGAAACTCACCACCCGCTCCGCGGTCGAAGGCATCAGGCGCACGAAATTCACGCGCAGGTTTTCGATGTCGGTTGGCGACGACACCCGGGTTGGGCCGAGCCGGAGCAGGATCAAAGCGCGCACGGTTGCCCATTCGAAACCGGCCGCCTTGCCGACGATCAGGATCGGGTCGTGGCGGTCACTGGAAATCAGGCGGTCGAGGGTCGCGATCTTCACCCCCGACAGGGCCGACAGCGCGGCAACCAATTCCTCGTATTTGTAGGCCTTGGCGAAGCCCAGCAGCGCCCCTTCGTTCAGTTCGCCCGCGCCGTGCAGTGCGAGGATCGTGCGCTGCGCCGGCACAAAGTCGCGGCGGCTCTCGACCTTTTCGGGCACGCCGGAAATCACGTTCATCGCCTGCTTGATCGCCGCCTGTCGGGCGGGCTTGACCACCTCGAACAGACGTCGGCGTATGATATCAACCGATCCCGCCAGCAGATCTTTCAGCTGTGATGTGGAGAGATCGTCGCGCTGACCGACCGTCAGCGTCAGAACGCCATCGTGGCCGGCGCGCTTGATCAGCGCCGAATATCCGGCTTGCGAGAAATGCGCGCCCGCATTGCCGGCGGTGCGCCGGACCGCCTCGCGGTCGCCGCGGCGCAGGATGACGTCGGTGAGCCCCGGAGAAAGCGTCGATCGCTCCGACATTGCCAGCAGATGGCCCTGGCCCCTGTAGCGGGCGATCTCGATCAAGGCCTGCTCATCGATGACAGGCGATCGGCGCAGCAGCGGCCCGGCGATTAATATCTCGTCCTCGCGCGCCAGTTGCGCGACGAGGCGGCGTGGCGCGTTGGCAAGGACCGACAGCCGCTCCGCCAGTTCGGCTCGGGCGGCAGGTTCGGTGTGCGGAACGAGGCCTGTCAGAACGCCGTCGAACAGATCGACGTGATCGGGCCGGAAGCTCGCAGCCCCGAGCAGGAACAATTCGGCGATCCGCCGGGTCGCCTCGGCGCGGCGTTTGGGATCGCCATGTTTGACGATCTCGTCGAGCTCGGGGATCAGGGAGGTAGCGAATGCCATCAAACACACTCAAAACCGCCCCATCGGCGAGTTTCCGGCAATCTAGGTGGGCTTCATGAACGAAGGGTTAGGTTGAAAGCGTACCTGAATGCCTCGCAAAATCGCGCTTCGAGGCTTGGCAGGCCTTGCCGGATAGCGTGAAAACCGCTATATCAGCGGCAACTTATGGTTCTCATACGATCGCGTATTGAGAGTGGGCCCCTCCCGGACCCGCTCTTTTTTATTACCCGAACGAGCCCTGCGCGGACAAAGGCGCCGGACTGGCTCGGGTGGCACCGCCGGACCCGTGATGAGGCCCGGTTTCAACCCAACGCACGTCGGATAGCTACACGTCGGACAGCCAAGTTAGACCCATTTTGACACTGCATATGACCGATCCCATCGCTGCTACCGTGGATACCGATCTGCTTGCCGAGCCGCGCCTGGTTGTCGAGCCGGGCATGGCGGCGCGGGTGTCGGCGGTTGCCGGTCCGGTGTTGCAGGGAATGGGCTACCGGCTGGTGCGGATCAAGATTTCCGGAGAGTCCGGCTGCACGGTGCAGATCATGGCGGAACGGCCCGACGGATCGATGCTGATCGACGATTGCGAGGCGATCTCGCGGGCGCTGTCGCCGGTGCTCGATGTCGCCGATCCGATCGATCGGGCTTACCGGCTGGAGATTTCCTCGCCCGGGATCGACCGGCCGCTGGTGCGCCGTTCCGATTTCGAGCGCTATGCGGGTCACCTCGTGAAGATCGAGATGGCGGTCGCCCATCAGGGCCGCAAACGGTTCCGCGGCATGCTCGGAGGCGTCGAGGGTGACGCGGTGCGGCTGCATCGCGATGACGCGCGCGCGGGTGAAGATGCCGACGTGGCGCTGGTGATGGAAGATATCGCGGACGCGCGGCTGGTTCTGACCGATGAATTGATTGCGGAATCGATGCGGCGCGGCAAGGCCGCGGAGCGCGAACTGCGCCAGAATCTCGGCCTCGAGCCGCCGCCTCCGCCGCATGCGAAGAAGAGCGATCCTTCGAAAAGCAACAAACCGAAGCCGAAACCAAAGCCCGAAGGCGTGCGCAAAAGCGCGCCAAAGAACACCAAGGAACATCGGCTTGCCGCCGAAAGACGGCGCGCAGGCCACATCGATCCCACTGAAGGAGACTGAGCCATGGCAGCTGTCAGCGCCAATAAACTCGAACTGTTGCAGATCGCCGACGCCGTCGCGCGCGAAAAATCGATCGACCGCGGCATCGTGATCGCGGCGATGGAAGACGCCATCGCCAAGGCCGCCCGCGCGCGCTACGGCAGCGAAACCGACGTTCACGCCGAGATCGATGCCAAGAAGGGCGAGTTGCGGCTGTCGCGCCACATGCTGGTGGTCGACGTGGTCGAGAATTCGTCGAACCAGATTTCGCTGATCGACGCCCAGCGCGCCAATCCGGGCGCGCAGGTCGGCGACACCATCGCCGACACCCTGCCGCCGCTGGAATATGGCCGCATCGCCGCGCAATCCGCCAAGCAGGTGATCGTGCAGAAGGTGCGCGAGGCCGAACGCGACCGCCAGTACCAGGAATTCAAGGACCGCATCGGCGATATCGTCAACGGCATTGTCAAGCGCGTCGAATATGGCAGCGTCATTGTCGATCTCGGCCGCGGCGAGGCCATCGTGCGTCGCGACGAGATGCTGCCGCGCGAGGTGTTCCGCAACGGCGACCGCGTCCGCGCCTATATTTTCGACGTGCGGCGCGAAACCCGCGGACCGCAGATTTTCCTCTCCCGCACCCATCCGCAGTTCATGGCAAAGCTGTTCGCGCAGGAAGTGCCGGAAATCTATGACGGTATCGTCGAGATCAAGGCGGTGGCCCGCGATCCCGGGTCACGCGCGAAAATCGGGGTGATTTCACGGGATTCGTCGGTGGATCCGGTCGGCGCCTGCGTCGGCATGCGCGGCTCGCGCGTGCAGGCCGTGGTCAACGAATTGCAGGGCGAGAAGATCGACATCATTCCGTGGTCGCCCGATATCGCGACCTTTGTCGTCAACGCGCTGGCGCCCGCCGAAGTCGCCAAGGTCGTGATCGACGAGGACCGCGAGCGGATCGAGGTCGTGGTTCCCGATACCAACAACCAGTTGTCACTGGCGATCGGACGGCGCGGACAGAATGTGCGTCTCGCCTCGCAACTGACCGGCTGGGACATCGACATTCTCACCGAACAGGAAGAATCAGAGCGCCGCCAGGCCGATTTCGAAAACTCGACGCGGGTGTTCATGGAAGCGCTGAATGTCGACGAAGTCGTCGGTCAATTGCTGGCGTCGGAAGGCTTTACCTCGGTGGAGGAACTGGCGCTGGTCGATGTCAAGGAACTCGCCGGGATCGAGGGCTTCGACGACGAAACCGCGAATGAATTGCAGAGCCGGGCGCGCGAATATCTGGAGCAGCTCGAAAGCGAACTCGAAAACAAACGTAAGGAACTCGGTGTGGAAGATGCTTTGAAGACGGTACCCGGCGTAACCTCGAAGATGCTGGTGAAATTCGGTGAGAACGAGATCAAGACCGTCGAGGACCTCGCCGGTTGCGCCACCGACGACCTGGTCGGCTGGACCGAGCGCAAGGAAGGCGGCGAGCCGACCAAGCATCCCGGTATCCTGGATGCCAACGATATCTCGCGCGACGATGCCGAGAACATGATCATGCAGGCGCGCGTCATCGCCGGCTGGATCACCGAGGCTGATCTCGCCAAGAAGACCGAGGAGACCGCGGCCCCCGAAGACCATCCGGCTTAACCGTGTTGCGCAAAATTCAATACCGGGTCTGCGCCCCGAATACGCGCAGATGACAGGAGCTGTGTCGCACGCATGCTTGCTATTGCCGACCCCGATCTCGACAACGGACCGCGGACCGACAGGTCCGCGACCATGCGGATGTGCGCGGTCACGCGGCAGGTGCGGCCGATCGACGAACTGATCCGGTTTGTGGTCTCGCCCTCGGGCGAGGTGGTTCCGGATTTGAAGCGCAAGCTTCCCGGCCGTGGCCTGTGGGTTTCGGCGTCGCGTCAGGCGGTTGCGGAGGCGGTCCGCCGTAACCATTTCGGCAAGGGCTTCAAGCGCGAGGTCCGCGCCACGGCGACGCTGGCGGCCGATACCGAAGCCTTGCTGGTGCGCGGCGTGGTCGAAGCGCTGGCGATGGCCGCCAAGGCGGGGCAGGTGGTCTGCGGTTTCAGCAAGGTCGAGGGCGCGCTGGCGCAGCGGCAGGCCCAAACCTCGGTCCAGGCCCTGATCCATGCCGGCGACGGCGCGGCGGACGGAATCCGGAAATTGGACGCCGTCGCCAGGCAAAATGCCGGGCGAAACACCGGAAATGGTGATAAATCGCATGAATTTCCGGTCGTCACAGCGCTGACTTCCGAACAATTGGATTTGGCACTGGGGCGGTCAAATGTGGTACATGCTGCGCTGCTCGCTGGCCCGGCGGGCAAAACGTTCCTGTCGCGCAGCCAGATCCTGGTCCGATACCGGATCGCCGATGACGACAAGGCAGCCGGCCATCCGGCCAGGAATTCGCCGATAGAGACTTCGCTGATAGAGACTGTGCGGACACGCACAACGCAACAAGATTAGGACTGCTGAATGGTTGATACGAAATCGCCTGGCGACAAGACACTGAGTGTCCCGACCAAGACCTTGACGCTCAAGCCGCGCGTCGAGCAGGGCACGGTGCGCCAGAGCTTCAGCCATGGCCGCACCAAGCAGGTCGTGGTCGAAAAGCGGGGCAAGCGCCGCATCGGCGGCGATGCGCCCGCCACCGAAGCCGCGCACGCGCCGGAGCCGGTGGTCGCCAAGGTAGCCCCTAAGGCGCCGATGACCCGTCCCGCCCCGCCGTCGAACCCGGCGCGCGGCAATTCAGGCGTGGTCTTGCGCACCCTGACTGAGGATGAACGCACCGCGCGCGCCAGCGCGCTGGCGGATGCGAAGATGCGCGACGTCGAAGAGCGCCGCATCGCGGAAGAGGAAGCCAAGCGCCGCAACAGCCGGGAAGGCATCGAGCAGGCCGAGCGTGAAGCCGCCGAAGCCCGTCGTAAGGCCGAGGAAGAACGTCACCGGCAGGATGAGGAAGCCAAGCGCAAGGCCGAACTCGAAGCCAAGAAGCGTTTCGGCGAGGCCGAGGCCAAGGCCGCAACACCAGCGCCCCGTGCGCCGGCCGCGCTGCCGACGGCGCGCGCGCCAGGCGTCGCCGCCGATATCACCGACGAGGACGAAGGCCCGCGACAGATCCGCCGCGGCCCCGGCGGCGCGGTTCGCCCCGCCGCAGCGCCGAAAACCACCGCCAAGCCGGCGCCGGCGAAGCAGCGCGGCCGCCTGACGCTGGTCACCGCGCTCAATGCCGATGATGTGCGCGAGCGCTCGATCGCTTCGTTCCGCCGCCGCACCCAGCGCCTGAAAGGGCATCAGTCGAACGAGCCAAAGGAAAAGCTGACCCGCGAAGTGGTGATCCCGGAAGCCATCAACATCCAGGAACTCGCCAACCGCATGTCCGAGCGCGCGGTCGATGTGATCCGGCTGCTGATGAAGCAGGGCGCGATGCACAAGATCACCGACGTGATCGATGCCGACACCGCGCAACTGATCGCCGAGGAACTCGGTCACACCGTCAAGCGCGTCGCCGCCTCCGACGTCGAGGAAGGCCTGTTCGACATCGTCGACGATTCGACCGATACCGAGCCGCGTTCGCCGGTCGTGACCGTGATGGGCCATGTCGACCACGGCAAGACCTCGCTGCTCGATGCGCTGCGCCATGCCAATGTGGTCTCCGGCGAGGCCGGCGGCATCACCCAGCATATCGGCGCCTATCAGGTGACCTCGCCGGAAAGCGGCAAGAAGATCACCTTCATCGATACTCCGGGCCACGCCGCGTTCACCGCGATGCGGGCGCGCGGCGCCAAGGTGACCGATATCGTGATCCTGGTGGTCGCGGCCGATGACGGCGTGATGCCGCAGACCGTCGAGGCGATCAATCATGCCAAGGCGGCGAAGGTCCCGATGATCATCGCCATCAACAAGATCGACAAGCCCGACGCCAAGCCGGAGCGCGTGCGCACCGAACTGCTGCAATACGAAGTGCAGGTCGAATCGATGGGCGGCGACGTGGTCGACGTCGAGGTCTCGGCCAAGAACAAGACCAATCTCGACAAGCTCCTGGAAATGGTGGCGCTGCAGGCCGAACTGCTCGACCTCAAGACCAACGCCTCGCGGCCCGCCGAAGGCACCGTGATCGAGGCCAAGCTCGATCGCGGCCGTGGTCCGGTGGCCACCGTGCTGGTGCAGCGCGGCACGCTGCGGGTCGGCGACATCGTGGTGGCCGGCGCCGAAATGGGCCGGGTCCGCGCCCTGATCAACGACCAGGGCGAGACCATCGACGAGGCCGGGCCTTCGGTGCCGGTCGAGGTGCTCGGCTTCAACGGCCCGCCGGAAGCCGGCGACCGTCTCGCGGTGGTCGAGAACGAGGCCCGCGCCCGCGAAGTCACCAGCTACCGCGCCCATCAGAAGCGCGAGAACGCCGCCGCCAGCATTTCGGGCATGCGCGGCTCGCTCGAGCAGATGATGTCGCAGCTCAAGACCACGGGCCGCAAGGACTTCCCGCTGATCATCAAGGCCGACGTGCAGGGCTCGCTGGAAGCGATCCTCGGATCGCTCGAGAAGCTCGGCACCGACGAGGTGATGGCGCGCATCCTGCACGCCGGGGTCGGCGGCATCAGCGAATCCGACGTGACGCTGGCGGAAGGCTTCAACGCCGCCATCATCGGCTTCAACGTTCGCGCCCATAAGGAAGCCGCCGCAGCAGCCAAGCGCAACGGCATCGAAATCCGCTACTACAACATCATCTACGACCTGGTGGATGACGTGAAGAAGGCGATGTCCGGCCTGCTGGCGCCGACGCTGCGCGAGACCATGCTGGGCAATGCCCTGATCCTGGAAGTGTTCAACATTTCCAAGGTCGGCAAGGTCGCAGGCTGCCGCGTCACCGACGGATCGGTGGAACGCGGCGCCAATGTCCGCCTGATCCGCGACAATGTCGTGGTGCACGAAGGCAAGCTGTCGACGCTGAAGCGCTTCAAGGATGAAGTGAAGGAAGTGGCGGCGGGCCAGGAATGCGGCATGGCGTTCGAGAACTACGGCGATATGCGTGCCGGCGACGTCATCGAGTGTTACCGCGTGGAGACGATCCAGCGCAGTCTGTAAGTTCGAGCCTTACAGCTTCGTAAGACCAACAACATTTGCCGTCATGCCCGGGCTAAAGCGCGAAGCGCGTCTTCGCACCAGATGTCCCGGGCATCCACGACTTAGAACGCCATTAGCTCGAAGACGTGGATGGCCGCGACATAGGCGAGCGGGAGCGACGCCGTCCTTCGGACGTCTATGCCCGGCCATGACGAATTCGTATTTGAGAGACCGCAATGCCAGGCCACCACAAGAAAGCTTCCGCCCCCGGCGGCTCGCAGCGCCAGTTGCGCGTCGGCGAAACCGTGCGCCATGCCATCGCGGACATTCTTTCGCAGGGCGGCGTGCATGACCCCGACCTCGAGGGCCACATCATCACCGTCCCCGAGGTGCGGATGTCGCCGGACCTCAAGCTTGCGACGGTTTATGTGATGCCGCTCGGCGGCCGCGACACTGACAAGGTGATCGCCGCGTTGGAGCGCAACAAGAAATTCCTGCGCGGCGAAACTGCGCGGCGCGTTAACTTAAAATTTGCGCCTGATATCCGCTTCCGCGTCGACGAACAATTCGACGAAGCGGAACGAATAGAGAAGTTATTGAGAACACCCGCGGTGCAAAGGGACCTGACACAAAAAGGCCTGGCACCCGATCCGCAAAAGAATTCGCCCAATTCGCCAGATTCGGAAGAGTGACCTGATGACCATGACCACCGCCAACAGCGTGATCGAACCACCGATCGGTGATTCGGATCGCGCTGCAGAAAATATTTTTACCGACGCGCCGCGGGATGAGACGCGCCCGCGCTCCGGCAAGCAACCGCGGCCGAACAACCAGCCGCGGCGCGACAGACGTGACGTCCATGGCTGGGTCGTGCTCGACAAGCCGATTGGCATGACCTCGACCCATGCCGTCGCGGTCGTCAAACGGCTGTTCCAGGCCAAGCGCGCCGGCCACGCCGGCACGCTCGATCCGCTCGCTTCCGGCGGCCTGCCGATCGCCATGGGAGAAGCCACCAAGACCGTTCCGTTCGTGATGGACGGCCGCAAGCGCTATCGCTTCACGGTATGCTGGGGCCAGGAACGGGACACCGACGATACCGAGGGCCGCGTCACCCAAACCAGCGACATCAGGCCCTCCGCGGCTGCGATTCGGGACCTGCTGCCGCAATTTACCGGCATGATCGAGCAGACCCCGCCGCAATATTCCGCGATCAAGGTCCAGGGCGAGCGCGCCTATGATTTGGCACGAGACGGCGAAACCGTCGAACTGAAGCCGCGCCCGGTCGAAATTCACCATTTAATCCTTGCAGAACAACCAGATAGCGACCATTCGGTGTTCGAGGCCGAGTGCGGCAAGGGAACCTATGTGCGGGCGCTGGCCCGCGATATCGGCCGAATTCTCGGCTGTTACGGCCATATCTGCGCGCTGCGGCGGACTTTGGTGGGCCCATTTGGCGAGGCGGACATGATTCCGCTGGAACAGTTGGAGGCTTTGTGCGATAGAGCCGCGTCTGGCGAGGGTAGCCTCGCCGACGCGCTTTTGCCCGTTGAGACCGCGCTGGACGACATCCCGGCACTGGCCGTCACACGGGCTGATGCGGCAAGGCTCCATCGGGGCCAGGCCGTTTTGTTGCGCGGACGGGATGCGCCCAATAGTAGCGGCACAGTCTATGTCACGGTGGCAGGCCGGCTTCTGGCCCTCGCCGAAATTGGCAATGGCGAACTCATCCCCAAGCGCGTGTTCAACCTGACCGGACTGACTGCCAGTTCCGGCCGCAACGAAAGTGTTTGACGATGTCGATTACCGCAGAACGCAAAGCGGAAGTCATCAAGACCAATGCCAACAAGGCCGGCGACACCGGCTCGCCCGAGGTTCAGGTCGCGATCCTGTCGGAACGCATCAACAACCTCACCGGCCATTTCAAATCCCACGTGAAGGACAATCATTCGCGTCGCGGGCTTTTGAAAATGGTCGCCACCCGCCGTTCGCTTCTCGATTACATCAAGAGAAAAGACGAGACGCGTTACAAGGCACTGCTCGAAAAGCACAACATTCGCCGCTGAGCAAAGTTCGCGCGCGCCGTTTGCGCGCGCTTTCGCATGGTCCGGAAAATGGGTGTTCCGGTTTTCCGATCAGGATCATGCGTCTACCAGCGCGCGGGCTTTGAAATGTCCGCGCGGCGTGTCCAGCAGCAATCCGGCGGCTGGGCGTAACGGGTTAGATGCCCGTACCATCGGAAGGATGGACGCCATTCGAAACATGAAGACCATGGCAGGATCGCAGGACGCTGGACCGCGACACTCTCGCGCTCAACGTCCTGCAATCTTGCGCATGGTTTTTGCGTTTCAGGCGTCTTCCTTTCGTGAACCCATGAAAGAAGATCGCAATGTTCAAAGTTCATTCCGTCGAGATCGATTGGGGTGGCCGTCCGCTCAGGCTTGAAACCGGCAAGATCGCCCGTCAGGCCGACGGCGCCGTGCTCGCCACCTATGGCGAGACTGTCGTTCTCGCCACCGTGGTCGCCGCCAAGGCGCCGCGCGAAGGCGTCGACTTCCTGCCTCTGACCGTCGACTACATCGAAAAGACCTATGCCGCGGGACGTATTCCCGGCGGCTATTTCAAGCGCGAAGGCCGGCCCACCGAAAAGGAGACGCTGGTCTCTCGCTTGATCGATCGGCCGATCCGTCCGCTGTTCGTCGAGGGCTGGCGCAACGAGACCCAGGTCATCGTCACCGTGCTGTCGCATGACATGGAAAACGATCCCGACATTCTGGCGCTGGTTGCCGCCTCCGCGGCGCTGACGATTTCCGGCGCGCCCTTCAAGGGCCCGATCGGTGCCGCCCGTGTCGGCTTCATCAATGACGAATACGTGCTCAACCCGACGCTCGACGAAATGGTCGAGACCCAGCTCGATCTGGTGGTCGCCGGCACCGCCGACGCGGTGCTGATGGTCGAATCGGAAGCCAAGGAACTCAACGAAGACATCATGCTCGGCGCGGTGATGTTCGGACACCGGCACTTCCAGCCGGTGGTCAACGCCATCATCGAACTCGCCGAGAAGGCCGCTAAAGAGCCGCGCGACGTCAAGATCGTCGATGAAAGCGCGCTGGAAAAGGAAATGCTCGCCCTGATCGAGACCGATCTGCGCGCCGCCTATGCCATTCCGGTCAAGCAGGACCGCTACGCCGCGGTCGGCAAGGCCAAGGAAAAGGTGATGGCGCACTATTTCCCGGAAGGCCAGGAGCCGAAATACGACAAGCTGCGCATCGCCGGCGTGTTCAAGGAACTGGAAGCCAAGATCGTTCGCTGGAACATCCTCGACACCGGCAAGCGCATCGACGGCCGCAATTCCAAGACCGTGCGCCAGATCATCGCCGAAGTCGGCGTGCTGCCGCGCGCCCATGGCTCGGCGCTGTTCACCCGCGGTGAAACCCAGGCGATGGTGGTGACCACGCTCGGCACCGGCGAGGACGAGCAGTATATCAACTCGCTGTCGGGCACCTACAAGGAGCAGTTCCTGCTGCACTACAACTTCCCTCCCTACTCGGTCGGTGAAACCGGACGCATGGGCGGCACCAAGCGGCGCGAAATCGGCCACGGCAAGCTCGCCTGGCGCGCGATCCATCCGGTGCTGCCGCCGCATCACGAATTCCCCTACACCGTGCGCGTCGTCTCGGAGATCACCGAGTTCGAACGGGTCGTCGTCGATGGCTTCGGTCTGCGGCGCCTCGCTGTCGCTGATGGATGCCGGCGTTCCCCTGAAACGGCCGACGGCCGGCATCGCCATGGGCCTTATTCTGGAAGGTTCACGCTTTGCGGTGCTATCGGACATTCTCGGCGACGAGGATCATCTCGGCGACATGGACTTCAAGGTTGCCGGCACCGACCAGGGCATCACCTCGCTGCAGATGGACATCAAGATCGCCGGGATCACCGAGGAGATCATGAAGGTCGCGCTCGGCCAGGCCAAGGAAGGCCGGATTCACATCCTGGGCGAAATGTCCAAGGCGCTGACGGCTGCGCGCGCCGAACTCGGCGAATACGCACCGCGCATCGAGACCTTCAAGATCCCGACCGACAAGATCCGCGAAGTGATCGGCACCGGCGGCAAGGTGATCCGCGAAATCGTCGAGAAGACCGGCGCCAAGGTCAATATCGACGACGATGGCACCGTGAAGGTCGCCTCCGCCGACGGCGAATCGATCAAGGCCGCGATCAAGTGGATCAAGTCGATCGCCTCCGATCCGGAGCTCGGCCAGATCTATGACGGCACCGTGGTCAAGGTGATGGAGTTCGGCGCGTTCGTGAACTTCTTCGGCGCCAAGGACGGTCTGGTCCACATCAGCCAGCTCGCGTCCAACCGCGTGCAGAAGACTTCCGACGTCGTCAAGGAAGGCGACAAGGTCAAGGTCAAGCTGCTCGGCTTCGACGATCGCGGCAAGACGCGGCTGTCGATGAAGGTGGTCGACCAGGTGACCGGTGAAGACCTCGAGGCGAAGCAGAAGGCGGAAGCCCCGCGCGAAGCCGCCGGCGAGTAGGCCTCACGACAAATCAATGACACCGAAGGGGCGGCTTTTCAGCCGCCCCTTCTTGTTTGCGCGCGCCGGCATCCTGACACAGGCGTCATCATCCGCGCGCTTGTCTTGCGCGCAACGTCGACACGCTCTAGTTTCAACGTGTCCTCGCCACTCCCTGCCGCATCCCCCAGGTCTCAATAATTCGAGTTTTTGCCGTCTCGCTTGTCCGCGTCTCGCTCGTCCTGTCATGCTTTACCGTTTGCGCATTTGCACAGACCCCACCGGTGCCCGGTGCGACACCACAGGCGGGCGCACCTCCGGCCAGGCCCGCTGCAAAGAAAACGTCTCCCAAGGCCAAGGCAGCCGTGAGGCCGCCGGCCGTAAAGGAGCACGGACCCTGCAAGCTTGGCGTGATTTCGGCGGTCGGCGACCGCTTTTCCGTGCAGAAGTTCGGCGTTACGGTTTTCGAGACCGAAGAGAATGAGGTTCCGGTCGACTGGGGATTCGACGATCTGGTCGCGGCACGGGTGCGCGCGGCGACCGGCGCCGATCCGATGGTCCATCGGATCGCTTATCCCAAGGCCGCGTTCGAGCCCTTCTACCATCCAACATCACGATTGCTGCCCGATCCTCGCGAGGGCCTGCCGGCGATCGTCCGGAACATCACGTCGGATGCGAATTGTGAACGCTATCTCGTCGTGACCAGGTTCAAGGCGCAATTGCCGAACACCAATCTGACGCTCGACGGCGTCGGCGTATACAATCAGGGCCTCGGAACCATCCTCAGGCATTCCCACCTGTTCGCCAACATTGCGGTCGTGGTGCTCGACGGCAGAACTTACGAGAGGATTGGAAGCCCGTTCGCGAATTTCGGAACGAGGTTCGCGGAAAGCATGCGATTGACGGAGGATCCACTTACCAAACTCGACAATTCATTCTTTCCCGAGCCCGCCGCGGCTGTGGCAACCAATGTGACGCTGCGCGATAGAACCCGCGCGCTGATTGCCGCAAAGCTCGATCAGACCCTGCCCGACTATCTGAAGGCGGAGTGAGGGCGGCGTTTCTGCGCCTTGTTCTTCGTCTTGCGCATCCTGTAAAATCCCGAACAACGCGTCGACAGATGCCAAAGGAACCGGCCGATGATGAAGCTCTATTGGTCACCACGCTCGCGTTCGTTTTCGTCGCTGTGGCTGATGGAGGAAACCGGGCAGCCGTATGAACGCGTGTTGACCGATATTTCCACCGGCGCGCAGAAGAAACCTGAATACCTGGCGATCAACCCGATGGCGAAGGTGCCAGCGCTCAGGGACGGCGACGCCACTCTGGCGGAAGCCGCCGCGATCTGCGCCTATGTCGCCGAACGCTATCCGCAAGCGAAACTGGCGCCGCCATTGGGCGATCCGTTGCGCGCCAAATATCTTTACTGGCTGTTCTTTGCGCCGGGCTGCATCGAGCCCGCGATGGTGCAGGTCGCGACCAAGATCGAGATGAACCCGGTCGCCGCCGGCTGGGGCGATGCGCAGCGGGTATTCGACGTGCTCGACAATGCGCTGGCGAAGGGGCCGTGGCTGCTCGGCGACACCTTCTCGGCCGCCGATATCGTGATTGGATCGGGGCTGAATTTCGCGGTGCGGATGTTCAAGATGGTGCCGGCGCGGCCGTCGTTCGACGCCTACATCGATCGCTGCGCGGCGCGGCCGGCGTTCCAGCGCGCCGGCGTCATCGCGGCGGGGTAGCCGTCACTCCGGCAGATGTTCCGGTCGCGGCTGCAGCACGATGTTGTAGCCGCAATCGACATAATGAATTTCACCGGTAACCCCGCCGGAGAGATCCGACAACAGATAGAGCGCGGAACCGCCAAGTTCATCCAGCGTCACGGCGCGCCCGAGCGGCGAGTGCTTCTGCTGGTAGGCGAACATCGCGCGTAAATCGCCGATCACCGAGCCGGCAAGGGTGCGGACCGGACCGGCGGAGATGGCATTGATGCGGATCCCCTGCGGTCCGAAGTCGGTTGCAAGATAGCGCACGGAAGCCTCCAGTGCCGCTTTCGCCACCCCCATCACATTGTAATTCGGCATCGCCCGCATCGAGGCGCCGAAGGTGAGCGTGATCATCGAACCGCCGGCCGCCGGCATCAATTCGGCGGCGCGCTTTGCAATCTCGGTAAAGGAGAAGCAGGAGATCAGCATCGTGCGCGAGAAATTCTCGCGCGTGGTGTCCGCATAGCGGCCCCTGAGTTCATTCTTGTCGGTGAAGCCGATTGCGTGAACCAGAAAATCCAGATGGCCCCAATTCGTCCGCAGCGCCTCGAACACCTGATCGACACTGGCGATGTCCTCGACATCGCAAGGCAGCACGATGTCAGAACCCAAAGATGGAACCAGCAGCTTGAGGCGCTTGGCCTGCGCCTCGCCCTGATAGGTGAAAGCCAGTTCCGCGCCCTGGGCCGCGAGCGCCTTCGCAATGCCCCAGGCGATCGAATGATCATTGGCGACGCCCATGATCAACCCGCGTTTGCCTTTCATCAGGTCCTGCATCGTCCGTGCGCTTTCTCTTTCGTCATGCCCGGGCAGGGTGGTCCGCTTTGCGCAGACCATGCAGATAAATATATGGAATCCGCGCCGGACGACTCTGTCCGGCCATGACGGTGAATTGAGGCATTCAGTTCGCGGGCAATCTCACGCATCCATCCGCTTGAAAACCAGCGTGGCGTTGGTGCCGCCGAACCCGAAGGAATTCGAAAGCACGGTGCCAAGTCTGGCATTGTCAATGCGCTTGCGCACGATCGGCATGTCGGCAAATACCGGATCGAGCTCGGTAATATGGGCGCTCTCACAGATAAAACCATTGTTCATCATCAGCAGCGAATAGATCGCTTCCTGCACGCCGGTGGCGCCGAGCGAATGTCCGGTCAGCGCCTTGGTCGCCGCAATCGGCGGGCACTTGTCGCCAGTCCCGAACACCTTGCGGATCGCCTCGATTTCCGGCGGATCGCCGGCCGGCGTCGAGGTCGCGTGCGGATTGATGTAATCGATTTTGGTGTTGACCGTCGCCATCGCCATCCGCATGCAGCGCTCGGCGCCCTCGCCCGACGGCGCGACCATGTCGTAGCCGTCGGAGGTGGCGCCATAGCCGACGATTTCGCCGTAGATGCGCGCGCCGCGCGCCTTGGCATGCTCAAGTTCTTCCAGCACGACCACACCTGCGCCGCCGGCGATCACGAAACCGTCGCGGCTGACGTCGTAGGGGCGTGACGCGGTCGCTGGCGTATCGTTGTACTTCGACGACATCGCACCCATCGCGTCGAACAGCACCGACAGCGACCAGTCGAGTTCCTCGCAGCCGCCGGCAAAGACGATGTCCTGCTTGCCGATCTGGATGGTCTCGTAGGCATTGCCGATGCAGTGATTCGAGGTGGCGCAGGCCGACGAGATCGAATAGTTCACGCCCTTGATCTTGAACCAGGTGGCCAGCGTCGCCGACGCCGTGGATGACATCGCCTTCGGCACCGCGAACGGGCCTACCCGTTTCGGCCCCTTGGCGCGGGTGGTATCGGCCGCTTCCACGATGGTGCGGGCGGAGGGGCCGCCGGAGCCCATGATGATGCCGGTGCGCTCGTTGGAAACGTCGGAAGGCTCAAGGCCGGAATCCTGGATCGCCTGCTCCATCGCGATATGATTCCACGCAGCCCCCTCGGCGAGGAAGCGCATCGCGCGCCGGTCGATGACGTCAGCCGGATTGAGCGTCGGCGCGCCCTGCACCTGCGACCGGAAACCGAGCTCCGCATATTTTTCCGCGCGCGTGATTCCGGACTTCGCCTCGTGGAGGCTCGCAAGCACTTCCTGGGTGTTGTTTCCGATGGATGAAACGATGCCCATCCCCGTGATGACAACCCGCCTCATGATCGCCTCGCCCTGTCATTTCGTTTTTGCATAGCGCTTTTGTGTGACGGCCAGTTTTGTGAGGGCCATGGTCAAATCGGAGCCGCCTCGCCGGCCGGAGCCCATAACCTATGCTCCCGGCTGCGGTGCGGAATCCTGCTTGAACAGCCCGACCTTCAAGTCCTTTGCCCGATAGATAATCTCGTCGTCGGCCGAAAGCCACCCGTCGGCGATGCCCAGCACGAGCTTTAAACGCATCACGCGTTTGATGTCGATGTTGTACACAATCTTGCGAACATTCGGCATCACCTGGCCCGAAAGCTTCAGTTCGCCGAGACCGAGCGCCCGGCCGCGTCCCTCGCCGCCGCTCCAGCCCAGGAAGAAGCCGACCATCTGCCAGAGCGCATCGAGGCCCAGGCATCCCGGCATCACCGGATCGCCCTTGAAATGGCAGCCGAAGAACCAAAGGTCCGGATTGACGTCGAGTTCGGCCCGGATCAGGCCCTTGCCGTACTCTCCGCCGGTCTCGGAAATTTCGCTGATGCGGTCGAACATCAGCATCGGCGGCAGCGGCAGTTGCGCGTTCCCGGGGCCGAACAATTCCCCTCGGGCGCACGCCAGCAAATCCTCATATTCGTAACCGCCGCGCCGATCGAGCATAGTGCCAGCCTTTTTTGAGATTCCGATGGAGCGTTTGGAGCAAAATGAACCCGCTTCGCATCGAAAGCGCGCCATTTTCGTGGATTGGCCGGAATCCCGCAGGTCAGGATGCCCCCGCGGCAGCCGGCGCTCATCTTTACCGGACTGGTACCGGCGGGTCCGGCCGCTCTCTATCATAGGCCCCGCAGCGGGCAAAGCACCCCGGACCGGCTAAATGGCCGTTTCGGCCGTGCCTGCTCCTCAAACCTTAGGACTGTTCTAGAACCTTGGGGGCCGTTCTAGTTGCGAAAAACTTGCATCTAACGCTTTTCCTTCCTATATTCGCTGTGGTCGTGCCGGAATAACGAGTGTGGTGCCTGACGTGGAAATGAGCGACGACGCTTCGATTTTGAGTGATGATACGGTCATTCCCGGGATCCACGGGATGGGGCGGCAACCGGCGTTGACCGGCTGCCCGTGGCACGACGTCAATGAAATGCTGCAGGCTGCGGGCCTGCGTCCGACCCGTCAACGGATGGCGCTGGGCTGGCTGCTGTTCGGCAAGGGTGCCCGCCATCTCACCGCGGAAATGCTTTACGAGGAGGCTACGCTCGCCAAGGTTCCGGTGTCGCTGGCCACGGTTTACAACACGCTCAACCAGCTGACCGATGCCGGCTTGCTGCGCCAGGTCAGCGTCGACGGCACCAAGACCTATTTCGACACCAACGTGACGGCGCATCATCACTTCTATCTCGAAAACAATCACGAGCTGGTCGACATCCCCGATCCGCATCTGGTGCTGAACAAGATGCCGGAAGTGCCCGAGGGCTACGAGATCGCCCGCGTCGACATGGTCGTGCGGCTGCGCAAGAAGCGCTGAGCCGAACGCGCGCATCCATCAATCTTCATGAGATGCTTTTTCGAAAGTGGATGGGTTGCCGGGTCAAGTCCGGCAACGACAAGTGCTATTCAGTCTGGCTACCAGACATAACTTCTAATCCACCTTCTCGTCGGCGTAAACGCCCCACAGCCGTTGCTGTTCGATCCAGCCATCGAAGCCGCTGCCGCTGACATGGCACCAGCCTGCCACGCAACGCCTGACCTGGGCCACAACGCCGGCCTGCAGGCGCGCGGCCACCGCGCTGGCCGGATCCGCACGATCATACAGCGGCGCGAGTTCGTCCTTGGCTTTCATGGTGACGACCGCGGTGCGGCGACCCGACAGCAGCGAGTGATAGACCCAGCCCTCTGCGCCCTCGGAATCCCGCACCCGGCGCCAGTTCTCGAATTCGGCGGTGATTTCAACCGGCAGACCCGAGCGGGTGTAAACCCAGGCGACATCGTTGTCCTTGGTCGGGCCGGCCCTGACGTTCACATGATCGGATTTGAGGCTGACATAACGCGGCACCGGCAAGCCGCTGGCGGTGGTGGTCGAATCCTTTGCCGAAAATCCCGTGCTGACCGACGCGCCCAGCAACACGCCCGCAAGTCCTGCCGCGGAACAAAAACGCCTCAACGCCATCAACCCGTCTCCCGCCGAGATACCGACTTAAAATTCTTCGAGCTGAAGCACGCGCCGTGCTTCCAGTGCCCCCGCAGCCCGCCCCGATTGCCCCTCGCCTGTCATTTCGGGGTTCTTGTCTTGGCCGGGCCTTCTGCTAGAGAGGACAGAACGCCAAGAGCCAAGACGACGCCCGAACCTCTCCTCCGGAAATCCGGGTGAAAATATCGGGGGAACCCAAGGAAACGCTAGGCAAAAGCTTAAGGACCGCACGCAGCCGCAGTGTCGAACAACCGGGTTAATGAGGCCTGAACGCGAAGCCGCTGCGAACCAAAAGCCTCTTGAGAGCAGGACATGTCGGTTAGGAAGAAGCCTCTCGTTGTCGTCACGCGCAAGCTGCCGGACTCGATCGAGACCCGCATGCGCGAGCTGTTCGACGCCCGGCTCAATCTCGACGATACGCCGCTGACGCCGGAACAGATCGCCGAGGCGGTCCGCTCGGCCGATATCCTGGTCCCCACCGTTACCGACGAAATCACCGAGCAGTTTCTCAAGCAGCCCGACTGCAAGCTGAAACTGATCGCCAATTTCGGCAACGGCGTCGACAATATCGATGTCATCGCAGCCCATGCGCGCGGCATCACCGTGACCAATACGCCGAAAGTCCTGACCGAAGACACCGCCGACATGACCATGGCGCTGATCCTGGCGGTGCCGCGCCGGCTGATCGAAGGCGCCTCGATCCTCACCGAGGGCAAGAACTGGCCGGGCTGGTCGCCGACCTGGATGCTCGGCCATCGCATCGGCGGCAAGCGGCTCGGCATCATCGGCATGGGCCGCATCGGCCAGGCGGTGGCGCGACGGGCGCACGCCTTCGGCCTGCAGATCCATTACCACAACCGCCGCCCCGTGGCGCCGCGCATCGCCGACGAATTGGGCGCGACCTATTGGGAAAGCCTCGACCAGATGCTGGCGCGGATGGACATCATCTCGGTGAATTGTCCGCACACGCCGGCCACGTTCCATCTGCTGTCGGCGCGGCGGCTGAAGCTGATCCGCAAGGACGCCTATATCGTCAACACCGCGCGCGGCGAGGTGATCGACGAAGACACGCTGACCAAGCTGCTCGAAGCCGGCGAGATCGGCGGCGCCGGCCTCGACGTGTTCGAGAACGAGCCCGCGGTCAGTCCGAAACTGGTGCGGCTGGCGAAAGCCGGCAAGGTGACGCTGCTGCCGCATATGGGCTCGGCCACCATCGAGGGCCGCGTCGAGATGGGCGAGAAGGTCATCATCAATATCCGGACCTTCCTCGACAATCACAAGCCGCCGGATCGCGTGCTGCCGAGCATGCTGTGAGAGCTTAAGAGCGTCAGCGATGCGCGCTGAGATCGGTGATCACAAGCGCATCGCCGTTCAATGGATTCAAGGGATCGCGCGCATAGCGCAAGGTCTCGAACCGCATCGCGCGTGCATCCACCATCAGCAATCGTCCGACCAGACCCTCGCCGAAGCCGACGATCTCGCGAATGGCTTCCAGCGCCATCATCGATCCCAGCACGCCGGCCAGCGCGCCCAGCACGCCCGCCTCGGCGCAGGCCGGCACCGTGCCCGGCGGCGGCGGTTCGGGAAACAAACATCGATAGGTCGGATTGAACTCGCCTTCGGCGTTTCGTTCGTGCCCGCAAATCGTGGTGAGCGAGCCATCGAACACGCCGAGTGCTGCCGTGATCAGGGGCTTGCCGGCGAGGAAGCAGGCATCGGAAACCAGATAGCGGGTTTCAAAATTGTCCGATCCGTCGAGCACCAGGTCGTAACCGCCGATCAGCGTCATCGCATTGTCCGCATCGAGCCGGGTCGCATGCGCCGCGAACCTGACGTGAGGATTGAGGCTGTAAATTCGATCCGCGGCGGTGTCAGCCTTGCGCCGGCCGATGTCCGGCGTGGCGTGAATGATCTGGCGCTGCAGATTGGACAGCGACACGATGTCGTCATCAACCACGCCGAGCGCGCCAACGCCGGCGGCGGCAAGATACATCAGGGCCGGCGCGCCGAGGCCGCCCGCGCCGATCACCAGCACGGAAGCTTCCTTCAACGCCGCCTGGCCGGGGCCGCCGACTTCGCGCAGCACGATATGGCGGGCATAGCGCTCGAGTTCGTCGGCACTCAACATGACGCGGTGATGTCCTGATTATTCGCTTGTACCATGTGCCACGGTCTCCGTCGGGTCGAGCCGGCTTGAACCATCGCACGGTTGTTGCCGACTAAGCAGATGTGCTTAATTGCCGGCACGTCAATGACCCCCGAACTTTGGTCCCCAATATGCGGGCCCCAAAACTTGGCCCTTCAGGACTTGTCATGAGATCGATGCTGACGGCAACATTGATATTCGTGGCTATGGGCGCTTCCGCGCAAGCCCAGCTGACGCCGCCGTCCACCGCCGGTACCAAGCCGAAACCGGTAACCACCGTTCCGGTCCGGCCGGCGCTGCAGAGCCCGGCCGATACCGCCAATGCGATGGCGCAGGGCGAGCGTCAGGCGATCCAGTCGGATCTGGCCTGGGTCGGCCAGTATAACGGCGCCATCACCGGCGAGGTCAGCGAGCGGATGGTGGCCGCCATCAAGGAATTCCAGAAAGCCCGAGGCGGCAAGCAGACCGGCGTGCTCAATCCGCAGGAGCGCAGCGTGCTGGCCGAAACCGCAAGGCACCGGCAGGACAATGTCGGCTGGAAGATCGTCACCGATCCAGGCACCGGGGCGCGGCTCGGCGTGCCGACCAAGCTGGTGCCGCAGCAATCCAGCGACGCCAATGGCGCCCAATGGAGCTCCTCCACCGGCACCATCCAGATTCAACTGGCGCGGCGCAAGGAAGCCAACCCCACCACGGCGAAACTCGCCGACCGGGAAAAGAAGGAGCCGCCGGGGCGCACCATCGACTACACCGTGGTCAAGCCGGATTTCTTCGTGCTGTCGGGCATGCAAGGCCTGAAGAAATTCTACCTGCGCGGAACGTTCAAGGGTGACGAGGTCCGCATCCTCACCATCCTGTACGACCAGGCCACCGAAGGCACCGTGGAGCCGGTGGTGATCGCGATGTCGAGCGCGTTCAATCCATTTCCGACCGGCGCGCAGATCGCAGGTCCGCCGCCGCGCAAGACCGTCGAATACGGCACCGGCGTGGTTGTGAGCGAAGACGGCGCCATCGTGGCCGACCGCCAGATCACTGACGGTTGCCTGGCGGTCGTGATTGCCGGCTACGGCAATGCCGATCGCGTCGCAGAAGACAAAGAGCATGATCTTGCGCTGCTGCGCATTTACGGCGCGCGCGGATTGAAGCCGCTCGGTCTCGCCAACGGCGCGGCGAAATCCGGCGTCGAACTCAGCGGCGTCCAACTCAGTGGCATCGTCGATCCGCAGAGCCAGGCCGGCGGCACTGCTGCGAGCAGCGTCAAGGCATCGGTCGCCACCGTCGGCAGCGGCAGCGAACTCGCGCTATCGCCGGCGCCGGCGGTTGGCTTTTCCGGCGCGGCAGCGCTCGACGCCGGCGGAAAATTCGTTGGCTTGGCACTGCTGAAGCCCGTGATCGTCGCCGGGCCGCCGACTGCCGCACCGGCGGCGCAGGCGGCGCTGGTCCCGGCCGAAACGGTGCGCGAATTCCTCAAGGCCAATGGCGTGAATGCATCCGACGGATCGTCGGACGCCAAGGCGTCGGTGGTTCGCGTGATCTGCGTAAGGAAATAGCGGAGCTATCGCTTGCCGCACGCCGCCCCCTGGCGGCTTGTGTCATCTGTTTCCTCAGGCGAGATCGAAGCGAACGCCCGCGCGCGCCAAACCTCCGGCAAGGCCGATCGGCGTGCCGTCGGCGCGCCAGCATGCAGCACCCGTCAGTGAGCCGTCGGCATGGAACTGGATCGCATTCATGCCGCCGGCGACCGTCGGCATCACAATGACTTCATGACCCAACGCCGCCAGATCGGCGCGCACGCGTTCCGGAACGGCCGATTCGACCTCAAGCGCATTGCCTTCGGTCCAGATCCGCGGCGCCTCGACCGCTTCCTGCAAGCTCATGCCGTGATCGATCAGATTGAGCAGCGCCTGCAGCGCGCTCGGGAAAATCCGCTTCCCTCCGGGCAGACCGAGCGCATAAACGAGCCTGCCATGGTGCAGCGCCATCATCGGCGACATCGACGTGGTCACGCGCTTGCCCGGCGCCAGCGACAGGGCATGGCCGGGCCGCGGATCGTAAAGGTTCATGTAGTTGTTCGGAACCGTGCCGAGGCCGGGAATCAGAAACTTCGCGCCGAACAGATTGTTGATGGTCTGTGTGGTCGCGACCACGTTTCCAAACGCATCGGCAGCGGTCATGTGCGTGGTGTGCGCGCCCTCGAGCTGCTGCACGCCGGCGCCCCAGCGTTGCGCGCGGCTGGAATCGATCGCGCGGCGGCGCTCGCCGGCATAATCCTTCGAGGTCAACCGCTCGACCGGCACCTTGATGAAATCCGGATCACCACTCGCGGCGGCGCGATCGGAAAATGCGATTTTCAGAACTTCGGCGAGATGATGGATGGTCGCGGCAGTGCCGAACCCCATGGCTGACATATCGTAGCCTTCGAGAATGTTCAGCATCTGCACGATGTGCACGCCGGAGGCCGCCGGCGGCGGCGGTCCGAGGATTTCCCAGCCGCGATAGTTTCCCCGGATAGGGGCGCGCTCGACGGTCTTGTACGATGTGAGATCCTCGCGCGTGATGAAGCCGCCATGCGCCTTCATGTAATCCAGCAGAATGTCGCCGAGCGGACCGTGATAGAGCGCCTTCTCGCCGTCGCGCGCGATGGTAGCGAGTGTCTGCGCATATTCGGCTTGCACGACGCGATCGCCGGCGTTCAGCGGCGTTCCATTCGGCAGATAGATCGCCGAGATCGCCTTGTCCCTTAACATCTCCGACGCGCCATCGACGATGCATTCGTGCAGATAGGGCGTCGCCAGAAAGCCGCGCGAGGCATGCCTGATCGCCGGCTGCATGACATCGGCCAGACTCATGGTCCCGAACCGTTGCAGCGTCTCGCACCAGGCCTTGAGCGAGCCGGGCACCGCGACGGCCTTCGGGCCGGTGAGATTTTCATCGTCGACGGTATCGAACACATCATGCGCTGCGCCCGGCTTTGATCGGTAGGTGTCAGGGCGGACGCTCAATGGCACCGTGCTTTGGCCGTCGATGAAACGGTGGCTGCCGTCGGCAAGCCGGATATGCGCCATGCCGCCGCCGATGATCCCGACCATCATCGGCTCGACGACGGTCAGCGTGAACAGGGTCGCGATCGCCGCATCGATGGCGTTGCCGCCGGCCGCCAGCATCTCCATGCCCGCGGCCGAGGCGAGCGGATGATTGCTGACCACCATGCCGCGGCTGCCCGCCGCCGGCTGTTTCTGGCACTCGAAAGCCGTGCCTGCGCGATCCCGCCAGTTACCCGCCATCATGTTCCCCGTCGTGTTGGTCGGACTATCTAACATGTGCCCGAATTGACGAAAGACATGGCTGACCGCGACAATCTGCATTGGCCGGCGAAACTCGAAGCCGGATCATTCATGTGCTAACCCGAACTGAATTTCATGGGAGAACCGGCCATGCCCGATCCACTGCGCAGCCTTGATTTGGTCCACCCCATATTCCAGGCGCCGATTGGCGGGATTGCTTCGGCGGAACTGGCCGCAGCCGTCTCCAATGCGGGCGGCCTCGGACACCTCGCCTGCACCTGGCGCAATCCCGATCAGCTCAAAGCCCTGTTCGCCACCATGGATAAGCTCACGCGCAAACCGTACGGCGCCAATTTCGTGCTGGATTTTCCGATCGAGGACCGGCTCGCCAAAGCACTGGAATGCGGCGTGCGCGCGGTTTCCTTTTTCTGGGGCGATGGCGCCCGCTATGTTTCTCGCGTGCAGGCGGCCGGGGCGATTGCGATCCAGATCATCGGGTCGATCGCCGATGCCAAGCGGGCCGCCGATGCGGGCTTCGACCTTGTCGTCGCCCAGGGCCGCGAAGCCGGAGGCCATGTCAGGGGTGAGATGGGCACCATGACCCTGGTGCCACAGGTCGTCGATATCCTGGGCGAGCTGCCGGTGCTGGCCGGCGGCGGCATCGTCGATCGCCGCGGTGTTGCCGCAGCGATGGCGCTGGGCGCGCGCGGCGTATGGGTCGGCACGCGCTTTCTCGCTGCGACCGAGGCGAATATTCATCCGCAATACCGCCAACTGGTCCTCACCTCGAACGGCGACAACACTCTCTACTCGGAGCTTTTTGATATCGGCTGGCCGAACGCTCCGCTTCGCACGCTGAAGAATGCGACCACCCGCAATTGGGAAGCCGCCGGCCGTCCGGCGACGCCGCATCGGCCGGGCGAGGGCGAACAGGTTGCAAGGCGGCCCGACGGATCGGAAATCCCGCGCTATTTCTTCGGCTCTCCGACCCGCGATATCACCGGCGATGCCGAAGCGATGGCGCTCTATGCCGGAGAGGGCGTCGGGCTCGTTCATGCGGAGCAGCCCGCTGCTGCGATCGTCAGCGAACTCGCCGCCGGTCTGAATATCTCGCCCGACATCGCAGGTGTCAGAAAGTCGAGCGCTCATTCGGCGTAGCGCGGTTTTGCCTCTTCGCAGCGCCGGCGAACCAACTCATTTCTGGCATTTCGGGCACCAGAACGTCGAGCGCCCGTTCTGGGTAAATCGCCGCACGATTCCGCTGCAACCCGCGGTCTGGCATGTTTCGCCTTCGCGGTCGTAGACCTGAAACGAGTGCTGGAAATAGCCGAGTTCGCCGGAGGTCTGGCGATGATCGCGCAGCGACGAGCCGCCGGCCTTGATGGCCTGATTGAGCACGCCGTGAATCGCGGTGACCAGATGCCTGGCATGATCGGTGGGCTCTGCCTTTTTGGTCGCCAGCGTCGCCGCCAGTCTTCGCGGCGACAGATGCGAACGGAATAGCGCCTCGCAGACATAGATGTTGCCGAGGCCTGCGACCACCCGCTGATCGAGCAATGCGGCTTTCAGGCTGGTCTTCTTGTTGGAGCAGGAGCGCGCCAGCATGGCGGCGTCGAATTCATTGCCGAGCGGCTCGGGACCGAGCCCCTTCAGCAGCGGCTCGTCTTCCAGCTTGCTGCGCGAGATGATCTTCATATAGCCAAAGCGGCGCGGGTCATTGAAGACCACGGCCGCGCCCGACGACATGTGGAACACGACATGGTCATGCGCGCGATCTTCGCTCCGCGGATGATGGAACTTGCCCGGCACCTTTTTTTTGTCGTCCGTGATCACGCGGAATGAGCCCGACATGCCCAGATGCATCAGCAGCACGTCGCCCGACCCCAGATCCGCCAGCAGATATTTGGCGCGACGGCCCAGACCCGTGACGGTCTGGCCCTCGAGCCGTGCGACAAAGTCCTTCTGGAACGGAAACCGCAGATCCTTGCGCCGGGCCTCGGCTTTCACGATCTTCGATCCCTCCATGGCCGGCTGCAATCCACGGCGCACGGTTTCGACTTCGGGCAATTCGGGCATCTGATGTCATTCACCTTGAGCTGCTGACGTGATAGCGCCATTGCGTCGGCCGCGCTATGGTCCGGCGGCGGAGTAGAGTTGATGGATCGGGCAGATCAAACCACACATTTCGGCTTCAGGGACGTCCCCCTGGAGGACAAGCAGACGCTGGTGAACGATGTGTTTCACAGCGTGGCCTCGCGCTACGATCTGATGAACGATCTGATGTCGATGGGTCTGCATCGGGTCTGGAAAGACCTGATGATCAATGCGCTCAATCCGCCGCGTGGCGACAAGCCGTTCGCGCTGCTCGACGTTGCCGGCGGCACCGGCGACATTGCCTTTCGCGCCGCCAAGGCGGCAGGCCCCGGCTTTCAGGCCACCGTCTGCGACATCAATTCCGATATGCTTGGCGTCGGCCGCGAGCGCGCGGCGGCGCGGCATCTCGACAATCAGGTATCATTTGTCGAGGGCAATGCCGAGGCGCTGGCGTTTCCCAATAGCACTTTCGACGCCTACACCATCGCGTTCGGAATCCGCAATGTGCCGCGGATCGATCTGGCGCTCGGCGAGGCGTTTCGCGTGCTCAAGCCCGGCAGCCGGTTTCTGTGCCTGGAATTTTCCACCGTCGACATGCCCGGGCTCGATCGAATGTACGACCTGTTTTCGTTCAAGGTGATTCCGCCGCTCGGCCGCGCGGTCACCGGCGACGCCGAATCCTATCGCTACCTCGTCGAGTCGATCCGCAAATTTCCGAAGCCGAACGCCTTTGCCGACATGATCCGGGCCGCGGGTTTCTCGCGGGTGTCCTGGCAAAGCCTTTCGGGCGGCATCGTGGCGCTGCATTCGGGCTGGCGCCTGTGATTTCTGCCATAACCCACATCGCGCGGCTGGCGCGGGCCGGTTTCGTGTTCGCGCGCGAAGGCGTGTTCGTCGGCGTCGACCCGAGCCTGGTGCCGCCGCCTGGCCAACTCGCGCTTCGCATCGCCCGGCTGGTCGAGCGTCCCGGCGTCAAATCCGGCTCGCGGCTGTCGCGCGCGCTGACGCGGCTCGGACCGGCTTACCTCAAGCTTGGACAGTTCCTGGCGACGCGGCCCGACGTGGTCGGCGTGGTAATGGCGCGCGATCTGGAAAGCCTGCAGGACCGGCTGCCGCCGTTTTCGCAAAGCGAGGCCGAGGCTGCGGTCGCAATGTCGCTGGAACGCCCGGTGGCGCAGGTGTTTGCGAGCTTCGGTCCCGCGGTGGCCGCGGCATCGATCGCCCAGGTGCATCGCGGCGAGACCGAGCGCAACGGCGTCCGCACCGCGGTTGCCGTGAAGGTGCTGCGGCCCAATGTGGCCTCGCGCTTCCGCCGCGACCTTGCCGATTTTTTCTATGTCGCGCATCAGGCCGAAATCTATTCGGCGGAAGCGCGACGGCTGCGGCTGATCGAGGTCATCAACACGATGTCGCGTTCGGTGGCGATGGAGATGGATCTGCGGCTGGAGGCTGCCGCACTCTCGGAGATGGCCGAGAACACCCGCGACGATCCGGACTTTCGGGTGCCCACGGTGGATTGGGATCGCACCACGCATAATGTCCTGACCATGGAATGGATCGACGGCATCGCGCTGAGCGATCATGCGCGTCTGGCCGGATCGCAGGTCGATTTGGCCGAGCTTGGGCGCAAGGTGATCCAGAGTTTCCTGCGCCATGCGCTGCGCGACGGCTTCTTTCATGCCGACATGCATCCCGGCAATCTGTTCCTCGACGATGCCGGCCGGCTGGTTGCGGTCGATTTCGGCATCATGGGCCGGCTCGGCATCAAGGAGCGGCGTTTCCTCGCCGAGATTCTGCTGGGCTTCATCACCCGCGACTATCGCCGCGTGGCCGAGGTGCATTTTGAGGCCGGCTACGTCCCCCGGCATCACTCGGTCGAGAATTTCGCCCAGGCTATTCGTGCCATCGGCGAGCCGATCCACAACCGCACCGCCGAAGAAATTTCGATGGCGAAGCTGTTGACCCTGCTGCTCGAGGTCACCGGCCTGTTCGACATGCGGACACGGCCAGAATTGATCCTGCTGCAAAAGACCATGGTGGTGGTTGAGGGCGTCGCACGCGGCTTCGATCCCAAACTCGACATCTGGAAGGTCGCCGATCCGGTGGTGCGCGAATGGGTCGAACGCAATCTCGGCCCGGTCGGGCGGGTGCAGGGGGCGATGTCAGGCGCAGGCGAACTTGGCCGCGTGTTCTCGGGCCTTCCGGCGATCGCGACCCGGGCGGTGGCCGTGCTGGAGCAATTGGAAACCATGACCCGGGAGGGACTGACGCTGTCGCCGGAAACAATCGCGGCGATGGGCCGGACCGAGGGCCGCAAGAGCCGGTGGCGGACGCTGGCGCTGTGGGTCATCGCCTTGACCTTTATCGGGATTCTCTTCGCCATCCGACAGTTATGATTGCAATGTATGCATAATATGCTAGCATTGCTATCACGACGACGAAAGGCTCCATGGCCAGCCTGACGATCCGAAAGCTCGACGATGCCATCCGGGACGAATTGCGGCTCCGTGCGGCCCGTAACGGCCGCTCGGTCGAGGATGAGGTGCGGGTGATCCTGCGCGAGGCCTCACAGAACCACCCTTCCTTCGCCACGCCCGCCTCCCAGGAGGCTCCCCGGACCACGCCGGCGACACACCCTGCGGGCAGCGCCGTGTTGCGCCTTGCGCGCGTCACCCTGATCATCGGCGGCGGCATCGCCGCCTACAAGGCGCTGGACCTGATCCGGCGGCTGAAGGAACGCCAAATTCATGTTCGGTGCGTGCTGACCAAAGCCGCGCAGCAATTCGTCACACCGCTGGCCGCCAGCGCGCTGTCGCATGAGCGCTGCTATACTGATCTGTTCGACGCCGAGAGCGAGTTCGACGCAGGCCATATCCGTCTGGCGCGCGACTGCGACCTGATCGTGGTGGCGCCGGCGACCGCCGACCTGATGGCGAAGATGGCACAGGGGCATGCGGATGATCTCGCCAGCGCGATTTTGCTTGCGGCCAATCGCCCGATCCTGCTGGCGCCGGCGATGAACCCCCTGATGTGGAACAATGCGGCGACCCGCCGCAATGTCGCGCAGCTCCAACGCGATCGTGTCGCCATGGTCGGGCCCAACGCCGGCGAAATGGCCGAAGCCGGCGAGGCCGGCGTCGGCCGGATGGCGGAGCCGATCGAAATTGCCGCCGCCGCCGAACGTTTGCTGCGTCCGCCGCAACCGCGCCCGCTGGCCGGCAAGCGAGTGTTGATTACCGCAGGCCCGACCCATGAGCCGATCGATCCGGTGCGCTACATCGCCAACCGTTCCTCCGGCAAGCAGGGTTTTGCCATTGCCGCGGCGGCACAGGCCGCCGGCGCCGACGTCGTCCTGGTCTCAGGTCCGGTCGAACTCGACGATCCTCCCGGCGTGTCGGTGACGCCTGTGGAATCCGCGCGCGAAATGCTCCACGCGGTCGAAGCAGCGCTTCCGGCGGATATCGCGATCTTTGCCGCGGCCGTCGCCGACTGGCGCGTCGCCCACGAAGGCGAACAGAAACTGAAGAAGACATCGGCGGGCATGCCGCCGCTGCAGCTGGTTGAAAATCCCGATATCCTCGCCACCATCTCGAGGCTGCCGAAATTGCGGCCGCCGCTGGTGATCGGCTTCGCCGCCGAGACCGAAAACCTGATCGAGAATGCGCGGGCCAAACTCGCGCGCAAGGGCTGCGACTGGATCGTTGCCAACGACGTTTCGCCGGCGTCGGGCGTGATGGGCGGCGACCGCAATACGGTTCACCTGTTGACGCAGGATGCCAATGGCATCCGGGATGCCAATGGCATCAGCTCCGCCATCAAGATCAATTCCTGGCCGGTAATGACCAAGGAAGAAGTCGCCACCGCGCTGGTGGCGCGGATCGCGAGCCAGGTGGAGCAAGGACTGTGAGCGCCAATGTCAAAGTCGATATAAGGCAATTGCCGCATGGCCAGGGCCTGGCGCTGCCGGCCTATCAGAGCGCGGACGCTGCCGGGCTTGACCTGCTCGCCGCAGTTCCCGACAATTCGCCGCTCGTTCTTCTGCCCGGACGCTACGCGCTGGTGCCCACCGCGCTGACGATCGCGCTGCCACCCGGGTATGAGGCGCAAGTCCGTCCGCGCTCCGGCCTCGCCGCCAAGCACGGTGTCACCGTGCTGAACGCCCCGGGCACGGTTGATGCGGATTATCGCGGCGAGATCGGCGTGCTGCTGATCAATCACGGCGACGCGCCGTTCGAGGTCCGGCGCGGCGAGCGCATCGCTCAAATGGTGATTGCGCCTGTGATCCGCGCGGAACTCGTTGCCGCCGTGTCGCTCTCCGCGACCGATCGCGGCAGCGGCGGATTCGGTTCGACCGGGCGCTGATTTGGATTCATTTTCATAAAAATTGCTACGATCAAGTTTAATATCGCATTTTTTCACGATGCGGTTTTGCGTTCACGGTCTGGACTCTTACCGGCCAACTCCCGTTGAGGATATTGTCATTCAATTCGCGAACCGGAGCGCGAGCGGCATAAAACAGGTACCGGCTTTGCGTTCCAGCGCGCTCCGGGCGCAAAGTCGTGCGGTTTGGGGCAAGCCATGTCGGGCGTGATCGCGTCGATGCGTCGGACCTTGCTGTCGTGCACATCATTGGTGCGCAACGGCCTGATCGCCTTTGGCGCCGCCACAATGGCAGCGATCGCACCGGCCGAGGCCAGCGATTTGTCCGTTGTCGAGCATACGATTTCGACCTTCTTCGGATTCAATCGTCAGGAAGTCGCGGTGCTGGCGACGGCGCTGGCGTTGCTCGGCTTTTCGGTGATGGCGGCGATCCTGCTGATGCGCGCCCGGGTCCGCGCGGCCAACAACGAGGCGCGGCTGCGCGCCGATGTGCAGGGCCTGCAAATCGAGGCCGACCGGTTCCGCGCGCTACTGTTCGCCGAGCCGCAGATCCTGATCTCGTGGGCGGCCGGCGACAATCGCCCGCAAATCAGCGGCGACATCTCGCTCTTGATGTCGCCGGATTCCCCGCAATACCAGCCGCAGCGCATTCTCGCCTTCGGAACCTGGCTGCCGCCGGAACCGGCGCTGCGGATGGATCACGCCGTCGATGCGTTGCGCGAGGCCGGCGAGGGCTTCCTGCTCAACCTCACCACCTCGAATGGACACACCTTCGAGGCCATGGGCCGCGCCATCGGCGGCCAGGCCATTGTACGGATTCGCGAACTCAGCGGATTGCGCCGGGAACTGGCCGAAACCAACCTCCGGCACAAGGCGTTGTTGGAAGAAACCGAAACGCTGCGCGGTTTCACGGCCGGAGCGCCGTGGCCGATCTGGACCAAGAGCGCCAAGGGCGGTCTCAGTTACGCCAATGCCGCCTATGCGCGGGCGACCGAGGCGGTCAGTGTCGCGGATGCGATCGATCGCGACCTTGGACTGCTCGATAGCGCCGGCCGCAGCGATATGGAGCGCGCGCTGACCGACACAGCGGCCTTCAATGCGCGGTTGCCGATCGTGGTCGGCGGCGAACGGCGCTTCTATGATGTCTATGCGCGCAATGTCGCCGGCGGCAGCGTCGGCATCGCCATCGACGCCAGCGAAGCCGCAGCGCTCGGCGCGGCGCTGGTCCGGATGGCGGAGGCGCATCGGCGCACGCTTGATCAGCTATCATCCGGCGTCGCGGTGTTCGACGGCCAGCGGCGGCTGGCATTCTACAACGATTCCTATCGGCGGCTGTGGGATCTGGACCGCGCCTTTCTCGACAACAACCCCGACAATTCGAGCGTGCTCGATCGGCTGCGGGCGGCGCGCAAACTTCCCGAGCAGCCGGATTTCCGCGCCTGGAAGGCGAAGCTGCACGAGGCCTATCGCGCGGTCGAACCTGAAAAAGATACCTGGTACCTGCCCGATGGCCGCGCCGTCAGCGTCGTCACCACGCCCAATCTGGAGGGCGGAGTCACCTATCTGTTCGACAACGTCACCGAGAGCCTGGACCTGGCGCGGCGATTTGACGGCCTGATCCGGGTACAGCGCGAGACGCTCGACAATCTCGCCGAAGCGGTCGCGGTGTTCGGCAGCAATGGCCGCGCGCAATTGTTCAATCCGGCATTCGCCAAGATGTGGAAGCTGTCGCCCGAGGAGCTTCAGAAGCAGCCCCATATCGAGACCGTGGAGGCCTGGTGCAAGCCGCTGTTCGATGACGCGGCGACCTGGCGGACGCTGCGCGAGGCGATCACCGCCATCGAGAACCGGGTCGAGGTGCCGCTGAAGCTGGAACGCAAGGATGGCAGCGTGCTGGACTGCATGACCATGCCGCTGCCCGACGGCGCCACCATGCTGACCTTCCAGGACATCACCGATACCGAGAATGTCGAGCGGGCGCTGCGCGAGCGCAACGAGGCGCTGGAGACCGCCGACCAGATGAAGGTCGATTTCGTCCACCACGTGTCCTACGAATTGCGCTCGCCGCTGACCACCATCATCGGCTTCGCGCATCTGCTGACCGATCCCGCCACCGGCCCGCTGGTCCCCAAGCAAGCCGAATATCTCAACTACATCACCGCCTCGACCAATTCGCTTTTCGCGCTCATCAACAACATCCTCGATCTTGCCAGCATCGACGCCGGCGCCATGACGCTTGAGCTTGGCCCGGTCGATATTCGCAAGACCATCGACGACGCCGCCGAGGGCATCCAGGACCGGCTCGCCACCGACCGGATCGAACTCAAAATTGACGTCGATCCTAATATCGGCAGTTTCGTCGGAGATGAAAGCCGCGTGGTGCAGGTGCTGTATAATCTGCTCGCCAACGCCGTCGGGTTCTCGCCGCCGGATTCGGTGGTCACGTTGAGCGCCAGGCGCACCGAACACAATATCGTCTTCGCCGTCACCGATCGCGGACCAGGCATTCCGCCCGACGTCAAGGACAAGGTATTCGACTGGTTCGAGAGTCATTCCAACGGGTCGAGGCACCGCGGCGCCGGGCTCGGCCTGCCGCTGGTGAAGTCGTTTGTCAAACTGCATGGAGGCGAGGTGGACCTCAAATCGATCGTCGGCAAGGGCACGACCGTCACCTGCGAATTTCCGGTCGATCAGGTTGCGCATCGCAACGCCGCGGAATGACCGATCCCACGACATTCACGCTGGCGCTACCGAACGAGACCGCGACCGCGCATTTGATGGCCGATCTCGCGCTGCTGGTCGGCCCGGGCGATGTCATCACGCTTTCGGGCGACCTTGGTGCGGGGAAAACCGCGGCCGCGCGTGCCATGATCCGGTATCTCGCCGGCGACGACGCGCTCGAGGTACCAAGTCCGACCTTCACGCTTGCGCAAACCTACGACCTGCCGGCATTTCCGCTGGTCCACGCCGATCTCTACCGCGTCAACGATCCGGCGGAACTGGACGAAATCGGCCTGTCGCCGTTGCCCGAGGGCACGCTGGCGCTGATCGAATGGCCGGAGCGGGCGCCCGCCGCCCTTCCCGCCGACCGGATCGACATCGCGCTGAGCTATCGTCCGGCGCTGGGATCCAGCGCGCGCGCCGCTGAAATCACCGGCTACGGAACAGCCGCCGCGCAGGTCTCAAGACTGCAGGCGCTGCGGCAGTTTCTCGCCGATACGGATTATGCCGATGCCGAACGCCAGCGCATGGCCGGCGATGCCTCGACGCGTTCCTATGCGCGGCTGGTCCGGCAGGACGGCGTTTTCATCCTGATGAACTCGCCGCGGCGCCCCGATGGACCGGCGATCTATGACGGCAAGTCGTACAGCGCGGCGGCGCATCTGGCCGAAGACGTCAAGCCGTTCGTCGCCATTGCCAACGGCCTGCGCGAGCGCGGCTTCTCGGCGCCATCGATTTATCACGCCGACCTCGAGGCCGGATTCCTGATCACCGAGGACTTTGGCAGCGCGGGTTTTATCGAAGGCGATCCGCCCCGGCCGATCGCGGAACGTTATCAAGCCGCGACCGACATGCTGGCGGCGCTGCATCGCGAATCACTGCCCGAAATCCTGCCGCTGGCGCCGCTTGTCAGCTACGCCATTCCCGCCTTCGACACCGATGCGCTGCTGGTCGAGATCGGATTGATGCCCGAATGGTATCTGCCCGATCGCGGGGTTGAGCTCAGCCGCGACGCGCACGCCGAATTCGTCGCGATGTGGCGCGATTTATTGAGCAAGCCCGCAGCGGCGCCGAAAACCTGGGCGCTGCGCGACTTTCATTCACCCAACCTGATCTGGCTCGACCAGCGCACTGATATTGCGAAAGTCGGCATCATCGACTTCCAGGATACCGTGCTGGGCCCGGCCGCCTATGATCTGGCGTCGCTGTTGCAGGACGCACGGCTCGACGTGCCCGAGCCACTCGAGCTTTCGTTGCTGACGCGTTACATCAAGGCGCGGCGGGCGTCCGATGAGACGTTCGATCCGGCTGAATTCGCCGAGATTTACGCCATCATGTCGGCGCAGCGGAACACCAAACTGCTCGGCATCTTTGCGCGACTAAACCGGCGCGACGGCAAACCGCAATATTTGCGCCATCTGCCCCGGATCTGGACCTATCTCACCCGTTCGCTGGCCCACCCCGCGCTCTCGGACATCCGGGAGTGGTATTCCGTCAACGTACCTCCGCCATTATAGCGTTTTCCATCGAAAGCCTGCTTCGGACTTGATCCGGGGTGGATGCCGGTTCGCGTGAAGAAAACGCGTCAAATAAACAGACATAGCCTCCGTTCCGCTTCGATCAGAACGGAGGCTCTATCCTGATTTACCACTTATTAGCCACCCTCGCCTTAATCTCAGTCAGAGCTGCGCTTGGCGCGCGGGCGGCTGCTTGAGGGCAGGAGCAACATCATGGCGGCAGAACGACGCAAGGGCGAGCGTGTTACCTTCGAACACGGCATCGGCGCGCATATGATGGGCATCGACGGCACCTGGCGGCGCGATTGCACCATGGAAGATATTTCAGAGACCGGCGCCAAGCTCACCGTCGAGGGCTCCATCGAGGGACTGCATCTCAAGGAATTCTTCCTGCTGCTGTCGTCCACCGGACTTGCCTACCGCCGCTGCGAGCTCGCCTGGGTCAATGGCGATCAAATCGGGGTCACTTTCCTGAAGCAGGGCGACAAGAAGAAAAAGGCAACCCGGCGAGGCGCGACGCAAGGCGCCGAAGTCTGAATGCGCTGCGGTCGTACAACCGTCATCTCGGGCGGTTATGGCGATGAACCAGCGATGCGCCGCGCGAATCACCGTGATAAGATCGGCGCGACATTTTGCAGCTTTCGCGTATCCTGATTGCCGATCAGTATGTTGCGAACGATGCGCTGGAATAGGCACGCGCAGGAACCAGGGTTCGAGAAGTTTTTGAAATGCCCGTCAAGCCCGCCAAAGCCATGGTCCTCGCCGCCGGTCTCGGCGTCCGCATGCGGCCTTTGACCGACCGGATGCCAAAGCCGCTGGTGCGCGTGGCAGGCCGGACGCTGCTCGACCATGTGCTCGACAAGCTCGGCGATACCGGCGTCAGCGAGGCTGTCGTCAACGTGCATTATCTGCCCGACCAGATCATCGATCATGTCGCGTCGCGCGCGCGGCCCCGCGTGATCATTTCGGATGAGCGTGACGAAGTGCTCGGCACCGGTGGCGGCGTGGTCAAGGCGCTGCCGTTGCTCGGTCCGGCGCCGTTTTTCCACGTCAACGCCGACACATTGTGGATCGATGGCGTGCGGCCCAATCTGGCACGGCTGGCCGAAGCCTTCGACCCCGAGCAGATGGATATCCTGCTGCTGATGGCGCCGACCACCAGCAGCATCGGCTATGGCGGACGCGGCGATTACGCGATGCTGCCGGATGGCGCACTGCGCAAGCGCAAGGAGCACCAGGTCGTCCCGTTCGTCTATGCCGGTGCGGCGATCATGTCGCCGTCGCTGTTCGCCGACGCCCCGTCGGGTGAATTTTCGCTGACCAGAATGTTCGATCGCGCCAACGAGCAGGAGCGGCTGTTCGGCCTGCGGCTCGACGGCGTCTGGATGCATGTCGGAACCCCCGACGCGGTCCACGCGGCGGAAGAGGCCTTTCTCGCCAGCGTCGCCTGATCGCGCCGTCTCCCTCCTCGGACTGCCGCCTTCAACTCCCTCCGCCCTGCTGCCCATGCCATGATGACGCCTGACCTTCGAATCAGGAAGCCCATGCGTGTTTTCAGCGTTCCCATCTCGGCGCCGTTCCTGCGTACCGTTATCGGCGCGCTGGTCGATGGCCGGCTGATCGAAGGCTTCGAGGCCCGCGCAAACCCTGAACGGCTGGCAGCAGCGACGCTCTATCTGCCGACCCGACGCGCGGGCCGGCTCGCGCATGGCATCTTCCTCGATGTGCTCGGCAAGGATGCCGTGATCCTGCCGCGTATCGTCGCGCTCGGCGACATCGATGAGGACGAGCTGGCGTTCTCGGAAGATTCCGAGCCGGGTGGCGCTGTCCCGCTCGATGTTCCAGCCAAACTCGGCGAGCTCGAACGCCGGTTGGTGCTGGCGAGACTTGTTGGCGCCTGGGCCAAACGGCCGATGCTGTCGCCGCTGGTGGTCGGCGGTCCCGCCTCCACGCTTACGCTGGCCGGCGACCTTGCGCGGCTGATTGACGACATGGTGACACGCGACGTCGACTGGAGCGCGCTCGACCGTCTCGTGCCTGACCAGTTCGACAAATACTGGCAACACACGCTGGATTTCCTGAAGATCGCCCGCGAATTCTGGCCGGCTTTTCTTGCCGAAACCGACCGGATCGAGCCCGCCGCGCGCCGCGACCTCTTGATCAATGCACAAGCCGAGCACCTCACGACGTCATCCGATGGCCCCGTGATCGCCGCAGGCTCGACCGGATCGATGCCGTCAACGGCAAAATTCCTGCACGCGGTGGCCAGGCTGCCGCACGGCGCGGTGGTGCTGCCGGGCCTCGATACCGACCTTGATGACGACGCCTGGCGATCCATCGGCGGCATCAGAGATGCCAAAGGCGCCTTCACGACGCCGCCTGCCTCCAACCATCCGCAATATGCGATGCACGCGCTGCTGTCGCGCTTCGGCATCAAGCGCGGCGATGTCGAAATTCTCGGGAAGCCTGCCCAAGGCGGCCGCGAGGTGCTCGCATCCGAGGCGATGCGGCCGTCGAACGCCACCTCGGAATGGCACGATCGGTTGAAACGGCTGGATATCGCGGCGCAGATCGCAGCCGGCATGGATAAGCTCGCCGTGGTCGAGGCCCCAAATCCGGAGATGGAGGCGCTCGCCATTGCGGTCGCCATGCGCGAGGCGCGGCATCTGGACAAGTCAGTGACGCTGGTTACACCGGATCGTGCGCTGGCGCGGCGAGTGACCGCGGCGCTCGGCCGCTGGAATCTCGAATTCAACGAATCCGGCGGCGACGCGCTGATGGACACGCCGGCCGGCATCTTTGCGCGGCTGGTGGCGGAAGCCGCGACAGGCGGATTGGAGCCGCCAACCTTGCTGGCACTGCTCAAGCATCCGATGTTCCGGCTCGGTGGCATGCAGGACGCGTTGAAGCCCGGCACTGAAGTGCTCGAGCTTTCGCTGCTGCGCGGCACCCGACCGCAGGCCGGCAGCAGCGGTTTGGCCGCCGATTTCGGGCGCTTCCGCGATGAACTGCGCAAGTTGCGCAGCGGGGAAACCTCATCGCTGCACCATGCCGAGCCGCGTGCACGACTGAAAGACCACGAACTGGACCGGGCGCAATCGCTCATCGCGGCGCTCCGCAAGGCGCTGACACCGCTGGAAGGTTTTCCTGGCACCACACCGCGTGATTTCGCTGAGTTCGCGCAGCGCCATCGCGAGACGCTGGTTAGTCTCTCCGCCGACGAGCACGGTGTCGCCACGGCATTCGAGGGGCCGGACGGGCTCGTGCTCGCGGCCGCCTTCGACGATTTGCTCGGCCGGCAGGAGAAGATCGGCCTGATGGTCAAGGCCGGCGACTATGCCGAAGTGTTCCAGGCCGCCTTTGCCGACCGTCTGGTGCGGCGGCGGGAGCTGCCGGGCGCGCAACTCCACATTTTGGGCCAACTGGAAGCGCGGCTGACGGAGTCCGACCGCGTCATCCTGGGCGGGCTGGTCGAAACCGTGTGGCCGCCGGCGCCGCGCGTTGATCCCTGGCTGAGCCGGCCCATGCGTCACGAACTCGGTCTCGACCTTCCGGAGCGCCGCATCGGCCTTTCAGCGCACGACTTCGCTCAGTTGCTCGGCCATGAGGACGTGATCCTCACCCATTCGGCCAAGGTCGGCGGTGCTCCGGCCGTCGCCTCGCGCTTCCTGCACCGGCTGGAAGCCGTCGCGGGCGAGGAGCGCTGGAAAGCGGCGAAGGCGGCCGGCGACAGGTATGTTCGCTACGCCAGCGCGATCGACCAGCCCGCGGCGGTCAAGCCGATCGAGCAGCCGCAGCCCAGGCCGCCGCGCGAGACGCGTCCCACAAAGCTCTCGGTCACCGCGATCGAGGACTGGCTGCGCGATCCCTACACCATCTATGCCCGCCACATTCTCAAGCTCGACCCTCTCGATCCCGTCGACATGCCGCTGTCGGCGGCCGATCGCGGCTCTGCCATCCACGAATCGCTTGGTGAATTCACCAAGGAATACGCAAATGCACTGCCGGACGACGCCGTTGGCGTGTTGCGCCGTATCGGCGAAAAGCATTTCGCGCCACTGATGGAGAAGCCGGAGGCTCGCGCGCTGTGGTGGCCGCGCTTCCAGCGGATCGCGCGCTGGTTCGCCGAATGGGAGGCCGGGCGCCGCCGCGATATCAACGCTATCGCCGCCGAGATCAGGGGCGAAATCAAGATCCCCCTCGACAATGCCAGGACATTCACGCTCTCCGCTCGCGCCGACCGGATCGAACGCCACGGCGACGGCACTTACGCCATCCTCGACTACAAGACAGGACAACCGCCGACCGGCAAGCAGGTGCGAATGGGATTGTCGCCGCAGCTGACCCTGGAGGCGGCGATCCTGCGCGAGGGAGGCTTCGCCGATATCGATGCCGGCGTCTCCGTTGGCGAACTCGCCTATGTCAGGTTGAGCGGCAACAATCCGCCGGGCGAGCACAAGACATTGGTATTGAAGATCAAGCAAAACGACGCGCCGCAGCGGCCCGATGATGCGGCCGATTATGCGCGGGCGCAGCTCGAAGCTCTGATCCGCCGGTTCGAGAACCCGGACCAGCCGTATCGATCGCTGGTCCTGTCGATGTGGACCGCCCGCTACGGCAACTATGACGACCTCGCCCGCGTCAAGGAATGGTCCGCCGCCGGCGGCGTTGCGCTGGAGGAGTGGTGAAGGCTCCGCGCAGCATTCCTCCCCCCGTCCGTGACGCGCAGGCCCGCGCGTCCGATCCCGCGGCATCCGCGTTCGTGTCGGCCAACGCCGGCTCCGGCAAGACCCATGTGCTGGTGCAGCGCGTGATCCGTCTGCTGCTCGCCGGTGTGCGGCCGGAAAAGATCCTGTGCCTCACCTTCACCAAGGCGGCCGCCGCCAACATGGCCGAGCGCGTGTTCACGACGCTCGGCCATTGGGTAACGCTCGACGACGACGCGCTCGATGCTGCGATCCGCGACGCCGGTATCACGCATCCGACCGTGGCGCTGCGCAAGTCGGCACGCGAACTCTTCGCCTCGGCATTGGAAACACCGGGCGGGCTGAAGGTTCAAACCATCCACGCATTGTGCACCCGCCTGTTGCAGCAATTTCCCTTCGAAGCCAACGTACCGGCCCGCTTCACCGTGCTCGACGACCGCGACCAGACCGAGATGATGGAGCGCGCCAGCCTCGGCGTGATGCTCGATGCCGCGCGGACGCCCGACAGCGCGATCGGACGCGCGCTGTCGGCCGCGATGGCGAACGCAGCCGACGTTACTTTCAAGGATGTCGTTCGAGAGGCCTGCCTCAGCCGCGATCATTTCATGGCCTGGACCGACACCGCGGGCAGTGCCGAGGCTGCCGTCGCGCAGGTTTCGGCCTTGCTTGAGGTCACCGCCAATGACAGCATCGAAGACATCGAACGCGAGATTGTCGACGGCCCCAACCTGCCGCGATCGCGCTGGGAGGAGATCGCGCGTGCGCTCGAGACCGGGGCCAAGACCGAGCGCGACAACGCAGATCGATTACGTGTGGCGCTGCCAGCCGCCGGCGCGGCCCAGGTCGATGAATATCTCGGCGTATTCCTGACCGACACCGATCTCACTCCCCGCAAATCAGTGTTGACGAAGAATTTCGTCCGCGACAATCCGGCGATCGGAAGCCGCTTCGACGCTGAAGCGAGCCGGCTGGGTCCACTGATCGAAAAGCGCCGCGCCGTCACGACGCGCGACCGCACCGAAGCCTTGTTGCATATTGCGATCGCGGTCGCCGCGAATTACCGGCGCGAAAAAGCCGAGCGCGGCCTGCTCGACTATGACGATCTGATCGACAAGACGCTGGCCCTGCTGGCGAGCGGAGCGTCCGGCTGGGTGCACTACAAGCTCGACCGCGGCGTCGATCACGTGCTGATCGACGAGGCGCAGGACACCAGCCCCCGGCAGTGGGACATCATCGCGCACATCATCTCGGAATTCACCGCAGGCTCAGGCGCGCGTGACGGCGTGTTGCGCACCGTGTTCGCGGTCGGCGACGAGAAGCAGTCGATCTTCTCCTTTCAGGGAGCGGCACCGCGGGAGTTCGATGCACGCCGGTGGGAATTGAAAAAGAAGTTCGAGGACGCAGCGCTTCGATTCGAATCGATCCCGTTCACCTATTCCTTCCGCTCGGGACAGGCGATCCTGAAATCAGTCGATCACGTATTTCGCGACGAGGCGATCTATCGGAGCATCCACGCCGAAAAGGCCTATCCGCTGCACGAAGCGCTGCCCGATGCAGGTCCAAGCCAGATCGACCTCTGGGAGCTTTCGGTCGCCGATGAGAAGCAGGACATCGAAGGCTGGCGTGCGCCGTTCGATGGCGTACCGCTGACGAGCGCCGAGGTCAAACTGTCGAAACGCATCCAGAGCGAGATCGGGCGGCTCGTCGCAGGCCGCACCATGACCGGACGCCTCGGCAATCGTCGCCGCCTCGGCTATGGCGACGTGCTGGTGCTGGTGCGCCGCCGCGGCAACCTCTTCGACGCCGTCATCCAGGCGCTCAAGCACGCCGGCATTCCCGTGGCCGGCGCCGACCGGCTGAAACTGACCGAACACATCGCCATCATCGATCTGATGAATCTCGCCGATGCCCTGTTGCTGCCGCAGGACGATCTTGCGCTCGCCGTCGCGCTGAAGAGCCCGTTGTTCAACCTTACCGAGGACGAATTGTTCACGCTGGCCTGGAATCGCAAGGGATCGCTGCGCGATGCGCTGACTGCTCGGGCCGACGAGAATGGCAAATTCAGGGGGGCGCTCGACCGGCTCGCCGAATGCGAGCGGCGTTTTCGCACCGAGACACCGTTTGCCTTCTATGCCTGGCTGCTCGGCGGGGATCAGGGCCGCGCACGCATCCTGCGTCGGCTTGGGCACGAAGCAAACGATGCGCTGGACGAATTCCTGGAACTGGCGCTGTCCTACGAGAAGAAGGCGCCGGCCTCGCTGCAGGGTTTCATGGCCTGGCTGCGCGCCGCCGATACCGAGGTGAAGCGCGACATGGAAATCTCGCGCGATGAGGTGCGCGTAATGACCGTGCACGGCGCCAAGGGGCTGGAGGCCCCCGTCGTGATCATGGCCGACACCACGACGTCGCCGTCGGACACCCAGCGCCTCCGCCTCATCCATTTGCCGCAGGGAAACGGCGGCAAGGTCGTGGTCTGGGCCGGACGCAAGGCTGAGGATCCGCCCTGCGTGGCCAACGCGCGCAACGCTATGCTGGAGGAGACCGAGCACGAATATCGCCGCCTGCTCTACGTTGCGATGACGCGCGCGGCTGACCGGCTGATTGTCGCCGGCTGCATGCCCGGCAACAGGAACAGCGTTCGCGAGAATTCCTGGTACGATTTGATCAGGCGAGGCCTCGCGAATTCAGACCTGGTTTTCGAGGAGATCCCGGCTGGCGACGGCGTGGTGAAAAGCTACAGGCGAGCGGAAGACGCTACGCCCGAGACCGGCACCACCCTCGACACTGCCGCAAGCACGCCCCCATCGCTTCCGGAATGGCTGCATACCGCGGCACCGCCGGAGCAAATCATCGACCGCCGGCTGCGCCCGTCCGATTCCGGCATGGATCAAGGTAAAACCTTCCGCACCGGCAAATCGCTCGCCCTGCGCGCGCGCGCGCTTTTGCGTGGCACGCTGGTGCACCGGCTGCTGCAATCGCTGCCCGACATCGCGACCGCGCGCCGCCGCGAGGCCGCGCTGGGGTATCTTACCCGCAATGCCGGCCAGTGGACGGCCGACGACCGCGAGGCGCTCGCTGCGGAGGTGCTTACCTTGATCGAGGACCCGCGCTTTGCGGCGGTATTCGCCGCCGGCAGCCGGGCCGAGGTGGCCATCGCCGGACGGCTGGATCGGCCTGGGAGCCCGCCGGCGCTGGTTTCGGGCCAGATCGACCGGCTGGTGGTGACGCCGGCCGAAGTCCTGATCGTCGATTACAAGACCAACCATGCCCCGCCCCAGCTTGCGGCCGAGGCGCCTGCGGCCTATGTCCGCCAGCTCGCGCTCTATCGTGCGGTGTTGCAGAAGCTTTATCCCCACTTGCCGGTCCGTGCCGCGCTGCTCTGGACCGAAACACCTGATTTGATGGAGATTTCTGCCCCTGCGCTGGACGCCGAACTGGCATCCCTGTCGCCATCATCTCGACGTGAGCGAGCTTGACCCGGCAAGGTCGCGTTCATAGGTTGACCCTATGATCCCCGCGCGATTCTTCTCCCCGCGCCTTCTTTCAAACCGAACGAGGTATTCCAATGGCCGTTGGCAAGGTTTCTGACGCCGATTTCGAAGCCGAAGTGCTCAAGGCGACCGGACCGGTCGTGGTCGATTTCTGGGCCGAATGGTGCGGGCCCTGCCGCATGATCGCGCCCGCGCTCGACGAGATTTCCGGCGCGATGGGCGACAAGGTCAAGATCGTGAAGCTGAACGTCGACGAGAGCCCGAAGACGGCTTCGAAATACGGCGTGATGTCGATCCCGACGCTGATGATCTTCAAGGGTGGCGAGATGGCCTCGCGTCAGGTCGGCGCCGCACCGAAGCAGAAGTTGCAGCAGTGGATCACCGCCGCGGTGTGATCTGCCTTCCGCAATAACTATTCGAAACGGCCGGCGCTTCGCCGGCCGTTTTATTTTGATCCCGTCGCCAGCGCCGAACTCCAGTTCGATCTTATCGCGGCGCGGTGCCGTTGCGCCGAGCACGTGGCCGGCCAGATACAGCGACCCCGTGATCAGGATGCGCGGCGGCACCTCATAGGCGAGGCGCGCGAGCGAGCCCAAAGCTGCCTCGATACTGGCTGCGATTTCCACGCGCATGCCGAGCTGGCGCGCGGCATCGGCGAGCCGATCCGGCGGCATGGCGTTCTCCTGACCGGGGATCGCAACCGCGATGATGTGGCGGGTGAGGCCGGCGAAATTGGCGAGAAACGCACCGGCATCCTTGTTGGCCATCATGCCGACGATCACCACCAGGGGACGCGGCACCCGCTCTTCGAGGTCGCCCAGGGCGGCGGCGGCGACGCGCCCGCCATCGGCATTGTGGCCGCCGTCGAGCCAGACCTCGCTGGCCTGCGGCGCCAGATCGACCAGCGCGCCCGACGCCAGACGCTGCATCCGTGCCGGCCATTCGGCGTTGACGATGCCGGCCTCGAATGCGGCGGCATCGATCCTGAACGCGTCGAGCGCGCGCAGCGTCGCGATCGCAAGGCCCGCATTGTCGAACTGATGCCGGCCGAACAGCCGAGGGGCTGCGAGGTCCATCAGGCCGCGGTCGTCCTGGTAGACCAGCCGTCCGCGCTCGACATTGACATGCCATTGCTGCCCGGCCGCGTGCAGCGGCGCATGCATGCGTCTGGCTTGGGTTTCGATTACCGCCATCGCCTCGGGGGCTTGCTCCGCACAAATCACCGGCCTGTTGCGCTTGATGATCGCGGCTTTCTCGCCGGCAATCGAGGCTCAACGTGTCGCCGAGAAATTCGGTGTGATCCATGCTGACCGGCGCGATCACGGTTGCCAGCGGCGCATCGATCACGTTGGTGGCGTCGAGCCGGCCGCCGAGACCGACTTCCAGCAGCACCACATCGGCTGGATGCCGGGCGAACAGCCAGAATGCCGCCGCGGTCTCGATTTCAAAAATGGTGATCGGCGCGCCCGCATTGCTCCGCTCGCAATGTTCGAACGCCGCAACCAGTTCTTCGTCCCCAACGAGAATGCCGCCGCCGGTGCCGCCGAGGCGAAAACATTCGTTGAGCCGCACCAGATAGGGCGAGGTGTAGGTATGGACGCGCAGGCCCGCCGCTTCCAGGATGGCGCGCAAATAGGCGATCGTCGAACCCTTGCCGTTGGTGCCGGCGACATGAATCACCGGCGGCAGCTTGCGTTCGGGATGATCGAGCCGCTCCAGCAGCCGCTGCATCCGCTCGAGGCCGAGATCGATGCGGCTGGGGTGCAGGGCGGACAGCCGTGCGATCAGTTCGCCGAGCGGCGGCGCTCGCTTGGCCTCAGGCGAGTTCACGCGTGGGGTGCTACCGGCGTGACATCCGTGCCTGACGGGATCTGGGCCGGGGGCGTTGTCGATCGACGGCGCCGGCTTCGGCGCCGCTTCCATCGCGGGCGACTTGGTCAGGATCCGGCACAGCCGCGCCAGTGTCGGGCGCAGGTCGTGGCGATGCACCACCATGTCGATCATGCCATGGTCTTTGAGATATTCCGCGCGCTGAAAGCCGTCCGGCAATTTCTCGCGAATGGTCTGTTCGATCACCCGCGCGCCGGCAAAGCCGATCAGCGCGCCGGGCTCGGCGATCTGCACGTCGCCGAGCATGGCATAGGAGGCGGTGACGCCGCCGGTGGTCGGATTGGTCAGCACCACGATATAGGGCTGTTTCGCCTCACGCAGCATCTGCACGCCGACCGTGGTGCGCGGCAATTGCATCAGCGACAGGATGCCTTCCTGCATCCGGGCGCCGCCGGATGCCGCGAACGCGATGAAGGGCGATTTCTTTTCGACCGCAAGCTCAAGCCCGCGCACCATCGCCTCGCCGGCGGCCATGCCGAGCGAGCCGCCCATGAAATCGAAATCCTGCACCGCGATCACGACGGCGGCGCCCTCAAGCTTGCCATAGCCGACCTTGATGGCGTCGTTCAGCCCGGTCTTGGCGCGCGCATCCTTGATGCGATCGGCATATCTGCGTTCGTCGCGGAATTTCAGCGGATCGGCGGTCACCTCCGGCAGCGCCACGTCGAACCAGGTCTCGTTGTCAAAGATCGATTTCAGCCGCGCGACCGCGCTCATGCGCATGTGGTAGTTCGAGCCGGGAATAACGAACTGGTTGCTCTCGACATCCTTGTAGAAAACCAGTTGTCCGGTATCCGGACATTTGATCCACAAATTCTCCGGCGTTTCGCGGCGCAGGATGTTGCGGATCTTCGGCCGGACGACGTTGGTGAGCCAGTTCATGGTTCGCTCCGAATGCGCGATCACGCGGCAATCGCCTGCATAGATTATATGGCGGCCCGGACGGTGCCCGGCAAGCCGCCGATTGGCGGCCTGTCTCCGCCGCAATTGCGGCTTATTCCGCCGCCTGCTTGGCTCCCCGTACGCCCTGCGCCAGGGAGGCGGTCAGATCGGCGACCGCACCGACCGTTCCGGCGGTGGCGCGGCCTTCGGCATCGAGGCTGCTGCGCAAGGCATCGACCAGCGCCGTGCCGACCACCGCGCCATCGGCATTCTGCGCGATCCCGCGCGCGGCCTCCGGGGTCCGGATGCCGAAGCCGACACAAACCGGCAATTTGGTATGCCGCTTGATGCGGGCGACGGCCTCGCCGACTACGGCGGTATCGGCGCTGGCGCTGCCAGTAATGCCGGTGATGGAGACGTAATAGACAAAGCCGGAGGTATTGGCGAGCACCGCCGGCAGCCGCTTGTCGTCGGTGGTCGGGGTCGCCAGCCGGATGAAATTCAGCCCCGCCCGCATCGCCGGCAGGCACAATTCGGTGTCTTCCTCCGGCGGCAGATCGACAATGATCAGCCCGTCAACGCCGGCGGATTTTGCGTCGACAAGAAACTTGTCGACGCCGTAGATGTAGATCGGATTGTAATAGCCCATCAGCACCAGCGGCGTGGTGGCATCGCCGGCTCGAAACTCGCGCACCATCGCCAGCGTTTTTTTCAGGGTCATGCCGGCCTTCAACGCGCGCAACCCAGCGGCCTGAATCGCCGGACCGTCCGCCATCGGATCGGTGAATGGCATGCCGATCTCGATGATATCGGCGCCGGCTTTCGGCAGCGCCTTGATGATCGCGAGCGAGGTCGCAGGATCGGGATCGCCGGCCATCAGGAAGGTGATGAAGGCCGCGCGGTCCTGTTTCTTCAACTCAGCGAAACGTGCATCGATGCGGGTGGTCATAATGCGGCGACCGCTGTGCTATACCTCTCCCCGCCGGGGAGAGGTCGGCTGCGCAGCAGCCGGGTGAGGGGGATGGACAAGTTCAAAGCGAGGGCGCGAAATCTTCGTTCGTCGCAAACGAGTGCCGAGGCCAAACTTTGGCAGGCGCTGCGCAACCGGCGGTTGGCGCGGTGGAAATTCCGGCGCCAACACTCCATCGATAGATACATCGTAGATTTCGTGCCACTCGACGGAAAATTGATCGTCGAAGTTGACGGCGTAACACACTCTGAACCGTCCGAACTAACAAGAGATGAAGTCCGGTCCAACGTGCTGGAGGCCGGCGGTTTCCACATTGTCCGCGTCTCGAATACCGATGTGTACGACAATCTTGAGGGCGTGCTGGAAATGATCGAAAGCACGCTTCGGCTCGATTGAAGACCCCTCACCCGGCTGCTGCGCAGCCGACCTCTCCCCGGCGGGGAGAGGTGAAGAAAGCGGCCACCTTCGACAGTCACTTCTTCTTCCCCCGCAAAATGTCCGCTACTTGCGGAATGTCCTTGTCGCCGCGGCCGGAGAGATTGACCACCATCAGATGATCCTTCGGCCGCTTCGGCGCCAGTTCCATGACTTTGGCGATCGCGTGCGCGGGCTCCAGCGCCGGAATGATGCCTTCCAGCCGCGACAGCAATTGAAACGCCGCCAGCGCTTCGTCGTCGGTCGCGGACAGGTATTTCACCCGGCCGGTTTCGTGCAGCCAGGAATGTTCCGGCCCGATGCCGGGATAATCCAGCCCCGCCGAAATCGAATGGGCATCCTGGATCTGGCCGTCCTCGTCCATCAGCAAATAGGTGCGGTTGCCATGCAGCACGCCCGGCCGGCCGCCGGCGATCGATGCCGCATGCAGTTGCGTCAGGCCGTGGCCGGCGGCTTCGACGCCGAAAATCTCGATGGAGGGATCGTCGAGGAACGGATGAAACAGCCCCATCGCGTTGGAACCGCCGCCGATACAGGCAATCAGGGAATCCGGCAGGCGGCCCTCCGCGGCCTGCATCTGGGCGCGGGTCTCGACGCCGATCACCGACTGGAAGTCGCGCACCATCATCGGATAGGGATGCGGGCCGGCGACGGTGCCGATGCAGTAAAATGTGTCATGCACATTGGTGACCCAGTCGCGCAGCGCGTCGTTCATCGCATCCTTGAGCGTGCGCGAGCCGGATTGCACCGGAACGACTTTGGCGCCCAGCATCTCCATGCGAATGACATTGGGCTGCTGCCGCTCGACATCGACCGCGCCCATATAGACCACGCAGTCGAGCCCGAACCGCGCGCACAAGGTCGCGGTGGCGACGCCATGCTGGCCGGCGCCGGTTTCGGCGATGATGCGCCGCTTGCCCATGCGCCGCGCCACCATGATTTGCCCGAGCACATTGTTGACCTTGTGCGAGCCGGTGTGGTTGAGCTCCTCGCGCTTGAAATAGATTTTGGCGCCGCCGAGATGTTCGGTCAGGCGCTCGGCGAGATAGAGCGGCGAGGGCCGGCCGACATAGTCCTTGAGATAGCCGTTCATTTCGGCCTGGAACGCCGGGTCGGCCTTGGCGTCGGCGTAGGCCTTCTCCAGATCGAGGATCAGCGGCATCAGCGTTTCGGCGACAAAGCGTCCGCCGAAAATGCCGAAATGGCCGCGCTCGTCCGGACCGCTGCGGAAGGAATTGGGCAGGTTCTGATTCATCAAGTGATCAACTCTTCGGTGGCGCGGGCGGCGCGAATAAAAGCTCGGATCAGCTCGGGATCCTTGACCCCGGGCGCGACTTCCACGCCCGAGGAAACATCCACGCCGCCGGCGCGGCTGACGCGAACGGCCTCCGCGACATTCCCGGCATGGAGACCGCCGGAGACCATGAACGGCTGTTTGAGGTCCAGGTTTTCAAGCACATGCCAATCGAAGACCGCGCCGAGGCCGCCGGGCCGGGTGGCATCCTTGGGCGCGCGGGCGTCGAACAGGATGCGGTCGGCCACGGCGGCATAGCCGGGCAGCGACGCGAGGTCAGCCGAGGTTTCCACCGGCGATCGCCTTCATCAGCTGCAACCCGAAGGCCTGCTTGATGTCGCGCAGCCGCGCCACGGTCTCCTTGCCGTGCAATTGCAGGATATCCGGCTGCAGCGCCTCGACGACGTTGGCGAGCATCGCGTCGTCGGCATCGACTGTCAGCGCCACCTTCAGGGCGCGGCCTTTGGCCTGCCTGCCCAGATCGCGCGCCGTATTCAGGCCGATATGACGGGGCGAGGCCGGAAAGAACACGAATCCCACCATGTCGGCGCCGGCCTGCAGCGCGACGTCGAGCGTCTCTCGCGTGGACAGGCCGCAAATTTTAACGATCAAGGACATGTTTCAGGGCACGGGTTGGGAGCAGGCGGAACAGCAATGCGGCGGGTTCTACAACGTCGCGCCCTGCTTGTCTCGCCCACCGGCCCCATATCCGCCGCCCTGCGACGGGCCGGGAAGCCGCTGCAGGTCGTACCGCGAAGCGGCGGCGGCACTACGCAGATCCGCCAGTTGCGCCCGCGCCTGCCGCGCATCGGCTTCGTGTTGGCGCGCCGCGCGCCGCCAGTGCCGCTGGCGGAACCAGGTCGCCGAGCCGCCCGCCACCACACCCACGATCATCGAGACGATGATGATCACGAATAAAGGCGCTGGTGGCAAATCAAAGGCCGAATTGCTGGAGCCGAACGGATCAAGCGACACCGTCACGAGATGGCGATTGGCGACCGCAAACACGATGAAGATGAGGCCCAGCAGAACCAATACCAGGGTCGAGAGGAATTTTCGCATGACCATCTCTCGCGCTTATGGGTGGGCGCATTTTACGCAAATGCAGGATCGATTGTGTGACCCACAATTGCGTGACCCCAATACTGTGACCCCCATGCGCGCGACGGAAAAACCCCTAAGCGCCGGCTTCGGGGGCACCCTCGTCGCGGTTCAGCCGTTCGCGCATTTCCTTGCCGGTCTTGAAAAACGGAACGCTCTTTTGATCTACCGGCACGTGTGCGCCGGTGCGTGGATTGCGGCCGGCGCGGGCGGGGCGATGCTTGACCGAGAATGCGCCGAATCCACGCAGCTCGACCCGGTCGCCCCGCGCAAGCGCGGCGACGATTTCATCGAGGATCGCGTTCACAATGTTCTCCACATCCCGTTGATAGAGATGCGGGTTGTGCTCGGCGATGCGCTGAACAAGTTCGGATTTGATCATCGAGACTGGGACCCGGGAACATGCGGACATCCATTTCCGTGAAAATGGCTTGAACTGTCAAGACGCTAAATGAAAATGGCTCGCGTGAAAACGCGTGACAAATGGCCCGATAGGGGATTTGTGACAACACTCGCAATGCGGGAGGACCGCAAAGAAGCCGGGCTTGCCCGGTTTAATTGGTTCCCGCGGGGTGCCATAACGCCAGCATACCATCGAGACCGAGGCGATCGACCGCCTGCGCGACGCCGGTTTGTTCGACTTGCCGCGCAATCGCGCTCAGGCCGAGCGCATCCAGGGTAATGGACGCCGCGGTTCGCAGAAAGGTCAGGTCGCCGAAGCGCGGCGCCAGTTTGTAGTCGTGCACCGGCAGGTCGCTCTTGATGCCTTTCTGTGCGACCAGCCATGCAACAGCGGTTTTCTCGTCGCCGAGTTGATCAATCAGCTTCAAATCGACCGCCTGACGACCGGTGAAGACACGTCCGTCGGCGACTTTGTCCAGCAGCGCATCGTCCATGCCGCGCCGCGCTTTCACAAGGTCGCGAAACCACGCGTAGGAGTCCTTCACCAGCGAGTCGAGCGCGGCGCGCGCTTCCGGACTGGTCGGCTCAAACCCGTTGGGCGCCGCCTTCAACGGCGAGGATTTCACTTCCTCGACCTTGACGCCGACGGTTTTCATCAAGTCGGTAAAATTCGGAAACTGGAACAAGACGCCGATCGAGCCGACCAGCGAAGTCTGCTGGGCGACGATGTGATCGGCGGCGATGGCAGTGATGTAGCCGCCCGATGCCGCCAGTCCCTCAACCACCACGACCAGCGGCTTCTTTGCCTTCAGCTGCACCAGCGCGTCGTACAATTGCTCGGAACCGGCGGTGGTGCCGCCGGGTGAATTGATATGCACGATGACGGCGGCCGCCTTGGAATTCGCCAGCCGCTCCAGCGCCTCGACGCGATCCTGATCGCTGCGAATCAGGCCCTCGATAGTGACGCGCGCGATCGACCCGGAGGCTGTGAACGCACCGCGCCCGCCTGGCGTCGCGATCGAGCCAATGATGATCACCGCCGCGATCGCAAGCAGGGCTGCGACCACGCGCCAGAACGTCAGCTTGCGGCGTATCCTGCGGCGATCCACGATCACGTCTAAATCAAGCGACATTGAAAATTCTCCCGGAAGCGGCTTTGGCGTCGCACGGTCTCTGCGCAGCCCTAAGATGCCGTGTCACAATTACATCAATTGCGGCGCAATTTGAAGAAAACAAGGCCCGCCCTGTCGTCCCGGCGAGCGCCCCAGCGCATTCGCCGGGACGACGAGGCGTATAAAAATTGGCCGATCACGAAAAGGGCCCCGGTCGAAACCGGGGCCCGATGGCTCAAGACGAGAAAGCCGGCGGCTTACTTGTCGTTGCGCTGTTTCAGCGCGGTGCCGAGAATGTCGCCCAGCGTCGCCCCGGAATCCGAGGAGCCGTATTGCGCGATGGCTTCCTTTTCCTCGGCAACTTCCAGCGCCTTGATCGAGACCTGCACCTTGCGGGCCTTCTTGTCGAACTGGATCACCCGCGCATCGACCTTTTCGCCGACGGCGAAACGCTCGGCGCGCTGATCGGAGCGCTCGCGCGCCAGTTCGGACCGCTTGATGAAGGTGGTGAAGTCGGTGCCGGCGATCCGAACGTCGATGCCGCTTTCCTTCACCTCGAGCACTTCGCAGGTTACGACCGCGCCCTTCTTGACGTCGCCCGGCTCGGCGAACGGATCGCCTTCGAGCTGCTTGACGCCGAGCGAGATACGCTCCTTCTCGACATCGACATCGAGCACCACGGCCTTGACCATGTCGCCCTTCTTGAAGTTGTCGATCACCTGCTCGCCCGGAAGCTTCCAGTCGAGGTCGGACAGATGGACCATGCCGTCGACGTCGCCCTCGAGCCCGAGGAACAGGCCGAACTCGGTCTTGTTCTTGACCTCGCCTTCGACCGTCGAACCCACCGGGAACTTCTCGACGAACACTTCCCAGGGATTGCGCATGGTCTGCTTGAGGCCGAGCGAAATCCGGCGTTTGACCGAATCGACTTCCAGCACCTGCACTTCGACTTCCTGCGAGGTCGAGACGATCTTGCCGGGGTGCATGTTCTTCTTGGTCCACGACATTTCCGAAACGTGGATCAGGCCTTCGATGCCCGGCTCCAGCTCGACGAACGCGCCGTAGTCGGTGATGTTGGTGACGCGGCCGGTGAAGCGCGCATTGAGCGGATACTTTGCCTCGATGCCCTGCCACGGATCGTCCAGCAGTTGCTTCATCCCGAGCGAGATGCGGTGGGTTTCGTGATTGATCTTGATGATCTTCACCTTCACCGTCTGGCCGATGGTCAAGACCTCGGTCGGGTGATTGACCCGGCGCCAGGCGATATCGGTGACGTGCAACAGGCCGTCGATGCCGCCGAGATCGACGAACGCACCGTAATCGGTGATGTTCTTGACGACGCCGTCGATGACCTGGCCTTCTTCGAGATTCTGCACCAGTTCCTGGCGCTGCTCGGCGCGGGTCTCTTCCAGCACGGTGCGGCGCGACACCACGATGTTGCCGCGGCGGCGATCCATCTTGAGGATCTGGAACGGCTGCGAGTTGTTCATCAGCGGCGCGACGTCGCGGATCGGCCTGATATCGACCTGCGAGCGCGGCAGGAAGGCCACCGCGCCGTCGAGATCGACGGTGAAGCCGCCCTTGACCTGATTGAAGATAACGCCGTGCACCTTCTCGTTGTTGTTGAAGGCCTTCTCGAGCTTGCCCCAGCTTTCCTCGCGGCGCGCCTTGTCGCGTGACAGCACAGCCTCGCCGAGCGCATTTTCGATGCGGTCGAGAAACACCTCGACCTGATCGCCGACCTTGAGTTCAAAGTCGCGGCCGGGTCCTGCGAATTCACGCAGCGCCACGCGGCCTTCGGTCTTCAGGCCGACGTCGATGACGGCCATGTCCTTCTCGATCGCAACAACGGTGCCCTTGATGACGGAGCTTTCCTGCAGGTTGCCGCCGGCAAAGGACTCGTCGAGCATCGCGGCAAAATCGTCGCGGGAAGGATTATAGGAAGTAGCAGTCGAAGCCATTTGTTCTCCAGATGCGGGTATCGCCGGCTTTTCGGGTGAAGGGGCGCATCGGGCGTGAAGTGTTAGAGGTCCGCAAACCCTAACGACCGCTTGTTGCGAAAAATGCAAAAGCGGGCCGGCAGCAAAACTGCACGTTCGATACGTTGATTTTCATCCGGAACCTGAACGAGGCAATCGACCTCGGGATATCGATGTTCAAGACCTGGAGCGGGCTTTCCTCCAATGACGGCAGCGGTTTCGTTTGAACGATTTAGCTTGAACGCGTTCAAACCCGCTGCCGGCCCGCTCGGACGGCCTCGACGATGTCGATGGCGGCCCGGACGCCGCCTTCTATATCCAAATGCGAGTTATCCAGCAAGTGCGCATCGGGGGCGGCTTTCAGGGGCGCGGTGGCGCGATTCTGGTCGCGTTCGTCGCGCCTGAGAATATCGGCCAGCACCGCGGCCTCGTCGGCATCCTCACCCCTGGCTCGTGCCTCCAGGGTGCGGCGACGGGCCCGGACCTTGGGGTCGGCCATGACGAAGATCTTCACGTCGGCATGCGGGCAGATCACGGTTCCGATGTCGCGGCCGTCGAGCACCGCGCCCGGCGGGTCTGCGGCGAATTGCCGCTGAAAGTTCAGCAGCACCTCCCGCACTTTCGGGATCGCCGACACCACCGAGGCGGCGTCTCCCACCTCCTGGGTCTTCAGGGCGGGATTGCCGAACTTTTCGGGATCGAGCTCAAGGGCTGCCGAAACCGCCAGCATTTCATCGGTCAGGTCGGCGCCGGCATCCATCAGGGCCTTGGCGACCGCCCGGTAGATCACGCCGGTATCGAGGTGGCGATAGCCGTAATGCTTGGCGAGCCGCTTGCCGAGCGTGCCTTTTCCTGACGCTGCCGGTCCGTCGATGGCGATGATCATGAAAACTCCGCCCCCAATCCGCGCATCATCGGGATGAAATCGGGAAAGCTGGTGGCGATGAAGGCGGTGTCGTCGACCTTGACCGGCTTGTCGGAGGCAGCCCCATCACCAGCGCCGACATGGCGATGCGATGATCCATATGGGTAGCCACAACTCCGCCGCCCGAACATGACCCTTGCCTTCGACGATCATGTCGTCGCCCGAGATTTCGACCTGGACGCCATTGACGCGCAGCATCGCGGCGGTCGCTTCCAGCCGATCGGATTCCTTGACGCGCAATTCCTGCAGGCCGCGCATGATGGTGGTCCCTTCGGCGAAGCCGGCCGCCACCGCCAGCACCAGATATTCGTCGATCATCGAGGGGCCGCTCGGGCGGCACCTCGACGCCGCGCAGTTTCGAGGCACGGACCCGGAACTGCGCCATCGGCTCGCCGGCATCGCCGCGAACATGGCTTTCCTCGATCGATGCGCCCATTTCGCGCATGTCGTGAGCAGCCCGGTGCGCAGCGGATTGGTCATGACGTCCGAAGCACGAGGTCGGACCCTTCGACGATCAGCGCCGCCACGATCGGAAACGCGGCGGAGGACGGATCGGCCGGCACCACGACCGGCGCGCCGCGCAGTTCGGGCTGGCCGGTGAGCGCGATCTTGCGGCCATGGCTGCCCTCGGCAATGAGGTGATCTCGGCACCGAAATGCTTCAGCATCAGTTCGGTGTGGTCGCGGCTCGCTTCGGTTTCGATCACGGTGGTCACGCCGGGGGCGGCAGGCCGCCAGCAGCACCGCGGATTTGATCTGCGCCGAGCCACGGCGTGCGGTAGAGGATCGGCAACGGATCGCGCGCGCCATGGAGCGTTAGCGGCAGGCGGCCGCCATTCCGCTTGCGCCCACTTGCGCCCCATCAATTCCAGGGGATCGAGCACCCGCCGCATCGGCCTGCCGCGCAGGATGCGTCGCCGTCGAACACCGCCGTAATGATCATGACCGGCTACGTCTTGGGTGCTTGAGGGCCACGGGCTCGCCGTAACGGCCGATCCTCGGTGAAAATATTTCGCGACGCGAACTCGGCGGGACTGCTGAAGGCAAGGTATTCTCGCATAGCGTCCGATGGCGACGCTGTTGTAACCCATGGACCCGCCAGGCGGCGCGCCGGACCGGAAGCCCATGGCGGAACATGGCCGAGCCGACGCTGTTTCGCCAGATATTCCGCGATCGCACCCACCAGAGCATCAAGCTGCGCGTCGCCGGTCAAATTCGGCTCCCACTCGATTGACACATAGCGGTCCCGATCGGTTTTTGCCAAATCAAACGCGTCGACGAACTCAGCGAGTTCAACGTCCCGCGCCGAACCAGCCTAAATCCTGTCAACCGCGTCAGCGAGGGTACTCGGGCGCATCTACCCCTCCTTCACGATTTATATTCCTCAATAGAAATCGCTGCTTTTCGGAAGAAGCGGCGCTGACCGGGAAGCATCGGCCAAGCAAGGCAACAGCTTCCTCAGCAGTTGAGATACCGACGACTTTCATCAGATTGAGAATATCGAGCCGTTCCGTTTCGCCGCGAATCGGGTCCGTCACCCGTACCGCTTTCAATTTTAGAGCCAGCAAATATTCTGCCGATGGAACCCAAACCACAAGCCCCGGCGGGGCACCATCGTCTCGCGGAAATGTTCCAAACTCCAAATGATCGACCGCGCGATCGGCGAGAGAGCTGAGGTGAAAAGCGACCCCATCGTTGAACCAGTCGTCCTGCCAACCATTTTCCTTGGCGATTTTGTCCACGACCGTCGCCAGCCAACCGGGTAAAGGGCGCTCCATTTCGGATACATCGACGTCTTCGGTAGCAAACCGGAAATTGCTCGCCAGCATGAGCGCTGAGCCGCGATAGACTGCGATCTGCAGCTTCGTTCCCACAAGTGCCGCGGCGCGACCGATCTGATCGAATGCGTCAAGCAACGCATCGCGCCCGAAAGCTTCCCTCATCGCGAGCGTCTCATGAGAACTCCGCCCCTAATCCGCGCATCATCGGGATGAAATCAGGAAAGCTGGTGGCGATGAAGGCGGTATCGTCGACCCTGACCGGCTTGTCGGACGCAAGCCCCATCACCAGCGCCGACATCGCGATGCGATGATCCATGTGGGTGGCGACCAGACCACCGCCCGAAACATGACCCTTGCCCTCAACGATCATGTCGTCGCCCGAGATCTCGACCTTGACGCCATTGACGCGCAGCATCGCGGCGGTCGCTTCCAGCCGGTCGGATTCCTTGACGCGCAATTCCTGCAGGCCGCGCATGATGGTGGTGCCTTCGGCAAAGCCCGCCGCCACCGCCAGCACCAGATATTCGTCGATCATCGAGGGCGCCCGTTCGGGCGGAACCTCGACGCCGCGCAGTTTCGAGGCGCGGACCCGGAACTGCGCCATCGGTTCGCCGGCATCGCCGCGAACATGGCTTTCCTCGATCGACGCGCCCATCTCGCGCAACGTTGTGAATAATCCGGTGCGCAACGGATTGGTCATGACATCCGAGAGCACGACATCGGAACCTTCGACGATCAGCGCCGCCACGGTTGGAAACGCCGCCGAGGACGGATCGGCCGGCACCACCACCGGCGCGCCGCGCAACTCGGGCTGGCCGGTGAGTGCGATTTTGCGGCCATGGCTGCCCTCGGGCAACGAGGTGATCTCGGCACCGAAATGCTTCAGCATCAGTTCGGTGTGGTCGCGGCTGGCCTCGGTTTCGATCACGGTGGTCACGCCGGGGGCGGCGAGACCGGCCAGCAGCACCGCGGATTTGATCTGCGCTGATGCCACCGGCGTGCGGTAGAGGATCGGCAGCGGATCGCGTGCGCCGTGGAGCGTCAGCGGCAGGCGGCCGCCGTCGCCGCTCGCGCCCACTCGCGCGCCGATCAATTCCAGGGGATCGAGCACCCGCCGCATCGGCCTGCCGCGCAGCGACGCGTCGCCATCGAACACCGCCGTCACCGGACAGCCGGCCACCGCTCCCATCACCAGCCGGCAGCCGGTGCCGGAATTGCCGAAATCGAGCGGCGCCTCCGGCTGTGCCAGTCCGGCGACCCCGACGCCGTGGATCGACCAGGCAAACGCCCCGGTTCGTTCCACCCGAGCCCCCAGCGCCCGCATCGCCTTGGCGGTGTTGAGCACGTCCTCGCCTTCGAGCAGCCCCGAAATCCGGGTTTCGCCGATGGCCAGCGCGCCCAAAATCAGGGCACGGTGCGAAATCGACTTGTCGCCGGGAACGCGGACCTTGCCGGCGAGAGGGCCGCTCGAACGGGCTTCCAGCGGCGTCGGGTGATCGGCCGGGTGGTCGGAATGGGTCAAGAATGTGTCCTCTGCGCGGGCGGCAGGTATCACATAGGCCGCGCGGCGTCACGCATCCGTCAGGCACCCGCAAAGCGCTATTGACAGCGGCGCGCCAACTAGCCAAGTGAAGCACCGTTTTTCGAAAATTCCCAGGATTCCACCCGTGGCCAAATCCGATCTCGGAACCAAACGTATTTGCCCGACGACAGGCAAGAAATTCTACGACCTCAACAAGAACCCGGTGATTTCACCCTACACCGGCGAGGTCGTGCCGATTGCGCCGATCCCGCCGCCGCGGACCCGCGCCGACGCCGCCGCCCGCGCCAGCGCCGCGGCTGCCGCCTCGGCCGCCGAAGCGACACCGGAGCCCGCCGAGGCTGAAGAGTTGGTGCCGCTCGAGGAAGCCGACGCCGAGGAAAACACCGGCAAGGTCAAGGCCGTCGTTCCGGAGTCGGAAGACGACATCGAGATCGACGAGACCATTGAAGACGACGACGATGACAATTCCACCTTCATCGCCGATGAAGAAGAGGGCGACGAGGACGTCACCGATATCATCGGCGACGTCGGCGGCGACGAGGAGACTTGAGATAAGCCCTGAACTGTGTTCAGGGTTTCCGCCCGCGCATTGCTCAGGCGCGCGGAAGGCGTAAGGGGCCATAGCTCAGCTGGGAGAGCGCTTGCATGGCATGCAAGAGGTCGGCGGTTCGATCCCGCCTGGCTCCACCACGCTTCGCCCTTCGGGCTACGCGTGGCGCAGCCGCGAAAGAGCGCGAAGGGTGAAGCGTGCCCGGCGTAGCCCGAAGGGTGAAGACGGGCTGGAGACGCAGATGTGGTACGTCTACATCCTCCGCAGCATCAACAATCCAGAACAGGAATACATCGGCGCGACCGCGGATTTGAAGCGGAGGCTGTCAGATCACAATGCCGGGAAGTCTGCGCACACCGCAAAATTCAAGCCTTGGCAATTGACCTGGTATTGCGCTTTTCTGGACAAATACAAGGTGCTGGCCTTTGAAAAGTATCTCAAATCCCACTCCGGCCGCGCATTCGCGAATAAGCGCCTCTGATGACAACGCACCTGTTCGCCGAGCGCGTATTTAACCAGTCACGGAGGGCGACGGGTTCGTCCTCCGTGCCAACCGGTTCCGTGATCGAGCATGCCGCTTGCCTGATATCGCCGGTCAAGGCTCGTTGATGATGCCCGGTGCGGAATACTTGGCGTGGTTCTCGCCGTCCTCGGCGTAGCCTCGATCCCACGCGCCGGACGCGAGAAAGCCCGCGTAACTCAGTCCTTCATCCCCGACGAGCCGATCCGACGGCCCAAGCCGCTGGTTGAGCAGCAGCGTCGCAAAGCAGCGGAGCAGTTCTGATCTTGGCTCGTCCTGTTCCACCCACAGAAACTGCCCCATCTCGTTGACCTCGAGGAAGATGTGTTCCCCCTCGGGCGTAACGATGAGATCGATGCAGCCGAAGGCAAGCCCGAGCTTGCGCATGAGCGCGATACACCGCTCCTCGACCGTGCGCGGCAACGCGACAAGCGCCGGCTTGAGCGGCACCACCATATCCGATCGCCAATCGACCCGCGTCGAATCGCGCGACTGCGAGTCGAGACGGATGGCCACGCAGCGCTCGTCCATGCAGGTGACGCGCAGTTCATAGGCCTTCTCGACCTTGCGCTGATAAATCGCCGGGCAGCCCGCAAGCGGCGCATCGTCCTGAAAATTCTCCTGGCGCAGCTCGGTGGTGAAGAGCGCATGGCGCTCGCCGCTCGATTGCGCATGCCAATTCGTTTGCAAATGCAGCTTGAAGATGACGCCCGCCTCACGATGCTCACCCCAGAAGCGGCGGATCTCGTCGGGATCGTTGCTATAGAGCGTCTCCGGGATGGCAAAACCACACTGCGCGGCAGCAATGAGTTGAGGCATCTTCAGCAATACGACCTCACGTGCCGCGATATCATTCACCCAGAAGGCGTCAGGCGCGATCAGCCGCCGCACGTTGCGGATGTGGTAGTCGCATTCGCGTGAAGCCACTGCCCAATCGGCGTCGGACATGCCAGGCGGCCGCATCGGCAGCCCGCTGCGGCGGAACCATACCGAGCTCCAGTCGCCGCTTGCTCCATGGCTCCGGCCATCACGAACGGAGACGGCCTCCGAGGTTTGCGTAATGTGCATTGATGACCGCAGCACCAGCGGCAGGTCCGGCGTGTAGACGGTGTGATGCTGCCCCCCCGCCTGCTCGATCGCCCAGCGGACCGCATGAATATGGATATCGCGGGGAAAGCCGAGAATGAGGACGGTCATCGGATATCGACCCCTTGCTTTGAATATGGCTCGAGTAAAGGGATCCCCGCCGACCGGCGCAATAGGTCGACGGGGAGAAGGCAAGTCAACAGTCGCTGTCGTTCTCGGGGCAGCCCGTGCCCGACCACGTATCGGCGAGACGCTTGGCCGAGACGCCGCCGATCTCACCGGCGCGCGAAATCATGCCGCCGGCGATGTGGTCGATCTCGTCATCGGTGAGCGGACGAGCGAGCTGGCGGGCGAGGATCCGCGGAGCGAGGCCGTTGGCGTTGTCCTTGGTAACTTTGCTGTCGTTGATCATGAATAGTCTCCATGTCTGTGGTTGCTAGGGTCGGCACAATCGCCTTCCGCTTTTCACGTTGCCGGACGCGGAGGTTGCGCGATGTGATCGCAGTCACACTCATGATGGCTAGGCCCGGTTCGCTTTCGCGTGCCCGGCGTAGCACTTGGGCGAAGACGGGCCTCGGCAAGAACCATTCTCTGTCATGGCGAGCCAAATCCCACTCCAGCCGCGCCTTCGCGAACAAGCGCCTCTGACGACTGGCACAAAGCCTCTATTCATCAAGCGCGGCGTTCAACCGGTCACGGAGCGCGACGAGTTCGTCCTTCATCCCAACCAGCTCGGTGACCGAGCACGCCGAGGCGGCCAGGATGGCCTGCGGCACCGCTCGGGCCTTTTCCCGCAAGGCCTGGCCGCGGGGCGTCAGTGCGACCAGCACCTGGCGCTCATCCTTCGTGCTGCGGGTCCGCTTGATGAGTGCGGCTGCCTCGAGCCGCTTGAGCAGCGGGGTGAGCGTGCCCGAATCCAGAAACAGCCGTTCGCCGATATCCTTGACGGACAGGCCATCGCGTTCCCACAGCACCAGCATCACGAGGTATTGCGGATAGGTCAGTCCGATCCTGTCGAGCAACGGCTTGTAGACCCGGTTGAACGCATGCGCGGTCGAATAGATCGCAAAGCAGATCTGATTGCCGAGCAGTAGCGGCAAGTCCGTCGCGTGTTTTCTGGCCATTCGCACCCTCGTCGGATATGGACTCACCTGCGCATTCTGGGCCCGGAGCTTCCGGCAATCAATTGCGCCCAATTGAATGGTGCAGGGTCATTTTATTTGTATTGTGCACAATTCAATTGTATGCAATATAAATCGACGCTGAACCACACCCCGGAGGAGACCACCATGTCGGTAAATGTGCTCTACAGAACCAGCGCCAAGGCAACCGGCGGCCGTGACGGCCAGGCTGCCACGCTGGATGGAACGTTGAACGTCAAACTGACCACGCCGAAGGAACTCGGAGGCGGCGGCGGCGCGGGCAACAATCCCGAACAGCTTTTCGCTGCCGGCTATGCCGCCTGCTTCATCGGCGCGATGAAGTTCGTGGCTTCGCAAGGTGGCCCGAAAGTACCCGCCGATGCGTCGGTGACCTCGACGGTCGGCATCGGACCGCGCTCAGCCGGTGGTTTTGGCCTGGAGGTCAGCCTTGATGTCTCGCTTCCCGGCCTCCCGCATGCCGAGGCCGAGGCTCTGGTTGAAAAAGCGCACCAGGTTTGTCCCTATTCCAACGCTACCCGCGGCAATGTCGAGGTTCGGCTCAAGGTGGTGTAGCCACCGCCGGCCCGCCCGCGATGCCGGGCGGGCCACTTGCCGCATTTTGCTGGCTGGACAGCTACCGTGGCATAAGCCTACGCGCCGGAAAGCATTGCTGGCCCGGCCGAACCTCGCTAGCTCTGGAAACCGAACGCTCTTCCCGTTCTGATCGATCCCCTTTGAGCGAAGGTTGTTTTCATGAGTTCTCAAGACGCGCCCGGCGCGATGAAGGGATTGCGCGTGATCGACCTCACGCGCGTTCTCGGCGGACCCTATTGCACCCAAATCCTTGCCGATCACGGCGCCGACGTCATCAAGGTCGAGCCGCCCGCCGGTGACGAGGTGCGCGACTGGGGACCGCCATTCCATGACGAAGACGCGGCCTATTTTGTCGGCATCAACCGCAACAAGCGCTCGATCGGGCTCGACCTTGCTTCGGAAGGCGGCCGCATCGTGCTCATGAAGATGCTGGAAAGCGCCGACGTCCTGATCGAGAATTTCAAGCCGGGCACGCTCGACAAATGGGGTATCGGCAACGACGTGCTGCGCGCGAAATTTCCGCGGCTGGTGCACTGCCGGATTTCGGGCTTTGGCGGCGACGGCCCGCGCGGCGGCAATCCCGGCTACGACGCCATCATTCAGGCCATGACCGGGATGATCGCCGCGACCGGCTCGCCGCAAAGCGGACCGATGCGCATCGGCGTGCCGCTGGTGGATATCACCACCGGGCTTTATGCCGCGATCGGCATCCTGATGGCGCTGTCGGAACGGCAGAAATCAGGTATCGGGCAGTTTCTCGAGACGACACTCTACGAGACCGGGCTTGCCATCATGCATCCGCATGCCGCGAATTACTTCATGCATGGCAAGCCGCCGCAGCTCACCGGCAACGAACATCCGAACCTCGTGCCTTACGCGATCTTCCCGACGCGAACCGCCGATATTTTCATCGGCGTCGGCAATGACGGCACCTTCCGCAAGCTCGCCAAGGAGATCGGCAAGCCCGAACTCGGCACGGATGTGCGCTTTGCCCGCAACAAGGACCGCATCGCCAACCGCGATGCGCTGCGTGCCGAGCTTGCCGCCGTGTTCAGCCAGCACGACGCCGAGCCGCTGTGCGATCGCCTGCTCGCCGCCGGATTGCCGGCCGGACCGGTCCAGTCGATCGACACGGCGTTGACCAGCGCCCACACCGTCCATCGCGGCGACGTCATCGCCAGCGACTGGTACAAGGGAGTGGCTTCCCCGATCCGCTTCGAACGCAGCAAGGCAAGCCTGCGCAGCGTGCCGCCGAAATTCAGCGAACACTCAACCGCCGTGCTGACCGAATTCGGGTATTCGACCAAGGAGGTCGACGCGCTGATGGCCAAGGGGGTGGTCTGCGGGCCCGAACGAAAGCGTTGATTGGGAGCTTTCGTTAACCATCCTTGCGGGTTCCGCGAGGTGCTTGAACGACCTCCAAATCATGCCCATATTGATGGCTGACCGGACGGCGGATTCGCCGGCCGGCCAAAAATGGGGCGCCGCAAGGGCCCTGAACTTCAAAGTCGCTTCGAGAGGACTTTGTAAAATATGTCTCGTGTTCCTTCGCTATCCAGTCCGTTCCTGTTGGGATTCGACGAGATCGAGCGTGCGCTCGATCGCGTCGTCAAAGGCGCCGACGGTTATCCTCCCTACAACATCGAGCGCTGCGATCGCAGCAATGGGCAGCCCGAACGCTTGCGCATCACGCTCGCGGTCGCAGGTTTTACCCGTGACCAACTCGATGTAACCATTGAGGAAAACCAGCTCGTGATCCGGGGCCGCCAGCAGGACGACAAGGCCCGGCAATACATCCATCGCGGCATCGCCGCGCGCCACTTCCAGCGCACATTCGTGCTGGCGGAGGGGATGCTGGTGCTGGGCGCGGACTTGAAAAACGGGCTGTTGTCGATCGATCTGGCCCGGCCCGAGCCGGAGAAGATCGTTAAGACAATTGCTATCAATGAACACGAATAATGAAACGAGTAGCGGACTCGACCGCTTAGTCTGACAGAGGAGTCGAGACCATGACTGAAGGTAATGTTGTGTTTGAACCGACGGGCGTCTCCACGGAGGCGCTGGCAAGCCTGGGCGAAGGCCATATCGCCTATGTGAAGCAGATCCGTTCCGAGGACGTGCCGGGACTGTTTCCGCAGGCGCCGAAGATCGCGCCAGGATTGAAGCTCTTTGCGCTCCACGCCGCCGACGGCACGCCGATCATGCTGACCGATAGCCGGGAAGCTGCGATCGCCAATGCCTGGAGCAACGAATTGCAGGCCGTCAGCGTTCACTGACCGGGCTCTTGCCGTGTCACTGACCGGCTTTCCGTGTCACTGACGCAGGTGCTTGCCGATGTCGCTGACCCGCTGCTTGCGGGTGTCCTGAACATTGTGGAAAAATTTCACGATACGCGGGCTCGTCCTCGATTGATCGCGGACGGGCCTGCTTTTTTTGCGCCCTACGCAGCACTCGCCGGTGGCAACGCCAACACCGAATAGATCGCCTGCGCATCGCGCGAGGCGCGCAGCTTCTTGGCGACGTCCTGATCCCGCAACAGCCGCGCGATCCGCGCCAGCGCCTTTAAGTGATCGGCGCCAGCGCCCTCCGGCGCCAGCAGCAGGAACACGAGGTCGACCGGCTGGCCGTCCATCGCCTCGAAATCGATCGGGCGTTCGAGCCGTGCAAACAGGCCGAACAGTTTTTCCAGCTTGGGAAGCTTGCCGTGCGGGATGGCGACGCCATAGCCGACGGCGGTGGTTCCGAGCTTCTCCCGCTGCAGCAGGACCTCGAAAACCGCGCGCTCGTTTTGCCCGGTCAGCACGGAGGCGCGCGCCGCCAGTTCCTGCAGCGCCTGCTTCTTGCTGTTGACTTTCAACGCCGGGAGGATCGCCTCGGGTGCGACCAGATCGGTAATCGTCATGGGGCGTTCCGAGGTGAATTTAGCCGTCAGGTTACGAAATGGGCTTCAGATAAGCGGCGTCAAGAAGATGGGCAGAAGACAGGTGCCACCTAGGTCCGTTGAGGGGCTTCTACTCCAACGCAAGACCGGTGCCAACTCCCACGAAATGAGTTCCCGACCCTCCCCTTTCGGGGCGGCGGACCATAGGGAGGAGGCCCCGGGGCGTCAATGCCCAAGGCAGCTACTGGTTCACCTAACCCCCCGACTTAATCACCGGCGGATCGATCCAGCCGACATTGCCGTCCGGCCGCCGATAAATGATGTTCACCCGGCCGCTGCCGCCGTGCTGGAACACGATGCAGGCCGCCCCGGTCAGGTCCAGCTCCATGACGGCTTCGCTGACCGAAAACCGTCGCAGCGACGTGGTGGCCTCGGCGATGATCACGGCATTGTAGCCGTTGACCTCGTCTTCGCTCTCGACCGCCGGCGCCTCGATGACATAACTCGGCGCATCCAGCATTGGCGCGCCGATCTCCGCGATCGCCACCGCGGCCGCGTGGGATTTGCGGGCGGAGCGATCCTTGAGGCGGCTCTTGTAGCGCCGCAGCCGCTTCTCGATCATTGCCAGCGCCTGGTCGGCGCTGGCATAGGCATCGGCGGCGTTGGAGTCGGCCTCCAGCGTAATTCCGGAATCCAGATGCAGCGCGCAGTCGGTGCGGAAACCGAAACCATCCTTGCTCAGCGTGATGTGGCCGGAATAATTGCCGTCGAAATATTTACGCAGCACTTCATCGGTGCGCTCGCTGACACGGCCGCGCAGCGCTTCGCCGACGCTGATGCTTTTTCCCGAGATCCGGAGAGTCATTTAATGCCTCGATTGGTCTGCAAACCCGAAACTATTCCGATTTGACCGGGGCGCAATCAAGCCGGCGCGGTGTCGCGGGACCGGTCGGTGGACGCGGCGGGCGCCGAGAGCGCCGTGCCGAGCATGCTTTGCTTGTCACGGCGGCGCTGCACCGAAGACGGAATCCGCATGGCTTCGCGGTACTTCGCGACAGTGCGGCGGGCGATATCAATGCCGGACTCGCGCAATCGTTCCACGATGGTGTCGTCGGAGAGGATCATTGACGGGTTTTCCGCATCGATCAGCTGCTTGATGTGATGGCGGACGGCCTCCGCCGAATGCGCCTCGCCGCCGTCGGCCGACGCGATCGAGGCGGTGAAGAAATACTTCAATTCAAAACTGCCGCGATTGGTCGCCATATATTTGTTGGCGGTCACCCGCGACACCGTCGATTTATGCATCTGGATCGCATCCGCCACGGCCTTGAGGTTGAGCGGCCGCAAGTGCGCCACGCCATGGGTGAAGAAGCCGTCCTGCTGGCGCACGATCTCGGTTGCGACTTTCAGAATGGTGCGGGCGCGCTGATCCAGCGCGCGCACCAGCCAGGTCGCGTTCTGCAGGCAATCGGTGAAATAGGATTTGTCGCCATCCTTGCGGATCGTCTTCGACAGCTCGGTATAATAAATCTGGTTGACCAAAACCCTCGGCAAGGTGTCGCTGTTGAGTTCGACATGCCAGCCGCCATCGGGCCCGGGCCGCACATAGACATCCGGCACCATGGTCTGCAGCCGCGCCGAGCCGAACTTCAGTCCCGGCTTCGGATCGAGGCGGCGAATTTCGGCGATCATGTCGGTGATGTCTTCATCATCGACGCCGCAGAATTTTCGTAAAGCCGCGATATCGCGCTTGGCCAGAAGGTCGAGATGCTCGACCACGGCCTGCATCGCGGGGTCATAGCGATTGAGCTCACGCAACTGGATCGCAAGGCACTCGCTCAAATTCCGCGCGCAGACGCCGGGCGGATCGAATTTCTGCAGCACCGCGAGAACCGCATCGACGTCCGCAGGCGAAGCCCCGAGCCGCTCGGCGGCCTGGCCCAGATCCGGCGGCAGATAGCCCGCCTCGTCGACCAGATCGATCAGGTATTGCCCGATCATGCGCTGCGCGGGTGCGGCAAAGGCCACCGCCAGCTGTTCGGCGAGATGGCTGCCGAGTGTGACCTCGGCGGCGACAAAAGCTTCTAGATTGTAACTGTCGTCATTGGAGGCGCCGCCACCCCATTCGGTGTAGGCGGTCGGCGCCGCATCCTGCGCGGTGCGCGCGGCGGCTTCGGCGGGCTCCTCGGAAAACACATTGTCGAGGCCGGTGTCGAGGGTCTGCTCAATCTCGGCGCGGCTGCCGAGGTCGGGGTTCATCCATTCTTCCTGGGCCGGCTCGAAACCATCACCGGCGGGACCGCTTGCCAACTCGGAACGATCGGCGGCCGTCTCGTCGCCATAGGTGGAACCGGGCCCGTCACGGTCGGAAAATTCGGCATGCTCCGCCACCGGTTCGCCGGCCACCGGGGGCTCGGTGCCGTCGCTGGCGCGCTCCAGCAGCGGATTTCGCTCCAGCTCCTCCTCGACAAAGGCCGAGAGGTCGAGATTCGACAGCTGCAGCAGCTTGATCGCCTGCATCAGCTGCGGCGTCATCACCAGCGATTGGGACTGGCGGAACTCTAATCTCTGCGTCAGCGCCATGGAGGCAAGAACCGATCCAGTAAAGTTGGTCCGATTCTTGCTTAAACTAGTCCAAAGCCGATGTACACGGGTTGACGAAACGGAAAAATGGACTAGAGGCGGAATTCTTCGCCAAGGTAAAGGCGGCGTACATCCGGGTCATTGACGATCTCATCCGGATTGCCCTCGGTCAAGATCTCGCCGGCATAGACGATATAGGCGCGATCGGTCAGTCCCAGCGTTTCCCGCACATTGTGGTCGGTAATCAGCACGCCGATGCCGCGATTGGTGAGATGGCGGACCAGGTCCTGAATATCGCCTACCGCGATCGGATCGATGCCGGCGAATGGTTCGTCGAGCAGCATGTAATTGGGACGAGTTGCGAGCGCACGCGCGATTTCGACGCGGCGCCGTTCACCGCCGGAAAGCGCAATCGAGGGCGTCTTGCGCAGCCGCGTGATGTTGAATTCATCGAGCAGCGAATCGAGTTCGGCTTCGCGCTTTTTCCTCGAGGGTTCGACCACCTCCAGCACCGCGCGAATGTTTTGCTCGACGCTGAGGCCGCGAAAGATCGACGCTTCCTGCGGCAGATAGCCGATCCCGAGCCGGGCGCGCTGATACATCGGCAGCTTGGTGACGTCGTGGCCGTCGAGCTCGATGGTGCCGCGGTCGGCCGGGATCAGGCCGGTGATCATGTAGAACACCGTGGTCTTGCCGGCGCCGTTCGGGCCCAGCAGCCCGACCGCCTCGCCGCGGCGGACATAGATGCTGACGCCGCGCACGACCTGGCGGGTGCCGAAACTCTTTTCCACACTGTGCACGGCGAGGTACCCCGCCCGCGTCGCCAGCCGGGGTGCCGCGGCAGCGCCATTGGTCTTGGCGCGCGGCGCCGGACGCGGCTTTTCCGGCCGGGGCGCTTCCACTTTCGGGGCCGGCGTTTGACGGGCAAGCGGAGGCGCGTCGCGCACCGGCGCCGACAACATGTCGCCCATGGTGTCGCCGAGCGCGGTGATGTCCGCGTGCGAGCGCGCAAATCCAGCCGGACCGCGTTTCGCCGGGCGTCGACGGAACATGCCGAGTAAATCAACCATCCGCGCTTCGTTCAGCCTTTCACGGTTAACCCGCAACTCGCCGCGGCGATTCGCTTCGCTCGCGCAACATGAATGATCGGATGTCTCTTGCCCAGCGAAACACCCTCGATACGAGGCGCGGACAAGCGCCGCCGGGCCTTCTAGTAGATTGTCCGGTAGATACAGCCTCGCGCGGCGAGCTTCAACCTCACCGCCCCCAATTAACCGGCAAGCATCTGATATTATTTCGGTTTATTTGAGACGCCGGGCGCCGGCGACGGTGTTGGCGACGCTGGCGCCGCGCCGGGGACGGCCGGGCCGCCCTGGCCGGACGATATGAACAACCCCTGCACGCGCCCTGAGTCGGATTCGACCCGCGACACGCCGGTTGTCATATCCACGATCAGCCGGTCGCCGCGCAGCACATTCTTGCCCTGGGTCAGGATCACGGGACCGCCGCCGCCGACCATGGTGACGAGGTTGGTCTTGGTGTCGAACACCGCGTTTTCGCCGGTCACGACCTGGTCTTTCTGGGTGACGACCACGTTGCCTTTGGCCTCGAGGCGGCGGATCTGTGAACTGCCGCCAGGTCCAGGGGTCGCGGACTGGATCGGCGCCGGAGCTGCCTTGGCCGCCGCCTTGGAATTGCCCGCGGGAGCCGCGGCAGGAGCCGCGGCCGATTCATAGAACACCACGAGGACCTTCGACGTCATGGTGGTATCGCCCTGCACCACCTTCACATTGCCGGCGAAGGTTGCTTCCTTCTTCTTGTCGCGCATCTCGAGCGAGGCGGCTTCGATCTGAATCGGCTGGTCGCGATTCTGCGAAAAACCCTGCATCGCATTGGGCACGCCCTGCACTGCGCTTTGTGCGACGGCTTCACCGCATCCGATCAGCATGAGCGCAAATACGGCTGTCCGGGCGCAACGGGCGATCCGGCGAACCGAGGTGCAGCGCGGAGAAGGCATCATCATCAACGTCATTTCGTGTTCGCGGTCTTGCTGGATGAAGACCGCGCCTTGCCGGACCGAGCCGCAGGCTCAGGCGCGGCGGGTGCGGCAGCGGGCTCGGCCGGTGTACCACCCGTATCGAAATGGTCCAAATGCATCACAACATTGCCTTCGAACGTGATCACCTCGCCGTTTCCGGTGATCTTGATCCGGTCGGAGGTAATCGTTCCGTTGGTCAATTTAACGTCGACATGCTCATCGGATGTCACGATGCCGTTGGCCATATCGATAAATGCCTGCGACAGCCGCGCTTCATAGCCTGTGGAGGTTTGCAAAAAGATATCCTTCTGCAGATTGAGCAGCTGCTGCTTGGTATCCATCAGTCCGGTGCGGGCCACCAGTGTGACCGTCGACTGATCTTCCGCCAACAGCTTGGCGCGTATCGTCTTGAGATCGAGGTGATCCGGATCGGTGACATCCTGGGTCGCGGTTTTCGCCCATACCTCGTAGGGCCGTTGATCGGTGGTGTAGCCCGCCATATGCGGCGATTCCATCGTGATCTTGGTACCGGAAACGACGAGGGCTCCCATGTCGAGCGGCAGCTTGGGCAGCATCCGGAACGGATTGTAGACCGACACCACGACAATGGTAGCCATCGCCAAGATCACGGCCGCCGGCACTGCGACGCGCAGTACCCGCACCATCCGGCTGTGGCGCGCGGCGATGGCAAAGCGCGCGTCCATTCCGGCCTGATAGGATGGGGTCTGTACAGAATTCACCGCGGCTCCAAAGCGCTGGCTGCTCGCGCCGCCCTCATTCTACCCGGCATCGCCGGATAATGCAGCCCGGACCTCCTGCTATGAGTGTGACCGAAACGGGGCAATTCCCGGCGGAAAGCGCCATTGTGGCCTTGAGTCCGGTTCCGAGTGAATCTGAACCGGGGCTCACATCTTTTGTTTTGACGCGTTTTCCTTGCGCGAATCGGTAGCCACCCGATCCGGTCCGGGGCAGGCTTTCGCTCGAAAACGCTCTCAGGAATGGGCGAAGATGTCCTCGGTGTCCCAGCCGTCCAGATCGAGCCTGGCCCGTGTCGGCAGAAAGTCGAAACACGCCTGCGCCAGCCCCATGCGGTCCTCGCGCGCCAGCATGACATCGAGGCGTTCGCGCAAGCCATGCAGATGGAGCACGTCGGAGGCCGCGTAGGCCAGTTGCGCCTCGCTCAGGGTTTGCGAGCCCCAATCGCTGGATTGCTGCTGCTTCGACAGATCGACATTGAGCAGCTCGCGCACCAGGTCCTTCAGACCGTGCCGATCGGTGTAGGTGCGGCAGAGCCGGGAGGCGATCTTGGTGCAGTAGACCGGCTGCGCCATCACCCCGAAGGCGTTGTAGAGTGCTGCGAGATCGAACCGCGCGAAGTGAAAGATCTTGGTGATCTTCGGATTGGCCAGCAACGCCTTCAGATTGGGTGCGCCGGCGTGCTCTTTCGGAATCTGCACCACATCGGCGGTGCCGTCGCCGTTCGACAGCTGCACCACGCAGAGCCGGTCGCGATGCGGATGCAGCCCCATGGTCTCGGTATCGATCGCCACCGAATCGGTATAGCGGGACAGATCAGGCAGGTCGCCGCGATGCAGGCGGATGGTCATGGGAAAGAGCCTCAGGGTCTCGGGTCGAATCGACGCCAAACAACCTACCGCCCAAAGCAGAAAGAGGCGAGCCGCAGGCATGCTCCTTGGGTCGAGAAAATAGCGCCGGAGCCGCAGTCTCGCCTGCTTTTGGCCTTTCAACACCCCCCGCCGAACCTTTCTGCCTTGCCCAACACGTTGGAATCAAGTCTCGAAATGCAATCTTGGAATGACGCCGGGTCGATCCCATCTGTTGCCGGGCAAACGCTGTGTTCGTTATCCCCCTTCGAATGAGTGCCATGACTGAAGAAACTCTTGTTGCGCCGATCAACGAGCAGACGGCGCGAGATCGCGGCTTTTCGCCCTACCAGTCGCTGATCGTGGCATTGCTGGCGCTCGTCCAGTTCACCATCATTATCGACTTCATGATCATGTCGCCGCTCGGCGCCATCATCATGCCCGCGCTGGATATTACCGCAGCCCAATTCGGCATAGCAGTCTCGGCCTACGCCTTCAGCGCAGGCATTTCGGGCATCCTGGCGGCGGGCTTTGCCGACCGGTTCGATCGCAAGCGCCTGCTGTTGTTTTTCTATGTCGGCTTCACCCTTGGCACGGCGCTCTGCGCAGTGGCGCCGAACTATCATGTGTTGCTGCTCGGCCGTATCGTCACCGGATTGTTCGGCGGCGTGATGGGCTCGATCGTGCTCGCCATCATCACCGACCTGTTTGCGTTACACCTGCGCGGCCGGGTCATGGGCTTCGTGCAGACCGCGTTCGCGGCGAGCCAGGTGCTGGGTATCCCGGTCGGGCTTTTTCTGTCCAACCACTGGAACTGGCATATCTGCTTCGCCGCACTGGTCGTCCTGTCGATCATCTCGATGGCCGCCATCCTCGTGGTGATGAAGCCGGTGAACGAACATCTTCGCCTCAAGCCGGACCGAAACGCTTTTCGGCATCTGGTCGCGACTGTCCGAGAACCGCGCTATTTGCTGGCGTTCTCCGTGACGACATTGCTGGCGACCGGCGGATTCATGATGATGCCGTTCGGCAGCGCCTACACCGTGCACAATCTCGGGATCGATATCGTGCATCTTCCGACCATCTATCTGGTCTCCGGCCTGTTCAGTATTTTCATGGGACCTCTGGTCGGCAAGGCCAGCGACGCGTTCGGCAAATTTGCGACCTTTGCCTTCGGCTGCGCGGTGTCGGTCGTGATGGTGCTGATCTTTACTCACCTGGGTCAGGTTTCCTTGACGACCGCGATCGTCGTCAACGTCCTGATGTTCGTCGGCATCTTTTCGCGCATGATTCCGTCGCAGGCGCTGATTTCGGCGATTCCCGAACCCAGCCAGCGCGGCTCGTTCAGCGCCGTCAGTTCGTCCGTGCAGCAGTTTTCGGGCGGGCTCGGGTCTGTTCTCGCGGGCGCGATCATCGTCCAGAATGCGGACGGTTCGCTCCGGCATTTCGATCGGGTCGGATATGTCGTGGTCGCAACCACACTGATTTCGCTGGTGGCGATGTATTTCGTCCAGAAGTCGGTGACGCAGCAGACCGGCGATCGAACGGTCTGATCGCCGCGCTCAATATCAAGGGCTTGGGCAAAAGTGGTGCCCAGGAAAGGACTCGAACCTTCACGGCCGTGAAGCCACTGGCACCTGAAGCCAGCGCGTCTACCAATTCCGCCACCTGGGCCCGGGCCGGTTAGTACGGATCGGTCGCGCGCTTGTCAAATTGGCAAAGTGAATTCCAAATACCCTGTACAGCGCCGGGGCGATGGCGTATCGCGAAACCTCGAAATACCCTTGCGCGATCGATCGAATTGACTGGCAGGAACGGACCCCCATGACATCGAATCAAGACACGCTGGTCACGGTTTTCGGGGGATCGGGTTTTCTGGGGCGAAGCGTGGTCCGGGCGCTGGCCAAGCGCGATTACCGCATCCGGGTCGGGGTGCGGCGGCCGGAGCTTGCCGGGCATTTGCAGCCGCTCGGCAAGGTCGGCCAGATCCACGCCGTGCAGGCCAATCTGCGCTATCCGGCCTCGGTCGAGGCCGCGATGCGCGATTCCCACGTCGCCATCAACCTCGTCGGCATTCTGGCCTCGCGCGGCGCCCAGACCTTTGACGCGGTGATGGGAACCGGCGCGGGCACGGTGGCCAAGGCCGCCGCTGCCGTCGGCGCGCGGATGGTGCATGTTTCCGCGATCGGCGCCGACGCCGATTCGCCGTCGCATTACGCCCGCGCCAAGGCCGCCGGCGAAAAAGCGGTGCTTTCCGCCGCCCCGACGGCCACGATCCTGCGGCCGTCGGTCGTATTCGGACCCGAAGATCAATTCACCAACCGCTTCGCCGCGCTCGCCAGACTATCGCCGGCGTTGCCGCTGATCGGCGGCGGCCTCACCAAAATGCAGCCGGTTTATGTCGGCGATGTCGCCGATGCTGTCGCCGACGCGGTCGACGGCAAGACCAAAGCGGGCGCCACCTACGAACTCGGCGGCCCGGAAGTCCTGACCATGCGCGAGATCATGGAAATCATCCTGGCGACCATCGAACGCCGCCGCATGCTGGTTCCGCTGCCGTTCGGCCTCGCCAAACTCCAGTCGCTGTCCCTGCAATTCGCGCCGGGGCCGCTCAAGCTGACGCCGGACCAGGTGACGATGCTGCAATCGGACAATGTGGTGTCGGACGCGGCGAAAGCCTCGGGCCTCACGCTGGAAGGGCTGGGAATCGTGGCGGATTCGCTCGAAGCCATCGCGCCGCAATACCTCTGGCGCTTCCGCGCCGCCGGGCAATTCCAGAAAAAGAGCGGGTGAATTATCCTCGCGTCGTCCCGGACAAGCGAAGCGCGATCCGGGACCATAACCACCGAATTCGTTGTTGAAGGGGGCGGTGGCACCACCTATCGCAAACGCGCACGACAGGGGTTATGGGTCCCCGACGGAGCCTTGTCATCGGGCTCGCCAGAGGCGAGACCCGGTGGCGGGGACGACCCGAGGAGAGTCCTACCTCCCCATCGCCAACGCGATCAGGCCGAGCGTGCCGACGATGACGCGCCACCACGCGAACAGCGTGAAGCCGTGGCGGGTCACATAGCTCAGGAACGTCTTGACCACGATGATCGCGACGATGAACGACACCACGAACCCGATCGCGATAATGCCCAGATGATCGGTCGTCATCTCGGCCCGGTTCTTGTAGAAATCATAGGCGAACGCGCCGACCATGGTCGGGATCGCGAGGAAGAACGAAAACTCGGCCGCCGAGCGCTTGTCGGCGCCGAGCAGCATCGCAGCCACGATGCTGGCGCCGGAGCGTGACACGCCGGGGATCATCGCCAGACACTGCGCGAACCCGATCGCCAGATACATCGGCAGCGGAAATGCCGTGGCATCATGCTCCCGCGGATTGTGATCGAGTTGATCGACCCATAACAGGATGGCGCCGCCGACGATCAGCGAAAAACACACCACCCAGGGATTGAACAGATAGGCCTTGATGTAGCTGCCGGCGGCGGCGCCGATCAAGGCCGCGGGCAGAAACGCCAGCAGCACGCCGATCACGAAGCGCCGGTCGTCGGCATTGGAAAACATCCCAAGCGCGATCCGCCACAATTTGGCGAAATAGATCACGACAATCGCAAGAATCGCGCCGAGCTGAATCAGCACGACGAAACTGTCCCAGAAAGCGCCCTCGCCAAGACCGAAGAAGCGTTTCACCAGCAGCATATGGCCGGTCGAGGACACCGGGAGGAATTCCGTTACGCCCTCGACGATGCCGAGGATCACCGCCCTTATTGCATCAGACATCATGATCCAGTCCGTTATGATCGGTATCGGCCGAAAAAGCCGGGTTCTTCTCGCTTATTCGCTCGTGCGCCGCAACGTCAAAATGCGAAAACGCGGGTTGCCTCGTTCGTGTGCTTCTGTAGTTTGGCGCCGCATGCGGGCGGTGAGAGTTTCTTAAGTACCGCATAATTATCAAGGACTTCATGTTCACACTGTTCCATCATCCGTTCTGTCCGCATTCGCGCTTTATCCGCCTTGCGCTCGGCGAACACAGCCTCGATCTGCGGCTGGTGGAAGAGCGGGTCTGGGAGCGGCGCGAGGCGTTTCTGGCGCTGAACCCCGCAGGCACCACGCCGGTCCTGACGTCGGAAGGCAGGCCTCCGATTCCCGGCGCCGGCATCATCGCCGAATATCTGGACGAGACGTATGGCGCCGGCATGGACGAACGCCGGCTATTGCCGACCACGGTGGCCGAGCGCATCGAGGTGCGGCGGTTGATGGCGTGGTTCAACGACAAGTTTTTCGAAGAGGCCTCCAACCCGCTGGTCACCGAGCGTATCTACAAGCGCTTCATGAGCGAAGACGATGGCGGCGGCGCGCCGGCGGCCGAAGTGATCCGCGCGGCGAAGGCAAATGTGCGCTACCATCTGGCCTATATCGGCTGGCTGGCGCAGACCCGGAATTTTCTCGCCGGCGACCGGCTGACCTATGCGGACCTCGCCGCCGCGGCGCATCTTTCGGCGATCGATTATCTGGGCGACGTGCCATGGATCGAGGACGACGCAGCAAAGGCGTGGTACGCGCGGGTGAAATCCCGCCCGTCATTCCGTCCGCTGCTCAGCGAATGGCTGGCGGGCGTGCCGGCGTCACGGACTTACGTGGACCTCGACTTCTGAACGCGCCGCTCAAGCTCTCCGCGGATGACCTGAAAGCTGCACTCGCCGATCAAGCCCGCACGCTCGGATTTGATTGCGCTGGAATTACCGACCCCGGCGCGATTGCAGATGCGGGCCGGTATTTTCAAAGCTTCCTTGCCGACGGCGCGCATGGCGACATGGACTGGCTTGCCGATCGTCCGGAGCGACGCGCCGATCCGCGCGTGCTGTGGCCCGGCGTGCGCAGCGTGATCATGCTCGGCGTCAATTACGGGCCCGATGAAAATCCGCTGACGATTCTCGAGCAGCGCACACGCGGCGCGATCTCGATCTATGCGCAGGGCGACGATTATCACGACGTGATCAAGAAGCGGCTGAAGGCTCTGGCTCGATGGCTGGTGGTTGCGACCGGCGGCGAGGTCAAGGTTTTCGTCGACACCGCCGCGGTGATGGAAAAGCCGCTGGCCCGGGCCGCGGGCCTGGGCTGGCAGGGCAAGCACACCAATCTGGTGTCGCGCGAATTCGGCTCCTGGCTGTTTCTCGGTGCGATCTTCTCGGCCTCTGAGCTGCCGCGCGACGCCCCCGAGGCCGACCATTGCGGCTCCTGTCAGGCCTGCCTCGATATCTGCCCGACCGCGGCGTTTCCGGCACCCTACAAGCTCGATGCACGGCGCTGCATTTCCTATCTCACGATCGAAAACAAAGGTCCGATCCCGCGCGAGTTTCGCAAGGCGATCGGCAACCGCATCTATGGCTGCGACGATTGCCTCGCCGTCTGTCCGTGGAACAAGTTCGCGCAGGCCGGCCGCGAAGCCAGGCTTGCCGCACGCGAGGAACTGCGTGCGCCTGGTCTGGCCGAGCTTTCCCGGCTCGACGATGCGGCGTTTCGCACGCTGTTCGCCAAATCGCCGGTCAAGCGCATCGGCCGCGACCGCTTCATCCGCAATGTGCTGATCGCGATCGGCAACGCCAATGAGCCCGCGTTGGCCGTCGAGGCCGAACGGTTGCTTGACGACCCGAGCCCGCTGGTGCGCGGCGCCGCGATATGGGCGCTGGCGCAATTGATCGAGCGTCCACGGCTCGATGCGTTGGCGTCGAGCGTGATAGCCGCCGAGAGCGATGCCGGCGTCCGCGCCGAATGGGCCATGGCGGCTACCCGCCCTTGATTTCACCGCATAATCCTTCATGGTGCCGCGGCCATGAACATTGCAACGACAAACCAGCCCTTTTTCACCAGCGATCGCGATGCCTTCATGCCGACGCCGGTTTCGAACGGGCCATGGGACCCGAAGTCGATGCACGGCCGTGTCGTGATCGGACTGCTCGCACATGTGATCGAGCAGCGTCACGGAGGCGAGGAGTTCGTGCCGGCAAGGCTGACCGTGGACATGTTCCGGCTGCCGAACATCATGACGCCGGTCGAGATCACGACGAAGCAGATCCGCGATGGTCTGCGCATCCGCGTGATCGAAGCCGATTTTATTTCCGGCGGCGTTGCGATGGCGCGCGCTTCCGCGCAGTTGTTGCGCCGGACGGAAAATCCGGAAGGCGAGGTGTGGTCGCCGCCGAACTGGGACGTGCCGAAACCGGCTGACATTCCCGCGCCGACCGATCCGCGGCTTGGCATGAACGGCAAATGGACCACACGGCCGATCGTCGGCCGCATGGGCGCGGTGGGACCGCGCCGGCTCTGGATGAGCGAGGTGCGCGAGCTGGTCGGCGGCATGCCGCTAACGCCTTTTGCACGCGTCGCACTGGCCGCGGATTTCGCCAGCCCCTTTGCCAATGCCGGCGATAAGGGCCTCGGTTATATCAACAGCGACGTCACGCTCTATCTGCATCGACTGCCGGCGACCAACTGGATCGGCTTTGACGTGGTGAACCACCACGCCACGGAAGGCATCGCGATCGGCGAATGCTGGCTCTACGACGAACGGGGCGCGATCGGAACTTCCACGGTCGCAGCCCTCGCGCAGCGCAAGCCGATGACCAAGGTGCCGCCGCCGTAAAGCGCGCCGGCGCGAATCAATTCTTGAGATGCCGTGCCATCTCCGGGCGCGCCTTCAACGCGGCACCCTGCCTTCCGACAATCTTGACAATACGCTCGGGCGCAAAGTTCATGTCGACGAAGCCGGTCGCGGTGTTGGCGACCTCGTGATATTCCGTGATCTTGCCGTCGCGGAGCTTCATGATCGCGACGCCCTCGAACATCGCGCGCGCCCCCTTGGCCTCCGGCAGCGTCGAGCGATAGCTGAAGGTGTAGCGCGCATAGAGCGTGTGCCCGTCGCTCACCGGCGCATGCATGTCCCAGCGAAAATCCGCGGCGGTGCGATAGAACCAGTCGTCGATCAGCTCGGCGATTTTCGCGCGACCGGCGAAGGCGCCGTAAAACGCATCATGATAGACCCCGTCTTCGGTGAACAGCTCCGCTAGTGCCGTACCCTTGTGCTGTTCGACGGCGTCGCAGAAGACGCGGAGCATGGCGGTGGTGTTCATTCGATCCTCCCGATCCCGTCAAGGTTGGTCATGAGTTTGGAGAACCGCTTCGACGAACGCAATCAAATCTCTGCCACCGCCGCGATCATCCGCGCGATGTCCTGCGGCCGCGAGAGGCGATGATCGCCGTCCTGGATCATCGTCAGCACCACGTCATCGGCCGGAAGCCGGTGGGCCAGCGCGAAGGCATGCTGCCAGGGCACGTCCGGGTCCTGCGCGCCCTGCAGGATCCGAACCGGGCATCCCACCTCGATGGAGCCGCCAAGCAACAGATGGTTGCGGCCCTCCTCGATCAGCGCGCGCGTGATCGGATAGGGCTCGCCATAGGCCGATGGCCGCAGCCACACGCCGTTGGTCTCGATCTGGTGGCGAACTTCGGGCGAGAAGTTTTTCCACATCAGCTCTTCGGTGAAGTCCGGCGCCGGCGCGATCAGCACCAGCCCGGCCAGCGATGCGCGCGTTGCCGGGCGCCGTGCCATCTCGCGCGCCAGCAACAGCGCCATCCAGCCGCCCATTGACGAGCCGATCACGACCTGCGGCCCGGCGCAGAACCGTTCGAACACCGCGACGGTCTCTTCCAGCCAGCGCCCGATGGTGCCATCGACGAACGCGCCGCCGGATTCGCCATGGCCGGAATAATCGAACCGGACGCAGGCCCGGTTCCGCTCGGCCGCCCATGCATCCAGCGCGATCGCCTTGGTGCCCCGCATGTCCGAATTGAAGCCTGAGAGCCAGAACAACCCGGGCGCGGAGCCGGTGCGGGCGCGCACCGCGATGCGGCGCCGATCGGCATCTTTGCCGACCTCGATGAAGGCCGGTTCCTGATCGGGCACGGAAGCCGATAAATCTGTCATGGATCGTTCACCTCCGGGGCCGGGTTTTGGTTGAGCGCGGACGATCCGTCAACGGACACCGATACCGCCGTTGGAGGGGCGCGGCGCTTGCGGAATGCAAGCATGCCCTCTATGTGGGCTGATCTGAACCAAACTGAACTAAACAGCCGTGCCGGCGTTAGCCGGCGTGACCAAAATGCCTCGCCTTTGACGGTTTTCGGACCCCGGCGTTCGAGTTTGCTTGCCCGTCCGGCCTTATTCCTTCAAAATACAACCTTCGTTCACAACATTGGAGAGTTACCCATTCGCCGTCCCAACAGAGCCCCGCCCGCTGCTACCAAAGACGGGCCGCGCACCAACGATGAAATCCGCAATCACGAAATCCAGCTGATCGATCAGACAGGCCTCAATCACGGCAATGTCGAAACGATCGCCGCCATCAAGATGGCGATGGAAGCCGGCATGGATCTTGTGGAGATTTCGCCCAATACCAATCCTCCCGTTTGCAAGATCATGGACTACGGGAAGTTCAAGTATTCGGCCCAGAAAAAGGCGGCTGAAGCCCGCAAGAAACAGAAGATCGTCGAGATCAAGGAGATCAAGCTGCGGCCGATGATCGACGATCATGATTACGAAGTGAAGATGCGCGCGATGCAGCGGTTCTTCGAGGAAGGCGACAAGGTCAAGGTCACCTTGCGCTATCGCGGCCGCGAAATGGCGCATCAGGAAATCGGCACCAAGCTACTGGACAAGGTCAAAAGCGACGTCGCCGACATCGCCAAGGTCGAGCAGGACGCGCGTTTCGAGGGCCGTCAGGTGGTGATGGTTCTGGCGCCGCGCTGATCAGACAGCGGATCGCTGGCATTGAAATACGGTCCGGAAATACGGCCCGCCAGATGATCTGGCGGGCCGTATGTTTTTGGGTGGTTAGCCTCTTTGGGTCGTTAGCCCTCGGGGTCTGAACTCAGCGCGAGGCCTGCCAGGTACCGCTGCATTTGTCGCCGGAAATGACCCCGCTCCACCGGCCGCCACCCGAATTGCCCGCCAGCCGGCCGCTGCCGGTAGCGACCGATGCGCCGACGGATATTTGGACGGAAACAGCGCCGGAGGGGCTGATGCCGCCGGTGACCTTGCCGCCACCGGCCGATGAAACCCGGCGGCCTGAGACAGTGAACGGCACGCTGTTGGTCGAGCTGCAATTGCCGGCACGGGTGGTGAACAACACATTCCAGATCCCGTCAAAGGCGCCCGGCCCTGCCGTTCTGGCCGCCCGCGCAGCGTCGGCAGTGCCGGGTGCCCCGGCCATGGCGGCAACAACGGTGGCGGCGAACACCCACCGCAAGGGGCGGATGGGTCTGAAACTCACGGAAGAGGCCGTCGGTCGAACTGATTTCGTCATTTTTCCCTGCCCTGTTTGACTGCGCCACGCGTGGCGTCAGGTAGTCTGTCGGATAGCCCGTTCAACGGTTCATCGTTGCCAATCGCGCGCGCTTCTGCCATAAGCCCGAACTTCATCGCCCGGCTGATCAAGGGCTGCCGTGTCGATGTCCGTGCCGGTTGTTTCGATTACGAAATAATTGAGCACTTTCAACGCTCTAACGAGCATTTTAGCCGGCCAGGCGCCTTCACGGGCGCTTTCGTGTTGCGGCAACAGGAGAGCCAAATGCCCAAGCTGAAGACCAAGTCAGGCGCTAAAAAGCGCTTCAAGGTGACTGCCACCGGCAAAGTGATGCACGCCCAGCGCGGCAAGCGCCACGGCATGATCAAGCGGACCAAGAAGCAGATCCGTCAGCTTCGCGGCACCCGCGTGCTGTTCAAGACCGACGGCGACAACGTCAAGAAATATTTCTTGCCGAACGCCTGATCGCGCCGCGCCGCGATTTCACTTGAGCCGAGCCGCGTCCGCGCGGCGATCCGTCACTTCATTTCCAGATCAAGGAGACCCGTCATGTCTCGCGTTAAACGCGGTGTGACCTCTCACGCCAAGCACAAGAAGGTCTACAAGGCAGCCAAGGGTTTCCGTGGCCGCCGCAAGAACACCATCCGCGCCGCCAAGGCCGCGGTCGACAAGGCCGGGCAATACGCCTTCCGCGACCGCAAGCGCAAGAAGCGCACCTTCCGCGCATTGTGGATCCAGCGCCTCAATGCCGCCGTGCGGCCGTTCGGAATGACCTACAGCCGGTTTATCGACGGCCTGTCCAAGTCGGGCATCACGGTGGATCGCAAGGTGCTGTCGGACCTCGCCATCCACGAACCGGCGTCGTTCCAGGCGATCGCCGAAAAGGCCAAGGCGGCGCTGGCGGCGTAAGGTCGTCGCTTCGTTGAGTCCCGCGCGCAGCATTTTGAGGCCGTCATGGCCGGGCTTGTCCCGGCCATCCACGTCTTGATGCTGGCAGGCGAAGTAAACGTGGATGCCCGGGACAGGCCCGGGCATGACGGCCTAGGGCAACGGCTTAGCGCCCTGGTCGAAAGGGATCGCCATGTCCGACCTTGTTCAACTTGAATCCGAAATCCTCAGCCAGATCACCGCCGCCGGCGACGAAGGCGCGCTGGAAGCCGTTCGCGTTGCAGCGCTCGGCAAGAAGGGCTCGATCTCGGCGCTATTGTCGACGCTCGGCAAGATGTCGCCGGACGAACGCAAGACGCAAGGTGCGGCGATCAATCTGGCCAAGGACACGGTTACGCAGGCGCTGACCGCGCGCCGCGACGTGCTGAAATCCGCCGCCCTCGACGCCCGCCTCGCCTCCGAGACCATCGACGTCACGCTGCCGTTGCGCGAGGCTGCCGCGGAGGCGGGCCGGATTCATCCGCTCAGCCAGGTGTTCGAAGAGGTCAACACGATCTTCGCCGACATGGGATTTGCCATCGCCGAAGGTCCCGACATCGAGACCGACGATTATAATTTCACCAGATTGAACTTCCCCGAAGGCCATCCGGCGCGGGAGATGCACGACACATTCTTCTTCAATCCAAGGGACGATGGCTCGCGCATGCTGCTGCGCACCCACACCTCGCCGGTGCAGGTGCGCACCATGCTGACGCAAAAGCCGCCGATCCGCATCGTCTGTCCCGGCCGGACCTATCGCATCGATTCCGACGCCACCCACACGCCGCAGTTCCACCAGGTCGAAGGCCTAGTCATCGACAAGAGCTCGCATCTCGGTCACCTCAAATGGATCCTGCATGAGTTCTGCAAGGCGTTCTTCGAGGTCGATCACATCAACATGCGATTTCGCCCGTCGTTCTTTCCCTTCACCGAGCCGTCGCTCGAGGTCGATATCCAGTGCCGGCGCGACAAGGGCGAAATCCGTTTCGGCGAGGGCGAGGACTGGCTCGAGATTCTCGGCTGCGGCATGGTGCATCCGAACGTGCTGCGCGCCTGCGGCATCGATCCCGACGTCTATCAGGGCTTTGCCTGGGGCATGGGCATCGACCGCATCGCGATGCTGAAATACGGCATGTCCGACCTGCGGCAATTGTTCGAGAACGACGTGCGCTGGCTCAGCCATTACGGCTTCAAGCCGCTCGACATCCCGACACTGGCGGGAGGATTGAGTTCGTGAAATTCACCCTGTCCTGGCTGAAGGAGCATCTCGACACCGACGAGCCGCTGGAAAAGCTTGCCGACAAGCTCACCATGATCGGGCTGGAGGTCGAGCATATCGAGGACAAGGCGAAGGCGCTTTCGCCGTTCACCATTGCGCGGGTGATTTCGGCCGAGCAGCATCCCAATGCGGATCGCCTGCGCGTCTGCATGGTGGATACCGGCAATGGCGCCGCACCGGTGCAGGTCGTTTGTGGTGCGCCGAATGCGCGCGCCGGTCTTGTCAGCGTGTTCTCGCCGCCCGGCACTTTCATTCCTGGCAAGAACATCACGCTCGGGATCGGCACCATCCGCGGCGTCGAGAGCCGCGGCATGCTGTGCTCGGCGGCCGAGCTGCAGCTTTCGGAAGATCACGACGGCATCATGGAGCTGCCGGCCGACGCGCCGATCGGTGTCGCCTATACCGAGTGGGCGCAGCTTGGCGATCCACTGATCGAAATCAACCTGACGCCCAATCGCCAGGACTGCACCGGCGTGCACGGCATCGCCCGCGACCTCAGCGCGGCCGACATGGGCCGGTTCAAGGATTCCGGCATCAAACAGATCAAGGGCGAATTCCCCTGCCCGGTGAAGGTGACGGTCGAGGACGCCAAATTGTGCCCGGGCTTTGCGCTGCGGCTGGTGCGCGGCGTCAAGAACGGCCCCTCCCCGGAATGGCTGCAAAAGCGCCTGACCTCGATCGGGCTGCGACCGATCAATGCGCTGGTCGATATCACCAACTTCATGACCTATGACCGCGCCCGCCCGCTGCATGTGTTCGATGCGGCCAGGGTCAAGGGCCATCTCACCGTGCGCCGTGCCCGTGACGGCGAGACGCTGCTGGCGCTCGATGGCCGCAGCTACACGCTCGACAGCAATGTCTGCGTGATCGCCGACGATCACGGCGTCGAATCGCTCGCCGGCATCATGGGCGGCGAAGCCTCCGGCTGTTCGGAGCAAACCACCGACGTGCTGATCGAATCGGCGCTGTGGAACGAGATCAACATCGCGCAGACCGGCCGCAAGCTCGGCATCAATTCGGATGCGCGCTATCGCTTCGAACGCGGCGTCGATCCGGCCTTCATGGTGCCGGGGCTGGAGATGGCGACCCGGCTGGTGATCGAATTGTGCGGCGGCACGCCGTCGGAGAATGTCGTGGTCGGCAACGCCTTCGGCGACGACCGCGTGATCGATTTTCCGCTGGCCGAGGTGAAGCGGCTGGCCGCAATCGAGGTGCCGCTGCCGGAAGCGAAGCGCATCCTCAGCCATCTCGGCTTCATGCTGGCCGGCAGCGGCCCGGTGGTGAAGATCGCGGTCCCCTCGTGGCGCACCGACGTGCACGGCAAGGCCGACATTGTCGAGGAGATCGTGCGCATGGTCGGCGTCGACAAGGTGCCGATGACGCCGTTCGAGCGCGGCGACGCGCCGCGCAAGCCGGTGCTCAGCGCGATCCAGTTGCGCACCCGGCGCGCCAAGCGCGCGCTCGCCGCGCGCGGCATGGTCGAGGCGGTGACGTGGTCGTTCATCTCGAAGCAACATGCCGAGTTGTTCGGCGGCGGCGGAAGCGACCTCGCGCTCGCCAATCCGATCGCAGCCGATCTATCCGACATGCGGCCGAGCCTGTTGCCGGGGCTGGTCGCAGCGGCGCAAGCCAATATCGATCGCGGCTTTCCGGATCTGGCACTGTTCGAAGTCGGGCAAATCTTCAAGGGCGACCGGCCGCAGGACCAATGGATCGCGGCATCCGGCGTTCGCCACGGCGTTGCGTCGTCGAAGGGGCTGGGACGGCACTGGTCCGGCTCGGCCATGGCGGATGCAATCGACGCCAAGGCCGATGCCTTTGCGGTGCTTGCCGCCGCCGGCGCACCGATGCAGGCGCTGCAGATCGTGTCTGGTGGTCCGAACTGGCTGCATCCCGGTCGGTCCGGCACCATCCAGATCGGTCCGCAAAACGTACTGGGATATTTCGGCGAATTGCATCCCCGCGCGCTGGAAGCGCTCGGCGCCGACGGCCCGTTGATGGCCTTTGAAGTGATCCTCGACCGCATTCCCGACGCCAAGCAGCGCCCGACCCGCGCCAAGCCGGTGCTTGATCTCTCACCGTTCCAGCCGGTGTCGCGTGATTTCGCTTTCGTGGTCGATCGCAGCATCAAGGCCGGCGACATCGTGCGAGCCGCACAGGGCGTCGACAAGAAGCTGATCACAGGCGTTACGGTGTTCGACGTCTACGAAGGCAAGGGCATCGACGACGGCAAGAAGTCGGTTGCGATCGCGGTGACGATCCAGCCGCGCGAGAAAACCCTTACCGATCAGGAGATCGATGCGGTCGCGGCCAGGATCGTGGCCGAGGTCGCGAAAAAGACCGGCGGCGTGTTGCGCTGATTTCGCGGCGTCATCCTGAGGTGCGCGCTCTTGCGCGCCTTGAACGCAATTGCGTTCATCCGGGGATGACGCATCGCTCGCAGCGGATACCGGCTCCCTTCCGGCATGCCGGAATTCAATTCGCCGGCGCTCTCGATCTGGCCGGCGCAGCGCGGCGCCTCTGCCTTGCCGCCGGCGCTGCCGTCGAACTCATCCCTGAGCGCGCCGATCTTCTGCAATGCCGCCTCGGCGGCGCGCTCGCCGCTTTCCCAGGCGCCGTCCACCGTTCCCCACAGGGTTTCGTGGGTGGCTTCGCCCGCGAGAAACACGCAGCCGATCGGCTCCGTCAAAATTTTGCGCGACGGCTGCGCACCGGGTGCGGCGACGGACATCGCACCCAACACAAACGGCGCGGCATTCCAGCGCGTCGCGCTGGATTTCTTTATCGCGGGCGCCCATTCGCTGCCGAATAGTTTGGTCAGCCATTCCACCGCGAACGCCACCATCGCCGCCTCGCCCTGGCTTGAGAGATCGCGTCCGAACGAGCCGGCGACATCGATCGAGCACAGCGGCGACGATCCCATATTGGCAAACAACAGCGCCGTCCGCGTTGAATTGCTCTGCTCGATGACGATATCGTCACGCAACAGGCCGAGCGGATTGCCCGGCAGTTGCAGCACGATGCGATCATAGCTGCCGAGATTCAGTTTCGCCGCGGCATCGAGCTGACGCTTGGGAATATCCGGCGTGAACTTGATATTGCCCGCCACCAGCACATTGCTCGACACCGTGACGATGGCGGCGCGCGCAGCGATCTTGCCTGCGGGTGTTTCCACCGTGACATCGCGTCCGCTCCAAACGATACGGCTTGCCGGCGTCGACAGCGCGAGCGGAACCTGCTCGCCAAGCCTGGCGATCAGCGTGCCCATGCCCTGGCGACAGGCGATCGCGGCATTGCGCTCCTGCGCGCGGCCCTTGTCGAACACGGAAACATCCTTCAGGTCCTTGCCTGTCGTGTTGGGGCCAAGCACGAATTCCGCCGTCCCCGCCCAGTCGCCGAGATCCTTTGGCAGCACCGACGCACAGGAGACATCGACCTTGCCGCGCGACGCATCGTCGATGGCGCGATTGGCGCGCACCAGCGCTGCGAGAAATTCCTCGGTTTCACCGGCCCGCGCGAAGCGGCGGCCGACGCGGATTTTCTGGCCCAGCGGCGCCGGGTAAACGTCGAGCCCCGAACTACGCGCGAGCCTGATCATCGGGTTGGTGTCGGGATTGTGCAGCCACCGTGCGCCACGATCGAACGGCACGTCGAAAGTCGCAGCATCCGTGAGGCATCGGCCGCCGATCTGGCCTGTCGCCTCGATCACGATGACCTTGCGGTTGGCGGCCATGATACGCCGCGCCGCGGCGATACCGGCCGCGCCGGCACCGATCACGACAATGTCAGCTTCGCGCGGCAATGGCGCGCCCCAGGCGCCGGCGCCAAGCGCCGGCGTCAGCGCAAGTGCGGTGGACGCCGACAGGAAATCGCGGCGCGTGATTGTCATGTCATGGTTTCCGGAACTTTTAAAAGCAGCTCATCGCATGATGGGGCGATGCAGAACTTCACAGGCCCTTCGCAGGCCATCCTCAAACGAAATTTCCAAACCAAAACCACACTGGAATCATGCATTTCCAGCATCCCTTCCAGTGCGAAATCCGCCAAAACCCCGCGGCAACGGCAACGAATTTCAGGCTCCGGACAGAGGTGAACTTGCCGCATCCGGACCTGCGCAGCAACCGTCATGGTGAATCAATCATGTTTGACCGGATTCATGCATGAACTAAATTGCAACGGCTATCGACCATGATAGGAGAGACAAAAAAGCGGTCGGAAAGGCACGGCTAAAGCGTTTTCCAGCGAAGCATGCCCCGCACTTGTGTGATGTGGATACCGGTTCGCGCGCAGAAAACGCGTCAAAATAAAGAAATGGAGCCCCCGTTCCAATTCAATCGGAACGGAAAAGGCTCCGGGGGGAAATCATGGGTGTTATGCTCGATACCGTCGGCAAGCTGATCGCGGGCTACCTGCAGAAGGAAGTCCCGGGCTATGAGCCGTTCACCCCGAGCGACCCGGACCACCTGCGCGGCATTATCGAGCCGGGCGACGTCATGCTGGTCGAGGGCAACAACCGGGTTTCCGGCATCATCAAATACCTGACGCAGTCGACCTGGTCGCATTCGGCGCTTTTCGTCGGCCCCATCGACGGCGCGTTTGAGCCCAGCGGCGAACCGCATGTCCTGATCGAGGCCAATATCGGCGAGGGGGTGACCTCGGCGCCGCTGTCGAAATATTTTACCTATCATACCCGGGTCTGCCGTCCGGTCGGGCTGTCGTTCGAAGACCGCAACACCGTCTGCCGCTACGCCATCAACCGGATCGGCTTCGGCTACGACACCAAGAACATCCTCGATCTGATGCGCTTTCTGATCCCGCTGCCGATACCGCAGCGCTGGCGGCGCCGGATGATCGCGTTCGGTTCGGGCGATCCCACCAAGATCATCTGCTCGGCGCTGATCGCGCAGGCGTTCGACGCCGTGCGCTATCCGATCCTGCCCAGGATCACCCGCGGCGGCAGCCGGCAGGCCCGGCGCGAAATCCTGCACATCCGCGATTCCTCGCTCTATATGCCTCGCGATTTCGACATCTCGCCCTATTTCGAAATCGTCAAACCCACCATCGTGCATGGCTTCGACTACACCGCCTTGCATTGGGCCGACAAGCAGAAGCCGCTCCGGGAGGTAGCCGGCGGACTCAGCGTGTTTCCAGAGTCAGTTAAATCACCGCCGCTTGTTCCTGAAGCGGCTGACGAAGCGGCGGCGCTTCCGGCTAAAGAAATGACCGTCGTTGCCGCGGCAACGACACTGGTCGAGCGCATCAAGATATCCGAGCATTTCATGGTGGTCGAATACGTGCCGCTGCATCGGCCGGAACGCCACATCCGCCCGCGCACGCCGGAGCTGGCGGCCTAGCTCACTCGACAACTCCCACCGTCTTGTCCCAAAGGCTTGCCGAACCCGTCTCGCATGGTTACCTCTGCCAAGGTTTTTTACAGAGGATAAGGCCGTCATGCTCGACGACGCCGTCAAGGCGCTATCGCAAATCCTGTCACCGCCGATGCGCTCGATCCTGTGGCGATCGATTGGTCTGGCACTCGTGCTGATCGTGGCACTGGCGGTCGGCCTGCAGCGGCTGTTGAGCTGGCTTGCGGTATCCGGCGAGAGCTGGGCCTCGGCGATGCTGGGCCCCGGATTCGATACGCCGCTCAATGTGCTGGCATGGATCATTTCGATTGCCGCCGGTCTTGGCGTCGTGCTCGGCGCGGTGTTCCTGATGCCCGCGATCACCACGCTGGTGGCGAGCGTGTTCGTCGATGACGTCGCCGACCATGTCGAGCGCGAATATTATCCGGCCGAGCGTCCCGGCACGGCGCTGCCGTTCGGCCTCGCCATCACCGAAGGCGTCAAGACCGCGCTGCTGACGATCCTGGTCTATCTGATCGCGCTGCCTTTCGTGTTCGTGGCCGGTGCCGGCTTCATCGCCTTCTTTGTCGCGACCGCATGGCTGCTCGGCCGGGAATATTTCCAGCTCGCCGCGATGCGGTTTCGCACCCCGGCCGAAGCCAAAGCGATGCGCAAGCACAATGCCGGACTGGTGTTCACCGCGGGGCTGGTGATCGCAGCGTTCGTGTCGATCCCGATCGTCAATCTGGCGACGCCGCTGTTCGGCATGGCGTTCATGGTTCACATGCACAAGCGGCTGAGTGGACCAAGGCCGGAGCTGATCGAGCCGGGCCGCAAGACCAGCGTGCCGGTGGCTTGAAACAAAACGGCGTCCTCATCCTGCGGGCTCACACCGTCTTTTCGGGCCAGCGGCAGAGATCGTTGATCAGGCACACCTCGCAGCGCGGGCTGCGCGCCAGACACGTATAGCGGCCGTGCAAAATGAGCCAGTGATGCGCGTGCAGCATGAACTCATCCGGGATCACGCGCTCAAGGCCAAGCTCTACTTCCAGCGGCGTCTTGCCGGCTGCAAGACCCGTGCGATTGCCGACACGAAACACGTGCGTATCCACCGCCATGGTGTGTTCGCCGAATGCCATGTTGAGCACGACATTGGCGGTCTTGCGGCCAGCGCCGGGCAGCGATTTCGATCTCGGCGCGGGTGCGCGGCACGACGCTGCCAAAGTCGGCGATCAGTTTTTCCGACAGCGCTATGACGTTCTTGGCCTTGTTGCGATAGAGCCCGATGGTCTTGATGTAGTCGCGGACCTTGTCCTCGCCGAGCGCCAGCATCTTCTGCGGCGTGTCGGCGACTTGAAACAGCGTGCGCGTCGCCTTGTTGACGCCTGCATCAGTGGCCTGCGCCGACAGCACCACCGCAACCAGCAGCGTGTAGGGGTTGAGGTGTTCGAGTTCACCCCTCGGCTCCGGATTGGCTTTGCGAAAGCGGCTGAACGCCTCATAGACCTCGGCCGCCGTCCAGGGTTTTGTCGGCGTTTGGGCCGAAGATTTGGCTGCGGTCTTGACCGACTTCTTCGCGGTGGGAGCCTTGCTTGGCTTTGCCGCCGGGCGCTTGGCGGTCGCGGCTTGGGATTTGGCCAAAGGTTTGGCCGCGGATTTGGCCACGGGTTTGCGGATGATTTTCGGCATGATGCGGGTATACTGACAGGCGATGACCGCAGGCAATGACTTTGATCCGGCGCCGCCTCAGCCAGAATTGTTTTCGGCATTGCTGACGCCGCACCGCTCGCTGAACCGCACTGGTTTTCTGGTGCTGATGGGATTTGTCAGCGTGGTCAGCTTCGCCGCGGGGCTGGCCTTTCTGTTGATGGGCGCATGGCCGGTGCTCGGATTTTTCGGCCTCGATGTGCTGGCGATCTATTGGGCGTTCCGGGTCAATTTCCGCCGCGCCAGGGCCAGCGAGGAAATTTCGGTGACGCCGTCCGAACTGCGGCTGCGCCGGGTCAGCCATCGCGGCCATGTGGCCGAATGGGTGCTCAATCCGTTGTGGGTCCGGCTCGACCAGAAGACCCATGCCGAGTTCGGCATCGAAAAGCTCTATCTGGTCTCCAAGGGCCGTCGGATCTCGATCGCGAGCTTTCTCGGACCGGACGAAAAGGCCAGCTTTGCCAAAGCCTTAACGGAAGCCCTGCAAGCCGCCAAGCGCGGGCCGACCTACAATCCGATCTAGTCGGGAATTGGGTGGTTTGGACGTGGCCTCCGTCCTACATCAGGACCATGATGAACCTTGCCATGAATGATCACATGAACCTCGCCATCAACGACCGACGTCTGAGCAAGCCCGGGGCCCAGCACGCCGCGCTGCGCGACTATGATTCGGTGCGCCGCGCCATCGCCTTCATCTCGGAGCACTGGCGCGCACAGCCGACCATCGAATTGATGGCGGATGCGGCCGGCGTGACGCCCGATGAGCTGCACCATCTGTTCCGACGCTGGGCCGGGCTGACGCCAAAGGCCTTCATGCAGGCGCTGACCCTCGATCACGCCAAGGGCCTGCTGCGCGATTCGGCGAGCGTGCTCGACGCAGCGCTCGACTCCGGGCTTTCCGGCCCGGGACGGCTGCACGATCTGTTCGTCACCCATGAGGCGATGTCGCCGGGCGAATGGAAAACCGGCGGCGCCGGCATGACGCTGCGTTACGGATTTCATCCCTCGCCGTTCGGCACTGCGATCGTGATCGCCAGCGGCCGCGGACTGGCCGGTCTTGCCTTCGCCGATCCCGGCGAGGAGCAGGCCTCGCTTGCCGACATGCAGCGGCGCTGGTCTCGGGCGACCTATCTCGAAGATCACGCCGGCACCGCCGCGCTGGCGCAGCGCATATTCGATACCAGACTATGGCGCGCGGACCAGCCGTTGCGGGTGGTGCTGATCGGCACCGACTTCGAGGTTCGGGTGTGGGAGACGCTGCTGAAAATCCCGATGGGCCGGGCGGTGTGCTATTCGGATATCGCGGTCAACATCAAAAGCCCCAAGGCGTCACGCGCGGTAGGGGCGGCGGTCGGGAAAAACCCGGTATCGTTTGTGGTGCCGTGCCATCGCGCGCTCGGCAAAGGTGGCACGCTGACCGGCTATCACTGGGGCATCACCCGCAAGCAGGCGATGCTGGGCTGGGAAGCCGGACAGGTCGGCGTTCACTGAAGGCGATCGTCATTCCGGGGCGGGCGTGAGCGCGAACCCGGTGACGACCACACCGTTCACGCCGCCAGGTCGAGCTTCGAGGCGACGGTGGCGTCGGCGTTGAGGCGGTAGATCACCGGCACACCGGTGGCGAGTTCACGCGCGAGAATTTCTTTCGGCGAAAGCTTTTCCAGCACCATGATCAGGGCGCGCAGCGAATTGCCATGCGCCGCCACCAGCGTGCGCTCGCCGCGCAGCACGCAAGGCAGAATCTCCTGGACGTAATAAGGCAGCGTGCGCGCCAGCGTGTCTTTCAGGCTTTCGCCGCCTGGCGGCGGCACATCGTAGGAGCGCCGCCAGACAAGGACCTGCTCCTCGCCCCATTTCTTGCGGGCGTCATCCTTGTTGAGGCCTGACAGATCGCCGTAGTCGCGCTCGTTGAGCGCCAGATGCTTGCGGACGGGGAGGCCGGTCTGGCCGATTTCGGCCAGCGTCAGATCAAGCGTGTGCTGCGCGCGCTTGAGCACCGAGGTGAACGCAATGTCGAACGACAGCCCCTGTGCCTTTAATTTCTGGCCGGCGTCCTTGGCCTCGGCGATGCCCTTCTCGGTCAGATCGGGATCCTTCCAGCCGGTGAAGAGATTTTTCAGGTTCCATTCGCTCTGGCCGTGACGCACAAGCACGAGAAGCCGGTCGCTCATTCCATCGTTTCCGTTTCAATTCCGTTGAAATCTCAGAAGTCCAGAGTCTCAGAAATCAGAGAGCCCTAGCACGTCGGCCATCGAATACATTCCGGGCTTCTTGTCGCGCGCCCAAAGCGCGGCCTTGACCGCGCCCTGCGCGAACATGGTGCGGTCCTCGGCGCGGTGCGTCAGCTCGATGCGCTCCATGGCGCCGGCGAAAATCACCGTGTGATCGCCGGTGACGGTGCCGCCGCGCAACGATGCAAAGCCGATGTCGCCGGCGTTGCGCGCGCCAGTGATGCCATCGCGGCCCCGTGCCGAATGCTGATCCAGCGCGACCTTGCGGCCGGCGGCGGCCGCCTCGCCCAGCAGCAAGGCAGTGCCCGACGGCGCGTCGACCTTGGCCTTGTGGTGGAATTCCAGAATTTCGATATCGAAATCCTCGTCGAGCGATTGCGCGACCCGCTTCACCAGCGCCGCCAACAGATTGATGCCGAGGCTCATATTGCCTGATTTGACGACGATGGCACGCGAGGTGACGCTTCGGATCACGGCGTCGTCCGACGACGAGAGCCCGGTGGTGCCGATGATGTGGACCAGGCCCCGCTGCGCGGCGATGGCGACATTGGCGATGGTCGCCCCCGGCACCGTGAAGTCGAGAATGCCGTCGGCATTGGCCGACAGTGTCCACAAATCCGCGGACAGCAAAACCCCGTTGGCGGGCAGGCCTGCCAATACGCCGGCATCCTTGCCCAAAAGTTCAGACCCCGGCGCCTCCAGCGCGCCGGTGACGACCGCGCCCGATGTTTCCGCGATGACACGGGTCAGCGCGCGGCCCATCCGGCCGCCGGCCCCCGCAACGATCAAGCGCATGTCGGACATTTCTTAAACCTCGCACCTGCCGTATAGCCGGGGCAGGCCTTTCGGGCAACCGATCAGGCTGCTGGCCGCGCGTCGCCCGGAAGGCTGCCGGTCTTTCCTCAGGGTGAGGAAAGAAAGACTACGGCTGCGCGCCGTCATAGCCCTCGACGACAATGAGTTCGGCGATCGAATGCGGCTGCCGCAGCTTGATATTCGCCTGGTACTCCGGCGAGCGATAGCAGGCCAGCGCCGTCTCGTAATCGGGAAATTCGATCACGACATTTCGCGATCGACTTTCGCCCTCGACGCCGTCGCACTTGCCGCCACGCACGACATAGCGTCCGCCGAATTTCTTGAAGATGGCAGGATTAGCCGCTGCGTAAGCCTTGTAGCCTTCCTCATTGTGAACGTCGACGCGACCGATCCAATACCCTCTTGCCATGTTCGGTTCTCCCTTTCGTTGTCAGGCCAACGCTTGCATGATTTCCGCGACGATATCATCCGCCGCACCTCTCGGATCGGCGGCTTCCAGCACCGGCCGGCCGACCACCAGATAATCGGCGCCGGCCGATATCGCGCGGGCCGGCGTCATGATGCGCTTCTGGTCGCCGGTGGCAGCACCCGCAGGCCGGATGCCCGGCGTCACAAGCCGCATCTGATCGCCCACGATCTTGCGCAGGTTCGACGCCTCTTCCGGCGAACAGACGAGACCATCGATGCCGAGCGCATGGGCCTGCCGGGCGCGGGCCTGGACCAGATCGGACACGCCGAGACGGTAACCCGCCGCATGAAGATCGCCGTCGTCATACGAGGTCAGCACCGTGACGGCGAGGAGCTTCAGATCCGAACCCGCGCGCGCCTCGGCCGCCGCCTTCATGGTCTGCGGATAGGCGTGCACGGTCAGAAAGGTCGCACCGAGCGATGCTACGCTTTCGACACCGCGCGCCACGGTGTTGCCGATGTCGTGCAGCTTGAGATCGATGAATACTTTCTTGCCGGAGCCTGCGAGCTCACGAACCAAGGGCAATCCGCCGGCATAAGCGAGCTGGTAGCCGATCTTGTAAAACGTCACCGCGTCGCCGAGCCGGGCAACCATGGCTTCGGCTGTGGCGACGCTGGGCAGATCGAGCGCCACGATCAGGCGGTCGCGGGGGCTGATGGTCGCTTGCTGCATGTCACCTCACATCATCCGCTGGGAAACGTCGATCAACTGCCGCGCCAGCGCCTTCAGCGCCTCGACATCGGCCGGATGCTTCAACCGGTCCCGGTCGTCATAGGCTTCGTCGGCGAACGACAGCGCGAACTGGTTCGGAATGACGGTGGCCTGGCAGGCCGCCAGAATAAGCCGCAGCGCCGCCAGCGCCCGGGTCCCGCCGAGGCGGTTTCCCGACGCCGCCGCGATCGCAAAGGCGCGGTCGTGAAACACCTCGCCGCGGGTTTCATGCGCATCCTGCACGCGCGAGATCCAGTCGATGGTATTCTTGACCAAAGCCGGCACCGACGAATTGTATTCCGGCGTCACGATCAGGACGCCATGATGCGCACCGATCATGCGCTTGAGATTGACCGCATGCTTGGGCACGCCGGACCTTGCTTGCAGGTCGCCGTCGTAGATCGGCAGCGGAAAATCGCCCAGTGAAATGCGCGTGACTTCGGCGCCGGCCTGCGCGAGTTCATGGGCCGCCGCCGCCGCCAGCCTCGCATTGAGCGAGCCGGTGCGAAGCGAGCCGGGGATCACGAGAATTTTCAACGCTGACATGATTTGTGTATCGTTTCGGACGAACCCGCCATGCGGTTCAGTCCTTGCGATACACCCAGACACGGGCCGGCGGAAGGTTCATCCAGATGCGCTCGGAGGCTTCTGTGGAAACGCCGGGCAGCGACTTCGGAATCGGCGGCGCGACCGAATAGGTGAACTGCACGAACGGCGCCCCCGGCGCCAGCGCGAGGAAGGCATCGCGGATCAGCTTCAGGCGCGTCAGCATCGGCTTGGTGACCAGGGGCAGGCCGGACACCACGGCGGATGCGGGGACGTTCAGCACGTCCCACAGCAAGTCGCGCAGCTTGTAGGCGTCGCCCTGCACGACCGTGGCATGGGGATAGCGGTCGCGCAGCAACGCACAGAAGCCCGGATTATACTCGACCAGCACCAGACGTTTCTGATCGACGCCGTGCTCGATCAAGGCGTTGGTGATGGCCCCGGTCCCGGGTCCCAATTCGACCACCGGTCCGGACGATTTGATGTCGACATATTGCGCCATGGTGCGGGCCAACACCCGCCCCGACGGCATCACGGCGCCCATGTGAAGCGGCTTCTCGATCCATGAACGAAGAAAACGGACCTCGTCGTCGAGACGAAGCGGTTTTTTCAACGCACGCGCGGACGATTGCAGAGGCATGTCGCTACCAGGCGGGGACCGCAAGTCGGCGGTGGTGTCAGAAAACAGTCATAAAGAGGTATAGGTCGCAACCGAAACGGTCAAGCCGCACAGTTTCTCGGCAGGTCTGCAAGCGCGTCCGCGATGAGTTGATAAGGCCATGCGCCCGTTCCGATTTTCGCCGCGGCCAAACATGAATGCGGTGCGCGCTAGGTGCTGGCGCGGGTGCCGAAGAAGTCCTTGACCTTGGTGAAGAAGCCCGCGGCCTCTGGCTGGGTTGCGCCGGATGATAACTTTTCGAACTCGGCCAGCAACTCCTGCTGCTTCCTGGTCAGATTCTGCGGCGTTTCGACCACGACCTGGACATACATATCGCCGGTCTGGCGCGATCGCAGCACCGGCATGCCTTTTGATGCAATGCGAAAACGTCGGCCGGACTGGGTTCCGGCGGGGATTTTCACCTTGGACTTGCCCTTGTCGATGGTAGGTACCTCGAATTCGCCGCCCAGTGACGCTGCCACCATCGAGATCGGCACCCGGCAATGCAGATCGGCGCCATCGCGCTGAAAGAACTGATGCGCGGCCAGCGACAGAAAAATGTAGAGGTCGCCTGAGGGTCCGCCGCGGATGCCGGCCTCGCCCTCACCGGCAAGCCGGATGCGGGTGCCGTCTTCCACGCCTTGCGGAATGTTGACCGACAAATTGCGCTCGCGGGTCACGCGCCCCGAGCCCACGCAGGACGGACACGGGTCCTCGATCATCTGGCCGCGGCCCTGACAGCCCGGGCAGGTTCGCTCCAGCGTGAAAAATCCCTGCGCCTGCCGAACGCGCCCCTGCCCGCCGCAGGTCGAGCACGTCTTCGGCTTGGTGCCGGCTTTCGCGCCGATGCCCGAACAGGATTCGCAAGTCACCGAAACCGGGATTTCGATCTGCGCGGTCTTGCCGAGGAAGGCTTCCTCGAGCGTGATTTCCATGTTGTAGCGCAGGTCGGCGCCACGCTCGCGCCCGCCGCCGCGGCCACGTTGCCCGGCCATGCCGAACAGGTCTTCGAAAATATCCGAGAAGGACGAGGCAAAGCCGGCGCCGAATCCCGGACCGCCGCCGCCGCCCTGCTCGAACGCGGCATGACCGAACCGGTCATAGGCTGCGCGCTTTTCGCCGTCCTTGAGGACTTCGTAGGCTTCGTTGATTTCCTTGAAGCGGACTTCGCTGGTGGCATCGCCCGGATTCTTGTCCGGATGCCATTTCATCGCGAGCTTGCGGAAAGCTGCCTTGAGCCGGGACTCGTCCGCAGTCCGTTCGACTTCAAGGGTTTCGTAGTAGCAACGCTTGGTGGACATCCGGGCGAACTCTCAATTGTCATGGCCGGGCTCGACCCGGCCATCCATCATTTTCTTTTGAAGATGGACCCCCGGGTCAAGCCCGGGGGTGACGATCTTGATCATGGCGGAGAGCATCGCACTGATCCGTAACGTAAGGGTTACGCAGATTTCTTGTTGTTCTTGTCGTCGTCGACTTCGGTAAATTCCGCGTCGACCACGTCATCCTTGGCGGCATCCTTGGCCGCATCGCTCTCGGCCTGCTGCTTGTACATCGCCTCGCCGAGCTTCATCGAAGCCTGCGCCAGCGTGTTGCTCTTGGCCTTGATCGCCTCGGCATCGTCACCCTTCAGCGCTTCCTTCAAATCGCTGACGGCGTCCTCGATGGCGCGGCGCTCGCTCTCCTCGACCTTCGAACCATGTTCGGCCAGCGCCTTCTCGGTCGAATGCACCAGACCGTCGGCATGGTTCTTGGCATCGACCGCCTCGCGGCGCTTCTTGTCCTCGGCCGCATTGGCCTCGGCGTCCTTGACCATCTTCTGGATGTCGGCCTCCGACAGACCGCCGGACGCCTGGATCCGGATCTGCTGTTCCTTGCCGGTCGCCTTGTCCTTGGCCGAGACGTTGACGATGCCGTTGGCGTCGATATCGAAGGTCACTTCAATTTGCGGCATGCCGCGCGGCGACGGGGGAATGCCCATCAGGTCGAACTGGCCGAGAACCTTGTTGTCGGCCGCCATTTCGCGCTCGCCCTGGAATACGCGGATGGTGACGGCGTTCTGGTTGTCCTCGGCGGTCGAGAACACCTGGCTCTTCTTGGTCGGGATCGTGGTGTTGCGATCGATGATGCGGGTGAACACGCCACCCAGCGTTTCGATGCCGAGCGACAGCGGGGTCACGTCGAGCAGCAGCACATCCTTGACGTCGCCCTGCAGCACGCCGGCCTGGATCGCCGCACCGATGGCGACGACTTCGTCCGGATTGACGCCCTTGTGCGGCTCCTTGCCGAAGAACTGCTTCACGACTTCCTGAATCTTCGGCATCCGGGTCATGCCGCCGACCAGCACCACTTCGCCGATTTCGCCGGCAGTGAGGCCTGCGTCCTTCAGCGCCTTGCGGCAGGGCTCGATGGTCTTCTCGACGAGATCGTTGACCAGCGCCTCGAATTTGGCGCGCGTCAATTTCATGGTCAGATGCTTCGGGCCGGACGCATCGGCCGTGATGAAGGGCAGGTTGATTTCGGTCTGCGTGGTCGAGGACAATTCGATCTTGGCCTTTTCGGCGGCCTCTTTCAGCCGCTGCAGGGCAAGCTTGTCGTTGCGCAGGTTGATGCCCTGCTCCTTCTGGAATTCATCGGCCAGATAATTGACCAGCCGCATGTCGAAGTCTTCACCGCCGAGGAACGTGTCGCCGTTGGTCGACTTCACTTCGAACACGCCGTCGCCGATCTCGAGCACCGAGACGTCGAAGGTACCGCCGCCGAGATCGTACACCGCGATGGTGCCGGATTTCGACTTGTCGAGACCGTAGGCCAATGCGGCCGCGGTCGGCTCGTTGATGATGCGCAGCACTTCAAGGCCGGCGATCTTGCCGGCGTCCTTGGTGGCCTGACGTTGCGCGTCGTTGAAATAGGCGGGAACGGTGATGACGGCCTGATCGACCTTCTGGCCGAGATGGGCTTCCGCGGTCTCTTTCATCTTCTGCAGAATGAAAGCGGAGACCTGCGAGGGCGAGTAGCTCTTGCCGTCGGCTTCGACCCAGGCGTCGCCGTTGGATGCCTTGACGATCTTGTAGGGGACAAGCTTCTTGTCCTTTTCGACCATCGGATCGTCGTAGCGGCGGCCGACGAGGCGCTTGACCGCAAAGAAAGTCCGCTCGGGATTGGTCACCGCCTGACGCTTGGCGGGCTGGCCGACGAGGCGCTCGCCATCATCGCTGAAAGCGACAATCGACGGTGTCGTCCGCATGCCCTCCGCGTTCTCGATGACTTTCGCGGTTTTGCCATCCATTACGGCAACGCACGAATTGGTGGTGCCGAGATCGATCCCAATGACCTTTCCCATGGTCCTCATATCCTTCTTTTTGCGGCAGGTTGGCTGGGCCCTGACGGCGCACCAATCCAAACCCCCAACGATCAAATACTCGCGATATTGCGACGGTGAGCCTCATATAGGACAGGGGGGCAGGCCTGCAAGGACCGGGACGCAACCTTAACCCGCCAAAACCCTGGCCTTTGAAAGATAGTGTCGGTTAACGGGACGCCGCCGGGCCAAGGCGTATAGCCCGTCCGCGAACTCCGGTGCGATGGACGCGGGACCTGGACGGGGGCCCGATCAGGGAAACGGATCGCGGCAGGCCCTGTCGCCGGGACGGCAAAACGGCTAAAGCAGGCGGGCAGGAAGGTGGCTGCGCGCCGAAAGGCCACATCGGGCGACCATCGAACGGCCTCAATGCAAACCCAGTGGATTTTCATGAAGCACATCCGACTTTTGTCCGCCGTCGTCCTGTTCGTTGCCGCGATCTGTCCTGCTTTGGCGGCGGACCCGATCTTTCCGCCGGGGGTTCGGGTCGGGGTCACGCCGCTGGTCGGGCTGGTCGGAGCCAGGACATTCGTCGGGTTCGAAACCGAGGACCATGGCGTCAAGGTCCTGATGGCCGAGCTTCCGGCCGAGGCCTACAACGAGGTCGTGACGGCCTTCAAGGCCAGTCCCGCCGGTACCAATGGCATCAAGCCGCAGAGCATCGAGACATCAGCCGGCATCGCCTATTACACCGCGGAGAACGCTAGGGATGGCACAACGAATGTCCGGCGCTATTCGATGATCCTGCCGGGAGGCGCTTTCTCCGGCTATATCGCCGTGCAGGTTCCCGAGAATGCGAGCAGGATCTACACCGACGAGGCGATACGGCAGATGTTTTCCTCGGCGGCGGTCCGCAGGCAGGTTCCGCTCGAGGAACAGCTTGGACTGATGCCGTTCAAGATCAGCGAAATCGGCGATTTCAAGAATGTCCGCACGCTGGCGGTCGGCTCTGCCGTCCTTCTCGCCGACGGCGAGGAAAACAGCAGCGTCGAGGTCGCGCCCTTCATGGTGCTCAGCCTGATGGGATCGGCGCCGGCGCAGCCGGATGATCGCGGCCGGTTTGCCCAGGAGGCCGCCATCAGCATTCCCGGCGTGCGCGAGGCGCGGATGACGATGTCCGAGCCGGTTCGCATCGGGGGCATGCCCGGCTATGAAACGCGCATCGACGGCATCAGCGGCAAGAGCACCCCCGTCACCGTCGTGCAGTGGTTGCGCTTCGGCGGCCCGACCACGTTGCGCATCATCGGAAGCGCCCCGCGCGACCAATGGGCGAAAGCCTTCCCGCGCTTCCGCACCGTGCGGGACGGCATTCAGCCGCGCTGAGCTCGGTCCGACGATATCGGGGTTCAGGTCTCCGAGCTTTAGCTCTGCTCGGAAGCACTGACCTTCGCGCCGCCCTTGGCGACCGCGACCAGCGCCGGCCGCAGCACGCGCTCGCCGATCATGTAGCCGGCCTGCACGACCTGCACGACCGTTCCGGCAGGGACCGACGGATCGGGAACCTCGTACATCGCCTGCTGGAAATTCGGATCGAATTTCTCGCCCGAGGGATCGAATTTCTTGACGCCGTTTTTCTCCAGCGTGTTGAGCAGCGACCGCTCGGTCAACTCAACGCCTTCGATCAGCGCTTTCAATCCGGGATCGGCGGCGGCCCTGGTGTCGGCCGGAACCGCATCGAGCGCGCGCTGTAAATTATCGGCAATATCGAGAACGTCGCGCGCGAAACCCGAAATGCCATAGGCGCGCGCATCGGCGACTTCGCGCGTGGTGCGCTTGCGCAGGTTTTCCATGTCCGCCAGCGTGCGCAGCATCTTGTCACGCGCATCAGCGACTTCCTTGGCCAGCGCTGCCGCCGATCCCTCCTCCGGATCGTCGGGCATGATGTACGGCTTGGAAACCACGGGCTCGGCGGCCGGGTTACCCGGATCGTCGTTCTGCCGGTTGGGATCGGTCATAGACTGCCTTCTCGAAAAAATGGCACGGGATCAATGGGGAGGATTGGCTCGCCGGGATATCGTGCTTTGGAAGCCAAAAATCAAGCGCAACCGCAGGCTGACGGGGCGGATTATCCGCCCAGCATCCGGCTGACGATGCGCGCCGCATAGTCCACCGTCGGAATCACGCGGGCATAATTGAGCCGCGTCGGCCCGATCACGCCGAGAACACCGACAATATGACCCGCGCCATCGCTGTAGGGCGCGATGATGGTGGAAGAACCGGACAGCGAAAACAACTTGTTCTCCGAGCCGATGAAAATCCGTACGCCTTCGGCACGCTCGGCGCGCCCGAGCAGATCGATCACGCCGCGCTTGGTCTCCAGGTCGTCGAACAGCAGCCTGACACGCTCCAGATCCTCCAGCGCATGCAGGTCTTCCAGCAGATTGGCGTGACCACGCACGATCAGTTGCCGGTCGTCGCTTTCACCACCCGACCAGCTTGCAAGCCCGGCGGCGATCACCTTCTGCGTCAGTTGATCGAGCTCCGTGCGGTTTTGCGTCAAGGCGGTTTCAAGTTCGAGCCGCGCCTCCGCCAGCGTTCGCCCGCGAATTCGTGCATTGAGAAAATTGCCGGCTTCGGTCAGCGCCGATGAGGGAACCCCGGATGGCAGCGTCAGCACGCGGTTCTCGACCTGGCCGTCCTCGCCGACCAGCACCACCAGCGCCCGTTCCGGTTCCAGCCGGACGAATTCGATATGCTTCAGCCGCGAGTTGGATTTGGCCGTCAGCACCACGGCGGCAGCCCGGGTCAGGCCGGACAGCCGCGTCAAGGCCTCGCCCAGGGCGGCTTCGACCGATTGCGCCTTGCCGACCGATGCAAGCTGGGTCTGGATCGATTGCCGCTCCGGCTCGGTGAGATCGCCGAGCTGCATCAGGGCATCGACGAAAAAGCGCAGGCCCAATTCGGTGGGCAGCCGGCCGGCCGAGGTATGCGGCGCATAAATCAGGCCGAGCTGCTCCAGATCCGACATCACGTTGCGGACCGAGGCCGGCGACAGCGGCACCGCGATCAGGCGCGAGATGTTGCGCGACCCGACCGGCTCGCCGGTGGCAAGATAACTCTCGACGATTTGACGAAATATATCCCGCGACCGCTCATTGAGCTGGGCGAGCCCGGCATGCGGCGCGATCAGGCCAATCGGATCGTGGTGGGCCACAGGCAACTCCAGAGCGCGGGGGGCCGCGCTTGCTACAGGCCTAATCTGTCTATCTCGGAGACCGGATACAAGCAGACATTGGGCCTGCGCGGGGGCCAAGGGAGCGTCAAAGGGCCTTGCCGCTGCCCCTTCCCCCACCTACAAGCACCGCGAACCGTCATTTTTGTTGAATTATTGGAGGATTCCCATGCGGCCAAGCCGCCGTGCGCCGGATGAACTGCGCGCCGTGTCGCTGGAACGGGGCGTGGTCAAATATGCCGAGGGTTCCTGCATGGTCAAATTCGGCGACACCCATGTGCTGGTGACGGCCACGCTGGAAGAGCGCCTGCCGCCCTGGCTCAAGGGCCAGGGCCGCGGCTGGGTCACGGCCGAATACGGCATGCTGCCGCGCGCCACCCTGGAGCGCACCCGCCGCGAGGCGGCAGCCGGCAAGCAAAATGGCCGCACCGTCGAAATCCAGCGCCTGATTGGCCGCTCGTTGCGCGCCACGCTCGATCTCGAAGCGCTCGGCGAACGCCAGATTACGGTGGACTGCGACGTGCTGCAGGCCGATGGCGGCACCCGCACGGCCTCGATCACCGGCGCCTGGGTCGCACTGGCCGACTGCCTCGGCTGGATGAAGACCCGCAACATGATCAAGGGCAACGTGCTGCGCGACAACGTCGCGGCGATTTCCTGCGGCATTTACAACGGCACGCCGGTGCTCGACCTCGATTATGCCGAAGACTCGGAGGCCGACACCGACGCCAATTTCGTGATGACCGGCGATGGGCGCATCATCGAGGTGCAGGGCACCGCCGAAAAGACGCCGTTCTCGCAGGACGAGTTCCTGACGCTGATGGCACTGGCGCGCAAAGGCGTGGCGCGGCTGGTGGACCTGCAGAAAATGGCCGTGGCGTGAACTGGCTGCCGAAGAAAGACGTGGACGCGGCCAAGTCTACCGCGCAAGGCAGACTACTATGCGCGGCCATGACGAATTATAAACGCGCATGACCCAGCATCGCCGAATCACCGGCAAGCTCGTGATCGCGACCCACAATCCCGGCAAGCTGACCGAGATGAGGGAATTATTGGCGCCGCACGGCGTCGAGGCGATGTCGGCCGGCGAACTCGGCCTCGGCGAGCCTGACGAGACCGGCAACACCTTCGGCGCCAATGCGCGGATCAAGGCGGTTGCCGCGGCCAAGGCGGCGCGGCTTCCGGCCTTCGCCGACGATTCCGGATTGGTGGTCGATGCGCTCGATGGCGCGCCCGGGATTTTCTCGGCGCGATGGGCCGGCGCGGGCAAGGATTTTGCCGCCGCGATGACGCGGATCGAACGGCTGCTTCAGGAGCGCGGTGCGACGACCCCGCCGCAGCGCAAAGCGCATTTCGTTTCCGCGCTGTGCGTGGCGTGGCCCGACGATCATCTCGAAGAAGTCGAAGCGCAGGCCTACGGCACCTTGGTGTGGCCGCCGCGCGGCACCGCTGGTTTCGGTTATGATCCGGCGTTCCTGCCGGACGGCCATACGCGGACCTTCGGCGAAATGACCAGCCTCGAGAAACACGGCCTGCCGCCGCTGGGGCTCGGGCTGTCGCACCGCGCCCGCGCCTTCGTCAAGCTGGCGGAGATCTGCCTGTGAGCCGCGCCGAAAGCCCCCACTCCAACCCTCCCCCGCAAGCGGGAGAAGGAAAAAAGGACGCCTTCGGCGTCTACCTGCATTGGCCGTTTTGCCTGTCGAAATGTCCGTATTGCGATTTCAACAGTCATGTCCGGCATGCCCCGATCGATGAGGATCGATTCGCGCGTGCCTTTGCACGCGAAATCGAAACCACCGCCGCGCGCACGCCGGGCCGCGAAGTATCCTCGATTTTTCTGGGCGGCGGCACGCCATCCTTGATGCGGCCGCAAACCGTCGGCGCCATTCTGGATGCGATCGCAAAGTATTGGCGCGTCGCGGCCGGCGCCGAAGTCACGCTGGAAGCCAACCCCACCAGCGTCGAGGCGACACGGTTCGGCGGCTATCGCGCAGCCGGCGTCAACCGGGTGTCGCTCGGCGTGCAGGCGCTGGACGACGCCTCGCTGAAAGCACTGGGACGGCTGCACACCGCGCGCGAGGCGCTGGACGCGGTCGCGATCGCGCGCTCCGCCTTCGACCGCTATTCGTTCGATCTGATCTATGCCCGGCCCGACCAGACCCCGCAGATGTGGGCCGACGAGTTGAAGCTTGCGATCTCGGAAGCCGCCGAGCATCTGTCGCTCTATCAGCTCACGATCGAGGAAGGCACGCCGTTCTTCGGCCTGCATGCCGCGGGCAAACTGAAAACGCCGGACGAAGCAACCGCGCGCGCACTCTATGATGTAACGCAGGAAGTCTGCGCCGCGCACGGCCTGCCGTCTTACGAGATTTCCAACCACGCGCGCGCCGGCGCGGAATGCCAGCATAATCTCGTCTACTGGCGCGGCGAGGAATATGCCGGCATCGGTCCCGGCGCGCATGGCCGCCTCGATGTCGACGGTGTCAGGCATGCGGTCGCCACAGAAAAGCGGCCCGAGGCGTGGCTGATGCGGGTCGAGGCGACCGGCGACGGCATCGTCACCGACGATATCCTCAACAGCGAAGAGCGCGCCGACGAATATTTGCTGATGGGCCTGCGGCTCGCCGAGGGCATCGACCCGCGGCGCTATGCAGCCTTGTCCGGCCGCGCGCTCGATCCCCGCCGGATCGCGCTCCTGGCCGAAGAAGGCGCCATCACCGTCGATCCCGGCGGCCGGCTGCGGGTGACGCAGGCCGGATTTCCGGTGCTCGATGCGGTGGTGGCGGATCTGGCGGCGTAGGAACGCTCGCGGGAACGACCCGGCGTGAAGAAGCTACGCGCCAAAACTCTTCGGCGAGCCGGCGACCGGCTGGCTGCCGCCGGGGGCGACCCGCATCACCGCGAGGCCGCGTTCGTTGGTGCCGTCGGGGCGAAAGCGAAACACGCCGTCGATGCCGGCAAAGCCCGATGGATTGGTCAGCACCTCCGAGGAGAACCGCTGCCCCCCTTGGGTTCGCGCCAATGCCGCGACCAGTGCAACCGCGTCATAGGCCAGGGTCGCGGTTCGCACCGGATCGGCGTTGAATTTGGCATGGTAGCGGGCTGAGAAACTCCGGAAACCGGAAGGATCGGGCGCTGCGTAAAGTCCGCCGCGAAGCGTGGCGCTGTTGAACACCCGCGGATTGTCCCAAAGACCGGTGCCGAGCAGCTGGACGTTCTTCAGGTTGGCACCCGCCGCGGTCAAAGCGTCCGCCATCGCCACCACCGAATCGCCGTCGTCGGCCAGAAGAAGCGCGTCGGCCTGGCCAAGCGCCTGCGCTACACGCGCCACTCCCGTCCGGTCGGCGCTATATTTCTCGAACGCGACGACGCGGCCGCCGCGGCGGGCCACGGCCTGCTTGAACGCGACCTCGACCACATTGCCATAGGCGTTGTCCGGCAGCAGTGCTGCGAACGAGCGTTTGCCGATGCTGGCGGCATATTCGATGATCCGGTTGACGTCGGACTCCGGCAGGAAGCTCAGCAGAAAGACGCCGCGGCCCGCCACGCTCGAATTGGTCGAGAACGCGATCACCGATATGCCGCGTTGGCGCGTGCTCTGCGCCGTCGCCGGAACCGACAGCCCAAACAGCGGACCCAGAATGATCTCGGCGCCTTCGTCGAGCGCCTGCTGCGTTCCCTGCTGGGCGCCTTGCGGGCTGCCGGCATCGTCCTTGATCAGGAGCTGGATGTTGGGATTCTGGAATTCCGCCAGCGCCATCTCGGCGGCGTTCTTCATCGATTGGGCGGCGACGCCGGCATTGCCGGAAGCCGACAGCGGCAGGATCAAGCCGACCTTGACGCCCCCGTTGCCGACCGCTTGCGGCTGCTGGGGCGGCCCGGCGGGGCCGGGCGAACCGAACGGGGAAGAAAACGAGCTCAGGCTCTGCTGCACGCTCGAACACGCCGCCAGCAAGGGGGCGCCGAGCACGAGGCCAACCGCCGTCCGCCGGGTTACGCCCGGCAGCCGAGCTTTGGCAGGCAGAAATTTCGGATCGGGCGGGCCCACCATCGGATCTCTTCTCTTGACCGACCAAAATCGGCCAGGACTTTAACCTCCAAATGATCAGGAGGGTGGATTCAGGCATATTGTCGACGAATAGTTAACCAAAACAAAAGGATTATGGCCTTGCGGTGTTGGCCCCGGTTGCAGGTCGCCGTTTCCTCGCCGTTGCGCGGCACGCACTCCGGAACGCCACCCTTGTGGCGCAAGCGCCGTCTCCCCTTTAGATTGGCATTATGCGCCCAAAAGCTATCCCCTCCAATCCGGTTGAAGCCCTGACGGAACCCGCACCCCGTACCTTCGCGGTGGCCGGCCAGATCCTGACCGCGCCCAGGGCCAGGCCCGGCCTGCATCTGGTGGCGACCCCGATCGGCAATCTCGGCGACATCACCTTGCGCGCGCTGGAGACACTGGCCGGCGTCGATATCATCGCCTGCGAGGATACCCGCATCACCCGCCGGCTCACCGAGCGCTACGCAATCACAGCTTTGCTCAAGCCCTATCACGAACATAACGCGGCACTGGCGCGGCCGAAGATTCTGGAACGGCTGGCGCAGGGCGCTTCGATCGCGCTGGTCTCGGATGCCGGCACGCCGCTGATTTCCGATCCCGGCTTCAAGCTGGTGCGCGAGGTCTGCGCGGCCGGACATAACGTCATCGCATTGCCGGGCCCTTCCTCGGTGCTGGCCGCACTCGCGGTCGCGGCATTGCCGACCGATCGATTTTTCTTCGAAGGATTCCTGCCGCCGAAAGAGACCGCGCGGCGGAGCCGGCTGACTGAACTTTCGCGGATCGACGCCACGCTGGTGATGTTCGAATCCGGCAGCCGCGTGCAGGCCACGTTGTCCGATCTCGCCGACATCATGGGCACGCGCGATGCGGCGATTTGCCGCGAAATGACCAAGCTGCACGAGGACATCCGCCGCGCGCCGATCGCGCAACTGGCGCAAGCCGCAGACATGCTGGAGACGCGCGGCGAATTCGTGCTGGTGATCGGCCCGCCCGCGGCGGGCGCGCAGATCATGGCGAAGGATGATCTCGACCATCTGCTGCGCCATCAGCTCGCGCAGCACAGCGTCAAGGATGCGGTGGCGCACGCAGTCGAACTGTCGGGCCGGCCGCGGCGCGAGATCTATGCCCGCGCGCTTGAACTCGCCGGCGAGGCCGATGCGAAGGGCGACGATGACAAAACCTGACGACGCCCGGTCCAAGGCGGCGCCGGTGAAAGCGCCCGCGCGCGTCGCGGCATTTCGAACCGGCCTCTCCGCCGAGGCGCGCGCCGCGGCTTTTCTGATGGCCAAGGGCTATCGCATTCTGGCGCGGCGCTTTCGCACGCCCTATGGCGAGATCGACATCGTGGCGAAGCGCCGCAACTTGATTGCGTTCATCGAGGTCAAGGCCCGCGGCAGCCTCGATGACGCCGCCTATGCGGTCACGCCGCGCCAGCAGCAGCGCATCATCGATGCGGCCCAGGCCTGGCTGATGGCGCATCCCGAACATGCAGAATTGGAGCTGCGTTTCGACGCCATGCTGATTGCGCCGCGGCGATTGCCGCGCCATCTGTTGGCGGCGTTCGACGCCAGCACCTGAGATTTCCTTTCCAACAGAACTTGCCCTCTCCAGCAGAAGTCGCGGATCCGCCCCATGAAATTAAACGTCGCTGTCCAGATGGACCCCATCGCGCGCATCAATATCCGCGGCGATTCGACCTTTGCGCTGCTGCTGGAAGCGCAGAAGCGCGGCCACGCGCTGTCCTATTACACGCCCGACAAACTCTCGCTGCGCGGCGAGGAACTGGTGGCCCCGGTCCAGGTGCTGACGGTGCGCGACGAGTTGGGCAACCATTTCACGCTCGGCGAGCCGCGGCGCGAGCCGCTCGCCGCATACGACGTGATCCTGCTGCGGCAGGACCCGCCGTTCGATCTCGCCTACATCACCTCGACGCATTTTCTCGAACGTATTCACCCGAAGACGCTGGTGGTCAACAATCCCGCCAGCGTGCGCAATGCGCCGGAAAAGATCTTCGTGATGGATTTTCCGGACCTGATGCCGCCGACGCTGATCTCGCGCGATCTCGACGAGATCAACGCGTTCCGCGACGAGCACGGCGCGGTGGTGATGAAGCCGCTGCACGGCCATGGCGGGGCGGCGGTGTTTCGCATCATGCCGCAGGACATGAATTTCGGTTCGCTGTTCGACATGTTCTCGGTGACGTTTCGCGAGCCCTGGGTGATCCAGCGCTTCCTTCCCGAGGTCAAAGAGGGCGACAAGCGCATCATCCTGGTCGACGGCGAATTCGCCGGCGCGGTCAACCGCGTGCCCGCCGCCGACGATCTGCGCTCCAACATGGTGCGCGGCGGCGCGGCACAGGCCACCGATCTGACGCCGCGCGAGCGTGAAATCTGCGCGCGCCTGGCGCCCGCCTTGCGCGAACGCGGATTATTGTTCGTCGGCATCGACGTCATCGACGGCCACCTCACCGAAATCAACGTGACCTCGCCGACCGGTATTCGCGCCATCGCGCGGCTCGACGGGCCGGATGTCGCGGCGAAAATCTGGGACTCGATCGAGAAGAAGCGCGGATAGACACCCGGCCTGCTTCCTGGACACATCTTGTAACACTTCCGATACATTCAGAAACAATACAACCTTAAGTCAATTAATTTGTTGAACCGCGGCATTTTCATGGTAGACGCTGATCGAAGTTTATTCAGTGGCTGGGGACCAGGAAATGCGTTGCATTGCTATCGTCGGGGCGGGGCTGCTTTCGTTTGTCGGATTTGCGGGCGCGGCATCTGCCGCCGATCTTCCAGCGGCCACCTACAGCCGAGCGCCCGCGATCGTTGATCCCGCCACCAACTGGACAGGTTTCTACATCGGTGTCGAGGGCGGTGGCGGCTGGAGCAAAGACTGGCGGAGCTACCCGAACGGGGCCGTCACCAACGAACGGCTTGGCGGCGGCCTGGCCGGTGGTTTGATCGGATACAACTGGCAGCTCCCCGGCAATCAGTTCCTGTTTGGCCTCGAGGGAAATTTCGATTGGGCCGATATCAACGGCTCAGCCCCCTGCCCGAACCCGGTTTTTGCCTGCGGAGAAAAACTCAACCAGCTTTACTCGGGCACCGCGCGGGTCGGATATGTCTCGGGGAACGCGTTGCTGTACGCCAAGGGCGGCTATGCCTGGACGGAGGTCGACTATCACTCAACCTTCTTGCCTTCGCCGGGCCCGTTCGACGGTGGTGGCAATGTGAGCCGCGGTGGCGGGGTGGTGGGCGGCGGCATCGAATACATGTTTGCCCCAAACTGGAGCGCCAAGATCGAATATGATTACTATGATTTCGGAAGCAAGATTTCCGCGACGGATTTTGGCGGTGCCCTTCACCTGCTCGCCGATAAGGACTCGAAATTGACCGCCCAGACGTTGAAGGTTGGCGTCAACTACCACTTCGGTTGGGACGGCCCAACCTCGAAATACTGATCTCGCCCAAAGCCTCCACGGCTCAAGCCCCGGCATCGTCCGGGGCTTTTCGGTCTTAGGCAGTCCTTGCCGGCATCGACAGCGATCCCGGCGAAAATCCGCGACGCGATCGGAGCCAAACGGGCCGGAAAAATAGCGCTTTTGGCGGCGTAATACCCTGACACCTCTCCGCGGCGGGCTTTCCCAAAACCGACTTGAAGACTGATTCTTCTTGCCAGTTTTCAAAAGCGGGCGCAGCTTGTGACGCCCGTACAATCAGACAATCAGGCGAACCAGACCTAGCGGGCGGCATCACCGCAACTTCAAGAAACAATGGAGGAAACTCATGAATTACGACGTTTCGCGACGATCCCTGCTCACGCTCGGCGCCGGTCTGGGTGCATCGACCATGCTCGGCGGCAGCGCACTGGCGAAGGCCCCCAAGCTCGGTACGCAGTCGCCCTATTGGCACCGCTTCAATCTGGGCAGCGCGGAAGTGACCGTGGTTTCCGACGGACCGCTCCCGCTCGGCCCGCCGAAGGGCACCTTCATCGGCGTGCCGGATGAGGAAGTGAAGAAGATGCTGGTCGACAATTTCCTGTCGCCCGACAATGTGGTGCTCGAGCAGAACTCCCCAATCGTGAACACCGGCGACAAGCTCATTCTGTTCGACACCGGCCTCGGCGTATTGCAGGCGTTCGGCCCGACCACCGGCCGGCAGCAGAAGAGCATGGCCGAAGCCGGAATCAAGCCGGCAGACATCGATGCCGTGGTGTTCTCACACGCGCATATCGATCATATCGGCGGCGTCGTCGATGCGAACGACAAGATCCTGTTCCCCAACGCGCAGTTCTACATCGCCCAGAGCGATTTCGATTTCTGGACCGATGAAAAGAAAATGGACGGTCCGCTGAAGATGTTCGTGCTTCACGCCCGCAAGAATCTGTTCCCGATCCGCGACCGGCTGGTGTTCTTCAAGGACGGCCAGGAATTTCTGCCGGGCGTCCAGGCCATGGCAGCGCCGGGACATACCGTGGGCCACCACATGTTCATGGTGACCTCGGACGGAAAATCCTTCGCCTTCCTCGGCGACCTCACCCATCACGCGGTCTTGCTGCTCGAAAAGCCGCTGATGGAATTCTCCTACGATACCGATCCGAAGCAGGCGGCGCAGTCCCGCGTGAAAATGCTGACCATGCTGGCGGCCAACAAGACGCCGATCATGTCCTATCACTTCGCATGGCCCGGCTACGGCCACGTCGCCAAGGCCGGCGACGGCTTCCATTATTATCCCGAACCGATGCAGATGCTGCTCTGAACGAGACGTGCCCGGGGGCGGACGATGGTCTGCCCCCGGGACCACCTAAAGCTCATTCTGGCCCGGCGCTCGATGCCGTCCTTCCGACAGAGCATCAACACGACGGAAAAGGCTGAATTGAAACGATTGGTCCGCTCCCCAAGGCGTCGCATGGATGTGCGTCCGGCTTTCCACGAGCTGAAATCTGTCGCCAAGTTTCTGGCCAAGGCTCGCAGGTCCATACCGCACCACGGGTAGGCCGCTGCACCGTTCCGGTCCATCAAGCGCGAAGGTGGCCATGATGGCGTACCCTCCGACCTTCAAAGCCCGCCCAAGGCGCATGATGTACGCAACCTGGTCACGCTCTTCGGTCAGGAAGTGGAACGCCGCCCGATCATGCCAAATGTGGTAAGCCTTCCGCGGCTCCCAAACCGTGGCATCGGCGACGACCCATTGAACTCCCGCCGAACGGCTCCCGAGGCGAGCTTTGGCGGCCTCCAATGCGGCCTCCGAAAGATCGAGAACCGTCACGTCCTCAAATCCCTGATCGACGAGCCGATCGACCAAACGTGACGAGCCGCCGCCAATATCGATGATGGCTGAATCCGCCTTTGATCCGGCCTTTGCTATCAATTCAAGTGAAAGGGTTGGACTTTCCTGAAACCAACTGACTTCGTTCTCAGCCTTCTTGATGTAGACGTTCTGCCAATGGTCCTGGCGGGTCGCTGTCTCCATGGCGCTTTTCCACACGTTCCGCGGTTAATCGCTAGGTGGTCGTTGCACCTGTCCGCGACAATACGCAGGCGCCGTCCGTGTTCGCGCCGGCAACCCAGTAGCGTGAGGTCATGTTCCCTTAATGTTCTTGCCAGTTCCATTCCCTTCCGCTACCTTCCCGCCGGCAGAGGGGCAGCATGGTCCAACGCGTTTCCACGGTAGCCTTTGAGGGGATCGAAGCCCGCAGCGTCGACGTGCAGGTGCAGGTCGCACCGGGATTGCCGGCTTTCGCCATTGTCGGCCTGCCCGACAAGGCCGTGTCCGAGGCCCGCGAGCGGGTCCGTTCGGCTCTGATCGCCTCGGGGCTGGCGCTCCCCGCCCGCCGAATCACGGTCAACCTTGCGCCTGCCGATCTGCCCAAGGAAGGCAGTCACTACGATCTGCCGATCGCGCTCGGCCTGATGGCGGCGATTGGTGCGATTCCGCCGGATGCGTTGAACGGCTTTACCGTGCTCGGCGAACTCGGCCTCGACGGCTCGATCGCGCCGGTGGCCGGTGTATTGCCGGCCGCGATCGGCGCCAATTCGCGCGATGAGGGCCTGATTTGCCCCGCGGTCTGCGGCGCGGAAGCGGCATGGGCTAGCCCTGATCTGCAGATCGTCGCGGCGAATTCGCTGATCCAGATCGCCAACCACTTCAAGGGCACGCAGGTGCTTTCGCGGCCCACCCCCCGGGTTCGCGAGGCCGAGGCAACGCTGCTCGATCTGCGCGACATCAAGGGCCAGGAAAGCGCCAAGCGCGCGCTTGAGATTGCCGCGGCCGGCGGGCATCACCTCTTGATGATCGGCTCGCCCGGCGCCGGCAAGTCGATGCTCGCATCGAGACTACCCTCGATCCTGCCGCCGCTGTCGCCGTCGGAGCTGCTGGAAGTATCGATGATCGCTTCAGTCGCCGGCGAAATCCAGGGCGGCGCATTGACCGCGCGACGGCCGTTTCGAAGCCCTCATCATTCCGCCAGCATGGCGGCACTCACGGGCGGCGGCCTGCGCGCCAGGCCCGGCGAAATCTCGCTGGCGCATCAGGGCGTGCTGTTTCTGGATGAGCTGCCGGAATTCGATCCGCGGGTGCTGGATTCGCTGCGCCAGCCGCTCGAGAACGGCGAGGTTTCGGTGTCGCGCGCCAACCATCGCGTCACCTATCCGGCGCGCTTCATGCTGGTCGCGGCGATGAACCCCTGCCGCTGCGGCCACGCCAATGAGCCCGGCTATTCCTGCAAGCGCGGACAGATCGACCGCTGCACCGGCGATTATCAGGCGCGCATTTCGGGACCGCTGATGGACCGCATCGACCTGCGGATCGAAGTGCCGGCGGTGACGGCCGCCGACCTGATCCTGCCGCCGCCGGCGGAAGGCTCGGCCGAAGTCGCCGCACGCGTCGCCGCCGCGCGCGATATCCAGAGAGAGCGTTACGCGGCGGCCGGATTGCCGCAGGTCCGCACCAATGCCGAAGCCCCGGCGTCGGTGCTGGAAACCATCGCGCAACCCGACGCGCAGGGCACCAAGCTCTTGCGCGACGCCGCCGAAACCATGCGGCTGTCGGCGCGCGGCTATCATCGCGTGTTGCGCGTCGCCCGCACGCTCGCCGATCTCGACGGCGCGGAAAAGATAGGCCGCCTGCATCTGGCCGAAGCCTTGTCGTATCGCGCGCTGGCGGAAGATCTGCGGCGCGCGGCGTGACCTCCGCAGCGGAGGCTCTACTTCTTTATTTGACGCGTTTTCTTCACGCGAACCGGTATCCACCCCGCATCAAGTGCAGGACAGGCTTTCGCTCGAAAACGCTCTAATTAGAGCGACTGCCGAAACGCAAGATAGTCCGTCGCACTGCGATCCAGCGCCTCCATCTGCGGCACATGTCCCACGGCCTCCAGCAATATCGGCCGTGAATTCGGAATCAACCGGTTGAAGGTCTGGAGCGCGGACGGAGGAACCAGTTTGTCGGAATCTCCCCAGACAAGCAGGGTCGGGGCTTTGATTCCGGGAAGTCGCTTGTTGAGATCATAGCCCGCGACGTCCTGCATGAGCCTGTCGAAGATTTTCTTGTGCAATTCGTAATTGGCGGCAGCCCGACGACCCAGCGTCTCCCAGACGCAATAGGGAAGCGTCGGAAGTTTGACCACGGCGAGCTTCATGACGCCGCGAAGGTCCGCTGGCGTGCGACAGCACAGCACATATTCCCCCCGCCGATAGGCCTCCATGGGAAACGAATGCTCAAGATCGGAGGAGCCGGCCGCCGCAATCAGCCAGAGGCTGGCGACCATTTCGGGATGGGATGACGCAAGCCCCGCGCTGATCCAGCCCCCCATGGAGTGACCGCCGAGATGGACCCGGCGCAATCCAAGGGCCTCAATGATCTGACGCAGGTTGTTGACCTGCGCTTCAATGCCGTAATCGGCTGTTTCCGGCTTGTCGCTGTCGCCAAACCCCGGAAGGTCCGGAAGGATGACGCGGAATTTCTGTTTCAACTTTCCGCCGATATCCAGCAGCGAGCCGCGATCCACGCCCATGCCGTGAACCAGAATGAGCGGCTCACCCTCGCCACCCTCCCAATAAGCGATGTTGGCTCCCGGTATCTTGAGCCGCTTGTCGGAAAACCCCATGACCTTCAGGCGAAGCGCCAGGAGTTGTCCTGCCGTGAATTCCGGGAAAATATAGTTGAGGCAGACGATGCCAAGCAGAACGAGTGCAATAATGACCAGGGCCGGTATCATTTTGTTTCCCCCAAGGCGTCCTCATCAGCATTCAATCAGTCTTCCAGAGCGTTTTCCAGCGAAGTGGCACCGGTTCGCGCGAAGAACGCGTCAAATAAAGAAGTAGAGCGTCCGTAATGCCGGCCGTTCATCGTTTATCGTGGTGGCAGAGGCGGGGCGTGAACTGCCGTATCGCGATGGGTGTCAATTGCGCTGCTGGAGCGCGATGCGTTTGGCTGAAAAAGGCATCGCGCTCCATCTTTTGTTTGAGCGTGATCTCCGCGCCAACGCTTCGCGTCTTACGGTCGGGACCGGGGCCGGCCGGTGTCGTCTGAAAAGTGATTTGCCTGTCGAGTCCCCTTTGCAAAAATATTTTTGTTTCCTTCCGACGCAAATCACCTGCTTATCCCTGACCGTCCCGTCCCACAGAGGGGCGGCTCGCGATCGTCACGAACGCGGGGCGGGATGCGGTGGACGCGAGGTGCGCACCTGACGAGAGCGCTATCTTGCGGACGGCGAAGTCGTGTGGTCCTGACGCCCCGACGCTGGCGTCAAGTTGGCGAAAGAAATTTCACCAACGACGGTGGCAATCAAGCCCGGTCACCGGGGAGAGCGCGGAGGAAACCGTTAAAACCATTGCGCGGGGAATGCCGGGTGTTTCCGGTGTGACCGTGGTGACTAACTCGCGTGTTTTCTACTCTACACGCGAGGCTGCGGGCGCATCGGGCGCCCGGCATTCCCTGCTCCCCTCTTGGGGTAGCACTGCGCCCTCTGATTTCAGAAGGCGGGACTTTTGAGCAAAACTCGGGCGCATCGCGCCGCGAGATCGCGGAGACACATCTTGCCGTCATTGCTATTCGGCGGGATCGGCTGTTTGAAATTCGAATCTGGAAATCCCCCGGCGCCGACGATGAATAGCGGAACCTTTCAGTGTCCCGGATCGGCACGTCAACCCGGCGGTAACGAGTTTTGTTTACGCTCCGCCAACCATAAGCCCGGTGTGTCGCGGGCCTTGGTCGAACGGGTGGCGTATCATGTTGCGTTTCAAGATTCTGGCCTCGGTTGTTCCATTGGCCATTGCCGCTGTGTTCGCGCGCGGCGGATGGTCGGTCAGCCCGCACCCCTGCATCGACGTCGGCAATGAATCGGTCGAGATCGCGTCCATCCCCTGGCACGCCGACCTGCATGTCAGTTTCACCGACGATCCGGCAGCCGCGACCGTGCGGGTGCAGATCCTGGAGAGCGCCGAAGCGGCCGATTTCGCCGTGGTCGACGATATCGACAATCCCAAAATTGGCGCGCCGGTGACGGGCGCTCCGGAGACCGGCGCGTGCGAGGCGACCGCCGCAACGCTGTCGGTCGCGGTCGCGGCCAGCCGTTCGGGTTCCGCGCCCGTCATCTATCTCTCCAAGGATGGCCCTGCGGATTACCGGATCTTCGTGAGGTCGAAGTCATTCACGGCGCGCGATGCCGCAGCGCTGATCGTCGGTGCCGGCGATGGACATCCACATCTCACCGCCGCGTTGCTTTGAGGCTTTCGCGCTGGTCACATCGGTCCGAAGCAGGCACTCTTAACCCTTTATCAACCCTGTTCTCATCGCCCACGTGATGCGGCATCCGCCTCAAGCACTTTGCAAGGTCGCCGCCGCATCGTCGGCCGTGGGGCGCGCATCGGGGCCGGCTCAACCGCCGATCGCGGTGACACGAAGCAATCCCAGGACACCAATGATGGGGCGGACTTTCCGGATCAGGCGACGTCTACGCCGCTTCTCGCGACGTCATCCGTGGCTGCTTGTTGCGGGCCGCACGATCATGATCTTCTCCGCCGCCTTCGGCGGAGCCTATGGCTTCATCGCCGGAAGCCGGTCCGAACATTCCGGCTATAACGCCCACGCGTTTGCCATCGGCGCCAGTTTCCTGTTCGCGGCAGCGTGCGTCGCGCTCGCGACCTTGAGCATCCGGATGCGCTGGATGGGCAAGCGGCTTCGCAAGATCGCCCTGCACAATGAAGCGCTGGCCGACCGCAATTGGGAATTGAAGGAAGCCGAGGAACGGGCCCGCAGCCTGTTCGAATCGCAGGGCGACCTGATCGTGCTGCGCGATCCCGAAGGCCGCATCACTTTCGTCAACGACGCCTATTGCGAACTGGCGCAGCAGCCGCGCGGCGCACTGATCGGCAGTCACTTTTCGCTTCATATTCTCGAGCAGGCCGAGACGGCCTTCGAGACCGACGGCACGCGGATTCACGACCAGAAAATCGCAACCCCGCTCGGACCGCGATGGATCGCATGGCGCGAAGGCCTGGTGCGTACCGATGCGGGCCAACCCGCCGACCTGCAATGCGTCGGCCGCGATGTCACCGACCGCACCGAGAGCGAACGCGCGCTCGGCGAGGCACGCGACCAGGCCGACGCCGCCAACCGCGCCAAGTCGCGTTTCCTCGCCATGGCCTCCCACGAAATTCGCACGCCGCTGAACGGCATCATCGGCATGAGCGGATTGCTGCTGGACACCGCGCTGACGCCCGAGCAGATGACCTATGCCAAGGCGGTGAAAACCTCGGGCGACGCGTTGCTGGCCCTGATCGAGGAATTGCTCGATTATTCCAAGATCGAAGCCGGCAAGATCGATCTCGAACATCGCCCCTTCGCGCTCACGGCTTTGATCGAGGATATCACCGAGCTGCTGGCGCCGCGGGCGCAGGCCAGGAAGCTCGAAATCGCAGCCTATGTCGACGAGCGGCTGCCGGCGGAAGTGATCGGCGATGCCGCACGGCTGCGGCAGGTGCTGCTGAATCTCGCCGGCAACGCGATCAAGTTTACCTCGACCGGCGGCGTCGCGCTGATGGTCGAGCCGGGAATCCGGCCCAATGAAATCAGTTTCCTGGTGCGCGACACCGGCATCGGCATCGCGCCCGAGGCGCAATCGCGGATCTTCCGCGAATTCGAGCAGGCCGACGAACGCATCGCCAGGAGCTATGGCGGCACCGGACTCGGACTGAGCATTTCCGAGCGCATCGTCAAGCGAATGGGGGGCCGCATCACGCTGGAGAGCAAGCCCGGCGTCGGCTCGACCTTCGAAGTGTCTGTGCCGCTGGCCGCCGCGGACAGCGTTAGCGCTGCGCCGCGGACATTCGCCGCGCCGGATCTGTCGGGTCAGTCGATCATGCTGGTCGCGCCGCAGAGCATCGAGGCTTCGCTGATCGCCCGGCGGCTGCAACGCTGGGGCGGTCAGACCTACATGGTTTCGGACATTGGTGTGGCGCGAGCCCTGCTGCCCGAGCGTTCCTGGCACGCCCTCCTGCTCGATCGCGCCCTCGGCGCCGTCGATATCGAGTTGCTGGCCGAAGCGGCGCGTGCGCACGCGATGCAGCGGATCGTGATGTTCACGCCGGCCGCCCGGCATGAACTGCAACCCTCGCCCTCCTCCGCTTTCACCGGCTATCTGGTCAAGCCGTTGCGCGCAGCTTCGCTCGCGGCCCGCCTGACCGCGGCCCCGGAAATCGTCGCGCCGAACCTGGCCGGCGATTCCCTGATCGAGGCCGACGATACCGCGGAGGCGCCGGCTATCGTGCCGGCGCGAGGCCTCTCCATCCTGGTGGCCGAAGACAATGAGATCAACGCGCTCCTGATGCGTTCGCTGCTGACGCGGCTCGGACACCATGCCGTCATCACCACCAATGGCGAAGAGGCGCTGGAATCCTGGCTGGCGGCGAAATCCGCCGGGGCGCCGTACGATCTGATCCTGATGGACATCCAGATGCCGCAACTTGACGGCGTCGAGACCACCAAGCGGATCCGCAGCCGCGAGGCCGGTCAGCCCGGCGGCCGGACGCCGATCCTCGCGCTAACCGCGAATACGCTGGTGGAGGATCGCTATGCCTGCTTCGAGGCCGGCATGGACGGATTTCTGATCAAGCCGCTCGATCGGGAAAAGCTGGCCGATGCGCTGGCGGGGCTGGCCGCCTCGCGGCACATCGCCACGTGAGGCGATTTGCATGAACGCCCGCCGCAAACTTCCCGACCTTGCCGTCGAGAGCTATTTGATCCCGTCCGCGGATGCGGGGATCGAACTCTATGTGCGCAACAAGCGTCCCGCCGGCATGACGACATTCACTGCCGATAAGATCCTGCTGTATGTGCACGGCGCAACCTACCCGTCCGAAACCGCATTCGATCTGCCGATCGAAGGCGCATCGATGATGGATCTGATCGCGGCGCGCGGATACGACGTCTATCTGGTCGATATCAGGGGCTATGGGCGCTCGACACGGCCGCCGGAAATGAGCCAGCCGCCTGAAGCCAATCCGCCGATCGTATCGACCGAAATCGCCGTGCGCGACTTCGGCACGGCGGTGGACCATGTCCGCAAGCGCCGCGGCGTCGCCCGGATCAATCTGATGGGCTGGTCGTGGGGCACCGCGATCGCCGGGCAATACACCAGCTTGAACAACGACAAGGTGGCGCGGCTGGTGCTGTTTGCGCCGCTGTGGATCTTTCGCAACGACGCCGTGATTGCACCGGCTCCGGAGGTTTCCACGACGAGCCCGCTGCCGCTCGGCGCCTACCGGCTGGTCTCGAAAGAAGTCGCAAAGGCGCGCTGGCTGGAAGGCGTGCCCGAAGACAAGCGCGCTGATCTGATTCCGCCCGGCGTGTTCGAGGCCTGGATCGAGGCGACCTGGGCGACCGATCCGGATGCCGCGAACCACCATCCGCCGATGCTGCGCGCGCCCAATGGCGTGATCGCCGACGTGCTCGCGACCTGGGCCACCGGCAAGGCCTATTATGATCCCGGCAAGATTACCGTGCCGACCTTCCTCATTCACGCCGAATGGGATTTCGATCTGCCGAGCTATCAGGCGCGGGAATATTTCGCCCAGTTGAAGAATGCACCCTACAAGCGGCTGGTCGAAATCGGCGAGGGCACGCATACGGTGATGCTGGAGAAAAACCGCATGCAGTTCTTCCGCGAGATCATCGGTTTCCTCGACGAGGATGAGCCGCTGGCGTTGCGATGAACTTGCCGTGTCAGGAGATTTACAGCCGCCGCAGCGCCACCTGTTCAACCACGTGATCGGCGCCCTTCTTCATGATCAGCGTCGCGCGCGGCCGGGTCGGCAGGATGTTGTCCTCGAGATTGGCAAGGTTGGTCCGTTCCCAGATCGCCAGCGCGGTTGCCGTGGCTTCCTCGTCGGACAGCGGCGCATAGCGGTGGAAGTACGATCGCGGATCGACAAACGCGGTGTCCCGAAGCGCCAGGAAGCGCCTTACATACCAGTCGCGCAGCACCGATTCCTCGGCGTCGATATAGACCGAGAAGTCGAAAAAGTCCGAGACGACGGGAACCGCCTTGCCGTCGCGCGGCAGCTTGCCGGTCTGCAGAACATTGACGCCTTCGACGACCAGGATGTCCGGGCGGTCAACCTCGACCCATTGGTTCGGGACGATGTCATAGGTGAGATGCGAATAGACCGGCGCGCGCACCGGCCGTCGCCCGGCCTTGATGTCGCTCAGGAACGCCAGCAGCGTCGGCAGGTCGTAGCTTTCCGGAAAGCCCTTCTTCTGCATGATGCCCTGCCGTTCCAGCACGGCGTTGGGAAACAGGAAACCGTCCGTCGTCACCATTTCGACCTTGGGCCGCGGCGACCAGCGTGTCAGCAGCGCCTGCAGCACGCGCGCGGTGGTGGACTTGCCGACCGCCACCGAGCCGGCGACGCCGATGATGTAGGGCACCTTGCGGTCGCTGATGCCGAGAAACTGGCGCTGCGCCTGGTAGAGCCGGTGCGTGGCATCAACATAGATCGAGAGCAGCCGCGACAGCGGCAAATAGATGTCCTCGACTTCCTTCAGGTCGAGGCGGTCATGCAACGACCGCAGCCGCTCGAACTCGCCCGGTTCCAGCGTCATCGGGGTATCGTCGCGCAGATGCGCCCATTGCTGGCGCGTGAATACCCGATAAGGATTGTATTGCTGCTCCGGAGCCCGAATATCCATGCGCTGTCCCTAAGATTAGTCGCCTTTGCGCGATGCCTTTTCTTGCAGCCCGGACATCGAGGTACGCTGCGCCAGCGCGGCCTCGACTTCCTCAAGCTTCACGCCGCGCGATTTCAACAGCACCAGCAGGTGAAACACGAGGTCCGCACTTTCGGCGATCAGATGGCCGCGATCGTTCCCGACCGCGGCGATCACGGCTTCCACCGCTTCCTCGCCGAGCTTCCTGGCGCAATGCTCCGGCCCCTTGTCGAGCAATTTGCGGGTGTAGGACGCCTCTCCTCCCGACGCCGCGCGGGCATCGATGGTGGCGGCAAGATCGTGGATTGTAAAACGCGACATCAACTCAACTCAGGCTGCAGCCCGCGGGACGGGCGCTACATGTCGGCGGGATTTAGCACTTCTGTCACAAAGAGTCGTCAAGGATCGAGCCGCATCGGCAGCCCGGCGCGCACCATGTGGTCCTTGGCCTCACGTATGGTGAATTCACCGAAATGGAAGATCGACGCCGCCAGCACGGCGGTGGCATGCCCCTCGCGGATGCCGTTCACCAGATGGTCGAGGTTACCCACGCCGCCGGATGCGATTACCGGCACCGGTATGCTGTCCGCCACCGCCTGGGTGAGCGGAATATCGAAGCCCTGGCGGGTTCCGTCCCGGTCCATCGAGGTGAGCAGGATCTCGCCGGCGCCGAGCGAGACCACTTCCTGGGCGTATTCGATGGCATCGATACCGGTGGAATTGCGCCCGCCATGGGTGAAGATCTCCCACCGCTCCGACCCGCCGCCGCGCTTCACGCGCTTGGCGTCGATCGCGACCACGATGCATTGATCGCCGAATTTCTCGGCGGCTTCCTTGACGAATTCGCGGCGGCTGACGGCGGCACTGTTGATCGAAACCTTGTCGGCGCCGGATCGCAGCAGGACGCGGATATCATCCACGGTGCGCACGCCGCCGCCTACCGTCAACGGCATGAAGCAGGCCTCCGCGGTGCGCCTGACCACATCCATCATGGTGCCGCGATTTTCATGGGTTGCCGTGATGTCGAGGAAACACAGTTCATCCGCGCCGGCGGCGTCATAGGCGATGGCCGCCTCGACGGGATCGCCGGCATCGCGCAGATCGACAAAGTTGACGCCCTTGACCACCCGGCCGTCCTTGACGTCGAGACAGGGAATCACACGCACCTTGAACATGGCAAACTCCTACGCCGCGGCGCGTGCGTTGCGGATCAGCGCCAATGCGGCTGCAGGATCGAGCCGGCCGTCATAGAGCGCGCGGCCTGCGATCGCGCCGGCGAGCTTGCTGGCGCGCGGCGCCAGCAGCGCCTTCACATCGTCGAGCGAGGCAAAGCCACCCGACGCGATGACGGGTATCGAGATGCGCTCGGCGAGCTCGATCGTCGCATCGAGATTGAGGCCCTTCAGCAGGCCGTCGCGGGCAATATCCGTGAAGATGATCGCGGCGACCCCGGCATCCTCGAACCGCTGCGCGATTTCGAGGGCTGTGACCTGCGAGGTCTCGGCCCAGCCTTCGACCGCGACCTTGCCATCGCGGGCGTCGAGACCGACCGCGACGCGGCCGGGAAATTTCCTGGCCGCACCTTTCACAAGCTGGGGATCGCGCACCGCCGCGGTGCCGATAATGACCCGCGCAATGCCCTTGGCGAGCCAGGCCTCGACCGTATTCAGGTCGCGGATGCCGCCGCCGAGTTGTACCGGCATGGTGACCGCCTTGAGCATCGCCTCGACCGCCAGCGCGTTGACCGGCTTGCCGGCAAAGGCACCGTCGAGATCGACCACATGCAGATATTCGAAGCCTTGCGCGGCGAAGCTCCGCGCCTGCGCCGCCGGGTCAAGGTTGAACACCGTAGCGCGCGCCATGTCGCCTTGTTCGAGACGCACACACTGGCCGTTCTTCAGATCGATAGCGGGAAAGAGAATCACGGCTTCCATTTCAAAAAGTTCGAAATCAGCGCCAGCCCGAAACGCTGGCTCTTCTCGGGATGAAACTGCGTGCCGATCGCGGTGTCGCGGCCGACGATGGCCGTTACCGGGCCGCCGTAATCCGCGCGCGCCAGCACGTCGGCCTCATTGGCGGCGTTGAGATGATAGGAGTGCACGAAATAGGCATGGCGGCCTTTGGGCCCCAGGCTCAAGCGCTCGAGCACCGGATGCTCACGGAGCACATCGAGCGTGTTCCAGCCCATATGCGGTATCTTCAGATTCTCCTCACGCGGCGAAATCTTTTCGACGTCGCCGGCGATCCAGTTGAAGCCTTCCGTGGTGACGTGCTCCTTGCCGCGGGTCGCCATCAACTGCATGCCGACGCAGATGCCGAAGAACGGCCGCGCCTTCTTTCGCACCGCTTCTGTCAACGCCTCGATCATGCCGTCCAGCGCATCCAGACCGCGGCGGCAATCGGCGAAGGCGCCGACGCCCGGCAATACGATTCGATCGGCGCGAAACACCGCTTCGGGATCGCGGGTCACGACGATCTTTTCAGGCTGCTCCATACTTCGCGCGGCGCGCTCGAAGGCTTTCGCGGCGGAGTGCAGATTGCCGGAGCCGTAATCGATGATGGCAACGCTCACCGCGAAGCTCCCGGCTCCGGAAACAGACCGATGATCTCGTTTTGCGGTGCCGGCGGCGGCCGCGAAAACGGCTGGCCGGGAATATCCCGCGTCGGCGGCGGCCCGCCACGATCGACAGCCATTTGATCGTTGCTCGGATTTCGCTGCCTGGCGGCCCAGCGATCGAAAAACCGGCGCTCGGCCTGCTCCTCGTCGTCGGCCACCACGATATCGAGCTGGCGCCAGTTGCGCCGCGACAAGGTCCAGCGCCGCACGCTGGCGGCCTCAAATCCCAACAGCAGCGCCAGCAGCGCATCGACGAGAAAGATCGCCGTCGGACTGACACCGAGCCGCATCATGGCAAAATCGATGACGGCCATCAGGACGATCCAGCCGATCAGCGCCAGCCAGAGGCGCTGCCAGGCCAGCCACAGCACGCCCAGAACTGTCGCCCAGACGTAAAACCCGTCGCGAACGAATACGAACTTGTCGGTCGCGGCAATGCCCGTATTGCCTGTCGCCGGAGCATGAACTGTGTAAACCGGCATCGCACCTCTCCGCCGATGAACCAAAACTCAGCCGCCGAGCTGACCTTTGGTGGATGGCACTTCCCCCGCGGCGCGTGGATCGATCGCAACCGCGGCCCGCAGCGCCCTCGCCAGACCCTTGAAGCAGGATTCGGCGATATGATGGCTGTTCTCGCCATATAGGGTCTCGACGTGCAAAGTCACGCCGGCATTGATCGCGAAGGCGTTGAACCATTCGCGAACCAGCTCGGTGTCGAAGGTGCCGACCTTGTCGCGCGGAAACTCCACCTTGAACACCAGGACCGGCCGCCCCGAAATGTCGATCACGACGCGCGACAGCGTCTCGTCCATCGGCATGTGGATGCTGGCATAGCGGGTGATGCCGGCCATGGTGCCGAGCGCCTGCTTCACCGCCTGGCCAAGCGCAATTCCGACGTCCTCGGTGGTGTGATGGTGATCGACATGGAGGTCGCCTACGGCCTTCACCGTGATGTCGAACCGCGAATGCCGGGCGAGCAGATCGAGCATATGGTCGAAAAAGCCGATGCCGGTCGCAACTTCGGACACGCCGGATCCATCGAGGTTTACGGCCACCTCGATGTCGGTCTCCTTGGTCTTGCGCTTGATGCTCGCCTTACGCATGAAAAGTGCTTATCCCTTCCCCGAAAACGCGCCCTTTTAACAGGCCGATGACGCCTTCGCTACTGCGGGATGACCCGCCAAGGGCTGAACTTCGGCCTATGGTGACCGGAATCCGGCATAGGTCCTATGTTTGACGCGTTTTCTTAGGGAGAACGGCGGCCGCTCCGCTTGAAAGCGCTTCGGAGCCATGATTGCAACCCCGCGCCGCAATCCCTAAATCTGACCGAACCTGAGGTTTTCCATGCACGCATCACAGACGGAATCGCCGACTTGGCACGGCACCACCATTTTGACCGTTCGCAAGGGCGGAAAAGTCGTAATCGGTGGCGACGGGCAGGTATCGATCGGCCAAACCGTGATCAAATCCAACGCCAAGAAGGTCCGTAAGCTCGGCAAGGGCGACGTCATCGGTGGATTTGCCGGCGCCACGGCGGATGCCTTCACGCTGTTTGAACGGCTGGAAAGCAAGCTTGAGCAATATCCGGGACAACTGACCCGCGCCGCGGTCGAGCTCGCCAAGGATTGGCGGACCGACCGCTATCTGCGACGGCTCGAGGCAATGATGATCGTCGCCGACAAGGATGTATCGCTGGTTCTGACCGGCACCGGCGACGTTCTGGAGCCGGAGGCCGGCGTTATGGCAATCGGGTCCGGCGGCAATTATGCCCTGGCGGCCGCCCGCGCGCTGGTAGATTCCGACAAGGACGCCGAGACCATCGTGCGCCGCGCGCTCGATATCGCCGCCGACATCTGCGTCTACACCAACCGCAATGTGACCATCGAGACGTTGCAGGGCGGCTGATCGATGACGCCGGAATACGTCTTCCGCCCGATGTCCGCCGGCGACCTCTCTTTGGTTCAGCGCTGGCTTGAAACGCCGGAAGTGGTGCGCTGGTGGGGACGAGCGGACGAACAATACGCATTGGTGAGCGGCGATCTCGGCCATCCGGACATGGATCAGTTCATGGTCGCCATCGACAAGCAGCCGTTCGCATACATCCAGTGCTACCCGCTCAGCACCTGGAATCAGGGTTTTGGTTCGCAGCCGCCGGCGACGCGCGGCATCGACCAGTTCATCGGCGAGCCTGACATGATCGGGCGCGGCTATGGCTCGGGCTTCATCCGGCAATTTGTCAATGCATTGCTGGCATCGGGAATTCCGCGCGTCGTAACCGATCCCGACCCGGACAATATCCGCGCGGTGCGCGCCTATGCCAGGGCCGGTTTTCGCAGCGAGCACCTGGTCGATACGCCGGATGGCCCGGCGCTGGTGATGGTGCGCGACCGATGACGCTAGCACGCAATACGCCGGTCGTGGCTGGTCTTTCAACGTGGCAATGGCTGGCCATCGCTGTCGGACTGATCGCGCTTCAAGCATCGATCCTGTTTGCGATGGGCCGGCTGCCGATCTGTGCCTGCGGGTATGTGAAGTTCTGGCACGGCGAGGTGCTGAGTTCGGAGAACTCCCAGCATCTCACCGACTGGTACACATTTTCCCACATCATCCATGGCTTCCTGTTTTATGCCGCGACCTGGCTGCTGTTGCCGCGCCTGACCTGGCCCGGCCGGCTGATGATAGCGATGCTGGTCGAAGGCGGGTGGGAGGTCGCTGAAAATTCCAACTGGGTCATTGAGCGCTATCGTGCCGCGACCATATCGCTGGACTATTTCGGCGACAGCATCGTCAACTCGGTTTCCGATACGCTGTCCATGGTTGCGGGCTTTCTGCTGGCGAGAAAGCTTCCGGTCGCGCTTACCGTCGTGCTCGCGCTTTCGTTCGAGATTCTGGTCGGGCTTCACATTCGCGACAATCTGACCCTGAACATTATCATGCTGATCCATCCGTTTGAGGCGATTCGGCAATGGCAGGCGGGTCCCCCCATCATCTAAGACGCTTGTTTCTCGCAACATTCCAACCTAGCTAGAGCCCATGACCGACTTCTCCCCCCGCGAAATCGTATCTGAACTCGACCGCTTCATTGTCGGTCAATCCGACGCCAAGCGCGCCGTCTCCATCGCGTTGCGCAACCGCTGGCGGCGGCTGCAGCTGTCAGGCAATTTGCGCGAGGAAGTGCTGCCGAAAAACATCCTGATGATCGGGCCGACCGGCGTCGGCAAGACCGAGATCGCGCGGCGGCTCGCCAAACTCGCCGGCGCGCCATTCATCAAGGTCGAAGCCACGAAGTTCACCGAGGTTGGTTATGTCGGCCGCGACGTCGAGCAGATCATTCGCGATCTCGTCGAGGTTGCGATCGCGCAGACCCGGGAACGCAAGCGCAAGGATGTGCAGGCCCGGGCGCAACTCGCCGCCGAAGATCGCGTGCTCGACGCCCTGGTCGGCCCGGGCTCCAGTCCCGCGACCCGCGATTCGTTTCGCAAGAAGCTGCGCGCCGGAGAACTTGACGACAAGGAAATCGAGATCGAGACGCAATCTTCGGGCGGAATGCCGATGTTTGAAATTCCCGGCATGCCCGGCGCGCAAATGGGCGCCATTTCGATCGGCGATATCTTCGGCAAAATGGGCGGCAAGACCAAGACCCGCCGCCTGACTGTCGAGGATTCCCACGAGCTCCTGGTCAACGAGGAATCCGACAAGCTGCTGGATAGCGATCAGCTGGTGCAGGAATCGATCCATGCGGTCGAAAACAACGGCATCGTGTTTCTGGACGAGATCGACAAGATCTGCGTGCGCGATGGCCGCAGCGGCGGCGACGTCTCGCGCGAAGGCGTGCAACGCGACCTGCTGCCCCTGATCGAGGGCACCACCGTATCGACCAAGCACGGCGCGGTGAAGACCGATCATATTCTGTTCATCGCCTCCGGCGCATTTCATATCGCCAAGCCGTCCGACCTGCTGCCCGAATTGCAGGGCCGGTTGCCGATCCGCGTCGAACTGGAGGCGCTGACGCGCGACGACATGCGCCGCATCCTGACCGAGCCCGAAGCGTCGCTGATCAAGCAATATGTCGCGCTGATGCAGACCGAGGGCGTGACGCTCGACATCACCCCGGAAGCGATCGACGCGCTCGCCGACGTCGCGGTCGCCGTCAATTCGTCGGTCGAGAATATCGGCGCGCGGCGGCTGCAAACCGTGATGGAGCGCGTGCTCGACGAAATTTCGTTCGTGGCCCCGGATCGCAATGGCGAAACCATCCGGATCGACGCTGACTATGTGCAGAAGCATGTCGGCGATCTCGCCAAGAATGCGGATCTGAGCCGGTTTATTTTGTAGGTTTTAGCTGGCGTCGCCCGGCCCCGGTGACATCAAGAATAATGACGCGTTGCGCCCCATGCATCGGCCGTGAGATAAGTTCGCACCTGATCTGACTGCTACCGGGTGCCGAATGAATCTGCGTATGCGGGAAAACCCCTGGCGCCTGATGCTTGCCGTCAATGTCGCCGTTGTCGTCGGGGTTTTTCTCTACAAGATCACCCGCGAGCCCTACGTCCCCTACATCCATCTTCTGGTGGATTATCATTTCGGCTTTACCAAACGCGCGCTGATCGGTGCGGTGGTAGCGCTGTTCTTTGCCAAGATACCGGTGTGGCTGGTGTTCGCGCTCGCCGGCGGTGTCTGGCTGGTCACGCTGGCTCTGTTCGCCGAGCTGTTTCGACGGACCTTCGGTTTCGACGATCGCCACATGCCGCTGTTTGTGTTCATGGCCGGCTCGCCGTTCTTTCTGAAGAATTTCATGCATACGCTGGGGCATTTCGACATCTACGGCTGCGCGTTCGCGCTTGGCCTGCTGCTGGTGCCGGCGCGCTCCGTTGCCTTCGTGGTGCTCGCAGCCCTTGCTTCGATCATCCTCGTTCTGATCCATCATATTCATGTCTTGATGTATGTACCGACCATCACGGTCATCGTGCTGCTGCGTTATTATCTGGTGCAGGGTTTCAGCCGGCAGAATGTCCTCATTGGAGTGGTCTCGATCGCCGGGCTCGGCGTTCTGTTCCTGGCTGCGCAGTTCTGGGGAACGATGGCCGTGTCGCAGGAAGAATTCATCCGCTATCTGCAAAGCCGGATGGCCGATCCGTCGCGGACCGAACTGCTGAATTTCAGCTACATCTGGTATCAGCCGCTAGGGAAGGAAATCCAGGACACATGGGGGCGGATGCCCTCGAACCTGCTGGGCATTCCGGTGTTCGCGCTGCTGATCTGGCTGCATGCGCCGCTCTGGCGATATTTTGCGGAACTGATCCGATCGCTGTCAGATGAGTTTCACCGCCGCGTCGTGGTTGCTGCGATCATCATGGTGAGCATGGCCTATCTCGTGATCTTTGCGATGGTGTTCGATTATTCGCGATGGATTTCAAACTGGGCGGTCTGCATGTTCCTGATCCTGCATGCGGTGAAGGCCCTGCCCGCCTCGCAGGCTGTGTCGCCGGTGTCAGCGGACGACAAAAAAACTTCTATTCTCGGCTGGATCGTTACCGTCGTTCCACGGGTCGGGATTGTAAGACCATTCTAATCTTTTTATTTGGGGTGCGTCTCAGATTCGCGATCGCCTGATGCGCACATACAGCGCGCCCTCGCCGCCATGGCCGATATGGGCTTCCTCAAACCCGACCACCAGCGAGCGGAATTCCGGCAGGCCCAGCCATTGCGGCACCTGGCGGCGCAACACCCCGCGTTCGGATTCAACGCCCATCTTGCCTTTGCCGGTGATGATGAGCACGAAGGTCAGGCCCTCGCCGTGAGCACGTTGCAAGAAGCCGAACAGCGCGCGGTGGGCGCGGGTTTGCGTCATGCCATGCAGGTCGAGCCGGGCATCAATCTCCTTCCGTCCACGCGAAAGCTGCGAGCGCTCGCGACGCCCGAGCGGCGCCAGCGGCGGCGTGGCTGACGGCAGCTGCGGCTTCGGCGCGCGTGCCATTTGGGCCGGCGAAAGCGGCTTTGGTGATGCGACAGGTTTCGCGGCATCCGTTTCCGCATCCGACAAAACTGCCGGCGCCTTGGCGCGAGGTTTCTTGCGCAGCGGTTTGATCTGTTTTGCAACACTCTCCCACAATGCGTGCTCTTCCTCGCTAAGCGCACGCTTGCGCCGCGATGGCGCCGGCAATTCGGGAGGCTTGGGGGATGGCTGGCGTTTCATCGGTACCGGCGATACCGATGATGATAATAGTAGTGATAACGATAGCGGCGCACGCTTGGGCTGGGCTTGATCTCCGGCCGGGCTTCCGGTAGCGGCACCGCTGGCGCGGCAGTCACTGGGGTCGTTGAATTTTGCGCCGCCGCGGTCGCAGGCTGCGCTGTGGGCGGCGTTGCGTTCTTGGCGGGCTCTGTGGCGCCAACAGCGCTCTTGGCATCAACCTGCGGAAACAGTTTTGCGATTTTCTCCGAAGGCCGCGGATCCGGCAATGGCATGCTGTGGCCGCGGGCGACCGGATCGAGGCTCTTCGGCACCAAAATGATAAAGCGCGCATTGTTGCGCAGCCGGCCCGATACCCGCCCGGCATCGGCGCCGGCGCCGAAATAGATATCGGCGCGCGCTGGGCCGACGATCGCCGACCCGGTGTCCTGCGCCACCATCAACCGGCGGAACGGCGTCTTCGATTGCGCGGACTCGATCGGCAGTTCGCCCTCGATAAAAAACGGCGTGCCATAGACATGCAACGCCTTGTCGACCGCGATCGACCGTCCTGGCGTCAGCGGAACACCTTGCGCGCCCACCGCTTCATCCTTGTCGGCGAGCTGCACTTCGCGAAAGAAAACATAAGCCCGGTTTTGCCGCCGCAATTCGTTGGCGCCGTCAGGGTTTTGATCCATCCAATCCCTGATCCGCTGCATCGACATCTGCTCTCTCGGGATGATGCCGCGATCGATCAGGATGCGGCCGACCGCGGTATAGGGATAGCCATTATGCGCATCGTAGTTGATGCGGATGGTCGAGCCATCCTCGAGGTGGACCCGCGCCGAGCCCTGGATTTGCGAGAACAGCAAATCGGTCTGGTTTTTGAGCCAGCAGATTTCGAGGCCGCGGCCGGCGATCGCGCCGTCTTCGATTTCGCCGCGATCGTAAAACGGCACGAGCTTACGCCGGCCGATCTTGCGAAACACCTCACCCTTGTTGGGCAAGCCATGGTCGGTTTGCTTCTTGCCGCGGACGAACAGGTTAGACGGACGGCGATAGACCGGCACGGTGTAGACGTCGGTCATGGTCCGGGATCCGTCGACGATGGGTTCGTAGTAGCCGGTGACGAAGCCCTCGCCTTCCCCGAGCCGCGAGATTCGCAACGGGAGAAAATTCTCCTCGAAGAACGCCCGCGCCTTGGCGGCGTTGGAAATGTCGGCAGCCCTGGCGGCGCGGCAGGGATCGCGCAACGAGTTCCCCAGTGCCTTCGGATCGGGGGCTGGCGTCGGCTGCGCCGATATCGACTTGCAGCTGGTGCGAAACGCCTTGTACGCCTCCAGATGGTCGTCGTCGTTCCAGCCCGGGATTTCGGCCCATGCGACCGGAGCATATTGGCTGCCGCTGATTTCCACCGGCCAGGGCAGCCGGGGATACGGGATCGGGCGTGAGGAAGAAGAAGGCGGGCTGTAACGCGCATGACGCGCAGCAAAAGCCACCAGCGGAGCCAGCGACACGACGGCGGCGATCACCAAAAACGCGGCGGCATAGGGTCTGCCGCGTACGTTAGTGAGCGCTTCCCGTGCCAACCAGCTTCCAGTTCGGATCGCGTGACGCAACGTCGCGGGCAAATGTCCAAACATCGGTGATATCGGTGACCTTATCCGGATTCCCGTCGACGATCGTGCCGGTCTTGTCGCGGGTGACCGAAACCATCTGCGACACAAAGCGGACGGTCAGCTGCGCCGCCCGATCCCGCGTTTCCGCATTCACCAGTTCGGCCTTGTCGATCGAGACAAAGCGCGTCTCGGTCTTCTGCTCGTGCTTCTCGCGATCCTTGATCACCGTCTCGAAGCTTTCATAGACCTCGGACGACAGCAGATCTCGCAGCGCGCGGCGATCGCCGTTGGCGAATGCCAGCACGATCATCTCATAGGCGCTGCGTGCGCCGCTGAGGAAGTGACGCGGATCAAACGACGAATCCTGCGCGGCAATGGCATCAAGTCCCTGAGCCAGCGGCGTGCCGGGCTCGGCCAGGCCCTTCCAGCGATCGGTCGGCGGGATCACATCTGCCGTCGGCGCCAGCGGCGCCTGATCGATCACGGCGCCCGGCATTGGAACCACGTTATTGTCCTGTGCTCCCTGCACCACGTTGCGCGCCGGGCGGTCGTAAGGCGGCCGCTCGTTCCCGGTGCGCTGACCGAGTACATTGCGCAGACGCAGGAAGATGAAGACCGCCAGCGCCAGGAAGATGATGGTGTAAATATCCACGTCGTATTCGCTTTCTGGTCTGCGCCGGCAATGGCGCCGGCGGTAGAACGTTCCCCTCGGGACCGGCGGAGATTACCTCATGGATGGGTCAGCAGCATGTAGGCACGAAACTTTGCCCGGCCAATGGCGCGTCATGACATGAGAGGCCGTGCCGTTGGAAATAGGCGCCTGTTTGCGGACGGCCAATTGTAGCGCGTTTTGGTTGCGAGGGGAAACCCGATAATGCCCGGAAATCGCGCATATTCAACAATTTAGGGCTCGCTTTCGGTGACGGCAAGGTACGCGCCTTCCGGATCGATCGGCGGGCCGATGCCCAAACCCGCCCCCCGGCCGTCGCCCTGCGATTGTCGTCCTTGTGGAATGAGGCGGGGCTATGATAGCCACTCGCCCCGACACAGGCATTTTCGCACCTCACGAGCGAATTCGGACGCAAAGCCGGTCCACGCTCGGCGTTCCAGGAGAGATTCCATGACCAACGGCAACGGCACGCCTCCCGAGGCGGCCCTTCCTCCCCAGTTGAACGTGCTGGCGCAGTACACCAAGGACCTTTCATTCGAAAATCCGAACGCCCCGGCCTCGCTGGCGCCGCAGCCGCAGCAACCCTCGATCAATATCCAGATCAATGTCAGTGCGAACAATGTTTCCGAAAACGAGTTCGAAGTGACGCTTCTGGTCGAAGGCAAGGCGGAAAACGGCGGCAAGGTGATGTTCAGCTTCGATCTCGCCTATGCCGGCGTGTTCCGCATCCTGAACGTACCGAAGGAAAACCTTCATCCGCTGGTCATGATTGAATGCCCGCGGCTGTTGTTTCCGTTCGCCCGCGAAATCATCGCGACTTCGGTGCGTGACGGCGGTTTCCCGCCGCTGATGCTCGATCCGGTCGATTTTGTCGGTCTGTACCGTCAGAATATGGAACGCCAGGCTGCCGCGGCACAGGCCGCGCAGGTTAAACCGAGCTAAGCGCCCCTCGCATCGGCAAATACGGCACCCCGCCTCGGACCGCATCCGAGGATGATCGCAGCCTTGCCGCAAGCGGTGCTGTTCAGGCGTTGAGGAAATCGTTCCAGATCGGCTTGTCGCCCAGAGTTGCGACGAAGTCCCGATGCGCCAGGCGATCGGCCTCGGTCACTCGCGGCGCCAGCGGCACAAGACGTTGCCGCCGCGGCATTTCGCCGATACCACCGGCGCGGCTATCGCGGGCTTCGCTTGCCAGGATCAATTGCGACTGCCGGGCCCCGATCAGATCGATATAGACCTCGGCCAAAAGCTCGGCGTCGAGCAAGGCGCCGTGCTTGGTGCGGCGGGAATTGTCGATCGCATAGCGCGAGCACAGATCGTCGAGACGGTTCGACACGCCCGGATGCTTGCGCCGCGCCAGCAGCAGCGTGTCGACCAGCCGGTCGCGCGGTATCGGCGGCAGCTTGACGCGGTCAAGCTCGGCATTGATGAAACCGATATCGAACGACGCGTTGTGGATCACCAGCGGTTCATCGCCGATGAACTCCAGAAATTCCTCGACCACTTCATCGAACAGCGGCTTGTCGGCGAGGAATTCGCTGGAAAGACCATGCACGGCGAAAGCTTCGGCCGGCATGTCGCGCTGCGGATTGATGTACCGGTGAAAGCTCTGCCCGGTCGGCATGCGGTTGAAAATCTCGACACAGCCGATTTCGACCAGCCGATCGCCGCGTAGCGGGTCAAGGCCGGTGGTTTCGGTATCAAGAACAATTTCGCGCATGACGACAAACCGCAAAAAATCAGCGAATCAGGATCGCCGTTGCGGCATCTTAACGACCTCGGCCAGAATGTCCCGGATTCGGGCGCGCACGGGGTCAAGTCCGTGCGAGGTATCCACCACGAAATCCGCGCGCCGGCGTTTTTCGGCATCCGGCGTTTGTCGCGCCAGGATGGCATCAAGCGTCTCGGCGGTCATGGTGCCTCGGGCCAGAATGCGTTCGCGCTGGACTTCCGGCGCCGTCGTCACCACCACCACGGCATCGACGCGTTTCTCGCCGCCGGTCTCGAACAATAGCGGCACATCCATCACCACAACCGGTGCGCCGGCCTGTTCGGCGTCTTGAAGGAATTTTTGGTGATAGCTGCGCAGCATCGGGTGAACGATCTGCTCCAGCCGTTGTATCGCGGCTGGATCATGCACCACTTTCGCCGACAGCCTGGCCCGATCGACCTTGCCATCGGCAGTCGTGCCCGGAAATGCCGCCTCGATCGCCGGCACCGCCTCGCCTTGGTAAACCGTGTGGACGGTCGCATCGGCATCGTAAACCGGGACACCCGCCTCCGCGAACAACTTTGCGGTGGTAGATTTTCCCATTCCGATCGAGCCGGTCAGCCCAAGGATCTTCATTTTAAAGAATCTCACACACCGAGCAGCCGCTCGCTTCGCAGAAATGCCAGTAGCGGCAGCAGCGGCAGGCCGAGGATGGTGAAATGATCGCCTTCGATGCGCTCGAATAAATGCACGCCAAGACCCTCAAGCTGATAGGCGCCGACGCTGGTGGTGACGGCCTCTCCGGCTTCGTCGAGATAGGCGCCAATTTCAGGGTCGCCAAGTCGCCGCATTGTCATTCGCGCGATGGAAACTGTCTCGAACAATATCTCGCCATCGCGCGCGACGGCTACGGCGGAATACAGTTCATGGCTGCCGCCGGCAAGGGCGCGTAGCTGCTCGGCAGCCTGCGCCCGACCGGCCGGCTTGCTGAAAAGCCGCGCACCGCGCGCCAATATCTGGTCCGCGCCGACAACAAATCTGCCGGGTTGACGCGCCGATACCGCAACGGCTTTCCGGCGCGCCAGCAATGCTGCGATATCGCCCGGCGCGGAGAGGCCGGAGGCCTCTTGAATCTCCCGCTCATCGATGTCGGCCGGAACGGCTTCGAAATCGATGCTGGCATTGGCCAGCAGCGCCTGCCGGGTGCGGCTCTGCGAGGCTAGTATCAACGGATATTTTCCGCGCCAGAGCGTCATTCCGCAAGCCGCTGCCGCTGCCGGTCGCTGAACAATTTCATCACCGCCGCAGCGGTTTCCTCGATCGATCGCCGCGTAACGTCGAGCAGCGCCCAATTGAACCTGGCGCTCAACCGCCGCGCATAGGCGACCTCATCGGTGACCGCCTGACGGTCGATATAGGTATCGTTGCCAACCCCGGCGCCGATACTCAACAGCCGGTTCTGCCGGACCTGGATCAGGCGTTCCGGAGTTGCGTGCAGGCTGACCACCAGCGGCTTTTTGATGGTTTCGAGCTGATGCGGAATCGCGATGCCCGGCACCAGCGGAACATTCGCGGTGCGGATGCCGCGGTTGGCGAGATAGATCGAGGTCGGCGTTTTCGACGTGCGGGATACCCCGACCAGCACCACATCGGCCTCCTCGAGGCCTTCCACATGCTGGCCGTCGTCATGCATCATGGAATAATTCAAGGCATCGATCCGCTTGAAATATTCCGCATTCAGGGTGTGCTGGGCGCCGACGCGTCCGGTGGTGGCAGCACCAAGATAGGCCTGAAACAATTGCATCACCGGGCCGATGATCGAAAGGCTCGGGATGTTGATCTCCTGGCACTTGGCTTCCAGCCGGCCGACCAGATCCTTCTCCAGCAACGTAAAAAGCACGATGCCGGGCGCTTCCTCGATTTCATCCAGCACGCGATCGAGCTGCTTCTGGCTGCGCACCAGCGGATAGACATGTTCGACCGGCGTCACATTGGCATATTGAGCCGCCACCGCGCGCGCCACCGTGATCAGCGTTTCACCCGTCGAATCGGAGACGAGGTGGAGGTGGAAATAGTTGCCGGTCGTGGGCACCGTGACCCCTGTGTATCCTGTGAATCGCTGTGGAGCTTACCTGCGAGAATCGTATGCGCGTCGACCGCTCGGGGATAACCCGGCTTTTTCTTCACAGGCCTCGCAGGAGGATAAGTCCACGCGATGCCGGCGATGATAACGAGGTTATGTGGACTTGTCTCTTCATAAGCTGGCGATGATGCCATGCAAGTGACTGAAGCGCGTAGCGTTATCCGCATCGCCGGGAATACTGCATGAACTGTTGATGAATGTGAACAAGCCCGGAAAATTGCAGGACAGTTTTGCGTGGGCCTAATCCACCGCTACTTAGACTCAAACCTAAGATTTTAAAATTATTGTTTTAGAAAAGACCTGCTTGCGGATATGTCTTCGTTCAACGAGATATCAGGACGCTTGGCAGCACTGATGCCAGCCAGAAATGTTCCAGCGTTGCGAGTGACGAGCGAACCTTCCGCGAATGAGTGAGACGGCCACGATGTACGAATGGATCAAGGCGCTGCATGTGATCGCGGTGATCGCCTGGATGGCTGGCATGCTCTATCTGCCGAGGTTGTTCGTTTATCATTGCGAAGCGGAAACCGGATCGAAGCAGTCCGAGACGTTCAAGGTGATGGAACGGCGGTTGCTGAAGGCGATCATCAATCCGGCCATGACTGTGACATGGCTGGCCGGGCTTTACCTCGCCTGGGCGGGGCATTGGTTCTTGGCCGGCTGGTGGCAGGCCAAGTTTCTGCTGGTGCTGGTAATGTCCGGTATCCACGGTTTTTTTTCGCGTTGTGTCAGGGATTTCGCCGCCGACCAGAATACCAGAAGCCAGAGATTTTATCGTATTATCAATGAGGTACCGACGATTTTAATGATCGGTATTGTGATTCTCGTGGTGGTCAAGCCGTTCTGAGAGAATTGGCTGCGAACATCTCCAGCTTGACGCCTGCTTGCGAAAGGGCGACCGATTTTCTATATTGATCAAATCCCACCCCACGCAGGCGGATGTGGTTGTGTTCCGGTTTCCTCGTTGAACCGGCCGCCACGTCAGGTTTGAAGCCTCACCGGCACCTTCCTTGCTCAAGACTTCTGCGGACTTTGGATATTGCGTCCGCATTTTCTTAAAGCCACCTCGCAATCCCCTCCCCCGTTATTCCACAGGACCACCCCAATGCGGGAAATGAAACTTCAAGACCTCAAAGCTCAAACGCCGGCCGAGCTCGTCTCGTTCGCGGAAGAAAAAGGGGTCGAAAACGCCAGCACGATGCGAAAGCAGGAGCTGATGTTCGCCATTCTCAAACAACTTGCGATCCAGGAAACCGATATTATCGGCGAAGGCGTCGTCGAGGTTCTCTCCGACGGCTTCGGATTTCTGCGCTCGCCGGATGCCAATTATCTGCCCGGACCGGATGATATCTATGTCTCGCCGTCGCAGATCCGCCGTTTCGGGCTCCGCACCGGCGACACCATCGAAGGCCACATTCGCAGCCCGAAAGAGGGCGAACGCTATTTTGCACTGCTCAAAGTCAACACGCTGAATTTTGAAGACCCGGAGAAATCCAAGCACAAGGTCAATTTCGACAATCTGACGCCGCTGTTTCCGGATCAGCGGTTCCGGCTGGAGCTCGAAGACCCCACCAGAAAGGACCTTTCTGCAAGGGTTATCGATATCGTCGCCCCGATCGGCAAGGGCCAGCGCGCGCTGATCGTGGCGCCGCCGCGCACCGGCAAAACCGTGCTGATGCAGAACATCGCCCATTCGATCACGGCCAATCATCCGGAGTGCTATCTGATCGTGCTGCTGATCGACGAGCGGCCGGAAGAAGTCACCGACATGCAGCGCTCGGTGAAGGGCGAAGTCGTTTCATCGACCTTCGACGAGCCTGCGGTGCGGCATGTTCAGGTTGCCGAGATGGTCATTGAGAAGGCCAAGCGGCTGGTCGAGCATGGCCGCGACGTCGTGATCCTGCTGGACTCGATCACGCGGCTGGGGCGCGCCTACAACACCGTGGTGCCGTCATCCGGCAAGGTGCTGACTGGCGGCGTCGATGCCAACGCGCTGCAGAGGCCCAAGCGTTTCTTCGGTGCCGCGCGCAACATCGAGGAGGGCGGTTCGCTCACCATAATCGCGACCGCGCTGGTCGATACCGGCAGCCGCATGGACGAAGTGATTTTCGAAGAATTCAAAGGCACCGGCAATTCGGAGCTGATTCTCGATCGCAAGGTCTCGGACAAGCGCACCTTCCCGGCGATCGACATTTCGCGTTCAGGCACCCGCAAGGAAGAGCTGATTACCGATCCGCAGCTCCTGAAGAAGATGTATGTGCTGCGCCGGATCCTCAATCCGATGGGCACCATGGATGCGATCGACTTCCTGCTCGATAAGTTGCGCAACACCAAGAACAACTCGGAATTCTTCGAATTGATGAATACCTGAGCCTTCAGGCCGGTTTTGAACGGGGCGCCCGCGGAAAGCGGGCGCCCTTTTCATTTGTCGCCGCGAAATCCATGCTGCGGTCTTTGCTGCAGCAAAAGTGCAGCATAAGGAAACCTGGGTGTCGCGGAGCGCTGCACTCAAGACATTGAAATAGCTCGCGTTTCTTCTAACGCCGACTGCCGGTAGCAAGAATTGGCCGATTTCTGCAACATAAATGCTGCGGTCTTTGCTGCAGCATTTGCTGCGTCGAAGACCGTTTTCGCGGCTTCCCGCTAATTGGCTCGACAAACCCTGGGAAGCGGCAATTACGTTGCCTTTTCAATGGCTCAGGGGCAAATAGGCGATGCACCCGCGGGACCAGACCATTTTTGCGCTGTCGTCGGGCCGGCCGCCCGGTGCGATTTCAATGGTGCGCCTATCCGGGCCTCGGGCCGGGACGGTGCTCACCGCATTGGCCGGCAAGGTTCCCCTGCCGCGGTTGGCGACGCGGGTGTTGCTGCGCGACGGGCGCGGGCAACCGATCGACGATGCGGTGATCCTCTGGTTCCCCGGCCCGGCCAGTGCGACCGGCGAGGACGTTGCCGAGTTTCACGTCCATGGCGGGCGAGCGGTCTTGGCCGCGCTGTTTTCCGCGCTCTCGGGATTTGAAAACGTACGCGCCGCGGAGCCGGGCGAGTTTACCCGGCGCGCGTTCGAGAATGGCAAGCTCGATCTGACCGAAGCGGAAGCGCTCGACGATCTGATTCATGCCGACACCGACCGACAACGCCGCCAGGCGCTGCGGCAGTTAAAAGGGATGCTCGGCGAGCGCGCGCGTCACTGGCGGGCCCAGATCATCGACGCCTCGGCGCTGATTGAAGCTGGCATCGATTTCTCCGACGAGGGCGACGTGTCTGCCGAGCTGGTCGCGCCGGCGTTGGCCAAGATCAGGGCGCTGCTCGAAGAGATCGAGGAAGTGCTTGCGGCTCAGGGCCAAAGTGAACGGCTGCGCGAGGGATTGGTGGTGGCGATCGCCGGTGCCCCGAACGTCGGCAAGTCGACATTGATGAATCAACTGGCGCGGCGGGACGTTGCCATCGTGTCGCCGCATGCCGGCACCACGCGGGATGTCATCGAGGTGCAGCTTGATCTCGATGGTTATCCGGTCATGGTGATCGACACTGCCGGAATCCGCGAGACCGACGATCCGGTCGAGCAGGAGGGCGTGCGCCGCGCCAGGGCGCGAGCGGGGGAAGCCGATCTGGTGTTGTGGCTGGACGATGACGATTCGGCAGCTGCGTCCATCGGTGGCGCTGTGCCGGTATGGTCGGTCCGGACCAAGATCGATCTTGAGCCGGATCGGGCTGATGCGGGCGGATTCGATTTCCGGATTTCGGCCACCCGGGGTGAGGGGGTCAGGGAATTGATCGCGGCGTTGGTCGTTTTTGCGCGGGATTATTTCGGCTCGGAGGAGGGTGGCTTGATCGGGCGGGCGCGACACCGGGAATTGCTGCGCGAGACGACGGAATTGTTGCGACGCAGCATAGGGGTTGTCGACAAGGGTGACGAATTCGTCGCGGAAGATTTGCGAGCGGCGGCCAACCGGCTCGGCCGGCTGCTCGGCCGGGTTGATGTGGAGGACGTTCTTGACAAGATCTTTCGTGATTTTTGTGTTGGCAAGTAACATTTCTTCGTTCATTTTTTACTGAAATGTTTCACGTGAAACAACCTCAATTTGCCGCGAGAATTGGCGTTTCACGTGAAACGTCGGAATCTCCCGAACTTCGACTTTCAGCTTTCACCGTCTCGCGATAGAAGTCGCGCATGAGTTTCGAACCCAAATCGTTCGACGTTATCGTGATCGGCGGCGGCCATGCCGGCTGCGAGGCCGCGACGGCATCAGCCCGCCTCGGCGCTACCACGGCACTGGTGACGCATCGTTTCGCGACCATCGGGGCGATGTCGTGCAATCCCGCGATCGGGGGCCTCGGCAAGGGTCACCTGGTGCGGGAGGTCGATGCGCTGGACGGCTTGATGGGCCGGGTCGCTGATGCGGCCGGGATTCAATTTCGCATGCTCAATCGCCGCAAGGGTCCGGCAGTCCGGGGTCCGCGTGCCCAGGCCGATCGCCAGCTCTATGCAGCGGCGATGCAGGCCGCGATCACCGAGACCACCAATCTCCACGTGATTGAAGGCGAGGCCGATGACCTGACCGTCTCCAGCGGCCGGGTGACCGGCGTCCGCCTGGCCGACGGTCGTGCGTTGGCCGCCGGTGCGGTGGTCATCACCACCGGGACCTTCCTGCGCGGGCTGATCCATCTCGGCGAAAGGAATTGGCCGGCGGGCCGGGTCGATGAGGCCCCGGCCATGGGGCTGTCGGCTTCGTTCGAGCGCGCCGGTTTCACCCTCGGGCGACTGAAGACCGGCACGCCGCCGCGGCTCGATGGCACCACGATCGACTGGTCGGCGGTGGAAATGCAGCCGGGCGACGATCCGCCGGAGCCGTTTTCGGTCATGACCGATCGGATCACGACGCCGCAGATCCAGTGCGGCATCACCCGGACCACTCCGGCGACCCATGAGGTGATCCGGGCCAATGTTCACCGGTCGCCGATGTATTCCGGCCAGATCAAAAGCAGCGGTCCGCGCTATTGCCCGTCGATCGAAGACAAGATCGTCCGCTTCGGCGACCGCGATGGCCATCAGATCTTCCTGGAGCCCGAAGGCCTCGACGATACCACGGTCTATCCAAACGGCATCTCGACGTCGCTGCCGGAAGAGGTGCAGTCGGCAATCCTGGCGACGATCCCAGGTCTTGAGCGGGCAAGAATGGTCCGGCCTGGCTACGCCATCGAATATGACCACGTCGATCCGCGCGAACTCGATCCGACCTTGCAGACCAAGCGATTGCCCGGGCTGTTCCTGGCCGGCCAGATCAACGGCACCACCGGCTATGAAGAGGCCGCGGCGCAGGGCCTTGTTGCGGGGCTCAATGCAGCCCTGTCGGCCGGCGGGGCTGATCCCATCGTGTTCGACCGCGCCGACGGCTATCTCGGCGTCATGATCGATGACCTGGTGACGCGCGGCATTACCGAGCCCTATCGCATGTTCACCTCCCGGGCCGAATATCGTCTGACGCTGCGGGCCGACAATGCCGATCAGCGCCTGACCGGCAAGGGTATCGCGCTCGGGTGCGTAGGGCAGGCGCGATCGCAGGCCCACGGCGCCAAGATGAGAGCACTTGATGCCGCGAAGGCGCTGGCAAAGTCGCTAACGCTGACGCCTAACGAAGCCGCCAAGTATGGCCTTGCGCTCAATCACGACGGTCATCGTCGCTCGGCGTTCGAGCTGCTGGCCTATCCGGAGATCGGCTGGAGCGAACTGCGGGGGATCTGGCCGGAGCTATCGGCCGTCGATCCATCGATCGCCGTCCATGTCGAGATCGATGCCAAATATGACGTCTATCTCAAGCGCCAGACCGCCGACGTCGATGCTTTCCGCCGCGACGAAGGGTTACTGCTGAGCGATATCGATTACAGCGCGGTGCCAGGGCTTTCCAACGAGGCGCGCTCCAAGCTTGAGGCGGCGCGGCCAAGAACGGTGGGGCAGGCGGGCCGGCTTGACGGCTTGACCCCCGCGGCGCTCGGAATTTTGGCGGCCTATCTCCGGCGAGAGGCGCGGCGGAAGCCGGCGGTCGCGTCCGGTTAGCGCTGTTTCACGTGAAACAAGATGGGTCGCCGGAAATGATGCCGCCGCTGAAGTGAAAATACCGGTTCAAGGTCGTCATTGCGAGCGGAGCGAAGCAATCCACTTTTGCTTCATGTCGCCTCATGGATTGCGTCGCTTCGCTCGCAATGACGGCCTGATCTCACCAGCTCTATCTTCGGCAGACGGGATGACGAGTTCCGTCACGGCGACACAGTCAAGCAGATGTCCAAAGCGATCGAACCAGCATCCTCCGTTTCGGCCTCTGACAAAGCGGCCGCACTGAAGCTGACTCCTGTTTCACGTGAAACAGAGGGGCGGCTGCAACGCTATGTCGACCTGCTCCTGGAATGGCAGGTCAAGACCAATCTGGTTTCGCCATCGACGCTGCCAAATCTGTGGACCCGGCACATCTCCGATTCGCTGCAGCTCTTGAGCCTCGCGCCGTCGGCCGTCCTGTGGGCGGATCTGGGTAGCGGCGGTGGCTTCCCCGGCATCGTGCTGGCCTGCGGTTTGGCGGAGACACCAGGAGCGATGGTCCATCTGGTCGAGCGCAATGCGAAGAAGGCCGCTTTCCTGCGTGAAGCACTACGAGTTACGGGCTCGCCCGGCACAGTTCATTTGTCTGATATCGGGGATAGTGTGGATAGAATCACCGGTAAGGTCGATTGTGTCACTGCCCGAGCGCTGGCGCCGCTACATCAGCTCATCGGCTACGCCGAACCGCTGGTGCGGCAGGGTGCAAAAGCTTTGTTTCTTAAAGGCCAAGATGTAGAGGCTGAATTGACCGAAGCCACTAAATATTGGAATATCGAACCACAACTGCATTCCAGCCGCACTGGCGGACATGGCTGGATCGTCGAGCTCGATCGGATCGAGCGGCGCAATCCCTCCGCTGCAACCCATGGCGTCCGCGCATGACCGTAATTGATCAGGTTTATCAAGAAGATAGGCCGCCAAATCCGGCAGGCCATCCGCGCATCCTGGCGCTCGCCAACCAAAAGGGCGGCGTCGGCAAGACCACTACCGCGATCAACCTCGGCACGGCGCTCGCGGCCATCGGCGAACGCGTGCTGATTGTCGATCTCGATCCGCAAGGCAACGCCTCGACCGGCCTCGGCATCGATCGCCGCAACCGCAGCTGCTCGACCTATGACGTGCTGATCGGCGAAGCGCCGCTGCGCGACGCGGTGGTGCCGACCGCGGTGCCGCGTCTGCATATCGCCGCCTCGACCATGGACCTTTCAGGTCTCGAGCTTGAATTGGGATCGACGCGCGACCGCGCGTTTCGCCTGCGCAACGCCATCGCGGCATTGAACAGCAACGTCACGCCGGAGTCCGATTACACCTATGTGCTGATCGATTGTCCGCCGTCGCTCAACCTTCTCACCGTCAACGCGATGGCGGCCTCGGATGCGATCCTGGTGCCGCTGCAGTGCGAGTTCTTCGCGCTGGAGGGCCTGTCGCAGCTGCTGCAGACGGTGGAGCAGGTGCGCTCGACCCTCAACCCCAATCTTTCGATCCACGGCATCGTGCTGACCATGTTCGACTCGCGAAACAATTTGTCGAACCAGGTCGTCGCCGATGTCCGGCAGTTCATGGGAGCCAAGGTCTACAACACCATGATCCCGCGCAATGTGCGCATCTCCGAGGCGCCGTCCTACGGCAAACCGGTACTGGTCTACGATCTCAAATGCGTCGGCAGCGAAGCGTATCTCAAGCTTGCAACCGAGGTGATCCAGCGCGAGCGCGAACTGCGCACGCATTAGGCTAAGTCGGCGCCTCGCGGCGAGGGCAACAACCACAGCGTCATCCTGAGGAGCGAGGGGCAACGCCCCGAGTCTCGAAGGATGATTGAAAACATAAGCGTCCAATCCGGAGTGATGTGAGTGAATCCAAGGGAGCTGGCGATGGCCGACGAAGCGCGTTCGCGACTGGGCCGCGGTCTTGCAAGTCTGATCGGAGATGTCGGCGGCGAGGCCGCGCATCTGGATCGGCCGCGTGCGCAGCGCAAGGTGCCGATCGAATTCCTCAAGCCCAATCCGCGCAATCCGCGCCGCGATTTTTCCGATGCTGAATTGGCCGAACTCGCCAATTCGATCCGGCAGCACGGCGTGATCCAGCCGATCGTGGTGCGTCCGGTCAAGGGCGCGCAGGACCGTTTCGAAATCATCGCCGGCGAACGCCGCTGGCGCGCATCGCAGATCGCCGGCCTGCACGAGGTTCCGATCGTGCCGGTCGATGTCAACGACAGCGAGGCGCTCGAGATCGCGATCATCGAAAACGTGCAGCGCGAAGATCTCAATGCGATGGAAGAGGCGCAGGGTTATCATGCGCTCGCCGATGAATTCAAACGCAGCCAGGACGAGATTGCGAAGATCGTCGGCAAGAGCCGCAGCCACGTCGCCAACATGATGCGGCTGACGAAACTGCCGGCCGAGGTGCAGGCCTACATCGCATCGGGCAAGCTGTCGGCCGGCCATGCGCGGGCGCTGATCGGCGTGCCTGATCCGGCCGCGGCCGCCAAACGCATTGTCGATGAGGGCCTCAATGTGCGCCAGGCCGAAGCGCTGGCGCATGTCGAGGGTGTTCCGGTTCGTAAAGCGCAGAAGGCGCGCGGCGGCAAGGTGAAAGACCCCGACACGGTCGCGCTGGAAAAGCGGGTCAGCGACGCGCTTGGACTTGCGGTCAACGTCGATCACCGTGATCCCGGCGGCATCGTGCACATCCGCTACCGCGACCTCGATCAACTCGATGAGATCGTGCGGCGGCTGGATAAGGGCGCCTGACTTCGCCTACCCTCGTCGTTTGGCATTCACCGCGATCGACAGCAGCGTGCGCTGGGCGATCACGGCGGCCAGCGGCGCCTGCTTGCGCATTTCCAGCGCGGCCGTGGCAAGCTGTTCGATGATCGTCATCAGGCGCGCCGCGCTGAACTGTCGCAATGCGGTTTCGACATTCGGCTTTCGCGAAAAATGCAGCCGCGGAAAGCCGCTGTCGAGCAATGTCGAAACCGGCGTGCCCTCGGCAACCGCGAGCGCCGATTTGTGCAGCCACGCCGCCTGGCGCTGGGCCGCGGAAATGATCATGCCGGGATAGGTGCCCGCGATCATCGCCTTGGCAAATTCGGTCTCGACCAGCTCCGGCTTTCCGGCAAAGGCGCCGTCCACGATCGGATCGATCTTGAGTTCGGAGGCGTCGGCGACCACCGCCATCACGTCGTCGAGCGTAACTTCACCCTGGCCGTGCGCGTAGAGCGTCAGCTTGCGCAATTCGTTGCGCGAGGCCTGGCGGTCGCCGCCGAGCAACGCCACCAGCGACGCGCGCGCATCCGCTGCGATCCGCAAATTCGAAACCCGCAATTCATCGTCGATCAATTTTGCAAGGTCGCGCTCGCCATCGGGATAGCAGCCGATCGCGACCGCGGTCTTGGCGCGCTCGCAGGCCTTGCGCAGCGGCAATTCCGGCCGCAATTCGCCGGCCTCGATCACGACGCGGCAATCCTTCAGCGGCGAATCGGCCAGCGTGTCGACGCCGCTGGCGAAACTGCGCGAGCCGGCACGGATGCGAATGGCGCGGCGGCCGCCGAATAACGGAATCGTCATGGCCTCATCGACAAGCCGCGATGGTTCGGCCGCAAGTTCGTCGCCGTCCAGCCTCACCAGCGAAAACGGATCGGTGGGATCATCGACCGCGGATGCCAAGAGCGCGTCGGCGCGTTCGCGCACCAGGCCGGCATCGGGACCGTAGAGCAGGATGATAGGCCGCCCCGGATCGGGGCGGGCCAGAAAGGCGTCGATTTCTCTTCCGCGCAGCGCGACCACGTTAGCTCTGTCCACTCGAATAGACGTCATCCCGAGGGCGAGCCTCGAAGGATGAAGATAAGTACGATGCGGCCATCCGGGGATGACGTCAGGTGTGCGGAACGCCCGTCGCTAGATCCCGGTGGCGAAGTACGATGCCAGCCGGGTCTGGAGATGTTCGGCGATTTCCTGGGCGGCGCGGTCCTCGGCGTCGCGGACGGCGCGGGAACGGGCAAAGCGCTGGTAGCTGCCGGGAATATCGTAGGAGACCCGCGAGAAGGTGGTGCCGGCGATCATCGTTTTGTTGGTGGCGATCTCGACCAGGACAAAATTCGCATTGATGCCGTAACTCTCGTCGGTGGGCAGCGCGGTGAGGGGATCGAGCATCAGCGTCGAGCGGGTCGTCGCGAAGGTCAGGTCCAGACGATAAAGCGGTGGCATGCCGGTGGCGTTGCCATAGAGCTTGAACGCCAGCGCATTGCGGATGGCCACCTGGATCCGGGCCTCGTGGGAGGCGTTGGGCTTGTTGACGGGCGGAACGTCCACCGCCAGCAATTTGTCGCGGAGGCCGGGGGTTCCATCGGTGTGTTCGGCATACATCGGCTGAAAGCAGCCGGCCGTCAGCGCCGCCAGTGCGGCCACGGCCAGAAGCCGTGCGGCGATGCGGGTCTTAGCCAACGACATTCACAATCCTCTTGGGAACAACGATCACCTTGCGGACAGCGTTGCCGCCCAAGGCCTGTTTTACCGCATCAAGAGCCAGAACGGCAGTCTCAATTTCCGGATTCTGGGCATGGCTGGCCACCGTGACCTCACCCCGTTTCTTGCCATTGACCTGAACCACCAGCGTCACCGTATCCTCAACCAGCAAATCGCGTTCGATTTTAGGCCAATTGGCCTCCGAAACCAGACCCGGCTGGCCCAGCACCTGCCAGCACTCCTCGGCCAGATGCGGCATCATGGGCGCGAACAGTTGAACCAGGATGACGGCGGCCTCGCGAACCGCCCATACCAGGTCGGGCGGGGGCTCGCCCGGACGCCCCAGCACCTCGCCCAGCGCGTTGCCGAATTCCCGGATATAGGCCAGGCACACGTTGAAGTGCAGCTTTTCGATGCCGGAGGAGACTTTGTCCAGGGCGCCATGGGCCGCCTTGCGAAGCGCCAGCGCGCTATCGCCGAATACCGCCGGCCGCACCACCGGCGCGGTTCCGGCCATAGCGGCGGATTCGTTCACCAGCCGCCATAGCCGCTGCACGAATCGCGACGCGCCCTGCACCCGCTCGTCGCTCCAGATCACGTCGCGGTCCGGCGGCGAGTCCGACAGCATGAACCAGCGCGCGACGTCGGCGCCATAGGTCTCGATGATGTCGTCGGGATCGACGGTGTTGCGCTTCGACTTCGACATCTTCTCGATCGGGCCGATCGCGACTTCCTCGCCGGATGCCATCAGGCTGGCGCGGCGGCCGTCAGCGCCGGTCTCGATCCGCACCTCGGCCGGCGTCACATAGGTGCCGTCGGCCTTGCTGTAGGTCTCGTGCACCACCATGCCCTGCGTGAACATGCCGGCAAACGGCTCATCCATGCCGATATGGCCGGTGGCCTTCATGGCGCGGGTGAAGAACCGGCTGTATAGCAGGTGCAAAATCGCATGCTCGACGCCGCCGATATATTGATCGACCGGCATCATCCGGTTCGCGACCGGTAGTGTGGTCGGCGCGGTCTCGTTCCATGGATCGGTGAAGCGCGCGAAATACCACGACGAATCCACGAAGGTATCCATGGTATCGGTTTCGCGCACCGCCTTGGCCCCGCATTGTGGGCAAATGACGTGCTTCCAGGTCGGATGGTGGTCGAGCGCGTTGCCGGGCTTGTCGAAGGAGACATCCTCCGGCAGCACGACCGGCAAGTCCTTGTCGGGCACCGGCACCACGTCGCAGGTGGGGCAGTGGATCACCGGGATCGGACAGCCCCAATAGCGCTGGCGCGAGATGCCCCAGTCGCGCAGGCGGAAATTTACTTGTCGCTCGGCGACCGGCATGTTGCCGCGCAACTCGCTCTCCAGGCGCTTCGCAACTTCTTCTTTCGCCTGCTCGATGGTCATGCCGTCGAGGAAGCGCGAATTGATCATGCGGCCGTCGCCGTCGTAAGCGACGTCGGTGATGACGAACGATTTCGGATCGACGTCCGGGGGGCACACCACCGGGGTATTGCCAAGCCGGTATTTGTTGACGAAATCGAGGTCGCGCTGGTCGTGCGCGGGGCAGCCGAAGATCGCGCCGGTGCCGTATTCCATCAGCACGAAATTGGCGACGTAAACCGGCAGCTTCCAGTTTGCGTCGAACGGATGGACCGCCTTGATGCCGGTGTCGAAGCCCAGCTTCTCGGCGGTATCGATAATTTCCTGCGCGGTGCCGTGACGCTTTGCCTCCGCGATGAAATCAGCGAGCTTGGGATTTTTCGCCGCCGCCGCCTGCGCCAGCGGGTGATCGGGTGCGATCGCCATGAATTTGGCGCCGAACAGCGTGTCGGGCCGTGTCGTGAATATCTTCAGTTCGCTCTCGCCATCGGGCGTGGTCGCGGTATCGAGCGCGAATCGCACCAGCAAGCCTTCGGAGCGCCCGATCCAGTTGCGCTGCATCAGCCGCACCTTGTCGGGCCAGCGATCCAGCGTATCGAGCGCGTCGAGCAGCTCCTGCGAATATTTGGTGATCTTGAATATCCACTGCTTCATCTCGCGCTGTTCCACCAGCGCGCCCGAACGCCAGCCGCGGCCGTCGATCACCTGCTCGTTGGCGAGCACGGTCATGTCGACCGGGTCCCAATTGAGCTTGCGATGCTCGCGCTCGGCGAGCCCGGCGCGCAGGAGGTCGTTGAACAGCTTTTGCTGGTGCTTGTAATAGGACGGATCGCAGGTCGCGAATTCTCTGGACCAGTCGAGCGACAGCCCGATCGAGCGCAACTGCTTTTTCATCGCGGCGATGTTGTCGTAGGTCCATGCCTTGGGCGCGACCTTGCGCTCAATCGCAGCGTTTTCGGCCGGAAGCCCGAAGGCGTCCCAGCCCATCGGGTGCAGCACGTTGAAACCCTTGGCCCGCATGAAGCGCGCCAGCACATCGCCCAGCGTGTAATTGCGGACGTGCCCGATATGGATCCGCCCGGACGGGTAGGGGAACATCTCGAGCACGTAATATTTCGGCCGCGGGTCGTCGTTTTTGGAGGCGAAGATCGCCTTTTCGTCCCACTGGCGTTGCCAGCGCGGCTCGGATTCGCGTGCGTTGTAGCGTTCGGAGGTCATGGAATCGCAGGGGTTTCGTGGGTCTCAAGGCCGGTCAAAAGGACGGCGGACTAGGCCACAAAAGACCGCGATGGGTCAACGCCTTGGGCGGTCGAAGGAAGCGGCCGTGCGGGCTTTTTATCCGCGCAACAAGCCGCGCTGAACCGGCTAGCTCGCCAGCGCCATCGGGTCGCCGTCGTCCGTCAGCCGCACAAAGCCGTGCTCGGCCACCGCGTTGCGGCCGCGACGCTTGGCGGCGTAGAGTGCCGCGTCCGCAGCCTCGACCAGGTCGCCCGGCCCCTGCGCGCCATTGGGTTGGGTGCAGGCGACCCCGACGCTGACAGTGACGGTCTGGTGGCTGCTGGTACAATGGGGCATCGCCAGCGCCTGGACCGCCAGGCGTACCGTCTCGCCGATCTGCAGCGCGCGGCCGATGTCGGTATTTGGCAGCAACAGACAGAATTCCTCGCCGCCATAACGCCCCGCAAAACCGAAGTTTTCAGCGGCTATGCCGGACAGCGTCTCGCCGAGCCTTGCAAGGCAGGCGTCGCCTTCGGGGTGGCCATAGGTGTCGTTGAAGAGCTTGAAGTGATCGACGTCGATCATCAAGAGCGAGAGGTCGCCGTCGTTTTGATGCTGGGCCTTCATCCACTCGAAGTCCAGCCGGCTCTGGAACCCGCGCCGGTTGGCGAGTCCGGACAGCATATCGATCGACGCCATCACGGTCAGCCGGTCATTGGTGGCAATCAATTCGCGCTCGCGCTGGCCAAGCTGCGCCGCCATCGCATCGAAGGCGCGGGCCAGCGGAATAAATTCGGCCGGCAACCGGCTGCGCGCCGCGCGCACCGACCAGTCGCCCTGGCCAAAGCGTGTCGCCATCGCCGCCATCATCTCGATCGGCTGGATGATCAGCCTCTGGGCGGCGAGCAGCGCGCCGATCAGCACCAGCAGGCACACCAGCCCCAATTGCAGATAGGCGGCGCGAATTTCGCGATTGGTGCCTGCTGCGACCTTTGCCGCATCGACGCTGACGACAAGGCGCGAACCGGTACCGGGAATTCGGGTGAAGCTGACGGTGCGCGTTGATCCGTCCGCGGCGGACGATGACACGGATACCGTCGCCTGGTCCGAGCCGATCGCCTTGTCGGACATGGCCGCCAGCATCGGCAGATTGTCGAGCGGATGGCCGATCATGCCGGCCTGATCGGGTGGCGCTGCCAGAACGGTCCCTTCGCTATCGATGAGAACCGCTGAAATACCGGGCCGGCCATCGAGATCGCCCAATATCTTCGACATCCAGTCGAGATTGATGCCCGCCACGATGACGGCTTCCTCGGCGGCTGCGATCGCAGAAACCGGATAGGCCCCCATCAACATCGGTATCTTCGAGACCCTGGCAAACACATAATCGCTGAACACGAAACCGCGGGTCTCCACCGCGTTCTTGAAGTAACTGCGATCGCCGATATTCATGCCGACCAGGCTCGGCAAAGTCGAACACTGAACGCTGCCATCGCCGGCGACGATCGACATGCTCCGGATCCAGGGCAATTCGATCTTCAGGCTGGTGCGCAGAACGTCGCAGCTCCGGCCGACGCCTCCGGCGGAGGCGCTGATATAGGCGGCTGATTTCATCATCGTCTCGACCGACGCGATGATCTCGCGCTGAGCCTGCACGCTGCGCTGCGTGATAGTGTGGAATTCCTGGGTGGCCTGCGCGATTTGCTTGGCGCGGGTGCCCTCGAGCGATCGGGCGCGGTCCAGCATCAGCGGTGCCACCAGAATCAGCGCCAGCAAGGCCAGCCGCGCGCGGATTCCGAGAAGCTTCTTGAGTTTCAATCTTTTGCGGTTGAAAGTGAAGCGTGACATCCTGATCCCCCGACCCCACATGGACCGTAGAGAGCAGGGTTCAAAAAGCCTTTCTCGAACTCCGTAAAATTCGAGCTACCTCGTCAAGATCGTTGGATGACATGGCGCCTGAAAAACCTTCTGTGATAACCTCGCCTTTACCAAACCGGCTGGCTGCGGTGGAATACGACATCTTCCGCGCCTGCAACGAAGCGCGCCGGGATCGCGCGTCGGTGACGCTGATCGCGGTGTCCAAGACCTTCGAGGCCGACGCGATCGTGCCGGTGATCGAGGCCGGACAGCGTGTATTCGGCGAGAATCGCGTTCAGGAGGCCAAGGTGAAATGGCCGGCGTTGATGTCGGCTCACCCCGGCGTCACGCTGCACATGATCGGGCCCCTGCAATCCAACAAGGCAAAGGAAGCCGTGGCGCTGTTCGACGCCATTCATTCGGTTGACCGGCCGAGCATTTGCGAAGCGTTAGCCAAGGAAATCAACGCGCAAAAGCGGCGGCCTGAATTGTTCGTCCAGATCAATACCGGGGAGGAGCCGCAGAAGGCGGGCATCGCTGCGACGGAGGCGGACGGCTTTATTGCCAGTTGCCGCGAAAAATATGGTCTGGAGATTTCCGGCCTGATGTGCATTCCGCCGGTCGACGATGCGCCGGCGCCGCATTTCGCGCTGACCGCGAAGATCGCCGCGCGCAACGGGCTGAAGAACCTGTCGATGGGCATGAGCGCCGACTTCGCGATCGCGATCCAGTTCGGCGCCACCCATGTGCGTGTCGGCTCGGCGATCTTCGGGCATCGATAACAACAAAATCAGTCATCCCGGCCACGCGAGAATTTTTACGCGAACCTCACCGACACCCGGCCGAGCACGCCGAAATCGGCCTCGAACACATCGCCTGACTGGATCGGCAGCGGCGGATGGCAGGTGCCGGTCGTCACGATCTGGCCCGCACGCAAGGTTACGCCGAGTTGACTGAGCTCATTGGCGAGCCATGTCAGCGCGCTCCGGGGGTCGCCAAGAACGTTCTTGCCATGACCGATGAATTGCCCGCCGCGCAGCGCAATGACCGGTTTCTCCTCGACCAGATCGAGCGCGCGCCAGTTCGCGCTGCAGGGCGCGCCGAGAACGAACAAATGCGCGCAGGCATTGTCCGCGATGATTTGCTCAGCACCCGCGCTGGCGAAATCCGCAAACCGCGAATCCGGAATCTCGATCGCCGGGTGCAACGTGGCGACCGCATCGAGAACCTGCTGCACGGAATAGGGCGACGAGCGCGGCGGCAGATCGCTCGCCATGCGAAAGGCGAATTCGGGTTCGGCGACCCGCATTTCATTTCCCGCCATGGAAGCAGTCCCGCCATCGGGCAACACCGTCTGTGACAGGATGCGTCCCGCCATCGGGCCGTCGACATTGATGTGCTTCTGCCCGGCCTCGCTGGTGGCGGCGATTTTCCAGCCGAACAGGTTTCCGGCCGAACGATTTTCGAGCGCCGCCTGGATCGCGTAGGCTTCCTTGCGGTCGGAAGGGCGATGCGACGGTTCGAGCGCTGTGAGCTTGGTGCCGGCGCGCCAATGATCGTGCAGGGTCCGGGATGCTGCTTCTATCTGGATTTTATCGAGCATGGTTTCGATACCTCTGCATGATCCTCACTCGATCACGATCTTCGTCCTTGGCCCTAATCGTGCCAGCAACCGCAGCATGTTCGCCTTTGTCATCGAGACGCATCCCGCCGTCGGCGCGAAATTCCCGCGTGCCAGATGCAGGAATACGGCGCTGCCGCGGCCGGCGACGCGCGGGGAGCTGTTGTGATCGATCTCGACAATGAAATCATAGAGATCGTCGTCGCGCCGGAGCCGGTCGCCGCTCTGTGCGCGAACCAGCCGCATCGGCCGGTTGTAATGCCGGCTCGATGGATCTTCGCACCAGGCGTCCTCGGGCCGGATCGCGCGGACCGGCAAAAAGGTAACCGGCCGCCGATGGCGATCGGCGCGCCACCATAATCGCCGTGGCCGGAACGTGCCCTTCGGGGTCCCGCCATCGCCCTCGCGCTTGTTGGCCCGGATACCGCCGCGCCCAAGCGCCACCGGCATCGTTCGTCCGCCGGCCATGAGCCAGCCCCGGCGGGGATCGCCGGCGGCGGCGTGGATCCGGATAATGGGAAGCGGTCGATCACGCGATGTTGTCTTATAAGTACTTGAAATGGCCTGTCTTTTCATGCGAATCGCAACCCGTTTGGTTGCCGGCCTGAGTGAAAATGTCCTATTCCCGCCATTACAGGACATTCATCCAAATGGTCGCAGATTTTGGAGTACAATGCGTTTTGGCTTGTGAATCTGCAACAATCCCCTACCTCAAGACGGATCAAGACCGGCCAACCACGACTTTAGCCGACCGACACCTTACCAATGACGACCCGGCGGAGGGCGCTTTGCGCCTGAACCGGCCCCCCAAAAGGATTGTACCCCATGGCCAACGCCCGCAAGATCCTGATCGTGGATGACGATACCGATCTGCGTGACACGCTGGTCGAGCAGTTGTCGTTACACGACGAGTTCGAGGCCTCCGCGGTCGACACCGGGGCGAAGGGCGCCAGCGCCGCCAAGGCCAATGCTCCCGATCTTGTACTGATGGATGTGGGGCTGCCGGATACCGACGGTCGCGAGGTCGTTCGCAGCCTGCGCAAGGGTGGTTTCAAGGCGCCGATCATCATGCTCACCGGACACGACACCGATTCGGACACCATCCTGGGGCTCGAATCCGGCGCCAACGACTATGTCGCCAAGCCTTTTCGTTTCGCGGTGCTGCTGGCGCGGATCCGGGCCCAGCTTCGGCAGCACGAAGCCAGCGAAGATGCGGTGTTTTCGGTCGGTCCCTACAGCTTTCGGCCGGGCTCCAAGATGCTGACAGGCGCCAATGCCCGGAAGGTGCGTCTGACCGAAAAGGAGACCGCCATCCTGCGATTTCTCTATCGGGCCGGCCAGCTGCCGGTGTCGCGAGAAACGCTGCTGCAGGAAGTCTGGGGCTATAATTCGGGTGTGACCACGCACACCCTGGAAACCCACATCTACCGGTTGCGGCAGAAGATCGAGAAAGACGCCGCCAATCCCGAGATACTGGTGACGGAAGCTGGTGGCTACAAGCTGGTGCCGTGATACGATTCGGTTAACGATTCGTATTGGCGCAACCGGTTTTTCATGTCGATCGAGGATGATGTTGCCCTGCTCGAGCGCGTCCCGACACTGCGCCTGTTGGGGACGACCTCTTTGCGCATGCTGGCGATCGGCTCCGAGCAGCGCGATTTCGCCCGCGGCGATGTGCTGTTCAATGCCGGCGACAATGCCGACGCCGGATACATCGTTCAACGCGGGGCGTTCCGGATCGACGACGGCGGCAGTGTCGAGATCATCGCGGGTCCCGGTGCGTTGATCGGCGAACTTGCACTGGTGGTGGCGATGCCGCGGCCCTCTACCGCGATCGCCCTGGAGCATTCCTCGGTGATCCGCGTGGCGCGCAGCCTGTTTCAGCGGGTGCTGGAGAGCGATCCCGCCGCGGCGCGCCGGCTCCGCGACGAATTCGCAAACCGCACCAGCCAGATTGCCAGCGAAATCCTGATGGCGGGCGCCAAACTTAGCATCTAAACCTCCAGCGTCACCGTGACCGGAACGTGGTCGGACGGCCGCTCCCAGCCCCGCGCATCCCTGGTAATCCGGAAATCGCTGACATTCTCCTGCAGCGCGCGCGACACCCAGATGTGGTCGAGCCTTCGGCCGCGATCGGCTTGCGTCCAGTCGGCGGCGCGGTAGCTCCACCACGTATAGACTTTTTCCGAGAGCGGAATCCGCATCCGCGCCACGTCGACCCATTCGCCGTGCGCCTGCGCCGCCAGCAGCTTCTCGCATTCGATCGGGGTATGCGACACGACTTTCAGCAATTGCCGGTGCGACCACACGTCGTTTTCATGCGGCGCGACATTGAGATCGCCGACCAGGATGTGGCGGTCATCGCCGCGCGGGTGTAGCGGCTCGCAAGCCTTCATCTCGTCGAGGAATTGGAGCTTGTGCTCGAATTTCGGATTGAGCGCCGGATCGGGAATATCGCCGCCGGCCGGAACGTAGAAATTATGCAGCACCAGCGGCTTGGACAGTTGCGCCTTGTCGCCGAACGCGACCGAGATGTGGCGCGAATCGATCTTGTCGCAGAAGGCGCGGATATTCGTGGTTTCGAACGGCAGCTTCGAGATGACAGCGACGCCGTGATAGCCCTTCTGCCCGTTCAGCGCGACGTGCTCATAGCCCAGACGCCGAAAACGCTTCAACGGAAAGGCGTCATCGATGCATTTGGTTTCCTGCAGACACAGCACGTCCGGCCGCGCCGATTTGAGAAATTTGGCGACCAGATCGATGCGCAGGCGCACCGAATTGATGTTCCATGTCGTTACGGAGAAGCGCATGAATTCCCGGCAAGGCAACAGAGCGTGCGCCTGATGACGCACGTCCCTGCTCCGCGATCAAGATTGATTTTTAGCCGGGCGTGAATTTTGTGAAGTCGTCGAGCTTGAACAGGTCAGGATTGACTCTTCTTGTGGTATCCAGATTGTAGATCGCGACAGTGGTGTCGTAGCCTTGGGGGTCGGTGACCGTCCACTGCTTGAGCTGGCCATCCTTGGCGCCGAGCATCAGCATCAGGCGGCTGGTGCCGATCAGCGACTGCTTCTCCTCGATGGTGACGCTGATGTACATGTCATCGGCCGTTACGTTCACCACGTTGGTGTCCCTCATCAGGTCGATGCGGTCCGACAGCAGAAACCGGATCGGCGTCTGCGACAACGGATAGATGTCCTGGGTCGCGAGCGTGCGGTCGCGCACCACCAGCGACGATCCGTCGGAGATAATCGCGAGCGGAGACGGCGCATCGTATTCGAAACGCACCTTGCCCGGCTTCTGGATATAAAAATCGCCTTTGACCTTGGTGCCGTCAGGTCCGACCTGGACGAAATTTCCGACCAGCGTCTGCAGCGACGACAGATAGGAGCTCACCCTGGCGGCTTGCGCTTTTTGATTGGCATCGAAGGAGGCAAAAATATTGGCCGGTACGTTCCGCCGCGGATCGGGAATCACCGGGTTGGGCGTTTGCGACTTGGCAGCCGCCCAATCTTTCTGCGGGTCCGACGCGCTTAGTTGTTTGTCATGAACCTTTGGCGCGGGCTTCGGGGCCGTGGGCTTCTGCACAGTCGGGGGAGAAACGGTCTGCGTGGTCTGCGCATAGGACGGCGTCGTGAGGCACATCAGGGATGCCGCGATCAATGCCGCGCCACCCATGCGGATGCCGCGAATCATCGTTGGCCCTGACATTCGAAACTTCGGATTTCTGTTCAACGCGTCGTCCTGCCTGGCTTTCGGCCCTTTTATCGTGCTTTTGACAAAAGGAGTTATCGTTTTTCCGTGAAAATATGATGGCCCCTTGCCCGATCAGCCTCTCAAAAGCGGCTTTCTTCTTCCTCGACCAGAATTTCGCGCTTGCCGGCATGGTTGGCCTGTCCGACGATGCCCTCGAGTTCCATCCGCTCCATCAACGATGCGGCACGGTTATATCCGATCTGCAACCGGCGCTGGATGTAACTGGTGGAAGCCTTGCGGTCGCGCTTGACGATCTGCACGGCCTGCGCAAACAGGTCGGTGCCTTCGCCCGCGCCCATGCCGGTCTGGTCGAACACCGCGCCGTCTTCGTCGGTCGGCTCTTCAGCCGTGACTGCCTCGAGATATTCGGGCTGACCCTGCGATTTGAGATGGCGCACCACCTTCTCGACCTCTTCGTCCGAGACGAAAGGTCCGTGGACGCGGCTGATGCGTCCGCCGCCGGCCATGTAAAGCATGTCGCCCTGGCCCAGTAGCTGTTCGGCGCCCATTTCACCGAGGATGGTGCGGCTGTCGATCTTCGAGGTGACCTGAAACGAGATGCGGGTCGGGAAGTTCGCCTTGATGGTGCCGGTAATGACGTCGACCGATGGCCGCTGGGTGGCGAGAATCACATGCAGACCGGCGGCGCGCGCCATTTGCGCGAGGCGCTGCACCGCGCCTTCGATATCCTTGCCGGCGACCATCATCAGGTCGGCCATTTCGTCGACAATGATGACGATGTAGGGCAGCGGCTCCAGATCGAGTTTCTCGTCTTCGTAGACCGCCTTGCCGCTTTCCTTGTCGAAGCCGGTATGCACCGTGCGGGTCAGTTCCTCGCCCTTGGATTTCGCCTCCACCAGCCGCGCATTGTAGCCGTCGATGTTGCGCACGCCGAGCTTGGACATCTTCTTGTAGCGTTCCTCCATCTCGCGCACCGCCCATTTCAGCGCGACAACGGCCTTCTTCGGGTCGGTGACGACCGGGGTCAAAAGATGCGGAATGCCGTCATAGACCGAAAGTTCGAGCATCTTGGGATCGACCATGATCAGGCGGCACTGATCCGGCCGCAGCCGGTAAACCAGGCTGAGGATCATGGTGTTGATGGCGACCGATTTGCCGGAGCCGGTGGTGCCGGCGATCAATAGATGCGGCATCCGCGCCAGATCGACGATGATGGATTCGCCGCCGATATTCTTGCCGAGACAGAGCGGAAGTTTCGCGACCGATTCGTTGCCATCCTTGACCGCCAGCAATTCGCGCAAATAGACCTTCTCGCGATGCGGGTTCGGCAATTCGATGCCGATGGCGTTGCGGCCGGGAACGACGGCGACGCGGGCCGAGAGCGCGCTCATCGAGCGCGCGATGTCGTCGGCGAGGCCGATGACGCGCGACGATTTGATTCCGGGCGCGGGTTCGAGTTCGTACAGCGTCACCACCGGACCGGGATGTGCCTTGACGATTTCACCGCGCACGCCGAAATCGCCGAGCACACCTTCCAGCGCGCGCGAGTTGGCTTCGAGCTCGGATTTGTTGAGCGGCTGGCGATCCGAGGCCTTGGGCAGACTAAGCACCGAAACCGGCGGCAACTCGAACTTGTCAGATGATTTGCGCGCCGGCGCACGCGGTGCGGGTTTCTTGCGCGGGGGGCGCGCCGCCGAAACTTCTTCTTCCTCTTCCTCGTCGTCGATTTCCTCGTCGAGATCGCTGTCGGAATGCGGCGCCAGCGGCGGTCCGGCACGGCCGCCCAGATTTGGCTCCTGGCGTTCGAATGAGGCCGCGCGCGGCGTCGGCGCGCTGGCGACCAGCGAGCGGTAGGCGATGGCGAGCAGCCGCCACAGCCGCGCCCTGGCGCTCATCACGGCATGAAATGCCCATCCGAGCGAGACCGAAGCGCTGTCATCTTCCTCGACGAACGGCGCGTCGTCGTCCTCGATCGCCGTCAATTCGTCTTGCGGGCGCGAACCCATGCCGCTGGCGATCAGCAAGGTTGCGAGCGTTCCGGCGCCGAAGATAATCCCGAGCACGAAACAGTAGATGAAATTGGGTGGACCGAACACGACGGCAGGCGCGCGCACCAGCGCGTCGCCGACCACGCCGCCGAGCCCGGTCGGCAGCGGCCACGCTCCGCCATGTGGCCAGCAGCTTGCAAAGCCCGCGGATATCACGGTGCAGAGTACCCAGCACGCAAGCCGCAGCGCTTCGCGGTCAAAGGTACGATGGGTCAGCATGCGCCAACCCCATATCGCTATCGGCAGGATCAGCATGATCGCGCCAAGGCCGAGGATCTGCATTAGCAGGTCGGCACCAATCGCGCCGGGATAGCCGATGATGTTGCGGATCGCGCGCGATGTGGCGTGGCTGAGGCTCGGATCCTGCACCGACCATGTCATCAGCGCCGCCGCGGCGACACCGGACAGGGCGATCAACCCGAGGCCTGCAAGCTCGCGCAACCGCCGCGCCAACGCCTCGCGAATCGTCGCCGGCAAGTGGCCAACCAGGGGAATCACACGTTCGATCGCTGGCATGCTCATGGGGCCCTGCGATGGGAGGCTGGAATAGGCTGAAGCACGAGCGGCTGCGAAATCATCGTCGTCAATCCAGAATGTCGACCAGCCGGCGCAACGCCTCGGCGGTTGTGTCACTGTCCTGCACCAGCGCCAGGCGAATGTAACCGGCGCCGGGATTGCTGCCGTCGAGTTGTTGTCGGGCCAGATAGCTTCCGGGCACCACCCGCACGCCGCCATCTTTGTAAAGCTTCACCGTCGCCGCTTCGTCGCCGCCATGGGCCGAGACATCGAGCCAGAGACAGAAGCCTCCGGCGGGCCGGCGATAGCCGTAGCGATCGCCCAGAATCTGGTCGGCGAGATCGAATTTGAGCCGGTAGAGCCGGCGGTTCTCCTCGACATGCGTCTCATCGCTGTAGGCAGAGATTGCGACATGCTGCAGCGGCACCGGCACCTGTGGGGCGGCGACGTTGCGCAGCTCGTGGAACATGCCGAGAAATTTCCCGTCGCCGGCGGCAAAGCCGACCCGCATGCCCGGCAGGTTCGAGCGCTTCGACAGCGACTGGAACGCCACGACATTCGCGAAATCAGAGCCGGCGGATTCCAGCATGCTGCCGGGAGCCGTCTGGGTGTAGATTTCCGAATAGCATTCGTCGCTCAAGATCATGAAGCCGAAACGGTCGGCGAGTTTTTTCAGGCGGCCGAAATAATCCCGCGAAGCCACAGCACCTTGCGGATTGGCCGGCGAGGCGATGTAGATCGCGACGGTGCGTGCCAGGGTCGCGTCATCGAGCGCGTCGAGGTCGGGCAGGAAACCATTGGCGAGCGTGGTCGGCAGATAGATCGCCTCGCAATCGGCGGCGCGCGCGCCGGCGCCATAGGCGGGATAAAACGGATTGGGCAGCAGGATCGCGGGCCTGCCGCGGCGCCCGCCGACATAACGCGCAGCCGTGATCGCGGCAAAAAACAAACCTTCGCGGCTGCCATTGAGCACCAGAATTTCGTTCTCGGGATCAATCGGCCGAGGCAGGTCGAACCGGCCGGAAAGCCAGTTCGCAGCCGCCCGGCGGAACGGCTCGATGCCCTTGGCAATCGGATAACGGCCGAAATCGCCGATATGTTTGGCCAGGACCGGCCCGACGAAGTCGGGCACCGGATGCTGCGGCTCACCCAATGACAGCGTAATCAACGGCTTACCCGGCTGATGCGGGGCCAAAAGTTCGGCCAGCCGCGCGAAGGGCGAACGTTCGCTTTGGGGGCTGCCGGCGCCCTGCGGCGCGCGGGATGAAGCGGTCATTGCCATACTTGAAGCGCCAGCACTGTTGGGGCAGCCGATCGCACGTTGAAACCGGTCCGTAAAACGGATCAGATCACCATAGATACGGCGAGGTTAAGACACGATTAACCATCGGCCGGCGGCGGAGATCGAGACCCTCAATTCCACAAAAAGAAAGGGGCTCCAACTTGCGCTGGAGCCCCTCAACGGTCGGGGCATTGCCGGGTATGTGCCCAAACCGTAGTTCTGGGCGCGACCCGGTAAGGTCGCGCCCCGGGAGAGCTTACATGTTGTAGGCGCGCTCGCCGTGATCGGTGATGTCGAGACCTTCGCGTTCCGCTTCCACGGTCGGACGAAGACCGATGACCACGTCGACGATCTTGTAGAGGATCGCCGAACCGATACCGGACCACAGCAGTGTCGCCAGCACGGCCTTGCCCTGGGCAATCATCTGCGTGGCGAAGTCGTAGGTGCCGGCGTTGTTGCCGGTGATGTTGGTGTAGTCGGTGATGCCGACGCCACCCAGAGCCGGGTTGACGAGAATGCCGGTGCCGAGCGCACCGATGATCCCGCCGATGCAGTGAACGCCGAAGACATCGAGCGCGTCGTCATAGCCGAGCGCGTTCTTCACGGTCGAGACGAAGAACAGGCAGACCGGGGAGACGACGAGGCCCAGCACCAGGGCGCCGATCGGGCCGGCAAAGCCGGAGGCCGGCGTCACCGCGACGAGGCCTGCCACCGCGCCGGAGCAGATGCCCAAGAGCGAGGGCTTGCCCTTGACGATCCACTCGGAGAGCAGCCACGACAGCGAGGCACCGGCGGTTGCCACCATGGTGTTGACGAAGGCCAGCGCGGTGGTGCCGTTCGAATTCAAGGTTCGAACCGGCGTTGAAGCCGAACCAGCCGACCCAGAGCAGCGAAGCGCCGATCATGGTCATGGTCAGCGAGTGGGGAGGCATCAACTCCTTGCCGTAGCCGACGCGCTTGCCGATGATGAGCGCACCCACCAGACCGGCGATGCCGGCGTTGATGTGCACGACCGTGCCGCCTGCGAAGTCCAGAGCGCCGGCGCCCGCGAGCCAGCCGACAGCGCCGGTGACTTCATCGAGTTTTGTCTGCGCGGCGGTCTTCGCAGCGCCGTCAGCCGCGGCGGCGAGCGCCTTGGCAGCGGCAGCGACGTCATCGGGGGCTGCGACGTACCAGACCCAGTGCGCGATCGGGAAATAGATGAATGTCACCCAGAGCAGGATGAAGAGAAACACCGCGGAAAACTTGATGCGTTCGGCGAACGCGCCGACGATCAGGGCCGGGGTGATCATCGCAAACGTCATCTGGAAGACGAAGTAGGCGAGCTCGGGGATCACGACGCCGTTGGAGAAGGTTGCCGAGGTCGAATTGGCATCGATCCCATGCATGAACGCCTTGCCGAACCCGCCGATATAGGGGGTCATGCTGCCGCCATCGCCGAAGGCGAGCGAGTAGCCGTAAAGCGTCCAGACCACGCCGACCAAGGCCACGATGGTGAACACCTGGGTGAGGACCGAGGCCATGTTCTTGGTGCGAACCAGACCGCCATAGAACAGTGCGAGGCCGGGAATCGACATCATCAGGACGAGCGCGCTGGATACCAGCATCCAGGCGGTGTCGCCCTTGTTGGGAACGATAGCCGGGGCAGCCGCAGCGGCGGGGGCGGCGTCCTCGGCAAACGCGACACCGGCAAAACCCGCGACACAGAGCAGGCCGAGTGCAGCGATTGCCAATCCCGCGCGGGTTGGACGTTCAAACGTCATTTGTTTTACTCCTGATTGCATAAGGTTGAGCGCGAAATCAAAGGGCCGCGGCATCGGCCTCACCCGTGCGGATGCGAACCGCATGGTCGAGGTTGATGACGAAGATCTTGCCGTCGCCGATCTGTCCGGTTTTTGCCGCTGACGTGATGGCGTCGATGGTCTTGTCGACCTGGTCCGAGGCGACAGCGACCTCGATCTTGATCTTGGGCAGGAAGCTCACCGCATATTCAGCACCGCGATAAATTTCCGTATGGCCTTTCTGCCGGCCATATCCCTTGACTTCCGTCACCGTGAGACCGTGAACGCCAATGGCGGTCAGGGCGTCCCGGACTTCTTCGAGCTTGAATGGCTTGATGATCGCCATAACAATTTTCATGGGTCCTATCCCCGCTTGGGCCCAGTCCAGACACGACCGGGCGTTCTCGACTGAGGTTCACCACGCGGAGAAGTTCACTACGCGGGCACAGCCAGACCCCATAAAATCAAATGCCGTGCCAGATCGGCGACGTTGCCTAACGGTTTATGAACGCGGGTGTTTTGGGGTTTTGTCCGATTCGAACCGACCTGCGCTATTCGGTCGCGCTCAAAAACTAATCAGGTGAGATCAAAAAATAAGCAAGACAGAGTCCGGACATAATTTTGCCCAACCGGAGGGCAGTGAAAAGGTATTTAGATGAGGAATTTACTGCAACGCCCCGCCGTGCTGCGAAATGTCGAGGCCTTCCAGTTCATGCGCGCGGGATACCCGCAGCGGCACGAAGGCCTCGGCGCTGACTTGAGCAATGCTGGTGACAGCCAAGACATTCGTACTTTGCCCAGCCAGACTCTTGTCCCGATCCCCCCACCATCCCCTCACGCCGGCTCCATCAAGCCGCCAGGTTCTCAGGCCGCCAGGTCCTCAAGCGGCCAAATCTCGTTCCGTCACGATCCTGTCGATCAGGCCCCATTCGCGCGCCTGCTCGGCCGTCATGAAATGATCGCGATCCAGGGTCCGCTCGACGTCCTCATAGCTGCGCCCGCAATGCTCGGCATAAAGCCGGGTAATGCGCCGCTTGGTCTGCTGGATCTCCTCGGCATGAATGAGGATATCCGACGCCTGCCCCTGAAAGCCGCCGAGCGGCTGATGCACATGGAGGCTGGCATTGGGCAACGCGGCGCGTTGACCGCGGGCGCCGGCCATCAGCAGGAAGGAGCCCATCGAGCGCGCCGTGCCCATGCAAAGCGTGTGCACCGGCGACTTGATGAACCGCATGGTGTCGTACATTGCGAGGCCGCTGGTAATCACGCCGCCATACGAGTTGATGTACAGGTTGATCGGCTTGTTCGGATTATCGGCCTCGAGAAACAGCAGCTGCGCACAGACCAGGCCCGACACCGCGTCGTTGACCTCACCGTTCAAGAAAATAATGCGCTCGCGCAACAGTCGGGAATAGATGTCGAAGGATCGCTCGCCGCGGGCGGACTGTTCGACGACCATAGGGACGAGTTGCATCATGTCGCGCATCGGCGAGCTCCTTCCAAAGAGCATTGAGAGAGTTTTATGTGGGAGGGCTGTTCAGGCCGCGCGCATCGGACACCGACGATTGCTGTTGGCCGCGCGGTACATCGAGTGCCGGAGCTGGCCGTGGTCGATCTGATGAATGATACGAAGCCGGGTCCCGCCGCTATGGTTTGGCTCGATCCGGAACGTCACGCTGCTTTCGAGAAACGGCGGCTCGGCCTCGCGGACCCGATAACAAATCTCCTCGCCCTTGACCGACGACACCGGTTCGGATTCCGCCAGCTCGGATTGCGGAAGCCAGCGCGCGCGAAGCGCCGGGCTGGCCACGGCACGCCAGACTTTTTCGGGCGGCGCATCAAGATCGTACTCGAGCACCAGCTTTCGTTCGTCGTCGCGGTCACGCTCGGTTGCATCGCTCATTGGTCCAACTCCTTGAGAAGATTCCGGAGAGCCTCAACGCGCTGCGGCCAATAGGATCGATATTTGATCAACCACCTGCCGATGCTGACAATACCATCCGGATCGACTTCATAATTCACGAACCGGCCCTGGCGCTGCTCGCGTACCAGGCCTGCGGCGCGCAGCACGGCGAGATGTTGGGACATCGCCGGCTGGCTGATCGCCATCCCCTCGCGCAAGGCGCTGGCGTTCTTGCGTCCATCCGCCAGCTTCTCGAGCACGGCACGGCGGGTCGGATCGGCCAGCGCCTTGAAAATATCAGTCTCCATCATGGAGAATACATAAGCATATGCTTATGTGACGTGCAATAGCCAACCCGACAGGAATAAGCCCGGTTGATGAGCCGGTCTCCCCCGGCCTGTTATGATTTTATTGATCGCGCTCCAGGCGTCGTTGCCGGAGGCGACGGACGTATACGACGCGAGAGAATTCAGAGCGCGTCGCTATCGGTTTCGCCGGTCCGGATCCGCAACGCGTGATCGATCGGCGTTACGAAGATTTTGCCGTCGCCGATCTGTCCGGTGCGGGCGCTGGAGGTAATGACCTCGACAGCCTGTTCGGCGAGGTTCGAGGCGACGGCGATCTCGATCCGCAGCTTCGGCAGAAAGTTCACGACATATTCGGCACCGCGATAGACCTCGGTGTGCCCCTTCTGGCGGCCATAACCCTTGACCTCGGTGACGGTCATGCCGCTGACCCCGATCGCGGTGAGCGCCTGGCGCACCTCGTCGAGCTTGAAGGGTTTGATAATGGCGACAACGAGCTTCATGGTCTGGCCTTCATTTCCTGGACTCCGAAAGGTCGGTCACGGCTTGATGGGCACGCCGGGCAAGTCTGGCATCTTTCGCCGCGAATGGCACAAAAAGTTGCGGACTTGTCCAAAAACATTGCTGCAGCGAACCCGCCGCCCGGGAGCCCCCTGTACAGGGGCCGGGATTATCCGTCAAAATGCCCGTTCATTATCCGCCGTCTTGTTGCTCACCCATCCGTTTCAGCACCTAAAGGGAATGATATGGCAAACCGATCCTGGTTTTATGCATCCAACGGCCAGCAGCAGGGCCCTTATCCCGACGCCCAGCTCCGCGAACTGATCGCCCGGGGCGCGGTCACCGCGGATACGCTGGTCTGGAGCGAGGGAATGGCGGGCTGGCAGCGGGCAGCGGAGATTCCTGGCCTGTTCGGAAGCGCCTCGAGCCCACCCGCCATTCCGCGCTCCGGCGTTCCGCTGGCCAGTTCCGGCGGCCATGGCGGGGCGCTTTCGATTGACCTTGGTCTATGGGATTTCCTCGGCCGCAGCCTGTTGTTTTCGATCGGATTTCTGTTGGTGGTCCCGGCGCCCTGGGTGGCAACCAACTTCTACCAGTGGATGACCTCCCGCCTCCGCGTGCCGCAGCGGCCCAATCTCGGCTTCACCGGTCAAGTCGGCGACATCTGGTACGTCTTCGTCGCGATGGCGCTTACAGTCTATGTTGGTTCGACGGGCTACAAATTCCTGCAATATGTTATCATTCCAGTTCAGTCGTACCTGTCCTGGATGACGGTGCGATGGATCGCTTCGAATTTGAGTTCGAACGGACAGCGGCTTCCCATCGCCTTTAACGGCAGTCCGCTGATCTATATCGGCTGGCATGTGCTGCTGCTGATTTCGGCTATAACCATCGTCGGTTGGGCTTGGGTCACCACCGCCTGGATGCGATGGATATGCCAGAATGTCAGCGGCACCCATCGCGAGATCGTATTCAATGCGTCTGGCCTGGAAATGCTGTGGCGGACCCTGGTGGTTGCGATCGGCTGTATGTTCCTGATTCCGATTCCCTGGGTGCTGCGCTGGTACACAAGCTGGTACGTCTCGCAATTTGAACTGGTCGAAAGAGCCGCGTAACGCAAAACGCGGCGACCTCTTCACTTGCGCTGGCGAAGCGATCCTTCCTGCGCGACCGAGGCCACCAGCGTGCCGTCCTGCTTGAAGATCATGCCGCGGGTCAGGGCGCGCCCGTCCTGCGCGCTCGGCGAATCCTGCGCATAAAGCAGCCATTCGTCGGCGCGGAACGGGCGATGAAACCACATCGCGTGATCGAGGCTCGCCGGCATCAGGCGCTTGTCGAACAGGGTGCGGCCGTAACGCGCCATCGCCGCATCGAGCAGCGAAAAGTCCGACGCATAGGCCAGGGCGCACATATGCAGCGCCGGATCGTCCGGCAGTTTCGACGCGGTGCGGATCCAGACATGGATGCGGCCGTCGTCGATCTTCTGGCCGAAATAGCGGCCAAGCTCAACCGGGCGCAGCTCGATCGGGCGATCGGATTCATAATAGCGCCGGATGAACTCCGGCATCTCGCGGAACATCGGCTGCTTGGCGACCTCTTCGGCGGTGAGTTTCTCCGGCGGCGGCACGTCCGGCATCTTGTCCTGGTGATTGAACGCGCCCTGTTCCTCGATATGAAACGACACCATCACCGAGAAGATCGCATTGCCGTGCTGGATCGCGGTGACCCGCCGGGTTGAATAGCTCTTGCCGTCGCGCAGCCGTTCGACCTCGTAGATGATCGGAATTTGCGGGTCGCCCGGCAGGATGAAATAGCAATGCAGCGAATGCGGCAGGCGGCCTTCGACGGTGCGGCACGCCGCCACCATCGCCTGGCCGATCACCTGGCCGCCGAACACCCGCTGCCAACTCGTTTTCGGACTGTTGCCCCGGAACATGTTCACCTCGATCGGCTCAAGATCGAGGATCGAGATCAGGTCAACCAGACTTTTGGACATCGCGTTCCTCTTGCGTCGATTCAGGGCGCGATGACGCCTCGAAACGGAATGACGAATGCTTGGGGAACCTGTTTCGCCCAGCTATAGTCCGGTAGCAAGGGCGTTGAGTAGGCAGGTTCGGGATGTCGGGACAGCGGAGTATTGTCATCGGCGGTGGTGCGTTTGCCGGTCTGGCACTGGCGCTGGCGCTGCGTCAGGGGCTCGGTGCCGATATTCCGGTGATCGTCGCCGATCCGGCGCTGGCGCTGAAGCCGAGCCGCGATCCGCGCGCAACCGCGATCGTCGCTGCCTGCCGCCGGTTGTTCGAGGCCATCGGGGTGTGGGATCAGGTCGCAGGACAGGCGCAGCCCATCCTCGACATGGTGGTCACCGATTCCAAACTGCAGGACGCGACCCGTCCGGTGTTTCTGACGTTTGCGGGAAATGTCGAACCGGGCGAGCCCTTCGCGCACATGATTGAAAACCGGCATCTGATCGACGCGCTGGTCCAGCGCGCCGAGGCGGAAGGAATTGAACTGCGCGCCACCGCGGTGACGACATTCGATTCACGCAGCCATGGCATCGACGTGACGCTGGCCGACGGCGGCATGATCGAAGCGAGCCTCCTGGTGGCGGCCGATGGCGCGCGCTCGAAATTGCGCGAACGCGCCGGTATCGCCACCCACGGCTGGGATTACGATCAATCCGGCATCGTGGTCACGGTTGGCCACGAGCGCGATCATCACGGCCGGGCCGAAGAACATTTCCTCCCCGCCGGACCGTTCGCGATCCTGCCGCTGACCGGGCAGCGCTCGTCGCTGGTATGGACCGAAAAGCGCGCCGAGGCGGCACGCATCACAGCGCTTGGCGGGGATGAATTTCACGGCGAACTGGAGCAGCGCTTCGGGCTACATCTCGGCGAGATCAAGGCGCTGGATCGGCCGCGGGCCTTTCCGCTCGGATATTTTGTTGCACGCTCATTCATCGGCGAGCGGCTGGCGCTGGTCGGTGACGCCGCGCATGTGATTCACCCGATCGCCGGCCAGGGGCTCAATATGGGCCTGAAGGATGTCGCCGCACTCGCCGAAGTGATCGTCGATGCCGCGCGGCTCGGCATCGACCTTGGCCAGGCCGACGTGCTCGATCGCTATCAACGCTGGCGGCGGTTCGACACCATGGCGATGGGGCTTGCCACCAATTCGCTGAACCTGTTGTTCTCGAACAAATCGGCGCTGCTGCGCACCGTGCGCGATATCGGGCTCGGGCTGGTCGACCGCGCCCCGCCGCTGAAAAACATGTTCATCCGGCAGGCCGCGGGACTTGCCGGCGAGGTGCCGCGGCTATTGAAGGGCGAGGCGCTATAACAAGCAGAGCCTTGGTAGCGGTCAACGCGCGTCGTCGGCGAGGATGAAAGCCGCGACCGAATCAACCAGCGCGCTGTCGAGCGCCCGCTCGGACTGATTGTAGGCGGTCATGTTGTCGGCTTCATCGGTCACATCGACCAGGACATGATTCATCTCCGGAAGCCAAAGTGTTTTCGCCACCGGCGAGGCTGCCGAAAGTGCTGCGAAATCCAGTCGCGCCACCTGGAGGTCGCGGCCGCCTCCGATGATCAATGTCGGCTGATCGATCAGTTTCAGCGGCGGAATCGGATCTTCCGTAAAGGCCGAGGCGATGCCGGGTTGCATCGACGGCGCGATCGCGAGCCCCTGCGGCGGCGGGTCGACGATCTGCCCTGCCATGATGGCGTCGATGGCTTTCACGATCGGCTCCAGTTTTTCGGGCGGAAGTTTCTTTTCAAGCTGGGCCTTGACGAGGTCGCCCTGCCGCCGGGCCGCGGTGACCAGCAATACAAGCCGGTCGATGGGGACGCGCCGCGCCGTCAGGATGGCGACCAGGCCGCCTTCGCTATGTCCGGCCAGAACCACGCGGGAGAATTTTCGGCTGCCGCGCAGATAATTCACCAGCGCCGTCGCATCGTCGACAAATTGAGGAAAGCGGAAATCTTCCGGCCGCCCATATTCCGGTTTCCAGCCACCGGCGCCGCGCTTGTCATAGCGCAGCGTCGCTATTTTTCGCGCTACCAATTGCTCGGAGAGCTTCTTCAGCGTCGCGGGCTTGGCCTGCGGTCCGTTGCCGTCATGGTCGGTCGATCCGGAGCCGGCGATCAGGAGCACCACCGGCGGCCGCTCGACATCCGGCGGCACCGTCAGCACGGCATCGACGAAGCCGACGCGAATTTTGCTTTCGTCGGCTGCAGCGGTTACGGCCAAACCGGAAAGGCCGAGGATGGCGAGCGCGCTGATGAGGACTCGGGCGCGCATGCTTCAATCGATCTTCCGCGCTTCTTCCGGCAGCATGATCGGGATGCCGTCCCGGATCGGATAAGCGAGCTTGGCCGAGCGCGAGATCAGCTCCTGCCGGGCCTGGTCGAATTCAAGGGGACCCTTGGTCAGCGGACAGACCAGAATTTCCAGAAGCTTGGGATCGACGGTGCTTTCAAGGCGTTCCGGCGAGGATGCGGAAGAGGTCATGCGGGGGTCTCCGGCTCGGGATACCGACCCTGTAGCATATTCGTTCGACAGGCGTAGCGGCACGACACAACCGCAAGACGATTCCGCGCCGCGGCAGGACCTTTACGATGGCGTTTACGACGGCAGGTTCGGTTCGGTCCGATCATATCCGTAAAAACAATGCAAACAGAACCGATATATTGCGAGAGGTCCCGCTAGGCAAATTCCAATAATTAACCTGTAAACCAGTTCCACTGTTGCAAGAACCACCATCGGAAGGGCGAAGGATCACCATGTTCGCGAATCGACGTCAAAGCGAGCGTCGCGTGTGCAGAAGTTTCGCAAAGATTCAGTTCGGTACCGGATCGTTGCCCCGGGATTGCACGATCACGGACGTATCGGAGGGCGGGGTGAAGGTTATCGCCGAAGACGTCGACATTCCTCGTGAGTTCACCATCATCATGTCGACCAGCCGACGACGCCAATGCCGGCTGGCATGGCGGATCGGGCATGAATTCGGCGCTCAATTCATCGATTGAGTTGAGCGTTTTCAAGCAAAAGTCCGCCCGGACTTGATCCGGGTGGAAACCGGTTCGCGCCGGCAAGGCGCGCCAGATCAAGAATCTGGAGCCCGGTTTTGATCCTATCGAGACGGAAAGGCTTTGGGAGCGCCCGGCTTAACCCGAAATTAGGATTAACCTGTGAGCATTTTTCCCGGTCGGTCGCCGACCACAGGTCCAGTAAATGCTCCGGCAGTCATCCCAGCAACATCGCTTCGCAAGAGCCCCGGCGTCGACAGCAATGTCCGCGCTTGCCGTCTCATTGGTCCTGGGGCTTTGCGGCTGCCAGACCGACGGCTCGCCTGACATCACGGGGTCGCTGGGAGAAAAAATCGAAAAAACCAGCCTCACCGAACCCAAGCGCGGGGTCGACTTTTATCGGGATCGCTTTCGCGCCAACCCCGAGGACGCCGACGCGGCGTTACAATACGGAAAGGCGCTCCGGTCCGCGGGACAAAAGGCCCAGGCGGTCGCCGTGCTCGAACAGGTCACGATCGCGCACCCCAGCGACAAAGCCCTGCTTGCGGGTTATGGGCGAGCGCTGGCGGACAATGGCAATTTCCAGCAGGCCTTCGATGTCCTCAGCCGCGCCCATACCCCCGACAACCCGGATTGGCGGATTCTCTCGGCTCAAGGAGCCGTACTCGACCAGCTCGGCCGAGCCGAGGAAGCCCGGCAGTATTATGCGAGCGCGCTGAAAATCTCGCCCGACGAACCTTCGGTGCTTTCCAATCTTGGACTTTCGTACATGCTTTCGAAAGATCTGCGCATGGCGGAGGAGACTCTGCGCCGGGCGTATGGCCACGCGAATGCCGAGCAGCGGGTGCGCCAAAATCTTGCGCTGGTGGTCGGCCTGCAGGGCCGCGAGGCCGAAGCCGAGAGCATTATGAAGGCCGATCGGCCAGCCGGGGAAGCGGCAGCGGATATAACCCGTCTGAGGCATTTATTGTCGCTTAAAGCGAATGCGCGGGCGGAGGCGGATAGCATCCCGCCGACAGCCGCCGCGCGGCATGATTGACGGCACTACGTCAGCCGTTGTTGCGGTTCAGGCAAACCGCGCCGCATGCCAGACTACGCCTTGTTTGCTCGCAACTTGCCGAGGATCGGTGACAGGAATGAGCCTCGTGGCTGTTTGACGTCGCCGCGGCCCGTCAACTGCTGCGCGATCCGTACAAACATCTTGCTGGCGCGATGACGTTCGGAGATTTCCGCGATCATCTGGCCGTTATTGGCCGCAGTGCCGAAAATTCGCGGGTCGAACGGAATAGACGCTATCGGCTCGTTTGCGATCGCCTTGGCGAATTCGCGGGGCGCGATTTCCGGGCGCTTCGGCATGCCGACCTGATTGAGACAATACAGCGGCGCCCGGTCATTGGGCCGCGACGCCTTCAGAATATTCAGCATGTTTTTCGTGTTGCGCAGATTGGCGAGGTCCGGCTCGGCGACGATCAGAATATCATCCGCACCAGTCAGTGCGCGTCTGGTCCACCCCGACCATTGATGGGGAATATCGAGCACGATGCAGGGCGTCGTCATGCGCAAGGTATCGAAAATCGCATCGAAGGCCTGATCGCCGAAATCATAGACGTTTTCGAGCGTTGCCGGCGCCGCCAGCAGGCTGAGGTGGTCGGTGCATTTTGCCAGCAAGCGCTCGATGAAGGCGGTATCGGGTCGCTCGCCCGAGAAGACCGCGTTCGCTATTCCCTGCAACGGGTCCTTGTTGAAGTCGAGCCCGGCGGTCCCGAAAGCGAGATCGAGATCGATAACGACGGAATCCAGCGCGACGTCCCGCGCGATAGCCCAGGCGACGTTGTGCGCGACGGTGGACGCGCCGACCCCGCCCTTTGCGCCGACGATGGCGACGACCCGGCCGACGGTGACGGCCTCCGTTGCCGAGAACAAGCCGCAGATCGTGCGGACCACGTCGAGGGTATCGACCGGTCCAACCACGTAATCACTGACGCCGCGCCGCACCAATTCGCGATAGGGAACGTCATCATTTTCATTGCCAATCACCACCACGCGCGTTCCGGCGTCGCACACGGTCGCGAGTTGGTCGAGGCCGGCCAGAATATCGGTTGCGCCGTCGGTCTCGATAACGATGACGTTCGGAGTGGGTACCGTACGATAGGCCTCGATCGCGGCGGCCATTCCACCTTTCTTGATCGTCAGATGGGCCTTGCCAAGGCGCCGATCGAGGCCGGCGGATTCCACCGCTGTGGTGGTTTCCGGCGTCTCGCAAAAGGCCTGCACCGACACGCGTGGTGCCGGCGCGATGTAATCATGTCGGGATGGCGGGGGTGCGTCGGGGAGTTCTTTGCGGGTCATTTGCCTGCGTCGCTGAGTTTGGCCTTTTCGCCTTCGGGATAATCGGTCGCGGTCGTGGTGCCTTTACGATATTTATCGAAGCCTTCCGTGCGTCGCATCGTATAGGCTGGGGTTTCGGCCCGCGGCTGCACGAGATCCGACGGATTGTCGACCATCGCCGCCATGTTGCGCTGATAGGCGCAGCCGAAATTGTAGTACGACTTGTTCTCGAAATAGCCTCTGTCCTTGATCGAGGGACCGAGATCCTCGGGCCACAGCCCGCACGGCCCGGCTACGGCTGCAATCTTTGGATAACTCAGCCTGATCGTCGGGAGCGCTCGAGGGTCGTCCGGGTGATAGCGGTGCAACGCGATGGCGCGAGACGGCACGCCGCTTGCGATAAGCAGCCCCTGAATTTCCCGGAACAAATCCGCGGCAGCCCGGGCGTTCCGCGTGTCGACCGGTACATCGGCCACAATCGCGCCGGTTCCTTCGCTAACCCAAATCCGAGCCAATCCAATGACGTCGGCGCGTTGTGAAGCCGACAGATCCCCGCGCGCGTGACCGACGAAGATCACGACGGATCGGTCGGCCTCCTGGATCACGATCGGATGCCGCAGGCGGTAATCCTCGGGAATGCGCGCCGTCACGGCGAACTCGTTGCTGGTATCCGTGCACGCACCCAACATGCCTGGAAGGCCGAACAGCGCGCCCAGCACGCAGAGTGTCCTGATGCGATCGACCGAAGTTATGTTTGTCATCGTTCCGTCCTCGTCCTGGCCGCTTCAGTCGATGATGAAACCAAAATTGCCCTGGGTGCTTCCAACCGGATCGGCGTGAGCGGGAATGCCGTAGATTCGGTTGATCTGGGCGAACAGTGTTGATTGAGCGTCCGACGCGGGCGCGAACCCGTCATCGGGACGCGACAACTCTTTCTGCGCAACCGCCCGAACGACATAGGGCGTCACGATGACCATCAGTTCGGTCTGGTTGTTGATGAAGTCCTGGCTCCTGAAGAGCTGGCCGAAAAGCGGCACTTGATCGATACCCGGCAATCCGTTGACGGCCTGCTTGGTCTGCTCCTGAATGAGGCCCGCCATCGCCATTGAGCCGCCGGACGGGATTTCAAGCGTGGTTTCCGCGCGCCGGGTCTTGATCGAAGGAATGGTTGATCCACCTTGCCCGCCGGACAAGGCATTTTCGGTCGAGATTTCCGACACCTCGGTCATCACCCGCAGGCTGATCCGCCCCTCGGTCAGCACCACCGGCGTGAAATTGAGCGAGATGCCGAATTTCTTGAAACTGACGGTCTGGACGCATTGTCCGATGGCGCCTGCCGTTGTCGTTTGACAGGTCACACCGGTCGGAATCGGAAATTCGCCGCCCGAGATAAATGTGGCGGACTCGCCGGAGATCGCCGTCAGATTAGGTTCTGCCAGTGTCCGCACCACGCCGGCGCTCTCCATCGCGCGCAGCGTAGCCGTGACCGAGGGCACGCCAGCTTTGTTGAGGGCTTGCGTGACGAGGGAGTTACCGGGGACGAGCGGCACGTTGTTGGCCGTGAACGGGTTGGAATTGTTGAAGTTGACCACCGAGGTGCCCATGTTCATGCTGGCACTGAGATCCACGCCCAGTTGCTTGACGATATTCCGCTGCACCTCGGCGACCATCACCTTCAGCATCACCTGATCGCGGCCGCGGACCACAATCGAGTTGACGACCTTCTCGGTGCCGCCCACCAGGCGCGCGGCGACATCGCCGGCCTGCTGCGCCTCGATCGGGCTGGATACCGAGCCCGTCAGCAGGACGCTGTCGCCGATGCCTTCGATCTGGATTCCGGCCGCCGGGAGCATCTGCCTCAGCGCGGCGCGCACGCCATTGAGATCCCGTTTGATGGCGATGTCATAGGAGGCGATTTGCTGGCCTTCGGAATCGAAGAACACAATATTGGTTTGGCCAACCGTGGCGCCGATAATGTAGGCGCGCTGCGGCGTGCGGATGACGGCGGTCGCTATTTTCGGGTCGGCGACCAGCACATCCTTGGCCTCGCGCGGCAAATCGACGATCATGGATTTGCCGATGCCGAGCGCGAGAAAACGGGTCTTGCTCTGGACGCCGGCTGACATCGCTGCCGTGGGGTGGTCGTCGTTCGCCAAGGCTGGGGCCAGGACCGCGGTGAATGTCAGCGCGGCGGCGGCCGAAAGCGACAAGACGTGGCCTAGAAACGTGCGCAGCAACAGCCGGTCTGCCCTGTATTTCATTTTGAGTGTCCTTCTGGTCACTGCTGTGTCGTCGTCGGGCTTGAAATGCCGTTACGAGCCGCATTGATGTTGTGGGGGGAGAGGCGTGCTGTCGGAGCTATTGGCGCGACAGGCGGCAGCGCCGCCGTCGATGGTCGGGAAGACAATACGTTCGATGCTCATACGCCCAACCACACTTACGCAGGGAGAACTGAGCTCTGTCTTGGTCGCAGCCTCACCCCTTCAGCATGACTAAGCAGGAAAGGTGTAAGGGAACTTGAGAGCGGCAGGGTTTGTGGAAAGGGATTCGGGGATTTATCACCCATGGTGAACGGAGGGTTACGCGCCGTGTGCAAGTCCACCGGCCGCTTCTCGGTAAGAAGCGGCGATGAAGAACCGGGAATTTTCCGTGCGAACGAAGAGCCAAAAACGAGCGCCTCGCGCCGGCGGCGCCGTTTTATCGCGCGGCGATCCGAAGCAATTCTTCGAGCACCGCCGCGCGTCGCGCCGGCGGCAGCGGTTTGTCCGAGAGCGCAAAGCCTAGAAACGTCCAGTAAAGAATCTGGGCGCGGGCGCGGGCCAGATCGGCGGAAAGCCCGGATTGCCGCAACAGAGTCTCGATGTAGCCGAGGCGTCGCTGGTCGATCGCCTGCACGGCGGCGCGGGCTGCCGGATCGACGGTGGCCCAGGTGCGGACCGCGTTTTCCAGCGCGGGCGTGCTGGAGAACGCCTGGCGCAACAACAGCGCCAGCGCATCGCGGTCTTTGGAGACCATTTCGAGGTTGGCGATGACCTGCTCGGCGGCGACGTCGCGCCAATGCTTGAGGATAGCGGCGTGGTAGACGCCGATATCGGCGAAATGCCAGTAGAAGCTGCCGCGCGACACCCCCATCGCCTTGGCCAGCGGTTCGGCCTTCAATGCCGTGAAGCCGCTTTTGGCCAATACCTTGAGGCCCTGATGCAGCCAGTCTTGCGCGGAAAGTTGATCGGCCATGAGGCTACCTTGCGACAATTCACCATACACCACTGTATTGACAGGCGCCAGCATGCCCGCTACTACCATACAGTAGTGTATGGAGGATCCAAATGCGTGACATCCTGCTGCAATGTTCCGGCGTCGCTGCGATCGTGGCGGCGCTGATCCACGGCGTGCTGTCGGAGACCAAGGTGTTCCCGCGCGTGACCATCGAGCCGCAACGCCTGCGGACGTTATTCCGGTTCGTCTGGCAAGTCCCGACCGTCGCCTGGATCGCCGGCGGCGTACTCTTGATCGCGACGCCCGGCATGGCCTCGCCGGTGGCGCGGCACTGGATCGTCGTCACGCTCGCCTGCGTGTTCGCCTTCAGCGCGATCGGCAATGCCGTCGGCACGCGCGGCCGGCATTTCGGATGGATGGTGCTGGGCGCGGTCACCGCGATGGCTGTCGCGGGATACTAAAGCGTTTTCCAGCGAAGTGGATACCGGTTCGCGTGAAGAAAACGCGTCAAATGAAGAAGTAGAGCCTCCGTTCCGATTCTATCGGAACGGAAAAGGCTTTAGCTTACTGCAGCGGCGGATCGCCGGTGGTGCGCTTCTTGGCGAGATCCATTTCGGTCACCGCAATCAGGATCTCGGCGCGGGTCTTGAGATCGGGCGCTTCCAGCATCGCCTGCTTTTCCGGCGGACCGTAGGGCGACATCATCGCCAGCGCATTGACCAGCGCTTCGTTGGGCGCGCTCTCGACGCCCTCCCAGTCGACCTTGAGATTGTTGGCTTTGAGAAAATCCGTCAGCACCTTGAGCAGCGCCTCGCGGTCGACCGCTTCTTCGCCCTTGCGGGCGGTGAAATCGTCGATGAAGGGGAAGTAATCCACCCTGCACTGCCGATACGCGGTCAGTGCCGACATCTCTTCCACCACCTTGAAGCGGGTGATGCCGGTGAGTTCGAGGATATAGCGGCCGTCGCCGGCCTCGGCGAGCTGGGTGATGCGCCCGACGCAGCCGACCCGAAACAAGGCCGGCCTCGTTTCGCTGTGCGAGTGTGCGGCATCCGGCTGGATCATCCCGATCAGACGATGGCCATCGCGCAGCGCATCGTCGACCATGGCCAGATAGCGCGGCTCGAAGATGTTGAGGGGCATCTGGCCCCGCGGCAGCAGCAGCGCGCCGGGTAGCGGAAACACGGGGATCACCGGAGGAAGGTCGCCGGGCCCGCGGTAATCGGCATTGATCGGCATCTGCGGTCCCGGTGCTAAAGCATGGTCCTAGGTCTACGCGCGCCGTGTGATCGCAAAGCTTGTGATCGCAAAACCGGCGCCCGTTTTCGCGGAACAGGCGCTATGAAAAAAGAATCGTCGATAGCCGCTTTCGCCCGTCAACGGTGGCCTCATCGGTCGGTCCCCACGCCTCGAAGAACTGCACCAGCTGCTTTCGCGCGCCGTCCTCGTTCCACTTGCGATCACGCTTGACGATTTCGAGTAGCTGATGGATGGCCTCACTGCGCTTGCCGCTGGCGTTGAGCGCGGTCGCAAGATCGAATCGCGCCTGATGATCGAGCGGGTTTGCGGCGACTTTCTGTTCCAGCTCGGTCACCGGGCCAAGCGCCTTGGCCTGCTCGGCAAGATCGATCGAGACCTGCACCGCCTTGACCGCGGCCTCGCCGCGCTTCGACTCGGGCACCATGGCGAGGGTCTGCTTGGCCTGCTCGATGGCGCCGGTCGTCATGTAGCATTTTGCGAGGCCGGCGAGGGCTGCGATATTGGTGGCATCCGCGGCCAGCACCTCGGCATAGATCGACGCCGCCGTGGTGGGATCGCCCTCGGCCAGAACGGCTTCGGCCTCCTGCAGGATTTCGGCGATATTGGGCTCGCCCGTACCCGGCATGCCCGCCGTCAGCTTGTTGATGAAGGCGGTGACCTGGCTTTCCGGAACCGCGCCCATGAAGCCGTCGGCAGGCTGGCCGTTGACGAACGCGATCACGGCCGGGATCGATTGAATCCCCATCTGGCCGGGAATCGCCGGATGTTCGTCGATGTTCATCTTGACCAGCTTGACCTTGCCTTTCGCGGCACGGACGGCCTTTTCGATGATCGGCGTGAGCTGGCGACAGGGGCCGCACCATGGCGCCCAGAAGTCGATCAGCACCGGCTGACGCTTTGACTCCTCAATGACGTCCTTCACGAAGGTCTGGGTGGTGGTTTCCTTGATCAGATCGGGCGCTGCCTGTGGCGCCGCTCCGCTGCCCTGCTCTACTATCGTCACGGGATCCTCGTCTGGTGTCCTGGTCTGGTTTCTTGCGGATTGGGTGTGTTCTAGCACGGCCTGAGCCCTAATTGGCGGTTGAAAGTCCGATTTGCAATCGGCTGGGAGATGGTTTCGGGCCGGCTCAGTGCCCTCCCGGCCAGTCCGGGGCTTGCCCCAGCTTCGCGTCAGGGCTCGGCGCTGCCTTCGGAGATTCGAGACGGCAAGACCCGACGTGCCGCCATCAAAATAAGCCGGATGAACCCTGGGGTCGGCGACCGTTCGTGGGCTGTTTCGGCCGAATCTTTGGGGATTACTGCCGATAGCCGGTCATCCGGCCGGTTTCGGGCCGTGCGCGAGCTGTTGCATTCGGGAGCCGCATTTGGCATAGGTCTGCCCTTGCCGGCGGGGTTTCGCCGCCAATCGCTCGGATGCGGGTGTAGCTCAGTGGTAGAGCACGACCTTGCCAAGGTCGGGGTCGAGGGTTCGAATCCCTTCGCCCGCTCCAGTTTTTTCTTGTCACGCGACTAAAGTCTAACCAAGAGCCCGCTTACTCAGCGGGCTTCTTGTTGTTGGAGCATACGCGCGCGAAAGAGCCGCACGCGGCAGTGCAGTGGGTGCAAAACGAGTGCAAGAAATAACGTCGAAATGAACATCATCCATCGGGATTTTTTCCCGATTTATTTTAGCCTGACAAGACGTTGCGGTGGCTCTTCTCTCTCACCGCGGATGTGCTAAACGTTTCGCCGTCTGATCCAATCAGGCTGGGTACATCTCTCGAACCCTTCCAAAATAAATAACATGCGCAGCCGCCCGGCTGCATAGGGAGTGATGAAATGAAATCGGTTTTCCATCGATCTATCCTTGCGCTCGCGGCAATTTGCGTTGTCGCCGGGGCCGGACAGGTCCGCGCTGAAGATAAACCGCTCAAGAGCTACCAATCCGGGAACAAGGAATTCTGGACCCATCCGCCGGACGACTGGTTCCTCGGCGACGAGACCGAAGCCCAAAAGGGTTTGGCACCGCCGTCCGGCCCGCCGACCGGCGCGTCTGAGGCCGAACTCGCCACCTTGATGAAGAAGATCAAGCTGCCGCCGGGCTTCAAGATCGAAGTCTATGCACCGGGCGTGCTGGCCGCGCGGCAGATGGCGTGGGGCGACAAGGGTACGCTGTTCGTCGGCTCGTTCGGTCTCGGCAACGTCTATGCCATCACCGACAAGGGCGGAAAGAAAGAGGTCAAGACCATCATCAAGGGCATGAACCCCCCGATGCCCACCGGTCTCGCCTTCAGGGACGGCGCGCTCTACGTCATCAACGTCGACAAGCTGATCAAATACGAGAACGCGGAAGCCAATCTCGACAAGCTCGGTGAAGGCAAGGTGGTGTATGACGACATGCCGTCCTACATCGCGCATGGCTGGAAGTACATCGCCGTCGACAAGGAAGGCTGGTTCTTTATGCCGTTCGGACCTCCCTTCAACATCGGTATTCCTCCGACCAGCGTGTCGCAGATCCGCCGCGTCGATCCCAAGACCGGCAACGCGGAAATCTGGGCGCTCGGCGTGCGCAACTCGGTTGGCGGCGACGTCGATCCGCGCTCGGGCAGATACTGGTTCACCGAAAACGCGCGCGACTGGATCAGCGACGATCTGCCGAGCGACAAGCTCAACATGATCAGCAAGATCGGCGAGCATTTCGGTTATCCGTATTGCCATCAGGGCAACCTGCCGGATTCGAAGTTCGCGATGGGCCACAAATGTTCGGAATTCACACCGCCGGTGCTGAACCTCGGCGCGCATGTGGCTCCGCTCGGCATGAAGTTCTACACCGGCGACCAGTTCCCCGCCGACTACAAGAACAACATCCTGATCGCCGAACACGGTTCGTGGAATCGGCATAAGTACCAGGGTGGCCGGATCGTGCGCGTGATCGTCGGTCCGGACGGCAAGAACGCCAAGCAAGAGGTGTTTGCATCCGGCTGGATCGAAGGCGACCGGGGCTATCTCGGCCGTCCGAACGATATCCTTCTGGACAAGGATGGTTCGATTCTCGTGGCCGATGACTGGGCTGGTGCGATCTATCGCATCAGCTACAGCAAGAAGTAAAAGCTGACGTCACCAAGGCTGCGGCTGCTCGGGAACGAGTAGCCGCAGCTTTGCGTTTCAGGACTTGCGAGAAAGATGGATTGCATAGGCGAGCGGAAGCGACGCCGTCCTTCATACTACGGCTATGGCGAGCGGAAGCGACGCCGTCCTCTTCAGACGGTTATGCCCGGCAATGACGACCAGGAGAAATGTGATGCGGATTGCCTTGGTGGGAATGCTTTCAGTGGCGCTGATGAGCGGCTCGTTCGCCTATGCCGCCGATATCGCCGCAGGCAAGCAAAAGGCCGAACTGTGCGCCGCCTGTCATGGCGAAGCCGGTATTTCGCAGACCGAGAACATCCCCTCGCTCGCGGGTCAGCTCGATCAGTTCATTCAATGGCAACTGGTCTTTTTCCGCAGCGGCGCGCGCAAGAATGAGCAGATGCAGCCGATCGTCGAGCAAATTGAAAACGAGGACATTCGCAATCTCGGCGCCTACTTTGCCTCGTTGGCGCCATTCAAGGCTTCGACGCCCGACGACAATCCGGATCTATCAAAGAAAGGTGCCCAGGCGGCCGCCGGGCGGCGCTGCGCGTCGTGCCACACCGATACGTTTGCCGGAACTAAAGCCGTTGCCCGCCTCGCCGGCCAGCGCGAGGAGTATCTGGTCAAGGCGTTGCACGACTATAAATCGGGCATGCGATCCGGCGGCGCCGGGGCGGCGATGGCGGATGTCGCCTATCCGCTGAGCGACGAGGAAATCGCCGCGCTGGCGCATTACCTCGCGCATTTGTAGGACCTCAACGACACCTCACGCCCGCTGCTTCTCGTACGCCTTCAGATGCGTGTAGGCGGTGCGTAGTTTCGGCACCGGCACTTTTGCGGTGTCGCCACGCGCGATCAAATCGCCGATCACGTGATCGGCCTCGACGGGCGCACCCGCCTTGATGTCACGGAACATCGACGCGGTCAGCGGCGAGCCTTCCGTCGTCAACATGCCGCGCGTCCGCTCCAGAAACGGTGCCCGCGGCGGATGACCCTCGGCCGCGGCGACGGCGCTGCATTCCTCGACGACGCCGAGAAGGAATTCCTTGCCGCCCGGTGAAGCCAGGATATCGCCGACCGAGGCGCGCATCAGGCTGGTCGATGCCGCGAGCGAGGCCAGGAACACCCATTTCTCCCACATCTCCTGCACGATATGTTCGCTGGCGACCGAACCGAAATTGCCGCTCGCCATCACTTCGGCGATGGCGCGGACACGATCCGATAGTCTGCCGTCGCGTTCGCCGAAATTCAGCGACTGCATCGGGGCGAGTTGAACGACTTCGCGCTTGTCATTGAGCGTCACGGCGGTCGCGCAAAGGCCGCCAAGCACGCGCTCACGTCCGAATTTCCCGTCGAGCACATCGAGATGCCGCATCCCGTTGAGCATTGGGATAATCGCGGTCTGCGGTCCGACCGCCGCCGCGAACGACTTGATCGCATCGTCGAGATCGAATGCCTTGCAGCTCAACAGGATGGCGTCGAATTTTTCCGCGAGCTTGTCGGCCTGAACCGTCGGTGGATTTTTCAGCGTCACGTCGCCATTCGGGCTTTTGATCACGAGGCCCGCGTCGGCCAGTTCGCCCGCGCGCCGCGGGCGAACCAGGAATGTCACATCGCGGCCGGCCTGCAGCATTCTGCCGCCGAAATATCCGCCGATCGCGCCGGCACCGACTACGAGAATGCGCATCGTTTAGTTTCCTTTTGTTGTTGTTTTTGAAGGGGCGAATAGCGAATAGCGAGTGGCGAATATGAGACCGTGTTCGCTTCGCCTACTACCACTTCTCCCCGAACGGACGAATCTCAAGCTCGAAAGTCCATGCGCTGCGCGGTTGCTGGTAGAGCTGCCAGTAAGAGGCGGCCACCGAGGCCGGCGGCATCAGCAGGTCGGGATTATTGAGCGCTTCCTTGCCCCAAAGCTGCTCGCGGCGCTCGCGCACCCATGCGGTGTCGACACCGGAATCGATGATCAGATGTGCGACGTGAATGTTCTTCGGTCCGAGTTCGCGCGCCATCGCCTGCGCCACCGCGCGCAATCCGAATTTGGCGCTGGCAAAGGCGGCAAAGCCGCTGCCGCCGCGCAAGGAGGCGGTGGCGCCGGTGAAGAAGATGCTGCCCTGCCCGCGCGGCACCATCAGCCGCGCCGCTTCGCGCCCGCTAACAAAGCCCGCCCAGCAGGCCATTTCCCAGACCTTGCGGAACACGCGGTCGGTGGTCTCCAGGATCGGAAAATTGACATTGGCGCCGACGTTGAAGATGCAGACCTCCAGCGGTGCGTGCTTGTCGGCATCGTTGAGAAAGGCGGTAACCTCCTCCTCTTTCCGCGCGTCGAGCGCGCGCGCGACAATCGATCCGCCGGCAGCCTCGATATCCCGGACCAGCGGCTCGAGCTTGGCGCCGTCGCGCCGGCCGGCGAAGACGGTGAATCCTTCGGCGGCGAATTTCTTCGCGATCTCGGCGCCGATATAGTCGCCGGCGCCGATCACCGCGGCGGTTGCGTTGCGTTTCTGCATTGATGCTCTCCATGCCGCGTCATTGCGAGGAGCGAAGCGACGAAGCAATCCACTGCGGAATCAAATGGTGGAATGGATTGCTTCGCTTCGCTCGCAATGACGGCCCGGTTTACTTCCCCGAAACCAGTTCCTCGACCTCGCGCAGCTGCTCCTTGCCGAAAAACATCTCCTTGCCGACGAAGAACGTCGGCGAGCCGAACGCGCCGCGCTCGACAGCCGATTGGGTGTTTTCGATCAGCTTCGCCTTGACGTCGCCTTCTTGCGCGCGGGCGAACAGCTTTGCCGCATCGAGGCCGGATGCTGTCAGGGCTTTGATCGCCACCTCGGGATCGTCCATCTTCTTCGGCTCGGCCCACATGTGATGAAAGGCTGCTTCGATGTATCTCTCGAACACGCCCTCGAACTGCGCGGCGACGGCGGCGCGCATCAGATTGAGGGTGTTGATCGGGAAGAACGGATTCCATGTGTACGGCTTGACATGGAATCGCGCGACGAACCGCTGGGTCTCCAACTCGTGAAACTCGCGCTTGTTCTTGATGCCGGCGAGGGTTTCGGCAGGCGACTTGTTGTTGGTGGCCTTGAAGATGCCGCCCAGCAGGATCGGGACATATTCAAATTTCGCGCCGGTGCGCTGTTCGATCGCCGGGATCGCCTCATGACTGAGAAACGCATTGGGGCTGCCGAAATCGAACATGAATTGCGGGGCGGGTCGGCTCACGGCGGTCTCCCTCGGAATGTGACGGTTTCTTATATGATTGCTATCATTCCAACCAGCCTAACGGCTCGCATTCGCCGGATCAACCGGCGCGCGCCGGCACGTCGCGGCGAAATGCCCGTTCCGCAAGCCTTGCAGAGTGATCGCGCACATCGGCGGGCCATCCGGCGATCAATTCTTCGAAACGAACGGGATCGCCGGCAAACAGCGCGCGGATCGCGTCTTCGTAATGCGGCTTGTTACCGGCGATGGCCGACATGAAACGATAGGCCGCCTCTCGCGCCTGACGCAGGCGATCCTTGTCTTCGCCGGTGCGGCGCGCTTCCTCGACCAGTCTGCGGATCGCCACCGAAGCGCCGCCGGGCTGCTGCGCCAGCCAGTCCCAATGCCGCGGCAACAAGGTGATTTCGCGTGCTACCACGCCCAGCTTCGGGCGGCCGGGACCGCGCGGGGCGGACGGTGCATCGTCCGATGCGACGGGGCCGCGGGTGACGTCAGGCAGCCGTGCCAGAACTTCCTCGACGGTGCCGCGAAAATCGATCTCGATCGGGCCGCTGCTGGCGCCATCGAAAACCAGAATCGAAGCGTCATCGCGCCGGTCGAGCATCTGTTTCGCCGCCCGGGCGACTTCGCGAAGATCGCCGGATGCGATACGGCGGTCTCCCTGGAAGGCAATGTAGGCGCTGTGAGGGTCCGGACTCATGAGCTGTTCTCCAATCATCCGATATTACCCGGGTAAATCTAATTGTCAATAACATCCGGGTAATATAGCCAATGACGCGCCTCGACTTTCGGGCGCGCGGCTGGCACCAAGCGCCGCACGCATGCGCCAGTATCGCGGGGGAACACCATGCTTACGGTCCATCATCTCAACAATTCCCGCTCGCAGCGCGTGCTGTGGCTGCTGGAAGAACTCGGCGTCCCCTATGAGATCGTCCGCTATCAGCGTCAGCCCGACATGCGGGCCCCGGCCGAACTGCGCGCGATCCATCCGCTCGGAAAATCGCCTGTCATCACCGACAACGGCAATACCGTCGCGGAGTCCGGCGCGATCGTCGAATACCTCGTCGATACCTATGGCCAGGGTCGGCTGATACCGGCCCCGAACACGCCGGACCGGCTGCGCTATAGCTATTGGCTGCACTATGCGGAGGGGTCCGCGATGCCGCCGCTGTTGCTGAAATTGTTGTTCACGCTGATGCCGAAGCGGGCACCAGGGCTGCTGCGGCCGCTGGTGCGCAAGGTTTCCAATCAGGCGCTGACGACGCTGGTCAATCCGCAGCTCAAGCAGCACATGGCGTTCTGGGAAGGCGAGCTTGGCAAGAGCCCATGGTTCGCCGGCAGCGAATTCACCGCCGCCGATATCCAGATGAGTTTTCCGCTCGAAGCCGCCGCCGCGCGCGGCGGGCTCGAGCAGGGCCACCCCAGGGCGATGGCGTTTCTCGATCGCATTCACGCCCGTCCGGCCTATGCGCGCGCAGTCGAGCGCGGTGGGCCGTATACCGTAGGGCGATAGAAGGCCGCCATCATGCAGGAAGAAGTCGATTTCAGGCGTCCGCGTGCAGAATCCTGCCGCGAGTTTCCGGCAGCGCAAAGGCCGCGATAAAGAACAATCCATAAGCCAGCACCGCAAAGACCGCGATGGCGTTGCCGAGCGATGTCTCTTTTGAGAGTGCGCCGACCAGAAACGGAAATAGCGCGCCGATGCCACGGCCGAAATTGTAGCAAAAGCCCTGGCCCGATCCGCGCAGCCGGGTCGGATAGAGTTCGGTGAGGAACGCACCAATCCCCGAGAAATACGCCGACGCAAAAAAGCCGAGCGGAAAGCCGAGCAGCCACAGCACCTCGTTGGTGAGCGGCAATTGGGTGTAAAGCAGAATCACGCCGATCGCGCCGAGCGAGAAATACAGAAACAGCTTGCGGCGGCCGATCTTGTCGGCAAGCCATGCGCCGACCAGATAGCCGATGAACGATCCGATGATCAGCGCGGCGAGATAGCCGGTCGATCCGACGATCGACAGCTTGCGCTCGTTGGTGAGAAAGCGCGGCACCCAGAAGGTGATGGCGTAGTAGCCGCCCTGACATCCGGTCACCGCCAGCGACGCCAGAACGGTGGTCTTGAGCATCGGGCGCGCGAAAATTTCGGCAATTCCGGGCCGCTCACCGCTCGCATTCTGTTTCGCCAGCGTGGCGGCGGCAATCGCGGGCTCTTCGACATACCGCCGCAGGAAAAACACCAGTAGTGCCGGCAGCGCGCCGATGGCGAACATCCATCGCCAGGCGGTCTCCGGCGGCAGCCAAGAGTACAGGATCGCCTGTGACAGCACAGCGAGGCCCCATCCGACCGCCCAGCCGGACTGCACCGATCCGACCGCGCGTCCGCGATATTGCGCGCGGATGGACTCGCCCATCAGCACCGCGCCCGCGGCCCATTCGCCGCCGAACCCGAGACCGAGCAAGGCACGGGCGATCAGCAATTGATCGAAATTCTGCACAAACGCGCAGAGCAGCGAGAACGCCGAGAACCAAAGTATCGTCAGCTGCAATGTTTTGACGCGGCCGATCCGATCGGCGAGATAGCCGCCGAGCCAGCCCCCGATCGCCGAAGCCAGCAGCGTCACGGTACCGGCCAGACCCGCCGTGCCGGGATCGACCTTCCACAGCGCGATGATGGTGCCGATCACCAGCGGATAGATCATGAAATCCATGCCATCCAGCGCCCAGCCCGCGGCGCAGGCCCAGAACGTCCGCCGCTCCGGCAGATTCATGTCGCGATAAAAAGCAAGAAGGCTGGTATCCTCGATTGCCGCGACGCCCGTCGCTTCCGTCGTCCCGACCTTGCTCATGCTGAATGTTTCCCCGGAGCGTTCTTGACGGCCCTTGGCCCGACCCCACAGCGGCTCCGCGCGGGGCGCGCAAATCCTACGCCGATCCCCGATGCTGTCATCAGTCAAAACCGCAAGGCGCCGCTCGAACCGCGCTATTGACCGGCGGCCTCGGAACCTCGTGTGCGCGGATCGGGCGCTCCGAACAATCCGTGGTCGGTCACGGCGATCGAGTTGGCGGAGGTCTGGCCCATCGGTTCGGCGATGGTGTGACCCTGCGCCTTCAAGGCGGCGATCACGTCGTCGGGGAAACCCTGCTCGATCCGCACTTCATCCGGCAGCCATTGGTGGTGCAGGCGCGGGGCTGCGACCGCGGACGCGACGTCCATATCGTAGTCGAGCACATTGACGATCACCTGCAGCACCGTGGAGATGATGCGGCTGCCGCCGGGCGAGCCCGTCACCAGCACCGGCTTGCCGTCTTTCAGGACAATGGTCGGCGACATCGACGACAATGGCCGCTTGCCGGGGCCGGGCAGGTTGGCCTCGAATCCCACCAGACCATAGGCATTCGAGGCTCCGGGGGCTGCTGTGAAATCATCGAGCTCGTTGTTCAGCAGCACGCCGGTGCCGTCCGCGACCAGGCCGACGCCGTAACTGAAATTCAGCGTATAGGTATTGCTGACCGCATTGCCGTGATCATCCACCACCGAAAAATGCGTGGTGTTGCTGCCTTCGTGCGGCGGTGTCGCCGAGAGCGCGTCGGTCCACGGCGTCGCGTGGTCGAGATCGATGCTGGCGCGCTGTTTGGCCCCGTAGTCCTTCGAAGTCAGGATGGCGACCGGGGCCTTGACGAAGTCGGGATCGCCGAGATAGCGCGCACGATCGGCATAGGCGCGTTTCATCGCTTCGATCATGACATGCAGCGAGGGTGCTGTGCCCTGCTTCATGTCAGGCATCGGAAAGCCCTCGAGGATGTTCAGCGTCTCCAGCAGCACGACGCCGCCGGATGACGGCTGCGGCATCGAGACGATGTCATATCCGCGATAGCTGCCGCGCACCGGCGCGCGGATGGTTGCCTGATACGATTTCAGATCATCCGAAGTCATGATGCCACCGGCGTCACGGATCGCCTTGACAAGCTTTTCAGCAACCGGTCCCTCATAAAATCCGCGTGGACCCTGCGTGGAGATCGCCGAGAGCGTCGCCGCCAGATCGGTCTGGACCAGCCGGTCGCCCTCGCGCAATGAAGTACCGTCGGCGCCGGAAAAGATCTTCACCGACGATGGCCAGCGCGCCAGTCGCTTGTACCAGCCCGGCAGCGTATCGGCGCTATCGTCGGCCAGAACGAACCCGTCGCGCGCCAGCTCGATTGCCGGCAGCAGCAAATCCGCCAGCGTGAATTTGCCGGAGCCGTATTTCTCCAATGCCAGCGCCAATCCCGCCGGCGTGCCGGGGACGCCGATGCCGAGCGCGGAATCCCGTGACTTTGCGTTGTCGGGTTTGCCGTCGGGGCCCAGAAAGATGCCAGGGGTGGTCGCGGCCGGTGCGGTCTCGCGATAATCGATCGCGACGTCTTCGTGGCGTTCCGCCGAATGGATCACCATGAAGCCGCCGCCGCCGATATTGCCGGCCCGCGGATAGGTCACGGCCATGGCGAATCCGGTGGCCACTGCCGCATCGATCGCATTGCCGCCCCGCTTCAGCACGTCGGCGCCGATTCGCGCCGCGATTTTTTCCTGCGCGACGACCATGCCATGTTCGGCGGCAACGGCATGAATGGTGCCGGCGGCTGCGGGCATATAAGAGCCGCGGCGCTGCTCCTGTGCGCTGGCAGGCAGGCAACAGGTGAGAACCAGCACGGTTGCCGCGAATATCCGGGGCCACCGGGCTACGGGTAAGGACATCGAAAACTCCGCCGCGGGTTAAATTCGATCCCGCGTCGGCACATCCGCGAGGGTCGTAGCATCTCCATGCTATATGGTTTCCCGCGCCATGGGCAAAAGGCCCTGGTGACGGAAAACGCATCAGAGCGTTTTCGAGCGAAGTGGATGCCGGTTCGCGTGAAGAAAACGCGTCAAATAAAGAAGTAGAGCCTCCGTTCCGATTTGATCGGAACGGAAAAGGCTCTAGCCGGAATGGCCCCGGTAGAGCGTATTCACGGTGATGGCGCCGACGGCGCGCGAAACACAGGGGCAGATCTTGGCGTTGGCCTGCTTCTGGTGATCGCTAAAGAACACGTCGCGATGATCGATCTGGCCGTCCACCGCAACAATGTCGATCGCGCAGACGCCGCATTCGCCGCGCTGGCAATCCGAGATCACCTCAAAGCCGGCCTCGTTGAGCGCATCCAGCATCGATCGGTTCTCGGGAACCAGGATTTCCCGGCCGGAATTGACGATCCGCACCCGAAAGGATGCCGTCGGCAACAGACCGCTCGATCCAAACGTCTCGTATCGCAAGTCGGCCGCCGGGCGCCCTGCCGCTGCCCAGCCACGGCGTGCCGCTTCGAGCAGGCGCATCGGGCCGCACAGGATGGTCGATGCATCAGGCGGCAAGCGCGCGAAGGTCTCGTCCAGATCGATCCGCCGACCCTCACCGCCGGCATGGACGATCAGCCGATCGCCGAGCAGGTCGGACAGCTCGTCGAGAAACGCTGCATCGGCGCGCGACTTGACGGCATAGTGGAACGCGATGTCGGCGTTGCGGCGCATCAGCGCGCCGGCAATGCCGAGCATTGGCGTAACGCCGATCCCGCCCGCGATCAGACAATAGGACTTTTTGGCCCAGTCGATCTCGAGCAAGGAGGCCGGGCTGGATACCTCGATCCGCGCGCCCGGCTTTAGCGTCCACATGTAGCGCGAGCCGCCGCGGCTGTCGGGCGCCAGCCGAACCGCGATCCGATAGCCGGCGGGATTGAAATCGCCGACCAGTGAATAACAACGGGTCTCCGGCCGCCCATCGATCAGCACGCCGACATTGATATGACTGCCGATCGCATACTGTTCGACGCCTGCGCCTTCAGGCCGCAGCACGATCTCGCGAATCGCCGGCGTGACGTCGCGCGTGGCGTGAACCGTGCATTTCATCCATTTATGTGCAAACCGCATGATGGCTTCGAATCCTATTCGCTCACCGAGGAACGGATCAGCGCCAGCGCCGGCAATAGATCGAGATGGGTTCGGTTGCGCAGTGCCAGCCGCAGGTTTCGCGCAGCCAGCCGTGCATGCTCACGCATGACAGCTTCGGCCCGCGCGCCTTCGCGATTTTCAATCGCATCGATCACGATGCGGTGATGGTCCTGTGCGATGATCAGAATCTGATGCGCTTCCGGCAACACCGATTGCGCCATCACAAAGCCGCTGGGCGAAGCGAACGGCAGCGCAGAGGCGCGGTCGATTTGCCGGATCAATGGCGCGCTATGCGATAATTCCGTCAGCAGCGCATGAAAGCGGGCGTTCATAGTGACGTATGACGAGAACGCTTCGACCGAGACCACATCCTGCGTGACGAGTTTATCAAGCTCCGTCAGGCTTTGTTTCAGCGGCTCAAGATCGCGCGCCGATACGCCGCGCTCGGCGGCGAATCTCGCGGCAAGACCTTCGAGCACCCCGCGCAACTCGATCGAATCGAGGATGTCGCGTTCGGTGAAGGCCTTCACCATGAACCCGCCGGAAGGAATCGCTTCCAGCAGGCCTTCCTCCTCGAGCCGGACCAGCGCCATGCGCACCGGCGTTCGTGACACGCCGGTGGTCTCGACCGCCTGGAGTTCCGAAATCCGCTCGCCCGGCCGCAACCGGCCCGACAGGATCAAATCGCGCAGCGCGAGCTGGGCGCGCACCGTCTGGGATACCGCGCGATCGGGGTCGCGTTCGTTCATCGGTTCACTCCGCGGCCTGCCGCGCAGAAGGCGGGCTTTCCCGATCAATCATGCGGTCGATCATGCGCCGCGCCCACATCGCACCGGCATCGATGTTGAGATTGTAGAACGTCCGGTCGGGGTTCTCGTCGATGGCGCGTTGCTGGGCTTCGAGAATGATTTCGTCCTCGTGGAAAATGCCCGCGACCCCGTCGCGGATTTCGGTGGTGAGCCGCTGTTCGGTCAGGCGATGGTCGCGCACGAAGGCCCAGAAGTAGTGACAGGTCGTCGCGGTCTCCGGCGTGATGGTATTGAGCACGTAGCCGCTGACGCCTTGCGAGCGATCGCCCTGCGGCGCGCCGGTGCCGGTCGGCGCCACCCCGACATCGATATTGACGGTGCCGGGCGCCTGGAAATGAATGATCTGCCAGCGATCGACCAGTCCCGGTCTCTGCAACTGTCCGGCCCAGAACGGCGGCGCCTCGATGCCCCGCATCCAGCGGGTCACGGTGACATCGCTGTCGCCATGGCTGACATCGAACGGGGCTTCCGCCACGGCCTCGTTGCCGATGCTGCCGCCATGCACGAATGTCTCATGGGTGAGATCCATCAGATTATCGACGACCAGCCGGTAATCGCATTTGACATGGATGGTCTTGCCGTCTCCGGCCCACGCCGGATCGTTATTCCAGCGCATGTCCGGAACCAGCGCAGGGTCGGCCATCGCCGGATCGCCCATCCATAGCCAGACGAACCGATGACGCTCGACCACCGGATAGGCGCGGACGCAGGCCGACGGATTGATGGTTTCCTGCGACGGCATGAAGGTGCAACGGCCCGACGAATTGTATTTGAGGCCGTGGTAGCCGCACACCACGCTGTCGCCTTCGAGCCGGCCCTTCGACAGCGGCACCAGGCGATGCCAGCAGGCGTCTTCCAGCGCCGTCACCTGCCCGCCGGCTTGCCGGTACATCACGACCTGCTTGCCGCAGATGGTGCGCGGAAACAGCGCGCGCTTGATATCGACGTCCCAAGCCGCGGCGTACCAGGCGTTCATCGGAAAGGTTTGGGTCATCGGAAAATGCTCGTAGTTGGATGTTCTGCATCCATATTGTATACATAATTGATGAAATGCGCAACATTCTCCTTCGAAACATGAAATAAATCGCCATTCCGGTATACAACAATGCCAAAATTCGCTGAATCCTTTGGGTTTTGGGCTGCGGCGCAATCCAGGTGGAGGCGAACGCCAACCGCGCACCACGATTGTCCGTCACCCTGAGGTGCGAGCACTTGCGAGCCTCGATTTGTGTTTCCGTCAAAGCCGGGCTCTGTCCCGCCCATCCACGTCTTTCTTGCTTGACGCAGGCAAGACGTGGATGCCCGGGACAAGCCCGGGCATGACGAACTTCGCGATATGGCTTTAGCCGCTTCTTGAGTCAGGCTCTCACGACATTATCACAGCGCTCAATGCCGGAAATGGCGCACGCCGGTGAACACCATGGCGATGCCGGCATCGTCCGCGGCCTTGACGACTTCGTCGTCGCGGATCGATCCGCCGGGCTGAATCACCGCCGTGGCGCCGGCTTCGATCGCGACCAACAGTCCGTCGGCGAACGGAAAGAAGGCGTCCGACGCCACCACTGAGCCCCTTGTCATCGGCGCGGCCAGTTTCAACTCGTCGGCGGCATCCTGTGCCTTGCGCGCGGCGATGCGCGACGAATCCACCCGGCTCATCTGTCCGGCGCCGATGCCGACGGTGGCGAGATCCTTGGCGTAGACGATGGTGTTGGACTTGACGTGCTTGGCAACGCGAAAGGCGAATTTCAGATCGCGCAGCTCGGCGTCGGTGGCCGCACGTTTGGTCACGGTCTTGAGCGCGATGTCGTCGACCACGGCGTTGTCACGGCTTTGCACCAACAAGCCGCCGGCGACGGTTTTTGCGGTCAGGCCCGCGGCGCGCGGATCGGGCAGGCTGCCGGCGAGCAGCAGGCGCAAATTCCTCCGCTTCGCGATGATCGCGATCGCCTCTTCGGTGGCGTCGGGCGCGATGATGACTTCGGTCAGGATCTCGGTGATGACGCGGGCGGTATCGGCATCCAGTGTGCGGTTGACGGCGATGATCCCGCCATAGGGGGATTGGGTGTCGCAGGCAAAGGCCTTGCGGTAGGCGCTGACGAGATCGGGGCCTTCGGCGACGCCGCAGGGATTGGCATGCTTGACAATAACGCAGGCCGCGGTGCGCGACGGATCAAACTCGGCGATGCATTCATAGGCCGCGTCGGTGTCGTTGATGTTGTTGTATGACAGCTCCTTGCCCTGCAGCAGTCGCGCGGTGGCGACGCCCGGTCGCTGGTCGGGCGTGCGATAGAACGCGGCGGTCTGATGCGGGTTCTCGCCGTAGCGCAACGGCTGGATCAGCCGGCCGCCAAAGGCGCGAAAATCCGGTGCATCGATCTTGAGTTGATTGGCAAACCAGTTCGAGATCGCCGCGTCATAGGCGGCGGTGCGGGCATAGGCCTTGGCGGCCAGACGTCGCCGCAGCGTCAGCGTGGTCGCGCCCTGGTTGGCCGCGAGTTCGTCAAGCACCGCCTGGTAATCCTGCGATTCGACGACAACGGCGACGTCGTCATGGTTCTTCGCCGCGGCGCGGATCATCGCAGGTCCGCCGATGTCGATATTCTCGATGCATTCCTCGAAATCTGCGCCCTTATCGACGGTGGCCTCGAACGGATAGAGATTGACCACCAGGAGGTCGATCGGCGCGATGCCGTGCGCCTTCATCGCCTGCGCATGCTCGGTATTGTCGCGGATCGCCAGCAATCCGCCATGCACCTTCGGATGCAGGGTCTTGACCCGGCCGTCCATCATTTCCGGAAATCCGGTCAGCTCCGACACATCGCTGACCTTCAACCCCGCCGCGGCAATCGCCTTGGCGGTGCCGCCGGTGGAAACCAGATCGATGCCGTGGGCCGCCAGCGCGCGGGCAAATTCGATCAGCCCGGATTTATCGGAAACGGACAATAATGCACGGGTCACGCGGCGCGGATGGTCGGTCATGAGGATTTCCTGGGCGGCAAGCCCGCCGCGTAGCACGGTTCTGTCGGCGATGAAACCGGCGAAGTCCGAATGTGGAAATCTGCGTCCCCGCAGTGGGGGCAGGCCACCATTCACTACAGCGGCAGTTCCGGTTCACGACGTGCATTGCGTCGCGCCGTCGTCGCCGTGACCGAAGCCGCCGAGCGGACAAAGCTCCAGCGGATGCTGGGGGCCTGCCGCGAATCCTGCCGAATCACGATCTGGGCGGTGCGGCGGGGACCGTCGTTTCCCGCCAGAAACACGCTGTCTTCCAGCTCGACCTTGTCGTCCAGCGACTCAAAGGTCCAGACGTCGCGGTTCGGCAGCACCAGCATCACGCCGCGGGCGTCGCTGAGCCGGCTCGCCTTAACCGAGGGGTGCAGGTGAAATCGCAGCGCGTAGTCGGTCTCGTTGCCCTTGATCCGGGCGCCGGGCGCCGGCGACAGGGTGTCCTCGCCGTCGAGCCGCGATCCGTCATGGGCGACCATCAGCACCCGGCGATGCACCACGCCGAAGCGCGGCAGATAGCCGTCATGCGAGGTCGTCAGCAGCACGCCGTTGCCGACCACCTCGCGATAGCTTTCCACGTTGGCCGGACCGCTGACAACCGGCGCGCCCTGCAACAGCCGCTTCACGGCGGAGAGTTCAACGAACTGGCAGGACGACACGTCGTGGCAGGCCAGGGTCGAATGCGCCGGTGTACCGCGCGCAAAGGCCCGCCAGTTGTCGCGGCCGGTGGATGGCATGCCGCAATTGATGACGATCCGGTTGGGTCCGTACGACAATTCGAACGAAAGGCAGCCGGCGTGGGCGTCGTGGCTGACATTCGGCGGCGGCGGCGGCCCGGTATCCATGATCACCGTCATCGCGCCGGCATCGAGCCGCTGGAAGCCGGTGTGCGGCATGTTCGCCATCGGCGCGCCGTGGGTGTCGTCATAGGCGAGCAGGGTCGCCAGGAGGTCGGAAGGCGCGCTGCTCATGCCGTTGAACAGCGCAAAGCTGCCATCGCCGTGGCGAAAGAAGCGCAGCATAGGCATCATGCGGTCGATCGCGTTCAACAACGCCGGCGGCGGCGCGATATTGCGCGCGGCGAAGGTTTGCCGCAGCGGCAACAGGTCGATCAGGAGTTCGATCAGCGCGCCGGGATTGCGCGAGATATGCCCGCCATCGGGGAGGATCTGCCGCTGCAATTCGTCGGACAGTTTTCGCGTGGCGGTGCGGATGTGGCCCGCCTGGTTGGCGAGGCACAGTGAGGCGTAGCACAGCGCGATCAACACCTGCAGCCGCGCGACGCCGTCGGGAATGTCCAGCATGGTATAGCGCAGATAGCGGATTTCACGCGTCAGTCCGCGCAGGTAACGCCGATAGAATTTGCCGTCGGTATCGCCGAGCACCAGTGGCGCCTGCGACAACAGCGAGATCACGCGGCGCGCCAGCACGTCGGCCCGGCGGCCGATCGGCCGCTTGTGCAGCGGATTCGAAATCCAGTCGTCGACCAGCGAGCGCGCATTGGCACGGGTCAGCGCGGTATCGGCGGCGCGCAAATGCCGCAGCCATCCGAAGCCGAGCAGCGCCACCTCCCAGTCTTCCGACGGCGGCTCGAGATCGAAGATCGAGCGTCCATGGCACGTCACGATCTTGCCGGCGAACACGAAGCGGCCGGCATAGATTTCGGCGGCGCGGGTGGCGTCGGCGGTGCGCAGGTCGTGTGGGGCGATGATCAGGCGATCGGTGCGGCCCGGCCACAGCCGCGACAACGCCACCGAGCCGCCGCTCGCGCGCGCCATCGCATTCCGCGCGAAGCGGTTCAGGATCAGCGTCGAAATGCGTCTGCGTTGAGCGACCGACACGCCTTACCTTGATCGGGAGGATTCACTTTCGAATCCCTATTAATCCGGAAACGCCACCAAGACACCATCTTGAAACCGCGCGAATCAGCGGAACAATGGGAAATGCGATGCAATATCAGGATTTAACCAGACGCGCGGCGTAAAAACCATCAAGGCCGCCCAGCCGGGGGTCGCCGTGCGGCAGGTGGCAGGGCAGGGTGCGCAGATCGCCTTCCGCCGTCACGATCTCGGCGAGGCCGGCGACCTCGCCGGCATCGATCGGCGCGCGGCGCACCGCCGGTTCGACGGCGAGAAGGCTTGCGATGGCTTGCTCGCCTTCTTCCGGCTCCAGCGAACAGGTGCAATAGACCAGCGTCCCGCCCGGCCTGAGCAATGCGACGGCCCTCTGCAGCAGCCGTTTCTGCAAGGCCATCAGCGCGCCGATGTCGGCTTCCTGCCGCAGCCAGGCCACGTCAGGGTGACGCCGGATGGTGCCGGTCGAGGAGCAGGGAGCGTCGACCAGGATGCCGTCGAACCCGCCGCCATCGTTTCCGCCCTGCCACTCGGCGGAGTCGGCCACCACCTGCTCGGCCGGCAGCGACAGCCGGGCCAGATTGTCGCGCAGCCGCGTCATGCGCCCCGGCGAGCGGTCGACGGCGACGACGCGCGCACCGGCTTGCGCGAGCTGCGCGGTTTTGCCGCCGGGCGCGGCGCAGAGATCGGCGATGGTTTTGCCGGCAATGTCGCCGAACAGGCGCGCCGGCAACGCTGCGGCGGCGTCCTGCACCCACCATTGGCCTTCGGCGAAGCCCGGCAGCATCGTCACCGAGCCCTGCAGCAGCGTCCGCACCGATCCCGTCGGCAGCGTCTCGCCGTGCAGGCGTGTCGCCCACTGCGCGGCATCGGACTTCACGGTGATATCGAGCGACGGCTCGTGCCCGATGGCGACAGCAATGTCGCGGGCGATGGCCGCGCCATAATGGGCAACCCAGCGCGCCAACAGCCATGGCGGAAGATCGAGCGTCTCGGATTTGACCTCGTCGATCAGCGGTTGTCCCTCGCGCGCGCAGCGGCGCAGCACGGCATTGACCAGCCCGGCATATTTCGCGGCGCGTCGATCCGACTGCACCAGCCGCACCGACAGATCGACCGCGGCGTGATCGGGTACATCCATCCAGAGAATCTGGGCGGCTCCGATCAGGAGCGCGCTCTGCGCACGCGGCGCATCGGTCGGGATGCCGCGATCGAGCAATCGCGACAGCACATGGCCCAGGGTGCCGAGCCGGCGCAAAATGGTTGCGACCAGCCGCCGCATCAGGGCGCGGTCGCGATCGGAAAGCGTCTTCAGTCCGGGATGCGCGGCGCCGCCATCGAGTTGCTCGTCGAGCGTCCGGCGCTTGTGCAGCACGCCGTCAAGGATGTCCGCTGCGATCCGCCGCGCCGCAAGACCGGGCACTTCGGATGGCAGGGCGAATCTCTGAGGCGGCATGGAGCGGGAACATCTCGGGAGAAGCGATGAAGGTGCGATGCCTGCCATCGGAGGAACAACACCTCTGACATGCGAATATGCCAAATATAAGAATCGCCTTCATGATTTCACAGTTCAGGTGTGATGTGCGTATGAAGGTTTGCTGGCGAGCGCACAAGTTCCGGTGATTGGAGTGCCTGATATTGGAGTTCCTGCGATGACCGACGATCCTCCACCGCCGCCCGCGGTGGCCGCATCGGTGCCGGAACGCAAACCGCTGACGCCGGCGGCCAAGCGTGCGCTCGCGGAGGCCGAAGCGCGCAGGCAGGCCGCCGCGACAAACGCGCAGCCGGCGGCCAAGGAACTCCAGGGCCCGAAGGGGCCGGAGCCGACCCGCTACGGCGATTGGGAGAACAAGGGGATCGCCTCGGATTTTTGAATCCGGAAATCTCGAGTCTCGGGAATCTTCGTCAGGGATTGGCTCACCCCCGGATGTGCAATTGCACATCCAAGGATGAGGAATGGGAATGACGAAGATTGCGGATCAGCGCACCACCACCGTCGTGCCGACCGACACGCGGTTGTAAAGGTCGCTGATATCGGCGTTCAGCATACGGATGCAGCCGTAGGATACGAAACCACCGATCGAACCCGGCGCGTTGGTGCCGTGGATCGCATACTCTCCGCCCGCCAGCGTCATCGCCGCAACGCCCATCGGATTGCGTGGCGAGCCGCCGGGAATGAGGTCCGGGATCCCCGGCTTGTCGTGCTTCACGACCGACGGCGGCGACCACGCGGGATTGCGGTACTTGCCGTCGATCTGGGTGGTGCCGGCCCATTGCCGGCCAAGCCGGCCGACGCCGACCGGATAGCGGACGGCCTGGCCCGGACCGACCACAAGATAAAGCCGGCGCTCGTTGGTCTTGATCACGATCGTGCCCGGCGAATAATCACCTCGGAAACCGACCACATCGGGCCGTGCCTCGGCCCCGGTCGTTGTCAGCAAGCCCACCCCGATGGTGGCGACCAGCGCCACCGCAATCCTCAACGACATCGCTCTCTCCAATTTGCTCGGTCACCCCTTCGGGGGCCGTGAAATTCGATTAAAACCCTGCAAGCGGCGGGTTTGGCGCCGATCTGCCCACGCATTTTTAACCGCGTACGTTAACCAAACGGTTTCCACAGCGGTCTTGGCGTCATTCCCCGAGAGGAAACAAAGGAAATGTTGGAAACAAAGTAAATGACTTGAAAACAACACTCTTTGGGAAACGTGCCGCAGGGGCGACTTGCCCCTGACAATGACGTGTGGGGACGGCGTGACGCGAAGCGAAGCGAAAGAAGCTTCTCGTCTAGGCCGGTGCATTCTTCCTGTTCTGGCGGTGCGCGACGAGATCATCGACCACGGCGGGATCGGCCAGCGTCGAGGTATCGCCCAGGCTGCCCGGTTCGTCCTCGGCGATCTTGCGCAGGATGCGGCGCATGATCTTGCCGGAGCGCGTCTTGGGCAATCCCGGCGCGAACTGGATCTGGTCGGGGGACGCGATCGGGCCGATGTCCTTGCGCACCCACGCCACCAGCTCCTTGCGCAATTCCTCGCTCGGTTCGGTGCCGGTCATCAGCGTCACATAGGCATAGATGCCCTGGCCCTTGATGTCGTGCGGGTAGCCGACCACCGCGGCCTCCGAAACCTTGGCATGCGCCACCAGCGAGCTTTCGACTTCGGCTGTGCCCATGCGGTGGCCGGAAACGTTGATGACGTCATCGACGCGCCCGGTAATCCAGTAATAGCCGTCGGCATCGCGCCGGCAGCCGTCGCCGGTGAAGTACTTGCCCTTGTAGGTCGAGAAGTAGGTCTGTTCGAAGCGGGCGTGGTCGCCATAGACCGTGCGCATCTGCCCCGGCCAGGATTTGGCGATGCAGAGATTGCCCTGGCATTCGCCCGACAGCACCTTGCCGTCGGCATCGACGATTTCAGGCACCACGCCGAAGAACGGCTGGGTCGCCGAACCCGGCTTGAGCTTGGTGGCGCCGGGCAGCGGCGTGATCAGGATGCCGCCGGTCTCGGTCTGCCACCAGGTATCGACGATCGGGCAGCGCTCGTCGCCGACCACCCGATGATACCATTCCCACGCTTCCGGATTGATCGGCTCGCCGACCGAACCCAGCAAACGCAGGCTCTTGCGCGAGGTCTTCCTGACCGGCTCGTCGCCGCCCTGCATCAGCGCGCGGATCGCGGTCGGCGCGGTGTAGAAGATGTTGACCTTGTGTTTGTCGACCACGTTCCAGAACCGCGAATTATCGGGATAATTCGGCACCCCCTCGAACATCAGCGTGGTCGCGCCATTCGCGAGTGGGCCGTAGAGAATGTAGCTGTGGCCGGTGACCCAGCCGACGTCGGCGGTGCACCAGTAGATATCGCCGTCGTGATAGTCGAACACGTATTGGTGCGTCATCGACGCGAAGATCAGATATCCGGCTGAGGTATGCAGCACGCCCTTGGGCTGGCCGGTCGAGCCCGAGGTGTAGAGGATGAACAGCGGATCTTCCGCATGCATGTGCTCGACCGGACATTCCGTCGTCACCATCTCGGCGGCTTCGTGGTACCAGAAATCGCGCGTCGGATTCATGTCGACCGGCGAGCCGGTGCGCTTGACGACGACCACCCAATCGACACCGCCGCTCTTGGCGATCGCGGCATCGACATTGGTCTTCAGCGGCACTTTTTTGCCGCCGCGAAGGCCTTCATCGGCGGTAATCACCACCTTGGACTGGCAGTCGGTGATGCGCTGGGCCAGGCTGTCCGGCGAGAATCCGGCGAACACCACCGAATGAACAGCGCCGATCCGCGCGCAGGCCAGCATGGCGTAGGCGGCTTCCGGAATCATCGGCAGATAGATCGTGACGCGGTCGCCCTTCTGGACGTTGCGGGTGCGCAGGATGTTGGCGAATTTGCAGACTTCGTCGTGCAGCTGGCGATAGGTGATGTGCTTCGACTCCGAGGGATTGTCGCCCTCCCAGATGATCGCGGTCTGGTCGCCGCGCTTGTCGAGATGCCGGTCGATGCAATTCCAGGCGACGTTGAGGACGCCGTCCTCGAACCATTTGATCGAAATGTTGCCGGGCGCGAACGACGCGTTTTCAACCTTGGTGAACGGCTTGATCCAGCCGACCCGCTTGGCCTGTTCGGCCCAGAATCCGTTGGGATCGCTAACCGAATGCGCATACATCTTCTGGTACTTGGCCTGATCGACCCAGGCGCGGCTGGCCCACTGCGCCGGCACGTCGTAGATCTTCTCGGACATCACTTCCTCCACCCTTGCGCCAGAGCCTTTTTCGTTCCGATGGAATCGGAACGAAGGCTCTATCTCTATATTTTGACGCGTTTTCTTCACGCGAACCGGTATCCACTTCGCTGGAAAACGCTCTAGCGAATCCGCGCACGGAACGCCGTCTCATTGTTGCCCACGATTATGCGTCGCCGTGCCATGCCCGGACAAGGCGGAAGCACTAGGACGTTGGTCGGAGCTGCTAGCCGATCCCGGCCGCCACCGCCACAACGGCCATCACGATCGCGTTTTCGGATGGTCAAGTTGCCGCATGGGACCTCTGTCCGGTCCGTTAGCGGTATCCCGCAACCTCAATTGCGGGACCGTGGACTAGCGCTCCCGGCAATTACCCCCTAAATGGCCTCCCCGGGGCCGATGGCCCTGCCGGAACAAAACAACAATGACCGGCATTGCCGGAAGAACAGTTGGAGCAAGGCGTCTAAAGTCATGATGGATCAGCAGAATTTTGAGGCTGCGCGGCCCGCTTCCGCCGATCCTGCCGTGGCACTGGCGCAGGCGCTGGGTCAATTGCCCAAAGCGCCGTCCGCAAAGACCTCAGGGACAGCCAAGTCTGCCGTTATCGCCAAGACCTCGGTCGAGGCTTTGGCGGGTGAACTCGGCCTCAAGCTCGGCGACCAGAACGAGCTGACCATCCGCCGCATCAAGCGCGGCAAGAGCTATTCATTCATTCGCGCCAACGGCACGGCGATCCGTCATGCCGGAACCATCAGGCGCCTGAACCGGATGGCGGTGCCGCCGGCCTATCAGGAAGTCCGCTACGCCCCGGATCCGAACTCGCATCTGCAGGCGGTCGGCCGCGATGCCGCAGGCCGGCTGCAATACCGCTATCATTCGGATTGGGAAAAGGTCCGCGAGCAGCGCAAGGCCCACCGGCTGGCGCGGCTGGTGGCGGCCTTGCCGAAGATCCGCCGCAACGTCTCGTCCCATCTGTCCGGCGAACTGCCGACCCGCGAATTCGCGTTGTCCGCGGTGATCGAACTGATCGCTCGCACCGCGATCCGTCCGGGCAATGAATCCTACGCCCGCCTCAACGGCACCCGCGGCGCCACCACGCTGCTGAAGTCCAATGTGGTGCTGGAAGACGACAGCGTGGTGCTGACCTTCAAGGCCAAGGGCGGCAAGGCCGTGCGCAAGGAATGCGACGCCGCCAAGCTGGTGCGCGCCATTGGCATCCTGCGCGATGTGCCGGGCAAACGCATGTTCCAGTACCGCGACGCATCAGGCAATGTTCGCGGCGTTTCGACGACCCAGGTCAATGCGTTCCTGCGCGAGATCGCCGGCATCAAGATTTCGCTGAAGGATTTCCGCACTTTGATGGCGTCCGCCGTGGTGCTGGAATCATTGTCGCGGATTTCGCCGGCAGCCTCCGCCCGCGGCCGCCGCAAGCAGGTGCTGGATGCCGTGCGCGCTGCCGCCGATGAACTGTCCAACACGCCGGCGATCTGCCGCAAGAGCTATGTGCACGACACCATCGTCACCGCGTTCGAGGACGGCATCCTCGAACGCTTCGCCGCGACCATGAAAGGCTACCGCTCGCAGTCGAAGCGCGAGCAGCTTCTGGCGCAGGTGGTGGCGACGGCGGCGGCGTAAGCGTGGCGCCTGATCAAGAAACACTTCGTAGACCGGATGAGCGAATGCGACATCCGGGAACGAACGTGACGCCGGTCCCGGATTTCGCGTGCGCTCATCCGGGCTACAGGACTGCGACGCAACCGCGTCCGCGTTTTCTGATTTGAATTTCAAACAGCCTGCTCTGACGTCGTCGCCCGGCTTGACCGGGCGATCCAGTATTCCAGAGACGTTCGTGCGTATACGAGACATCGCGGCGTACTGGATGCCCCGCTTGAAGCGGGGCATGACGGCCGAGGAACGTGGCTCCGCCTTCTCGCGGCGCGACGCGCCCGAGTTGTGCTGAAACTTCTGCCCTCAAAAATCAGAGGCACAGTGCTACCCCAAGAGGGGAGCAGGGAAAGCCGGGTGCCCGTTGCACCCGCGGCCGCGCGTGTAGAATAGAAAGCACGCGCGTTAGTCACCACAGGTTCACCGGAACACCCGGCCTTCCCTGCGCGATGGTTTTACAGCTTATTTCGAGCTCTCCCCGGGGACCGGGCTTGATTGCCCCCGTCATCCCCGAGAAGCCTTGCTTCTCGAGAACTTGACACCAGCGTCGGGGTGTCAGGACCACACGACTTCGCCGTCCGCGCGCAATGTCATTCGTCTTTTGACACACCGCGTCCACCGCATCCCTGCCCAACGTCCGTGACGATCGCGAAACGCCCCTCGTGCGGGCCGGGACGACGCGACTATGGAAGTGATTTGGGTCTGAAGTGAACCGGAATATTTTTGCGCGAGGGGCTGGACAGACAAATGGGTGATTTGCCCGTCGGGCAAATCCATGTCCCGGATTCTGCATCAGCCATGCCCGGCGAAGCTCGGCTAAGACATCATTCTTGTGGAATGCGCTGCTGAAATACCTGGACTGTGCGGCTGCGCGCGACGCATGTCATCGGCGGTGGCGCAAGCGTTCGACAAGAATACGATGTTCCTGCCGCCGCGCTTGGCGTCATAGAGAGCGTCGTCAGCCCATTTCGCGACAATCTCCGGCGCGACATCTTCTTGTGCGAACGCAACGCCCAGGCTGATCGTTATGATGCCGTTGCAACCATCCACCGGTTGGACTCCGGGGTTGACGATGCTGAGCGCTTCCACCGCGGTGCGGACGCGCTCGGCGATCGTCCAGGCGAGATCGGGCGAGGCGTGGGTGAGGACGATGAAGAATTCCTCGCCGCCATAGCGAAACACGGCGTCTTCGCCCAACCGCACCGATTCCTCGATTGTCTTGGCGACTTGCTTAATGCACTGGTCGCCAGCCGCATGGCCGGCGGTATCATTCAGTCGCTTGAACAAGTCGATATCGGCCATCATGAACGCGATCGAGGCTTTCGGAATCGTCGCATCGCGCCAGAGTCTCTCGACGAGGTGGGTGGCCGAACGGCGATTGCCAAGCCCGGTGAGAGGGTCGTGCGTCGCCAGTATTTCCAGCTGGTGGTTGGCGCTTTTCAGCGCGTCGCTGCGATACTGGTTGCGCAAGGACAGCAGGAAGGCTTTTTGACCGAGGATCGACTGGGTTTTCCGCGCGATGGTCGCCGCATAAATTCCCATCGCATAGAAGACCGTGGTCCCGACCGCTTCCTCGAGATCGATCGCGGGATTGAATATCTCGAACGCAAAAAAGATTCCCGTGGAGCAGGCCATCAGGCACAGTGTCCAGACATAGTCGACATTGAACACCACGATCGCAATCGTGTTCACGTACAGGATGCAGGTGAGGAAGCGCTCGTAATCGGTGCCGCCGGCGGCGACGGCAAGGAAGCCGTAGGCAATCATCACGCTGGTCATCAGCAGGATCAGCGACAAGCCTTCGACGGCGGCCTCGCGAGGCTTCCGCCAGACCAGGTAAGCACAGCCGTGCAGCGCCGGGACCAGCAGCCCGCTGATGGCGGTGGTGAGCCGGAGCAAGCTCGGAGCAAGCAGGAAGCTGATCGGTACGAAGGCCATGCTGATCAGGGCGACCCAGATCATCCATGCGCGCGCGATCTTGCTTCGCTGCGGCCAGTCTTTCTGGCGATAGGCCGCCACCATCTCCGGAGAGAACCGGATGTCGCGGGTGCGTTGTGACAGCAGCAGTTCCGTCTCGGCCTCGAGAGCGGGCGTGATGGACACGCTCGCCGTGTCGTCGAGCGGTGACGGGCTCAGGCTGCGGGTACCCGATTTCAAGGCTGCTTTCTCCTGCCGCCGCCCTGCCGGCTGACGATCCCGGATAAGAGCCTGAAATTGATAAATTTTCCCTGAGGCGGCGGCCAAGGCGATAAAAAAGAGGTTATATAATACCTATCAGCACTTCAGACGGCGGGCTTTACCTGACGTTTATCCAGAGCCGACAAAGCCCCTAGCAATACCGATCGTATCCGCTCCGCATCCGCAGACTTCACGATCGACGGATCGAGGTAAAAATCCAGGCCGGGCATGCTTTCGATTACGACGCCACCTTTGTCGGCTGATGCATCGATCATACTGTCGACGGCGTAAGGGATCACTTCGCGGCTGATCCCCTTCATTGTAATCGGGGGTAGCGCATGCGAGGTAATGACATCGTTCACCAGCGCAAACGTCTCGTAACTGATGACTATGCCGCCGGGTTCGGCGATGGATTGCAGGCGCGCTGCAAGATTGGCTTCAGCGCCGATGATCGTGTAGTCCATTCGATCGGCGCTGCCGAAATTGCCGACATTGCAGTACCCGGAATTGATGCCGATGCGTGATCTGAACGGTTGCTCGATTCCCTGCGCGCGCCATTTTGCGTTCAGCTCGACGAGCCGGCGCTGCATGCGCCACGCCATCTGCAGGCACGCTTGAGCGTCAGCCCGGTCGCCCTTGGATTCCGGATCGCCGAAGAAAATCAGCATGGCATCACCGATGAATTTATCGATCGTGCCGCCGTGCTCGTGAGCAATCGCGGACATCTCGGTGAAATACTCGTTAAGCAACTGGGTGATCAGTTCCGGCTGCAGCCGCTCAGTCGTCGCCGTAAAGTTCTGAATATCGGAAAAGAAAATCGTGAGCTTCTTTCGTTCGGTATGGATCGTGACATCCTTCTGGCCGCTAAAAATGCTCTTATAAACCTGCGGCGAAATGTACCGCGAGATCTTCATGGACAGCGCCGCAAGGAAGTCGTTGTTGGATTCAAGCTCCCGGTTCATTCCCTTGATGCGCATCGCCTGTCGTCGCTGCATGCCCAGGAAGGATACTCCGCAAATGGCGGCCAGCACAAAATACGCCAGCAGAAACTTGAAGGAGAATAGATTCGCGGCAATCGGTTGCGCGATGGCGACTTCCTGGATGCCGCGAACATCACCGACTTTCCAATCCTTTTTCGGACTTTCGGGATGGGCGTTGTGACAACCAACACATGCCGCCCCCATGATCACGGGAGCGACAAAACGCACGCTGTCACTGAACATGGACGCGGACGTATCGGCAATTTTCTGGTTGGGATTTTTACGCAGGCTTTCGAGCGCACTCTTCTCAAATTCATCAAGCTGATGAGGCGCGCGATTCTTGAAGGGGAAATCGGAAACAAAGCGGTAAGTGATATTTTCCTGTTGCGCGCCAATCACCCTGCCTAATTCCAATGACAGCGTGGCCGGGATCGGAATGGCTCCTGGAATCGCCTCGTAGTTATGGACGACCTGGGTCGAGCCTGGATTGGCCAAAACACGCGCGACGACATTGGTGGCGTAATATCCCCGGACGCTTGATATCACGGAGTTCAGGTCCGATGCCTGACGTCGCAGGGCCGCCTCGGCCAGATTGGTCAGATCGAGCCACACCGCGAGCGGCAGCGCCAGCAACAGGACCGCAACGAGCAGGCCCGTTATCAATCCACGGGACCGAAAATCCTCAGCGCTCGGCTTTTCCATCAGCTCCACCAGCGTTCAAAATGGCTTGAAGTCAGCCATCGATTTGCAGGAGCGAATCCTAGAGCCGTGGCGAATCGAATGAAAGACCCGCGCGAGACCATTCCATTTTTTTGCTAAAACGGGGAGAGCTGGCAGCGATAGATTGACCTGCTACTGTTTTGCAGATCGTATTCCTTGCCGCCATGCCGATGGTGTCACGCCCATCGTCCTTTTAAAAGAGCGGCTGAAGGCGGCTTCGAACTCGTAGCCGATTTCGGCCGCGATCGCTGCCATGTTCAGATTCCTGCGATACAACATTTCGGACGCGACCTGCATGCGCCATTGCGCGAGATAATGCATGGGTGGCACCCCAAGGAGTTGCACAAATCGCTCCGCGAAAACGCTTCGCGACACCCCGCATTGCCGCGCAAGGCCTTCGATCGTCCAACTGAACGACGGCCGTGCGTGGATCAGGGCCAGCGCCTTGCTGATAGACGGATCGCGCAACCCGGCCAGCCAACCGGTCTTTTGTGTCGGCAACGTCTCGATGTAGCGCCGCACCACCTCAATGAACATCAATTCGCTGAGCTTGGTCAGCACGCTTTCGCTGCCCGCACGTTTATCGGAGACCTCCGCAACCGCGAAATGGATGAACTGGCCGAGCCAGCCGGCATCGTTGCTGCGTGGATTGCCCGCCTTGAGTATCGGCGGCAACGCCCCGAGGAGCGGGTTGAAGGGACGCGAATCGCACGCGAGATATCCGCATACCAGCCTGGCTGAGGCGCGGTCGCCGTTCGCAAGGTTGACATGAAACGGAAGCCGGGCAGCGTCCACCATGTCAAAGAAATCGGCGGTAGGCTGCTCTGCCCGCATTCCGGCGTGGCTCGACATGACATGCGGGTCGGCGTTGGTGAAGACCACCACCTCGCCCGCTTCGAGCGAAACCGGTTCCCCGCCGATAAGGCTGGCGTAGCAGTGGCCTTCCGTCACGACGTGATAGGCGATCAGATGATCGGCTCCTGGCAATACCCTTGGCAGGATCAAATCCCGCACCGGCGAGTGCACCGACCAGGGCTCCTGCGCGACGACATCGAAATAGGCGGCGCCGGTAAGCCTGACCGTCTTCAGAACGTCGGATAGGGCGTCTTCGGCCATTGCCGGTTTTCCCGAACGCATCGATTGAATTTGGGTCGTTCAGATATGTCGTGCGAGGCGGTGCTCGGTTCGACCAGACGCCGAGGCGCGCCGCGTCATCGGGACGCATGATCAAGCAATCAGGACGTTCGATCAAAGAGCGCGGTCGATCGGTTCGAATCGCTCAATCGGCAATCCGAAAACAGTGAACCGAAATCCGGAAGCTCGATCAAGAAATCCGAACGCGCGATCATTCCCCACAGAGCGAAAGCAAGCAAGAAGAGCGCATCAACACGTCGCCGACGTGAAAGAGGAGATCTGAAGATGATTGCGCATAAAGGGAATTGCTTTTGTGGTGCCGTCGAAATCCAGGTGCAGGGTACACCGGAAGGAATGGGCTACTGCCACTGTTCGTCCTGCCGCTCCTGGTCCGCCGCTCCCGTGAACGCGTTCACGCTGTGGAAGCCGCAAGACGTCCGCGTGACGAAAGGCGCGGAGTTCATTGGCAAGTTCATGAAGACGGATGCCAGCCTTCGTCAATACTGCAAGCGGTGCGGCGGGCATCTGATGACGGATCATCCTCAGCTCGGTCTGGTCGACGTCTATGCGGCCACGATCCCGACCATGAAATTCGCCCCCGCTTTGCACGTCAACTACTCGGAGGCGGTGTTGCCGATGAAAGACGGGCTGCCAAAACTGAGAGACTTTCCTGCGGAAATGGGAGGCTCCGGCGATGTCGTACCTGAATAACTCCTGCGTGAAGCGGCAGGTTTTTCGAACCTGCGTCAAGCTTCTCGTGCAATGCGTTATTGCGTCGTCAATTCCGCAAGCCGGCATGGACGAAGTTGCCTCGAAGGGCGTCCGGACAAACACGACGCCGATGGCAGCCATGTCGGCGCATGGTCCGCGGCCTGTTTGCCTCTCGCCACGGCTGCCAGCCGAACTCAGATGCAACTACCTGTAGCTAACGAGGATCCAATCGCGTTCCGGCACGTCTCGCGCACGGAAAATCACTGATCACTCATTTTAACGAGGAAAGGAGTCAGTCAAATGAATCCGAACAAAGCACTTTGGGAAAAAGGTGACTTCACTCGCATCGCAGAGACCATGAGGCAGAGCGGAGAGGCGCTCGTCAGGGGTCTCGGGATCGTCAAGGGGCTTCAAGTCCTGGATCTCGGTTGCGGCGACGGAACGACCGCAATACCGGAGGCCGGAGCCGGGGCGCACGTGCTGGGTGTCGACATCGCGAAGAATCTCGTCGAGGCCGGGAATACGCGCGCCAGGCAGCTTGGCCTCACAAATTGCAAGTTTGAGGAAGGCGATGCTTCCAATTTGGAGGGCCTGAAAGACCAGACGTTTGATCTCGTCGTGAGTATCTTTGGAGCGATGTTCGCGCCAAGGCCTTTCGATGTCGCCAAGGAGATGGTGCGTGTGACCCGACCGGGCGGACGAATCGTGATGGGAAACTGGATTCCCAATGATCCGACATTGGTCGCGCAGATACTGAAGATCAGTGCAGCGTATTCCCCGCCACCACCGGAAGGGTTTGTCAGCCCCATGACGTGGGGGATCGAGAGCAACGTGCTCGAGCGATTTACGGGCGCCGGGGTTCCCCGGGAGAACGTCTCATTCGTGAGAGACACCTACACGTTCAATTTTCCCGGCAAACCATCCGAGCTCGTCGATGCATTCAGACGATACTATGGTCCGACCATGAATGCGTTCGAAGCCGCGGAAAAAAATCATCGAGCCGGCAATCTGCAGTCGGAGCTGGAGGATCTGTTCAACAGCCAGAACAAAAGCACGAACGATAACGCGACTTCCATTCCCGCGAGGTTCTTGCGAGTGACCGCCGTGCGCGGTTAGTGTCTCGTCAATTCTTCCAATCCTTGGCAGCCGCCTACGGGCGGCTGTTGCTTTGACGCGGTTTCTTTATGCGAACCGGTATTCACCCCGCATCGAGTGCGGGACAGGCTTTCGCTCGAAAACGCGCTGGAAGATATCTTTGGAGGCTACCCGATCCTGGTTACAAGTCGATATCGCGACAACAGGATGGGCCCGTGTCTGCAGATGATGGTTATGGGCTATTAAAAATGGTCCGTCAGAGTCCGCCCATCTTGCAGACGATCTTCCACTCCTCAGCCGTCACCGGCTGCACCGACAGGCGGGAATATTTTACCAGCGCCATCTCGCTCAATCGCTTGTCGGCCTTGATGGCGGCCATCGTCACCGGGGTCTTCAAGGGCTTTTCGGCTTTCAGATCGACGCAGACGAATTTGCCGGTTTTGTCACTGGGGTCGGGATAGGCTTCCTTGATAATCTCGGCGATACCGACGATCTCCTTGCCCTCGTTGGAATGATAGAAGAAGGCGTGGTCGCCTTTCTTCATTTTCACCAGATTTTGGCGGGCGGTGAAGTTGCGGACGCCGGTCCAGGCTTCGCCCTTGGCGCCTTTGGCGACCTGCTGGTCCCACGACCAGCTCGACGGTTCGGATTTCACCAGCCAGTAGCTCATGTCGATCCATCTCTTGCTTGTGACCGCTGCCATACCAAGACGGAGATATAAGCGCCGTCAAGGGTGAAGCTGCGTTGCATCTCAAAGGAAGCATTACCATGTTCGTCAATCGCCGGGAGCTTGTCGCGCTGGCCGCCGGTGGCGTCGCCGCCGCGAACGTGATCGTGCCGGCGGGAGAGGCGCGGGCGGCGAGCAACGCAAAAATCAAGGCGATCGCCTTCGACGGCTTTCCGATCATCGATCCGCGTCCCGTCGCCGCCAAGACCGAAGAACTCTTTCCGGGCCGGGGACTGGAACTGGGCAATGCCTGGCGCACCCGGCAATTCGAATACACCTGGTTGCGGACCCTCGGCGGTAACTATGCCGACTTCTGGCAGGTCACGGAGCAATCGCTGGTGTTTGCCGCGAAGTTGCTGAAGATTGATCTAACCGCCGACCAGCGCGATCAATTGATGCAGAGCTATCTCACGCTCAAGGCGTGGCCCGATGTTTTGCCGGCCTTGAAAGCGCTTGGGGATGCCGGCATCCGCATGGCTTTCCTGTCAAACTTCACCGACGCGATGCTGGATGCCGCGATCAAAAATTCCGGGCTTGAGGGTTTGCTGGAAGGCCATCTCTCCACCGACAAGGTCAGGGCATTCAAGCCCGATCCGCGCGCCTATCAGATGGGCGTCGACGCCTTCAAACTGCCGAAAGAGGAAATCGCGTTTGCCGCCTTCGCAGGCTGGGACGCGGCCGGCGCGCGCTGGTTCGGATTTCCGACCTTTTGGGTCAATCGCCTGAACTTGCCCGTCGAGGAGCTTGGCGTGGTCCCGGACGGTGTTGGTTCCGGTTTGGGCGATCTGGTCAAATTCGTCACCGCGTGAAGCCTCGTCGAGGCGTCCGCTTATTGCTCCGCCTTGAACGGGCGCGTCAGCAGACCCTGGATCGCTTCATCGATCGTGGTGGCGCCGCTCAGGATCGCGGCGACCGCTTGCGACACCGGCATGTCGATTTGTTGCGAAGCCGCCAGCTCGATCAGCACGGGCGCGGTGAATTCGCCTTCGGCGAGCTTGTCGCGTGGCGGTTGCTCGCCGCGCCCAAGTGCTATGCCGAGCGCGAAATTGCGGGATTGCGGGCTTGAACAGGTCAGGATCAGATCGCCGAGGCCGGAGAGCCCCGCCATGGTTTCGCTGCGAGCGCCGCAGGCGCGGCCGAGCCGCGCCAGCTCGCTGAAGCCGCGCGTGGTCAAGGCGGCCTGCGCCGACGCGCCGAGCTGACGGCCGACCACGATGCCGGCTGCGATCGCCAGCACGTTCTTGGCCGCGCCGCCGATCTCGACGCCGCGCACATCCGTGGTGTGATAGGGCCGGAAGGTCGGCGATCCCAGCGCCTGCACCAGTGCGCCGGCCAGCGTTTCGTCTTTTGCCGCCAGCGTCACCGCGGTCGGCAGGCCGCGCGCGACGTCTTGTGCGAAGCTCGGACCCGAGAGAATTGCCGGCAGCGCATCGCGCGCGGTTTCCGCGATCACCTCGGTCATGAATTGGTGGGTGCCGCGCTCGATGCCCTTGGCGCAGGCGATGACCGGCGTTGCCTTGGCCAGATGGGGCGCAAGGCTTGCGACCGCCGCGCGCAAATTCTGCGCCGGCGTTGCAATCAGGACGATGTCGGCTGCCGCGGCCCGCGCGATATCGCTCGTCACCGCGACGTTTGCATCCAACCGCGCGCCGGATAATTTCGGATTGGCGCGCGTGGCGGCGATCTCGGCGGCCCGTTCGGGCTGGCGCCCAAAGAGCACGACCTCGCGGCCCGCGCGCGCGGCGACACCGGCCAACGCTGTTCCCCATGCGCCGGCGCCGATCACCGCGACAGAATTGAAAGACGGCATCGGAGAGCGCTCCCGCTAATACGCCGCGCGGGTGTTGGCGAAGCCGGCCGGTGCGACGGCGTTTTCGTCGAGGCCCCAGCGCGCGCGGGGCGGAGCGTCCATGGTATCGATCATGTCGAGCGCCAGCCGCTCGGCGCCGGCCCAGGCGATCATCGCGCCGTTGTCGGTGCATAATTCCGGCGGCGGGACGATCAGCGGGGTCTCTGCCTTCGCGGCGACCTCCTGCAACGCACTTCGGATGGCCTGATTGGCGGCGACGCCGCCGGCGGCGACCAGCGCACTGGGCGGACCGAACTGTTCGTGGAACAGCCGGAGGCCGACGCTGAGCCTGTCGGCCGTGGATTCCAGCACCGCCGCCTGAAAGCCGGCGCAGAGATCGCTGATGTCCTGAGCCTCCAGCGGCATCAGCCGGCCGGCCTCGGTGCGCACCGCGGTTTTCAATCCCGACAACGAGAAATTGGCATCGGCGCGCCCGAGCATCGGCCGCGGAAAGGCAAACCGCTTCGGATCGCCGGTAGCGGCAGCGCGTTCGACCTGCGGTCCGCCCGGATAAGGCAGGCCGAGCATCTTGGCGACCTTGTCGAATGCTTCACCCATCGCGTCATCGACGGTGGTGCCAAGCCGCACATATTTGCCGACGCCCACGACGGCGACGATCTGGGTGTGACCGCCGGAGGCGAGAAACAGGCAATAGGGAAACGGAAGCCGGCCGCTCAGCCGCGGCGTCAGCGCATGCGCTTCGAGATGGTTCACCGCGATCAGCGGCGTGTCGTGCACCATCGCGATCGCTTTCGCCGTGGTGAGACCGACGATCACGCCGCCGATCAGGCCGGGACCCGCGGCAGCGGCCACCGCAGAAAGCTGCGCAAAGCCGACGCCTGCTTCCTCCATGGCGGTGGCAATGAGCCCGTCGAGCACATCGACATGGGCGCGCGCCGCGATCTCCGGCACCACGCCGCCGAACGGGGCATGCTCCTCGGTTTGCGAGCGGACGATATTCGATAAGATTTTTGCCGATCCGTCGCGCTGGCGCTCGACCACGGCGGCTGCGGTTTCATCGCAGGTGGTCTCGATCCCCAGCACCAGCATCGGCGTGTCGCTATCCAATTTGAGCCCTTGCGTTATCTGGGAAACCGGCGTTTTTCCTCTTCTCCGGGTAGCATTATGAGGTCACGAAGTGCAATCGCCTGTTGAACCGAAAACCCTGTCGGCGGCGGTCTGACGCATGGCTGTTCTGGTCACACGCCCGCACCCTGACGATGAGGCGACTGCCTCGGCGCTACGCGCCAGGGGCGTTGAGGTCCTGCGGGCGCCGATGCTGCGGTTTGAAGCGGTCGCCTTTCACGATGACCTCGACGCGAATTATGGCGCCGTCATCGTCACCAGCGCCAATGCGCTGCGCGGCATCGAACCGCATCTGGCCGGCAGCGGGTTGCTCAAGCTGCCGCTGTTCGCGGTGGGGCAGCGCACCGCCGACGCCGCGCGCGCTGCCGGCTTTGATCGCGTGATATCAGCAGAAGGCGACGCCGCGGGCTTGCGCGATTCGGTGGTTGCCAGCGCCCGGGCCAGGGAGCTGAAAAAGGCCAGCACGTTGTTGTACCTGGCCGGCGCCGATCTGGCGCGCGATCTGGCCGGAGAACTTGGCGAACGCGGTTTCAATGTTGTCACACACACGACGTACAGGATGATCCCGGTGTCGCGCCTGCCGAGCGAAGCCTGCGAGGCTTTCGCGGCCAACCGGATCGAGGCGGTATTGCATTATTCGCGGCGCAGCGCGCGGGCATTCCTGGAGGCCGCGCGGGCGGCCGGGGTCGAAATCTCGGCCTTGGGGGTCCCGCAATGCTGCCTTTCGGACGCCGTGGCCTTGGTCGTCAGGGATGCCGGGGCCCCGCAGGTCATGGTGGCACGGTCGCCGGATGAAAATGCCCTGTTCGAGACGCTGGACCGTGCGTTACGGCCCTGATCGCGCTAAGAGGGAGTGGTGGGCCGCCGAGGGATTTGCCGAATCCGGCAGGTTTCGGCCCGTTGCAGACAAGGAACGCCCTGATGGTCGATGACAGGCCGGAAGATACGGGATCGCCGGCGGAATCGGTCCGGCCGAAGCGCGCTGGCCCGACCATCGATCTGGAAGCCACCGAGGTGTCCGGCGACGTCAGGAACACCGCCGCCGGCGCTCCGCCCGAACCCGCCGCCGAGCGGCCCCCGGCATCGGCGATGTTCCCGGTGATTACCGCAGCCTTCGCCGGCGCCGGCACCGCCGCTGCGGTGCTCGCCGTGGCCTGGTTCCTCGGATGGAACGCGGCGTCGCCGCTACCTGCTCCGCCGGCCGACACGGCCGCGATCGATGGTCTCGCCGCGCGCGTCGCCAGCGTCGAGTCCAAAGCCAATGCGCCCTCGCCGCCGCCAGCTCCCGTGCCCGATGCGGCGGCGGCCGCGCGCATCGAATCGCTGGAGAAATCGTCCGCTTCGCTGCGCGACGAGCTCGCCGCCGCGCGCGCGCAGTCGGAAAAGCTCGCCGCCCTCGTCAGTGAGATGAAATCCGCGCCGCACGAGCCACCGCCGCCGGCGCCGGATCTGTCTCCGATCAACGAACGCCTCGCGCAGCTCGAGCACACCACGCGCGCGCAGGGATCCGAGATCGCCCAGGACAAGCAGGAGAAGGAGAATGCCAAGCCGATCGATGACATGCCGCTTCGCCGCGTCGTCGCCGCATCCCTGCTCGACATTTCGGTTCGGCAGGGCGATCCCTATGTCGCAGCATTGGCGGCGGCGAAAGCTCTCACTCCGGATGCCGATGCGCTAAAGCCGCTCGATGGCTTTGCGGCCTCCGGCGTGCCGACCCCTGCCAACCTCTGCCGTGAGTTGCTGACGCTGGTTCCAAAGCTGTCGCCGCCTGCGCCGGAAAATCCCACCGCGGATTCAGGAGGCATCGTCGATCGCCTGCAGGCGGGCGTGTCGCGGCTTGTTCGCATCGAGCGGACCGACGCGGTGGGCAATGATCGCGGTGCGGTGGTGGCGCGGGTGACGGCGGCGGCGCTGCGCAATGATGCCAACGAAGCGCGGCGCGAATTGAACACGCTATCGCCTGCTGATCGCGCCGCCGCGCAAGCCTGGATCGACAAGACCGATGCGCGCGACGCGGCGCTGGCCGCATCCCGTCAATTCGCCGCCGACGCCATGACCGCGCTCGCCAAACCGGCGCTATAGGATTTCCATGTACCGGATCATTCTGTTCCTGCTGTTGATTGCGCTCGCTGCCGCGGGCGCGGCATGGGTGGCCGATCAGCCCGGCGACGTCTTGATGTCGTGGGGCAATTGGCACGCTCATCCCTCGTTGCCCGCGTTCGTGCTGTTGCTCGGCATTGTCATTGTCGCGGCGATGCTGGTCTGGACGATATTGCTTGCGTTCTGGCGCCTGCCAGCGCGAATGCGGCGCAGCCGGCGCGAACGCCGTCTGGCGCGGGGCCGGCATGCCATCACCCACGGGCTGCTCGCGGTCGGCCATGGCGATTCTTCAGCGGCCCGGGCGCATGCCGATGTCGCGCGCCGCCATGCCGGCCACGATCCGTTGGCGTTGCTGCTGCATGCGCAATCGGCGCAGCTCGACGGCGACCGCACCGGCGCGCAGGCGGCCTTTCGCGCCATGGCCGAACGTCAGGATACGAGATTGCTCGGTTTGCGCGGGCTGTTCATCGAGGCGCAGCGCGCCGATGATCCGGTTGCCGCGGTGATGCTCGCGGAGGAGGCCTTGAAGCTTGCCCCGGCCTCGACCTGGGCGTCGCAGGCGGTGTTGGGATTTCGCTGCGCCAGGGGCGACTGGGCCGGGGCGCTGACGATCCTCGATAACAATCTTGAATCCGGACTGATCGACAAAGCGGCCTGGCGACGTCAGCGCGGCGTGCTGTTGACGGCGCGCGCGCTCGAGCTCGAGACCATCGATCGCGACCGCTCGCGCGACACCGTGATGGAGGCGATCAAGCTGGCGCCGACCCTGGTGCCGGCCGCGGTATTGGCAAGCAAATATCAGAGCGAAGCGCATCAGGTCCGCCGTTCGATGCGGCTGGTCGAAACCGCATGGCTGGCGCAACCGCATCCCGATCTCGCCGATGCCTACGCCCATGTCCGGCTCGGAGATTCCGCGCGGCAGCGGCTGGTTCGCATCGAGACGCTGGCCGCCAAAGTTCCCCAAGATCTGGCGCCCGGACATCTCGAAAGCGCGCTGGCGGTCGCCCGCGCCGCCATCGATGCCACCGAATTTGCCCGCGCGCGAGAGGCGCTGGCGCCGTTCATCGCGGCACCCACGCAACGCGTTGCGCTGCTGATGGCGGAAATCGAGCGCACGGAGCACGGCGACAGCGGCCGGGCGCGGGCCTGGACCTTGCGTGCGGTGCGCGCGCTGCACGATCCGGTCTGGACCGCGGATGGATATGTTTCGGCTTCCTGGCGGCCGGTGTCGCCGGTGTCGGGCCGCATCGACGCCTTTCAATGGCAGACGCCGCTGGCGGCATTGCCATCCGATAAAAGCGCAGCCGTCGAAGCCTCGCCGTTTGAGGAAGCGATGCTGGCGCCACCTCCGCGCCGCGTCGAGCCGTCAGGTAATTTGGAAACGAGCAATCTGGAAAGCGACGCGAAGAGCGAGACAGCCAGCGACGTGAAAAACGAGGTGCCGCGCGACGTGACGCCGCCGGTCGCGATCGAGCATATTCCGGCAGCCCAGGACAATTCCCCCGCGCCCGTCACTGTCATCGAACCGGCACCTGGCGCTGTGTCGTCACCGCCGCCGGCCGAATCCTCGGTGGTTACGGCCGCGCCGCTGTTCCGTCAGCGCGCCGATATCCCAAAGGATCCGCCCAAGGGCGTACCGGCCGGCATTCCTGCAGTGATCCCGATCGTGCGGGCGCCGGACGATCCCGGCATCGACGAGGAGCCGGTGGGCGACGAATTCACGGAACCGGCCAATTCCGTACCGAGCCAGGCCGGCGGCTGGCGCGGCTTCCTGTCACGCTGGGGCGGCTGATTCAGCACGTCGCGGGCCTGCGTTTTTCTTGCAAAATCGCTGGCCGCCCGATATCAGGTGCGGGCGTTTTCGAAAAGCTTTCCGAGCGCGCATGGTCCGCCGCAATAGCTCAGTTGGTAGAGCACGTCATTCGTAATGACGGGGTCACAGGTTCGAGTCCTGTTTGCGGCACCATGAAGTTATTAGAGAATTTGGATTTCAAGTTTTTGACCGCTTCGGCCGGGTAAGCGGCGGGTAAGCGGGCTCTGTCCCATGACCACCTACATCGCGTATCTGGATGAGAGTGGCACCCACCAGGGTGCTGCAGTCTCGGTTATGGCCGGCTTTGTCGGTGACGAGCGGCAATGGCGGAAATTTGAAAAGCGTTCTGGGAAGCTGTTCAAGCGCTACCGGGTCGACATCTTTCACACGATTGACGTTCGGCGGGGTGATGCAGATTTTGAAGGATGGACGGTCGACCGCAAGCTCGAGTTCCTTGATGAATTGCAGCATATCGTCAATGAAACCCTCTTGGCCGGCGTGACCTCTGTGTTGCGCGATGTTGATTACGCCTACTACACAAATCTGGATTGGCCCAAGAAGGCACGCCGCGATTTGAAATACGGAATCCTGTTTCGTGGGTGCTTCGCTCACATCATAGACGTGATCAGCGACATCGAAAATGCTTACCAGCCGGCACTGCGAGTGACCATAGAAGCAGGCCACAAAAACGCGCCGGACACTGAGCGGATCTACGAATGGGCGCGGACCCGACTGGGACCGAGCCGGGCATTATCTGGGCTGGCTTTTGCCGACAAGAAAAGCTGCCTTCCAATCGCGGCGGCGGACCTTCTTGCCTACAGCGCGTGGGGCCAGGAAGTTGGACAAAAGCCAATTGGAATACTCAAGACGCCCAGCAAATCCGATGTGTCCTACCGAACCAATGTTGCTCGGGTTGATCTGAACAGAGATAGTCTCAAAAGCCTCCACGAACAGGCGACGGGGCTTGTTTAGGATAGGGCAGCGATACTCACGACGCTTCGACCCGGCAATCTGCCGAGCCGGTCAAGCCGCCGCCTCAGCACGTTGGGCACCGCACGTCGAAAAGTAAGCCTCCAGCTCCGATAGCGCCAAATGCTCCCACTGTGCGGCCTCTGCCAAAAGCGAGTGCCGTTGAATCGGACGGAACGCCGCTGTCTGACGAAATAACGAAGCGACCGCCCGATACCGACGGACGTTTTCTAGAACAGCATTTTTACTCATAGATCATTCCCCTTCTGGCCGGCCGAATTTGTCGCGGACAATTTTCCAAATCGTTAGCAGGATTGACTGAGCGTTCGCATGGTTTCCGGACTGTTGAGTTCGCGATTAAGGCGAATTGGCCATGAACAGGAACCTTCGGCAGAATGAGCAACTTCGTCGCAGCGTCACTTAACCGCCCTCCCCGGTTTTGGTGGTTGGTTAGAGTCCTCCCTTGGAGGCCTTCTGACATGCGATTTGCACAGATTGCGCTTGTGGCAGCCGTCGTGATTGTTGGGTTTCTCGGCTACACCATACCTGGCCACCGGCTTCTCAATGAGATCGGACTTCCCAACGCTTGCAAGCACGGTTGCAGCTTTGCCAGTTCGTCGGAGTAAGGCAGTTGGCGGCCTCTTTCATTAGATGGCTCGCCAGCCGCGCGGGCCGGATACGAATCCGTTCTTAGGTAGTGGGCCAGTTTGTTTGTAGCAATCGAGCTGAAATGTTGACGATCAACGTCGCATATTGCCGAGATGAGACTGCGGGAAAACGCGGCCCCGACCAATGCGTGGCATTATGACCCTCAAGGTTCCAGCCGGAGCAACATGACGATCCCCTGCCGCGTCCTAATGATCTATCCGAAGTTCGTTCCGGAGTCGTTCTGGAACTATACGGAAGCTTGCGAACTGCTCGGCGCGAAATATCCGGCGGCGCCACTCGGGTTGATCACCGTCGCCGCCATGCTCCCGAAGCATTGGGACATTCGTCTCGTCAACCGTAACACCGAGCCTTTGACGGACGCGGAGCTCAATTGGGCCGATCTCGTAATGATCGGCGGTATGCTCAACCAGCAGCCTGACTTTCTCCATCTAATCGATCTCGCCCACCTGCACGGCAAGCCAGTGTGTGTCGGTGGGCCCGATGTCTCATCCAGCCCGCATCTTTACGCGGACGCGGACTTCCAGGTGGTCGGCGAGGCCGAGCAAATCATCGAGCAATTCATCGCCGCCTGGGAAAGCGGCGAGCGCCAAGGCGTGTTCATCGCCGAAAAATTCAAGATCGACGTCACGCTAAGCCCGATGCCCCGCTACGATCTGATCAACCTGGACCATTATCTCTTCATTGGCGTGCAATATTCGCGTGGGTGCCCGTTCACCTGCGAGTTTTGCGACATTATCGAGCTGTACGGTCGCGTGCCGCGCACCAAGACCCCCGATCAGATTCTCGCTGAGTTGCAAGCGCTCTACGATCACGGTTATCGCGGGCATGTCGACTTCGTCGACGACAATTTCATCGGCAACAAGAAGAACCTCCGCACCTTACTTCCGCGGCTCAAAGCCTGGCTAGAAGAGCGAGATTACCCGTTCGAGTTCTCGACCGAAGCTTCGATCAATATCGCGGATGACAGCGAATTGTTGCAGGCAATGAAAGACGCGAATTTCTTCGGGATTTTCGTCGGCATTGAGAGCCCGGATCCAGAGACCCTCGTGCAGATGAAGAAAAAACAGAACACCAGGCGCAACATCGCCGAGTGCATTCATAAGATTTACGGCTACGGCATGTTCGTCACTGCGGGTTTCATCGTCGGGTTCGACACCGAGAAAGTCTCGATCGAGCAAGCGATGATCGACTTCATCGAGGAGGCGAACATTCCAGTCTGCATGGTTGGACTACTCTATGCACTGCCTGGTACACAGCTGACGCGGCGGCTAGCCAAGGAAGGCCGCCTGCACAAAGGTCATGATCTCATGAAGGTCGAGCAGGCGGGCGACCAATGCACGCTCGGCTGCAATTTCGACACCAAGCGTCCGCTTCGTGACATCCTTGCGGATTACAAGGCCGTGCTCGGGCACGTGTTCAGCCCGACGGCATATGCAGGACGGCTGTCGCGGCTTGCCGTCATGCTCGACCGCTCCGACCGGCGCCGCGACCTGCCGGATGGCGACAGGCGCAAGAGGCTTGGCGGCATCGACAGCCTACACAAGATCATGCGGGCCCTCCCGGAGGTTCGCGAACCGTTCTGGAAGACCTTCGTCGAGGTCGCCAAGACCAATCCAGGCGCGCTGCGTTATATCGTGATGCTGATGGCATTGTACATGCATCTCGGGCCGTTCTCGAAGCACGTAATCAGTGAGATTGACCGACGCATTGCGGAGTTGGACGATATACCGCTGGTGGGGGCGACGGCGTCCGCGGTGGCAAGAGGAAACTGACCTTTCCTGATAAGCGAAGGCGTTCGCATGGTTTCCGGACTATTGACGTGGCGGGCCGTATCGAGGCCGAGGCCGCCAACTGAGGCGGCCACAGGGGATAAAATGACAGAGTACCGTTCAAGTAGGCGACCCAGTAAAGAAGCGCTCAGGTTACGAATATCCGGGCTTCATCGTGTCGGTTTTCACAAACCGAGCCTGGGCCGTTCGGTATGGAGTGGAGGCAGACCACCCTGCCTTCTCCGGCATGTTGCACATCTTCAATGGCGATCAGCTTGAAATCGCTAAGGCAAACTAGGCCACTGCCAAAATCAATTTAGGCCGCTAGTACCGTCACTCGGAAGGGGATCAGCGACGGCGCGGAAACCACAGCTTTCGCGTCACCTGGAAAGCGGCTCGGCACACACAGCCGCCGTTAGTATGCCGAGCCTAGCCGTGTCGGGGTCCGCTGGCCCCACCCCAACCGGCTAAGTCTAATCATGGCAACAATGTGGCCGGGGAGTTATAGCGCGGCTGCAACAGTCCTGAATTAACTGACCCTCCCGGCCGAGCATGCGTGGGTCGCACGGATTAAAACGAAGTAGCCGAGCGCGCTCACTCAGGGGCAGGTTCAAAAGAGCGGCACCCAGCTACTCGGCCCGCGCGGCGGTGCGGGCACGTTCATCCAACGTAAAAAATCTTAAGCGGAAATGATGTCTGTCTCATTTCTGGTGTGACAGATTGACTCAATCGGCACTTGGACAACTGAAAAGCACAACGCGCCCTAGCGGAATATGATCGCGATGGCTGCGTTGGTTTAATTGCCGGGCCCCAGAAATCTCCCCGACGCGACGAGTGGTCGGCACGAGAAACGCCCCGGTTCGATCACGAAAAGGAAGAACCCCGCCCGATGCGGGATTTGGTCAGGCGAGCAGTGAGTCGCCGGGACACGTAACATCCGTCACAGCCGTAACAATTAAGCTACAAGAGCCGATCGGGGCTGAAATAAAGACCCCGCCCAAGGGGTCAGGCGGGGTCAAGTGATGGGGCAGCGTCCTCTTTTCCGAACGCCGATAGGGAGCCTACCGTCAGTCAGAACGCGTGAACCCAGTTATTGTAACGGAATGTTGCAGGGGATTACTCAACTGGGGCGTGAGAGTGGGATAAAGATCCGACGGCGTTGGGGCGAAAAATGGGCTGGCTTGAAGACCTTTTAAAGGAAGTCCCCCTTTCCGCCGTGATGAAAGAGCGGGTGCAACTGGCCGCCGACAAGCTTGCGCTAGCCACCGAGCAAAACGAAATTTTGAAGCAGCGCGTTAAAGCACTCGAAAAGGAAAACGAGACGCTTCGCGAACAAATTCCAATAGAAACGCTTGACGCGCTACAGGACGACAAAAGCGCGTTCTCATTTATCTCTTCCAAACTTCGGAAAGGGACGACTGCCACGTTGAGGCGATAGCTCACGCGCTTAAAATGAATGAAGGCGTGCTAAAATATCATCTTGATCAGCTTAAAGAAGCTGGTTTTGCGGACGTAAGAAGCTTGAACTACGTCCACGGCCACGTGTATTGGGGATTAACTCCTGCGGGTCGCCGACACGTTGTCGAAAACAAGTTGCATTCTCCTTCCTAGCTTTTAGCGGGAGACTACAGTTGAAGTCTATCGCACAATCATTCAGATCGAGGACGATGGTTCATCGGGCCTATGCGATATGATCGAATACCAAGGCGAGATGTGGCTCGTCCCAGAATGGCTCCCAGGCTCAAGACCAAAAACCGAACGCCCAGCGCGAATAATATATGTGCCGAAAGACCGCCTGAAGTCTGCAACTTCTTCCTATCAGGCGGATTATTTTTAGAAAGCCCAGTTTCCAAAGGCGCCCTTGCGGGTCGTCAAACAGCAGACAGCCGCGTTGTCGAAAACCCGACGATCGAAGTCCCAGTCGAGAACACGCTGCACTAGCTTGCTAAATGGTGCCGTCAGAAATCATGTCGGTAATCGGCGGCAAGGCCGTCCATCGTCGCCATGTGGTCGGCCGGTGATCCCCTTGATGCTGGCTCTCATGCGCCCAATCGAGCGTTGCCGGATGGCCGGCGACGTGATGATCCAGAAGTCGCGAAAATTTCTTGCTGTGGGACCACGGCGGTGGTCTTAGGTTCCTTGCGAGGATTGCTTCCCGATCTGTCTGGGCTGATCGGCGAACATGCTGCCCTAATGGCAACAATCCAACGCTGCCGTTGTCAGAAATGCCCTTCGCGCGATTTGAGATCAATACGGGCCATGTCGGTCGGTTGCTGAGTGACGGCATGGCCCGGATGCACGCTCCGATCAGTCCCAGCCCGCGGCTAACGGTGTCGCCCTCATCGATCCGTCCTCAAACATCACCTCATCCAACGACACCAACGGACGATTAAGCGCATGCTTCCGTCCCGCCGCCGAAAGGGAGCCGGCACCTATCACGGCATCGACAACACGAGGGGATCTAATGCGCTGCTATTACTGGAATTCAGCTAGGGCTATGTGGCTGTACCGCTGTTCCGGGTTAGAGCCGGGGCAGAAGCGTGAACCCTTCCCGACTGGTCGAAATCGGGCTAAAAAGGAGAAATAGGATGGCCGCCCGTAAGCTGAAAATGTGGAATGCCGACCGGGGTTTCGGGTTCATCAAAGACGCCAACGGCGGACCGGATATGTTTTTGCACATCAATGAGCTGAGGGCCGCAGGAATCGATCCGGACCAAATCAAGGTTGGCGATGACTGAGCTTCGAAACCGCCAGCACTCGAGACGGCAAGATGAAGGCCAGCAATGTCCGAAAGGCGTGACAGCCGATTGGTCGAGATCGGGCTCAAGGTGAAGCCGAAATGACTGACCCAGATTTGCGGCAACCCTTGTCAGCCAAAGTGGCAAGGTCCGCGGCCGAGCTCGTCATCCGGAATCAGCGAGACGATCCATTGAAATCGATCTTCACTGCGGCCCAACTCAAGCTCATCGACAAATGGATTTCTGCGACGGACCCGACGCTACACCGCCCCGAAGCCATCCGCCGGCTGGTCGAGCTCGGGCTCAAGGTGAAGAAATGACGGATCAAGAAGACCGCCTGGTCGCTTGCACGGACGCAGGCTGAGCGCCTTGGACGAGAACGAGGGGAATGAAGCGAGGCCCGAAACCAAAAACGAAACACACATGGTATGTTTCGTTTGAGTTTAGTGAGCCCACGTTAGGGAAGCGGGCGCAGGCGCGAACGACTGAAACCTTTCTGGACGAGCGGGATGCTAAAGCATACGCCAGAGCGAAGCTGGCCGAAGGTTCGAGCGTCAACGCTGGCACGCTCAACCCTCATCTGCCGAAACGAACGATAATCTCGAGACAGATGCTCGATTGGCTCAAAGAACCGCCGCGCGGTTGAAATGACTGCGGCTGGTCGATCGGGCTGAAGGCAACGCAAAATCTCATCCCCTTCCGGGGCGAACGACAATCGTTCGGCGGCGTTGCCTTCCTTTTAGGAGGCAATTTCGTGCCCGCACGAGAACCTGAACCGTCGCGGCAACCGGCCGCACTTTCCGCCAGATCCTTGGAAGCCGGAAGACGGCCATGACGCGAAACCCCAGCTTGCTCTTGGGAGTTGCCATTGGTCTTTCCGGCGCCCTAACTGTTCTGACGGCGCGGTATGTCGCCGTTGTGCTGGCGGGCTAAGGAGCAAGGTGAATTGCCGTGCCCGAAAAACAGCAACAACAAATGGTCCCCGGAAGAGGACGCCCGCCTCAAATCCCTGATTGAGGCCAATACGTCCATTGATCTCATCGCAGCGAAGTTGAAGAGGTCGGTCTCAGCCACCAGATGCCGCGCGGCCGTATTGCACATATCGATGAAATGGGTACGGGTCGGGCTGAAGGTGAAGCGATGAGGCGAGGACCGCGACCCATTGGCCGACCATGGACGCCGGCGGAGGATACGCAGCTATTGGCGTTGCTGGAATTGAAAATGGAAAGGGATTTGATCGCCCGGGAGCTGAAGCGGACCGTTAACGCCGTAAGCAGGCGGCTGATGGTTATTCGGAGGGCCACTGGCGTGAGGGTACGTGAGCGGCGGCCCCGATGAAGATGCTCTTGGAATATTTAGCGCGGGCGATCGCATTAGAAAAACTGTCCACACCGAGCCCAACCAGGTGTTTAAAGCAGAACTATTGAAGCGGGCCTCGGCTTACCGAGAACTGGCGGCCAAGCGCGCCAAAGAATACGGGCTGCCGCCGCCGAGCCCTCCCGAATAGCCCCACGGCGCCGCGCGGAGGCCACCCGATAGATAAGAAAAGAGTTTATTTATGGACCGTAATCGTGACCAGTCATGACATCCTGCAACGCCCAAATATGGCGTGACGCGGTCTGCTCGTCCTTGAAGACAAAGGCAACGATTTCGGCTTTACCGGGTTGCTGCAGTGTAAAACCCACGCCGTCCGTCATCTGCGCACGTCCTGACAGCTTCCACACCATTAAAACCTTCCGCTCCTAGCGCAAGTTTTTGGGCCTTGGGAGCCAACGCTGACAGAAGGAGGGAGAGTCGAAATCCGACCGCAGCGCACTGAGCCGCACTTCATTCGCCTGAATAATAGCACGATAATTGGCCCGAATAACGCTCGCTGACACGCCCGCAATCACGTCGGCGCCAGCTTGCGTCAAGGCTTCGAGCTTTTCTAAGACCATCAACTCGGCTTCCTGGAATGCCCGCGAGTTGCCTTTGGTGATCGTCTGTAGTCTCATCCCAATCACGTTGCTGACTTCGAGGCCCATCAGCGCGCATTCCCAGCCTGAAAGTAATAAGCTTAGAAACATGGACATCTCCTTGCTGCGTTGAAAAGCCAATGCGCCAACGGGGATTAAGTTGCATTGCAAAAGAAGACCATCGGATTTTGAAAGGGAACAAAGCTTCAGGCATCTCCTTTGTTTTGAGGACCACCGAGAACTCATTCAAATGAAAAAATTCCTTGCAACCGCAGCCTTGATCGTTGCCCTTCCGACCTTGGTGTTGGCCCAGCAACAAGGCGGAGGCACGGACCAAGAACGCAAGGCCTGCTGACCCAACGTTACGCGGCACTGCTCGAAAGTTGCGGATCAGGGCGACTTGGTGGTCTTGAGTCGCCTTCAGCAGAACCGGCCAAAACTATCTCCGGCCTGTAATAAAGTTCTGCTTAGCCATAGACAATGACGGATGGAATGAATGTCCAAAAAACTCAAAATTAAGCACGGCTACGACCACGAAAAGAAGATGAAAATAACAATTCGCGGATATGCGCTGAGCAAAACAACCCGCGACGAGATCCTGGAAAATTTGATTGTGCAGATTGAAAGTAGTCCTGATCGTCTTGGCAAAGCTGGCAAGGCACGCGGTCAAAAAAAGGTGTCCCGACTGGTAAGCGTTCGCGATTAAAAAGGGAAGCGACGGCCCCTCCTAAAGGACGGATCAGAATGAACGACCACGATAACCTGAAGCAGAAGCTGTTCGAGGCATTACACGATCTATTCTCCGAAAAGGGCTTAGCCGCGGGTCTTACCTACGCCCAGCAGTATCTCCTTCAGGTCCGCGACGTACCCAGCGAGTTCAAAACGGAGTTCGAAGAGATCAAAGCAGCTCTTCCCACATCCCCGTCGGGAACTGATGCGAACTATGAGCCTCGTGAGGTTTCGCCGGTGGAGGCCGTCATCTTGGGCGACGTATTCTGAGCCTCGACACCGAAGTCATGGGCGGACTATAGATAGCCCTTGTCGCCACGCCGCCGTACCGGTACGTCGCTTATGCGTCCCACCAGCACGCTTGCCTTCCCACCTGGAAAACTACTCTTTCTCCATGATCGACCGGCGAGTTCTCCTGCTGTGAAGCTCCGGCCATCGCCGATGATTTCAATACGCGATCGTCCTTTGCTCGCCCACTTGATGGCGACGGCGAGCGCCTGCTTTCGGTCAGGACCTGCGGTTGAGATCAGCTAACCTTCGTAATCCATGCCGAACAACATATGCCATCTCGATTTTCCCACTCTCGAGGTCAGGCGTAAATTCGGGCCGGGGTGGCTTGTTCCTCCCGTCGCGGCTTGGCCACGGGTTTTGCGCTCAGGGCGATTGCCGCCGCGCGGAGGCCGCACAGGCTTTTCCGGCCGGCCGATCGTGTCTGTTATCTTTCCTTAATTGGCGGCGCGATTTTCTCCGCCGCAGCCGGAGGCAGCGCCGGCGTCGCGCCTTCCTTTTGCGCCTGCTCCTTGGGATGGGCAGGCTGCGGTGCTAGCTCGGCCGGCCGCGCGCCGGTCGGCTCCGCGGGCGCGGAAGGTTTGGTTTCCGCACCGGGTGTTGATTGCAAGGGTTGCGCGGCCTGAACGCCATTGCGGATTGTGAACGACAATCTCGGCAAACGAAAAATCTGATATGACGAGCCCGGCTGCGACTATGGCGAACGCCGTCCGCAGACCCTTTCTAAAGTCACGATTTCCTTCGTTCGAAGTCATCGAAGTTCACCGCGCTTTGTTCGCGGGATCAACGGATGTCACCACACATCGTTCCTTCACCCTACAGCTCTCCGGCAACGCCCTCCCCTCGTACGTGGCCTCATTGTGAATGGCAAGATCGGTCAAACCCTCGTCAAAGGACTGCTTCGACTAGTCCAAGGCTTTTCGCCTCTTGAGCTTCTAGGTACCAATTGGAGGGAGCCTTTTTTAGCACTTCATCGAGCGTGACACTTGAGCCGAGCACGAGATTTTGGAAGCCCTCGTTTTGAATAGCGATGGAGCATTCAATCTCGTTCAACGTCGCCTTCACGACCGCCACGCAGGTCGTCAGAGGCCCATCAATGACCAGTTTCTTTGACAGTTTCCGCTCGTGGATCATCAACCGCGTTCCGCGGGCCAGATAGCGATTTTCTTTCACAAAGAAGCTCATAAATGTAACGCCCGCTGAGTAGATCGCAGCTTTGCCAAGAAAGACAAAGCGCCTTGCCGGCTCCATTTCGCTCGCAAAACGAACGTCTTCACCCATCATCCGCGCCACCTCCGGATCGCCGCCCAAAGTGGAAAGTTCTATGACAACAATATTCTGGTCCGAAGCGGTGTCGAACTGCGTTCGGAATTTTGTATACATATCGTAGTCAACGACGCCGGAGAGAGCGATAGCTGGCGATTTGAACGCGGTTGCGGGCAATGTTTGGATGGCCATGCGGAACAAGGTCCCAGCCGACATTTTGGTTCCGAATAACTTATTCCGTGGCTAAGCCGAAGTTGACGACTTCAGTCGTCGCCGACGAGAAACGTAACCGCATCGAAGATTTCTTCGGCTGTTCCCTCTTCATTTCCAAGAGACCATTCCTGGAAATGCTCTGGCATAGAAGTCCTTTATTGCCGCAATGTCGTCCGATACTAAAAATTTGTCGCCGGCTTCGTCGCAAACCAGCGCCTTCTCTTCGATGCCGATTTCTTAAGCGCCGCCAGCCTTTCCTCTTCGAGGTCGTTTTTCCTGGCCGGACTCATTTGCAGCACTTCCTGACGCAAAGAACCCCCGTCGTGAACTAGGATTCTTGGCAGTGAAAGATGACAGAAGGCGATCATCCGAAGGATCGGTGTTCCATCAAGGACCTGCTCCTAAACTGAAACCAATAGCGCGCAAAAACTCAAGCCAAAAATTTGAGCAATTAGATCATCGGTGCATACACTTTCGCCAGGCGGCCAGCCAGTTTGAGTGGATTATTGGCAATCGTCA
>CAWFVT010000022.1:0-191235 GCA_963819325.1 uncultured Pseudomonadota bacterium
ACGCTCGGGCGCGGCGGCTCGGATACCGCGGCGGTTGCGGTCGCCGCCGCCATCCATGCCGACCGCTGCGATATCTATACCGACGTCGATGGTGTCTACACCACCGACCCGCGGGTAGTGCCGAAAGCACGCCGGCTCGACAAAATCACGTTCGAAGACATGCTGGAACTGGCGTCGCAGGGCGCCAAGGTGCTGCAGGTACGCTCGGTGGAGCTCGGCATGGTGCACAACATGCCGATATTCGTCCGTTCCAGCTTCGACAAGCCCGAGGATATCGACCCGCACGGCACGCCGCCGGGCACACTGATCTGCAGCGAGGAGGAAATGATGGAAAGCCACGTCGTTACCGGTATCGCCTTTTCCAAGGACGAGGCCCAGATTTCCGTCCGCCAGATCCAGGACAAGCCCGGCGTCGCCGCTGCGATTTTCGGTCCACTGGCCGAAGCCAATATCAATGTCGACATGATCGTGCAGAACGTTTCGGAGGACGGCGCCACCACCAACCTCACCTTCACGGTTCCGGCCTCGGATTATGTCCGCGCCCGCGACACCATCACCTCGGCCAAGGCCAACATCGGTTATGAGGGCTCGACAGCGCCACCGACGTCGCCAAAGTCTCGGTGATCGGCAGCGGCATGCGCAGCCATGCCGGCGTCGCCGCCAAGGCGTTTGCCGCCCTGGCCGCGCGCAATATCAACATCCGCGCCATCACCACCTCCGAAATCAAGTTTTCGGTGCTGATCGACGCCGCCTATACCGAACTGGCGGTGCGCACCCTGCACACGCTCTATGGGCTGGATCAGATTTAGAAGAATTTTTCCTTAGCTGCCGCAGCATAGGGCCGATTGAGACGTTCCAGCCTTGGCAGGCGTTTTGCTTGGCAAAACAAGCCCCAATTCGCTATACGGCCTGATGGGTCGGCTGCCGCAAACTGTACACAGTTTTGGCTATCCTGATTCTGCTGGTGGCCAGGTCTTGGTGCTCGGCTGCATCCGGCGAGCGCCGAATGAATAAAATTGTTGTTTTGCTTAAACTTAACGCCAGTTCCCGGCCACCCGTCGGCTGGCCTCGCGGAGGAGGATTTCAGCACATGCGGAGCGCGTCGGGAGGCCCCCGCGTCTTGTTGAGACGGCTCCGCGAAACCATGGCGGAGCAGGTCTCAGCCCAGGAACGGCTGGACAAGATCGTGGTGCTGATCGCGGCCAACATGGTGGCCGAGGTCTGCTCGACCTATGTGCTGCGCGTCGACAACACGCTGGAACTCTACGCCACCGAAGGTCTTAACCGCGATGCCGTGCACCGAACCGTGCTGAGCGCGCATGAGGGCCTGGTCGGCCTGGTCGCGAGCGAGGCGACGCCGCTCAACCTCAGCGACGCGCAAAACCACCCGGCGTTCTCGTTCCGCCCTGAGACCGGCGAAGAAATCTATCATTCGTTCCTCGGCGTTCCGATTTTGCGCGCCGGCAACACGCTCGGCGTGCTGGTGGTGCAGAACCGCGCCAAGCGCACCTATGTCGAGGAAGAAGTCGAGGCGCTGCAGACCACCGCCATGGTGGTGGCGGAGATGATCGCCTCGGGCGAATTGTCGGCGCTGGCGCAGCCCGGCGCCGAACCCGCCGCGCGGCATTCGCTGCACAAGACCGGCGCCATCCTGTCCGACGGCATCGCGCTCGGCCATGTGGTGCTGCACGAGCCGCGCGTCGTCATCACCAATTACATTGCCGAGGACCTGCCGAAAGAAATCAAGCGGCTCGACACGGCGCTGGCAAAACTGCGCGCCGACCTCGACCGCATGCTGGAACGCGGCGACGTCGCCGACGGCGGCGAGCACCGCGACGTGCTGGAAGCCTACCGCATGTTCGCCAACGACCACGGCTGGTCGCACAAGCTGCACGAGGCGGTCGCCACCGGCCTCACCGCGGAAGCCGCGGTCGAACGCGTGCAGTCCGATACCCGTGCGCGCATGCTGCGCTCCACCGACCCCTATCTGCGCGATCGCCTGCATGACCTTGAGGATCTCGGCCATCGGCTGATGCGGCAATTGGTCGGGCAGGATCATGCGCCGTCGCGCGAGCAATTGCCCGACAACGCCATCCTGATCGCGCGCGCGATGGGGCCGGCGGCCCTGCTCGACTACGACCGCAAGCGGCTGCGCGGACTGGTGCTGGAGGAAGGCACCGCCAATTCCCACGTCTCGATCGTGGCGCGCGCGCTCGGTATTCCCGCGGTCGGCGAAGTGCCGAACGCGCCGGGCATCGCCGATCCCGGCGACGCCATCATCGTCGACGGCACCTCAGGCTCGATCTATGTCCGCCCCTCGGCCGAAATCGAATCGGCCTATGCGGAGCGGGTGCGTTTTCGCGCCCGGCGCCAGGCACAATATTCGGCGCTGCGCGACAAGCCCTGCATGACCAAGGACGGCCAGCCGGTCGAACTGATGATCAACGCCGGCCTCGCCATCGACCTGCCGCATATCGACGACACCGGCAGCTCCGGCATCGGCCTGTTCCGCACCGAGCTGCAATTCATGGTCGGCCAGAGCCTGCCGCGCACCAGCGACCAGCTCGCGCTCTACCGCGCGGTGCTGGATGCCGCCGGCCCCAAGCCGGTGACCTTCCGGACCCTCGACATCGGCGGCGACAAGGCGCTGCCCTATATGGAAACCGTGATCGAGGAAAATCCCGCGCTCGGCTGGCGCGCGATCCGGCTCGGGCTCGACCGGCCGGGCCTGTTGCGCGGCCAGATTCGCGCGCTGCTGCGCGCCGGCGGCGGCCGCGCGCTGCGCATCATGTTTCCGATGATCACCGAAGTCGCGGAATTCGATTCCGCCAAGGGCATCGTCGAGCGCGAGCTGACCTATCTGCGTCAGCACGGCCACGCACTGCCGGAACGCATCGATGTCGGCACCATGGTGGAAGTGCCGGCGCTGCTCTATCAGCTCGACGAACTCCTGAAGAAGGTCGATTTCGTCTCGGTGGGATCCAACGACCTGTTTCAGTTCCTGTTCGCGGTCGATCGCGGCAATGCCAAGGTCTCCGAACGGTTCGACACCATGTCGGCGCCGATCCTGCGGGCGTTGCGCGACATCGTGCGCAAGGCCAATGCGGCAAAAAAATCCGCCTCGCTGTGCGGCGAAATGGCGTCAAAGCCGATCGGCGCGCTGGCGCTGATCGCGTTGGGCTATCGTTCGCTGTCGCTGTCGGCGACCGGGCACGGCCCGGTCAAGGCGATGATCCTCGACCTCGACGCCAGGAAAGCCGAAGCGATGATGACGCCGCTGCTCGACGCGCCGTCCGGCAGCGTGTCGATCCGGCAGAAGCTGATCGAATTCGCCGAGGCCGAGGGGCTTTCGTTGTAGCGGCGCTCTCTTCCGCACAGCGCCCTCCTCTTTCGCAATTCGAGACCAAACCATGTCGATGCTCCCTGAAGCCAAACTTGATATCCTGCTGGCGCACCATGCCTCGCTGGAGGCCGAGTTGCTGGGCCAGGTGAACTCCGAGAACTACGTGCGGATCACGCGCGAACTCGCCGAGCTCAATCCGCTGATCGATGCCGTGAAGGCCTACCGCGCCGCCAACGCCGAGATTGCCGGCATCGATGCGCTGATCGCCGATCCCGCGACCGAACCCGAGATGCGCGGCATGGCGGAAGCCGAACGCGAGACGCTGCAGCCTGCGCAGCCTCGAACTGGCGCAGCAGATCCGCGTGGCGCTGCTGCCCAAGGACGCCATGGACGACCGCAACGTGGTGCTGGAAATCCGCGCCGGCACCGGCGGCGACGAAGCCTCGCTGTTCGCCGGCGACCTGTTCCGGATGTATGAACGCTTCGCCAGCCTGCAGGGCTGGAAGGTCGAGGTGATCTCCGCCAGCGAAGGCACCATGGGCGGCTTCAAGGAAATCATCGCCGAGGTGCGGGGCCGCGGTGCGTTCGCCAAGCTGAAATTCGAATCCGGCGTGCATCGCGTGCAGCGCGTGCCCGACACCGAGACGCAGGGCCGCATTCACACCTCGGCGGCGACGGTCGCGGTGTTGCCGGAAGTCGAGGAGGTCGATGTCGATATCAAGAGCGACGATCTGCGGATCGAGACCATGCGCGCGCAGGGCGCCGGCGGCCAGCACGTCAACAAGACCGAATCGGCGATCCGCATCACCCACATTCCGACCGGCATCGTGGTGAAGATGCAGGACAGCCGCTCGCAGCACAAGAACCGCGCCTCGGCGATGAACATCCTGCGCTCGCGCATCTACGACGCCGAGCACCAGCGCATCAATGCGGCGCGCTCGGCGGATCGCCGCGAGAAGGTCGGCTCCGGCGACCGCTCCGAGCGCATCCGCACCTATAATTTTCCGCAAGGCCGCGTCACCGATCACCGCATCAACCTCACGCTCTACAAGCTGCCGCAGGTGATCGCGGGCGAAGCGCTGGGCGAACTGGTCGATGCGCTGACGACCGAGCATCAGGCGGCACAGCTCGCCGCCCAGGGCGCCGCGGCGTGAACGCCGACATCTTCGCCGGCCAGACCGTCGAGGCCGCGCGGCGCGCGCTGACTGCGCGTCTTCGCGCCAACACCATCGATTCGGCCGAACTCGACGCGCGGATTCTGGTCGGCGCGGTGCTCGGCCTCGATCTGACCGGCATGATCGCGGCGGCGGAACGGCGCGTCACGGCGGCCGAGGCCGCGCGTCTTGAAGATGCCCTGCGCCGGCGTCTTGCCGGCGAGCCGGTCGCACGCATTCTCGGCATCAAGGAATTCTGGGGACTGCCGTTGCAGCTGTCGGCCGCAACGCTGGTGCCGAGACCCGACACCGAAACGGTGGTCGAACTGGCGCTGGAAATGCTGCGGCCTGCCGCTGATTTGGATCGGCAGCCGCGCATCGCCGATATCGGCACCGGATCGGGCGCGATTTTATTGGCGCTGTTGTCCGAATTGCCGGACGCCGATGGGGTCGGCACCGACATCAGCGTGGCCGCGTTACGGACCGCGAGCGGCAATGCCGGCGATCTGGGCTTGGCCGATCGCGCGGCTTTCGTCGCCTGCGATTATGCCGCGGCGCTATCGGGTGCGCTTCGATCTGATCGTGTCGAACCCGCCCTATATTCGCTCCGCCGACATCGCCGGTCTCTCGATCGAGGTGCGCGAACACGATCCGCTTCGTCGCACTGGACGGCGGGACGGACGGGCTTGACGCCTATCGCGCGCTGATTCCGCAGGCCGCACGGCTGCTGGCGCCCGGCGGCGCACTGGTCGTGGAAGCCGGGCATGGCCAGAGCGGCGAAATCGAGGGATTGATCGATGCGGCAGGGTTAACGTGCGAGCGGCCGCCCAAAGCCGATCTGGCGGGCATCCGGCGGGCGGTCGCGGGCCGAAAAAAGCCCCCATAAAGCCCGATTGAAATGCAAAAAAACCACTTGGAATATTCCCCGGGAGCGACTACGTTCCGGCACAACATCGGTCCAGGGTTGCTGGCCCCGTAGATACCTCTTAGAAATTTAGAGATATTTCGGGTGGTGGCCAGAGTTCTCAGAGCGAGAGCCCGCCCCGAGTGAAAGGTTCCAAAACGCAGGTCCAATTGAGCGCGATGGCTGAAAGAGCTGCGCCGCTCCTGACCGCAAAGCGAACGAAAGCCTGATATTGCGCTTGAAAACTCACGCAAGAAACCTGTGCTTGTTTTGGCGAGCAGAATGATTGATGCAGCCGGCGGCCGAGGCTTGCGCTGTTGGGGAACGCGTCCTTGTTGATCGCGACATACGGTAAAACCTCTGTGGAACTGAACTGCGCCGTGATTCGGCGCGCCTGAGGCCTGCCCAAACCGGGCGGCGCGACGATAGCGACGAAAATCCGAGGCTTTTGACTTCAAAGTTTTTAATTCAGGGCTGGAATAAAGGCACGACATGAGAAACGGTCAGAACAACAACAAGCGGATGCGCAACCGGAACAACAACAATAACAATAACAACAACAATAATAACAACCGGCGCGGCCAGAATCCGATGACCCGGGTATTCGAGTCCAACGGGCCCGACATCAAGATTCGCGGCACCGCATCGCATGTTGCGGAAAAATACGTGCAGCTGGCGCGCGACGCGCGCTCTTCCGGCGATCCGGTAGCCGCCGAGAACTACTACCAGCATGCCGAGCATTATTTCCGGCTGATCGCCGCTGCCCAGGAACAGTTCCGTCAGAACCAGCCGCAGCCGCGCACCGAAAATGAAATGCCCGCCGAGGACGGCTACGACGAGAGCGAAAGCTTTTCGAATTTCGGGCAGGAGCCCGGCTTTGTTCCGGCCCAGCCGCAGCCGTTCGTGCCGCGCGACAACAATCAGCGCGACCACCAGCGCGAGGGCCAGCCCTACCAGCCACGCGAGCAGCATCAGCCGCGCGAACACCAGCCGCGCGAGCACAATGGCAATCGCGATCACCGTCCGCAGCCGCAATTTCAGCCGCAGCCCCAACCGCAGCCGGTGATTGCCGACAACGTCAGCGTCGATCGCCTGCCGTCATTCATCACCGGACCGCAGCCGCAGATCAATGGCGGCCCCGCCGGCTTCGAGGGCAATGGCGGCGAACGTTTCCCGCCGCGCCGCCGCCGTCGGCCGCAGCACGGCCCGCGCCCGGAAGGCGTGCCCGCGCCGGTCACGCCGGGCGATGATTTCAATCCGGGGAATGAGTAGTCGCGAATTCGCTCTACACGCCGTCCCGGCGAACGCCGGGAGGACGGACGCGGGAGGGTTGCAGCGACGACGGCACCAGACCGGCGGCAGTGCCGGAATCAGCCGTGTGCGTTCGCGGTGCGCCGGGATAGCCCGGTAGACCTGCTTGGTGGCTTCCACGATATGCACGCCGGCGAACGGCAGCGATAGCGCGGCGCCCATGCGCTCCCATGCCATGGCGGAGCGCAGGAACCAGCTGCCCGCGACCGGCGGCACAAACAGCGCCTCGCCCCAGGCCGTCGGCGTGAACCAGGTCTGGCGCAGCAATTGGGTAATCTGCGAGCGCGAATAGGGCCGGCCATGGCCGAACGGCGTGGTGTCGGTGCGCGTCCACACCCCGCGGCGGTTCGGAATAACGGCCATCAGCCGGCCGGAGGGCGCCAGCACCCGCCACACCTCGCGCAGCAGTCCTTCGGGATCGTCAGACATTTCCAGCGCATGAACCAGCAGGATGCGGTCGACCGCGGCGTCCGGCAGCGGCAGCGAAAATTCGTCGACCAATGTCGCCAAAGCCGGCCGGCCGGTCGGCCATTTCAGCACCCCCTGCGCGGCCGGCATGAAGGCGATGCAGCGCTCACAGTTTTCGCGGAAAAGTCCGAGATAGGGCGTGGGGTAGCCGAGGCCGAGCACGCGCTGGCCCTCGGCGTTGGGCCAGCAGACCTGAATGCCGCGATTGATCAGCCGCCGCGCCACGATGCCGAGGCGCTTTGAATAGAAATCGCGGAGATCGATGACATCGATGGTCATAAATCCAATCTAACACGCCGCCATTGGCCGCGGGGCCCCGAATATGGCATTGCCGGTGAAGCGTTAACGCCATATTTCAAGCCTATATGAGGCCGTACTGGCCTTTCTTGCTTCACCGACCGCCCCACTGGATCACGGAGATATCATGGCCGCCGAAATTCGCCTGTTCCCCTGCCTCACCGACAATTTCGGTTACCTGATCCACGATCCCGTCACCAAGGCGACCGCCTCGATCGACGCGCCGGAATCAGCCCCCGTGGTCGAAGCGCTGGAGCGCGAGGGATGGACGCTGACGGATATCCTGATCACCCACCACCATGGCGATCATGTCGGTGGTGTCGCCGAATTGAAGCAAAAATATAATTGCCGCGTGCTCGCGCCGCACGACAAGTCCGCCAGGATCGCCAATGTCGATACCCGCGTTGCGCATGGCGACGTCGTCAAGGTCGGCGGACTTTTGGTGCGGGTGCTGGAAACGCCGGGTCATACGCTGGACCACGTCAGCTATGTCTTCGACAGCGAAAAAGCGGTGTTCGCCGCCGACACGCTGTTCTCGATCGGCTGCGGGCGGGTGTTCGAGGGCACCTATCCGCAGATGTGGGATTCGCTGCTCAAATTGCGGGCGCTGCCAGATGATTTCAAGCTGTATTGCGGCCACGAATATACCGCGGCCAACGTCAAGTTCGCGCTGACCATCGAGCCCGACAATGCGGCCCTGAAGGCGCGCGCCGAGGAAGTCACCCGGCTGCGCGCCGCGGGTCAGCCGACCATCCCGGTGACGCTCGGCGAGGAAAAGAAGGCCAATGTGTTCCTGCGCGCCGACGATCCGTCGGTGGCCGCCGGCGTGCGGATGAAAGGCGCGAGCGGCGCCCAGGTGTTCGGCGAACTGCGCGAACGCAAGAACAAATCCTGATGGCAAAATCCTGATGCCTGGGCCACCTTCCGCCGCCGACATCATCTCGCGGCTTGATCTTCAGCCGCATCCGGAAGGCGGCCACTATCGCGAGACGTTTCGCGATCCACGCTGCGACACCGACGGACGTTCGCGCTCCACCGCGATCTATTTCCTGCTGGCGCGCCACGAACGGTCGCATTGGCATCGCATCGATGCGGTGGAGATCTGGCATTATTACGCCGGCAGCGCGCTGCTGTTGCAAATCGCCGATGGGGATGGTCGGCGCACGTTAAGGCTCGGTCCTGATCTCGCCGCGGGCGAGGTGCCGCAGGCGATCGTGCCGGCGCATGCATGGCAGGCCGCCGAAAGCACAGGCGACTGGACGCTGGTGGGATGCACCGTCGCGCCGGGATTTGAATTTGCGAAGTTTGAATTGGCTGCGTCTGATTGGTCGCCCGGCCGCAGTAGCTGGCTACGCACAGCCGTCATCCTGAGGAGCATCGCGAAGCGATGCGTCTCGAAGGATGGCCGCGCATGATGAAGCCATGGTCAGGATGACGCAATGCCTCGCTGTCCTCTCAGCATATCCTTTGCCGCGATCAACCCTCCACCGGCAATCAGCACTGCGGCGATCGCGAGGCTCGCGCTGGGCTTCGCAAAACCCGCCATGATCAGAAACGCGGTCGAGAGCAGCGGCGTGGCGTAGGATGCCGCACCCAGCACGCGGATGTCGCCGCGTTTCATGCCGATATCCCAGGCGTAAAACGCAACACCGACGGGACCGATGCCCAGCGCCAAAATCGCCAGCCATTGCACCATCGTCTCGGGCCACACCGTGACCTCGACCAGGCCATGTACGGCCGCCGCGAGCAGCGCCGTCACCAGGCAGAAGCCCGCCACCGCATCGGTCGGCACCGATTTGAGCTTGCGCGACAACACCGAATAGGTGGCCCAAACAAACGCCGCGACGAACGCCGCGGTCAATCCGGGAATTTGGCCGGGCGTGAAACCGCTGCTGCGACTGCCAGCCAACAGCAACACCGTGCCGGCAAGTCCAAGCAGCGCCCCGATGATATGATGCGGCGCCAGCCGCTCGCCCGGCAGAGCTGCGGAAAACAGCACGATCAGCAGCGGCCAGAGATAATTCAATAGCCCGGCTTCGGCCGGCGGCGCGAAGCGCAGCGCCAGGAAATACAGCGCGTGATATCCGAACAGCCCGCCGACTCCGACAATCCATGCCAGCGGCGGTTGCCGCAACGCGCGGAACGCATTCGGCCGCCCGATCCAGCTCAGGAATCCCGCCAGCGCGCCGATCGCGAATGTCATCGCCGCCAGTTGAAAGGCGGGAATCTTCCCCGTCACTACCGTGAGCGCGGCCAGCAGCGACCACATCAGGATCGCGGTCAGCCCGATCAGCGTGGCGGTGCGGGAGGTCATCAAAGTTTGTCATTCCGGGGCGCGAGCGAAGCGAGCGAGCCAAGAGGCGCATCCCGGAGCGACAGTTCACGCGTGATATTGCCCGCCATTCACGGTCAGCGTCGATCCAGTTATGAAACCGGCAGCGTCGTCGGCGAGGAACACCACGCTGCGCGCGATCTCTTCCGGCTCGCCGAGACGGTTGACCGGTATTTGCGGCAGGATGCTCTTTTCGACAACGTCCTTCGGCACCGCCTGCACCATTTCGGTGTTGATATAGCCGGGGCAGATCACGTTCACGGTGATTCCAGCCTTGGCATTTTCCAGCGCGAGCGCCTTGGTGAAGCCGATATCGCCGGCCTTGGCCGCCGAATAATTGACCTGGCCGAACTGGCCCTTCTGGCCATTGATCGATGAAATGTTGATGACGCGGCCGAATTTCCGGGCGCGCATGCCCTCGATGACCTGGCGCGTCATGTTGAACAGCGAGCCGAGATTGGTGTTGATTACCGAATTCCACTGCTCGACGGTCATCTTGTGGAACGCGCCATCCTTGGTGATACCGGCGTTGTTGACCAGCACATCGACCGGCCCGAGATCAGCTTCGACCTTCTTGACCCCGGCCACGCAGGCGTCGAACGAACTGACGTCCCACTTGTAGACGGGAATGCCGGTATCGGCCTTGAATTTCTCCGCCGCCGCATCATTGCCGGCGTAGCTGGCAGCGACCTTGTATCCGGCGGCCTTCAGCGCCTTGCTGATCGCCGCACCGATGCCCCGTGTTCCCCCCGTGACCAACGCAACCCGTGCCATGTTGAATTCCCTCCGTGGTGGTCTTTTTTAGAAGCCGGATTATCCCGGCCTTGGACAACATCTTCCAGTTGAAAATGCCCGGCACAAGACCGGGCATTTTCGTTTTAGCAGTGTGGGACGAAGTTGACAGATGATCTTTTCATCATGCAACGCACCCTGTTTGGTCAATCGCGTGCAATGCACATGGCGATGCCCATGCCGCCGCCGATGCACAATGTCGCGAGACCCTTCTTGGCATCGCGCTTCTGCATTTCGTGCAGCAGCGTCACCAGCACGCGTGCGCCGGAGGCGCCGACCGGATGACCGATCGCGATCGCGCCGCCGTTGACATTGACCTTCGAGGTATCCCAGCCGAGGTCCTTGTTGACCGCACAGGCCTGCGCCGCGAAGGCTTCGTTGGCCTCGATCAGGTCGAGGTCGCCGATCTTCCAGCCGGCCTTCTTCAGCGCGGCGCGCGAGGCCGGGATCGGCCCCGTGCCCATGATTTTCGGATCGACGCCGGCCTGCCCCCACGACACGATGCGCCCGAGTACGGTCCGGCCTTCCTTGGCCGCCTGCTTTGCGGTCATCAGCACCACCGCGGCCGCCCCGTCATTGATGCCGGAGGCGCTGCCGGCGGTCACGGTGCCGTCCTTTTCGAAGGCCGGCTTCAGCTTGGCCATGGCTTCCAGGGTAGCACCATGACGCGGATATTCGTCTTCGCTGACGATGATGTCGCCCTTGCGCGACTTGATGGTGACCGGGACGATCTCGTCCTTGAACTTGCCGGCCTTCTGGGCGGCCTCGGCCTTGTTCTGCGAGCCGACGGCGAACGCATCCTGCTGGTCGCGGGTGATCTGATACTGCTTGGCGACGTTCTCGGCGGTGTTGCCCATGTGGTACCCGTTGAAGGCATCCCACAATCCGTCCTTGATCATGGTGTCGACGAATTCAACCGGTCCCATCTTGACGCCGCCGCGCAGATATTGCGCATGCGGGGCCATGCTCATGGATTCCTGGCCGCCGGCGACCACGATTTCGGAATCGCCGTTGAGCAGCGCCTGGTAGCCCAAAGCCACGGTGCGCAGGCCCGAGCCGCATAGTTGATTGACGCCCCAAGCCGGGCTTTCCACCGGGATGCCGGCAGCGATCGAGGCCTGGCGGGCGGGGTTCTGGCCCTGCGCCGCGGTCAGGATCTGACCCATAATCACCTCGGAAACCCGCGCCGGCTCGATGCCTGCACGCTCCAGCGCCGCCTTGATGGCGACGGCGCCGAGATCGTGGGCCGGCAGGGTGGCGAACGCGCCGTTGAAACTTCCGACCGGGGTGCGGGCGGCACTGACGATGACGACATCGTCTGACATGGACATCTCCTGAGTTTGAGTTCTTGGGCTTGCGGCCTTGGACGGCGGACGGCCGGATGGCTGGCCTGTCTCTGACCTTATCCTGTTAACGGAGTCGGGGCATGTCAATCGGCCAGAGGACGAAATCACGCCGCGGCGCATTCAAAATGACGCACTTGGCAGTTTCCTGAGCAATGCCTATGCTTTGGTATTAACCGTGGCGCACAAAACGGTAGCCGAACCGCATTGAAAATGCTTACTTTGCTGCGATGCGCTGCTCGTTAGCCCTTCGGCGAAGCCGTCGGGTTCCTTGTCCCAGGTCTTTCCCTTCTCCCAAGTGTGCATGTGTGAGCCCATGGCGAAATCAGACCAACCCACCACGATCAAGAAATACGCAAATCGACGGCTCTATAATACCGGCACCAGCACCTATGTGACCCTCGAGGATCTCGCGGCGATGGTCAAAGAGGGCGAGGACTTCCTCGTTTATGACGCAAAAACCGGCGACGACATCACCCGCTCGGTGCTGGCCCAGATCATTTTCGAACAGGAAAACAAGGCCGGCCAGAACCTGTTGCCAACCACGTTCTTGCGGCAACTGATCCGGTTTTACGGCGACAGCATGCAGATGGTGGTTCCGCGCTATCTTGAGCAGTCGATCGACACTCTGACGCGCGAACAGGAAAAATTCCGCAAGCAACTCACCACCACCTTCAGCATGACGCCGTTCGCGCCGCTGGAGGAGCATGTCCGCCGCAACATGGAAATGTTCGAGCGGACCTTTTCGATGTTCAAGCCGTTCGCGGCCCCGCGCACCGGAAGCGTCACCGCCGAGCCGGAGAAGCTGCCGGAGCCGGCCGTGGAAGGCGACAACATCGACGACCTTCGCCGTCAGATGAAGGACATGCAGGACCGCCTCGAGCGAATGTCGAAAGAGCCGAAGAAAGACGAGTGAGCCCTCACTCATCGTTCGCGCGAACAACAACACATCGTCGTCCCGGCCCCCGAGCCGGGATCCATAACCCCTGGCCTTGATGATGGCAGGCGGCATCTGCTTCATTGCCGAAACGTGAATCCGCGCCCTATGGGTCCCGGCGAACGCCGGGACGACCGAGAAATATTTGAGCGCGAAGCGGCTTAACTCGCTGCCGGCAAGGCCGCACCGGGCCGCACGTCCCATGGCCGTTGCGAGGATGCGAGCCCGATCAGGCGTCCCTGGATGTAGTCGCAGCCCCAGTCGCGCAGCATCACGGCGGATTCATCATCCTGAACCCATTCAGCGACCGTCTTGATTTCCAGCCGGCGCGCCAGATCGATCAAGGTCTGCACGAAGGCGCGATCGTCAGCCGAGCGGGCGATGTTTTGCACGAAAGCGCCGTCGATCTTCACGATATCGACGCCGAGCTTGCGCAAATTCCGGAACGAGGTGTATCCGGCGCCGAAATCGTCGATCGCGATCCGGCTGCCGAAGTTTTTCAGCCGGGTAACGAAGCCGCGCAAATCGTCGATATCCTGGATCGCAACGGTTTCGGTGATTTCGACGATCAGCCGCTCGGCTACGCCGGGATGCGCGTGCATCAGCGATTCGATCGAAGCCCACCAGTCCGGGTCCATCGTGGTGTCGGGCGAGATGTTAAGGCTGAGATGCACATTGGGCGCTTCGGCGAGTTCGGCGACGACGAGTTCGAGCACCCGGTGATCGACCAAACGGATCAGGCCCAGTTTCTCCGCGACCGGAACGATGTCCGGCGCCAGCAGAACCTGCCCGTCATCCTGTTCCATGCGGATCAGGCATTCGTAGAAGGCAGGATCGCGCGAACCGGCCTTCACCACCGGCTCGAACGCCATGACGATCCGCCGCTCGTTGAGCGCGGTGACGATCTCGTCGGTGACGCGGATGTTGACGCGGCGCTGGGCGTCGCGCTCGACATTGGGACGCCACAACGAGAACGACCCGGCGCGACGCCGCTTCGCCATCTCGAGCGTTTCCTGGGCGCGGGTAATCGCCTCGTCGGCGCTGCGTGCATAGCGCGGCACGCTGACCGCGCCGATCGACGCGGTCACGGACACCGGGCCGGATTTGGTCGGCACCACCTCATCGCGAATGCCGGCAAGAAACCGCTCGGCCGCGATGTTCACATCATCGACGGTGCAATTCTTCAGGATCAGGCCGAATTTGTTGCCGGAGAACCGACCCAACACGTCGCCGCCGCGCAACCGCGCGCGAATCCGCCTGGCCACTTCCGAAATCACCGCGTCCGCCACATCGAAGCCGAAGGCGTCGTTGATGCGCGCCAGGTGATCGATGCCGATCAGCATAAAGGCGAAAGACGAGCGGAAACGCGCGGCTTCCTCGATGGCCTCGGCCAGCGATGCGGCCAGATAGGTCCGGTTGAGTTCGCCGGTCAGCGGATCGTTTCGCGACAGTTTCAGCAATTGCTCGTCGCGGGCGTGGCGCTCATTGTTGAGCCGGACAATGCCTTGCGCGCGCGCAGGCTTGCCGTCGACGCCCGCGAACCACGCGCCGGATTCCTCGATCCAGAGCACCGGCGCCGACGTGCTGGTCCGCACGCCATACTCTATGCGATACGGCGCGCCGTTGCGTCCGGGCGGCGCATGACCCAGCGCATCCGACCGGATCGAACGCACCGGCTCGATCAGCTTTGAAAATTCAGCGCCGCTGGCCAGCGCCGCCGCCGGAATATCCGGAAAAACCTTTGCAACGTGATCGCTCCAGGCGATCGCGTCGGTTGCGATGTCCCAGACGAAGGCCGCCTGGCCTAGCGAAGCGAGGATGGTCGAAGCTTGCGGAGCAGGGAGGATCAAGATCGCCTCGTTTCGGAACACCGCGGGAGTGATTCTCGGCCCCAAGAATAGTGCCTCTTTTGCCGGTGACACAGCGCCTATTCCGCAAAAGGCGCGCTCGAATCTGCGACAGAATACCCAAAAGTTGTTAACGGACGGCGTTTTCAGGCTGGCAAACCGGATTGGCGGTGCCTCCAAAATATGCGCACTGCAAATTCGTCAATAATCTGCAAACCATGTTGCGCGGCCGCCGGGAACGAACCCGAACGGGCTGGCATAGGCCTTGCGACGATGGAGAAGCAGCGGGGCGCTACGTCCCAAAATGTGACAGTTCAACCGGATTTCGACTTACGATGTCAGGTACCGATCGAGCAGGACAGACGATGGATGATGGCGTGCTGGCCGATGCCAAGCCGCCTTGCGTTGCGCTGGTGCCGATGGTCACGGCGGCAAAATGGTCGTCAGTTTCCAGTTCGCAACTGTCGCTGTCCAATTCGACATTTGTCGCGCATTTGATCGCAACCGCCGAACACGTTCCGCAGACCCGCAGTCTGCGGCGGGCAACCCCCGCCGATGCGCAGAGTGCTTACAGCACCAACCAGCACCGGCTCCATGGCGCCGGCATGCGGGCGCGTCAATTCATCTGAGTCCGTTTGATCTCAAGTCAGTGTGACGAGGCGTCCCGCGGCGGCGGCGAACCTGCGCCGGGCTGCAATTCCGGCGACGCGACCTGCGGCGACGGCGCATGTGACGCGACTTCGGGATGCGCGTGCGTCGGTTCGGGGTGGTCCAGCAATACGGATTCCGCGACCGATGCCGCTGCCGGCACGGCCGGCGCCGGGGCAGGCTCAGGCTCAAACTGAGGAGTTTGCCGCGCGGCCGTCGGAGGGGGGCTGGCGCTCACCTCGCGCTTTGCGGCCGCAGCGCCTGGCGCTATCTGCGTTCCGCGCCGCGTGCGGAGCGCAATGCCCGACAGGAAATCCACCAGCGCGAGCATCGTCAGCATGAAATAGGGTGAGGTGCCGAACCGCGGCCACAGCAGGAATTCGGCCGCTGCAGCGCCGAACACGATCAACGACAGCAGGTGATCGGTGAGAAATTTGGAGCCGGGACGCGCGCCCTTGATGATCTCGACCAGTAGCAACAAAATAGCGAGCGCGAGGAGTATGTCGCTCAACGTCACCGGCCACTCGGCGCCGGACATCAACGTCAGCTTCATCAGCGGGTCGGAGAAGGACACGCCGGGCATCAGAAAAACGATGATGTTGTAGATCGCCAGCGGAATCAGAAGAAGCGGAAAACCGACCATGGACATCGGCGAGGCCTTCTTTTCAAGCAAGAGAACCTTTTTTCAAGCAAGAGAACCTTGGCTTTCCCGGACGAAGCGTCGCTGCTTGCTACGGGAATGCGTTCTATCTCACCAGTTGAAGCGAATTCGGGCGCAAAATCTGATTCCGCCCGATGTCGACCTGCCATCCATCGCGCCGCGATCGGCGCCGCCGCCTCCGCAGCCGCGGGTCAGGATTCCTTCTTGGCCTTCAGAACCTGCCGGCCCTTGTACATGCCGGTTTTCAGATCGAGGTGATGCGGACGGCGCAACTCACCGGAATCCTTATCCTCGGCATAGGTCGGCTTTTTCAAAGCATCCGCCGAACGGCGCATGCCACGCCGCGAGGGCGATGTTTTTCTTCTGGGAACGGCCATGTCGGTATCCTCTAGGGGTTTTTGCCGGGGGCATCGTCCGAGGGCGGACTGCTCAGCGTTTTTGACACGAGCGGAGATGCCGATAAGGCCGCGCTTATAGAGGATGGGGTCGCGCAAAGCTAGGTTCAAAATAGGTCAAAAAGGCTCAAAACGCGTGATTTTCATGCCAGCACCGCGCTGATCCGGCAGCCTGTGCCCGGGCCATGTAGGTTCCGGCCAGCCGGCGCAGCCCGGGACCGGGACTGCGGGCGCTGCGCCGGACCGGATTGGGCAGGATCGCCGCCAGCAACGCCGCTTCCCGCGGCGACAGGCTGGATGCCGAACGGCCAAAGGCATACGCGGAGCCTGCTTCCGCGCCGAACTGGCCGGACGGCCCGAGTTCGGCAATGTTGAGGTAGATTTCCAGAATCCGCTGCTTCGGCAGCATGGCGTCGATCCACATCGCGAGTGGAAACTCCAGAACCTTGCGGATCGGGCCGGGCAGCGGCCACAGGAACAGGTTCTTCGCCACCTGCTGGGTGATGGTCGAGGCGCCGCGCATTTCTCCGCCTTCCCTGACATCGCCGATCACCTCGCGCACCGCGCCCCAGTCGACGCCATGATGCTTGCAGAAATGCGCATCCTCGGCGGCAACCACCGAGCTCGGCAGCGCGGGCGAGATCGCGCCAAAATCGGCCCATTGCCGCGACACCGGCGCGCCGGTCAGCCAGCGCCACGCCATCAGCGCCGAGGCCGGATGGCCGGCGCGGTACAGCGGCGTCAGGAGATAGGGCAGCAACAGCGCGGCCAGCACGATCAGCAATAAATTTCGGGCAACGCGCAAATTCTATATTTCTGGTTCGGGCTAATTCCGCAAAATGGCTGCCGGCTTGGCCGGCGTCGAATGACATCCCGCTGACGGTTCCCGGCTTTTCCAGCGGTTTTAAGGCGTCATCCGCCCCGGCGGCGGAATTGACGAAGCCGATGCCATAACCGATTGTCCGGCCAACTTTGATCTGGAGCCGCTTTTGATGACGACCGTTACCGCCCTTTCCGACTTTGCCAAACGACTGGACCAGACCGCGGAGGATACCGAAGCCCTGCTGGCGAAGCTTTTGTCGGACAAGCTCTTGCCCGACGAGATCGCCCGGCCGAAGCGGCTGATGGACGCCATGCGCTATTCGAGCCTCGGCGGCGGCAAGCGCCTGCGGCCGTTCCTGGTGGTCGAGAGTTCGGCGGTGTTCGGCGTCGGGCGCCAGGCCGCCCTGCTGGCCGGCGCAGCCCTCGAATGCATCCACTGCTATTCGCTGATCCACGACGATCTGCCGGCGATGGATAACAGCGATCTGCGCCGCGGCCGGCCGACGCTGCACAAGAAGACCGACGACGCCACGGCGATCCTGGCCGGCGACGGATTGCTGACGCTGGCCTTTGACATCGTCACCCGCGACGAAATCCACAACGATCCGACCGTGCGCCTGCTGCTGACGCGGGCGCTGGCGCGTGCCTCGGGAATCGGCGGCATGGTCGGCGGCCAGATGCTCGACCTTGCCGGCGAGGGCCGGTTCGGCGACCGCGAGCCGGTCGATGTCGCGCGCCTGCAGCAGATGAAGACCGGTGCGCTGTTGCGCTATGGCTGTATCGCCGGCGCGATCCTCGGGCAATCCTCGCCAAAGGAATATCAGGCGCTCGACGATTATGGCCGCGCGCTCGGCGAAGCCTTTCAGATCGCCGACGATCTGCTCGACGTCGAAGGCGACACGGCGGCGCTCGGCAAGCAGACCGGCCAGGACGCCGCCCTGGGCAAGACCACCTTCGTCACCCAGCTCGGGATCGATGGCGCCAAGCAGCGGGTGCGCGATCTGTTGGCGCGCGCCGATTCCGCGCTCTCGGTCTTCGGCGCCAAGGGCGAGGTGCTGCGCGCGGCGGCGCGATTCGTTGCCGAGCGCAAGAGTTGAAGCAAGAATTGAAGGGCGCCGATGGCGGATAACGATCCGGAAGATCTTCTTCTTATCCGCTTTCGAAAGATGTCCAAGCCGGTGCGCGTGGTCTACGCGCGCCCGCGTACCTTCATTTCGGTCGCAGCCGGAATCGTGGCGTTCTTCCTGCTGCCCGGCTCGCTGCGGCTGGTGACGCGGTTGTTGATCGGCTGGGACAGCTTCGTCACGCTGTATTTGCTGCTGGTATACATCATGATGATGCGCTGCGGATTGGCGCATATCCGGCGCAACGCGGTGCTGCAGGACGATGGCCGCTTTCTGATCCTGCTGGTGACCGCGCTCGGCGCGTTCGCCAGCATCGCCGCGATCGTGTTCGAGCTTGCCGGGTCGCACCGCCGCCCGGTGGAACTGGCGCTGGCGACGGTGACGGTCGCGCTGTCCTGGGCCGCGGTGCACACCGCCTTTGCGCTGCATTACGCGCATGATTATTACCGCGGCGCCAAACCCGGCGGACTGCAATTTCCCAACGGGGACCAGCACGAAAAACCCGATTACTGGGATTTTGTCTATTTCTCGTTCGTGATCGGCATGACCGCGCAGGTCTCCGATGTCGGCATTACCGACAGGACCATCCGCCGCACCGCCACCGCCCACGGCATCGTCTCCTTTATCTACAATACCGCGCTGGTTGCGCTGATGGTCAACATCGCCGCCAGCGCGATTTGATGGTCGGCAATAGCGGGCTCTCGATTGCAATGGGTAATTCCAGCGACGAGGTCAAATCGCAGGCCACCACCGTGACGGACAGCAATCAAAACGAAGGCTTTGCCGACGCGGTGCGGAAATTTATTCTGCGCACCGCCGTGTAATCCAACTCGATTGCTTCGCGGAGCCTGTCATCGGCATACGCGCGACCAGCTGGCTTGAGATGATCGGCGATCTAGCTGATGGCTCGAGGCAGGTCACCGAACCGGATCGGCTATCCCCTCTAATTCCTCAACGTCACGGCCATGCCAGTCTGAGTGCCGGTGGTCGGGCCCCCAATGATCGTTATGGTGCTCGCCCCTGTTACGGATCCGGTGCAGGATAACGTGTGGAAACCGAGCAATTGCCCTGAGTAGTTTGCAGTGACAGGGCCTAGACTACTAGTCGCGGTAGCAGACCTTCCGACAAGGCTGATAGCGGCATACGCGTTCGTGGCGTCCAGTCCTATGCCGGCTATCAAGATATTGCCGGAAGCATCTGCGATCGCCTGTTGCTGGCTCGTCGCAATAACAGCGTCTTCCTGCAATCCCAACACAAACTGAACATTATAGGTCGTATCGCAGTGGCATTCCCGGATAGTCGTCGAAGCGTAGGTATATTAGAAGTCCCGTTGTTGTGACGCGGTTATAAGCAATTGAAGACGCCGAACAACCCTGCGGTAGGAGGCGCTCCAATAGCCGGGAAATTAAAGCTGATCTCCCCGTTCACGGATGCATACACCGTTCCGAGATAGGTTGCCTGATTGGCGCTGACCGGGCCGTAATTATTCGCGGCATTGAAGCAGTTCGATATCGAGTTCTTGTTCGTTCAGGATGTATTCGCCGATGATCGGGCGGTTCATGCAAAGCGGATCCGATTGGCGCGAAGGGCGGGATCAATCTCTATGCCTACGTATATAATGATCCACTGAATTTAATCGATCCATTTGGATTATGTCCCGCGTGTCAGACGAGTGGATCGAGTTTCCTGCAAAGTACTGTCAACGTCGTGCCCGGTGCCTACTATGCAGGTCTGGCGCAGCAGCAGTTTCAGCAGGGGAATTACGGAGCGGCCACCCTTTATGCGGCAGAGACAATTGTCGACTCCATTCTTGGAGCGATTACTTTCGGCCTAAGTACAGAGGTGGGGACTGGAGTACGAGCCGGGACAACAATTATCAATGCGGCCGATGAACTCGCCGCCAATCGAGCAGCCGGAGCGGCATTTGAGCAAGCCGTGGGAGCTAGTTTGGAGCAAAGTGGGCTGACCGTCGGCCAACAAATTACTGTTGGAACCGAGAACGGTGTTCGGACCCGTCTGGATTTTCTCACGTTAGACCCACTGACTGGTCAGATAGGATGTATCGAATGCAAGGCATCACAGACAGCGCCGCTGACGCCTAATCAATCCTTGGCGTTTCCCCAAATTGGACAAAGTGGTGGTAAGATATTGGGAGCGGGTAAGCCTGGTTTCCCTGGTGGCACTCAAATTCCACCTACGGATGTACAGATCCTTCGAGGTCCCTAAAGAATACTCCCATGTCAATCGAACAAACCAATACGGTCGATTTTGTAACTCTCGACGAAACGTCGGGCGACGCTTTGTTAACAATTAGTGACCATCTCGCGTGGGGGGAAAACGAGGGCGTGCACCTCGAACTCTTGCAACGCAAACTCAACGCATACCTTCAATTCATAGAGAGCGGTGAGCTAATCCAAGAGTTTCCTCATTTAAAGGGAAGGAGCGTCGTGATAAATCTGGTTGGTAAGTTTCCGTTAAGCGAACAAGCAGAATTTTTCATTGGAAAGGCAAGTAAAGCCATCCGAGATGCGGGCTTCAGGCTGCAATTTAAAGTTCATCCGTCAAACTGATAATCTTAGCACGTAGCGACAAGCGTTACGCCCGATGGGTTTGAGTGCTCGCCTATGATGCCGACAGCAATGTTCTGTCGCGGCAGACGCGGGCCGGCGCGACGATTTCCTTTACCTACGACACGTTGAACCGGCTCTCGACCAAGGCCGCGTCTTCGGAGCCGACAGTCACCTACAGCTACGATCTCGCAGGCCACCCGGTCGGCTTTGCCGACAATAGCTCATCGATCGTTGTGCCATCGACGGTTGGCGCCATCGCGACGCTGACGTCGAGCTATGACAGCCTGAATAACCTCACCGGCAGCGTCTGGGGTCCCGCGGCCGCGCAGACGGCGCCGTCAGCGTCCAGTGCTACCTTCACCCATGCCTATGACGCCACCAACCGGCGCGTGAGCAAGACCGCGACGGATAACAGCTATTGGTCGTATCCGGCGGCGACGGCCTCGACGGTGTCCTATACCACGAACAACCTCGATCAATACACGGCGATCAGCTCAGTCACGCCGACCTATGACGGCAACGGCAATCTCACCTTCGACGGCACCTTCATTTATAGCTATGACGCCGAGAACCGGCTGATCTCGGCCAGCGGCGCCGGCAATACGGCTTCTTACGCCTATGATGCGCAGGGACGGCGCAAGTCGAAGACCGTCAACGGCACCACGACGATCTTCGTGCAGGACCCGCAGGGCCGCGCGCTGCTGGATTATGACGGCGCCAGTGGCGCGATCCAGAACTGGTATGCCTTCGGGGCGGGCCCGAACGGCGTGCTCAACCAGATCAATGTCGCCGGTTCCACGCGCGCGACCTACCATCCCCGACATCCAGGGCTCGATCGTCGCCTCGCTCGACGCCAGCTCGGGCGCGCTGGCCAAGGCGGGATATCAGATCTATGGCGAGAGCAGTGTCACGTCAGGCACGTTCCGCTATACCGGTGCGCGCATCGACGCTGAAACCAACGGGCTTTATGATTTTCGCGCAAGGATGTATTCGCCGATACTGGGGCGGTTCATGCAAACCGATCCGATTGGATATAACGGTGGCAGTAATCTTTATGCCTATGTCCGGAATGATCCGCTAAACCTCTCTGATCCGTTCGGACTAGCTGCCGACAGCCCACAAAGTTTGTCGTCGAGCTTCGGATCTCCTTCGTCACTTTCATTTCCAACCACGGTAGCTGCTAATGCAAATGACCTTAGCCCAATAGGTGCAATTCCAGTACAGCAAGTAGCTGCTAACACGAATGATGTTGGCCCAGCAGCCGCAGTCCCGGTACCGCAATCGCAAGATAGCTCGGTTCAGTTAGCTCAAGCATTTCCTCTCACGTTTTTTGCCCGTCCCCCTGTTATAACTCCGGAGGGGCTTACTCCGTTTGAGGAATTGCCGGCAGGATCCAGCGGTGGCCCAGGAGCAGGACAAGCGTTTCCGCGATCCTTTAACAATCAGCAACCGGATTCGGTGCCATGCACTTATTGTGGCGATCCAACAACACGAACTCCCGGTCCCGACCAACTTAATGGGGATCACGTTATTCCACGGAGTCAAGGCGGCAATAATAGTCCTGAAAATTATGTGCCTTCCTGTCGAACTTGCAACCTACAAAAGGGGCCGCAAACGCCCGAAGAATGGTACAATTGGATCCTTCGCGGAGGAGCCTAACACTAGATGACCAAAAGATTAGTAAAAGTCCGTTTCGAGTTAGATGCGTCCGATTGGCACGGGCACGGAAGCGAGACTTCTTTGGGCTGAGCCAATTGCCGAAACCGAGCAACGGATTCTTCGGATCAGAAATTCGCCGTTTTTTGCGAAAAGCATAAACAATCTTGATGTCGTTAAGGCGAAGTTCACTAATGATCTCGTGGGTGACTTCATTGAAATTATTGAGCGTGGAGGACACTCTACATACATGCTTTTGATACAACCCGCTGAGACCCGGATCGTTTCCTATTGGAGCATATTAGAAGGATTGGGCTGTTCGTACGAGAGCATGCGCATCGATCTGAGCATAGGTAGGCAGCTACTTTATTCCGTCGATGTTCCACCGACCACTGATATTCACGAGGTCTATGAAATGCTTGAGAGGGGTCAAGATCAAGGTGTGTGGATGTTTCAGGAAGGTTACGCTCATACTCCGGGATCACCGCGGCCGACGCCAATGGCTATGTGACGCGCTGTGCCTATAACGCGTTAGAAACGCGGGAAGCACGAACTACGGTGTCCAGCGCATGCAACTAACCTGAGAATTGCGGTGCACTTAATTGACCGCGGTTACGGTGACAGTGCACTTAACTGGCCGGGCGTTCGTGCGCAGACGTCACGGCCAGCCTCATCTATTCTATATCGCGATCCTGGCGCGGAAACCTATCATCGGGCGCCCATTGGAGCGATCTGTTGGGCTAATTTGCCCTGCGCGCACAGCGTGATTTATTGAACCGGATCAAGCTGATGCTACCTGTCCAGTCCCCCTCAGCAAAAATATTCCTGTTCCCTTCCAACGCAAATCACCTGCATATCCCCCGCCATCCCGGCCCACACAAAGGGGCGTTTCGCGATCGTCACGGACGTAGGGTTGGGATGCGATGGACGCCGATAGCGCTGCTGACGAGAGCGCTTATCTGCGGACGGCGAAGTCGTGTGGTCCTGACGCCCCGACGCTGGCGTCAAGTTGGTGGAGCGATCCGCACAAGCGAAGGTGGCAAGAAAGCCCGGTCACCTGGGAGAGCGCGAAATAAGCTGTTAAAACCATCGCGCGCGGGAATGCCGGGTGATCCCGGTGCGACCGTGGTGACTAACGCGTGTGTTTTACTACCTTACACACGCGGCTGCGGGTGCAACGGGCACCCGGCATTCCCCGCTCCCCTTTTGGGGAAGCGCCGCGCCCTCCATTTCGGGGCGAAAAATACACGCACCACTCGGGCGCATCGCGCGGCGCAGATTCGCGAAATTGCGTCGATAATCAGCGCGATGTCCGGTAAACGACGCGAACTGATTTATCCTTGATGGCGCCGGACCGCTTTCGGTTCGCTTTGCCAATCGCGTTTTTCCGTTCAAGATCGAACCACCAACAAAAACAAGCGGAGGAAGCGAATGCGCGGCGTTGTGTTCAAGGGCGAACGCGAACTGGAGTTGATGCAGTTCCCCGACCCCACTCCCGATGCCCATGACGTGGTCATCGAGATGAAGGCGTCCGGGATGTGCGGCACCGATCTGCATCAATACCGTCGCCCGAAAGGCCAGGGCGCAGTCGCCGGGATTCAGGCCAAGGACAGTCCCGTCATTGTCGGGCACGAGCCTTGCGGCGTCGTGGTCGCGATCGGCACGGCCGTCGATGCCAGGGAGGCGCGGATCGGCCAGCGCGTGATGGTGCATCACTATCAGGGCTGCACGCAGTGCAATCAATGCCGGTCCGGATGGCAGCAGCTCTGCCAGGAGGTACCGGTCCAGGTCTACGGCAACAACGAGCATGGCGGCCATACGAAATATCTCAAGGTGCCCGCCAACACGCTGGTGCCGCTTCCCGACGAATTGTCGTTCAGCGCGGGTGCAGCGATCGCCTGCGGTTCCGGCACCGCCTACAGCGCCCTGCGCCGCATCGGCGTTTCGGGCAACGACACGCTGGCGATTTTCGGCCAAGGGCCCGTCGGGCTGGCGGCAACCCAATACGCCAAGGCGATGGGGGCGAAGGTGATTGCGCTCGACATCAGCCAGGCGCGGCTGGAGCGTGCGAAGGCGTTCGGCGCCGACGAGGTAATCAATCCTGGTGCTACCGATCCGGTCGCCGCCATCAAGGATCTGACCCATGGACGTTATGCGGACCTGACGCTGGATACATCCGGCAATCCAGAGGCGCGGCTGAACGCGATCCGCTCGGTCAAGGTATGGGGCACGATGTGCTTTGTCGGCGAGGGCGGCGAGGTCCATATCGATGTCAGCCCGCTGTTGATGCGCCGGCAATTGACGCTGGTGGCGTCGTGGACGTTCTCCAACGTCATTCAGGCCGACTGCGCGCGGTTTTCGGTCGAGCGTGGCATCGATGTCGACAAGCTGTTCACCCATCGCTGGAACATCGACCAGGCGGACGAGGCCTACAAACTGTTCGACAAGCAGGTCGACGGCAAGGGCGTGTTTTTGATGTGACGTAGTCATTCCGGGATGCGCCACCAGAACTCGGGTTTACCCGAGTTCTGCAATATCATTGTCCAAGTCGGCAACAGCCGACTTGGATGCGCAGACCTCAGATGTGCGATTGCACATCGGGGAATCCAGAGATTGCTGCGCGAGTTTCCGGGTTCGCACTTCGTGCCCCCGGAAAGACGAGAGGAAGAGGAGACCAACCATGAGTCACGACCGCTCCACCGTCGAAGCGGTGGTCAATCACTATTTCGACGGCCTTTACGAAGGCAATGCCGACAAGCTCGGCGCGATCTTCCATCCCAGCGCCGACCTGCGCTGGGTCGAAAAGGGCGAGCTGCAGGTGCTGACCGTGCCCGACTGGCTCGATCGCGTCAGCAAGCGGCCTTCCGCCAAGGCGGAAGGCAAGCCGCGCGAGGATTTCATCGTGACCATCGATCGCTCGGACGAATCCACCGCCTTCATCAAGGTGCGCTGCCAGTTGCCGCCGCGCTACTTCACCGACTATCTGGTGGCGATGAAACTCGCGGACGGCTGGCGCATCGTCTCGAAGTCGTACCGCTACGATCTCCGGCCATAGGAGCCGGCCATTCCGCGCCATTGACGCCGCCGCCGGTCCGGGCAAATTAGCCCGGCACAGGAATGGGGGACCGTGGAAGGCAAGTTCCAGATATTTCTGATTCTGCTCGCGGTGCTGGCGGGCACCGCGCTGCTGGCGCGGCGCATCGACGTCGCACCGGCGATCCTGCTGCTGCTGACCGGCGTCGTGCTGGCCTTCGTGCCGGGAATGCCGTCGCTGGAACTGCCGCCTCAACTGGTGCTGCTGGTGGTGCTGCCGCCGCTGATCTATTCGGCCAGCGTCGCCATGAGCTGGCGCGAGTTCAAATCCAATCTGCGGCCGATCATCCTGCTGTCGGTCGGTTGCGTGATCTTCACGGCCTGCGCGGTCGCCGCCGCGACGCATTATTTGATCGGGCTGCCGTGGAACATCGGCTTCCTGCTCGGCGCCATCGTCGCGCCGCCGGATGTGGTGGCGCCGCTGGCGATCGCCCGCAAGCTCGGGCTGCCGCGGCGGATTCTCGTCGTCCTCGAGGGCGAGGGGCTGGCGAACGACGCCACCGCGCTGATCCTGTATCGCTTCGCGGTGGTGGCAATCTCGACCGGGATGCTTTCGCTGCCGAAGGCAACGGCGACCTTCTTCGTCATCGTCGCCGGCGAGGTCTTGTTCGGCGCGGCGGTGGGCTGGCTCAGCCTGCGCATGCGTCACCGCGCCCGCGATCCCCAGATCGAGATCACGCTGTCGCTGATCACGCCTTACGTCGCCTACTGGATCCCGGAGCATTTCGGCGGCTCCGGCGTGATCGCCACCGTCGCCTGCGGGCTCTACATCAGCTGGAACGGGCCGCTGTGGATCTCTTCGGCGACCCGGCTGCAAGGCATCTTCTTCTGGGACCTCGTGATCTACCTGATCGAAGGCCTGTTGTTCCTGCTGACCGGCTTCCAGATGCGCTCGCTGTTCGAGAAGTCCAAGGCGTTTCCGCTTGACGATATCCTGTCTGCGACCGCATTGGTCGCGGTCATCATCATCGTGGCGCGGTTCGCCTGGGTCTATCCCGCCACCTATTTGCCGCGGCTGTTGAACAAGCGCCTGCGCGAGCGCGATCCGATGCCGTCGTGGCGCACGGTGTTCGTGATCGCCTTTACCGGCGTGCGCGGCGCGGTATCGCTGGCCGCGGCACTGGCGCTGCCGCTCACACTTCCAGGCGGGGAGGGCTTTCCCTATCGCGACCTCATTTTGTTCGTGAGTTTTGGCGTCATCTTCATCACCCTGGTCGGGCTCGGGCTCGGACTGCCGCCGGTGGTGGGCTGGCTCGGCATCGCCCGCGATGGCCGCAACGAACAGATCGCCGAGCACGAATCGGAAATCGCCGCGCGGCGCGAAGCGCTCGGCGCCGCGCTCAAGTCGCTCGATGCCATCACCGACGACCGCGAATTGTCCGACGAAGTGATCAAGCTGCTGCGCGCCAGACATGAGATCCGCTCCAACCAGCTGCCCGACAGCCTCGATCCCGATGCGCATGACGTGACGACGGCGGGCACCAACCTGACGCGGGAATTGATTGCGGCGGAACGCAAGTTCATCCACGTGTTGCTGCGCGACGGCAAGATCACCGACGAGATCCGGCGACGGATCGAACGCGATCTCGATCTCGAGGAAGCCAGCCTTGCCAACCGCGAATACCGCCGGATACCGTTGTAGAAACCACCGTCATTGCGAGGAGCCCTTGCGACGAAGCAATCCATGAGGCAACAAGAAAGCAAGAGTGGATTGCTTCGCTGCGCTCGCAATGACGAACAAACAACTCACTCCGCCAAAAAATTTCACTCCGCAGCCGCAATCCGTGGCCGCCCGACATAACCGTTCTCGTCGCCGAAGCGCTCGATCATCACCGCGGGCAGATCCTTGGCCTTGTGCGTCACGCAGGCGCCGGACCGCACCGCGTAGCGGTCCTGACGGGCGAGCTGCGCCGGCGGCTGGCCCTGCTGCAGCGCGCGGGCGCTCTCCATGATCAGTTTGCGGAAATGCATGATGCCAAGATCGGTCGGGCCGAGATGCTCGCGGGTGCGGTCGGCGATCGGGCCCTGGCTGTCCTGCACCGCCGCGTCCTGCTCGGACACGCCCTTGATGCCGGTGTAGCTTTTGGTCTTCTGCAGCTTGCGGTCGATCAGGTAGTCATTGGCCTTGTTGCGCAGCGGCACATAATTTTCGTCGACCTCGGAGATCACGCCGTTGCCGCCGTCATAGGCGTCGCGCTCTCCTTGCGTCAGCGGGCGCTCCGGATTCCAGGCATAGGTGTAGATCCAGCAGGAGGTGTCGGTCACCGGAATAAAACTCTGGCCGAAGATATTCTCGCCGGGCATCGCGCTCGGCGCATAGGCGTGCACCGGCATGAGGAACTGCGCGATGCGCCAGTAGATATTGTCGCTGCCGGTGAGCCGGCCGCCGGCGATCGTCAATCCGGCGTCGTGCGGATGGATCTTGATGACGGGACGCGGGTCTTCGGCGATCCAGCGCATGTGATCGGAATTCATGCGCTGGATAGGGTTGATGAAGTGCTTCTTGATATCCAACACCTCATCTTCTTCCTTGTCGAAACTCAAATGCGCGAAGGTGAAATGCGCGGTGTCGATCGAGCCTTCCAGCGCCTGCACCCAGTTGCAGTCCTGCCATTTCTTCGAAACGTAACGATGCGATGGCGGCACCAGCGCCATCTCCAGCGCGGGCAATTCCGGCACTGTCTCCGCCGGGCCCATATAGGCCCAGATCATCTCGCCCCATTCGCGCACCGGATAGGACTTGATGCGGATCAGATCCCTGGCATTGAGATCGGGATAGGAGGTTGGCATGTCGACGCAAGCGCCGTCAGTATCGAATTTCCAGCCGTGATAGACGCAGCGGATGCCGCATTCCTCATTACGCCCGAGCCAGAGATTGGCGCCGCGGTGCGGACAATATTGATCGATCACCCCGACCACGCCGCGGGAGTCGCGAAACGCCAGCAACTCCTCGCCCATGACCACGATCTTCTTCGGCGGGCCATCGGCTTCAGGTAATTCTTCGGACAACAGAACCGGCAACCAGAACCGGCGCAGCAAATCGCCCATCGCCGTGCCCGACCCGCTTTCGGTCAGGAATTTATTGTCTTCAGCGCGGAGCATGGCCGTTCCTCCGGATGTTATTGCTTTCCCGCAAGCTTGGCGCAGACCGCGCGATGCGTCAACGCGGGTTGGGCGAGAAGCCGTCATACCCGCGCATGCGGGTATCCAGTACGCCGCAGCTTCTCGGCTCGATCATTGACATCTCGGAATACTGGATCGCCCGCCTTCGCGGGCGACGACGAAAAGGCAAGTCGTCATTGCGAGCCAACGGGTCGCAATGACGGCGTAATACACGCCTCCGCGTTCCCGCGGCGCGATGCGTCCGAGCTGTGCATGTATTTTCCGCCCAATAAAGGGCGTGGGCGCTACCCCAAGGGGGAGCGGGGAATGCCGGGTGCCCGTTGCACCCGCAGCCGCGTGCGCGAAGTTAGTAAGCACACGCGTTAGTCACCACGGTCGCACCGGGATCACCCGGCATTCCCGCACGCGATGGTTTTAACGGCTTATTTCGTACTCTCCCCGGTGATCGGGCTTTCTTGTCACCGTCATCGGCGAAATCTCTTTCACCAACTTGACGCCAGCGTCGAGGCGTCAGGACCACACGACTTCGCCGTCCGCGAGCAACGTCATTCGCCTTTGACGTGCCGCGTCCATCGCATCCCCTGCCCTACGTTCGTGACGATCGCGAAACGCCCCCTGTGTTGGGCCGGGATGCAAACGATATGCAGGTGATTTGGGGCAAAAGTGAACCGGAATATTTTTGCGAATGGGGCTGGACACTGATTTGCCGATTTGCCCGTCGGGCGCAGATCACCGGGCTGGCAGAAACGACGCTATGTGCCGACACCAGAAGTGAACACGCTCGTTCGACCACTTCATCAGCGCGCATGAGAAACGTCTAAGGGATCCTGAGATCAATCGCATGCGCCTGCGCAACTCCTCTTGAGCATTACCGGAGCAATCTTAATCCGTGCGCACGCTTACCTCTGCTTCGGGCATTGCCTGACGGCCACGGATGGCCATTGCCATTCGGCGTCCCATTTCACGGGATGATGTTTCAACAGTGACATGCAGGCCGACCGCCAGGATCGTGACCGCCGCAAAAGCGATCACGATAGCCAACCACGAACCAAAGCCGCGAGCGAGCAGCACCTCCATGAGGACATAACCGGTGAGTCCATGAACCACATAAAGCGGGTAACTGATGTCCGCCCAAAATCCGATCAACGGGATCGATCCAATAATGTTTGGAAATTGCATCGCAGCGGCAAAAACCACCACCGCCGCGGCAAAACTCAGCAAAAATGCGTCATACGCCAAAAAGTTGAAATGCTGCGCAACGCCGAACATCAACATCATTCCGAGCACGGCGAGACCAACCGCAGGAGCCTGGAGTTTACCGCGGTACAGGAAATTGAAAGCGACCCCGACAAACATGAAAAGCAGATATGGAGCGCTTAGAAGTGCAAAGTACAGCCGTGTTGCTGTCGCGGACGGTGTTAGAACGACGCCGAGCGTGCAGGCTATAACCAGCAACACGCAGGGGACCCAAAATACTTTCAACGATCCTTCGCGGAGCCATGGCGCGATCAGCGCACAAATTAGATAAAATTTGAGTTCGATCTCAATCGTCCAGACGACCCCGTCGACCGACTTCACAAAAACAATGTCCCGCATTCCGATCAGGTAGCCAAATAGAACCTCGACCGCCGAGTGTGGAAATGGCACCCCTTGCAAACCTACCCCGATCACGAGAACGAGCAGCGATGCCGAGAGTCCGATCCAGTATGTCGGATAAATTCGAAAAAATCTGGCGACGAGGAAATCCAGGCGGCCGTAAGTCTGAAACGACAGCGGAATCACGAACCCGCTGATCAGGAAAAACAATGCAACACCAAATGCGCCGAGGTTGACAGGTGACGAGATCACCAGCTCAACGAAAACCGGCGGGACAACAGGAGCTCGGACTATGCCCGTCAACCCCGCAACCGCATCGGTAAGTTTCCAAAACGTTCCGAGATAGTGGCCGATAATAACGGATAGCGCCGCAATGCCCCGAAGGCCGTTCGCAAACCCGATCTTCTGAGATGTCATGTTCGGCCTGGGACCTCAATTTTGACGTAAAACAATCAATTCCACCAACTCAATCGCGACGTAAGCAAATTGGGGAGACCCAATCACAGGGCACGACCAGCGCTGCCGGTTGCGTCAGAGGCGTCGTAGAGAATCACCTGCGTCCGTGGTTGCAGCGCTCATTTGCGTCCGAATACAGAGTAAAACATGCGGGAAGCACGACGCCTAAGTCCCCACCCAAGTTTTCGGCGACCTACAAAAGCATAGAAACGATAAAGGCTCATCCGCATGGCAGTTTGAAGTGCCGATCCGATGGGAGGTGGCGGCACGTGTTGGATCGAGATGAACTGCTCGTTGACGGGCCCGCCTGCGCAGGTCCGGTCCTGAGCCGTTGAAGATTGATCCCACTCCCGGCCGCCTTTCTGCCGGGGGTCGAGCTTTCGCACGAGAGCATTGGTAATGAGGAAAATATACATTCGTAATCTAACGAAATGCCAGGGACGCCAACCTGAATCGAGTCGTGGAAGAAGCCACGCATCGACGAAACGGTAACGCGCCCCAAGATAGCCGCATGTTACGGCTCCCAAGAACAGCCTGCCAAACGTGCGATGTAGCCGGTAGCCATGCGGCGACTGTTGCAGCAGCTTCTGATAAAGCGCGTGCTCGCTTTCCACCGTCTTCCGCAGCGTGAACCGTTCGAGCATAAATTGCCGACCGCGCTTCGCCAGCTGCCGGGCTCTGTCGGGATCACGAAGAATGGTAAGAATTCCCTTCGCGAGCGAAGCAGGATCGTCTGGAGCGACCAGGATACCGGTTTCGCCGTCGACGACGCTGTCAATCAGGCCGCCGACGCGGCTGGCGACCATCGGTGTTTCCATCAAGAGTCCTTCTATCGTTCCGCCGAGATTTTCGCTCAGTGACGCCTGCACGGTAACATCCAGCGCCTTCAGCACTTGAGGCACATCGGTCCGATAGCCAGTAAATGCTATTCGATCGGTGAGCTTGAGCTCACGAACAAGCGACTGCATTTTGGAAAGATACTGCCGTCCCCCCTCCTCCCAACCGGAGCCCACCAAAACCAACCGTGCGTTCGGAAATTCCTCCAGGATCTCGGGCATCGCCCTGATCAGGTCCGATTGGCATTTGACCGATCGACCCTGCACCGCCGGCGGTGTCCAGCGATTTACGCCCAGTTCGCCATAGAAATACGCGATCATTCCGATCAGGGGTCGGTCGTCCTCCCAACCGAATTCGCGACGCAAGTCGATCGCCTTGTGATTGACAGGATCGAACTTCTCCTCATCCGGACCATAATAGATCAAAGCCAGACGTTCTTCCGCGACGCCCAACGATTGGTAGAGTTTGCGGGTCCATTCGCACGATGGAATTAGCGCGGTGTCCATCCATTGGGTCGATCCATCGATCCATCGCGGAGTGTAGGCCTCGAGATGGAAAGGCCCGGCAACCATGGACAGCCTGACCGGAACGTCAGCAAGCCATGCTCCGATCCGGCCGATGACCATCGAATGAAACAAGTGGGTCTGAACGACGTCAAAGCGCTCGCGCCTCAACGTGCGGGCTAGTGCAATTATCTTTCTCGGCAGCGCGAACAGATCAGACACGCCGAGAAAATCGAAGTCGGCGGTGAGAACCGGTATTCCTGCATTCTTGAAACGATCAACCAATGTCCCCGAAGGGCCGTTCAATATCACCGATACGTCATAACCGAAGCGATCGCGCAGGTCGCGGAGCTGTTCGTATACCCAGACAGCTCCTTCCGTGGTTGCCACGACGTGACAGATCCGCCTCGGTGAAGCGCGGACTGACGGTGCCAGCGCAAAATTGGCGGCCAGCTCCGGCGGCTGCTCCATAGATTGAGAAAGGGTTACTTTTTGGTTCATGCGCGTCAGCTCGACGATCCCTGCGGTGTGACGGCCCAAGAAACCGCGCGGCGCGCCCGTTCATGATCATACGATATACGATTCGGGGATAGAAGCCTTTCCCGGGGATTCACCGGCGCCGTCTGTTGCCCACACTGAACGAACTCTTGTAGGATAACGGACAGTCGGTAAAGAGGCGACGGGCCCACGGCCCGTTGCGTCGGGTGATGCTCCGATCTCCTGAGGCTGGCCAGATGTTGCGACGACGCCGATTGTTAGCACGATCGGTGAATGAGAGGCTTTTGTGAGAATCGCAATTCTAGGCGCGGGAGGACATGGCAAGGTCGTTGCCGATGCCGCCATGGCAATACCGGGAACCTCGGTTGTCGGTTTCCTCGATGATGATCCCACTTTAACCGGACGAACATTCCTGGGGCTTCCGGTGCTCGGAGCGATTTCACTTTGGCAGGAACTCGACATTGACGCGGTCGTCCCGGCCATCGGAGACAATCGAGCGCGGCGCGCAGTTGTCATCAGGGAACGGGCCCGCAACGCCACCGCGGCGACCATCGTGCATCCGGCCGCGGTTGTCAGCCGCAGCGCAAATCTGGGAATAGGCACCACGGTGCTGGCGGGCGCCATCATTAACGCGGATGCGCGGGTTGGCGAAAACGTGATCGTCAATACCGGCGCCGTCGTCGAGCATGACTGCGTGATCGACTCCCATGTCCATATCGCGCCTGGCTGTTGCCTGGCGGGCGCTGCCCGGGTCGGAGAAGGCAGCTTGCTGGGAATCGGCTGCCGCATTCTTCCCAATCTCAATGTCGGACGATGGTGTGTCGTGGGAGCGGGAGCCGTAGTCATCAGGGATATCGAGGACAACACTACCGTGGCAGGCGTACCGGCTAGGACTCTCAGGTGAACAGCATGCGCGAAAATAGCATTTCGATGTCAAAACCGGACATCAACGAAGATGACGTCAACCGTGTCGTTTCGGCCCTGCGTAGCGGACAATTGAGCATCGGGCCGTTTGTCGAGGAGTTCGAGGAACTCGCTCGCCAATATATCGGAACTCGGTACGCCGTTGCCGTTGCAAACGGAACATCTGGCCTTCATCTCTGCATGCGGCTTGCAGGGGTTAGAGAAGGCGCGGAAGTAATCACTTCGCCGTTCAGTTTTGTGGCATCTGCAAATTGCATTCTGTATGAGCGCGGCACCCCGGTATTTGTCGACATCGACGAGGAAACGCTCAACATCGACCCGGCGGCCGTTGGCGCAGCGATCACAAGCCGTACGGTCGGGATCTTACCCATCCATGTGTTTGGCCGGCCGGCTGCGATGGATGGTCTTTGCCAAACGGCGGATCGGCACTCTTTGGTGCTGATCGAGGATGCTTGCGAGGCGTTGGGCGCGATGTATCGGAACCGGAAAGTCGGAACTTTCGGTCGCGCTTCCGTGTTTGCGTTTTATCCGAACAAGCAAATGACGACGGGCGAAGGCGGAATTATCGCCACGAATGATTCAAGGTGGGACGCAAACTTGCGCGCCCTTCGAAATCACGGCCGTGGGACCATGAATGGCTGGCTGAGTCATGCCCAAATTGGATTCAATTACCGTCTGAATGAATTGAGTTCCGCTCTGGGCGTCTCGCAACTTTCGCGCATTGACGATTTGCTGGAACGCCGGGCGGCGGTAGCCGCCAAATACAGCGAGAGATTGTCTACCGCGCCTGGAATACAAGCTCTCACGCCGGTCGAAGGCATGACCCGCATGAGTTGGTTTGTATATGTGGTGAGGTTAGACGCCTCGCTCAACCGGGACGACGTCGCTTTACGGCTGGCGGAAAAGGGTATCTCAACGCGTAATTATTTTCCTCCTATACATCTGCAGCCATATTTCCGCGAACAATTCGGCTTTCGTACCGGTCAATTTCCAGTAACCGAACGGGTATCGGCGTCAACGCTTGCCTTGCCGTTTCACACAAACCTCAGCGAAGGGGAAATCGAGCAGGTTTGCACGGCGCTTTCAGCGTCGATTGATGAAACCGTAGAAGCACGCCGAGGACACCTCACGAGGTAAACCCTCTTGTGTGAGAACGTGGGACACCGAAAGCAGAATATAGCGTGTACAACGAGCACCTTACCTCTTCATCGGAGCCGGGTTCCAGACTTGGGCTTTTCGGCCTAGGAGCCACAGATGTGCTCGAGGGGGCGCTGCAGTGGCGGCTTTGGTATTTGATAGGCGCAAGTGAAATGCGCCGACGGTATGCACGCTCAAGACTTGGTCAGCTTTGGATTATCCTGACCAGTGCGATCACAGTTTCAACGATTGGCCTGGTTTGGTCGTACCTATGGGCCCAACCTGTTCGTGAAATCCTGCCCTACATCGCCGTCGGCCTGGTCGTTTGGCAATTGATTTCGGCCATTCTGATCGAGTTGACTACCCTGTTGCCGGCCAATATTCGCTATTTCCACAATCAATACATGCCTATCTCGACAATCGTCTTCGCGCTGGCATTTCGGCACGGCGCTACCTTTTTCATGAACTTGATCTTTCCGCTCATTCTTTCGTTCAGTCTGGGCCTTCGGCCGTCAAGCTCTGCTTTGTTCGCGATCCCGGGTGTGTTGCTGACTTTAATTTGGTGTTTGTGGATGTCCTTGATGCTCTCGATCTTATGCGCGCGATATCGAGACATCGTCCAGGTCGTGAACAACCTGATTCAGGTAGCCATTTTCCTCACACCTGTTCTTTGGACACCCGAGCTTCTATCGGCACGCTCTCAGGGTTTGCTGCCCTGGAATCCCTTTGCGGTTTTCGTTGCAATCGTTCGCGACCCGTTGGTCGGGCGTGACGTTACCTGGGCTTACTGGGTGAGCGCGGTGATTTTCTCACTCGGTGGGTTTTGTGCGAGCCTGCCGTTCCTGGGCCGGGGTCGGCGTCATATCGTCTACTGGATATGAGGATTCCGATGGCCAGCATCCGTTTGCACGACGTATCCGTCGAGTTTCCGGTTCGGACGCCGGCTGCGCATTCTCTTCAGCTCCGGTTATGGTCGACTGTTGGGGGAAAGCTGGCAGCGCACGCGAAAAGCCTATCGGTACGAGCCCTTTCGAAAATCGATCTTACGATCAACGGCGGCGATCGCATCGGGTTGGTCGGGAATAACGGAGCCGGAAAGACAACGCTGCTTCGCGTGCTCGCGGGTGCTTATCCCCCAACCAGCGGAACGATCGAGCGCGTGGGGCGCATTACAGCCCTGACGGATATTTCGCTTGGAATGGACCCAGAAGCGACCGGACTTGAAAACATCCTGTTTCGCCTGGTGTTCATGGGACTTACATTTGCCGAGGCAAGAAAATTATCTCCGGAGATCGAAGAATTCTCGGAACTCGGCGAGCACCTCAAAATGCCCGTCCACACATATTCGTCCGGAATGTACCTGCGCCTCGCCTTCTCGATTTCGACGGCGGTGGATTCGGAAATTATCGTGATGGACGAGATGATCTCGGCGGGCGACGCTCATTTTATTGCAAAAGCTCAACGACAACTCTCCGAGCTACTGGAAAGAGTGAGCATTATCGTGGTGGCAACCCACGACGCCACCGTTATGCGGGGCTTTTGCAACCGGCTTATATGGCTGGACCGCGGCGAAATACGCGGAATTGGCCGTTTCGACGAAATTTATCAGAGCTATGTGGCTGCCGGATCCGATGATTCCGTTTCCAGCGTCATCGGCGCTCCCATTGGCCTTTCAACCTAGACACGGTGCTTGCTGTGGAGAGACGCCGAGATCGTGCTTGCCGCTGATCTGAACGATATCGAATGCAACTGAGGGAGCCCGCTGCTTCTTATCTTCCGACCGTCACGCCCGCGGTTGAACTCAAGGCGTCCCTGAGGCTTGTCGCGTTCTTGTCGTCAAGAACCTGCCTCGTCAGCACGGTGACTTGCCCGGGCGTATTGAGGATCGATTGGCCCGCCGACGACGAGGAAAGGCGATTGGCCTTATAAGGCGCTGCCGGATCGGCATAGGGATCGCGGTCGGCGGCCAGCCTCGTCGGACCGGCTTTTTGTTTCGGGCTTGTCGCGCGCCGGAATGTCCTCGGCGCGCCTTCGGATCGCGAAGAGGACGCCGATCCCTGAACGGACGCCGCCGTGTGACGCGGCCGCGCGCTATCGACGGCGAATGCTGCGCCGGAGAAGCAGACAGCAACAGCTATGACAGTGACCGTTCGCAACATTCCAGCGGGCATGTTGTCTTCCATATCGGTAATTCAGCTTAGCACATCTACCCGCCGTTGCCGAACAGCGAATCTGAACTCACCGCGGCGTGAACTCACGGATGAGCCAGGATGACGCGGCGGCCTCCGATGGTCTTGCAGACCGTTCTGGTCTAGCATGAACCCGGGGCGGCATTCGAAGTTCCCGTATGGACGGCGATGGTGTGGTCCGCCCTCGAAGCTCAGGCGCATGCAGCCGGCGGAGCCCGCTCGCTGGGCGGCGTCGGGTCGCCGTGGGCGGTGCTGGCGTGGGCCGCCCTGCTGGTGGCGATCGTCGTGTCGTTCAGGCCGGCGGTCCCGGTCGTCTGGGGCGATACGCCGTCCTTTGTGGAATCCGCGCTTCAAACGCTTGAGGCCGGAAAGCCGACCGTCGCGGGCGGACGCGATCCAGGCTACCCGGCATTCCTCGCCGAGATGTTCGCGCTCGGAGGTGACCTCGGAACCGTGGTGCGGCTGCAGCAGGCGGCATGGGCCATCCTGATGCTGGTGCTTGCGGCAACCGCCCAGGCGGTGACGCGCAACGCCGCCGGGCTGGTGCCGATCATCCTGGTGGCGATGTATCCGGGCCTGCTGCTGCTTCGGAACGTCCTCACCGCCGACCTTCTGTTCGCGGTTTTCCTCAATCTGGCAATGGCCGGATTGCTCGTCGCCACCTGTGTCGGAAAAGCGGCGCGGTGCTACGCGGTCGCCGCCTCCATCCTGTGCGCGGCGCTCGCGGCGTGCTTCAGGTCGCAGGGAATCCTGGTCCCGATCGCCGCCATTGTTGTGGGCATCCGCCTCGCCCGGCCGGATACCTACGCCCGCCTCGCCGTGATGGCCCTGTCGATCGCGGCGGCGCTGGCGCTCTTGGCCGCCGGTTCACGGTTCGGGGCTTCCGACTCCGACCAGGCCTCGGTGGTGTTCGTCCCCAAGACATTGTTCTGCAATCACCTGAACATCGAGCTTGCAAGCGATGCCGCGCGACGCGAGATCGCGTCGGCGGCCGGCGATCGCGTCGACGCCGCCATGGCGCGGCTTGCCACCGACTTCGCCGCCGATCCGGGTCACTGGCGCGTGCTCGGCTTCTTCGGCGACGCCTGCCTGTTCGACACCGCACTGGATCGAGATCTCGCCGGCGGTAGCGGCAATGCCGCCAGCGCGGCCACGGCCTATCGGCGCATCTTCCTCGCCGCCTTACGTGACCGGCCGCTGGCCTATGCTGCCAAGTTCGCCCGTCAGATGGCCTATGGGGCCTCGGTGGCATGGCCGATCTACGGACTAGATCCTGCGATACCGGTATCGACCGACGACGTGCCGCACGTGTCCGATATCCTGGCACGGCACGGCCGCGCGGTTCAGCCGATCGATCTGCAAGGCGGACCGGTTCGGATCGGGCCGTTGTCCGATTTCCCGATCTTCTCCGCCTGGCTGTTCAGGGCGTTGTCCATCGCCTTCATCGTCGCCATCCTGTTTTGGACGATGACCGTCGCGTGGCGGCGGCGCTCCGATTTCTCGACGCGCGCCGGGGTCGTGATCGTGATGTGGGCGGCTTCGATCGGGACCGCCGCCGCGGTCCACACCCTCGACGTCGCGCGATATCTGGTTCCCGCGGTGCCGATGGTGGGCATCATGCTGTCGCTCTTCGCCGTCGAACTGGCTGAAACGATCGCTCGCCTGCGCGGGCGCTGATCGCACGCGCCGCCGGCGGTCGACCAGCCGCCGCGGGATTTACGGCGGTTTACGAACTACGCGGCAAGCTCCGCTGCGGCACGCTGCAAGTTGTATGACATATCGCTGGTCACGGCGCTCTGCTCTTCCACCGCCGCGGCCGTGGTTGTGACAAACTCGTTGACGTGCTCGATCGCCTGCTTGATCGAGTTAAGGGCCGTTACGACATCTCCCGAGATGGCGTTGAGGGCAGCAATCTCCTTTGAGATCTTGTCGGTTGCCTGTTTGGCCTGGCTGGCGAGGTTCTTGACCTCCGATGCCACGACCGCGAACCCCCTGCCCGCCTCGCCGGCTCGCGCCGACTCGATCGTCGCATTGAGCGCCAGAAGATTGATCTGACCCGTAATGTTGCCGATCAGATCGACAATGCCTTCCATCGATTGAGTAGCCGACGTCAGCCGCTGGGCCTGGAGATCCGCCGAATTGACCTGCGTTACCGCCTCGCTGGCCGTCTGCCGCGACTTGACCATGGTCGATGATATTTCAAGGATGGAAGCGTTCATCTCCTCGCTTCCGGCCGCCACCGACTCGATCAGGGAGCGGGCGCGTTCGGCCCGCATCCGCGTCAGCGCCTGTTGCGTGGTGTCGGCTGCGTATTTCACGACCTTGAAGGGCTTGCCGTTAAGGTCCATGATCGGATTGTAGGAGGCCTGGATCCAGACTTCCTTGCCGCCCCTTCCGATCCGCTTGTATTCGGCGGCCTGATATTCGCCTCGATTGAGACGCGCCCAGAACTCCTGATAGCCGGCGCTGCCGCGCTCGGCCGGCTCGACAAACAGGCTGTGATGCCTGCCTTGAACCTCGCCAAGCGAATAACCGAGCGCGCTCAGAAAATTCTCATTCGCCGTGATGATCGTTCCGTCCATGCGGAATTCGATCACGGCCTGTGATTTGCCGATGGCGGTGATCTGCCCGTCAAGGTCGGCCGCCCTGAGCTTCTGGCCGGTGACGTCGGTCGCAAATTTCACGACCTTGAACGGCTTGCCCTTCTCATTCAGGATCGGGTTGTAGGTGGCAAGGATCCAGATTTCCTTACCGCCCTTGCCGAGCCGTTTGTATTCCGCGGCCTGAAACTCGCCGCGATTGAGGCTGGCCCAGAAATCGCGATACGCACCGCCGTCGCGCTCGGACGGCTCGACAAACATGCTATGGTGCTTGCCCTGCACTTCCCCCAATGCGTAACCCATGGCGCCCAGGAAATTCTCGTTGGCGCTGACGATCGTGCCATCCATGTTGAATTCGACCACCGCCTGCGAGCGACCCATGGCCGCGATCTTGCCGAAATTCTCCATGCTCTGGACCTTCCGGGCCGTGATGTCGGTGGCAAATTTGATGATCTTGACGGGCTTGCCCCTGGAATCGAGGACCGGATTGTACGAGGCCTGGATCCAGACCTCCTTGCCGCCCTTGCCGACACGCCTGTATTCGGCGGCCTGATATTCCCCTCGATTGAGCTTCGCCCAGAACTCGCGGTAGCCGGCGCCTTCGGGCTCCGACGGATCGACAAACATGCTGTGATGCCTGCCCTGGATTTCGCCAAGCGCGTAACCGAGAACGCCCAGGAAATTCTCGTTGGCGGTCACGATGGTGCCGTCCATATTGAATTCGATCACAGCCTGCGACCGGCTGATGGCCGCGGCCTGCGCCATGGCGTCCTGCAACTGTGTGCTGTTTTTCCAGCCAAGCATCGTTCGGTCGCTCCGTTGCGCAAAATTCTTCTGACGCACATATGTTGCTGGGCGGCGGGGAGCCCGCCCGCACCAACAAATCAGCCAAGTTGAAGACGCTCAAACATTGAGGAAATTTGCTACAAATCCGTGAAGATCGGATTTGAGCCGACAGCCGCAAATCAGATCGGCTCAGCACGGAACGTGAATGGATTTCGATGGGACCATCAAGAGCACAAAGATTGTGCAGGCATCACCACGACGTGCAAAAATGAGAACCGCAACATTGTTATTTTTTTACGTTCACACCCATTCGTTGGAAGCCTGAGATGAGCCGTTTCTGGAGCAGCCTGACGCACGAGTTGAAGCCCTATGTGCCGGGCGAACAGCCCCGCATCGCGGAGCTGGTCAAGCTCAACACCAATGAAAGTCCGTTTGGTCCCTCGCCGCGCGCGTTGGAAGCGGTTCGCGGCGAGGCGACGGATACGCTACGTCTTTATCCGGACCCGCAGGCCACGGCACTTCGGGCGGCTCTCGCCACCTACCACCGGGTGCGGCCCGAACAGGTGTTCGTCGGCAACGGCTCGGACGAGGTGCTGGCCCACGCCTTCGCTGCGCTCTTGAAGCACGACGCGCCGTTGCTATTCCCCGATATCACCTACAGTTTCTATCCGGTCTATTGCCGCCTGTTCGGTATCGCCTGTGAGACCGTGCCGCTCGATCAGGCCATGCGCATCCGTGTCGCCGACTATCGCCGGCCGGCCGGCGCGCTGATCCTGCCCAATCCGAATGCGCCCACGGGAATTGCGCTGTCACGGGCCGAGATCGCAGCCCTGCTGGAGGATCATCCTGACGTCCCGGTGGTGATCGACGAGGCCTATGTCGATTTCGGCGCCGAGACCGCGATCCCGCTGGTTGCGTCCCACCCGAACCTTCTGGTCGTGCAAACCATGTCGAAGTCGCGGGCGCTGGCCGGCTTGCGGGTTGGCTATGCGATCGGCGATGCCGACCTGATCGAGGCGCTCGTCCGGGTAAAGGACAGCTTCAATTCGTATCCGCTGGGCCGGCCCGCCCAGGCCGGCGCCATCGCCTCGCTGGAGGACGATGCCTATTTTCAAAAGAGCAGGATGCGCGTGATCGAAGGCCGGGAGCGGCTCAACCGCGGACTGCTCCGGATCGGCTTCGACGTGCTGCCCTCCGCCGCCAACTTCGTGTTCGCCCGTCATCCGGGGCATCAGGGCGCGAAACTTGCCGCGGCACTGCGCGAGCGGGCGGTGATCGTCCGCCATTTTTCCGCGCCTCGCATCGCCGACTATCTGCGGATCACGGTCGGCACCGACGGGCAAATCGACCGGCTGTTGTCGGCGCTGTCGGATATCCTGGGCGCTGCGCCTGCCGCGGCCTGACTGGATATCCGGCCATGAGGCGCCGGCGCTTGCTTGAAATGAAAAGGCCACCCCGATGGGGCGGCCTTTTTTGCTGGCGTCGCGAGAGGCTCTAGGCGCCCTTTTCGCATTTCGCGATGAAGCTGTTTTTCGCAGCTCCTGAAAGCGGCTTGCCTTCCGCGCTCACCGCCTTGGTGGCGCAGGTATCGGTCAGGCATTTTTTCATGAAGGACGTCTTTGCCGCGCCCGCGAGAGGCTTGCCGTCCTTGCCGACGGCCTTGCTTTCACAGGTTTCCTGCGCGAAGGCCGCTCCACCGGCAAATGTAGCGATCACCGCGGCCAGTAATATGCCTCTGATCATTTCGTTGTCCCTTCCTTAAGCTTGCAGCGTTTGAAGTTGATCCTGAAAACGCAACGCGATCAAGTGCAGTATAGCCGGTTTCCAGCGTAAACCGGATATCGAAATCGGGGATGTCCGGTCAGCAAGCTGCCGCCCACCTTAAAACCTCGTCGCGAGAGTTATTTCGCCACCTCGCGGGTACCGACGTCGGCTAAAAACACATTCCCGAACAGCGATTCATTGTCCCATGTAATCTGCTCCCCATGGGTCTCCTGCAGTACGTCGCGCCGCACCCGCCGCAGCATGTCGAGAATTTCCAGGTTGGGTGTCGTAATGTATTTCAGCAACGCCGCGGTGAAGGGACTGTGATCGCCCGCTCCGTCCTTGGCGACCTGGCCCGGCCGCGTCGCAAACGCAATCAGCATGCCTGCCGAGACGCTGTCGTACCCGACGAGGCCGCCCCCGCGGGTCGCCGCGCGCACGGTCGCCTGTGTCGCAAACGGATTGTTGCGGCAGGCGTCCAGAATGACAATCGTGGTGCGCGCGGGATCGTCGACCGACGCGATGATCTGGTCGAGGTCGAACAGCTCGAAGCTCGCCGCCACCGTCGACTCCATCTTGGCGTCGATTGGCACGAGATAGTTGTGTCCCGCGATGCCGAGGCCGTGACCGGCATAAAACACCAGCGCAAGCTGCGTGGTCGAGGCCTTGATCGCGAAATCGGAAATGACGCGTCGCATGCCGGCATAGTCGAGATCGTAACCGTCGATGACCTCAAACCCGATTTGCCGCAGCGTTTTCGCCATTGCGCGCGCGTCGTTGTTGGGATTGCGAAGCGGCTGGCGCTGATAGGCGCTGTTGCCAAGCACCAGAGCAAGCTTGCGCGACGCGACAATTTGCGGACCGGGGATCGGTAGCGGCGGGGGGACAATCACCGGGGATGGCGGCGTCACTACGGGCATGGGCGGCGGGGTTGGGCCGGGTCGGACAGGCGTTGGCGACGGCGGCGGCGTAACGCCCGCCACACCATTCAGTGCGGCCAGCCGCGCCCGTGCCGCATCGATGGCCGGTTGGCCGGTTTCGTATTTCGGGGGCAGCGACGCCGCGCTCTCATAGCTGGCGCGCGCCGCAGCCGGATTGTTCATTGCCTCGTAGAGCCTGCCGCGCTCGGTGTAGGCGGCGTTGTATTGCGGATCCACCTTGATCGCCTGATCGTAGTCCGCCAAGGCACCCGGCAGGTCGCCCTTGCGGCGGCGCGCCAGGCCGCGGTCCTTGAAACCGACCGGATTCGCCGGGTCGATACGGATGGCGTCCTCGTAGTCGGCAAGCGCATTGTTGAACAAGCCCTTCCGCTCAAGGACGATGCCGCGCTCGATGTAATAGAGGCTCACGTTCGGATTGAAGCTGATCGCCTGGTTCAAGTCCGCGAGCTTGCGATCGTAGTCGTTCTTGTCTCCGTAGATCTGCGCGCGCAGGAAATATCCGGCCGAAGGCTTTGGAGCGAGGCGGATCGCCGCTTCAGCATCCTGGATCGCCTTGTCAAAATCACGCAATGCGCGGTAGGTGCGCGCGCGACTGAGATAGGTGGCGAAAGACTTCGGATCGCGTTCAAGCGCGCGGGTGTAATCATCGATCGCCTTGTCGAAAACACGTTTTCTGTCGAGGACAACGCCGCGCTCAGAGTAATAGGACGCCGCGGCCGGATCGAGGCTGATCGCCTGATTCAAGTCCGCGAGCTTCCGATCGTAGTCGTTTTTGTCTCCGTAGATCAGCGCGCGCAGGAAATATCCGGTTGCGAGCTTTGGATCGAGCCGAACCGCCGCATCCGTGTCCCGGATCGCGTTGTCGTAATCATGCAATGCCCGGTAGGCGCGAGCGCGATCGATATAGGCACCGGTAAGCTTCGGGTCGAGTACAAGCGTGCGATTGTAATCATCGAGCGCGCGTTTATCGTCCCCCTTCTGGTGAAGGGACAAACCGCGATTATGGTAGGCAATGGTGAAACGCGAATTGATCTTGATGGCGTGGTCGTAGTCGTCGATCGCGTGATCGTAATCTTGCTTGCTTGCGAAGGCGACACCCCGATTGTTGTAATGGCGGGCCAGCGTTTCGCCGTTGGCGCGCCCGGAGGAGATCAGCCGCGTACACGCTGCCACCACGTCGTCGGACGACGTCGCCTTGGAATTCTCGCAGGTTTGCGCCGACGCGGGCGCAAGACCCGCAACAAGCAGGACAATGGCCGCCGCGACGCCACGCCGATCCAGGCCGATCAAATTCATAATACAAATATTCGCGACGCTCTTAGGTAGATGAACGGTCAACATGCCGCTAACTCTTGCGTTCCGCAAGTGTGCAGGGAATGATAGCTGCCGGAACCAGCCGGGCTCAAACATAACCGCGATGCAGCAATGAACATTTCGACCAGGCGGACCATGCGATCCTTCGAGGTGCCTTCACACAGACCTGTCGTCACCCGCCTGCTCGGCGGACTATGCGCCGCCATACTGCTCGAGGCGGCGCCGCTGCAGGCACAGCAATACGATCCGCCGGACACCGTCTATGCGACCGGAAACCAGGACGACGACCCGGCCGTGCTGCAGGCGCTGCCGATCGAGGAACCTTATCGCGCCTTTCTTCCGGTGTCGGTGGACCTGTCCTATCGGATTCCCGACCCCGGCAATCAGGGATCTCTCGGGGCCTGCACCGCCTGGGCGGTCGCCTACGCGGCGCGTAGCTATTACACGTCCGCCTATGAGGCACGTGACACGCACGATCCGAAAAACATACCGAGCCCGGCGTTCGTCTACAATCTGTCGTGGCGACGCGACGGCAAGGGCGCCTGCGCGACAGGCTCGAACTTTGCGAACGCCGTCTCCGTTCTCAAGCAAGGGGCGCCGTCACTGGCCGACTACCCGTATCAGGAAACCGATTGCTCCGCCCCGCCGCGTGAGAAGATCGCCGCCGCAACCGATTTTCGCGTCCAGGGACTGCGTCGGCTCGACCAGACCAAGATCGACGACCTGAAAGGCGCCTTGGCGCGGTCCAACCCCGTGCTGCTGTCGTTTAAGGTCGACAGCGCCTGGCATAAGCATCGCGGACCGGGCGTCTTCGATCGCCTGGAAGTGGATCCAAAGTGGGGAGGGCACGCCATGGCGATCGTGGGTTACGACGATCGCAAGCAAGCCTTTCGGGTGATCAACTCGTGGGGCAAACGCTGGGGCGACGGTGGTTACATCTGGGTTTCGTACGAAGCCTACAAGACACACGTGCGCGAGGTCTCCATACTGTCGGTTACTCCAACCAAGCCGCCACAACCCGTAACACCTGTACCGCCGCCCGCGCCGCCCCGTCCGCCAGCCCCGGTCGTAGAAGTCAAACCCGCTCCGCCGCCTCCCGCCCCGGCGCCGCCCCGTCCGCAGCCCGTCGTCGTGGAGATCAAACCCGCTCCGCCTCCTCCTGCGCCCGCGCCGAGCCCGGCGCCGTCACCGGTCGTGGAGGTGAAACCCCCGCCGGCTCCCCCGATCGTCCCGAGCCCGGTGCCGCCCGCCGTGACCCCGCCCGTGACCCCGGCGCCGGAGCGCTACACATTGTCGCAGCTCGCCGCCCTGACTTGCGGCAAGGTGTCGGTCAGACAGGAGGGCAAGCGCAACACCCTCGACGGATATGTCGGCTCCGAAGGCGACCTCGAACTGGTCAAGGCCGTTGCCGCGAATGTGCCTGACACCTCGGTTGGCGAGATGTTGTTGGCGCCATGGCCGCAATGCGAGGCACTCCAGACACTCGAGCGGCCGCTTGCGACGTCGGATCGACCGGCTGTCGAAATCGGACCCGCGAGCCGATTTCGCAACGGCGATCCGCTCAACATCACGATCCGCTCCCCCGGACAGATCAGTTATCTTTACGTCAGCTACGTGCAGGCGGATGGGTCGGTCGCGCATCTCGTCCAACCTTCGGGACTGGTCCCGCAGCCGACCCTGCCACACCAGACGCTCAGCTTCGGCGGCGGCCAGAATGGCGGGGCAACTTTCACGATCGGGCCGCCCTTCGGCCGCGAAATGATCATCGCGGTCGCATCACGCAGCCCGCTGTTCGATCATGCACTGCCGGCGCAGCAAACCGAGCGCGAATATCTGACGGAGCTGCGCCGCGCGCTCATCTACAAGCCATCTCCCGACCTGCCGGACCGGGAGCTCAGCGCATCGATCGCGACATTGCAGACCGAGGGCAAATAGTCATGCGGACATCGACAAGACTTTTGTTCGCAGCGATGTGGCTTGCAGCCGCGTCTTCCGTCGCGTGGGCTGCCCCGGTGAGCACAAGCGACATCGTTTGCGGCCTCGATCCGCATTGCACCCGGCCGCTCTCGCGTGAATTCCGCGGCGTGACGGTGACGCCGGGGCCCGTGGGGACGGACCCGCTCTCGGTCAATCTGTACGTCAACTTCGCTTACAACTCCGCCGAGTTGACCTCCGACGCGCGGATCATCCTGGATCGGCTTGGCCAGGCGCTGGTTGACGACCGGCTCAAGGAGTTCGCCTTCATGATCGAGGGGCATACCGATGCACACGGCAGCGTGCCCTACAATCAGACGCTTTCGGAGCAGCGTGCCAAAGCGGTGCAGCGCTATCTGATCGACAACTTTGGAATTGCGGAGGCCCGCCTGCGCGCCCAAGGCTTCGGCAAGACACGCTTGCTCGATCCGTCACATCCGGAGGACGGCGTGAACCGCCGGGTCCAGGTCGTCAATACCACGGCCGGTGCGGCACGCCAGCAAAGCGGCAAGTGAGCGCGGCGTCCGTGTGATTCATCGGCATCGGGACCGCCCGCATGATCGACCGCCGCCGTTTCATTTCGACCGCTATTGGCGCGTCACTCGCGGCGGCGCTGGGGCCGACGCTCGAGGCATTGGCGTCGACCGAGGCGCCATTCGACCTCGATCCGACACTCGAGCAAATCCGCCGGCGTTGCGGCCTGCCTGCGGTCGGCGCCATTGCGGTATCCACCGATCGTGTCATCGCCCGCGGCGTTGCCGGTTTCCGGCGGATGGGCGAGCCCGGTTCGGTCTCCGTGGACGCGCATTGGCAGCTCGGGTCGTTGACCAAGAACTTCACCGGCACGATCGCAGGCATGCTGGTCGAACGCGGCAGACTGTCCTGGGATGCGACGCTGCGTCAGCTCTATCCGGAGTACATGGCGGTGATGGCGCCGAACATACCCGACATCACGGTACGTCAAATCATGACGCATCGCAGCGGCATGATACATCCCGACCCCTATCCATGGCCCGGCGGCCCGGAAATCAACGCCCCCGGCCTGACCTTGTCGCAACGGCGACAACGCGCCATTCCCGCTGCGCTGAAGACTCCGCTGCTGTTCGTTCCCGGGACCCGCTACAGCTATTCGAACCGCGCCTATAACGTGCTTGCCGTCGTGCTCGAGAGACTGACCGGTCGGTCGTTTGAGGAACTGGTCGCACAGGAGATCGCGCAGCCGCTGGACTTCGGTCGCATTAAATTCGGTGAACCCGCGCTCGATGATCCCGGCCACGAGCCGTGGCCACACGTGGCGGATGGCCAGCGCTGGAAGCCCGTCCCGCCGGTTCCTCGTGATCAGTACGGTTACCATATCGCCAACCCGGTCGGCGGCCTTTCGCTCTCCCTCGATCAATGCGGACTATGGATGCAGGCTCACTTGCGAGGAGAGCAATCCGGCGGGATCGTCTCGCCCGCGATGTTCAAGACACTGCATACGCCGCTGGAACAGGGCGGCGTTCCGCCTATCGGCGTGACGCCCATGGACCGCGCGCTCGGCAGGCATCTCTGGATGGCCGGCAGCAATGGGCGCAATTTCGCCGAGTACATGATTCTGCTCGATCGCGGAGCCGGCATCCTGTCGGTCATGAACGCCGTTCCGCCGCCCGAGAATCCGCACAGTTTCTTTATGATGCAGACCCTGCTTTCGTTCGCCCAGCCGGGCCGGCCCGCTCCGGCGCTGGCGCCGCCGCTGCCCGACGCGGCAGGAAATATTGAAGGCGAAGCCCTCGACATTGCGCATGTGGGCGGCGGCCATGCACAATTTCAGAACGTGCCGAATCTCTCGGGCCAGTGGCAATTGTGGTGGACCGGCGCCAAGGATGGCCAGCAATTGCTGCTTCGTCTGATGGTGCCCAAAGCGGGGCGCTATGCGATCGAGGGCATTTTTGCGCGCAATCGCGATTACGGTGATGCCACCTTCGCGCTTCGCAGCCTGCGCACGCGCCTTTCGTTTCGCACCGACAGGCTGGTCTGGGAGACGATGCCGCTCGGCGAGGTCGTGCTGGAAGCAGGGGTGCATGAGCTTACCGTGACGGCGCATGGCAATGCCGGCGAAGGTGGCCTTTTCTGCCATCTCGGACTGGACGTTCTGCGGCTCAGCCTCATTGGCTAATCCGAAGGAGCACTCGTTGCGCGGACCTTTGGGCCTGGAAATGCCGTGCGTCCCCGATTTCGATGGTCGAGTAAGTCGCCGTCCTGGCCATTAACGTTACATCTTAACTAATAATTAACTACCCATTTGCGGGCGCGAAATGCCCCGCCTAGCGTGGCTGGACTGCTACCAAGCAACCAACGAATTGGTGCGTGCCATGACATATAGAATGTATCCGGCGTTTATCGCGTTCCTCGGCGCCATCGCGGTATTGCTTGCCGCAACCGAAACATTTGCCCGGTCGGGATCAACATCGCATCGGGGGTTTGCTTCGGCGCGTTCGGGTTCCCATTCGGCATTTGCCCGACCACTGCAGCACCACCGGAGAAACAACATAGGAGCTGTGTGGCCGGCAGTCGGGGACGGCTTCTACGGGCCATCGAATAGCGAACCAACCGCAGAAGTTACGCAACCAGCATCGAGCGATGTCCATTACACCTATGATGTTCCCTGGGATTGGGCCCATCGATATCCGCCGATCGTGACGCCTTCCGAACGAGCTTATGTGCCGAGCTGTCCGACGGCCGTCGTATCCGTTCCCGGCCGTGACGGCGCAAGACAAACGGTAAATATCACGCAGTGCTTCTAGGTGCTCGCCGGCCAGGCCCGCTTGCCGCCGCCGGGAGCGGGAGTATATTCGCCCGATGGCTGTCAGCTCTCCCGAACTGAAAGCGTTCCTGCTCGACACACCTTTCTTCGGTGGCCTCTCGGACTCAGGCCTCGATCTCCTGGTCTCCATGCTGGTCGAGCGACGCTTCGACGCCGGCGCCACGGTCGTGGCGGAAGGAGAACAGGGGCGCTCGCTGTTCATTGTTCACGCCGGCGAGCTGGTGGTGAGCAAGCGGATGGAATCCGGGCAGGTCATGCGCATGTCGAGCCTCAAGCCCGGTGATTTTTTCGGTGAAATGACGCTGATCGAAATGCAGAACCGGTCAGCCACCGTCGTAGCCGAGAGCCCCACCCTGCTGTACGAGCTCACGGCCGGAAAACTCTACGCCTGCTACAAGGCCGACATCCATGCGTATGTGATGGTGATGCAGAACATCAGCCGCGAGCTTTGCCGGCGGCTCCGCCGCGCCGACAACCGCATTGCCGAACTGCAAATGCGCCATGCGAGTCAGTGACGCAGAACAGCATGCGCCAGCAGCAAGTCCGGTCACGTCGGCTCATCCGCCAAAAGCAGAAGTAAATTCAGACCATGACGTTGATAGCGCCGAGCCACCCTACTCCGCCGCGGTAACCGTGCTCGCCGGCACCGCGGTGCCTGCGCCATAGCGCTGGTCGATGTAGTCGATCACCATCGCCTTGAATTCGGTGGCGATGTTGGGGCCGCGCAGGGTCTTGAACTTCTTGCCGTCGACGAACACCGGAGCCGCCGGGGTTTCGCCGGTACCGGGCAGCGAGATGCCGATGTCGGCGTGCTTGGATTCGCCGGGGCCGTTGACGATGCAGCCCATGATCGCGACGTTGAGCGACTCGACGCCGGGATAGCGCGACTTCCAGCTTGGCATTTCATCGCGGATGAAATCCTGGATGCTGCGCGCCAGTTCCTGGAAGGTGGTCGAGGTGGTGCGACCGCAGCCGGGGCATGCCGCCACCAGCGGCACGAAGGTGCGGAAGCCCATGGTCTGCAGCAGTTCCTGCGCGACCTGCACCTCGAGCGTGCGATCGCCGCCGGGCTCCGGCGTCAGCGAAATCCGCACCGTGTCGCCGATGCCCTGCTGCAGCAGGATACCGAGTGCGGCTGATGAGGCGACGATGCCCTTGGATCCCATGCCGGCCTCGGTCAAACCGAGATGGATGGCGTAATCCGAACGTTCGACAAGGGTCTGGTAGACCGCGATCAGGTCCTGCACCGCGGACACCTTCGCCGACAGGATCATGCGATTCTTGGGCATGCCGAGTTCTTGCGCCCGCGCCGCCGACAACAGCGCCGACTGCACCATCGCCTCGCGTGTCACCGCGCGGACATCCTTCGGCTCAGCGAGCAGCGCGTTCTCATCCATCAGTTTGGTGAGCAGTTCCTGATCGAGCGAACCCCAGTTCGCCCCGATCCGCACCGGTTTGTTGTTCTTGTTGGCGATCTCGATGATGTCGGCAAATTGCGTATCGCGCTTGTTCTTGAAACCGACATTGCCGGGATTGATGCGGTATTTGTCCAGCGCCTCGGCGCAGGCCGGATACTCCGCCAGCAGCTTGTGGCCGATATAATGGAAATCGCCGATCAGGGGCGTGGTGATGCCGCGCTTGCGCAAGGCGTCGCGGATATGCGGAACGGCGGCGGCGGCTTCGTCGCGATCAACCGTGATCCGCACCATCTCGGAACCGGCGCGCGCTAACGCAGCGACCTGCGCCACCGTGCCGGCGACGTCGGCGGTGTCGGTGTTGGTCATCGACTGCACCACAATCGGCGCGCCGCCGCCGACGGCGACATTGCCGACCATGACTTGCGTGGTTTGATGCCGGCCCGCGGGGCCTGCGACGTCGTTCTGCGGTGGTTTTTCGGGCTTGTTCATGGGGTCTCGAATATCAGGTTTTGGTGACATTCACCAAGGGGACGATAGCCGGGTCGTGCAGATCACGGATCATTGAATTATTCCGTAACCTATTCAACGGCTTAGTTCATGATTTGGCTTTGACGCAAGGCTGGCGGTGAACCCGTCTCCGAACAGTATATTGGACGGGAATCGCAGGATTAAAGAGCGACCTCCGAGGCACCCGCCTATTAATCCCAACTTACGCGCCGTAACATCGGCCAAAATGATCCCGGGGAAACAGATGCGAGAGCGTAGCGGGTTAATCACGTCGGCGGAACTCGCTGACATCATCCACCAGCCCAATCTGAGGCTGTTCGATTGTACGACCTATCTCGAGCCTGCGGCTGACGGCAGCAACGTTCCTTATCTCGTTGTGCCTGGACGCCACACATACGAGGCCGGTCATATTCCAAACGCGGATTTTCTGGATCTGCAGGGCGAATTCTCCGAACAAACGACCGAGCTTCGCTTCATGATGCCTAAGGTCGCGCAGCTCGAGGCCGCCTTCGGCCGCCACGGCATCGGCGCGAACAGCAAGGTTGTGCTTTACAGCATCGGCACCCCGATGTGGGCGACACGATTCTGGTGGATGCTGAAATCGCTGGGCTTTGACAACGCCTTTGTGCTCGACGGCGGTTTCGACAAATGGAAAGCGGAAGGCCGGGCCATCGAGAGCGGGCCTGCGAAGGCATATCCGCCGGCGACCTTCACGGCGAAACCACGGTCCGGATATTTTGTCGGCAAGCAGGACGTGCTCGCCGCCAGGGATGATCGGAACACCGTCGTCGTCAATGCACTCGGCCCGCAATTCCACAAAGGCCTGGAGCCCAGTCGGTACGGCCGGCCGGGCCGGATTCCCGGCAGTTGCAATGTGTCGGCGGCGACGCTGCTCGATCCCCAGACCAAGGCTTTCGTGCCGCTCGCGGACGCGGAAAAGAAGTTCGCCGCGCAAGGGATCACCAAGGAAAGCCGCGTGGTGGCCTACTGCGGAGGCGGCATCTCGGCCACCATCGATCTGTTCCTGTTGTATCGACTAGGCCACGACAACCTCACCCTCTATGACGGATCGATGGGAGAGTGGGCGAAGGATGCGTCGCTGCCGATAGAGACCGGCTGACGTCAGGCTCGGCTCCTGCCATCTGCTTCATCTGGCGAAGTCAGGTTTTGGTGACATTCAGCAATGGATCAGTCGCAACCGAAACCACGGGGTCAGGGCGGTTGACGAGATAAAGCCCGGCCATCACCAGCACGGCCGCGACGCCAAAGATGGGCGTCAGGGTGTCATGCATGATGACATAACCAGCCACGACGCCAAACAGAGGAGTGATAAAGCTGAAAGCCGACAACTTGCTCGCGGAATAGGTCTTCACCAGCGCAAACCAGATCAAGAACGTCAATCCGACCACCCAGATCGTCTGATAGGCCATCAGCGACAGCGCCAGCGGGCCGGGAACCCGGGTCAGGGTTTCGCCCGAAACCCACGCCGAGACCGCCAGAATCGGAACCGATACCGCTAATTGGTAGCCCAAGGACTTTTCGGGCGGGGCATGCAGCAGCGATGTCGCCTTCACCACAAGCGTGGTGGCTGCCCACAGCGCACCAGCGCCCACGACCAGGAGGTCGCCGAGCAGCACCGAGGCGTCGACATCGGCCTGCGGAACGCCGATGGCCAGCGCCACGCCGATAAAACTTAAGCCTAGCCCGCCCCATTGCGACGCGCGCAGCCGCTCGCCGAGAAACTGGTAGGACCCGAACGCCACAAAGAACGGCGCGCCGTAGAGAAACACCACCGCGCGCGAGGCCGAGGTCAGCTTCAGGCCGTGAAACAACAGCACGAATTCAACACCGAACAGCAGACCCGCAAACAGCCCGGCGCCCAGGGTGCCGTCACGTTCGAACAGGCGGACGCCGCGCAGCCACGCGATCACGAGCAGCACCGGCAAAGCGCCGGCGGAGCGTATCGTCGCCTGCAGCATCGGCGGAACATCCGGCAGGGCGAGCTTGACTGCGACCTGGTTGAAACCCCAGCTCAGGCACAGCATCAGCATCCATGCGACGGCGCCCGGGGTGAGCGGACGCCCGGCCGATGAGTTCATTTGGTTGGAAGACATTTCCCCTCATCGCCGGCTTGTCGCCGTGTTGGGGCATGACCTCGAAAAGCCGCGTTGCGCTTTTCGTAATGGATCATGCCCGGCTGAAACTTCACGCGCGCTGGCAATGCGCGCAGGTGCCGGTGATTTCGACCACCGACAATTTCGGCGCAAAACCGCTGGCGCGCGCCGCCGCGCTGAGGCTTTGCGCCACCGGTGCGGCGGGAATTTCGCCGACCGATCCGCAGCGCTCGCAGATCAGAAACGCTACCATCGCCGCCGCGTCATGGTCATGCGCGCAAGCCAGATAGGCGTTGCGGCTCTCGATGCGGTGGACGAGGCCGTTCTCCATCAGAAAATCGAGCGCGCGATAGATCGTGATCGGCGCCGGCCGCGGCATCGCCTTGGCGAGTTCATCGATCACTTCATAGGCGCCAAGCGGACGGTGGCTCGACAGCAACGCCTGCAACACCTGACGCCGGATCGGCGTGAATCGCTGCGCCCGCCGCTCGCAGACCCGCTCGGCATGACGGATAGCATCCGCGGCGCAGCGGTCGTGATCATGGTCGGGCGCGGGAAAGGCGGGTTTGGTCGCGGTCATTGCCGCAATATGTAGCATTTTGTTCCCTATTCCCAAACCCCGCGGCACCGGTTTCGCAGGGGTTGCTCCCCAGGGAACCGCAGGAGCCATGTGCTGCCTGCGGGGCAGCCCTTCGTTTACAAATTCATGAGCAAGCTTATTATATCTGTTGCTTATGGAGGCGACGCGGATGCGCGGTTCGGTGGATATGAACTTGTTGTTTACCTTGGGCGAAGTGCAGCGGCTGGTGCGCGCCTACGCCGACAAGCAGGCCGCGCGCTACGGCATTACCCGCGCACAATGGGCGGTGCTGGCCAAGGTCGAGCGCACCGAGGGCCTGAAGCAGTCGGAACTCGCCGAACAGATGGAAATGCAGCCGATCACGCTGACCCGGCTGATCGACCGGCTGTGCGACAATGGCTGGATCGAGCGCCGCGGCGACGAAACCGATCGCCGCGTCAACCGGCTCTATCTGCGCAAGGCGGCGCGCCCGCTACTGGGAAAATTGAGCGGCCTGCGTTCCGAACTGACGGCCACCGCGCTCGAAGGCATCAACCCGGCGGACGCCCACCGCCTTCTCACCCAACTGGAAACGATCAAGGAAAACGTGCGCAACGCCATTCAGAATCCGGCCGGCGAACCTCCCAAGAAAGAGCAGCGCTATGGCTGAACCGGTCCTCAAATTCCCGCCCGAGCAGAAGATCACCCCGTCCGGCCCTGCGAACGCGGTGGCCCGGCAGCCGCGTCGCCGGCTGATGGCCGGCCTGCGGCGTTATCGTCGCATGCTTTTGCTGGTGGTGTTGCCGCTGGTGGCGCTGATCGGCGGGCTGGTGTTTTACCTGGAGGGCGGCCGCTATGTGACGACCGACGACGCCTATGTCGGCGCCCAGAAGGTGCTGATCACGCCCGACATCTCCGGCAAGATCGAGAAGGTCGTGGTTCGCGAAGGCCAGCGGGTCAAGCAAGGCGACGTGCTGTTCGAGATCGACCCGATCCCGTTCCGTCTGGCCGAGCTGCAGGCCAAGGCCACGCTCGACCAGGCCCACACCACCTATGACAATCTGAAGGCCAACATCAAGATCTACGACAAGATGGCCGACCTGATGCAGCAGGGCGTCGACCTCAAGCAGCGCGATGTCGATCGCAAGTCGACCCTGGTCAAGAGCACTTTCGGCTCGCAACTCGACCTCGACAATTCCTCGACCGCGCTGGTCACCGCGCGGGCGGAGCTCGCCTTTGTCCAGCAGCAGATGTCCAGCGCGAAAACCCAGTTGCTCGGCAATGCCAATTTGCCGCTGGAGGAGTTTCCGCCCTACGCGCTGGCCAAGGCGGCCCTCGGCCAGGCCGAGCGCAACCTCGATCACACCGTGATGCGCGCGCCGATCGACGGCATCGCCACCCAGGTCGAGCAGATTCAGCTCGGCCGCTTTGTCGTGGCCGGCACCCCGGTGTTCAGCGTCATCGACACCGCCAAGCCCTGGGTCGACGCCAACCTGAAGGAATCGGATTTTACCCATGTCGCGGTGGGGCAACAGGTCGACATCGACGTCGATGCGTTCCCGGACCACGTCTTCAAGGGCAGCATCGGTTCGCTCAGCCCCGGCACCGGCGCGCAATTCGCGATCCTGCCGCCGCAGAACGCCACCGGCAACTTCGTCAAGGTGGTGCAGCGGGTGCCGGTGCGAATCTATTTCGACAGCGATGACAAATATGTCCGCAAGCTGAAGGCCGGCATGAGCGCCTATACCACCATCGACACCCGCCATCGCCGTTCGCTCGCCGCCTTGCTCGGCTTGCAGCCGGCGTCGGCGAACCAGGACCAGGACTAGTTGACGATGAGCACGGCCGCCGCAGCCCCCGTCGCTGTTCCGGGCCTGCGCCGGAACATGGTGACGATCTGCGCCATGACCGCGACCATCATGCAGGCGCTGGACACCACCATCGCCAACGTCGCGCTGCCCTATATGCAAGGCTCGCTCTCGGCGTCGCAGGACCAGATCAACTGGGTGCTGACCTCCTACATCGTCGCCGCCGCGATCATGACCGCGCCGGTGGGCTGGATCGCCAACCGCTTCGGGCGCAAGCGCATCTTCATCCTGTGTTCGGGCGGCTTCACGGTCGCCTCGGTCTTGTGCGGCATGGCGCAGGACATCAACCAGATGGTGCTGTTTCGTTTGCTGCAGGGCGTGTTCGGCGCCGCACTGGTGCCGCTGTCGCAGGCGGTGATGCTGGACTCCTATGCGCTGCACGAGCGCGCCAAGGCGATGTCGATCTGGGGAATGGGCGTGATGATGGGCCCGATCATGGGACCGTCGCTCGGTGCCTGGCTCACCGAGACCTATTCCTGGCACTGGGTGTTCTTCGTCAATCTGCCGTTCGGTATCTTCACGGTGCTCGGTCTGATGGTGTTCATGGACGAGACCAAAACCGATCGCGACCTGCGCTTCGACTGGTTCGGATTCGGCGCGCTCGCCATCGGCATCGGCTCGATGCAGGTCGCGCTCGACCGCGGCGAACAGCTTGGCTGGCTGGAATCCAATGAAATCATCGCCGAGATCATCGTCTCGATCGCCGGCTTCTATTATTTCTTTGCGCATTCGCTCACGACCTCAAAGCCGTTCATCCAGTTTGCGATCTTCAGGGACAAGAATTTCGTCGGCGGCTGCGTCTTCATGGCCGTGATGGGCCTCGTGCTGTTCTCGACCATGGCGATGTCGTCGCCGTTCCTGCAGAACGTGATCGGCTACCCGATCATTACCGCCGGCCTGCTGCTGGCGAGCCGCGGCTGCGGCACTTTTGTGGCGATGATGCTGGTGGGACGCATGATGCGCTACATCGAGGCTCGGACGCTGATCATCGCGGGCCTCAGCCTGACCTGCCTTTCGCTGTTTTACATGACCGGCTGGACCGATCAGACCGGCGTCTCGGAGATCGTGACCCTGAGCATCGTACAGGGATTCGGCTTCGGGCTGGTGTTCGTGCCGCTCAGCACGGTGGCGTTCCTGACGCTGCCCAACCATCTGCGCACCGACGGCACCTCGATGCTGACGCTGATGCGCAATGTCGCCAGCTCGATCGGGATTTCCGTGGTCATCGCGCAACTGACCGAGGGCGGCCGCCGGGTTTACGCGGTGCTGTCCCAGCACGTTACCCCGTTCAATCACGCGCTGCAGATGCCGGATGTGCGCCGACTGATCGACCTCAACAGCGACGGCGGTCGCGCCTTGGCCGACGTGATGGTCGCGCTGCAGGCGCAGATCATCGCCTTCTCGCTGGATTACCAGATGGTGATGCTATTCACGCTATGCGCGATCCCGCTGGCGATCATGATCGGTTCCACCAAGGCAGCGCTGCGCAGTCAATCGGCGGCGCCGGACCATGCGGTGATGGAATAAGGCCATACAAAGCCGTCATCACCCGGCTTGACCGGGTGATCCAGTAATCGCTGGCGACGGTGTTTACTGGATCGCCCGGTCAAGCCGGGCGACGACGGATGAGGCGGGTCGCAACCCAGCAATTGCCGGAAGGCATCCTATCAAATATCGAAAAACACCGTCTCGTCGTCGCCCTGCAGGCGGACGTCGAAGCCATAGACGGCGCTGCCATTGCCCGGCTTGCGGGTCGCGATCAAAGTGGCGCGGCGGTCGGGCGGCACCAGCGCCAGCACAGAATCGGCTGAATTGGCCGCCTCGCCGTCGAAATAGATCCGCGTGTAATTGTGCAGCAGCATGCCGCGCGCGAAAACCGCCAGCAGCAGATGCGGCGCCTGCAACTTGCCGTCGGGATCGGGCACCTGCCCGGGCTTGATGGTGTCGAACGCATAATCGCCATTCGGATCGGTGCCGCAGCGGCCGAATCCCCGAAACGCCGAATTCGGCAGCGCGCGCTGGTCCTGCGGATCAGAAAAGCGGCCCTGCGCATCGGCCTGCCAGATTTCCAGCATGCAATCGCCGACCGGTTGCCCGTCGCCGTCGAGCACCCGGCCCTCGACCCTGATGCGCTCGCCCGAGGTATCAGGGGTGACGAGGTTAGCAGTGAAGGCGTCGTTCCACTCGTATTTGCCGTCCGGCGTCAGGCCGTATTTGAAGAACGGACCGACGGTTTGCGATGGCGTAATTCCGTTTTCGGCAGATCCTCGCACTATTTGGTCTCCATCGGCGTGGCGTGGCGCCCGCGCAGTACAATGTTGAAGCGGTAGCACAGCGCCCAGTCCGGCTGGGTGTTGTCCATATCAAACGACGACACCATTCGCATTCGCGCTCTCTCGTCCGTTACCGAATTGAAGATCGGATCGAATTCGAACAGGGGATCGCCGGGGAAATACATCTGTGTCACCAGCCTCGAGACAAACGCGTGGCCGAACACCGAGAAATGAATGTGCGCCGGGCGCCAGGCGTTGTGATGGTTGCCCCACGGATAGGCGCCGGGCTTGACCGTGACGAATTTGTAATAGCCATCGGCATCGGTTCGCGCCCGGCCAGCACCGGTGAAATTCGGATCGAGCGGCGCCGGATGCTGGTCGACGACATGAATGTAACGGCCGCAGGCATTGGCCTGCCAGATTTCCAAGAGCGTATTCGGCACCGCGCGGCCGTCTTCGTCCCATACATGGCCGTGAACGATGATGCGCTCGCCGAGCGGCTCGCCGGTATGCTGGATGGTGAGATCGTGATCGTTCTCGCGCACCGTCTCGTGGCCGTAGACCGGCCCGGTCAGCTCCGAGAGCGTGTGGCGCATGATGATCAGCGGCTTCTGGGGCGACCGCTTCAGCGTAGAGCGGTAGTCCGGCGAAAGCCGCGCCGGATGCGCCGCGTTGCTTGCGATGGGATAGGAAAGGGTCATGGTTGCTCCATTAAGACCGTCATTCCGGGACACGCACCTTTGCGTGGGCCCGGAATCCATAACCACGACAGGGAGTATGGATTCCGGGCCTGCGCCAAGGGGGCGCATCCCGGAATGACGAAAAGTTATGTCAGTTCAGCTTCTCGATCGCCATCGCGACGCCCTGGCCGACGCCGACGCACATGGTGGCGAGCGCGCGTTTTCCGCCGCGCTTCTCCATGCCGTGCACCGCGGTCAGGGCGAGCCGCGCGCCGCTCATGCCGAGCGGATGGCCGAGCGCGATCGCGCCGCCATGCGGGTTGACGAAATCGGCATCGTCCTTGACGCCGAGCTGGCGCAAACACGCGATCCCCTGTGAGGCAAACGCCTCATTGAGCTCGATCAGATCGAAATCGGTGATCTTCAGCCCCAGCCGCTCCATCAGCTTGCGGGTCGCCGGCACCGGACCGATGCCCATGATGCGCGGCGGCACCGCGGCCGACGCAAGGCCGAGAATCCGCGCCCGCGGCGTCAAGCCATGCTTCTTCACGGCTGCTTCAGAGGCGAGAATCATCGCCGCGGCACCATCATTGACGCCGGACGCATTGCCGGCGGTCACCGTGCCGGGATTGCGCACAATCGGCTTCAGCTTGGTGAGGCCTTCGAGCGTGGTTTCGGGACGCGGATGCTCGTCCTTGTCGACGGTGATCGGCCCGGCCTTGCCGCCAGGCACCGAGACCGGCGTGATTTCCTCGGCGAAATAACCGGCCGCGATCGCCGCGCCAGCGCGCTGTTGCGAGCGGATCGCGAACGCGTCCTGATCGGCACGCGAAACCTGAAATTCCTCGGCGACGTTCTCGCCGGTTTCCGGCATCGCATCGACGCCGTATTGCGCCTTCATCAAGGGATTGATGAAGCGCCAGCCGATGGTGGTGTCGAAGATATCGGCCGAACGCGAAAACGCCTCCGGCGCCTTGCCCATCACGAACGGCGCCCGCGTCATCGATTCGACGCCGCCGGCAATGGCAAACTCGATCTCGCCGGCGCGGATCGCGCGCCCCGCCGCACCCACGGCATCGAGCCCGGAAGCGCACAGACGATTGAGCGTCAGACCCGGAATCGATTCCGGCAGGCCCGCCAGCAACAGCGCCATCCGCGCCACATTGCGGTTGTCTTCGCCGGCCTGGTTGGCGCAGCCGAAATAGACCTCATCGACCGCGGACCAGTCGAGCTTCGGATGCCGCGCCATCAAGGCCTTGATTGGCGCGGCCGCCAGATCGTCGGCGCGCACCTTGGCCAATGAGCCGCCGAAGCGGCCGATCGGGGTCCGTACGGCATCGCATACAAATACATCACCCATCAAACTCTCCCTGGAATGCCGCGTTTTGGCTCGAATGGATGGCGAGTTTTAGGAGCGCCTTTGCGACAGGTCAATCGACCGCTGCCGCGCCAGCCGCGCTTTGGCGTGCAACCCGTTATGCCCGCAGGTCCGGACTCGCATCCGAGAGGCACTATGGGGGTGGAAAACCGGTATTGAACCGGCAAACCAGTGGGATCGCGGGCTAAAATTTTGTAGTTTGCGCCGCGATGACAATCCAGCAATCCATACCCGTGCCATCCGACACCCAGCCCGCGGCCGACGCGCTGGCGCGCGTCACGCCGATGATGGAGCAATACCTGGAAATCAAGGCCGCCAATCCCGGCCTGTTGCTGTTCTACCGGATGGGCGATTTCTACGAACTGTTCTTCGAGGACGCCGAAATCGCCTCGCGCGCGCTCGGCATCATGCTGACCAAGCGCGGCAAGCATCAGGGCCTGGATATCCCGATGTGCGGCGTGCCGGTGGAGCGCTCCGACGACTACCTGCATCGGCTGATCGCATCCGGCCACCGGGTCGCCGTGTGCGAGCAGATGGAGGATCCGGCGGCGGCGCGGGCGCGCGGCAACAAGAGCGTCGTCCGCCGCGACGTGGTGCGGCTGGTCACCCCGGGCACGCTCACCGAAGACACGCTGCTCGATGCGAGAGCCAACAATTATCTGCTGGCGCTGGCGCGCGCGCGCGGATCGGCCGGCAGCGACCGCCTCGGGCTCGCCTGGATCGACATCTCGACATCGGAATTCATCGTCACCGAATGCTCGACCGGCGAACTTGCGGCCACACTTTCCCGGATCAATCCCAATGAAGTGATCGTCACCGACGCACTGTATGGCGATCCCGAATTGGGGCCGCTGTTGCGCGAATTGCCCGCGGTGACGCCGCTGACCCGCGACGTGTTCGACAGCGCCACCGCTGAGCGTCGGCTGTGCGATTATTTCGCGGTCGCCACCATGGACGGTCTCAGCGCGATGTCGCGGCTGGAAGCCACCGCTGCTGCCGCCGCCGTCACCTATATCGACCGCACCCAGGTGGGAAAGCGCCCGCCGCTGTCGCCGCCGTCGCGCGAGGCGGCCGGCACCACCATGGCGATCGATCCTGCGACCCGCGCCAATCTCGAATTGACGCGCACGCTCGGCGGCGAACGGCGCGGATCGCTGCTCGACGCCATCGATTGTACCGTGACATCCGCTGGATCGCGCCTGCTGGCGCAGCGGCTCGCCGCTCCCTTGACCGACAGCGCGGCGATTGCGCGGCGGCTCGATGCCGTCTCAACCTTTGTCGCGGAAGCGACGGTGCGCGACGACATCCGCACCACGCTGCGCGCCGCGCCCGACATGTCGCGCGCGCTGGCGCGGTTGTCGGTGGGGCGCGGCGGCCCGCGCGATCTGGCCGGACTGCGCGACGGCATCCTCGCCGCCGATTGCGCGCTGGCGCAGCTCGAAAAGCTGGATCAACCGCCGCAGGACATCGCCGCTGTGATGGCGGCGCTGCGCCGCCCGTCGCGGGAGCTGGCGCGCGAATTCGAGCGCGCGCTGGCCGAACAGCTGCCGCTGATCAAGCGCGACGGCGGTTTCGTGCGCGAGGGCTATGAGGCCGCACTCGACGAGACCCGCAACCTGCGCGACGCCTCGCGGCTGGTCGTCGCCGCGATGCAGGCGCGCTATGCCGACGACACCGGCGTGAAAGGCCTGAAGATCCGCCACAACAATGTGCTGGGTTATTTCGTCGAGGTCACCGCGCAACATGGCGACAAACTGATGGCGCCACCGTTGAATGCGACCTTCATTCATCGCCAGACGCTGGCCGGCCAGGTGCGCTTCACCACGGCCGAACTCGGCGAGATCGAAGCCAGGATCGCCAATGCCGGCGACCGCGCGCTCGGGCTGGAGCTGGAGATCTTCGAGCGGCTCTGCGTCATGGTCGCGGCCGCCAATGAAGATCTCCGCGCCGCCGCGCACGCCTTCGCCTTGCTCGACGTCGCGACCGCGCTCGCAAAACTCGCCGCCGACGACAATTACATCCGGCCCGAGGTCGATGGCTCGCTCGGCTTTGCCATTGAAGGCGGCCGGCATCCGGTGGTCGAGCAGGCGCTGAAGCGCGACGGCCAGCCGTTCATCGCCAATGCCTGCGATCTGTCGCCCCCGCAAGCAGGGGAAGACAGGATGGGGGCAGGCCAGATCTGGCTGATCACCGGCCCTAACATGGCGGGCAAATCGACCTTCCTGCGCCAGAACGCGCTGATCGCGCTATTGGCCCAGACCGGCAGCTTCGTGCCGGCGGCTCGCGCCCGCATCGGCATCGTCGACCGGCTGTTTTCGCGGGTTGGGGCTGCGGACGATCTGGCGCGCGGCCGCTCGACCTTCATGGTCGAGATGGTGGAGACCGCCGTGATCCTCAATCAGGCCAGCGAGCGGTCGCTGGTGATATTGGATGAGATCGGCCGGGGTACTGCGACCTTCGACGGGTTGTCGATCGCATGGGCGGCGATCGAGCATCTGCATGAGGCCAATCGCTGCCGCGCATTGTTCGCCACGCATTATCATGAGCTGACAGCGCTGTCCGCCAAGTTGCCGCGGCTGTTCAACGCCACCGTGCGGGTCAAGGAATGGCAAGGCGACGTGGTGTTCCTGCACGAAGTGCTGCCGGGCTCGGCCGACCGCTCCTATGGCATTCAAGTGGCAAAACTCGCAGGCCTTCCGCCGGCGGTGATTGCCCGCGCCAAATCGGTGCTGGCCAAGCTCGAGGCGCAGGACCGCGGCCAGACCGCGCGCGCGCTCGCCGACGACCTGCCGCTGTTCGCGGTGCCGTCCCGCGCGTCCGCCGAGCCCGCGCCGCCCAGCGAAGCAGAAAAACTGATCGAGGCACTCAAGGCGTTGCATCCGGATGAGATGTCGCCACGCGACGCACTGGAAGCGCTGTATGCGCTGAAGGCGAAATTGCCGAAGACATAACCGTCATTCCGGGGCGATGTGAAACATCGAACCCAGAATCTCGAGATTCCGGGTCTGGTGCTTCGCACCATCCCGGAATGACGAATTCAGCGCACAACACGTCTCCGCCCGATCCACCACAGCCCGAGATTCCAGCTCACGCTGGTCGTCAGCGCGAGGCTGAGCGCGATCATCGAGCCGAAACGCAATGCCGCGACATGCAGCACGGCGACCGCGGCACCAAAGCCGAGCAGACCCCAGCCGCTATTGGCGATCACGGCGGCGGTCGGCGGGCCGCCGATGCGCGGGTGCAGGATCAGCATCATGCTGGAGAACACCACCGGAAACAGCGCGATCATGCCGCTGACACTGGGGCCGACCCATCCCGACAGCGTCACGACGGTTGCCACCAACATGGCAACCAGCGCGGCGCGCAGCGGGATGTCGTACCAGCGTCGCGTGATCAGCGGCATCTTCACGTGGCGGAAGCGATCAAGCAGCGGAATGCAGATCGCGAATGCGACGATATTGACGGCAAGGCCGCTGGCCAGCGACCAGTGGATGGTTCGCGACAAGGCGGCGATCACGGTCCAGACCACCGCGCCGGCGGACCAACTGACCAGCGCGTTGTGACGTTGCGCCAGCAGCACATAGGTGAGACCGAGAAAGACGGTCGCGGCATTGATCGGCAGGCTCGCGAGCGCGCCTTCGGCGATGAACGCCGCATCATGGTCGAGCGCGAGAAAAACGTAGGAAGGCCCCGCCGAAATCGGCAACGTCGCCACCAGCGCGCCGATCACCGGCCCCGCGCGCTCGGTGATGACGGACGCCGACACCACGAACGCGGCGGTGACCGCCATGCGCAGCAGCAGCGTCAGGATGAAGATGAGTTCGGGGGACATGGAAGCGGGAACGCTTTCTTACCCTCCCCTGGAGGAAGAGGGTCGGCGCGCATCGCGCGAAGCAAGATGCGAGACGGGGTGGGGTGGTGCGCAGCGGATGAACGGATCACCACCCCACCCCGCCGCTCTACCGGACGACGCTTCGCGTCGCCGGGTCGCGTCGACCCTCCCCCTCCAAGGGAGGGTAAGAGACGCAGCGTCACACCCTGTGCATCGTCACCGAAACCTTCGGGCCGTTCTTGATGGTCTGGTAGACCACGCAATAGCGTTCGGTGAGCTTCAAGAGCAGATCGAGCTTCTCCTGCGGCGCGTCGGTGCCAACATCGAAACGGAGACGGATTTCCGCAAAACCAACCGGCGCTTCCTTGTCGACGCCGAGGGTGCCGCGGAAATCCAGATCGCCTTCGGCAATTACATTGCCGGTCTTCAGCGGTATCTCGACGGCGGTCGCTACCGATTTCAGGGTGACGCCGGCGCAGGCGACCAGTGCCTCGAGCAGCATGTCGCCGGAGCACAATTCAAGCCCGGAGCCTCCGGTGGCCGGATGCAGGCCGGCGATCGCCAAAGCGCGGCCGGTCTCGACCTTGCAGGCGATGCCGTCATGGTCGATCGAGCCTTTGGCTTTGAGCGTGATCATCGCGGCGCCCGGATCGGATTTGTAGCGATCCTTGATCGGGGCCTGCGTGGCACGGAGTTCGGCGGCATCCATTTTTGTTTCTCCCGGCTATCAATGCATGTCGGATGTAATGGGTCGGAACGCCGATGTCACCACCACATCGCCTCGCCGGCGGTGGTTTTCGGCTCGGTGTCGGGAACATTGCGATCGAGCGAACGATCCAGCGCCGTCAGCACCCGACGCTTGAAATTGTCTGTTAGCGGCGAGTTGCGGTCGCGCGGCCGCGCCAGGTTGATCTTGATCTCCTCGAACAGCCGGCCCGGCCGCGGCCGCATCACCAGAACGCGGTCGGCCAACACCACGGCCTCGTCGACATCGTGCGTGACCAGCACCAGGGTCGGCCGGGTATCGGCCCACAGATCGAGCAGATGATCCTGCAGATCCCGCCGCGTAAATGCGTCCAGCGCCGAGAACGGCTCGTCCAGCAACAGCACTTCGGGCTGCGGCACCAGCGCGCGCGCTATCGCCACCCGCTGCGCCTGCCCGCCCGATAATTCGCGCGGCCAGGCGGTGGCCTTGTCGGCGAGACCGACCCGCGCCAGCGCGGCTGCGACTTTCTCGCGGCGAATCTTCGCCGGCGCATCCGACAGGCCGAAGCCGATATTGTCGGCGACGCTGAGCCAGGGCAGCAATCTCGGCTCCTGAAAGATGATGCCGATTTTGGCGTGCGGCGCCGTGATGACGATATCGTCGAGCGTCACCGCGCCTGAGGTGGCGCGGTCGAGCCCGGCGATGGCGCGCAACAATGTCGACTTTCCACAGCCCGAGCCGCCAATGATGGCGATGATTTCCCCGAGCCGGATTTCGGCGGAAAAACGCTCCAGCGCGTTGACGCCGTTGCCATAGGTCTTTCCGACGCGATCGAGCACCAGCATCAAGCCGCTCCGCTTTGGCGGCCGAAGGCATCCTGCCAGCGGAGCAGCGGCGCTGCGCCGATCTCGATCAGCCAGTCGGTGGTCTTGCCGAGAATGGCGAAGATGACGATCGCCGCCATGATCTGCGCGGGCTTGCCGAGTTGCTGGCCGTCGATCAGGAGATATCCGAGCCCCTCGGAGGCGCCCATGAATTCGGCGGCGACCACGAACATCCAGCCCAGCCCGAGGCCAACCCGCAGGGCCACGACATAGGCCGGCAACACCGCGGGCAGCAGAATGCGCCGGATCATCGCCGGCCCGGACAGGCGGAAAGTGCGGCCGACTTCCACGATCTTGCGATCGACCGACAGGATCGCGCCCATCACGCCGAGATAGATCGGGAAGAATACCCCGACCGCGATCAGCACGATTTTCGAGGTTTCGAAAATGCCGAGCCACAGGATGAACAGCGGCACCCAGGCGATCGACGGAATCGCGCGCAGCGCCTGCACGCTGGGATCGAGCAACCGCCGCGCCAATCCCCAATAGCCCGAGATCGCGCCGAGCACCGTGCCGGCGACCACGCCGAGGGAAAAACCCGCGACTACGCGGGTCAGCGTCGCCATGATGTGACGCGCCAGTTCGCCGCTGCGGGCCAGCTCGACAATGGTCCCAAAGATTTTGGTGGGCGGCGGCACCAGCCGTCCGTTGGAGAGGCCGAGCCCAACCGCGATCTCCCATACCAACGCCAACCCGATCGGCAGCAACAACCCCAGCGCCGGCCGCGCCCAACGCCGCAGCCGGCCCGGCACCACAGGGCTCACCATTGCATCGGTTTGTTCAAACGCGGGAAGTTCAACCGTCATGGCGATAGCCAAACCGCGTCTTGATCAGGATTGCAAGTTGGCGAATGGGACGAGGTTCTCTCGACGAGTCGTCCGGGTTTCTTCCCTTCTCCCCTTGTGGGAGAAGGGATTTTTCTGACTTTTGCTTTTCTTGTTTTGCTTCAATGTCTTGCTTAATCAATAAGTTTGAGATTTACGCCAGGCTGCACATAGGTAGCGAAATCTGAACCGTCGTTTGGTCAATGAAGGGGGAACTTCGTCGCGCCGGCGCGGCGCTTCTTCGGAAAAGTAGGCTTTATTGGTCGATGGCCGTTGCTTCATTTTGGCAGCCTCATCAAATCGAATAGTGTTGTCCGAACTTTGCTGGAATTGCTTTGCTTAACTCGCCTGCTTCATTGAACACAGCCCAGTTTACCAGACGGACAATTTGCCAAGCCTTCGCGACGACTAGGAGTACGCAGAAAGACAAGCTGGCACTGACTGCGATCGCCGACCGAGCCTTGAACCATGCTTTCGCCACCGGTTGGCGAGATCGCTGAAAGGACCGACGACGACTCCCGGTCAAACCGACGTCCGATTGAACTCCCTTGGCTCGATCTCAGAACCGCTGAGCCGCAGTATAAGGGATACGACGCTGCTGTTTCACGTCCACACTCCATCATTGTCAAAGGATTAGAGTGTTGCGCTGACCCGTTGAGCATCGTGAATAGGTCAGCGCCTGCGTCATTTAATCTGCTTGCCGACCTAGGGTAGTCGTCCTATCCTGATATCTACAAGCGGATCAAACCTTCAACGATGACGTGTTCTTCAATGCGACCGGGCGTCGCGGGAAGAAGGTGATCATGCAGGAAGATGGAGTGCGTAGGTTCTGATCGGCCACGCTCGAATGTGGGCGACACCAGCGTGCTATTTTCTATCCGAAGGATAGCGCCGGCCCATCGCGTGCCGGTCGATAGCTTCTGAATCGATCGCACGCCAGCGACAAAGTGCAAATCCCGCCAGACCCGAAGGTAGAAATCCTGGTTGAGTGGACTGATCTGGCCCAGCGCAAATCTGCTGGTGGAGACACTGTTGGTGGAGACGTTCCGCCCGATTAGGAGCACCTGCACAACCCCAAGCCAATATTCTTGATGCAGCATTTGGTAGACAACGCGGGTGGGGTAACTAAGCCGCAGCATCGGAGCTAGCTCGAACAACTCACTTCACAACCTTAATGGAGAGCGCCATGGCCGCCAATCTCGTCTCTGTTGTGATGCAATTCTTGACCCCTGACATGATCGCAAAGATCGCTTCCGCCCTGGGCCTTGACCGCAGCCTCGTGCAAAAGGCAACTGGAGGGGCCGTTCCCGCATTGCTTGCGAGTCTGGCGGACGTCGCTGTCACGCCCAATGGGGCTCGCCAGCTCAGCAATACACTGGCGCAGCAACAGACTGGGGCGCTCGAGAATTTCAAAAACCTGATCGGCGGCTCAAGCCAGAACACGCTCGCGGAAACCGGATCGGGCACGCTGTCTGGTTTGTTCGGCGGAGCAGCGCTGGACACGATGGCACAGTCGATCGGCAAGTTCGCGGGGCTCGACGGGGCAACCAGCAAGTCGCTACTCGGTATGCTCGGCCCTGTGGTCCTCGGGACGTTGGGTCAACAGCAGCGCAGCGCGGGCCTGGATGCGGGCGGACTCGCGGCGCTTCTCGGCTCGCAAAAGGATCAGATCGCCGCGGCGATTCCGTCCGGTCTGGCGGATCAGCTGAGCGCTGCTGGCCTTATCGACAGGGCGGCGGGGACCCTGCGTGGCGGCGCGGCGGCAGCTTCTGCCGCCGGGAGCCGAATTGCCGGCGCCTCGGAGCGGACAGTTGCCGGGACGAGCCGGGCAGCTTACGCCACAACAAGTGCAGCATCGTCGCAGTGGCCCTATTGGTTAGCCGCCCTGGCCGTATTGGGTGGTCTCGCTTGGTACACCCTTGGCCGCCCGTCCCCCGAAACGGTTGCCGAGTTGCAGCGTCCCGCCGCAACGCAGCCTGCGACCGGAACCGTGGGTTTGGCCGCGCCGGACCTGACGATTGGAGGAGTGAATCTGGCGAACCAGGTTAACTCGTCCGTCGGCACCTTGAGATCCGTGCTGCCAACGATCACGGACGCCGTTTCCGCCGAGGCCGCCATCCCCAGGCTCCGGGAAGCGACAACGCAGTTGAACGAGGTCGGCAACCTCGCGGCGAAGCTCACCCCGGAAGGAAAGAGCACTCTTGCCAAGTTGATCGCGGCCGCAACGCCGACCATCAACCAGATGTGTGACAAGGTGCTGGCGACCCCCGGAGTTGGAGATATCGCCAAACCAACGCTCGATGAGCTTCGCGCAAAACTCGATACGCTCTCACGCGCTTGATTTCTGAATGCCGTTTTGCGCGATCTGCGCGAGGCACACCGCGCAGCGGCGATATTCGCACAGGCCGAAGGCAGGCGCGCCCGGCCGCTTTGATTTGTGGCAATTCAGATCACATCGGGAGGAAATCAATGGCAGACAAGACCAGCTTCACAAAGGATGAATGGGCGCTGCTTCTAAAAAGCCCAATGATAGCGGGAATGGTTGTTACCGCGGCCGATCCAAGCGGGCTGTGGGGTCTTTTGAAGGAATCGTTCGCCGGCGGCGCCGCGCTGAGCAAAGTGGCGACCGATGCAAACGCCAATGCGCTTATCAAGGCTGTCGTTGCCGATTTCTCGACCAGCGAGGGGCGGAGCACCGCGCGCGATGGCCTCAAGGCGGAATTCTCCGGTGCCACGGCTCCGGAGATCAAGACCAAATCCATCAATTCATTGCGCCAGGTTTCAGCCTTGCTGGGCGCGAAGGCACTTGGTGACGCAGCCGCGTTCAAGGATTGGCTGCGCCAGATCAGTCAAAGCACCGCTGAAGCAGCTTCTGAGGGAGGCAGTTTATTCGGCGGTGGTGTCCAGGTGAGCAACGCCGAAAAGGCTACGCTCGGTGAGATTTCTACTGCACTTGAGATTTGAGCATCATCCGACGCGAGGAGTTTCGTCGATGGGCATTCTCTGGACCATCCTGATCGGCTTTCTCGCCGGGGTTATCGCCAAGTTCCTGATGCCCGGAGACAACGAGCCATCCGGGTTCATCATGACGACGATCCTCGGGATTGTGGGCGCTTTCGTCGCATCATACCTGGGACAAGCCCTCGGCTGGTACAGCCCGGGCGAAGGCGCGGGGTTGGTTGGTGCGGTCGTTGGGGCGATCATTGTTCTGGCCATATATGGCCTTATCACACGCCGCCGTTTGGCTTGAGCAGCCTGCTGCAGCAAGCGAGGTGGCAGCCCTTCGTGATGCTCAAGCCCTGAACAGCGCAGCCCAGTCTCCTGGGTCTGATGGAGGCTTGCGCCGCACCGATCTGCCGCAGACAATGAAATGAACAGCAGCCGTCATCACCGGAGGCGGTACGGGATGACGCCTTAAGCCCTCAATTCGTCGGCAGCGGAACCTGATCGTCGATCAGCGCGTCGAGGGCGGCCTTGACGTCAACCTTGGCGTCGATCACACTGGCCTGCTGCAATGCCAGCCCCGCGGCGAGAATGGACTCGCGTTGCGGCGCGCCGATCCGGCTGAAACTCAAATCAGTGCGCTCCTTGAGCTGCTTGTCGGCCACCGTCTCCGGCAATTTGGTGACGGCGATGAAGGTCTTCTTCAGGTCGTCGTAATTTGCCAACGCGTATTTGCGCGCCTCCTCATAAGTCGCGAGCACGCGGCGAACCACATCCGGATGATCTCTGAGAAACGGCTCGCGCACATTGAGAATGCCCCAGGTATTGGCGGCGGGATTTCTGAAAAACAGCCTGGCGCCGTCCTCGATTTCCGCCTGCGCCATCATCGGGTCGAGCCCCGCCCAGGCATCGACATCGCCACGGATCAGCGCGGTCTTGCCGTCGGCGTGCTGCAGCAGCACCGGCGTGATGTCCTTTTCGCTCAAGCCGGCACTGAGCAGCGCGCGTACCAGGAAGATGTGCGGATCGGTGCCGCGGGTCACCGCGACGCGCTTGCCCTTGAGGTCGGCTACCTCTGATATCCCAGAATCCTTGCCCGTCACCAAGGCGGTCCATTCGGGGCGCGAATAGACGTAGATCGACTTGATCGGATTGCCGTTGATCCGGGCCACCAATGCGGCGGAACCCGCGGTCGAACCGAAATCGATCGATCCGGCGTTGAGGAATTCAAGCGCCTTGTTGGAACCGGCTGACTGCACCCAGACGATGCTGATGCCGTCCTTGGCGAATTCCTTTTCCAGCAACCCCTTTTGCTTGAGGATCATCGACACCGGGTTGTAGGTCGCCCAGTCGATATGAATTTCCTTCAGCGCATCGGCCGCGCGCGCGATGTCGGGCATCAGCGCCGCGACGGCAACGAACGCAACCAGGGCGCGCCGTGACAGTTTGGACATCGTCGGGTCTCCAGCAGGGCGTAACGGTCGGAACAGGTTGCAAAACACCATTTTATTTCAATGAGTTAAGGCAAGACGTCAATGGGAAAATATCTCCGCCCAGCCGACCGCGATGGGAACAACCTTACTCAAAGGCGGCCGAATCCAGCATGGACCTGCTGCTATCCCAGAATGATCAGTGACAGCATCCGCGCCGTCCGATATCCGGTTAGGTCATGGACATCGTTGTGACACCGGCCAGGCCTCAAGTCGACGAACGTTTCGATACCGTGCGGATCACCGCGGCGGTCGACGAACTCGCCGCCAAGCATCAGGGGCGCGAGGATGTCTTTCGTTCCGCGCTGGCGCAGCTCCTGAAGGCTGAAATCATCGAAGCCCGCGCGGAGGCGCAGGCGCTGCTGCTCAAAGACCGCCACGGCCGGCGCTGCGCCGAGCGGCTGTCTTTCGTCCAGGACGAGATCATCCGCATCCTGTTTTCCGCAGCCACGCGTCATCTCTATCACTCGCCGATACCCTCCGGCGCCGAGCGCATGGCGGTGGTCGCCACCGGTGGTTATGGCCGTGGGCTGATGGCGCCGGAATCCGATATCGATCTGTTGTTCATCCTGCCCTACAAGCAGACCGCCTGGGGCGAACAGGTCGCCGAGGCGATCCTGTATTGCCTGTGGGACATGGGATTGAAGGTCGGCCACGCGACGCGTTCGGTCGATGAATCGATCCGGCAGGCGCGCGGCGACATGACGATTCGCACCGCCATTCTCGAGACACGATTCCTGACCGGGGACCAACCGCTCTACAATGAGCTGGTGGCACGGTTCGACCGCGAAGTGGTTCAGGGCACCGCTGCCGAATTCGTCACCGCCAAGCTCGCCGAACGCGAGGAGCGGCACCGGCGTGCCGGGCAGTCACGCTATCTGGTCGAACCCAACGTCAAGGACGGCAAGGGCGGCCTGCGCGACCTGCATACGCTGTACTGGATCGCGAAATATGTTTATCGCGTGCGCGAGACCGATGAACTGTTGGAGCGCGGCGTATTCGACGCGCAGGAATACCGCACCTTCCGCCGCTGCGCCGATTTCCTGTGGTCGGTCCGCTGCAACATCCATTTCATCTCGGGCCGGCCGGAAGAGCGGCTGTCGTTCGACATGCAGCGCGAGATCGCGATCCGGCTCGGATATACCTCGCATCCCGGCATGCAGGATGTCGAACGCTTCATGAAGCACTATTTCCTGGTCGCCAAGGACGTCGGCGATCTCACCGCGATCCTGTGCGCCAAGCTGGAAGACCAGCAGGCCAAGCCGGCGCCGGTGCTCAGCCGCATGATGGCGCGCTTCCGCCCCAACACCAAGCGGCGTCGGGTGCCGGACAGCGACGATTTCATCATCGACAACAACCGCATCAACCTGGCCGCACCCGACGTCTTCAAGCACGATCCCGTCAACCTGATCCGGATTTTCCGGCTGGCCCAGAAGAACAATCTCGCCTTTCATCCCGACGCGATGCGCACCGTGACGCGCTCGCTGAAGCTGATCAATGTGCACCTGCGCGAGAATCCGGAAGCCAACCGGCTGTTCATGGAGATCCTGACCTCGAACGACGCCGAGATCGTGCTGCGGCGGATGAACGAGACCGGCGTGCTCGGCCATTTCATCCGCGCCTTCGGCAAGATCGTTTCGATGATGCAGTTCAACATGTACCACCACTACACGGTGGACGAGCATCTGTTGCGCTGCGTCGGCTATCTTCAGGACATCGAGCGCGGCGGCAACGATGAATTCATCGTCGCCAGCGACCTGATGCGCAAGATCCGCCCAGAGCACCGCCCGGTGATCTACATCACCACGCTGCTGCACGACATCGCCAAGGGCCGCCCCGAGGACCACTCGATCGCCGGCGCCAAGGTGGCGCGGCGGCTGTGTCCTCGGCTCGGTTTCAACGCCGCCGATACCGAACTGGTGGCCTGGCTGATCGAACAACACCTGACAATGTCCATGGTCGCTCAATCGCGCGATCTCTCGGACCGCAAGACCATCGAGAATTTCGCAGCGGTGGTGCAATCGGTCGAACAGATGAAGCTGCTGACCATCCTGACCACCGCGGATATCAGGGGCGTCGGTCCCGGCGTCTGGAACGGCTGGAAGGCGCAATTGCTGCGCACGCTGTATTACGAAACCGAACCGGTGCTGACCGGCGGCTTCTCGGAAGTCAACCGCGCCCAGCGCATCGCGGTGGCGCAATCGGAATTTCGCGCCGCCTTCACCGAATGGCCGGAGCAGGAACTCAACGCCTATATCGGGCGGCACTATCCGGCCTACTGGCTCAAGGTCGAACTGCCGCGCAAGATTCGCCACGCCCGCTTCGTGCGGGCCAGCGAACAGGCCGGCCACAAGCTCGCGATCAATGTCGGCTTCGACGAGGCGCGCGGCGTCACGGAACTGACCATTCTGGCGGTCGATCATCCCTGGCTGCTGTCGATCATCGCCGGCGCCTGCGCCTCGGCAGGCGCCAATATCGTCGACGCGCAGATCTACACCACTACCGACGGGCGCGCGCTCGACACCATCGCGATCACGCGGGAATACGACCGCGACGAGGACGAGGGACGCCGTGCGACCCGGATCGGCGACATGATCGAGGACGTGCTCGAAGGCAAATTACGGCTGCCCGAAGCGGTGGCGCGGCGTGCCGCGGGACGCGGCAGGACCCGGCCGTTCGTGGTCGAGCCCGAAGTCATCATCAACAACCAGTGGTCGGACCGCTACACCGTGATCGAGGTATCCGGCCTCGACCGGCCCGGCCTATTGTATCAACTGACCACCGCGATCTCGAAACTCAACCTCAACATCGCCTCGGCCCATGTCGCGACCTTCGGCGAGCGCGCCCGCGACGTGTTCTACGTCACCGACCTGCTCGGCGCCCAGATCACCGCGCCGACGCGACAGGCCGCGATCAAGAGCGCGCTGGTCCACCTGCTCGCCAATGACGAGCACGCAGCGCAGCCCGCGGCGTGATCGGCGCTTTCAGAATTTGGTAACCGGCTCCAGTTTTTCGCCGGAACGGAAGGCCCGGAGCGGCGCGGTGTCGCTGTAGACCACCTCCTCCGCGATTTTGCCGTCCCTGATGCGGAACTTGTCCACGCCGCGCCATTCGAACCGCGCGCCGTTGACGTTGCGCGTGGTCTGCCACTCGATGATCACGACGTCGCCGCGCGAGGTCCAGTCCAGCAATTGCCAGACGAAATCCGGCGCCGCCGCCTTCTGCACTTCCATCAGGCGATTGAGTTCACTCCCCTTGACGGTGCGGCCGACCATCGGCGTGTTCAGCGTTCCTTCCGGGTGCCATAAATCGAGAAAGGCATTGCCGTCGCGCGCCGCCCACGCCGCCGCAAACCGCGTGACAAAATCCTGAAGCTCTGCGTCCGTCATTGATCGTCTCCGTGTTGAATGTGATGGAGACGATAGGAGCATCGCCGGCGCCGGTCTGGCGATTTACGGACCTGACGTTTTTGCCTGCCGTCAGTGCGAGCGAAGCGAAGCAATCCATCCTGATGGTAACAAGAATGGATTGCTTCGTCGCAAGGTCTCGTCGCAATGACGTGAGCGCTATGGTGGGCAAAGCATGTCATTCGAGAACGGCGTTTAAACGCCTGCCTTCAGCGCCACGCCCTCGTGCTCGAGCAGCCATCGCTTTCGCTCCAGCCCACCGCCATATTTGACCAGCGATCCATTGGCGCCGATCAGGCGATGGCAGGGCACGACCACGCTGATTGGGTTGGAGCCATTGGCATGTCCGACCGCGCGCACCGCCCTGGGCATGCCCAGTTTTGCCGCCAGCGCGCCATAGCTCATGGTCGTGCCGGGCGGAATTGTCGGCAACGCATTCCAGACCTTGCGCTGGAACAGCGTGCCGGCGACGCGCCACTTGATCGCGTTCAGGGACGCAAGATCGCCCTTGAAATAGCCTGACAGCGCCGCCCTGATCTCACGCGGAGACCGCGCGTCCCGCAAAACCACATCGCCATATTGCAGCCGCAGCAGTTCTCTCATGCGCGGCTCATAATCTTCCCAGTCCAGCGCACGCAGGATGCCGTCGCCGTCGGTCACCAGCAGCGCTGTGCCGATCGGTGTTTCCAGACGGTCGAGGCTGAACGTTTCAGGCAGCATTGTTTCAGGCGGCCTGGCGTTCATGCGTTTTCGCCGATGAGGCCGAATCCGCAATGACGGCGGCCCACAGATGCAAGGCGGCATAGGCGCGCCAGGGCCGCCATCGCTCGGCGCGCAACAGCAATTCCTGGGGTGATGGACGGCGGCCGTCAGCGGAGGCCATCGCGCGCATCAATCCGATGTCGGCGGCGGGGAATGCATCGGGTTCGCGCAGCTCGCGCATCGCAATGTATTGCGCCGTCCATTCACCGATCCCCGGAAGCAACCGCAGTTTCGCGATTGCCTCCTCAAGGCTCGCACCCCGGCTGAACATCGCTGGATCAGCGGCAATGGCTCTCGCCAGTGACGTCACGGACGCGGCCCGCGCATTCGGCATGCCGAGCGCAGCAAGATCGGTCCCGGCAAGACGTGAGGCCGAAGGAAACAGATGAGTGAGACCGTCGGCGTCCTTCATCGCCGCGGCAAGCGGCGCGCCATGCGCCAGCACCAGCCTGCCAAGCAATTTGGTCGCCGCCGGAACGGTGATCTGCTGGCCGAAGATCGCGCGCACGGCGAGTTCAAAGCCATCCCATGCGCCGGGGACCCGCAAGCCCGGCCGCGCGGCAACCAATGGCGCCAGCACCGGGTCGAGCGAAAGATGCGCGCCGATCATATCGGGATCGGCCGCGAGATCGAATACCCGCCGCACCCGCGCGATGACCTGTGGCAGCGCCGCCATATCCGGAAATCGCACCGAGACGCTGATTCTGTTGCGGTCCGCGGGTGATACGCTGATCACGCCGTGATCGTCGCCGATCGCAATCGTGCGCCGGTAGATATTGTCCGAGACCACTTCGACACCGGGAATGGCGCGCGCCGCGAGAAACGACACGATCGCATCCCAGTCATAGGGCGGCCGATAAGCGAGACGAACCGACAGTGCGCCGGCTTCGCGCCTGGTTTTGTCGCGGATGCGCCGCAGGGTCGCCGGCGAACGGCCGAACAACTGCAGAAATGTTTCGTTGAAGCGGCGGATACTGTTGAAACCCGACGCCATCGCCACTTCGGCCATCGGCAGCGAGGTCTCGTGGATCAATTGCTTGGCCAGCAAAACGCGCCGCGTCTGCGCCACCGCGACCGGCGAGGCGCCGACGTGCTGGCGAAACAGCCGCCGCAACTGGCGCGCGCCGACGCCGAGCCGGTTGGCGAGGCCCTCGACATCCGCCTCATCAAGGCCGCCCGCCTCGATCAGGGCAAGCGCGCGGGAAACAGTGTTGGTGGTGCCGCGCCAGAACGCAAGATCGGGCGAGGTTTCCGGCCGGCAGCGCAGGCATGGGCGAAACCCGGCCTGCTGGGCCGCGGCCGCGGAGGGGTAGAACGACACATTCGCGAAGTTCGGGGTGCGCGCCGGGCAAATCGGCCGGCAGTAGATGCCAGTGGTTTTTACGCCCACGAACAGCCGCCCATCGAAGCGGGCATCGCGGGTCGAAATCGCGCGATAGCAGGCGATGCGGTCCATATCCATCAGGCAATCCTGATCCATTCGGGCAGGCTTGTCTCGCGGTTTTCGGACATCACCATTCTCGACCATTCTTGACCGTTCTGGCCAAAAGTGCCGCCATCAATTCTGAAAAATAAGGCACGTCGTGGTGCCATGGGCGAGCAACCGCCCGTTGCCATCCGTCACCCTACCCTCGGCGGTGCCGACGCGGCGGCCCCGGCTCAACACCACGCCCTCCGCCTTGATCAACCCGGTCTCGGGCGTAATCGGCCGCAGCAGTGAAATCTTGAACTCAAGCGTGGTCTGACCGACGCCCTTCTCGAGGGTCGACTGGACCGCCAGTCCCATGCAGCTATCGAGCAGGGTGGCCGCGAGACCGCCATGCACGGTGCCGGCCGGATTGAGATGGATACCGCTTGGTTCGATCGTCACCACAACGCGCCCGCTCGCCGCCTCGGTCACATCGTAACCTAAGGTCTCGGCGATCGTATTGAGGGGCAGCGTGCCGTCGACGAGCCCCTGGACGAATTCCAGGCCGCTCATCTCCTTCTGCCTGTCGGCGCTGACGGTGCCATATGTCTTGCTGGTGATGGGGCTGTGCATCGGCTATCGCTTTCCGTTCGAACCGTTGGTGCGTGATATCAGGTCATTTCCATTCTGGAATCATCGCCCAACGACGACCGTCTGTCTGGCGGTTTCCGGCCATCATCATTTTCCTCGGAAATACCGGATGGGCCGTCGCACGGTGCCCATGGGGCGTGCTAGCGTCCACCCGAAATCCGGCTACCGGTTTGGGGGACCGCACATGATTTTGATCGCAAACGCATTGGTGGCGCTGGTAGCCGCGCTGCATATCTATTTTCTGGTGCTGGAGATGTTTCTCTGGACCAAGCCGCTCGGCCTGAAGACCTTCGGCAATTCGCTGGAGAAAGCCAACGACTCGGCGGTGCTTGCGGCCAATCAGGGGCTGTATAACGGCTTTCTCGCCGCCGGACTGATCTGGGGACTGGTCGCGAGCATTCCGGCCTTTGCATTCGAAATCAAAGTATTCTTTTTGCTCTGCGTGATCGTGGCCGGCGTCTACGGCGCGGTGACCGTCAGCCGCAGGATCCTGCTGGTGCAGGCAGCCCCTGCCGCCATCGCGCTGATCCTGCTCTGGCTGGCGTAGAGCCGTTTACCTTTCCGGCCGACATCGCCTTGCATTGCGATATCCGTTCCTCCACACTCTGCGCGAGCGATGGCGGCCGCCGCAGCCTGAACAAGGCACCGGACCAGACCATCGGCCAATCACCTCAAGAGGAAGCAGCAATATGAGGAACGGTATTTTTCATCTGCTCGGCGCGACAACGCTTGCCGTTGCGCTGTCGGCATCATCGGCCTACGCGCAAAAGAAATACGACACCGGCGCCACCGACACCGAGATCAAGATCGGCCAGACCGTGCCGTTCTCCGGACCGGCCTCCGCCTATTCCAGTATCGGCAAGGCGCAGGCGGCATATTTCAAGATGATCAACGAGCAGGGCGGCATCAACGGCCGCAAGATCAATTTGATCCAGTATGACGACGCCTATAGCCCGCCGAAAGCCGTCGAGCAGGTGCGCAAGCTGGTCGAGAGCGACGAGGTATTGCTCACCTTCCAGATCGTCGGCACGCCATCGAATGCCGCGGTCCAGAAATACCTCAACGCCAAAAAGGTGCCGCAACTGTTCGCCGCCACCGGCGCTTCGAAGTTCACCGATCCGAAGAATTTTCCGTGGACGCTCGGCTTCAACCCCAACTACCAGACCGAGGGACGCATCTACGGCCAATATATTCTCAAAAACCATCCGGACGCCAAGATCGGCATCCTGTATCAGAACGACGATCTCGGCCGCGACTACCTGACCGGCCTCAAGGCCGCCCTTGGCGACAAGGCGGCCAAGATGATCGTGGCTGAAGCCTCCTACGAAGTCACCGATCCGACCATCGATTTGCAGGTTCTCAAGATCAAGGACGCCGGCACCGACCTGTTCTTCAACGCCTCGACGCCGAAACAGGCGGCGCAGGCGATCAAGAAGATCGGCGAGCTCGGCTGGCATCCGGTTCAGATCGTCGATATCAACGCCACGTCGGTCGGCGCGGTGTTGCAGCCGGCGGGCCTGGAAGCATCCAAGGGCCTGATCAGCACCAATTACGGCAAGGATCCGAGTGACCCGCAGTGGAAGGACGACCCCGGCATGAAGCATTACTTCGACTTCATGGCGAAGTATTACCCCGATGGCGACAAAAACTCGAACTTCAACACCTATGGCTATTCGACCGCCCAATTGATGGCGCATGTGCTCAAGCAGTGCGGCGACGACCTCACGCGCGAGAACGTGATGAAGCAGGCCACCAATCTGAAGAACGTCGAATTCGATCTGGCGCTGCCCGGCATGAAGGCCAACACCACCGAGAACGACTATCGCGTCAACAAGCAGATGCAGATGATGAAGTTCAACGGCGAGCGCTGGGAATTGTTCGGCCCGATCCTCGAGGACGCCGGTCCGGCGGGCTAGGCCAATACTCCCCAAGACGAACGATCGGCGGCCCCTCCTGGCCGCCGATTTGTTTTACTGCGGAACCTCGCCGAACGTCTTTCCGACCGGCAACACCGCGTGCCGGATCAGGCGCGAATCCTCGACCGCCGCCTGGCGGTGTTTCACCGCTTCCCGATAGACGGGATCGCGGATCATTGCCGCGAAAGCTGCCACGCTCGGATATTCGGCGATGAAGCAGTGGTCCCAGCGCTCCGCCTCGGGCCCGATCAGCATCAGTTCGAAGCGCCCCTGCCACACGATCTTGCCGCCGAGCCGTTCGAACACCGGCCCGCTCTCGCGACCGTAAGCCGCATAGGCCTCGGCGCCCGTTGCCTTGCGGCCATCCGGATAGGCGGCCATCGCCCGCAGGCGCACCAGATTGAGCATGTGAATCGGGCCCGGCCGGTCATTGGCCCGAAATTGCGCGAAGACTTCTTTGGTTGGATCGATATGGCCCATGTCCATCCGGTTTTCCCTGGCTCATTTCCTTCAAGTTCCACCCATTATTACCACGCGCCGCCCCACCTGCTAATCCCGCGTTAACTTCTGAGTAACCGGCCCTTAAACAGCGCGGGCTAGCGTGCGGCGGGACCGGTGTGGGCGGCGTATCGCGTATGGCGTTGGGACGGAAAAAAGGCGGCGGACGCAAGGAGCCGCTATTCGGGCTTCCCGCAGCACTTGCGGATTTGCGCCTGTCGGCGGCGGACCGCATTGCCGCCGCCGAAGACAAACCGAAAAAATCGCCCAAGCGCCCATCCGACGATGGCGACACGCCGCGCGAGCGCAAGCCGGCCGCTTCGCGCAGCGGCTCCAAACGCCGCGCGAAATCGCGCGGTAAATTCGGCATCGGACGGCTGGTCTATTGGGGCGCGGTGCTTGGCCTGTGGGGCGCGATCGCCGTGATCGGCGTCGTGGTCTGGGTCGGCGCGCATCTGCCGGCGATCCAGTCGCTCGAGATTCCGAAACGGCCGCCGACCATCCAGATTGTCGGCCTCGACGGCAGCGTGCTGGCGACGCGCGGCGAAATGGCCGGCGCCAATGTTTCGCTGAAGGATTTGCCGCCCTATCTGCCGAAGGCTTTCATCGCCATTGAAGACCGCCGGTTCTATTCGCATTACGGGGTTGATCCGCTCGGTATCGCGCGCGCGGCCGTCACCAACATTCTGCATCACGGCGTTTCGCAGGGCGGCTCGACGCTGACCCAGCAGCTCGCCAAGAACCTGTTCCTGACCCAGGAGCGCACGCTGCAACGCAAATTGCAGGAAGTCGAACTCGCGCTCTGGCTGGAACGCAAGCACTCCAAATCCGAGATTCTCGAACTTTATCTGAACCGGGTTTATTTCGGCTCCGGCGCCTATGGCGTCGAGGCGGCCGCGCAACGCTATTTCGGCAAATCCGCCAAGAACGTCACGGTGGCCGAGGCCGCGATGCTGGCGGGCCTCGTCAAATCGCCGTCGCGGCTGGCGCCGAACCGCAATCCGGAGGGTGCCGAGCAGCGCGCCAGGATCGTGCTGACCGCGATGGCGGATGCCAAATTCATCACCGAAGCGCAGGCGCAGGCCTCGATCGGACATCCCTCCTACAATGTGAAACCGGCGGGCGCCGGCACCGTCAATTATGTCGCGGACTGGATCGGCGAAGTGCTCGACGACCTGATCGGCCAGATCGATCAGAACATCGTGGTCGAAACCTCGATCGATCCGAAACTGCAGAACATCGCCGAAGCCGCCGTGATCGACGAACTCGCCGCCAAGAGCGTCAAGTTCAATGTCAGCCAGGGCGCGCTGGTGGCGATGACGCCGGACGGCGCGGTGCGCGCCATGGTCGGCGGCCGCAATTATGCCGAGAGCCAGTACAATCGCGCGGTGACCGCCAAGCGCCAGCCGGGCTCGGCATTCAAGCCCTTTGTCTATCTGACGGCGGTCGAGGCCGGGCTGACGCCGGATACGATCCGGCAGGACGCGCCGCTCGACGTCAAGGGCTGGAAGCCCGAGAACTACAGCCGCGAATATTTCGGCGCCGTGACATTGACGCAGGCGCTCGCGATGTCGCTCAATACCGTCGCGGTGCGGCTCGGGCTGGAAGTCGGCGCTAAAAACGTCATCCGCACCGCGCACCGGCTCGGCATTTCATCGAAGCTCGACGCCAACGCCTCGATCGCGCTCGGCACCTCGGAGGTCTCGCTGCTCGAACTGGTCGGGGCCTATGTGCCGTTCGCCAATGGCGGCCTCGGTATCTCGCCGCATGTCGTGAACCGGATCCGCACCAGCGAGGGCAAGGTGCTGTACATCCGTCCCGCCGACCAGCTCGGCCAGGTGGTCGAGCCGCGCCATGTCGCGGCCATGAACACCATGATGCAGGAAACCCTGCTCAGCGGCACCGCGCACAAGGCGGAGCTTCCGGGATGGATGGCCGCCGGCAAGACCGGCACCAGCCAGGATTTCCGCGACGCCTGGTTCATCGGCTATACCGCCAATCTTGTGACCGGCATCTGGCTCGGCAACGACGACAACTCGCCGACCAAGAAGGCGACCGGCGGCGGCTTGCCGGTGGAAGTCTGGACCCATTTCATGAAAGCGGCGCATCAGGGCGTCGACGCCCGTGCCGCTGCCGAATTCGCAGCCGGCCGGCTTGTTCCCGAACATGGTGCAAGCTTCCTCGCAGGTCAGTCCGCCCTCGGCACCGGCGCCGATGGCGATGCCGATGTCTGCCAGCGGCACCGTCGGCCGGCCGGCGCCGACGCGCACATCGGTCCGGCCGGAAGCCGCCGCTGGACTTGATGGCTGGCTGATGGAACGGTTGTTCGGGCGGTAGAGTTTCCGGCACTTTCCGTCCACGGCAATCCGACCCGTTGAGCGGCCGAACGCCGCCTCCACTGCCGATTGAATCAGGAGGCTTCATGAAGGCGCCGAAACACGTCCTGCCGACAACGGTGGTCGGCAGCTATCCGCAGCCCGAATGGCTGGTGGATCGCGCCATGTTGTCAAAGTCCGTGCCGCGAACGCGCATGCAAGACATCTGGCGCGTGCCCGAGCCGTACCTCGAACGGGCGCAGGACGATGCGACCATTGTCGCCATTCGCGACATGGAGCGCGCGGGAATCGATATCGTCACCGATGGCGAAATTCGCCGCGAGAGCTACTCGAACCGGTTCGCAACCGCGCTTGAGGGCATCGACGCCGACAACCATGCCACCATCATGTCGCGTTCGGGCCAGGCCACGCCGGTGCCTCGCGTGGTGGATAAAATCCGCCGAACACGCCCGGTTGAATTGCGAGACATGGAATTTCTACGCGGCAATACCGATCGGGTCGCCAAGATCACGCTGCCGGGACCGTTTACGATGAGCCAACAGGCCAAAAACGAATTCTATTCTGACGAAGAAGAGCTCGCGATGGCGTTTGCTGATGCGGTCAACGCCGAAGCGCTGGATCTGCAAAGGGCCGGCGCCGACATCATCCAGCTCGATGAGCCGTGGGTTCGCAACAATCCCGAACTGGCGAAGCGTTACGCCGTCAAGGCCATCAACCGCGCACTTTCCGGCCTTAATGTGCCGACCATCGTGCATCTCTGCTTCGGTTATGCGGCCGTCGTTCCCGGCTCGACCAAGCCAGCCGGCTATTCGTTCCTGGCGGAACTCGCCGATACCACGGCCGATCAAATTTCGATCGAGGCCGCGCAGCCGAAGCTCGATCTGGGCGTGCTCAAGGATTTGTCGCAGAAGAAAATCCTGCTGGGCGTTCTCGATCTTGGGAATCCCGAGATCGAGACGGCGGCGATTGTTGCCGATCGCATCAGGCATGGCCTGAAATACGTCTCAACGGACCGCCTGATCCCGGCTCCGGATTGCGGAATGAAGTATATGCCGCGTGATGTCGCCTTCGGGAAATTGAAGGCGCTGTGCGACGGCGCCGCGATCGTCCGCAGGGAGCAATCCAGTCTCTGACCGAAGCGCGGTCGCAACACTGGAGTTTCGGTCCTGATTGAATCAGAACCGAAACTCCGGCTTTTTGTTTTCACGCGTTTTCTTCACGCGAACCGACCGCGAGTCCGCCCTATTCGGCAGGCGTGGCGATGACCGTCGGCCGGCTGACGGTGTCGCGCGCCAGCACCATCAGGAGCACCAGGAACACGGCCTCGACGAGTGCGAACAACACGAAGGCTGCTGCGAACGAGCCGCCGGACGCCTGAATGACCGCGCCCATCGACCAGGGCGCGGCGAAGCTCGCCATGATGCCGAACACCTCTGAGTAGCCGATCGCGGCCGGCGCCAGGCTGTCGGGATATTTTTCGCTCATCAGCGAGAAGATCGCGCCGCCGCCGAGCACGGCAAGTCCGCTCAGGGCCGAGTACAGCACCAGCACGCCGAAGTTCAGTTCGTAGATCGTGCTGGTCAGGAACATGATCGCCGTCAGCACCGCCAGCAGCGCACTGAGCTTGATCATGAAGTTCTTGCCCAAATTGTCGGCCATGTAGCCGCCGATGATGAGCCAGAGCACCTGGGACAATCCCATCACCGTGCCGATGATGGCGCCGGCCGCCGGCGGCATGTGCTGCACCGTGATGAACGCCGGAACCACCCACGTGGCTGTGCCGGAGAGTGCGAAGGTACAGGCGGCAATGCCGAGCCCGCCGACCGCTATCCACTTCGACTTGAAGATTTCGGTGACGGGCATATGCGCGCGCACCGGTTCGTTCTCCCAGGCGAAGCCGGCATAGCCGATCGCGGCGGGGCCCGCCTTGACAAAGATGGCATCGAGCAGGGCGACGATCAGGGTACCGGCCGCCAGCACCGCGAAGAACACGCGCCAGTTGGTGGCGAGCGTCAGCGGAATGCCAAGCGCGAAGTCCATGGTGATCGCAAGGCTGTAGGCGGCGAGGATCATGCCAACCACGGCACCGCGGCGCGATTGCGGGAACCAGCCGAAGATCAGCTTCATGTTGCCGATGAAGATGGCGGCGTCGAAGAAGCCGATGATGAGGCGAAGGATCAGCAGTTGCATGTAGCTCTGCACGAAGACCTGCAGAACCATGCCGATGCCTGTGCCGACAAGACCGATCAGAAGCATGTTGCGCGCCGACATGTTGCGACTGAGCGGCGACCAGGCCACCATGCCGATGCCGACCGTGACTGCGAAGATGCCCTGGGCGAGACCGGCCTCCGCCGGGTTCAGGTTCAGGGTTTGCGAGATGAAGGGAATCACGGCGGCGAACGCGTACCAGTCGGCAGCGAGAAACATCTCGCAGATGAAGGCGAGCGTCAGCATCCATTTCTGCCAGGTCCTGATACGAGCCTGGTCGGCTTCAGAGAGAGTGCTCAAGTTCATGTTCGGCCCCTTTTTGTCCATCGGTTGAAATTCGACAAGACGAGAACGTTCAGGCTGGCGGCGGCAGGAAATTGACCTCGTGTTCGGCGGCAATGCGAACCACCTCTGCCGGATCGGGAAGGTTGTGGATGCGTTCGAACAATTCCTTCAGCGACCGCGTCGGCGCCACCCAGAACAGGCTGGTGGCGGTCTCGCCGGACTTGTTGAAGATGCCGTGCGGCAGCCCCCTGGGCATGCGGACAAGATCGCCGGCCTTCGCCGTGAAGTCCTTGCCGTCGAGCCACAAATCGTAGCGCCCGCTCAGCACATAGACGAACTCGTCCTGGTGAGGATGAATGTGCGGCGGCACGAAGGTGCCGCTCGGGAATATTGCGTGCCACGCCATCGAAGCCTCCGACTGCTGCTTCAGCGTGTAGGTCTGGCCCAGAATGTTCCAGACGATATTGCCAAAGCCTTCGTTGGCGGTGGTGATGCCCGGCGGCATGTCGATCATGGTCCTGTCCTCTGCTCTCGATGAAAATCGCGCCCCACCGGTTCAGCCGGCGAGGAAATCGGTGACGTGGCGGCCGGCGTCGGGCGTTTCCTCGAATACGAGGTGTCCGGTTGCCGGCACGAGTTGGAGATGGCCGTCGGGCAGACCCGCCATCCAGGCCTGCGCCTGCGCCGTCGGGCGCAAACGATCGTTCGCGCCCCACAGCACAAGGGTCGGAACGGTGATGCGATGCAGCCAGTGCGAAAGCTTGGGATTGCCTTGCGGATGGTTGCGGATCAGTTTGGCAAAGCCCGTGACCTCGCGTCCGAGCCGCGCTTCGAACGACGGATCCGGCGCTTTCGGAAAGTAGCGCAAGGCGGCCACGGGATCATGGGCGAGATAGGCCGGCAGGTCCTGCGGCGCGATATCGAACAGACCCGGCGCGGGTGCGGCATCGACCACGAGGCCGGCGGGCGCGACCAGCACCAGCCGGCGCAGCCGCTGCGGCTGGCGGATCGCGAATTCGGCGGCGAGCCATCCGCCCAGCGAGAAGCCGGCAAGATCGAAATCTTTCAGACCGAGACGATCGAACAGGTCCATGTAATGCAGGACATGATCCTCGACGGTATCGATCGCGTCGGAATCGCCGGAATCGCCGAAGCCAACATGGAACGGGATCAGCACGGTGTGGTGCGCGGCCCAGGCCCGCGCCACCTCGAAACCGGTGAACGTGCCGGTGCCATGCAGAAAGACCAGCACGGGTCCGCTGCCGATCGATTGGACAACCGTCTTGACGCCATTGATGTCGTATTCGGAGCGGGTAAACCCGGTGAGATCGGAGCCGGGTTTCTTAACGACGTCAGGCATGGGCGAAGTCTCCAGTTGAGCGAAAAGCAAGGCCCTGATTGCGTCGGCGCGTCATGCCGCATCCGCGCGGCGGGCCTTCAGATGGCCGGCAAACTGATCGACGGCGTTGGCGAGCCGCGCGGCGATGATCGGCGGCAGCGGCTGGCCCGCCTCGAATTCAGTCGCGCTGGCATAGATCGCCGTGGAAACCGTGCAGGCCTCGAAAAAACCAAACAGCGGCCGGAGCTGATGCTCGACCACCAGCGAATGACGAAGGCCGCCGCCGAGGGCTGTCAGCAGCACCGGGCGGTTCTTCAACGCGCCGGGTTCGATCAGGTCGAACACATGCTTGAACAATCCGGGATAGGAGCCCTGGAACACCGGGCAGCCGATCACGAGACCGTCGGCGCCTTCGATCGCCTCGATCACGCCGCGGGCGCTGTCGCTCAAGGCCTCGCGCGAGAAGGCTGCGAGACCGGGCCCGGCATCGACCAGGTCCAGGATCTCGGTGGGGATGACGTGTCGCTCGCGCAGATCGGCCCCGACCGCCTCCACCAGCGCCCGGGACCTGGCCGGACGCCAGCTGGAGCCGCAGAAGCCGATGATGCGTTGCCTGGACACGCCGGTTTCCTCTGCCGCGCCGATGGGACTAGCCGGTCACGCCGAACACGGTCCAATGCGCGTCCGGACCCGGCAGGCCGAGCAGCGCGCGGCCGCACTCCTCGACGATCTGGTCCGCCATCAGGATGTGCTGGGTGCCGGAGTGAATGTCGCGATAGAAGCGCTGCATCGGCGTGTTGTGCAGCGATGCGCCGCGGGCGGCGCGATGCGCGAAGGTGGCGGTGTCGGAGACGGCGTCGTGAATGTGACGCAGCGACAGCTTGATCATCGTCAGTTGATCGAGGGTCGGCTGCTCGCCGCGATCGCAGGTTGCGGATACGTCACGCCATGTTTCATGCACGAATGCGCGGGCGGCGCGATAGCGCGCCTCCATCTGGGCGAACTGGAACTTGAAGCTCGCGCTGTCGCTCGATTTGCCGAACGGATCGCGGCGCTGCACGATCACCTTGACCAGTTCGTCGAGCATGCGGCGGCCGACGCCGACCGCCCAGCCGGAATGGGCCCAGGCGCTGTAGCCGGCAAGGCCGAGCGCGCCTTGCGGGCCGCCGCGGCGCGGAGCGTCGATGTCGAAATCGTAGGTCATGTGCGTCGGTACGAACAGTTCGTCGCCCTCGCTGAGCGTGTAGTCGAAGCTGCCGGTGGCGCGCAGGCCGAGCACGTCCCAGTTGCCCATCAGCTTGATGGTCGAGCGGGGATGATGAGTGACGATGACCTTGGGCTGGCCGTGGGGCCCCATGATCACGTCCTTGCCTGCGGCGTCGGTGAGGAAACAACCGGAATGCACCCATTCGGCGTGCTGGATGCCGCTGCCATAGGCCCAGTTGCCGCGGATCATGTAACCGCCCTCGACCGGGCGGGCGAAGCCGCGCGGCACGCCATTGCCGGCGATGGTGATGTCCGGACCGGCGGCGAAGACCTTCTTGATGCCTTCGTCCTCGATGTAGATGGCCAGGGTGGTGCCTTCCATGTTGTTGCCGATGACGCACCAGCCGACCGACGCATGGGCGTAGGACAGGCGTTCGATCACGGTCATGGCGTCGTAAGGCGACAGCTCCGCGCCGCCCACCGCCTGCGGAAACAGCATGGTGTAGATGCCGGCCTTGCGCATGGCCGCGACCACGTCGTCGGTCAGATAGCCGAGCGTTTCGGCCTCGTTCGCCTGCGCCTCGATCATTGGAAGCAGCTCGTCGAGACGCTTGTGAAACTCGGAAGCCGGGACCGCCTCGGGAAGCTTGGCGGCGCGCTGCACTGACACGTTCATGATCGATCTCCTCGTGGGATTGCTGTCTGGCGAGGAATTGCACACGATCCGCTGCGCGCAGCCGTCCGCTCGCACGCCAAGTCATGGCTCGCGGCGAAAAGGCGTTGCGATAGCGTCGAGACCGTCCCCGTCCGAGCTGCACGGACGTTTCCAGCGACCAATCGTGGCCGCTTGAACGTCGTCCAACCCTTGGCTTCGATCACGAAGGTAGGCGGGCATCCGGGAACCCAGCAATCCCCCACCATGGGGGGGAGAGTTCGGCTGAACCGTGTGCGGTGCCGCAAAGTTGGGCTCAAGGTTTTTGAATCTGCTGCTTCTTTTCACTTGACCAACGAACAGGCGCCGGAGAGCTTGTACGCTTGAGGGGGCGGATGCTTCGGGGACCACGGGCACCGTCACGACTGGGCAAAGTTCAACGCGCGAGGGGATAGTGCTCGCTGAGCAACAACGGCTTGACGCATATTCCGAACGACAGCTTGCCGATCGGCTGATGTCGATTGCCGAAAGTCGGTCGGTCCGCGCGCTCGGCGTCGCCTGCTGCTCGGCGATCGGCGAACTCACCGGTTCGCCGACGGTAGGCCTGTATTTGCTGGAGGGCGCCGAGCCCGAGCTCGTCTACAGCCGGCATGTCGAGGAGGGGTTACTCGACAATTACAAATCCGGTTTCTGGAAATGCGACCCCGTGCTGGATTGCATCCTGACCGCCGGGCGCACCATCGACGGCGCCTCGCTGCTCGGTCCGCACCATTGGCCGCGCAGTGCGTCGTGGGAGATGCTGCACGAATGGGGCTTCAGCTACAACATGGGCGGGCCGCTCCGGTGCGAAAGCAAGATCGTCGGTGTCCTGTTCACCGCGACGCGTGATGCGGCGGCTCCCTATACGCCGCTGGTGCGGCAACGCATGGACATGCTGTGCCGCGCCGGCTCGCTGGCGCTCACCAACATGATGAATGCGGGACAGATCGACGACGATGCCAGCGCCCCGATCATGCTGCGGACACTTCCCGCAACCGTGTCGGCGGCGGCGCTTTCGGCGAGATTGCCGCCGCGCTCGGCGGATGTCGCGATCCGGGTCTGCCGTGGCCGGACCAACAAGGAGATCGCGCGCGAGATGGGAATTTCGGACCAGACCGTGAAGGAACACGTCACCAATCTGTGCCGGCGCTTCGGTGTCCATAACCGCACCGAGCTGACAGCGTGCCTGCTCAGCGGCGCATCCGGCCAATAGACGGCAGGATTCCCCCGCGCCCGTCCTCTTCGCGAGACGCCTGCGTCAGAACATGGCTGTGCGACCAAATCACCAAAGCGTGTAGCCAAGCCTCGGCCAGCCGGGCGACACGCAGCCTTCGCGATCATCTATTCGAAGTTAGAGACCACCCATGTTGGAATGCCGAGGCCGAGCACCGCGGCGCGGCTTTTCATTTGCGGTCCCGGCCACTACTATCCGGCCGCGCGCTGAACGGTTCGGTGAACGATCCGATGGCAGCTTCTCAAATGGCCTCTGACAGCATCCCATGTCTGATAACAACGGTTTGGTCAGTGTGAAGCCGGTTGCGAGAAGCTTTGCGATCGCTTGCCGGGTCGCGGCGCTGGTCGGGATGTCACTGGTCGGGATATCGCTGGTTTCGATGTCCACGGTCTCCCGCGCCGCCGCGCTGCCTGATCTCGATGGCGTGTGGCTTCCGGACGTTGGCGACCAGAAGCGCCAGGAACAAGGCAATGCCCCGCCCTGGAAGCCAGACATTCTGCCCCAGGTCCAGCATATGGCGGCCGAGGAAAAGGCGGGCCGGCCTTTTCTCGTCCTCAGCCACTGCCTGCCGCACGGCATGCCGACCTGGATGCTGATCACGCATAATGCGTTTGAGCTCCTGACAACTCCCGGCCGCATCACCATGCTGGGCGAAGTCGACGGCAACCGGATGCGGCGGATCTACACGGATGGCCGTTCGCATCCCGACGATCCGGACCTGACGCTGCACGGCCATTCGATCGGGCATTGGGACGGCGAAACGCTGGTGATCGATACCACCGCCATCGCGCCGCAGGCCTATATCGCCACCAGCGAGGCGGTCGGCATCCCCAACAATGGCGACATGCACATTGTCGAACGGGTGCATCTGGTGAAGCCCAACGTTCTTTACGACGACATGGAAATAACCGCCCCGAAGGTTCTGACCGCAACCTGGAAGACGACGCGAATCTTCCGCCGCTATCCCGATCGCCATTATGAGATCACCGAGGGCGAATGTGCCCAGGAAGACCTCACCGCCGGGAAGGACCAGTTCGGCAACGATATATTCGTTCCCAACAAGCAAAACCCGGACGGCTCGGTGCGCGCGGTGAAATGAGGATGATCAGGATGTCGCCCAGAATAGCTTTCCTTGCTGCAAGCCTGATGCTGGGTTTCACCGGCATGGCGGCTGCGCACCATTCGAATGCAGCCTACGATCTCGATCATCCCAAAACCATGGAAGGCACCGTCAAAACCGTCAACTGGACCAACCCTCACATCACCTTCGTGATCGATGCGGACGCCAAGAATGGCGAGACCGCCGCTTCGTGGGTGTTCGAAGTCTCGAGCCCCGGGGTGTTGACGCGCTCAGGCTGGACCAAGCGCTCGCTGCAGCCCGGAGATCACGCCGTCTTTTATTATGCGCCGCTTCGCGACGGCACTCCCGGCGGGTTCCTGATGAAAGTCACGCTGCCAAGCGGTCAGGAACTGAGCTACAGCCTGACGCCGCCTGCCGATCAATAACGCGATGATCGAGACTGTATTGAGCGAGTTTTCCAGATGGCTGGCGGCGACATCGCTCAGCCACATCATCCAGACCACCAAATGGGTTATCCCGGCGCTTCAGACCATCCATATCCTGAGCGTTGCCGTGGTGTTTTCTTCCGCGGTGCTGGTCGATCTCCGGCTGTGGCGGCTGCTCAATCGCGATGTGCCGCTGCCTGACGTGGCACGGCGTTTCCTTCCCATGATCTGGCCGGTGCTGGCGGTGCTGTTGATCACGGGAAGCCTGCTGATCATCGGCGAGCCGAAACGTTCGCTGCTCAATTCGGCCTTTTATCTGAAGATGGCGCTGCTCGTGGTCGCCATCGTGCTCACGGCCTGGCTGCAATGGTCGTTGTCGTCGTCGCCGAATTTCTGGGACAAGAATCAAGTCCGGCGGATGGCCGGACAGCTCGCGGCGACCGTCTCGATTCTGGTCTGGTGCGGCATCCTGTTCGCCGGACGCTGGATTGCTTATACGCAGGCGGGATGATGCTGCAGCTTCAGGAACTGATTTCGTACTTCGAGAACAGCGCACTGGCGGACAACATTCGCGAGAACGATCTGCTGTTTCCGCTGATCGAATCGGTGCATGTGGTCTCGATCTGCCTGGTGGTCGGTTCCATTCTGGTGGTCGATCTGAGATTGCTGGGGCTCGCCTCGCTTGACCGGTCCGTGAGCCGCGTCACCAGCGGAATTTTGCCGCTCACCTGGTGCGCGTTCGCCGTCGCCGTCGCCTCGGGCAGCCTGATGTTTATTTCCAACGCCACCAAATATCTGGAGAACGGCTATTTCATCGCCAAGCTGCTGCTGATTGGCGTGGCCGGCCTGAACATGGTGATCTTTCATGCCATCAGCGCCAGGAACCAGCCGCAATGGGACAACAAGGCCCGGCTGCCGCTGCCGGCGCGGCTGGCCGGGGGATTGTCCATTCTGCTGTGGATCTCGGTGGTCGCTTGCGGGCGCTGGATCGGCTTTACGATGCGGATTGGCTGACATGATCGACATCCGCCGCCTTCGCCGTCTGATTGCCGCAACCCTCATCGGATGCGCGGCCGCCTCGCCATCGCTGTCACATGATGCGGAACAACCGCCCTTCGTGCCCCATGTCGACATGAAGACCTTCATGGAACATGTCCTTGGTCCCGCCGCGGCGGTGATCTGGAAGTCTAATGGGATGGTGATCGATGCCAAAGGCGAGCATGACCTCTCGCCCAAATCGGACGACGACTGGGAACAGATCGTGAGCGGCGCCGCCACGCTGGCAGAAGCCACCAACGCGCTGATGATTCCGCAACGGGCGCTCGATCCGGAATGGAACGGCTATGTCAAAAAACTGGCCGACGCGGCCGACAAGGCCTATCGCGCCGCCGAGGCGCATGACCTGAAATCCCTCTCGGAAGTCAGCGACCACCTCGACGGCATTTGCGCCGCCTGCCACCACCACTATGGGCTGGAATGAATTCCACCTTTGGAAATGAGAACGCGCGCGCTAGCCACCGGTAGCCGACATGTGCCGAGCGATCGATGGTCGTCCGCCGCGTCCGATTTCAAAATCATGGCCTCGCGGCTTGGCTCTGACCGCCAGTCCGATCGCCTGCGTCAGGGCGGCGTCTCCGCCCGAACCACGCAGGACGCGCTTGAGATCAACCGCGTTGTTCTGCCCGAGGCAGGTGTGAAGGACTCCAGAGGCTGTCACACGAACGCGGTTGCAGTCTTCGCAGAAGTTGTGGGTCAAGGGCGTGATAAAGCCGATCTTCCCACCCGTCTCGACCACACGCGCATAGCGGGCCGGTCCGCCCGTCCGTTCTGCCAGATCGACCAGCGTCCAGCGTTGCTCGATCAGGCGACGCAACGCGGTTAACGAGAGAAATTGATCGGTACGATCCGCGCCGATCTCGCCGAGCGGCATGGTTTCGATCAAGGTCAGCGCCATTGCCCCGGAATGCGCAAAAACGATGAGGTCATCGATCTCCCGTTCGGTATGGTCCTTGAGCGCCACCGCGTTGAGTTTGACGGCAAGGCCAGCCGTCCGTGCCGCGTCGATTCCCTCCAGCACACGTGCGAGCGACCCTCCGCGCGTGATCATTGCGAATTTGTCGGGGTCGAGCGTATCCAGCGAAATATTGATCCGTCGCACACCAAGGTCACGCAGTTCCGCCGCATATCGCGATAGCTGGGTAGCGTTGGTCGTGAGGGTAAGTTCCCGCAGTTGACCGTCCGCCAAATACGGAGCCAGGCTGCGGAAAAGCCGCATGATGTCCTTCCTCACCAAAGGCTCGCCGCCGGTGACCCGGATCTTGTCGACCCCGGAGGCGATGAAGCACCGCGCGACCCGGTCCAGTTCGTCGAACGAGAGCAGTTGCTTGCTCGGCAGAAACGTCATCGTCTCGGACATGCAGTATCGGCATCTGAGATCGCAACGATCCGTCACCGACAGCCGCAGGTATTTTATGCCCCGGCCAAATGCATCAACAAACGGACCCGACATCACTTGCCTCCCCTCCACGACCGCGATCGCGTTCTGGACATCCCACCGGGCCATGGCCGCGAAGCGGCCAAGCACCATCACGCATCGGTCGCCGCCAGCATGTCGGCGATCGACACGAATTTTTCCCTCGGCTTGCCAAGCGGTTGACCCCGGCGCTTCTCCGCGACGTCGATCGCAACCCAATCGCGATAGCTCACGATACGCGCGACGCGCTGGCGCAGCCGTGCCAGCAGTGCATCGGGATCGCCGGAGCGCTGCCCCCGGTGCCCGGGCAGGTCCGCAAGCACGGCCTCGGCCGTGGCCATGCCACAGCCGCGATTGGTGCCGATGGTGCCGCTCGGACCGCGCTTGCTCCAGCCGCAGACGTAAAGACCGGCGATGACGGATGAGCCATCCACCACCCGCCCCTCGATATTGGCGTGAACGCCCCGATGCTCATTGTAGGGAACCCCGGCCAAAGGGGTGGTGCGACGGCCGATGCTGCGAAACACCAGGCCGCTGCTGATGTCTTCAATGGCCGGTGAAGCCCGTCGCGCGAAGGCGATCGTTTCCACCCTGCCCCGCCCCCTGATCGCTAGAGGCGAAAGGCCAAACCGGAAAACGCATCGACGGCGCTTCGTCGAAACCTGCTGCGAAAATCCGCGAAGCAGCGACAACTTCTCGGCCAATTCCGGGTCCTGCGGATTTTCCGGCGTGAAGTCATCCGGCGTTACATCGCGGCCGAGAACCGACGCGTCGCATTCGTCGAGCTCGAGAAAATCCTGCAATTCCTTCGCGGTGAACCTGGCCTGAGACGGGTTGCCACGTCCAACGACGTGAATTTCGCAAATGCGGCTTTCCGCCAGAACATCAAGCGCGTGCCTGGCGATGTCGGTCTGGCGAAGTTCATCCGCCGTCTTGGAAAGAATCCGCGCGACGTCGAGCGCTACATTGCCATGGCCGATCACTGTCGCGGCGTCGCAGCCGAGATCGAAATGGCAGTCGCGGTAGTCGGGATGGCCGTTATACCAGGCGACGAAGTCGCCGGCGTGATGGCTCCCCGGCAGCTCTTCGCCCGGGACATCCAGCGACCGGCTGACGTCCGCGCCCGTCGCAAGCACCACCGCGTCATAGCTTTCCCGCAACTCGTCGATGGTGACATCGCGTCCGACCCCGACGCCGCCGATGAAACGAAAACCCGGCGTTGTTGCAATCCTGTCGAAGGCTGCCGTGACCAGCTTGAGCTTGGGGTGATCGGGGGCGACACCGAATCGGACCAGTCCGTACGGCACCGGAAGCCGCTCGAACATGTCGACGCCGAGCGGCATGCCAGAGCGAAGCAATGCTTCCGTCACATAGAAGCCGCTCGGGCCGCTGCCGATCACCGCGATGCGAAAGCCGCCCGCATCGACCCGGTCGAGAGCGGATTCCGTCATCGTCCAAGTTCTTGCCGGCGTGCGTCTGCGCCCGGCAGCGGCGGCAAGCGCGCGGTGAGAACCGGCGTCTCGGCCGCGCGCTTGCGGTTGACGTCGATCCAGAACTTCTTGTCGGCCGCCAGACGATAGTCGGGTTCGATGGCGCCAACCGGGCAGACCGGCACGCAGCCGCCGCAATCGATGCAGTTTTCCGGGTCGATGTAGGTCATCTTCTCGTCGACATGAAAACACTCGACCGGACACACGGTCACGCATTCCGTGTATCGGCAGCCTCTGCAATTATCGGTAACCACATAAGCCATCGGTATATCCCGGATAAGGCGCTCAGATCCTGCCGACCTGGACCAGCACATCCGAGAAGGTCGGCGCCCGGCCAAGGTCGGCGAACGCAGGTGGTGTCAGCGCGTGGACCGTTGCTCCCTTGCGATTGGAACGATGCCAGTATCCCGCCGGCGCCATGACCACGCCGGGCATGACGTCGGGTGAAATGGTGGCGAAGGCCTCGAACGCACCACGGTCGTTGAATACCCTGATCGGCGTTCCGGCCACGATGCCGCGCGGTTCGGCATCGTCGGGGTGAAGGAAGACCGCCTGCTCCTCGCCGCCTGCCTGGGCGGTTTGCGCGGGCAGATTGCCGTAGTTCGAGTTCAGGAATGCGTGGCTCTTGGGCGTGATCAGGCTGAGCGGATAGCGCTTTGCCAGTGCCGGAGCCGTCTGCAGGTTCTCGTTCGGCGGAATGTAATGCGGCAAGGGGTCTACCGGCGTGCCGTCCTGGTCGCCGTTGTAGCCCTGGCGGAACAGCGGCACGACGAAATTGCCGCCGCCGGTGATGGTCGACTTGAATTCGCACTTGCCCGTCGGCGTCGGAAAATTTCCGTCGCGGTGCGGCGCCCAGTCATTGGCCGACGGCATGGTGAGCCGCGCATAGCCCTTGGCCTTGACGTCCTCCAGCGTAAAGCCCTGCAGCACAGGATTGGTCCAATCGAGCGAAGCCTCGATCATCTCGTCATCGGTCCGGTAGAAGGACGGATCCTCGATGCCCATGGCCTTCGCCAGGCGGCGGAACAGTTCTGTGTTGGGCACCGCTTCGCCGAGCGGTTCGATCGCCGGGTTGTTATAGGACAAATAGAGATGCCCCCACGAGAACATGATGTCTTTCTGTTCGAGCTGCGTGGTCGCCGGCAGAACGATATCGGCGTATTTCGCGGTGTCGGTGAGGAAGTGTTCGCTGACCACGGTGAACAGGTCCTCGCGTTCGAGGCCCTTCTCGAGTTTGGCCTGCTCGGTCACCATGGCCATGGGGTTGGCGTTGTAGACGAACAGCGACTTGATCGGCGGATCGAAGCCGAGTTCGCCGGTCAGCGCCGGCCCAAGCCGCCATGAATTCAGCACGCGCATCTTTTCCGGCGCCAGTTCGGGGCGCATCAGCACCTCCCATTTGACGGGGAAGGCCCAGATCGGCAGCTGAAGCAGACCGCCGCCGACATGCTTCCATGCGCCGATCAATCCGGGAAGGCAGGCGATCGCACGCACGGTCTGGCCGCCGCCGGCGTGCCGCTCCACCGCCACACCGATGCGCACCACGGCCGGGGGCGTGGTGGCGTATTCCCGTGCCAGCTTGACGATATCGTCAGCCGGAATGCCGGTCTCCTGCGCGGCGAACTCAGGCGTATAGGTCGAGGCCCGTTCCGCCAGCTCGTCGTAGCCGACGGTGTGCTTGTCGATATAGTCGCGATCGACCAGATTCTCCTTGATGATGACGTGGATCATCGCCAGCGCCAGCGCCGCGTCGGTGCCGGGCCGGATCGGAATGTGCCAGTCGGCCAGCCGCGCCGTGCGCGTCCGCACCGGATCGATCACCACGAGCTTGGCCCCGGCCTTCTTGGCCTGCTCAATAAACGGCCAGTGATGGGAGTTGGTGCCGAGCGTGTTGCACGCCCACAGCAGAATGTATTTCGAGTGCACGAAGCTCTCGGGATCGACCCCGGGCGTGGGGCCGATGGTCATCATATAGGCCGTGCACGACCCTGAGTCGCAGAAAGTGCGTTCCGACACGGTGGCGCCGAGCTTGTTGAACAGCGGGTCGCCGACATTGAGGCCGTTGATGATGCCCTGCGTGCCGAGGTAGCTGTAGGGCAGGATCGCCTGAGCGCCATGTTCGGCGATGATCGACTTCCAGCGCGTGGCGATGGTCTCGATCGCCTCGTCCCAGGAAATCCGTTGAAACTGCCGCGAGCCTTTGGGACCCACGCGCTTGAGCGGATAGAGCACGCGCTTTTCGCTGTAGACCCGTTCCTCGTAGTTGTTGACCTTGACGCAGAGGCGTCCGCGGGTGAACGGGTGATCGGGATTGCCGCGCACCGCAATGGCCTTGCCGTCCTCGACGGTCGTCAGGATTGAGCAAGTGTCCGGGCAATCATGTGGACAGGCGCCAACTACCGTGGTTCGGGCCATGGGGTCCTCCGCTTCGTGATCCGACGTGGTGCGGAGACTGCAGCGACTGGAACCGGCTGGCTTCTCAGAATCTGCGGGGTTCTTTTCCTAAACTGCGCACGCCTGGGCGGTCCGGACGCCACGAGGTCGGCTTTGCCTGTACCTGGCGCATCTTTAGACGCGCCGGGTCGGCTCAGGATCGATGGACCGGCAGCCGCCGTTCTGGCATACTAGTTGCTTAGTCGGATACTACCGTTGCCTACACGTCGCGCTTCCTCGATGGAGATTCACGATGGGTACGCTTGGCAACTCTGTCGATAAATATGTTACCGGCAGAATGCTCCAGACGTCCAACGACCGGCGATGGTCGCACCTTCTCGCGGAGATATGGAGCCACGAGGCGGGAGAGCTGCCTTCGCAGCTGCCACGAGACACGGAAATCGCCATCCAGTTGCGCGGTCACTCGCTGGTGGATCGGCGAGGTGCGGGCATGCACCAACGCACCCTCGGGAGAAAGGGTACCGTATGGCTCTGCCCCGCCGGGATCAGCGAGGACTTCATCAATATCGAGAATGCGATGGAGGAATGCCTGCACATTTTTCTGCCGGGCAAACCCTTCGACGAAACGATGCTGAAGGACCTCGACATCGACCCGTCGGGAATCTCGGTCCGGTACGAGGCCATCGATCGCGACCCGTTCATTGAGTTCGTCGCAGATCAGATCCTCAAGGAGATGGAGGTGGAATCCTCCACCGGCCGGCTCTTGATCGAAAGCCTCGGAAGCGCGCTGTCGGCCCATCTGGTGCACGCCTATGCGGCGACGTCCGTTCGCCTCAAACAATCGCCCGGCGCGCACAAACCGCTCGATCAGAAACGGCTGTCGCGCGTGACGGACTTCATCAACGCCTCCGTCGAGCGCGATTTCACCGTCAATGAAATGGCGTCGGTGGCGTGCATGAGCCCGGCGCATTTCTCGCGCAGCTTCAAGGCGGCGACCGGAACGGCGCCGCATGAATATGTCAGCCGGCAACGCCTCGATCTCGCCAAGCGGCTGCTGCGGACCAGCGACCGGCTGCTGGTCGACATCGCCTATGCCACGGGATTTTCATCGCAGGCGAATTTCAACCGCGCCTTTCGTAAAGCGGTTGGCACGACGCCGAGCCTGTTCAGGGCGCAGAAACATCGGGGATGATCCGATCGAGCCCGTTCGCTCGCGACAGACAGCAGGCATCGATCGGCCGGGTTCGAAAACCAAGGCCGGCGTTTTCGCTGCCGCGCTAATCCTGGATCCCGTAGCGATGCAGGTCGTTGCCGTGGGTGTCGAGCCAGGTCTTGGCGCGCTCGACATGACCGCAGACCTTGCCGACGACCCGCCAGAATCGCGCCGAATGGTTCATTTCGACGAGATGCGCCACCTCATGGGCGGCCAGATAGTCGAGCACATAAGGCGGCGCGAGAATCAGCCGCCACGAGAACGACAGTGATCCCGCCGAGGTGCAGGAACCCCAGCGGCTCGATTGGTCGCGGATCGACAGCCGCTTCACCTTGACGCCGAGCGCCTGCGCGTAGGCCTGCGCCGCCTTCTGCAGGTCGCGACGCGCCTCACGCTTCAAATGATCGTGGACCCGCCGGTCGATATGCTCCAGCCCTCCGGCCACGCAGAGAATCCGCTCGCCGCTCTCCCGCATTTCGGTCCACACCGTGCCGCGCACGCCGGCGCGATGCACGATCCGGTGCGCGACGCCGCGCAACGGAACAATGGTGCCCGGTTGAAACGGCGCTGCCTTCGGCAACCGGCCGAGACGGGCGGCGATCCAGGCCCCGTGGCGCTGCGCGAAGTCCTTCGCATCGGCCAGCGTGCCGCGCGGCGGCATGGTCAGGATCGCTTCGCGGTCGCTTGGATGAATGCGCAAGGTGTAACGACGCGCGCGCCGATGCCGGCGCAGCCGCACCGAGTAGATTTGCGAGCCGTGCTTGACGAGGAGAATAGACGGCTCGTAGGGCCGCCGATAAAGGAGGGCGCGAGTGGCCATGTCTGCAATTCCGGGGATGAGAAGTTCGCCCGGATTCTGCCATAACCGCCGCCAGTGAAATCGCTCGGCGCAAAAACAAATCATTTGCCCAATATACAGGGGCTGGCCGGCTATGCAGCCTCTACAGGAAGGGGCTGGAACAAAAATTCCGGCCGAAAAGTCGGTCCGGAAGGCCGCCCAAAGAGTGAAACAAAACTCATTTCTTTGGAGAATTGTTGAATTGGGGTTTCTACAGGTCAATTCAGGGGGTTACTGGCCGTCCGAATCGCTCCGGCCCTCGTAATCCGGGTCAACAACGCGAAGAATGCGCGAGAAGCAGCGGTTTACTCCGCCGCAGCAGCCAACGAGGGCTTCACATTCGCCGACGACACCATGAAATCGGAAATGCGCGGCACGATTTCCGATTTGAAGCGCGAACCGTTGAAGACGCCGTAATGCCCGACGCCCTTTTGCACGTAATGCACGCGGCGATCGGCGGGAATTGAACTGCAAAGTCCATGTGTCGCCTCGGTCTGCCCCAGACCCGAGATGTCGTCGTTCTCGCCTTCAACCGTCATCAGCGCCACGCGCGTGATCTTCGAGGGGTCAACCGGCTTGCCACGATGGGTCATCTCGCCCTTCGGCAAAGCGTGCTTGACGAACACGGTATCGACGGTCTGCAGATAATATTCCGCCGTCAGATCCATCACCGCCAGATATTCGTCGTAGAAATCGCGGTGCTTGTCGACCAGGTCGCCGTCGCCCTTCACCAGGTTCTTGAACAGGTTCTTGTGCGCGTCCATGTGGCGGTCCAGATTCATCGAGATGAAGCCGTTGAGCTGCAGGAAGCCAGGATAGACGTCGCGCATGACGCCCGGATGCGGAAACGGCACCTTGGTGATGACGTTGCTGCGGAACCACTCGATGCCCTTCTCGGCCGCGAGATTGTTGACGGCGGTGGGATTGCGGCGGGTATCGATCGGGCCGCCCATCAGCGTCATCGAGATCGGAACATAGGGATCGCGCGCCGCTTCCATGACGGAAACCGCCGCCACCACCGGAACCGACGGCTGGCACACCGCGATGATGTGCATGCTGCCGCCGAGCACATGCAGCATCTCGATGACGTAATCGACATAGTCTTCGAGATCGAAGCGGCCCTCGGTGACCGGCACCATCCGGGCATCGGACCAATCGGTGATGTAGACCTCATGGGTCGGCAGAAAGGCTTCGACCGTGCCGCGCAGCAGCGTCGCGTAGTGACCTGACATCGGCGCCACGATCAGCACCCGCGGCTGGGGCTTGCGCAATGGCCGCGTCAGCTTGCGATCGAAATACAGCAGCCGGCAGAACGGCTTTTCCCATATCGAGCGGATTTCGATCGGGGTACGCACGCCGTTGACTTCGGTGTCGTGGAGGCCCCATTCCGGTTTGCCGTAGCGGCGCGTGGTCCGCTCGAACAATTCGCAGCCGGCGGCGATCGATTTGCCGAACTCGGTATGCGACCACGGATTAAGCGGATTCTCGAACAGGAGCTTCGTCGCATCGGTGACGGCGCGCGCCGGATTGAGCGATGCGTAGGCCATCTCGTACATCCAGTACATCGGCGTCGTCAGCGCCGGACTGCCTTCCGTCGGCAGCACCGGCGGCCGGCCAAATTCACCTATCGGCATGTTTCCTCGAACCCCTGTTTTGCGCCGCAGCATTGTGACGCCTGTGCAATAAAGCGTCAATGCGCTGTGGAGGCGATGTGCACGGCTAATAACGGTAGAAACCAGCTAAATGCCCTAAAAACCGGGGTTATTCGCCGGTCTGGATCAGCGAGCCGTGGCGACGGGCGCTGCGTAAAAGTGCAAGAAATATCGCAAAAGACGCAATTAAGAGCACGACGTTGATCGCCAGCGCCTCGATCATCAGGTCGGTCCTGAACACATGGTCGGTCAGCAGCGCGCGCATTCCCTCGAATACATAGGTCGGCGGCAACGCCCAGGCGACATATTGCAGCCAGTACGGCAGCACCGACACCGGATAGTAGATGCAGGCCAGCGGCATCACGCCGAACATCAGCGTCCAGACGATGCTTTCCGCCCCGAGGCCATTGCGCAGCACCAGCCCCGACACGAAAATCCCGAGCGACCAGCTGGTGAAGATCAGATTGCAGAAGAAGATGATCAGCGGCAGCCCGAAGCCGTACAGATTGAAATCGAAGAAGATCATGGCGAGCAGCGTCATCGGAATGACCCCGATCGCGAGCCGGATCAGGCTCATGACCATCAGCGAGATCAGAAACTCGATCGGCTTTAACGGGCTCATCATCAGGTTGCCGAGGTTGCGCGCCCACATCTCCTCGAGAAACGAGATCGAAAAGCCGAGTTGCCCGCGAAACAGGATGTCCCACAGGATCACCGCGCCGATCAGCGTGCCGCCGGCGCGGGCGAAAAATCCGGCATTCTGGGAAATGTAGTTCTGCAGGAACCCCCAGGTGATGATCTGCAGCGCCGGCCAATAGATCAGTTCCAGAAGGCGCGGCCACGACGAGATCAACAGATACCAGTAACGCAGAATCATTGCGCCGATCCGGTGCGGCGCGATCTCCCAGCGCGTGACGGACCTGCTCACGGCGTGGGCTCCTGGACGCGGCCGCGGGCGACGTCGAGAAACACCTCTTCGAGCGTCGTCCGGTTGTAGCGGGCCATGATCTTGTCGGGGCTGTCGTCATCCTCGATGCGGCCGCGTTTCATGATGATGACGCGGTCACACAACCGCTCCACTTCGAGCATGTTGTGCGACGCGAGCAGAATCGTCGCGCCATGGGTCTTGCGATAAGTCTCCAGATGCCGCCTGATCCAGTCGGCGGTATCGGGATCGAGCGAAGCCGTCGGTTCGTCCAGCAACAGTAGCTCGGGCTGGTTGATCAACGCCTTGGCGAGCGCAACGCGGGTCTTCTGCCCGGCGGAGATCTTGCCGTTGGCACGGTCAAGGAAATCACCGAGATCGAGATCGGCGGCGAGCCGTTCGATGCGTTCGGACAGATTAGCCACCGCGTAGAGGCGGCCGAAGATGGTCAGGTTCTGCCGCACCGTGAGCCGCATCGGCATGTCGACATAGGGGCTTTCGAAATTCATGCGGCCCAGCACATCCCCGCTCTGGTCGGGCATCGAACAGCCCAGCACCTGGATCCGCCCCGAGGTCGGCAGCACCAGCCCCATGATCATGGCGATGGTCGTGGTCTTGCCGGCGCCATTGCCGCCGAGCAGCCCGGTGACGCTGCCGCGCGAAATCCGAAACGACACATCGTCGACCGCGCAAGTGGTCTTGTAGAACTTGACAAGATGGGCGACCTCGATCGCCGCCGATCCTGCCGGATCGATCGCGGGCAACTGGGCTGCAGCGGCGTCATGGTTGATCATGCGGGCCGTTCATTGGGCCATTGCGGCTGCGAGTGCAAGATGTTGGCCGGTAATTCGAGACTGTCTGACGCAGCTCGCCGGTTTGTGGTAGGGGTCTTGCGCGGCTAAGCTGCGGTGCGGTCGATTTGAAGTTCCTGCTGAAGTTCGCGTCAGAAGGTGCCGCGGCGTTATTCGAACTTCAGAAGCCGGGCACTGGACATGACCGACGTTGCCGCCTCCGATTTTCGCCATCCGCGTCAATATGTCCGGCTCGATACGATTCTGCGGCTGCGCTGGCTTGCGGTGCTCGGCCAGCTTGCCGCCATTTTCATCGTCGTCCAGGGGCTGGAGTTCGACCTTCCGGTGGCCCCTTGCGTCATTATCGTCGGGCTGTCGGCGCTGCTCAATCTGGTGCTGCAGATCGCATTCAACCCGATGCGCCGGCTGGAGCCGTCCTTTGCCGCTTCGTTGCTCGCACTGAACATCGTCGAGCTGGCCGGGTTGCTGTTCTTCACCGGCGGCCTGGAGAATCCGTTTTCATTCCTGTTTCTGGCCCCGGTGCTGATCTCGGCGACGGCGCTGCCGATCCGGCTGACGATCACCCTCGGCATGCTGGCGGTGGCTTGCGCCTCCGCGCTGGTATTCTTTCATCTGCCGCTGCCATGGGACGGCGACGATCCGCTGGTGCTGCCGCAGATCTACCTGCTCGGCGTCTGGTTCTCGATCCTGATCGCGATCGGCGTCACCAGCCTCTATGCGTTCCAGGTCACCGAGGAGTCGCGCAAGCTCTCCGACGCGCTGGCGGCGACCGAACTGGTGCTGACCCGCGAGCAGCATCTCACGCAACTTGACGGCCTGGCCGCCGCCGCCGCGCACGAGCTTGGAACCCCGCTCTCGACGATCTTCCTGATTTCCCGCGAACTGGAGCGGACCGTCCCCGACAACGGCGCGCTGGCCGGCGACCTCAAGACCTTGCGCGAACAGGCGCAGCGCTGCCGCGACATCCTGGCCAAGATCACGCAACTGTCCTCGACAGGCGCGCCGTTCGACCGCATGCCGTTGTCGACGCTGATCGAGGAAACGGTGGCGCCGCATCGCGACTTCGGCGTTGCGATCAAGGTGCGGATCGCGGTCACGGGCGCACGCGAGCCGGTCGGCGCGCGCAATCCGGCCATTCTCTACGGGGTCGGCAACATCCTGGAGAACGCCGTCGACTTCGCCCGCGAGACGGTGGAGGTCAACGCCTGGTGGAACACCGAGACCATCGAGATCGTCATCTCCGACGACGGGCCGGGGATCGCACCCGACATGCTGAAGCGGATCGGCGAACCCTATCTGTCGCGGCGACGCAGCACCGACGAGGCCCAAAGCGAGCATAGCGGCCTCGGCCTTGGGGTGTTTATCGCCCGCACGCTGCTGGAGCGCACCGGCGCCAAGGTCTCCTTCACCAACCGGGTATTTCCGGAACATGGCGCGGTGGTTCAGATCACCTGGCCGCGCAACCGCTTCGAAACCGAGAAAAATACCGCGGAACCAATAGTTTAGAATTATTCTTGACAGTGAAGGTAATCTTCAGCCGGCCTTGGCAGAACGGCAATGCCACTCCATATAGAAATAATATACAATGAGGTGCGACATGAGGGCTGAATCGTGAACGCCATGGCCGAACTGACGGATCACGCCGACCGCTCGCTGCTGATCGTGGAGGACGACAAGCCGTTTCTCGAGCGCCTCTCGCGTGCGATGGAAACCCGCGGCTTCACCGTGACATCCTGCGACAGCGTGTCCGACGGCCTGGCGCAAATCGGCCGGGAAGCACCCGCCTTTGCGGTGGTGGATTTGCGGCTCGGCGACGGCAACGGCCTCGACGTGGTGTCGGCGCTGAAGCGCAAGCGTCCGGAGGCGCGCGCGATCGTGCTGACCGGTTACGGCAACATCGCCACCGCGGTGACGGCGGTGAAGATGGGCGCGGTGGACTATCTCTCAAAACCCGCCGATGCCGACGATGTCGTCGCTGCCTTGCTCGCCAGCAGCACCGAGAAGTCCGAGCTGCCGCTCAATCCGATGTCGGCCGACCGGGTCCGCTGGGAACACATCCAGCGTATCTACGAAATGTGCAACCGCAACGTTTCCGAAACGGCGCGGCGGCTGAACATGCACCGCCGCACCCTGCAGCGCATCCTGGCCAAGCGCGCGCCGCGGTAGCGCGTTTTTTCTTCCGGAAGCACAATTTCTCCACATCGTCCCCGCGAAGGCGGGGACGACGAAAGTGGCGACCGTCATTGCGAGCGCAGCGAAGCAATTCGGAAGGAGTCATTCCGGGATGCGCGAAGCGCAGACCCGGAATCTCGAGATTCCGGGTTCGATGCTTCGCATCGCCCCGGAATGACGATTTTTGACGCGCATCCGCGATCTCGCCGCTCATCCGCGCGAGATTTTCGGCGCAGCGATAGCGTAACCTTCGTGGTCGGTCGACAGCACGCTTTCCCGACAGCGCTGGCGCGGTACTAAACAACTAAACGCGGAGATGTTGAGCAAAAATTGGACGCCGGAAAGCTGGCGCGGATAGCTCAGACCGGGAATATCTGGCACGAATGCTGCCTCTACTGGAGAGCGGTTGTCGTGGGGGTTGCCGATGGCGGGTGAGAGTATTTCTGCAGATCTATTGGTCAGCATTCTGCATCATGGCGACAGCGGCTTCCCGTCCGGCGGATTTGCGTTTTCATCCGGTCTTGAAGAATTTTTCGCCGATCAGACCATCAAAAATGTCGCTGAGCTGGAAAGCTTTATCGCGGATTTACTCGTTCATCGCTGGATCAGTTTTGACGCGGTTGCGCTCCGTCGCAGCTTTGCAGCCGCATCCGACAATGAGCTTGCCGAAATCGATCGTTGTGTCGAAATCGCCACGCTTTCCGCGGCGCAACGCGCAGGCTCCAAACGCGCGGGCCGCGCCGTGCTCGCGGTTTATGCCAAACTCGGCTCGAAGGTCGTCGGCACTTACCGCGATCGCGCCATCGCCGATGAGGAACTGGGTCACCTGCCGGTGGCGCAGGGCCTGGCATGGCGGGAAGCCGGTCTTCCGATCGAAGCGGCCCTCGTCATGAGCGCATGGAGCATGGTCCAGGGCCTTGGCACCGCAGCTATTCGCCTTGGGTTGATCGGGCATCTGCAGGCCCAGCACTTGCTCTTCGGGATGCGCGCGCAGGTCGTCGCCGCGGTCCAAAGCGGCGCCGATTATCCGCTCGATGCACCGCTATCGAGCTTTACCATCCTTTCCGATATCGCACAGGCGCGGCATGAACGCCGCGACGCGCGCATGTTCATCACTTAAGACGGCCAGAGGCACCATGAACCTGACCCCCACGGAAATCGATCGGCTCATCATCTTCAATGCGGCGGAATTCGCCCGGCGCAATCAGAGGCTCGGCATTCGCTTGAGCCGTCCCGAGGCCATTGCCTTGATTGCCGACGAGATGCTGCTCGCCGCCCGCCGCAATATGCCCTACGTGGACATCGTGGATATGGCCGGCCGGCTTCTGACCACCGACGATGTGGAGCCGGGTGTTGGCGCGATGATCGATCTTATTTCGGTTGAAGGTAATTTCGAGGAAGGCACCAAACTGATCGTGGTTTTCGCACCGATCGGTCCGGGCGCGAGCAAGGTGCCTGCTCCGGTGCCGGGCGAAGTCATGACACCGGATGAGGATATTGAACTCAATGGCGGCCGGCAGCGCTGTTCGATCAAGGTGCTGAACATGGGCGACCGGGATATCCAGGTCCGCTCTCATGCCCACTTCTTTGAAGCCAATCCGGCGCTGCAGTTTGACCGCGCCGCTGCCTTCGGAATGAAAATTGACAAGCCATCGGGGGTAGGCGTCCGCTTTGAACCCGGTGTTTCGAAGGTCGTCGACCTGGTCGCCCTGGGCGGATCGCGGATCGTCTCCGGGCAGGCGGGCCTGGTCCAAGGCCCGCTCGACGCACCCGGTGCCCTGAATCGAGCTCTCGAGGCGGCTCGCGCGAAAGGATATCGCGGATGCTGACAGGACGCGATGGTCGAAACGTAGCGCCGGAGAATTCAACGTGGTGATGATCAGCCGGAAGGCCTATGCGGAAATCTACGGTCCGACCAAAGGCGACATGATCCGCCTCGGCGATACCGAGCTGATTGCCGAGATTGAACACGACTACGCGATCCCCGGAGATGAGCTGACATCCGGCGCCGGCAAGTCGATGCGCGACGGCGAGGGCTATCAGACCAGCGGGACCTATGCCTCCGGCGCGCTGGACATGGTGATCCACAACGCCACGATTATCGATGCGATTTTGGGGATCGTGAAGGGAGACATCGGCATCCGCGATGGGCGCATTGTCGGCGTCGGAAAGGCCGGCAACCCTGACATCATGGATGGCGTTCATCCAAACTTGCGGACCGGTCCCAACACCACTTGCGTCCACGGCGATTTCTACATCGCTACCGCCGGCGCCGTGGAGGGCCATGCGCATTTCCTGTCTCCGCAGCAATGTGACCACGCGCTCGCGGGCGGCTGCACGACCATGATCGGCATGACGCCCGGCCCGCATTTCGATACCAGTTGCGCCGGGCCCAATATCCTTGGCTCCCTGATCCGCGGGGCCGACCATTATTGCCTCAATTTCGGCTTCCTGGGGCGCGGCTGCTCCGACCCCGGCGCTGTTACGGAAAGTGTCGCGGGTGGCGCTCTCGGCGTCAAAATCCATGAAGATCTCGGGGCCTCGCCCGCGGTGATCGATGGTTCGCTGACGGCCGCGGACCGCAGCGATTTCGCCGTCCATCTCCACACCGACACGATCAACGAATACGGGTTCTGCGAGGACACCATGGCGGCCGTCGCGGGCCGCACCATTCACATGTACCACGTCGAAGGCGCCGGCGGCGGCCATGCGCCGGACCTGCTCAAGGTGAACTCCTGGGCCAACGTCATCCCATCCTCGACCAATCCAACCAATCCTTTCACAGCACTTGCGCTGGAGGAAGGCGTGCCGATGACGATGCTCGCGCACATCATGAATCCGCTGCTGCCCGAAGACGTCGCTTTCGCCGAGGCCCGCATCCGTCCGCAAACAATGGCAGCAGAAGATTTTCTTCATGACATGGGGGCCATCTCCTGTTTCGCGACGGATACGCAGGGGATGGGGCGGCTCGCCGAGAACGTCGCCAAATGCTGGCAGCTCGCCAGCGTCATGAAAGAGCGCGTGGGCCGGCTTGCAGAAGAAAAAACCCGATTGGCCGACAACGAACGCATCAAGCGTTACGTCGCCAAATACACGATAAATCCTGCCATCGCGGTCGGCATCGACGACCATGTCGGTTCTCTTCAGCCCGGCCGCCTCGCCGATATCGTTCTGTGGCCGCGCGCCTCGTTCGGCGCCAAGCCATGGATGGTGATCAAAAGCGGCTATGTGGCCTGGTCCGCCATGGGCGATGGAAACGCCAGCCAGATCGGCTCGGAACCGATTTTGCAAAAGCCGATGTGGGGGTCGCTCGGCACGGCCAAACACCACCTTGGCGTTACATTCGTTTCGCGACTCGCAATCGAAGCGGGAACCCACGCGCGACTAGGCGTCGCCAAGCGGTTTGTTCAGATCAAGAGGGTCCGATCGCTTCAAAAATCCGACATGGTGCGCAATTCCGCATTGCCAAGGATCGAGGTCAATTCGCAGACCTTTGAAGTCCGGGCCGATGGCCGGTTGCTCACATGTGAGCCCGCGAGCAAGGTTCCCTTGAATCGACGGTACATGTTGCGATGAGCACGACGGCAGCGGCACGTGTCGGTGTTGGCGGACCGGCCGGATCGATCGTCACCGTCACGCCTCATCTGGATCTGGCTTTCATGCATCATCCGGTTGTCGGCACACGCCTCTCGCGCCGGATGGCACGCTACCCCTTCGTGCTGACGGGAGCTTTCAGGATCGACGAGCAGCCCGCCGACATGGTGACGACGATTTTGCAATCCGCCAGCGGCGCCATTCTCGGCGTTGATCGCCTCGTGCAGAAAATCCTGGTCGGTGCAGGTGCATCGGGGCACGTCACCAGCCAGGCCGCTCTTGCGGTGCATCGCATGGATGAGAAAATCACGGCGGAAGATCACATCACGCTTTCGGTCGAGGCCGGCGGGTTTCTGGAGTACCTTCCGGCACCGCGCGTGCTGTTTCCTGGTTCGGCCCTCAGCCAGTCCATGGCCATTGATATTGCGGAAGATGGCACAGCGGTGATCGGCGACAGCTTCATCGCTTATGACCCGGAACACCGGGGCGCATCGTTTCGGCATTACAAGAGCGCGGTTGTGATCCGCCGCCCAAACGGTCACGTGTTGGCGGCTGATCATTTCGACCTTCGAAGGCTGCCCTCCGGCTACGGCAAGTCGTTCAGGGTGATCGCTTACGGCACGCTTCTTATCCTGATCAAGGAAAACCCCGAAGGGTTCGCCGCGTTAGGCCGCGCCATCGAGACGGCGGCACAGGGCAGTGGCCGAATGGCCGCGGCTTCCCTTCTCCCTCGTCACGCGGGGCTTTCAGTGCGGATCGCGGCAGAAGACGGTCAGGGCTTGCGTGAAGCGATGACTGCCGCATGGGCAGCGACCCGATTGCACCTGACCGGCAAGCCGCCCAATCGTCGCCGCATCTAGCGTCTTGATCAATATGGCGTCATCGTCGGGCAAATCAGCTTGACGCCGACCGAGCGCGTTTCAGGATCGACGAGCCGAGCCCACGCCTCGCACTCGGCGATGCGCGCCGGCGCCATCAACCATGTTTTGAAACGCCCGGTTGTGCTAGCCGGTTGCGCCGGGCCCGGGGGCAAGCAGGGGAAGTGTCATGCAGATGGTCGTGCCCTTTCCTAACGCGGAGACGAGGGTGATTTTACCGCCGAGCTGTTGCGTCACGAGATTGTGGACGATGTACAGGCCGAGCCCGGTACTGCCTTGCGCACGTCGGGTGGTGAAGAACGGATCAAAAACGCGACGCTGAACTTCCTCCGGAACACCGCTGCCGTTATCCGCGAAAGTGATCTCGACCTGATCCATGCCGAGCCGACGTGCCTTGATGAGCATGTGTCCGCCAGGCCCATCTGTGAAGCCGTGAGTGACGGCGTTGAAGATGAGATTGGTCAGCACCTGCCCGTAGGGACCGGGGAAACTGTCCATGATGATATCGGAGGGCATCTCAATTGCGAGCGAAGATTGAGATTTCAGCAGGCGCGACCGCACACTTGCGATGACCTGCTCGGTCGCGAGTTTGAGATCGAAGGCGCGCCGATCATCACTGCTGCGATCAACGGCGACCTGCTTGAACGATTGAATCAAACCTCCAGCGCGCTGCAAGTTCGCGACGAGCTGTTCTGCGGCGCCGCGAGAGCCGTCGGCGAACTCGACAAGCAGGGCGCGCCGAACCTGGCCCGAGGCTATCTGGCCCGTGAAGTCGGCGCTGCGTTTCGCTAGCGTCGAAGCGACTGTGAGGCTGGTGCCGATCGGGCTGCTGATTTCGTGGGCCACCCCGGCAACCAGGCTGCCCAGCGCCGCGAGTCTTTCGGTTTCGATCAGATAGCGTTGTGTTTCGCTGGCGTGCAGAGCTGCTTCGGCCAACCTCCTCTTGTCCCGGATTTCGGCAAACAGCGCCGCAAGAACCGATGTGCCGATCGTCACCAGTAGAATGCTGAATTGAGCCGCCAGGACGCGCTCGTTCATCGAAAGACCCGGATTACCGAAATAGCCAATGCCAAAGGTGGTCGTCCAGACGATTGAAAGGCTAACGATGAACGCGGCTGCCGCGGCGAAAACCGGCTGGCAACGAGCTGCAAGCCACAGCAGCGGCGCGAACATCACGGCGACCGGCCCAACAGTGGTCAAGAGCTCCGACTGCAGGAAAATAGCAAGTCCACTCACCAGGGCTAGTGCTGCGACCGCCAGAGCACCTTCGACAAGCTCGCTCAGCGACGGCCGGTCGCGCGCGGCCCAGCCAAGCTCTATCAGCACCGGTGCAACCGTGATTATTCCTAGTCCGTCCGATGCGAACCAGTGCTGCCAGATTGTCAATATCGGCGTCGTCGTGCTGTGAAACAGTTTGAATGCCAGAGCTCCGCCGATCCCCGAGGCAGCGGTACCGATGATCGCTGCCGCTGCAAGTCCCAGCACGTTTCGTAGCTTGCTCAGTCTGAAATCCGAACCGAAGTAAAGCCCAATGAGCGATGCCGTGAGCACCGCTTCCCCTGCATTGCATAAAGCGAAGAGAACAGCGCTCCAGAGATTGCGGTCGCCAGAGAGATTCGCCGCGATGGTTGCAGCCATCGTGCCGACAACGACGGGCCATCGCGCTCGGGGCCCGAGAGCGATCAGGACGCCGGCGGCCACTCCTGCGGCAGGCCAAAAAACGGCAACACCCTCAGGTTTGGTTAGCAGAGCAAGGCTAAGCCGCGCTGACAGGAAATATACGATGCCGACGGCAACAGTTAGCCCAATCGAGCCTGCCCACCGCGTCAGGTCGACGCCGGTGGCCAGATCATAGTGCACCTGTCTTTCCAGTCGCTGCCGCACCCCGTGCTCCTTTCCCCGCATGGTCCCATTTAGCACAAGACTCGCGTGACTGCCGCTACTCCCGCTGGTTGGCACCAACCGGCGGTCCGAGGGTAGTCGGAGCTTGTCCGCTCTGCCTGGGCAGTTCAGACTTCAACTTGTCATGCTATTGCCACGGCATCATCCACTTCGATGCGCAGATATCACAACGGACATAGGCCAACCCAAGAGCGACTGAACATGCTTTGATGGGAGGCGAGCGAAGCTCGCCGCCGTTGCCTTTGCTGATCAATGTAATCTCGTCGCGCGTCAGCGTCTTGATCGAAACGAAGAGGCGCCGGCGGGTCGCGCCGACGCCTGCTCGCTGTATCGCGCGATCGCGGAACGGGTCAGCCCGGTCCCGCGCCTTGCGTGGCGGTATACACGGCGTAGAGCGACTGGCTCGCGGCCATGAACAGGCGGTTGCGCTTGGGGCCGCCGAAGCAGATGTTGCCACACACCTCTGGCAGGCGGATCCGGCCGATCAGCTTGCCCTCCGGCGTCCATACCGTCACGCCGCTATAGCCCACGTGACGTCCGGCATTGCTTGAGGCCCAGACATTGCCGTTGACATCGCAGCGCACGCCGTCCGGACCGCACTTCACGCCGTCAATCATGAAGTCGCTGAACCGCTTCTGGTTGGTGAGCTTGTTGTCGGCGCCGACATCGAACACGGACACGTCGCCCTTGCCGCCGGGCCCGGTATCGCCCGGACCTTTGCCGGTACTGACGACGTACAGCTTCTTGAAATCGGGCGAGAACGTCAGGCCGTTGGGATCCGGCACCTGGTCCTCGGTCACCACGAGGTCGACCCGGCCGCTGGGATCGATACGATAGCAGTTGGTTGGAAGCTCACGCTTGCCCGGCACGAACCCCGCCGGCTGGCCGATCCGTGGATTGAGCTTGCCGGCCGCATTGCTGGCGCCGCCCGCAGCGTCCGGCTCCCCCTCGTAAAGCTGGCCGCCATAGGGCGGATCGGTGAACCAGTAGCTGCCATCCGGGTGGGCGACGATATCGTTGGGTGAGTTGAGCTTCTTGCCGTTGAAGTTGTCGGCGAGCACGGTCACGGTGCCGTCGTGCTCGTAGCGCACAACCCTTCGGGTGAGATGTTCGCAGGAGAGCTGCCGGCCCTGGAAGTCGAACGAGTTGCCGTTGGAGTTGTTGGACGGAGAGCGGAACACGCTGACGCGACCATCGTCCTCCGACCATCTCATCTGCCGATTGTTGGGAATGTCGCTCCACAGAAGATAGCGACCCTGAGCGCTCCAGGCCGGACCTTCGGCCCACAGCAATCCGGTGTAGAGGCGCTTGATCGCCGTGTTGGGTTGGGCGATGTCATTAAATGATGGATCGACCGCGATGATATCGGGGTCCCAGAAATAAGTGGTCGGGGCACCGCCGGGGCCGAAATCGCGCGGCGGGCTGGTGATTGTCGTCGGCGGCGCTACCTCGCTGCTCTGCTGGGCCAGCGCGCCACTGGCCCCGACCACAGTCGCACTGGCGGCGACCGCCAGGCCCTGCGCGAAGGTTCGTCGTGAAATCACTGATTGCGGATCGCCCCGCTCGTCGTGTGTCATGCAATCCTCCCATGAGTGCGCCGACCGGTTGATCCGGTCATGCGGCGGCAAGCTTATTCCGATCCGGGTCCGGTTGCGAGCGCCGCCTTCGATCCGGATCGCGGCTGAAGCGTGCACTTCGTCCAACTCAGGAGATCGCCGCCATCGCGGCGGGTCGAGCCGTTCGCCACGCCATGGCGCCTGGGTCGGCCTCGAAGCCGATTGCCGCAAGTTTGATGCGCTTCAGATGCCGGATCGCACAGGGCTCAACTCAACGGAATTTATGTTCCGTCATCGGCTCCAGAATGCCGGCGTCGCTTTGAACCGCCGCCATCTCCGGCGCAGCGATTTCGCAACCGCAATCCGGTCGCGGGCTTGCCAGCCGGCCACCGCGCCGATCGCAAGCTGAAGCGCAGGCTGGTCGTCCTGCCTGATCGCATCGAGCAGGATGGGCGTGCTTGCGATGTCGCGTGTGCGTCCGAGACTGGCCTTTAATCTGACGAGCCGCGATACGTAGCGCTTCGCCGGCGCCTGGGCGGTATAAAGCGGCGAGAACAGCTCCGCCGCATAATGCAGCTTCTTGAGATCGATTCTGAGGTCGTGTTGCGCATCGGCATTGAGCTGGCGGAAATGCGCGCCGCGCTTGAACGCCTTGCGATGCAGGCGCGTCAGAATTTTGTCTGATAGCGTCGACATCGGTTGCGAGAGGACGGCCAGCGCTTCGCTGTCGATCTCGTTGCGCCAGCCGCGGCGTTCCACCAGGTGACCCAGCGAGAGCAGGAGACGACTGCAACGGGGATCGGCGAGAACGGTCCGCAACGCGGCGTAGTTCGATTGGCGCTGCACTTCGACCGCCTCGCGCAAGGCATCAAGGTCGATATCGGGAGCCGCCCTGGCCAGGCACGTGACGGTCGTCTCGACGAACGCGTCCCAATCCCGCGCCGGGCCGAGTTGCTGCATCAGCCACTTCGCTTCGCCGTTGACGGCCTGGAACGAGGGCGAGGGAATATCGCGCCGGAACAGCGCACAGATCGTTCGCAAACGGCGCAAGGCTGTGCGCATCTGGTACACGGCTTCGGGGTCCGACCCCTTCTCCGCCACCGCGTGATTTTTCAGAAGATGATGCCAGCAGGTACCCAGCAGGCGCGCAATGACGTCGTCGACGGCATGTTCCACGGCAATGCCGGATGGCTCGGCCTTCGCTGCCGGCTGCACGAAGTCGAAAGCAAGCGCAAAGCCGCGTTCCGACTTGCTGCGCGTGCCGACCCGCAGCGGCGCGGCGTCGAGCAACTGCGTTCCGAGATCGAACAGGACGCCGGCATTACCGCTCTTCAATTCAAGTTCGATCTCGGACAGGACTTCCTGACGCGCACCGGCTTCGATCATCCCCTCGTCGAATGCGATTTCCACCGACGCATCCGGCAGATCGAGCTGCCGCGCGTGCCTGCGAAATTTCGTCGCGAAAACAGGCACCAGCGCCTCGTTGGTCAGCGTCGTCACTGGATCGCCGATCTCTTCGGCGGGAAGCCGGGCCAGATCGGGGGTGACGCCGCCAACCGGCGCCTCCCACTGCCGTCGCGTCAAAGGCTGCCCGATCGCGGGCAGAAGCTTGAGTGTCTGGATGAAGTGTTTGCCGCTGCGTCGCACGCGTAGCGACATTCCATGTTGGAACAGGAGCCGCTCCGGCGTGTCGTAATATACGGTTTCCAGCCGGCGAAACGCGCCCCGGTTGCGCGCGTGCTGCACGATGACAGGCATTTCGCGCAGTTTCTCGAGGGCTCCTTGCGGCGCGAGCAGCTTGAGTTCGATTTCCGCCTGTTGACCCGGTTGCACAGCAATAGCGATGCCGGAATCGCTTCCGACCGACTGCCGCGCGTTCTTCGATATCTCCATTGGGATGTCGTATGAATGTTTTATGACAATGACAAGGCTATATCCAAAGGGATGAGTCCGCAAATTGCCGCGGGCACCGCGTGTTGCGATCCCGCCAAACAATGCCCGCTGTCCGAGCCAAAGCCGACGTCACCTTGCGACGTCGAAACTTCGGCTTTTGACCCGGAGCGGCGGCAACACTTCAGTCGAGGTGATCAAGTGGCATTGGTGCGCTGGCTTTGTGCGCCTGTATGACGATGTTGCTTTTTACCTCCCGGACGATCGGCATGCCGAGCAAGCGATCGAGCAGGAACCGTTGGTAGTGCGCGAGGTCCGCCACCACGACCTCCAGAAAGTAGTCAGTTTCACCGGATACAAGATGAAAGGTGATCACCTCCGGCATGGCGCTTACGGCCGCGACGAAGTCGTCGGCGCCATCGCTCGCATGCCCCTCGATCTTGATGCTGACAAATACGGTCATGCCGAGGCCAACCCGATCGCGGCTGAGCAGGGCGCGATAGCCTTCGATGACCCCTTCCTTCTCCAGGCGCTTGACACGCCGCAGGCAGGGCGATGGCGACAGGCCGACTTTCCTGGCGAGTTCGACATTGGTGAGGCGCGCGTCAGCCTGCAACTCGGCGACGATGCGACGGTCCAGCGCATCAAATGTATATTTTGGCATGCTCGTACAGAGATAGGCCTTCAAACAGGCAATTTGTTGCGTTGTGGCAGCCAAATCTAGCACACTTCGCAAGGACATGCCCGGTGCTTCGGTGCGATCTTTTCGGCACGCACCACCATCCACCGGAGCCTGAACATGACTGAGAATACCGCCCACGGCACGCTGCTATCTGCCGTCAGCCAATACCTCGAGATGATGTATGACGGCGACCTGAGCCGGTTCGACGCTGTTTTTGCCCCAACAGCCCAACTGCACGGCGTGCCGGAGGGTCAGGTCCGCGTGCTGCCGGCCGCGGAGTATCGTCGGCTGCTGTCCTCGCGTGCATCGCCCAAATCGAAGAACGCGCCGCGCCAGCAGGAAATTCTCTTGATCGATATGGCGTCGTCGTCACAGGCGCTGGTCAAGGTTCGCGTTCGTATCGACGACGTACTCTTCGTCGACTACCTCTCTTACCACCTGATCGGCGGAGCATGGCTGGTAACCGCGAAGTCGTTCCACATCGAGCGTCGCTTTGAGGCCACATCGGCCTGATGGGTGCTTCTTCGTATCTGGCATTGAGCGAATCATCGAACGAAACCGTCCACACACGCGCGCCGTTGGTTCGCCTAGTTTGAAGGAAAAGTGACGGAGCCACTTTTTTTCGATGAGTCGGTTCCGGCCTTCGAGATCAGACGACGGTGGCAGCAGACGCGAACTACGGATACGATACGGCACTTGTTTTGCCGCAGTCGTCTGGCGTGGGTTGGTAGCGTGAGTGCGTTCAGGAGTTCGATGGTGGATCTGGACTGAATGGGGAGACACTCATGCTTTATTATTCCCACTTTGTGATCGCAAGCTCGGTGACAACCTTCAAGTTCTTGACGGATTTGCAGCTCCTCTATCTGGATGCCGTCGATAATTTCCTCAATTATGGTTCACTCGATCATCGCCCGCTCGACGATGTTGCTGTCGATCATGGCGGTGTCGATCATGCCCACCTGAATCCTGAGCCCCTTATTCATGAACCGGTTGGTCTTGAACCCGTCGATCCCGAATCCCTTGATCATGGGTCCATCGATCATCGGCCGTCGCCTTTGCCGGTTGCCGTCGATCAGGATAATTTCGCTGCTGCAGTCTTGGCCGCCGCAGTCATTCCTGTGATGCCGGAGCCCCGTCTCGCTTTGATCGACGGCGGCAAGAACGACGGCGGAAAGTCTGCTTCGCTTGACGCGCCGGCAAGCGACGGACCTAACGAGCATGACGGCCGGGACCAAAACGGCCGCGAGGCGGCCAGGAGCGACACGGGCTGGATCAACAAGACCGCGGCGACGGTTGTCGCGGTCGCGGCAGGAGCCGCATTGCTCGAAACGGCTCTTTTGCCTGGTCTCGCTCTGGGCGTCGCCGCGATAGCTGCACCGAAATACGTTTCCAGGCTGGCCCGGGCGATCACCCCGGTGTTCAGATCGACCGTCCGTGCAACCTATCAACTCGCCAGGAAGCCGGGGGAGGCGTTCGCCGAGGCGCACCACCAGATCAACGACATCATCGCCGAGGTGCGGGCCGAGGATGCAAGCCACGCCGGCATGCGCGCCGCGGAAGAATTGCGCGCCGCGGCCTAAGTCTTTCGTCCGATAGGCGGATTTGCCGATTCGCGCGACCCGCTGACAGCGGAGCAGCTATCCCGGAACATGGGTTGTTGCAGCGCAACATAGCCGATACAACTGCGTTTCCAATGAGGTACGCAGTTTGACAGATATTAATGCCGAGAGCTGGGTTTCATCGAGCCATCGGCCGATGGGGTTCCCGGAATTCGTCGTCGTGATCGCTTCGATCATGGCCCTGAACCCGCTGGCGATGGACATGATGCTGCCGGCGCTGCCGCACATCGCCTCGGCATTCCACATCACCACTGCCAATCAGCCGCAGGCGGTGCTTTCGACGTTCCTGATCGGATTCGGTATCGGGCAATTCATTATGGGACCGCTGTCGGACCGTTTCGGGCGCCGGGCAGTCCTGATCGACGGCATGGCGCTGTATTGTATCGCCAGCGTCGTCGCGATCATGGCGTCATCGTTCGAGACCTTGCTGCTGGCGCGCGTGTTGCAGGGGCTGGGCACCTCCGCCACCCGGGTGATCGCGACGTCGATCGTTCGCGACTGCTATGCCGGCCGCCGCATGGCCAGCGTGATGTCGCTGGCGATGATGGTCTTCATTGCCGTGCCCGTCATCGCGCCGTCGATAGGCCAGGCGGTGATGCTGCTGACGCAGTGGCGCGGCATCTTCATCGTGTTGATGCTGTACGGCGTGCTGGCGTTGATCTGGAGCGCGCTGCGGATGCCGGAGACCTTGCCGGTGAGCGAACGCAAGTCGCTGGCCATCCGCGACGTGCTCGAGGCCTTTCGCCAGACCGTGACCAACCGGCAGACGCTCGGATATGCGCTGGCGGCCGGTGGCGTGCAGGGTTCGCTGTTCGCCTTCGTGTTCTCGTCGCAGCAGGTGTTCACGGAAATCTACGGGCTCGGACGTTACTTTCCGCTGGCATTCGCCGCGATCGCGATCGGCGTGGCCGTCGCCGGCTTTCTCAATGCCCGTTTCGTCGGCCGGCTTGGCATGCGGGTGATTTCGCATGGCGCGCTGCTCGGCTTCGTGGCGGTAGCGGGGATCATGCTCGTGGCGGTGAAGCTGCACATGCTGCCGTTGCCATTGTTCATCGTGTTGGCAGCATCGATGATGTTCGCGTTCGGGCTGATGTTCGCCAATTTCACCTCGCTTGCGATGGAGCCGCAGGGCCATATCGCCGGCACCGCTTCGTCATTGTACGGATCGATCACGACGCTGCTCGGCATCGGCATCGGCATCCGGATCGGCCAGGATTATGACGGCACGCTGCTGCCGTTTGCGACCGGGTTTTTCCTCTGCACGCTGGCTTCGCTCGCGGTCGTGCTGGTGGTGGAAAAGGGCCGGCTGTTCAAGCCGCACGCGGTGCCTGCCACGCCGGCCGCCGGCGCTGGGAGCTAGCCTAGCGCTGGAGTCGGGAGAGCTTTGACACCGCGCAGTGGGCTGCTACCTTGGCGTCTTGTAACCGCGTGATGCCAGGAGACGGCAATGGGCCTGTTTCGACGAACGGCGCCAAGTCATCTGATCCGGGTCCATCCGGATAACGCCACCAGCAAGGACTGGATCATCCTGCTCGAGGCCGGCACCATTATCGGCCCCTCGCCCGAAAGGCTTCGTGTTGCCCGGGCGACGCAGGAACGAAAGATTGCAAGGAAATACAATATCTGGTTTCGAGCCGAGCACTTCCTCGTAGTGGACGGATATGACCGGCGGATTCACGCCGTGTATTTTTGTCCTCAACTCTACAAATATGATTCCGAGAAGAAGCTCGTGCCGTTGCAAGGCGACGAAATCGGCCGGCTGATCGCGAACGCCCTCGAGGGCGGAATTGTGGACCGCCGACCGTGGTATGATCCGGCGGACAAGCTGCCCGATCAGCCGATCATCAACGTTCCCCTGCAAACCGATTATGACTCGCTCGTGGTTGACATGCCGGCGAGGAACGCGACGCCGCTGACGCCCGACCACAAGCCGCCACGCTCAAGCGACAAGCGCGGCGGCTAGACCGGAGCCATTTCCGTTCCGATTGAACCGGAACCGAGGCTCCATCGCCATGCTCTGATGCGTTTTCTGCACGCCAACCGGCATCCACCCCGCAGCAAGTGCGGGGCAGGCTTTCGCTGGAAAATCACGCGGCCTTGATGTTACTGAGAAAGGACTCGACCTTGCTTCGCATCGTCTCGGACTGTCTGGACAACTCGCTGGATGCTTCGAGAACCTGATGGGCTGCGGCGCCGGTATCGCCGGCGGCTTGCTGAACACCGCTGACGTTCGACGTGATTTCATTGGTGCCAAGCGCCGCCTGTTGCACGTTGCGAGCGATCTCCTGCGTGGCGGAGCCTTGTTCCTCCACAGCACTGGCAATCGCGGTGGCGATCTCGTTCATTTCATTGATCGTGGCGGTGATCGCCCTGATGGCGTCCACGGCTTCGTTGGACGAGGTCTGGATCGACAAGACTTGGGCGCTGATTTGCTCGGTTGCCTTCGCGGTCTGTTCGGCGAGGCTCTTGACCTCGGCCGCCACCACGGCGAAGCCCCGGCCGGCCTCGCCGGCGCGCGCGGCTTCGATCGTGGCATTGAGCGCCAGAAGATTGGTCTGTCCGGCGATTTCGCTGATCAGCTTCACGACATCGCCGATGCCGGCCGCTTCGTCGCACAGGCCCTGAACCGTCGTGTTGGTACGATCGGCCTCGGTCACGGCGTTCCGCGCGATCGTTGCCGATAGCGCTACCTGACGGCCGATTTCAGTGACGGAACTGGCCAGTTCCTCGGACGCCACGGCAACGGTTTGAACATTTGCCGAAGCCTCCTCGGTCGCAGCCGCCACCGCCGTCGCCTGACTGCTGGTTTCTTCCGCTGTCGCGGTCATCGAGGATGCCGTCGCCTGCAATTCCGTCGAGGCCGAGGCCACCGATTTCAGCACCGACGAGATATCCGAATCGAAACTTGCTGTCAGGTCGTTCACCCGGGCCGCACGGGCGACACGCTCGCCGATCGCTTCGGCTTCCTTGGCGGCAAGTTGCTTGGCCTTGATCATGTTCTCCTTGAAGATCAGAACCGCTCGCGCCATCAGGCCGATTTCGTCTTTCTTGTCAGTCGCGGGAATTTCGACGGAGTGATCGCCACCGGCCAACTGTCCCATGGCGTCGACCATCTTGATAATCGGCGGCACGATCGAACGGTTGGTCAGATACACCACCGTTGCGGCGATACCGATACCGATGCCCATCATGATCCAAAGCAGGGTCATGAGGAAATTGGTTTCGGCGAGAGTAGCCGCGCCGTCGGCTCTCAGGTTATCCTGTTGACGCGCAACCATCCCGCCGGAACGCGAGCCGGTAGCGCCCTTCGCTCCGGCAAAGATATCGAGCAGCTTGTCGGCACGGGGACCGGCTTCGTTGGTTAGCAGCCATAGCGCCATGTTCCAGCGGTCCGATGCCCGGATCTCGAACATCTTCTGCGGCAGCGGAGCGAACTTGACACGGGCCGCAGCAAGCGCGTCGAAGGCGGCCTGCTGATCGGGCGTCATCTCCGATCTCCGTTTCAACAGCGCGTCGAACTTTTTCTGATTGCGCGCCCAGAGTTCAACGAACTCGGCTTTGAAGGCGTCGTCCGCGGTCAGAAGATAGGCGCGGATCGCGCCGATCGCCATCGCCATGCTGCCGCGCAGGTCGGCAAAGTCGATCAACAGGCTCTTGCGGGAATCGGTCGAGGCAATACTGCCTTCCTCGTTGATAATGGACGTCGCCTTCTGCAGCATCAGTGTGGCAAGCGGCGCCGCCTCGGTCGCAAGGATCTTTGCCGCGGGCTGCTCGTCGATGGTGTGAGAGATCGCCTCGGCCTTGTCCTGCGCGTTGCGCAATTCGTCGAGCAACGGCTTGGCCTGCTTCCAATCCACCTCGTTCTGCTTGACCGTCCAACGATCAGAGAGACGATCCATGTCGGAGCCATGCGCCTGGATGTTTTTCCAAAGCGTCGCGCGCTCGGACTTGAACACGTCGTTGCCGGTGACCAGAAAGCCGCGCAACGACGCGAGTGACGCATAAATCCCCGCAACCAGGTCGCTGGCCGTCATGGCGGTCGGTACCCGCAGGTTGACCGTCCGGTCGGTTGATTCGCGGACGGTGCGAACCTTGACCATCGTCGTGCCCACCACAGCGGCCAACAGGATGCAGAGCAAGCTGAATCCAAGAATTAGCCGCCCCCGAATATTCAATTGCGCGAAGTCCAATGTGAATTCCCCCATTACGAGCAGCCAGCAGGCGCTCCCCCGAAGCAAAACTATCCATTAACTATAAATATTCGAATAATCCGCGGCCGGTACCGGTGCGGATTTTCGCGCAACAATGCGCCGCCAAGTGCGCATCGGCTCTGAGCCGGATCGGGTGCCGTCGGAATTTTGATCGCTGGTTCTGGCAGCGCCGATATCGAATCAACGAATTTGATTCGACGAGCCGCTTTCGCCCAAAGCGCCTGCTAGAATTCCCCGTGGCCTTGCGGGTCGATCAGCCGGTTGATGCGTTGCGCCGCGGCGATGGCAAAACGCACCGTCATCAGCTTGCGGGTCGGCGCCGGCAGGCGATGCTCCGGCGCCTCGCGATGCAGGTGCGCGCCGTAGGCATCGGCGACGATCAGGCCGGTCTCTCCGGGGAAAATCTCGCACGGCAAATCCTGCGTGAACGCAAACAACAGCCGGTCGCAATGCGCGCGGTAGTCCGGCCATTTCTGGTCGGCGCGCAAATCCTCGACCGACGATTTGATCTCGACGATCCAGATCTCGCCGCGCTCGTTCAGCGCCACCAGGTCGGCACGCCGACCCGACGGCAGCGGCAATTCGCTGATGCAGGAAAATCCCAGCGACCGCAACAGCCGCGCGGTGCCGCGCGCGATCGCCAGCGCCGTCTCCGACTGCCGTCGGTCCGGTGCGGGCACGAGAGTGACGGTGCGGGCGGACGATTCCATAGCTGCCAACCTTATCCGATTCCGCCGGCTTCCAAATAGCCGCTCGGGCCCAATCGGCCGCAAATTCGTACCGGCCACGCCTTGATTTCGACCTCACCGGACCGTGAAGCCACGGGAACATCGCTTTCGGGGACGCAACACTGGAGGAGAACTATGAAGCCCATCGCTTTTCGTTCATTTGCGTTCGCCCTTGCTACCCTTTCGCTCACGTCCGGCCTGTCGGCCGCGGTTGCCAAACCCACCGTCGAAGTCGCTTTCGTGCTGGACACCACCGGCTCGATGGGTGGCCTGATCGAAGGCGCCAAGCGCAAGATATGGTCGATCGCCACCGCGATCGTCGACTCCAATCCCGACGCCGACATCCGCATGGGCCTCGTCGCCTATCGCGACATCGGCGACGACTACGTCACCAGGACGTTCGATCTCACCACCGACATCCAGGATCTCTACGCCAACCTCCTGGAGTTGAGGGCGCGTGGCGGCGGCGATTGGCCCGAAAGCGTCAACGAAGCGCTCGATGTCACCGTCAACAAACTGCACTGGACGCCGAGCGGCGACGTCAAGCGGATCGTGTTCCTGGTCGGCGACGCCCCGCCGCACATGGATTATGCGCAGGACACCAAATATCCGGTCACGCTGGCGGTGGCGAAGCAGAAGGACATCATCGTCAACGCGGTACTCGCCGGCGATGCCCGCGACACCGAGCGGGTATGGCGCGACATCGCCCAGAACGGCAATGGCCGCTTCATTCCGATCCCGCAGGACGGCGGACAAGTCGTCATTATCCAGACGCCCTACGATGACGACATCATCATCCTGCAGAAGGAAATCAACGGCACGGTGATTCCCTATGGCCCGCGAGCCCTGCAGAAGCGCACCGAAGACAAGACCCGGCAATTGTCGCAGGTCGCCGCTGCGGCGCCGGCGCAGGCTTCCGAAATGGCAAGTTACCTCAACAAGCGCGCCAAGGTGTCGTCGGAAGCGGTCACCGGCGACGGCGATCTGGTCAGCGACGTCGCGGCGGGCCGGCAGAAACTCGATGCCCTCAAGAACGACGAATTGCCGGACAATCTGCGTTCGATGGCGCCCGAGCAGCGCATGGACGAACTCAACAAGCAGATGCAGCAGCGCCGTGAATTGAACCAGAGGCTCGCCGCACTGGTTGCCAAGCGCGACAAATTCGTTGCCGAGCAGCGCGACAAGGCGCCGCCGAAGGCATCGTCCTTTGACCGTGTCGTCGAGGACACCTTGAAGGCGCAGATCAAGCGGTAAGTGCAAGCGGTAAGTGGATGTGTCAAAACGCGTCGTCCTGACCCAGGCCAGGACGACGCGGTCGTTTTGTGTCGCAATCTTGACGTTAATTTTTACGCATTTTTCCCTTGGCGCGCTGCAAAAAATCGGCATTGTTCGGACATGACCCAGCAAACCGAGACCAAAGCAAAAGCCGGCGCCGTTATCATCCCGGTGACGCTGTTTGAGCAGAACTGCACCCTGTTGTGGTGCGAAGCCACTAAAAAAGCCGTGGTGATCGACCCCGGCGGCGACGTGGCGAAGATTCAAGCCGCGATCAAAGAGACCAATGTGTCCGTCGAAAAGATCTGGCTGACCCACGGCCATATCGACCATGTCGGAGGTGCTGCCGAGCTGCGCGATGCACTGAAGGTGCCGATCGAGGGCCCGCACATCGCCGACAAGTTCCTGCTCGACAATGTGGTGGCGAGCGGCGCGCGCTTCGGCATGACCGGCGTGCGCGACTTCGCGCCGGACCGCTGGCTCGATGAAGGCGAACAGGTCAAGATCGGCGAGTTGACGTTCGATATCCTGCATTGCCCGGGCCACTCGCCGGGCAGCGTGGTGTTTTTCAACAAGGACATGCGCTTTGCCCATGTCGGCGACGTGCTGTTCAGCGGCTCGGTCGGGCGCAGCGACATCCCCGGCGGCGATCACGCCACCCTGATCCAGTCGATTACCGACAAGCTATTGCCGCTCGGCGATGATGTCGGCTTCATCTGCGGCCACGGCCCGGGCTCCAGCATCGGCCAGGAGCGGATGACCAATCCGTTTCTGACCGGCGCGATGTGAGGGGTTTGACTCGAAATTGAGCCAATGAATCAGGCCGTCATTGCGAGCGAAGCGAAGCAATCCAATCTTTGCGTGCCGAAGAGTGGATTGCTTCGTCGCTTTGCTCCTCGCAATGACGATCCTGGACTATCTTTCATTTCGTTGACTCGTTTCGAAGGATCAAACCACCGCACTGGCAAATTGCTCTAACTGGAAACCATGGCGCGGACGCAGCGCGACAGATTGCCGAGGTCGAACGGCTTGGTGATCATCTCCATGCCCGGCTGCAGAAATCCGTCTGATATCGCGACGCTCTCGGCATAGCCGGTGATGAAGAGAATCTTCAGGCCGGGCCGGGTCTCCCGCGCCTGATCGGCGAGCTGGCGGCCATTCATGCCGGGCAAGCCGACGTCCGTCACCAGCAGATCGATCCGCGCCTCGGAGCGCAGGATCCGCAATCCCGATGGTCCATCGACAGCCTCGTGCGTCCGGTAGCCCTGTTCGGCGAGCATCTCCAGGATCACGCCGCGCACCACCGGCTCGTCCTCGACCACCAGCACGGTTTCGCCGGTGGTGGCAGGTTCGGCCGCCTTGGGGACGGACTCATGTTGAGCTGCGACCTCGCCGCGATGACGCGGCAAGTAGAGCTTGACCGATGTGCCCTGCCCCAACGTGCTGTCGATGGTGACGTGGCCGTTCGACTGCCGCGCAAATCCATAGATCATCGAAAGCCCGAGCCCAGTGCCTTGCCCGATCGGCTTGGTGGTAAAGAACGGATCGAACGCCCGCGCCGCCACCTCCGCGCTCATGCCGGTCCCGGTATCGGTCACGCCGATGCAGATGTAATCGCCCGCCTCCAGCGCGGGGGTGTCCGCCTGCACGCCTTCGAGCCGCGCGTTGGCGGTGGCGATGGTAAGTTTGCCGCCATCGGGCATGGCGTCGCGGGCATTGATGGCGAGGTTGAGCAGCGCGCTTTCCAGTTGATTGGGGTCGCACAGCGTACACCACAGATCCTTTGAAGCGACGATCGCAAGATCGATGGTCTCGCCGATGGTCCGGCGCAGCAAATCTTCCAGCGAGCCCACCAGATGATCGGCATCGACGATTTTCGGAACCAGCGGCTGCCGCCGGGCAAACGCCAGCAGGCGGTGCGTGAGCGCGGCGGCGCGGTTGGCCGATGTCATTGCCGCCTCGATATAGCGCGCGACGTTGTCGGTGCGCCCTTGATTGAGACGGGACTGCAACAGATCCAGCGATCCGACGATGCCCGTCAGCAGGTTGTTGAAGTCGTGCGCGATACCGCCGGTCAATTGCCCCACCGCTTCCATCTTCTGGAACTGCAGCAACGCCTCTTCGGTGATCTTCAGCCGCTCGGCCGCGGCCTTGTCGGCAGTGATATCGCGGGCGACCGCGTAGATGTGATCGCGGTCCGACACGCCGGTCCATGACAGCCAGCGGTACGATCCGTCCTTGTGCCGAAAGCGGTTTTCGAACCGGACGGTGGTTTCGGCCTCTCCGAGTTTGCCGACCTGCGCCTGCGTGGCGCCATCATCGTCAGGATGCTGCAGCCATTCCGAGGTGCGGTTGAGCAATTCGGCCTCGCTCCAGCCGAGCGTTTTGGTCCAGGCCGGGTTGACCGTTCGCCAGACGCCGTTGCGATCGGCGACCAGTAAAAGGTCCTGCGATACGTTCCAGATCCGGTCGCGCTCGCGGGTCTTTTCCTCGACGCGCTCTGCCAGCGTCGCATTCAGTTCGGCCAACTCGCCGGCAATCAGCTTGTGATCATGGACGTCGGTGTTGGTGCCGATCCAGCGGATGATCTCGCCCTTGTCGTCGCGCGCCGGCACCGCCCGCGCCAGAAACCACCGGAACGCGCCGTCGGCGCGGCGCAGGCGGAATTCAACTTCGTAGGCTTTGCCGTTGCCGATCGCCTGTGTCCAGACCGCGACCGCGGCCGGAAGATCGTCGGGGTGAACTATACTGCTCCATTGATCGCCGTCGAGTTCGCCGGGTCGGGAGCCTGCATATTCATAAACGCGCGGATTGAACCAGTTCAATAATCCGTCGGGCCTTGCGGTCCAGACATGGTGCGGCACGGCTTCGGCGAGGGTGCGGAATTCCGCTTCGCTCTGCCGCAGCGCGTGCTCGGCGACCACCTGCTCGGTGACATCGGTGTGCGCGCCGACCAGGCGTATGGCCTTGCCGGTCCGGTCGCGTTCGATGGTGGATCGCACCGCAATCCAGCGCGTCTCGCCGTCGCTCGGGCGAACGATCCGGTATTGCGCGGTGTAGTCGCGAACCTCGCCCGCGACGGCATCACGGAATTTCTTCTCGGTGGCTTCGCGATCCTCGGGATGGATGCGCCGGACCCAGTCCTCATGGGATTCGTCGACCGCTTCCGGTGGCAGGCCGTGAATCAAGAGATATTCCGGTGATCGGCGATTCTGGAAGCCGGTCCTCAAATCGACCTCAAGGCCGCCGATCCGGCCGATTTGCTGGACGCGCGCCAGTTCGGTCTCGCGTTCACGCAAGGCCGCCGCCGCGCGCCGCTCACGGGTGACGTCGCGACAAACCACCAGGATCCCACCGATGCGACCGCCATCGTCGACCGGGCTGTAGCTGTAGGTCCACAAATGTTGCCGCAGCCTGCCGCGACGGGTGATCGGCAGCAGCTGGTTTTCGTGCGACGTCCCCTCGCCGCGGGCCATGACCTGCTGGATTTGCGGACCCAGGATGTTCCAGATTTCGTCCCAGCATTCCCGGCAGCGCTGGCCCAGCGCGGCAGGGTGGAATTCGGGTCCCGCGGTCTGGCGATAGGCATCGTTATAGAATTGAATGAGTTGCGGACCCCACCAGAGCAGCATCGGGTGGTTGGTATTCAGCAACAGGCGCACAGCCGTCCGCAAGCTTTGCGGCCAGGTCTCAGGCGGCCCCAAGGGACTCGCCGCCCAGCCGTAAGCGCGCGTCAAAGCACCCATTTCCCCGCCGCCGGCGAGAAAATCCGCAGAAGTGAGACTTTTGACCTTCAACATCAGGGACGACCGGTGGCGCATTCAGTCCAAAATAGCAGCCGGAACTCAATCGCCGGTCATATCCGCAGAAAACCCGCAGCCCGCCGTTTGGTTCCGATAAAACCCTGATCGGACGAAACAAATGGCGGAAACCTGCGCGGCAGCCGATCAACCTGGGGTAACCCTATTTCATCAGGCCCGCGGCCGTGAGCGCGCGGGTGATGACGGCGCCGACGTCGATATTGCGGCTTCGTGGCTGACGCGGCGGCACGGCTTGGCGGCTTAATGTCGTCAGCGGCCGAAGCACCGTCACGAGATCCGCCGCCCGGGCCGGCGGCCCGGAAGGTCCAGGAGTTGGCCTCGAGGCTTCCTTCACAGCTTCCTTCAACGCCTCCTTGGGCTGGCCAATCCAGTCGGTGAGGCCGAAGAAACTCGCAATGTGATATGAGGACGAGATTCCCGCCTCGATCAGAAACGCGCCCTGGGCGCCGTATCGCTCGTCATTGTCGGCGACACCCAGCGGGGTGCCATGGGCCATATCGGTGATGGTGTAGGATTCGACGGTGGTTTCGCCGTCCGCGTTCCACCAGACCTGGTGCGGATAGCCGTCGACGGTTCCCTCCGACATCGGCGCCGAAGGCAGTTGATGTACGTCGAGCCACTGCTTGACGATCTCGTTGGCGTTGGCGGGGTTGACCGTGCGATCGGCGCTGCCGTGCCATACCGAGAGTTTCGGCCACGGCCCTTTATGATGGGACGCATGGCGCACCAGGTCTCCCAATTCGCCGGCCGGGTGGGACGACGACTGGAACATTCCGTTCAACGCTTCGCGCACATTGGTCGCAACGCCGAACGGCAATCCGGCGATGATCGCACCACCGGCGAACACTTCGGGATAGGTCGCGAGCATGACGGACGTCATGGCGCCGCCGGCCGAAATCCCGGTGACGAAGACGCGATGCGGATCGATGCCGACATCGCCCGCCATCCGCGTGATCATTTGCCTGATCGAGCAGGCTTCGCCGCTGTCGCGCGCGGTATCTTCCGGGTTGAACCAGTTGAAGCATCCGTTGGCGTTATTCGACGACTGCTGCTCCGGCATCAGCAGCGCGAAGCCATAACGCGTCGCCAGGCTGGACCAGCCGGCACCGAGATCATAGCCGGAGGCGGTCTGACCGCATCCGTGCAGAACGACGACCAAAGCGGGCTTCGGCTGCAGCTCATCCGGCACAAACGAGAACATCTTGAGTTCCCCCGGATTGGCCCCAAAGCCGGTCACCTCGAGCAGCGGGCTCTGGCTTTGACCCGGCCACCCATGGTCACCCAAGCTATTGATTCCGCTCAGACTGGACATGCGTCGCAGGAATTCGACATTTTTGGCAAGAGACACCGGCAGGCTCCTTGGCGAGAGATTCGCAACTCAACCAAGACCAGATAATTGCTGCACCGCAAAATGAAAAGGCCGTGCACTGTCATTCACGGGGAATTTCGTCCAATTGACTTTGCAAGCGACTTGGCCGCGGATTGTGACGATCAACGTTAAGACGCGCGGCGCATCCATGACAGAAATGCGGCACTGGTCATAATCGACAGCGCAAACAGCGCGGATGCGACGAACAGCGCCAGCCGGGTCGAACCTGCGGCTTCGACCGCAAAGAACACAGCACCGATCGCCGCGACGCCGGCGGCGTTGGCGATTTGCGTCGTGGTGCCGTACATCCCGGCGCCCGAACCGGCGCTGGCCGGTTTCACCGTCGAAAGCACCGCACTGGACAACGGCGCCATCACCAGCCCCTGGCCGTAGCCGAAAATGGCCAACACCAGCGCCAGCAAAAGCGCGCCGGGCGACTCGACCCACGCCACCGTCAGCGCCAGTACCGCGAGGCCCACGACTTGAAGCGCGCAGCCCTCGATCAGCACCAGCGTGCCGCGATGCCGCGCCCGCGCGCTGCTGTGTCGCGAGGCGATGACGAAGGTCAGCGTCAGCGGCAGGAAGACCATGCCGGCTTGCAGCGGCGGAATATGCAGCCCGCGCTGCATGAACAGCGTCATCACCAGATAGAATGACAGGTTCGCAAAGAAGAACAGGAAGGTTGCGCACAGACCGCGCATGAATGCCGCATCCGACAACAGCGCAAGATCGATCAGCGGCATGCCGCCGCGGTTTGCGACCGCGCGCTCCAGCCGCAGGAAGGCGGCAACGATCGCAACGCCACCCGCCATCACCAGCCAGATCCACGGCGCCCAATGCAGATCGTGACCAAACAGCAGCGGGCCGATCAGGCACAACAATCCCGTGAACAGCACGATCGCGCCGGGAACGTCCAGCCTGGTGCCGGCGCGCCGAGGCACCGACGGCATGATCCGCCAGGCAGCAACCATGATGATCAGGCCGAACGGCAGGTTGACGAAAAACACCGCGCGCCAGCCCAGCCCGGCGAGATCCGATGTCACCAGCACGCCGCCGAGCAAAAAGCCGGCCGCGCCCGCAAGGCCAAGCACCATGCCGTAAATGCCAAAGGCCCGGCCGCGCGAGGCATCGGAAAACAGGAGATGAAGGGTGGCGAGCACCTGCGGCACCATCAGCGCCGCGGTCGCGCCCTGCGCCAGCCGCGCGAGGATCAGTTCGGGTCCGGTTTGCGCCAGCCCGCACCACAGCGAGGTGAGCGTGAAGCCGAGCACGCCGGCCAGAAATACATTCCTGGTGCCGTAGATATCGCCGAGCCGGCCGCCGGTAATCACCAGCGTGGCATAGGCGATGAGATAGATCGCAATCACCGCCTCGATCTGGGCCGGGCTGGCGTGCAATTCGACGGCAATGGTCGGGATCGCAACGTTGACGACGAAGGCATCGACCCCGAACATGAATTGCGCAGCGACGACGATCGCCAGCACCCACCAGCGGCGCGAAGAGTCCACGGTGGCTGAGACGATCTGATGCATGGGGAGCGGTCTGGTCCGAAATCCGATGCAGCGGATGATTTCAGGTTTTGCGGGGCCCGGCGATTACCTCAGACGTAAGCATGCTGCGGGCACGGCGTTACTTGCCGCCATGCTTCGAGGCGCGCGCAAACACGCGTTCCTCGAGCGATCAGCGCAGTTGCGCTCGCGCAGGGAGGTCTTCTGAGACTGAAAAGGCCGCGAAAATTCCGGGTGACGGGATGTCAACGAGGTCTGCAGGACAACCATGCTTCATCGGCAGTTTCGGCGATTGCCCTCTTGCTCCCCACCCCGTAGTTTGGGGCTGAGCAACCCAAGAACAATAAATTCCGGAGAGAAAGTCCATGGCGCGCCTCAAATTCGGAGCCTTCCTCGCCCCGCATCACCCGATCGGCGAGCATCCGATGTTGCAATTCCGTCGCGATCTCGATTTCGTCGAACAGCTCGACGCACTCGGCTACGACGAGTTCTGGTGCGGCGAGCATCATTCCTCGGGCTGGGAAACCATCGCCTCGCCGGAGATGTTCCTGGCGGCCGCCGGCGAGCGCACCAAGCGCATCAAGCTCGGCACCGGCGTGGTCTCGCTGCCCTATCATCATCCCTTCAACGTCGCTCAGCGCATGGTGCAGCTCGACCATATGACCGGGGGCCGCGCCATCTTCGGCTCCGGGCCCGGTGCACTGGCCTCCGATGCGCATACGCTCGGCATCGATCCGATGACGCAGCGCGATCGTCAGGACGAGGCCATCGCGATTATTCGCCGGCTGTTCAACGGCGAGCGCGTGACGGCCAAGAGCGACTGGTTCACCATGAACGACGCGGCGCTGCAAATCCTGCCGATGCAGGAAGACATGCCGTTCGTGGTGGCGTCGCAGATCTCGCCGTCGGGCATGACGCTGGCCGGCAAATACGGCATCGGCATCATTTCGCTGGGCTCGATGTCAACGCAAGGCCTGATGGCGTTGCCGACACAATGGGGATTTGCCGAGGACGCGGCAAAGAAGCACGGCACCACTGTCAGCCGATCGAACTGGCGCGTGCTGTTGAGCTGGCACATCGCCGAGACCCGCGAACAGGCGGCGCGCGAAGCCGGCGCCGGGCTGCTGCGCTGGCACAACGAATATAATGTCGGCACGCTGCAGCGGCCGGGGCTGCAAGCCTTCAAATCGATCGAGGAAGCCGTGGAACAGACGGCCGGTGGCGAGGCTGCAGCGTCCACCATCGGCACGCCGGATGATCTGGTCAAAACCATCAAGAACCTGATGGATGTCAGCGGCGGCGTCGGCACCATCGTCGGCTTCGCGCATGACTGGGCCAACCCTGAACATACCCGCCGCAGCTGGGACATGGTGGCGCGTTATGTGGTTCCGGAAATCAACGGCTACATCGACGGCCTGCGCAAATCGCAGAAATTCGTGATCGAGAACCGCGCGGTGTTCGAGCGCGCCGGCCAGGCGGTGATGGCCAAGATCATGGAAAACGACAAGGCCGCCGCGGCGTTGCCCCTCACCCTGCCCGGACGCCTCGCGATTCCAAGCGTCAACGCGCCGGACCTGCAACAGGAAGCCGCCAAGCGCAAGGGAAAGGCGTAGGCGGCTGACGCGCAGGAGCTTCCGTTTCGATTGAATCGGAACGGAAGCCCCATCTCCTTATTTTATTCTGACGTTTGCTTAACCGAACCGGCATTCATTCCGGATCAAATCCGAGCCTGGCTCCCGCATCAAGCACTTGGGCAGGCCTTCGCTGGAAAACGCTCTGGCACGAGCCTTTGCACAACCTGACAAAGCGGTTATTTTATCACGCGACTACGCCGACGACATCGATCCGGACCTTCGATCACGACAGAATTGCGGTCCGGCGGATTCATTGAGACCGATCGGAGCCATTGCCATGTCCATGCAGACCGCGGTTTCTCCCGCGAACATCCTGATGCCGGCCAAACGCACCTCGCTGATGCACATCCCGGGCGACGAGGGTTGGCCGATCATCGGCCGGACGCTGGCGATCCTCGCGGACCCCAAAGGTGAAGTCGAACGGATGGCCGCCAAGCACGGTCTGGTCTATCGCAGCCGCGTGCTCGGCGAAACCAGCATCACCCTGCTCGGGCCTGAAGCCAATGAACTCGTGCTGTTCGACCAGAGCAGGCTGTTTTCCTCGACCCATGGCTGGGAGACGGTGCTCGGCAGGTTGTTTCCGCGCGGCCTGATGCTGCTCGATTTCGACGAGCATCGCCTGCACCGGCGTGCGCTTTCGGTTGCGTTCAAGGCCGGGCCGATGAAATCCTATCTCGCCGCCCTCGACGCCGGGATCGCGGCGCGGGTCGCGCAGTGGAAGACGCAGCCGGGGCCGATGCTGTTTTACCCCGCGATGAAGCAACTGACGCTCGATCTGGCCGCGACTTCGTTTCTCGGCGCAAGCATCGGGCCCGAGGTCGACGATATCACCCGTGCGTTCGTCGATATGGTCGCGGCTGCGGTGACCCCGATCCGCCGGCCCCTGCCCGGCACGCAGATGGCACGCGGCGTCAAGGGCCGCGCGCGCATCGTCGCTTATTTCTCGAAACAGATTCCGATCCGTCGCGCCAAGGGCGGCGAGGATCTGTTTTCGCAGCTATGCCGCGCCACCCACGAGGACGGCGCACTGCTCTCGACCCAGGATATCGTCGATCACATGAGTTTTCTGATGATGGCCGCGCACGATACGCTGACCTCGTCGCTGACATCCTTTGTGGCAGCCCTAGCCGCCAATCCGCAGTGGCAAGGCAAATTGCGCGACGAAGTCAATGCGCTGGGCGTCGCCGCCGACGGGCCGACGACATCGGAAAATCTCGACGCCATGCCGCTGAACGAGATGGCGTTCAAGGAGGCGATGCGGATGAAGCCGCCGGTGCCGTCCCTGCCGCGACGCGCGACGCGCGACTTCAGCTTTCTGGGCTACGCGATACCCGCGGGCACGCTGATCGGAATCAATCCGCTGTTCACCCATCACATGCCGGAAATCTGGCCTGATCCCGAAACGTTCGATCCGATGCGGTTCACCGACGAGGCGCAACGCGCCCGGCATCGCTTCGCCTGGGTGCCGTTCGGTGGCGGCGCGCATATGTGTCTCGGGCTGCACTTCGCCTACATGCAGGCGAAATGCTTCGCGCGGCATTTCCTGCAAAACCTCAGCGTTTCGCTGGAGCCGGGCACCACGCCGGACTGGCAGATGTGGCCGATCCCGAAGCCGAAGGATGGATTGCGCGTGACGCTGGCGCGGGTTTAACTCTTTATTCGATGAACGTCGTGAGTTGCGCGCCCTCGTCGGCGACAAACACCGCGATCAGCTCTGCTGGCTCGGTGCTGCTGGCGTTAGCCGAGACCAGATGCGTCGCCCCGGGCGGCTCGAAAAACGATTGACCGACCTTGAAGGTCTCGACGGGACCTCCACCGAGCTGCGAGCGGATTTCGCCTTTGGTGATATAGGCGGTGACGGAGCCTGCATGCCGATGCGCGCGGGTAAATCCACCGGGACCGTAGAACACCCGCACGATCGTGACGCGCTTGCCCGGTACATTCGGCAAGGCATAGGAGCCAATCGGCTCGACGGTATCGAGCGCCGATCCGGCGGGACCTGCGACCGCGCACAGCGGCGCGACAATCGTTGAGACCGCGTCCATGGCGAGCGGCAATGTCTTGCCGATCAAGAATGCACTGACGAGACCGGCCAGACCGGCCAGGTAAATGGACCGAACTTCCGTCCGGCCCCGCGGCAAACCCGGAACTGCAAACATGGCTCTCTCCTCCCGCTATCCACCGCGCTGACCATGGACCTTCGGCTTCGCAGCGGTACTTTCCGGGCTGCCGTTGGGTTGTCAATACCGACCACCTCGATGCCATCGGCGCGTCCGCTTGTCCGAACAATCGTTCTCGCATTCACCCCGCATCCTGATCGAACGCCTTGCGCAAAGTGACATAACCTTGTTGCTGCGCGGTCCAGTTGCGGCCGCCGGTGATGGCGCCGTCCACCACCAGATCGTGCCCGTTGATGAAACTGGACTCGTCGCTGGCGAGAAACACCGCGGCATGGGCGATGTCCTCGGGCAACCCGGCGCGCGGAATCGGTTGCGCGCTCTTGTAGGCTTCGCGCATCACATCGAGCGTTTTCTCCGCCGCCTCGACCGAGAGACCGAGCGCCTTGCCGAAGATGCCGGTGGCGATCACGCCCGGCGAAATGCTGTTGACGCGGATGCCGGCTTCCCCCAGTTCCATCGCCACGCATTTGGTGAGGTGAATGACGGCGGCCTTGGCGGCGCCGTAGACCACCGACGACGAGAAACCGGCGAGCCTTCCGGCGATGCTGCCGTTGTTGATGATGCTGCCCGAGCCCTGCCGGCGCATATGCGGCGCTACATGTTTCATGCCGAGCATCACGCTACGCACCAGCGTTGCCATCGCCGCATCGAAGCGTGCAACCTCAAGCCCTTCAATGCCGCCGGTCTGGGCCGGACCGCCGGCATTGTTGAACAGGCAATCGATGCGGCCGAATTGCTCGATGGCATGCTCGATCAGCGCGCGCATCTGCTCCTCGACCGTGACGTCGGTTTGGCGGAACACACAGGCGGCGCCGAGTTTCCTGGCCAGCGCCTCACCCTCCGGCGCCCGCCGTCCGGCGATCACGATCTTGGCGCCCTCGGCAACAAAGATCTCGGCGGTGCGCCAACCGATGCCGCTTGTCGCGCCGGTGATCACCGCAACCTTGCCGTCCAGCCGTCCCATCGTGTTCTCCTTGTTCCGGCAATGCTCGGGTTCAGTATATCCCCGGCTTGCCGAAGGTGCGCAAGCCATGCTTGTTTTGCCTTGCCAAATCCGGGTTTTGCCGGGTGGTCCCGGACTGCGTCCTTTCTGCTGCGCCAAGCCTTGCTGTTTTAGGCCTTATTTTGGATTTGCTGATCGGCTGATGTGACGTATGGGGAAATTAATCGACGAATTTCGGCGGGGCTGGTACGGAACGTCACTGCCGTCACCGCTCTTCAGCATCGGGTTTGCGACCTGCTGCATCGTTTTATCGAGCATGGCGCGGTGGTGTCTTTCGCTGATCCGGCCGGATGTATTTTTCACGCCATATTACCCGGCCGTCTTTTTTGCCACCGCATTCGGCGGTTTCCGGATCGGGATCCTGACGGCACTCGTCGCAGCCATATTCGGCCTGATCCTCAACTTCGGCGACGGATCGGTCGATTTTGCAAGATTGGCGCTTCTGGCGATCTTTCTGATCGTGTCCAGCCTGACGATTTGGGGCGTCGAGCACTATCGATCCGTCGCAGCACAACAGCGGGAGATCGCAAAGCGCCTGATCGAGGAGGAGGGGTATCGCAAGCTCGTGGTCGAGGAGTTTCAACACCGGCTAAAAAACAAATTGTCGACAATTCACGCGGTTCTTCGTCAAGTCCTGCAGCATGAACCGGAAATCTGGGCCAGCGTCGATCGACGGATACGGGCGCTCACGGCCACCGACGAATTGATCGCAAAGGTCGACGGCAGCGGGTGCGATATCAAGGATCTCCTGCTCTCCGAACTCGGGCCTTACGGACATGTCCGGTTTACGCTGAACGGCAATCCACTGTTTCTTCCTGCGAAGCTCGCGGTGAGTCTTGCATTGATATTTCATGAGCTTGCGACCAACGCCGGAAAGTATGGCGCGTTTTCTTCCTCTCGCGGGCTTTTGCAGGTGTCATGGTCGGTGACGGACGATCGTCTCAATATTGCCTGGGATGAGACCGAAGGGCCGCCGGTGGGAGCGATCGGGAACGCCGGCTTCGGGACCAAATTACTGAATTCCGCGCTCAAGCCATTCGACGGCAAGACCGAAATTGCATTCCTGAAAACCGGGATTCATTGCACCATGCAGTGCCGGATACCGCGCAGTTGAGTGCCGGCGCGTCTGCCTGCTTGACGGCATTGACCATCTGTTAATGACGATTGAGGCGAGCCAAATCAAAACCCTACGCTCGCACCACTGCCCTCGTTTTTTCTGGTTCCACTTAACCAAAACTACAAGAGAACCTTGGCATGTTCGGTGCAGATGCAAAACCGCACCCAATATGACATGCAGACCGCATTGGCGGCCGAGAACGAACTCGTTGGAGAAAGCGAGCTCGGCATTCTGAAGGATGTGTTCAGAATGCTCCCCAGCGGCGTCACCGTTCAGGACGAGCAGGGCCGTTTCCTGCTGATGAACGATGCCGCGGCAGCCCAGCTTGGGCTCGTGCCGGCGGGTCCTTCCAGGGAACTGGATCACCGCCGTCAAAACTGTATCGAATTGCTCCGCACCGGGCGCGCCGCCGTTGCGGAAGAATGCTTCACCAGCGGCCCGGTCAAACAGGTGCTGCTGACCAGTCATCGCCCGGTTCGTATCGCGGATCGCAACCTGTTGCTTTCGAGCTCTTGCGACATCAGCGAGCAAAAGGCCCTCGAGGATCAGCTGTTCCGGTCGGCCTATTATGACGAATTGACCGAACTGCCGACCCGGCGGGTGATCGAACATCGCGCCAACAGTCTCCTGCAGCGTGACGAAACCGGCAGATTCGCGCTCGCCTTTCTCGACATCGACAATTTCAAGCACATCAACGACTATTACGGCCATACGGTCGGGGATGCGCTCTTGGTAGAGGTCGCCCGGCGGCTGGGGCTGGACTTGCGCGAATCCGACATGCTGTCGCGGATCAGCGGCGACGAGTTCCTGCTGTTGCTCAACCCGATCGAGAGCGAGGAAGAGGTAGCGGAGTATATAAGGTTCGTGCTGCAACGGCTCAGAGCGCCGTTTTTTATCGATGGATCGGAAATATTTGCGTCCACATCGATCGGGGTGAGCCTTTATCCCGATCATGGCCGCAGCTACGAGGTGCTGCGCCAGAACGCCGATATTGCGATGTATCGGGTCAAGCACGACGGCAAGGGCGCTGCCGTCTTCTTCGACGAAAGCATGGAACGCGAGGCGCTCGCACGGATGAAAGTCGAGCAGTCATTGCGGCTCGCGATCCTGGACAAGCGCTTTTGCTGCGCCTTTCAGACCAAGGTCGACATCAGAACCCAGGATATCAAAGGCATCGAGGCGCTGGTCCGGCTGCGCGACGACGAGGGCGTCATCCAGGCTCCGGGCACCTTCATCAATCTCGCGGTCGAACTGGGCCTGATCGACGAATTGACGCATCTGGTGCTGGCCGAGATCGTGAGATCGATCGATCTCATCAACGAAACATTCGGTCAGGATACCAGCATCAGCATGAACGTGGCGGCGAAGCAGGCCGGCAATCCGGACTTCATGCGCACGTTTGCGCAAGCCCTGGAGGCGACCGGATATCCCGAGCGCTTCATGATCGAGGTGACGGAAGACGCTTTTGTCGCGAAAACCCACTTCCAGACCGAAATCCTGCCGATGTTCCGCAAGCTTGGGGTCAGGATTTCGATCGATGATTTTGGCATCGGCTATTCGTCGTTGTCGGCGCTGGCCGACATCACCGCCGATGAAATCAAGATCGACCGTTCGTTCATCACCGACATTCATAAGCGCCCGCGCAGCCAGGGCATCCTGCGGGCGATCGAATCGCTCAGCGAAGCGCTCGGCATGACGGTGATCGCGGAAGGGATCGAATTGTTCGAGGAACTCACCTATCTGCAGGCCGCCACCAAAATCCGCTATGCGCAGGGCTACTACTTTTCCAGGCCGATTTTCCTGGAAGAACTGAAGCCGGTTACTCGAAACCTGAGCGGGGCGCGCATCAATCCGGCAAGCCGGCCGCTGCAGGAAAGCCGTCCGGTCTATTCGCGCGGCGAGAGCTATCGCCGCTGATCCGGCGCATGGCGGCTCCGCGCCGGGAAGCCCGTCAGGTGGGCCCTGCCCGATTCCTTGCCCAATTCCTCGCCCGGCTCACTATCGCTCCCGCCACGGAAGTCTTGTAGACTGTCGAACCATCGCACGGCGCGATGGCGCGCCATTCCAATTTGAAGAAATGACATGCCTCCGGTTTCCATCCTTCTGAACGTGCTTTGGATTGTCTTCGGCGGCTTCTGGATGGCTGCCGGCTGGGTGGTCGCCGCCGTGATCATGGCCATCACGATCATCGGCCTGCCGTGGGCAAGAGCGGCGTTCAATATCGCGGCTTATACCTTGCTGCCGTTCGGTCAAAGGGCGGTGCCCCGCGACAGCCTCACCGGCCGTTCCGATATCGGCACCGGACCGCTGGGCCTGATCGGCAACCTGATCTGGCTGGTGCTGGCAGGATGGTGGCTCGCGCTCGGACATATCGCGACCGCGATCGGCCTTGCGGTGACGATCATCGGCATTCCCTTCGCCTGGGCCCATGTCAAGCTCGCCGGAATAGCGCTCTGGCCGATCGGCAAGGTGATCGTTCCGGCGTAGCTTTTTGAGCTTCCCAGCGGGCGACACCAGCCGCACATGCCGCGCCTTCAGGCGACTTCACGCCGATCGGTTCTAATCAGCGGATAAGCGCGCTCGAATGGCTCCGGCCTGCCGATCGCATAGCCTTGCGCATAATCGACGCCTATTTCGCGCAAGGTCCGGAGAATTTCATCACTCTCGACGCATTCGGCGACGGCGCCCTTGCCCATCACCTTTGCCATATGGACAATCATCTCAACCATGGCGCGATCGGTATCGCTATTGAGCATCTCCCTGACAAAACTGCCGTCGATCTTGATGTAATCCACGGGGAGATGTTTCAGGTAGGCGAAAGACGACATGCCGGTGCCGAAGTCGTCGAGCGAGAACCGACAGCCCAATTGCTTCAGCGCCTGAATGAAACGTCGGGCATTTGCGATGTTCGCGATGGCGTTGGTTTCCGTGACTTCAAAGCAGATCCTCTCCGGCGGAACGCGGTGAATTTCAAACTGCCGGCGCACATAGTCGACGAAATCGTCATCGCCGAAGGTCGCTCCGGAGAGGTTGATCGCACAGCTTGACGGGCAGCTCGACCCCGGCGAAGCAAGCCGGCTGGCGAGCAGCCCGAATGCGTTTTTGACGACCCAGCGATCGATCAGCGGCATCAGGCCGTAGCGCTCGGCGGCCGGCATGAAGCAGCCCGGCAACACCAGCTGGCCGTCCTCGTCGCGCAGCCTGATCAGCAGTTCAACACCGGAATGATCGGCCGCGCCGTCTTTCAGCGCCCTGATTTTCTGGGCGAACAGGCAGAAGCGTTGTTCCTCCAGTCCGTTCCTGATCCTTTGCACCCAACCCATCTCTCCGACGCGCTGCACCAGTTCGGTGTCGCTCGGATGGTAGACCTGAACGCGATTGCGGCCTTTTTCCTTTGCCATGTAGCATGCCATGTCCGCGGCCTTTAGCGTCTCCTCCACCGTGTCCGCCTCCGAGACATGGACGAGGCCGACGCTCACGCTGACATTGAAGACGCAGCCATTCCAGACGAAGCTCAGCTCCTGCACGGTCAACCGCAGGCGTTCGGCAGTCTCCGCTGCGGATTTGGCGTCGCAGTTTCGCAGCAGCACGCCAAATTCGTCGCCGCCCAGCCGGGCCAGGAGCGCGTCGGCGCCGATACTTTCCTGCAGCAAGGCGGAAGTCTGCCGCAACAGCTGGTCGCCGGCGGCATGACCGCAGGTATCGTTGACAACCTTGAACTGGTCGAGATCGAGAAACATCAGCGAATGCTCGCCGCGCTGATGCGACAGCCTGCCGAGGGCATGTTCGAGACGCGATTCGAACTCACGGCGGTTGGCCAATCCGGTCAACATATCATGCGACGCTTGCCAGGATAGCTGGGCGACAAATTCCCGCTCGCGGGTCATGTCATGAAGCACCAGCAAGGCACCTGCGACCTTGCCCTCCGCGTGCAACGGCGCGCCGACGATCGACACGGCCGCCGAACTCGAATCCGGCCTGACCAGCCGCTGGCGGTCGATCGCCACGCCATCGCCAAGGCTTTGATCAATCAGGCGATCGTTAGCTGTTTCGGCGGCCTCATCGATGAGGCTGAACAGCGAACTCAAAGCCGAGCCTTTGGCGTCGGCCGTGATGCGCCCGGTCAAGCGCTCGGCGGCCGGATTCATATAATCCAACTGGCCTTCGGCATCGGTGCAGATGACCGCTTCGCCTAGCGACGCCAATGTGACTTCGGCGCGCTCCTTTTCCGCCGTCAATGCATTCTCGAACGCCAAGCGCTGCTTCACCATCTTGCGGGTATGAAACACGATCAGGAAAATCAGCGAAATTGCCGTGAGCAGGTTGGCGGCGGTCAGCAGAATCTTGATCGACCGCGAGCCTTCGCCGAGACTCTGGCTGAAAGCGATCGCATATGGCGCCAGCCGCCGGTCGATGAGATCGATCTGGCCCTTGCGCGCCTTCATGAGCTCGCCGGCGTCAGGGATGTTAGCGAATTCCTCATGGATGACATCGGCAAGCGACGTCAACTGATCCAGAAACGGGTCCGTCGCGCGCCAATAGGCAATCGCCCGCGCCATATAGGGAATTTCACGGAAATAGCGAAACAGGCGGATCAATCCGGGAACGTCGGCGGCGTGATTTCCGCCGCCCATGAATCCATCCCGCGCGGCGTCGAGATCCGGCGTTTCGCGCTCCAGCGCGTAGCGCGCGGCGCGATCCGCCAACGGCACGCCGAGCGCCGATTTGAAGTTTTGAAAATATTGTTCCTCGCCGGTCCGGGAATAGAGCGTGAGAAAGTGGATGGCGTCCTTCTGGCCTTTCGACCAGAGACTCTCGCCACCGACATACGCCCGTACCGACGAGAGAACCTCAAGGCTAAGGCCGGCAAGAACGGCCTGGAACAGGATGACCGCGACAAAGGGCAACACAAGCCGAAACAGGCGAAACTTGCCGACGCTGAGGGGCATCTTGGAGGAGATTTGGTCTGTCCTTCTGGACAAAGGCGCTGGGATCATCCGCTATCTTCTGATTTCGCTGGTTCACTTCCAGTCTTGCGCCATTTGCGGCACGAGGTGCTGCGTGGACGGTCGGGGACCATCCCGTCCGAACTCACAAGAATAGCTCCTGCAACTTAAGATGACCTAGCCGCGAGCGCGCCCGCGGACTTTAACGGGGTCGTGGTGAAAGACCGGTGAACGGACCGGCTTTGGCTTGCCTCCCGCCGGACGGTGAACGGCCATTGGCCCGCACCCTCCCGTAGGCAAAAGTTAAGGCGCCGCCGCCCCACCCTGTCGGGGGCCCGACGCCGGCCATGCCTGCCCCTTCCGGGACATTGCCGAGGCTGGATCAATCGGCTAAATGAACCCCACGCACCCGTAGCTCAGCTGGATAGAGCGTTGCCCTCCGAAGGCAAAGGTCACACGTTCGAATCGTGTCGGGTGCGCCAGTAAAATCAATAGTTTATGGCGTTTTGGTTTTTGGAGCCCACCGGTCGGGTAAGCGCCGGGTAAGCATCCCGCTGGCGCTAGGGAGATGTCGCGATGCAGCCCGAGCCGAGAAGAGCGGTTGCGTACATCGCCGCAAGACTGATCAGCAAGCGCAACGGCTCATCTATTTACAATTTCAGGGGATACGCGCGCCCGCTGGCAGTAATGCTGGATGTGTAGTCCGCGCGCCCGTCCAGCAGACACACAAGCTCGATCAGGCGCGGATGAAATGGCAATTGCAACAGCGTTTGCGCAAAGCTGCCTGCAGCGATCTCTTCCAGGGTCGCGAGGGCGCCGGTCCAACGCCACGTGCCGACCTGGAACAACACGATACGATGGCGCTGCATCAATGATCTGTTGAGTGCGTTCCGATCGAGATGATGATAAAGCTCATGCGCGAGAAATATCGGGCCGCATCGAGTGTCGGCAAGCGCGTCTCGTAGCGTGCTGTCCGCCATGCGACGGTCCAAATCAGCGATAGCGTGCCGGTAGAGCACGATGTGCAACGGCCGGTCCACGTATTCCGCAAATACCACCGTCGTGCCGTAGCCGCCGTTCGACCAGCAGTCGATCACGGGTATCGCGAGGTGCGCGGCAATCTCGCACGGGTCGCGGCCCCATTGCAACGCCGCGCAGTCCGCTTGCGCACGGCCATCCGCGAGTGCGATGTCGGCGAGATGATGCAGATCGTCCGGCGGCAGGCGCGATGCCAAGCGATCCGCGCACAGCATCGAGAAGGCGAGATCGTGAGCGGACGGCGCGATCGGAGCTGCACTCTGCTGCCGCGTAACGGTGCTCGACGCACTCATATACCTCGCGCACCCTGCACGCTGATAAACGCGACCGGCGTTTCTGGTGCCAGGCCTTCGAGCTCGCTGCCGCCGATGGCAAGCGCCTGGTCGAGCGCGGTTACGCCGGACAGATCGACCACGCGGCGACCGGAAATTACGAACATGTCGGGCGTGATGATGCTGTCGCCGTTGTAGATCGTCACCTGCTCCCACAACTGACGCAACTCGGCGAGACCGTCGCCGGCTTTTGCGCCGACCACAACGCCATCGCTGCGCTGGATACGAATGACGCCTTCGCGATCAACGGCACGAACCGGCGATCGGCGCGACTTGAAGAAGCGCCACTTGCGCTCTTCCACGCTACCCTGGAACACGCGCATCTGATCAGTGGCGGCAACCAGGCGCAAGCTCTCAGGCGCGACGCCCATCGACGTCGCGGCGATGTTGCGCGCTTCGTCTTCGCTCACGTCTTTCAGCAGGTCTTGCGCACGCATTTCGGATGCACCCATCGCCGTCGCGCGCACACGTTGCGTCTGCGCGTCGACCTCGATCGTCACTTCCACGTTTTCCGGCGCGGCGCCAAGCTTCACCACCGCGTCGAACGCTTCCCGCTTGATACGCTGCAGATCTTCCGAGCTCGGGTTGGGAATCACGCGCTCGACGCTTTCGCGAACCAGCGCAAGCGCAACGCCGATGGAGGAAATGACTTCGGCGTCCTGCGAAATCTTGAATGCCAACTTCATCCGATCGGCAACGAATGGAATCAACGCCGCCCCGCCGCCGCCCTCGCCCACCAGCATCGCCTGATCGCGATCGAGCTTGTATTCGATCAGCAAACTCTCGACCACCGGAATGACTTTGGTCGAAGCCTTCTCAAGTATGCGCCGCGCGACTTCTTCTACCGGTACGCCGAGACGCTCGCTCAACGGCAACATGGCGCGGCGTGCAGCTTCGGCATTGCCGCGAGCATGCCAACCTTCCTTCACCAGACCGAGTACGTTCGCAGCGCAGGTATTGGTGATCGCATAGCGCGTGCCGCTACGCGTGCGAATAGCAACGTAGTCGTCGGGATCGCCGTCTTTCGGACGGAACAGCTCGAGCTGCGGATCTTCGATATCGGCAGGGTCGGCAAACGCCGAATACGGCAGCCCAGCGATGTGTGCGCTGCGCGGTCCGACGTCGGCGATGTCCTTGCCGCTCACGCGTACCATGCTGCCGCCGGCAATGCCGATCACGCGCACATCGAGGGAATTGACGTACGTGTCGTGACCACCCACCCGCGCATATTTCACCGGGGGGCGGCCATTGCGAATCACGCCGATGTTGGTGCTGGTGCCGCCAACTTCGAAGTAGATGCCGTCGGACACTTTCAGGTACATCAGCGCGCCGGCGACGCTTGCGGCTGGCCCCGACAACATCGTCACCGCGGGTCGGCGGCGCATTCCTTGAATGTCCATCACGCCGCCATCGCCGCGCATGATCATCAGCGGCGCGGCAATGCCGGCTTCGCGCACGCTGGCTTCGGTCATGTTCGCGGTGGCGATCATCTTCGGCAGAATGCTCGCGTTGATCACAGCAGTGCGCGTGCGTGTCGTGAGCCCGTAGAGTTTGGTGATCTCGTGGCCGCCGGTGGCAGCCATGCCAAGGCTGGTGGCGACGCGCATGACCATCTCTTCGCCGCTTTGATCGTCGACGCCGAATGCGCTGCTCGCGACTACGACCTCTACGCCTTCGGCGCGCAACTCTTCGAGCATTGCCCGCACCGAGTCTTCCGTTCGATTCTCGGTGGTGATGAAGCGGTGCAGCGGCCGCATGAAGCGTCCTGGCGCGAGCTCGATTTCCTTGATATTGCTCTGGCCCTTTGCCAGTAACGATTCGACGCGGCTCGCCATGCCGATAACGCCGACCGGCGCCACGTCGCCTTCGAGCAATGCGTTGGTCGCCTGCGTCGTGCTGTGTGCGAGGAACACGACGTCGCTCGGATCGGTGCCGGAACGCTGGAGCACGTTGCTGAATACCTCGATCACGCCTTTTGCGACGCCGCGCGGATCGGCGTGCGTCGTCAATACCGAGTACCGCTCGATGACTTCGAACGTACTGTTGTCGATCAGCACGGCTTTGGTGAACGTGCCGCCGACGTCGATGCCGATTCTGCAGGTCTTTCGCTGCGTCATGCTGAGGATGTCCTGTGCTGCGGACTAATCACTACGTCCGCTATCGCGCCGTCACTGACTGCCGCCCAGCATCGCGTAGCAAATGGCGGAATTGATCGCCACCATCAAACATCCGAACGGCAGTGCGGTTTTTAAGAACTGGCCTTGCGGCACTTTGGTGTAGCCGATGGTCCACAAGGTCCACGAGTTGGTCGGGTCGACGCTGCCCTGCATGATGGTCGGCGCGAGCCAGAGCGAATACAGGTACGCGATCGGGATATCGTGATTCGACAAGATAATTGCGAGCAACGCCGCGCCGGTGCCGACCACGACCATGGGACCGCGATAGATGCTCAATATGCCCCCGATCAATCCGAAGAACAGCGCCGCCTGCAGATTTGTATGCGGCAGGATCGGCGCGAAGATCGGCCGCAGCGCCTCTGAAATCTGCGGCATCTGCCCGGCGACGATGATCATCCCGCAGATGGTCCACAGCGCCGCAATGGTTGCGATGTCCGGAAAGGCATCGTAGAAGGTCTTATTGAACAGATTGAGCGCGCCCTGAAAACTGCGGCTGCGCCAAGTCAGGGCGAGCGCCAATACAATGCTGGCCAGGAAGGTCGGGATGATCTCCCACTTCAATCCCATGACCATGATCACCGGAAATATCGGCACGATGTAGGTGTAATAAGGCGTGCGCTTGCGTGCCGGGGGCGCCGCTGCGACATCTACGCTGGCCGTTTTGCGCAGGCCCAGCGAACGCAGGTTCAGATAAATCATCGCCCACGCGCACAGCAGGTAGACCGCCATCCCGATAATCCAGTAAGTGAGCCACGGCGCTTCGTACCTGATCCCGGGAAACAACTTCTCAAATGTGCCGAACTGCACGAGATTCACGAAGCCCCCGGCGCCGACACCCATGGTGAAGGCCGGCGTGGCAACGCGCGCAGGAATGCCCTGGCTCAACATAATCGGCAACGCGATGACGCCGATCGCAATGGCCGCCCCGACACCGTACATCGAGGTGAACAGCAGCGCGGTCACTAGATTGATTACGATTGCGGTCACCAGCGGCCGATCGCCCGTGAGCTCCACGGCCGAACGGATGACGCTCTCGGCGATGCCGGTTTGGATCAAAACCTGCGCAAACCACGCACCGAAGACAATGATGATCACCGCGCTGGCGTACTGGACGGCGCCGCCTTGCAGCACCTTAGCTTGAATATCCTGCAGCCCGATACCGGCGATGATTGCCCAGACGATGGCGAGCAGCAGCAGCATGATGATGGGACTCTGCCCACGCACGATCAGCACGACGACGACGAGAAACACGAGCAGCAATGCGATGCCGATTACCATGAACTGAGTTCCCCTTTTATCCGGCGTGTTTTGCCACCTGGACAATGCGCGAATGGGATCAGTCGCGTCGTCGATACCTGCGCTCACGGGAGCCCCACTCGCGCCGTGCGGTATCGCGGTCGAGCTCGCCGATATCCTCGGCGAGCCGCCGATTCGCTTCTGCGCACGTTGCGTATGGTTACACGTTGCCGGTGACGGCTAAGAGCTTTGGCGCGCTTACTTCGGGTTGCGTTTGTCTGTGCCGCGGTAGAGCACTTGATTGGATTCGTCGGTCACGCGCTTGTGGAACGCCACTGCTTCCGGGTCCATGTCGGCCTTCGGCACGATTTCCGGATCGAAGTGATGGTAGGTGTCGACGCCGCGGACTAAGGTCGCACAGTCGCGCGGACCGACCGTCTGTTTCACGTAGGTCGGTATGTAGCGGATCGCGTAGCCGATACGGCGTTGATCCGAATCGTTCGGGTCGGACCCATGCACCAGCCGCACATGGTGGAGCGAGAATTCTCCCGGCTGCAGCTCGATGTCCACCGCATCGTCCGTGTTTACTTCTACAGCGACTTCCTGCCCGCGCGTGAGCAGGTTGTTTTCGGCGAACGTATCCTGATGCGGCAACTGATCCTTCAGATGCGATCCCGGAATGACGCGCATCGCGCCGTTCTCGACTTCGCTCACCGACAGCGCAATCCAAGCGGTCACAACGTCGGGATGGCTGAGCCCCCAGTAAGTCGAATCCTGGTGCCACGATACAAAGCTGGGATCGTGCGCGTCCTTGATAAAAAAGCTGCTGCTCCACGCGAGCAGGTTGGGACCGAGAATGTCTTCAACGGCGTCGATGACTTTCGGCAGTCTGATCAGCTCGTTTGCCCAGGTGAACAGCAGATGCGGCTTCGCCCGTAACGAGCCACGCAATGCGCCGCCGACCGCTGACTCCGATGTTTCCAGGCGTTTTCGATAGGCCAGAGCCTGCTCCGTCGACAGCGCACGCAAGGGAAAGTGGTAACCGTTGCGCTGAAAAGCGTCGACCTGCGCGAGACTGAGAACGTTGTTGTTACGATCTTTGATCTGGTTCGTTTCCGTGGCTGACTGGGTCATGGCAAGGCATCCTGATCTGTCGGACTTAACTGTAACGAAAGGCGAGACGAATTCGACGTCGTCCCGCCCCCGTGCTCACTACTTACTACCACGACGTGTTACCGCTACGGTTAAGGTAGCTGATATCCCTTCTTCCCGGTCTTGATGCGATACAAGCTGTGGCCTGAGGTAACGTAGAGAATATTCGAATCCGCACCGCGCCCGAAGCCGACGTTCGTGGGCAGTTCTTTGCCGGTCGAAATGAACGCCAGCTCTTTGCCCTGCGGCGTCATCGCGATAATCCCTGGACGATGTTCGCAACGGGAGGCGAGCCAGATGTTGCCTTCGCTATCCGCCGTCATGCCGTCTGGGCCGCTGCAAGGCTTGTCGCCCGCGGTGTAATCGATGAGCACACGGCGATTGCTGACCGAGCCATCCTCGCCAAGGTCGTACGCCTGGAGCTGATGGTGCCCCTGCAAGGTTTTCTCGCCTTCTTTCAGATTTTGGAATTCGAACCAGCCGTTATCGTTGCCGATCACGAACAACGTTTTCTGATCGGGTGAGACGAGCACGCCGTTGCATTTGCCGCAATCGGTGACTACGCGCGTGACCTTACCGTCGGTATCCAGACGGTAGACCGCGTAGCCGTCCTGGTAGATCGGCTCGTGGCCGAGATAGCGCGGATCGGAGAAATAAACGCGGCCTTTCTCGTCGATGGAGATGTCGTTCAGCGCGTTGTAAGGCTTGCCGTCATACAGGCCGGACAGGATGTAGGTCTTGCCGGTCTTCATGTCGGTCTTGATCAGCATGCGGCCGCCGTAGTCGGCACCGAGCGCCGCCAGCATATTGCCGTCGCGATCGAACTTGAGGCCGTTCGACATGCCGCTCGGGCTGCGGAAAATGCTGAACTCATTGGTCTGCGGGTTGTACTTCCAGATGTTGCCGGCCTGCGCATACTTCTTACTTTCATCTCTGCAGAACTTCGTGAACGTGATGTCGCTGAAGTAGATCATGCCGTCATGACCGGCAGCGACGCCTTCCGTCAACATGCAGCCGCCATCGAACAAACGTTCGAGGTTGGAGCCCTGCGGAACGAATGCCGCATCGCCGGTCGGTGCGGGAAAACCAGCGTCGGGTGCCGCAAATGCGATCGTGCCGACCGCCATGCTGATGGCGGCAACAGCGTATTTCAACTTGGACGAAATGCTTACCATGCTCTTGTCCTCCTGGTTATAAACAACTTGTACCTGCCGTAAGACTTTGCACGAACTTCCAGCCGACAAAACGCCCTACACTTCGATGTTGCATGCCTACCGTCGAGTTGCGCCGCCGGGGGCCCGCTCGCGCATACGGGCGACGGGTTGCAAATTTACCTTGAATCAAACAAGAATACAGCGGCGTAGCTTTACTTTATAAGTAAAATCGACTTTCAAATATAAAAACCCCTTGCACTCTTGTCAATGAAATGCCGCCTTCCACGAGCAAACAAAAACCCAAATCCCGGATCGTTTATGCCGCGCCCGCCTTGGAAAAAGGGCTCGATATTCTCGAAATGCTCGCTGCAGAGCCGCATGGATTGGGTATGCAGGAAATAGCACGCCGGCTTAACCGTTCGCCGAGCGAGCTTTTTCGTATGCTGGATGTTCTGGTGCGCCGCGGCTTTCTGACGCGTCCTGCGGATGCGAGCTATGCGCTGACCTTGCGTTTGTTCGAGCTCGCGCAGCGCCATCCCCCGGTCGAGCGGCTGCTCAATGCCGCGATTCCGCACATGCACGCGCTGGCGCAGACCACCGGCCAGTCGAATCACTTGTCGGTGCATCATGATGCGCGGCTCGTGGTTTTGGCCCGTGCCGAGCCACCAGAACCGATGAGCGCGCTGGTCCGGCAAGGGGCGCATTTCGCGTTTCAAGACGATCGCGTTTCCGCGCGGACCATCACCGCTTTCGCGCGGGACGAGCGGTATGCCCTGTATCTCGATGAACTGCTCGGACAGCGCGTAAATTCCGCTGCGCACCGCCGGCAACTGAAGGCGCGTCTCAATGCCATCAACAAGCGCGGTTACGACGAGGGCCCAAGCGATACGCTGGGCGGCGTCGTCGACATCTGCTTTCCGATCTTCGACCACTTCGGCGTCGCAGCAGCGCTGAACATCGTCTATTTGAAGCAGCGTGATGCGCGAGTCAGCATACCTGCCGCGCGGCGTGCGCTGGCGGAGATCGCCGGCGCGATATCGAAGTCGCTCGGCTGGCTGCCGCAGCGCTAAGATCGGCGTCCTCAACGCCGCATCTAATGCAACCAGCAGGATCGACTGCGAGCAGCTTCCTAGCCGCGGAGAAAAACGGCACAAACCAGCCGTTGCCCGTTATTCCTATCAATCGCGATGGCACGGCGGTGCCCAAGAAAACGGCTCGATTCCGAGTTCGTTTGCGATGTCTGCGCGCTTCAAGCCTCGCTCCCATAGCGAAAACCCGGTCGTTGGTGCTCTTGGCAATCTTTCCAGAGAAGTCGGTCCAGACGACCCACTTTGATTCCATCGATAGCTGCAAGACACGCGGCGCGGTATCTCAGCCAAAGAAGCCGCGATGTTTGGTGAATTCCAACTTGATCGTTGTGCAGTCATCATCACCTTCGTTGGGCAGCGGACGAAGACCGATCATTGTGTCCAACACATCCTCCCGCTTGCTAGTGCCGCGCGGCTTGTTATTTCGCCCTTCATGCACAACAAAAATGATTGTGCGAAGCCTCGGCGACCCTAATCTCACCGCGCAGCTATTGCCCTAACGTCACGCGAGACCGCACCGCTGCCTGCTCCGCACCACAATCGGTCGCAGTTGAACGCGGTTGATGGCACAAGGTCGCAACGCTAGTTTGGCCGACATCGCGCCTCTTTGGGGAAGACCGGACGATGCCCGTCACTGTCGACTATTACATGACACTCAACTCGCCGTGGACTTATCTCGGCAGTGCGTTGCTCGCCGAGATCGCCAGACGAAATGACGCCAGCATCAATATCAAGCCCTGCAACTTCGGGCCTATATTCGAGCAAACAGGGGGGCTGCCGCTGCCCAGGCGCTCGCCGCAGCGCCGCGCCTATCGGATTATGGAATTGAAACGCTGGCGCGATGTGCGCGGCATTCCAGTGACGCTTGAGCCCAAGTACTTCCCCTGCGATGATACCGCGGCGACGCGGCTGGTGATCGCCGCCAAGCTGCAAGGCAAGGACGCTCACAAGTTGTCGCTGGAGCTGGGGCGCGCGCTGTGGGAACGCGATGAAACGCTCCCCGATCCGGCAACTATCTCATTGGCCGCTCAGCGCGCCGGTTTAGACGTTGCGGAGTTGCGCAGAAGCCATTCCGACGCCGAACTCGACATGGTGCATGACCAGTTTACAAAGGAGGCATTGATAGCGGGCGTATTCGGCGCGCCGAGCTTTGTACTGCCCTCGGGTGAGATCTTCTGGGGCCAGGACCGGCTCGAGCTACTGGAGCGGGCTTTGAAGAAGGAGTCTCCGTGTTGACGCCGTTTGCGCTCCTGCCCTCGTCGAAGCTGAATATGCGCCGCGTTTGCGTTTGGTAAAAGCCGGTCAGGCAGACTGAATTTCAATTCTGGCCGCGTTAGTCCTGCTCGCCCGAGAGAGATTCGAACCCTAAGGAATCCGCGCTGCAAGTTACCCCTCTGGCACTTGATCTTTTTGAATTATGCCAAAATGACGAAGTACGAAGGTTTGGAGAAAAATGCTGTCTCCGAGACTGTAGAGATGCAACTCGGCATCTCCAGTACAGTCGTCGCTCTCGAAAAGCCTCCGCTTATTGGGAGATTTTCGGCCTGTTCATCGATGGAAAAATTGGATGACCCGTGTGTATAGCGGAGGGAGAGGAACTGGGATCGAACCTTCTCCAAGTAGCCCAGAGTAGTCCATGGGGGCTGGGCGAATGCAGGGGTGAAAGACGGCCCTGCTAGTAACAAGATTGGACCAATCCAACCCACTTGACCCGAAAATGGCTTGGTGAGAGGGCCGGTCATCCTGGCTGTAACCCGGGCCCTCGCCCGAACCAGACTGATTGATCGGATCAGAGCCTAGAACCGAGAGGGGGATTCGTAGCACCGGGCTCCTCGATGAGCCGGTCATGACCGCCCGCGGAAGCCTTTCGGCGACCTCATCTCCTCGCGCCAAGTTTCTCGTCCACCAGCTGCCGACGCAGGCCATAGCTGGGCTGACCGCCCAGCACAAAACCCATCCGCGCGTAGCGGGATGCCCCGGCGTGAACCTTCACCGAAAGTTCCCGGCTGTACTCCGCAGCCATGACCCGCTTGAGGTTCTTCAGGATATTCGACATCATGGTGCCGTCATTATCGAACTGCTCGGCGCAATACGCGACTTTCACGCCAGCCTTTTTGCAGATGAACTCGTAGTGCGCGCTCTCGTCGGTATCCTGGAAACGTCCCCATCGGCTGACGTCGTAGACCAGGATATGATTGAAATCTGCCCGCCCGGTTTGAACGTCGTCGAGCAGTTGGATAAGACCTGCCCTGTTCTTGAGTTTGAGCCTACTCTCGCCTTTGTCGCTATAAGTTCGAACGATAGAGAGTTGATGCATCTTAGCGTAGGTCGCGATCACGGCCGCCTGATTTTCGATGGAGTAGCGCTGGTAATCGGTCGACATGCGGACATACTGTGCCGCACGCAGGCTGCTTGACGACTGAGGTGAACGGGTCCTTTGAACGACTAACGCGTTACCCATGTCCCTCTCCTGTAACGTTGCGCCGCAGACTGCTCGCTGGGTTAAAATCGTCCCTTATTCGTCCACGGCCATGCGGCCGGTGCGCGACGCTTCACCCACGAATTCATAAACCATCGAAAGCGGTCAGTTTTGGTTTACCAGACCGCTTAAGCTTTCGCCCCCGGGATTATGCCATGGTGACTTCAGATCGGGGACAAACTGCGACAGGGAAAGCGTCAGGGTCAGGCCGCAAACCGGCCTGACCCGCCATCTTCCGGGGAATGCAATGGCTGTGAAGACGGCGCCTCAAAAGGCAAAGCACAGGAAACCAAGGCCGGGCGCGCCACCGGTCGATGCGGCGTCGACGCTATCGGTGGCCAGGCAAAACCTGATCAATATGGTCGCCGTCACCGCTGTCTCGGGCACGGTGCTGCTAGGGCTGCTGGCCGCCAGCCATTTTTGAGACCGCCAGTGTTCGCGTATGCCATGTTATGGAACGTTGAGGTCCGCTCCTGCTTCAGCGGACAGCCTTCGCCGCGAAGCTCAGGTCCGCTCTGTGCCAATAGGCGACACAGCGCGAACTCAAGGCGCCGACAGGATTTGCCGACATGCAGCCGGCAATTGCGAAAGGGGTATCGGCGCCGGCTTCGCAGTTGACGGCACAGCGTGAATGGCGGGATCGGTGAACCAATAGGCCAGATCTGCTGAGGCACATCCCTCGCTTTTCGACGGCGGTGCCTGTGGCGTGCAAGCGCTGTCACCTGGAGGACAAGTTATCCGAACATGGAAGTGATAATCGTGACCGTACCACGGGCGGATCTTGGCAAGCCAGCTGCGGTCGCCCTTGGCCTCGCGGCACAGCGCCTTCTTGATAGCGGCATTGACGAAAATGCGCTCCACCCGCGGCTCCTGGGCGGCTGCACGGATCACCAACAGATGAGCGGGCGTCCAGACTGCAGGATCAATGTCGAGCCGATCGGCGCGGACCATGTTGGTAGCTGACATTTCCTCGGTTTCAGTTCGCGACAATTGCCTCTTCGGCATCGGCGTCAACCATATGTCGGCATCCAGCCCAATCTGATGGCTTGTGTGCCCGGTGAGCATAGGCCCGCCACGCGGTTGCGACATGTCCTCGACCAGCAGTCCGGGCCAGCCCGCCACCTCGTGCGCCTTGGCGGACAATCGCTTCAGCAGGGCAACCGTGTCGGGATGCGCCCAGTTGCGATTGTTCGACGGCCGCATGACTTGCCAAGTCTTGCCCCTAATCGGAAGCGCCTCGGCGCCGGCAAGACAGCCTTTGTCATAGAAACCGATTGAATGAGTTGCCAGTCGTGCGGGCGATGTCACGCGAGCAAAAAGCTCTTCCGCTCCTAACTCCGGATCGTTGGGATTGACGAGCGGCGGCAGCGGCTTTGGATCAACGCTGCCTTTGTCCTGGCTAAGCACGGCTGTCGCGGTCAAAGCCGCGATGGGCACAGCCAGCATCGCGAGAAGAGTTCGTTTGTGCATGCGGTTAGACAATCTAGCTCCATGAGGCGGAGTTCCCGGACTCGTTGGCGGTCGTACCGCCGGCACCTTAGTTGGCGACCGCTTTGGCTCAAACTCGGTCCTCGCGACCTAAAAATGAGACTTCCGTTCTATCCCAATCAACAGACATCATCAGACCGGCCAGGTTGGTCCGGTTCGTGCCACTAGCGGACATTTACGGCCCTGGCGTTTCTTGCCGACTGTCGGTTCCAACACCGGCACGCCAATGCTCAATGCGCTTTTTCGCTGGTGATTAAAGATACCTTTCAACCGGATCGTCGCCGACCGTAACGTAAATCAAAGCCCCGTTTCCCAAGCGATTGACGATTGCGTTGTTCACTTCGGGATCGAGAGTGATGCAGCCGAGCGACCGTCCCAACATTCCCGGATTGTTTTTGCGATAACCGGCGCTCACATACCAATTCGGATGAATGACCCAAACAACTCCGGGAACGGAATTGATGTAGCTATTGTAGGAAGCGACGCCTTCGAGGCGGGCGGAATTCAGGTCGTTCCATACTTGACCCGTGTATTTATCGGCGATCGTCCGGTAGTGCGAAGTGACGGAAGCGTCGGCCGCGGCCGTTCTCAGCGGACCCAGCGGAACCATGTCATGATCGCTGCGGAATCCACGAAACTTTGTCGCTCGCAAGTTGTTGCCATTCGATCTTCCATGAGCGGCATAGTGAGCGCTGGTTCGGTCGTTTTTCAGATCGATGAGAAAAAAACGCCGGTTGCCCGAAGGTTGCGAAATATCAAAGACAGCGAGAACGTCCTTTCGCGAAAACTCCTTGCCGCGCGACAACTGAATGGCTCGCTCCACAGACTGCATCGGAGCGCCCAATGTCCTGGCGTCATCAAGGGCACCAGCCCAAGCGGATATCGAAATAATAGACGTGATCAGCACCAATAATGTTCTCATTGGCAACCCCTGGGGCTTCCGAGAAGTTATGTCGCAATTCGCTTGCCGTATGCGGAGGAATTATGGCGAAACTGATCTCGTAGCTCGTCGGAGAGCACGACCGTCCGCATATGGAAGCCGCGGTCAATGTCCGCTTTGGGTCATTAGCGGACATAGGCCGTTCAGAAGTTGTGCCCCCTCCTTGCCAGAGCGAACATGAGCCTCGGCATCGCGATCGGGCGCACCCACCTGGGACACATCGGTCAAATTTCAGGTTTCGATTCGCGATCGAGATGTTATGGAATTTTGATATCTGCTATTTCGCCAAAAGCGGACATTCGTCAAAGTAACGATGACTTCCGAAACGCGCCAGGAGCTGACCTTCCAGCACGTGACTCGGAGACATGCATAGGATGGTTCAACGCATCCCCATCGGGTTCCCGCCGTCGGCGACAACTGTCTGCCCGGTTACGCTCTCCATTCGGCAATAGGCGACAACCATCCGGGCGATGTCATCAGCGCTTCCGGTTCGCCCAAGGACTGATTGAGCACGAGTCATTTGCTTCATTGCCTCCGGCACCCGCTCGGCCATGCGCGTTCCTTCAACTAATCCAGGCGCTACGCAGTTAACGGTCACATCCGGCGCCAATGCGACTGCCAAACAATGTGTGAGATGGATCAGCGCCGCCTTGCTTGCCGCGTAAGCGATGCTGCTGCCCCCCGGAGCCATGCCGGCGAGCGAAGCGATATTTATGACGCGGCCGGCCTTGTGCCGCCGAAGTTCCGACGCAAAGGCCCGTGTGAGCAGAAAAGGTCCGCGAAGGTTTGTCTCGAGAATCCTATCCCAAATCTCCGGCGTCAGTGCATCAAGTTCGCCGAACGGTATACCAATATTCCAGCCAGCATTGTTGACGAGAATGTCAAGCCGCCCAAAATGACCGAGTACACTTCTAACGCATCCATCAATCGAATTTGGATCTCGTTGGTCGAGCTGTACGGCGTGGCCGCGCCGACCAGCCCTTCGCACCCTCTCAACCAGCTCGCCAGCACGCCCCGCCTCACCTACGTAAGAAACCGCAACATCCGCGCCAGAAGCGGCAAGAGCCTCGGCAATTGCTTTTCCAATGTCGCCTGAGCCGCCGGTCACCAATGCGATCTTTCCATAGAGATCCATGGCATCTCCTAGCTAGTGCGAACGAGCGGCAATGCTCAGCGACAAAGCATACACGTTTCGACGTAGTCCGCCACGCCGAAGACCTCGCCATGACAGCAGGCATCGTCAGGATTGCGTAGCAGCTGCCCCCGCGGCCCACGCGAATTGGTCAGCTAAACGCCGGGATCAATCGCTAGCGAAATTAGGCCAGCTTATCTGCTTGCGAATGTCGAGAGCCAAATCAAGGGTAGCAGTCTTCCACGATCCATCGCTGATAAGGGCCGTCGCCTCCTCCGCAATCATTTCGATCAGCTTCTTGGTTGCCGCCGACATAGCGCGCTCCCGTGAAACTGCAACTACCCAGCCCCATTTGGCGTTTCGGATGGGTGCGGCGCATACCTCTTTGCGCTGAAGCAGTTCATGGACCCCGCTGTAGGGAAGTACGCAGTAGCCAGTGCCGTATTTGGTCAGGCTGGTCATCAGCGAGTTGGTATCGACCTCCAGCTTGGGCTCGGATACCCGACCGGCACGCACGAGCATTTCGTCGACAGCACGACGCAATCCGTTGGGAAAAGGCGTCAGGATTAAATTATGGCCGGTTAAGGATTTTGCCGAAACCGGCCGCGACAAATCGAGACCCACTTCAAGGGGCGCGATCAAAAGCAGGCTCTCGGTCGCGAGTGGCATCTTTGTCAGGGTTGCGAACAACTCCCGATCGGAAAATAGCGCGACATCTGCTCCATCGTTTACAATGGATTCGCGAACGATCATCGATGTATTTTCAGTGACGTGAACGCGCACCTCGGGGTATGTGCGTCGGTACCTGGCGATAACACGCGACGTGAGCATCCCACTTAGCGAATTCGAGGCTGCAAGCCGCACCGTGCCGACCGGCTCATCTGTGGACGACATGATCTCGCTTTTGATGCTGCCGACGCTGGCGAGCAGCACCCGCGTCCGCTCGACCAGCCGCTGGCCCGTCTCGGTAAGAACCACACCTCTTGCCTTCCGTTTGAACAGCTTGGTTCCCAACTCCTGTTCCAGAAGCCTGATCTGTCGACTGAGCGCTGGCTGAGAAACATGGGCCCGCATGGCAGCGCGGGTGATGTTCAGGGTATTGGCGACGTGCAGGAAATATTCGAGCTGCGCTATGTCCACGACTATTCTCCGATCTGCATACAGCCCTAATCAGCCATAGAGGAATCTAATGGTTGCAATGTGCCTTTTGTCTTAGTGTTGATATCTCGCAAGCGCTAGTCTTCAAGAAAATGTGCTGCATTGCAGCGGCACGATCGGTTCGATCGTGTACCAGGCTAATGCGGAAGCCTTGGGAGGGCGCGTGGGACAGGATCTAAACGGCCAGACGGCGGTCATCACCGGCGGCTCGCAAGGGCTTGGGCTTGCTATAGCAAAGCGACTTCTGGCTGACGGAGCAAATCTCAGCCTTTGGGACGTGGAGGAAGAAAATCTCCGTCGTGCCGTCAGCACCCTCGGCGACGAACGCGTACACACTTCGGTCGTTGACGTGTCCTCTGAAGAACTTGTCGAAGCGGCACGGAATGCAACCCTCGATCGTTTTGGGACCGTATCGATCCTCGTTAATAATGCTGGCGTGTCGGGCCCTCACGCGCAAGCATGGGATCTATCCTTATCCGACTGGCAGCGGGTCATCGATGTAAACATGACCGGTGTTTTTCTCTGCTGCCGCGCGATTACGCCGACAATGCTAGCGACCGGCTACGGCCGCATCATCAACATCGCCTCGGTGGCGGGCAAGGAGGCAAGCCCTTCGATCAGCGCCTATGCTGCGTCAAAGGCGGGGGTCATCGGGTTCACCAAGACGCTGGGACGTGAACTTGCCGGCACGAAGATCACGGTAAACTGCGTCACCCCTGCAGCCATCAAAACGGCGATTTTCGATAAATGGCCACCCGAATATGTCGCCACGCTGTTGGCGAAAATACCGATGGGCCGGTTCGGAATGCCTGACGAACTGTCCGCGCTCGTCGCCTGGATCGCCTCGCCGGAAGCATCATTCAGCACTGGCGCGACATTCGATCTCTCAGGCGGCCGCACCGATTTCTAAACCAATGACGGCGTTGGGCCTTCGCGCTTCTTTTATTAAGGGATGGAAATGCTCGACGCGATCACAGGGACGAACCATACAAGCTTTACCGTGGCCGATCTTGACCGTGCGATCGCCCTCTTCCGGGATGGCTTGGGTTTTGTATTGACATCGCGAGCCGGAAGAGACCCGGCGTCGATCCAGACCATAACAGGTGTAGACGGCGCCGAGGTCGAGATTGCTTATCTCAGTCGGCCGGACCACACAGTTGAATTAATCCAGTATAACGCGCCGGCCGATCGGGTCACCGTGCGCGCACGGCCCTGCGACGTCGGATTTGCGCATATTGCGTTCGATGTTCGTGACATCGACGCTGTCATCACGCATCTCGCCGCGTTTGGCGCTGCTCCGATCGCAGCACCTTTTGTCAACAAGACGGGTGGACCGAATGCGGGCGTTCGTGTCTCTTATCTGCGCAGTCCCGACAAGGTCACGATCGAATTGATCGAAAGGCCTTCCTAACCAAAAAACTACCTAAAGTTCGGCGATCCCTGGCTGTCAAGTCGAGCGGAGTGGGGAGCCTTGACTGCTTTTTTCAACCGTCGCGCGGCATCGGTATGCATATCGGACGTCCGCGAGGGCGTCGTTGCGCGCGCAAAAACCATAACCAAAAGGCATTACTCCCATATGCTATTTGTGTTTGTTATGGGCTCGTGATCGTGGAAGGCTTGCGTCAGCATCCGATCACGACAACGAGATGCCGTAACTGGGAAGAACGCCGACCGCGTCGAGTGTGCAGGGTGGTCCGAGCCCTTCTATGCCGGACTGCGCCACGCGTGGCAGCGGAGGGGGCATAATGAAAACTACAAGTTCAGTCCAAGCAGTCGGTCTCCACCGAGAGACCAGCAAGGCTCCCACCAAATCAAAAGGTGCGTCCGCCAATGGCGGAGCGGCCTATCCGTTGGCGACACGCAATGCGCCCAAGCTGGACGATGCCGAACTCAAGCAGCTTTTGAAGACGATGCTGTTGATCCGGTCGTTCGAGACGACGACAAGTGCGCTCTTTCAGAACGGATTGGTGAAAGGCACCGCACATTCGTCGGTTGGCCAAGAGGCCGTGGCGGCAGGTGCCGGCTACCCGCTGCTGCGCAACGACTTCATCGCCACGCATCATCGCGGTCATGGTCATTGCATCGCTAAAGGAGCCGACGTGACGCGAATGATGGCTGAGCTTCTCGGTCGACGCGACGGGATATGCGGCGGTCTCGGCGGCTCTATGCATATTGCCGATATTGAACTGAACATTATCGGCGCCAACGGAATTGTTGGTGCCAGCATGGGTCTGGGCGTAGGCGCGGCCTTGGCCGCCAAACAGCGCAAATCGACCGATGCAGGCATTGCCATATTTGGCGACGGAGGTGCCAACGAGGGCATTTTCCACGAGGCGCTCAATATGGCGGCGATCTGGAAACTACCGATCGTGTTCCTGTGCGAGAACAACCAGTACGGCCTTTCGACGTCCTTCCTCGAGGCAACGGCAGGCGGTTCGATTGCCGCGCGTGCTGCCGGATACGGAATCCCCGGGGAGACGATCGACGGCAATGACGTGGTCGCAGTCTATGCGGCAGTCGATGAGGCGATCGCCAGGGCTCGCGCCGGAGAAGGTCCGACGCTTATCGAAGCCATAACCTATCGGCATGGCGACCATTCGATGCGCGCCAATCTTCCTGGCTACCGCGAGGAAGAAGAGGTCGAGCGTTGGAAGGCAATGGATCCGATCACACGCTGCGCCAACCTGATGAAGGATCGAGGCGCGTTGACGGATTCGGATTTTGCCGAGCTGATGGCAGAAGCGGAAACAACGATCGAGGCCGCTGTCGAATTTGCAAAAAACTCGCCCGAGCCCGAGGTGGACGTGCTGATGTCCGCCGTTTCTGCGCCTTCGAAGTCGGCGAACGCGATCGAACCGGCGCCCGGCACCCGGGAACTCACCTATCTCGAAGCGATCAAGGAAGCCATGGCGCAGGAGATGGAGCGCGACGAAAGCGTCTTTGTTATCGGCGAAGACGTTGGTCACATCGGCGGCACCTTCGGCGTCACGCGCGGCCTGTTTCAGCGATTCGGCAAGGACAGGCTCATGAACACGCCGATTTCGGAGATGGCGATCGCCGGCGCCGCCGTCGGCTCCGCCATATGCGGCCGCCGACCGATTGCAGAGATTCAGATCTTTGACTTCGTCACCTTCATGATGGATATGATCGTGAATCAGGCGGCGAAGCTGCGCTACATGCTGGGCGGTACGCCGACCGTTCCGGTGGTGTTTCGCGGTCCGCAGGGCGGCGGCATCCAACTCGCCGCACAGCACTCGCAATCGCTAGAGGCCTGGTTCGCTCATGTGCCGGGGCTGATCGTGGTAGCGCCATCGACGCCTTATGACGCAAAGGGGCTTTTGATTTCGTCAATTCGTGACGACAATCCGGTGATGTTCCTTGAACACAAGCTTCTTTATCTCGGCCAGACAGCGCCGGTTCCAGAAGCGCCCTATGAAATTCCGATTGGCAAGGCCGACATCAAGCGCGCCGGCACTGATGTCACGGTCATAGCTACCCAGGTTATGGTCGAGCGTGCGTTGTCGGCAGCAGAAATCCTTTCGCGCGAAAACGTGTCGGTCGAAGTAATCGACCCGCGAACGCTGCGGCCGCTCGATATGGACTGCTTCATCAACAGCGTGAAGAAAACCCACCGGTGCGTCGTGGTGCATGAAGCCTGGAGGACTGGGGGGTTGGGCGGCGAGATCGCAGCGCAGATCAATGAGCTCGCCTTCGACTGGCTGGATGCTCCAGTGGAGCGCCTTGGCTCGATGGAGGTGCCGATGCCCTACAATGACAGGCTCGAGCGGGCGGTCATTCCCAGCCAGAATGCGATTATCGATGCGATCCGTCGCGCCTGCTACCGTTGACCAAGGCAGTCAACGCCAGGAAACCGAGGCTCCGATGCCGATTGATATTGTCATGCCCGCGTTTGCGCCGACGATGGAAAAGGGAAACCTTATCCAGTGGTTGAAGGCCGTCGGTGATCAGGTGCGGTCCGGCGAGGTGTTAGCCGAAATCGAAACAGACAAGGCCACGATGGAGGTCGAGGCGTCAGCGGACGGTGTACTTTTGCGAATTCTCGTCCCCGCAGGTACTCAGGATGTGGCCGTAAGCCAGGTTATCGGCTTGATGACCACTCAGGATGAGGCGAGCGCAAAGCGATCAGATTCTCTTCCTGCAAAAACGTCAACTGGCGTTGTTTCGTCGTCGTCGGCAACCAAAGCGACCGCTGACGTAGCGGGTGGGGTCTCACCGCTCGCGGAAGCGGCACTTAAATCGAACGGTCATGGAATCGGCCGTATATTTGCATCCCCGATCGCCCGTCGCCTGATGTCCGAGGCGGGCCTCAATGCTAGCTCTCTTAGTGGTACAGGCCCGCGCGGCCGAATACTCGAACGGGACGTAAGTGCGGCCTTGGCAGATCGCGCGGCCGACGCAAAAGTGAAGCAAGAGCTGGCGGCACATCCATCGACGGCGGCGCCCGCTGCACCAAGGACACTAGAGCCAGTTCGCAACAGTAAGTTGGAAGCGTGGTTCGAAGCCGGCAGTTTCGTGGAGGTGCCGCACGATCCCATGCGGCTCACGATTGCGCGGCGTTTGTCTGAATCCAAACGAACGATACCGCATTTTTACCTGTCCGCGGAGTGCATCATCGATTCGCTGTTGTCGTTGCGGCAACAGTTCAACGACGCGGCGCCATCGAGGCGCAACGGCGAGCGTGCTTACCGCCTGTCGGTAAACGACTTCGTGATCCGGTCACTGGCTTTGGCGCTGAATGAGGTGCCGGACGCCAACGTATCCTTTTCTGAAACTTCGCTGCTGCGTCATCGGCATGCCGATATAGGTGTGGCGGTCGCGATTGCGGGCGGCTTGATGACGCCGATAGTGAGGCGCGCTGAAACGAAGAGTATCGCAACAATCTCGAATGAGATCAAAGAACTCGCTGCACGTGCTAAAATCCGCAAACTCAAGCCCGAAGAATATCAAGGCGGAACGGCGAGCGTCTCGAACCTTGGCATGTACGGCGTCAGAGATTTCGCCGCAATCGTGAATCCACCTCAAGCGTCGATCCTAGCGGTGGGCGCCGCCACGCGGCGTATGGTTGTTACGAACGACGAGCCGGCGGCGGCTACAGCTATGATCGTCACGTTATCGGTCGACCATCGTGCGATTGACGGGGCTTCAGCCGCAAAACTTCTTTCTGCATTCAAAACATTGATCGAAAACCCCATGACAATGCTTGCATAGAAGCATGGCAGCCGTTCCACCCTTCAAAGAGCAGCGACCGATGACAGAAGTAGTCGCAATAACACCGGGCAAGGACGGCTCTTCCGCCGGCCAAAGCAACGCGACCTACAGCATAAAGAACGTCAGCCAGGAAAGCCTGGTGTTGGCTACCACAATCGTCATTTTCCTCCTGTGTGCCATCTTTATCCGCGGCTTCCTCACGTTGGCCAACATTTCGACTCTTGTCCGCAGCGTATCCGTACTCGGGATCCTCGGCGTCGGCATGACGGTGGTCGTGATCGGTCGTGGACTTGATTTGTCGCAGGTCGCCGTGCTGGCCATTTGTGCAGCCTGGTCGCTCAAGCTGATTGGCCTGGGTTTCGGTCTAGCCGCCGGGCTCGCGCTGGGCCTTGGCTTCGCGATTGCAATCGGTATCTTTAACGGGTTCGCCATATCAATCGTCGGAATTCCGGCCCTGTTCACGACACTCGCGTCTGGAACTCTCGTTTACGGTATCGGCCGCTGGTTGATGTTGAACGGGATCATTACCTATACGCCGGACAACCAGCCGCTGCTTCTTGCAATTGGTCAGGGTGAACTCTTAGGTGTGCCTATTCCACTGTTAATCTTCGGTGTCGTCGCTCTAGTGGGGCACATCATTTTGTCGCGCACCACGGCCGGACGCTTCGTTTACGCCTTCGGCGACAACGCGGAAGCGGCTCGGTTGACTGGCGTCTCGGTCCGCGTCCTGACGATCGGCCAATATGCGTTTTCATCCGCAGTGGCTTTCCTTGCAGGTTTGGTGACAGCAGGAACTGTGGCCTCGATAAATACCAATGTTTTCAGCTCAAGCTTGATTTTCGATGTCCTTCTGATCGTTGTTCTGGGTGGCGTTAGCCTTAGCGGCGGCCGCGGCTCGATCTCCAGCGTGCTGGCTGGGACTGCACTAATCGGAACGTTACTGAATGCGATGATCTTGCTGGACGTTCAAGGGGACGTCCAGAACATCGTCAAAAGTGTCGTGCTTCTTGGCGCGATCACGCTCGATCGAAAGCTGCATCCCCGGGACGAGGAGACGGCCCGGCAAGGCGATCTTTAAGGGGAGGCGCCTTCCTCGATAAGATTGAAACAATCAAGGCGCGCTATCTCGGGAGGAGAAGATGACATTGACCAAACGATACCAGCGGCTGATGAAGCCGATTGCGTTGACGCTGGGCGCCATGCTGTGCATCTCGACGTTGCCTGCGGGTGCGGCCGATGGTGGGGCTCAGCTGAAGGACGTATACAACAAGTCGATCGCGGGGAAAACGATTGCCTTCCTGCCAATGACCTTGGGCGCCCCGCTGATGGACACGTGGGAATACGTGATCCGCACCGAGGCCGAGCGCAGCAATATGAAATATTCAGTCAAGGATCCTGCATGGAATAGCACTGCGCTCGCGCAAGCTTTCGGGGGCGCCATTGCAGACAAGCCTGACGTCATTATCGTGCAAAACCCGAACGTCCAACTGCTCGTCAAGCAGATCAAGCAAGCGCAGGACGCTGGCATCTATGTGATCCAGCTCAGTATGATGTCGAACACGCTGAGCGATGGCTATGTTGGCGGCGATTGGACCGAACAGGCTGAAGTCACCGGCAAGGACATCGTCAAGGAGTGTGGCAAGGGAAGCGGCAAATCGGGCAAGGTCGTGATTTTGCAAGGCGAACTTGCGTCGGCCCAGAACGTCTACATGACGAACGCGCTGATGAAGGAGTTCGCTAAGGATCCGGCTATTCAAGTTGTCTCCAGCCAAGCAACCAACTGGGATGCCACAAAGGCCTATGACATCACGACCGCCGTGTTACAGCAGCATCCCGACGTATGCGCCATCTTCGGCCCCTACGACATCATGACCATCGGCGGTGCGCAAGCGGTCAAGAAGGCGGGGCTGACCGGCAAGGTCCTCGTTTACTCCAATGGCGGCGGCTACAAGGAAGGCTGCGACGCGGTCAGGGCGGGGCTCATAGACCGCTACATGGATTGGGACGCCTGGAACCAGGGTCGCGAGGTCATGGTCATGGCCAAGAACTTGCTGATGACTGGCGAAAAGCCGGGATCGCACAACGTCGCGTCATTCTCCAGCTTCTTCTGGGTGACGAAGGATAACGTTGACCAAGCGCGTTGTACCGACATTCCAAAGAAGAGCTGACCACGCGAAGAAAGACCGGGCGGCCTCATGGCCGCCCGGGAAGCGAATCTTTGGAGGGCTCGGATGGCTGACACCAACTTCAGTGAAACACTGATCCGTCTTCGCTACAAATGGTCGTTCCAACAGTTTGTGGCCGAGCTTCTACAGAAGCGATGGATGGAGCCGGTGGTGCCATTCACAGCAGCCGTCCTGGTATTGCTGGCCTTCGCCATCCTTATCCCCGGGTATCTTTCATTCGGCAACGTGATTTCGACGGGACGCGAGTTCGGCGAATTCGGCTTTGTCGCCATCGCAATTGCCGTCGTTATAATCTCGGGTGGTATCGATCTCTCCGTGGGCTCGATCTTTGCCATGGCCAACTTCGTCGCGCTGATGTTGTTCAACATGTACGAAATATCGGCGCCGCTTTCGATTGTTGTGACGCTCGTCGCTGGCGCCTTGATGGGCGCCGTCAACGGCATTCTGATCGGCTATGTCGGTCTCGGCGCTTTTCTGACAACTCTCGTCACCATGCTGATTTTCCGGGCGATCCTGAACCTGCTCATCCTTGCCTATTCTGTCGAGATGGCGATCTCGACAGGCGAAAGCCGCATCTGGGATTGGCTTGGCAGTGGCAGCCTGCTGGGCGTACCGGCGAACATTCTTGTCCTGGCCGTAGTGGCGATCGTCGGCCATATTTTCCTTAGCCGCGGCAAGCCGGGCTGGTCCATCATTGCCATCGGCGCCAACCGCAAGGCCGCCCGCCACGCCGGCATCGCTGTCGAGCGGCACCTCTTCCTCACCTATATTATCTCGGGCGTGTTAAGCGCCCTTGGCGGCGTGTTTTACGCCGCGCGACTAAATAGTCCGAGCTCGGACACCGGCGTCGGCATGGAGGTGCTGGCACTGACGGCCGTGGTGCTTGGGGGTGTAAACCTTGCCGGGGGCAAGGGCTCAATCGGCCAGACCTTGATCGGTTCCACCATCGTCCTGGTGCTCATAAACGGACTGGTTCGGTTCGGACTGGTCGGCGGCGCCACTTCGGCGTTCCTCGGTTTTATGATGCTGCTGGCAGTCGGCATCGACGTCAAATGGTCCCGAAATCGCAACAAGGCGATCGAAAAAATCTATGTCGTCCCCACCTACTTCAAGCTTGGTGTACGGCACGACATCTCGCCCGATGGTGATTCCTCCTATGCGCTGAACAATCGGCTGCGCGATGCAGAAGCCATCGGTCTTGGCAAACTGGACGGCCCGGAGGACGTCATTTTCGATCGCGATGGCAACCTCTACTGTGGTACTCGCGAAGGATTCATCTGGCGCTTCAGCGGCAAAGATTTGGAGATACAGGAGATATTTGCGAGGCCCGGCGGCCGACCGCTCGGCATGGCGTTCGACCGCGACGGCAACCTCATCATCTGCATAGCGGGCATGGGTGTCTACGGTGTGCGTCCCGACCGCTCTGTCTACAAGCTCACCGACGAGACGACGCGCACCTTCGGCAAAGTCATCGATGATTCTCGCCTCGTTCTTGCCGACGATCTCGATATCGCGCCGGACGGCAAGATTTATTTCAGCGAGGCAACGCTGCGCTATACCGCCCACACCTGGGCAACGGATGCGCTCGAAGGTCGCGGCAATGGTCGCATCATCGTGTTTGATCCGTCGACCGGCAAGACCAGGACGCTGCTCCGCGATCAGATTTTCCCGAACGGCGTCTGCGTGGCGCATGATGGTCTATCGATCCTGTTCGCCCTGACATGGGCCTGCCGTATCGAGCGTTACTGGATCGCGGGGCCGAAGGCAGGCAAGCTGGAGACGCTCATTGCCGATTTGCCGGGGTTACCCGACAATATCAACCGCGCCTCGGACGGGAGTTACTGGTTGGCGTTGGTCGGCCTTCGTACACCCGCTTACGACCTCGCTATGGAAGATCCTGGCTTTCGCACCCGGATGATCAAGCGCATCCCTAACGATGAATGGCTCTATCCGAACATCAACAATGGCTGCGTCGTGAAATTCGACGAGAGTGGCAAGATAATCGAGACGCTCGGTGACATCGGCGGCCAATCGCATCCATCCGTTACCTCGATGCGCGAAGAGCGCGGCTACCTTTACATCGGCGGCCTCTCCAACGACCGGATCGGGCGCGTCAAGCTCCCAAGCGCCGACGAACAGTGGAACGGGCCAAGCGCCTATTGGGGTAGGCAGTGACCGATTTTGTAGCCGACTTATGGGTATCTCTGTGAGCAGTGTGATCCTCGATATCATCAAGGAACTTGTGTTCCGTAACCGCGATCGCCACGCCAATCCGGTGCTGGATGGTCCCATGCGCCCGAATTCGCGGCTGGAAGAATGCCTCGTCGTCAGCACCGCCCTTGAAGAACCTGACGACATCGCCTTTTCCATCAACGGGACGGCCTACGTTACCGTCGGCCACAAACTGATCCGTTTCGACAACAACGATTTTGCCAGGCCTATCGTGGCAGCGGAATTCGATGGGTCGGCGACCGGCCTGGCCGCACATCCGGAGGGCGGAGTCGTCGTATGCGTCGCCGGCCACGGCGTCGCTTTTGTCGATGGTCCCGACAGCGGACGGATGCTGAACGTTCAAGGACAAGCGGGGCTTAAATGCCCGACAGCAGTTGCCGTCGGCAAGCTGGGCGAAGTCTTCGTCTGTGACGGTTCGCTCGACAATACCCCGGGCCGCTGGGCTTACGACCTCATGGAGAAGCGAAGCAGCGGGCGCGTCCTCAGAATCGACCCCACGACACGTGAAGTCGAAGTGATTGCCGCGAAACTTGCATATCCAAATGGCATTTGCATTTCGCATGACGGCCTTTCGTTGATCGTTTCTGAGGCCTGGGCGCACAACCTGCTTCGCCTATCTTTGAAAACTCTCGCCTCGGCATCGATCCGGCCCGAAGCCGTGATGCAGAACCTGCCGGGCTATCCCGCGCGCATCGCCCGTTTCGGTTCGGGCTATTGCCTGACAATGTTCGCTCTGCGCACTCAATTAGTGGATTTTGTGCTGACCGAGGATTCTTATCGCCGCAAGATGATCGATCGCATCGATCCGGCCTTCTGGATTGCGCCGGCATTGCGGTCCCATGGCCATTATTTAGAGCCCGTACAAGGAGGGGGCCTTAGGAAGCATGGCAGCCTCAAAGCCTGGGCACCTCCGCGCTCGTACGGATTGGTCGCGTTTCTGGACGACGAATTCGAACCCGAAGCCAGCCTCCACAGCCGCGTCGGTGGCACGTGTCACGGCATTACTGGGGTCGCCACTGACGGCCAGTCGGTGTTCGTGATTTCTAAAGGCAATGGCAAGATCATTCAGGCGGTAGTGGGTCAGACACAATGATCATGGAGAACCGTGAAGAGCCAATGTTGCGCGTCGTACAGGGCACCAAGGTCTATGGTGGTGCGCAGGCGATCAACAGCGTTGATTTCGATATCAGGCAGGGAGAGATTCATGGCCTTGTCGGTGAAAACGGTGCCGGCAAGTCGACGTTGTGCAAGGCCCTGGCAGGGGCGATCTCGTTGTCGTCTGGCGAGATTCTGCTTGATGGCCGGAAGCAGACTTTTGCGACGCCCGCCGACGCGCTCAAGTCGGGCATCGTCATGGTTTATCAGGAAACCAGTCTGATCCCGACCATGACAGTGGCCCAGAACATCATTCTGGGACGCGAAAAATACATGACCCGGTTGCGCGGCATGTATATTGCCGCCCAACAACTTCTCCAATCGATGAATTTCCATGTCGACCCAACGGCAATGGTCTCGACTCTGGGGGCAGCGCAGAAGCAAATGGTGGAAATCGCGCGCGCCGTCCATCATCGCGCGCGGCTCATCATCTTCGATGAGCCAACGGCGACACTTACGCCTGAGGAAAAGCTGCATTTCTTCGACCTTATCCATCGGCTGAAGGACGAGAGTGTCGCCATCATCTTCATTTCGCATGCGCTCGAGGAAGCACTGGCATTGACGGACCGAGTGACCGTCTTGCGCGATGGCGAGCGCGTTCATACCGGAGCCACAAAGGATCTCACGCGCGAAATCCTCGTTCGGCATATGGTCGGCCGGGACCTGTCGCAGACGTATTATGCAGAAGCGCGCAAGCCCGAGCTCAAGCAGATGCGCAAGAAGAAAGTCCTTTCGGTCCAGAACGTCATCATGGGCAAGATGGTCCGCAACATGTCCTTTTCGGTCTACGCCGGAGAAATTACCGGAATTTCCGGGTTAATCGGCTCGGGTCGCACCGAGATTGCGAAGGTGATCTCTGGAGCGCTGAAACGAAACTTCATCTATGGCGGCATGATCTACCTCAACGGCAAGCCGATCCGCTACCGCTTGCCCCGCCAGGCTGTTGCCGACGGCATCGTATACGTTACCGAGGACCGCAAGTTGAACGGCTTCTTCGAGACCATGCGAATCGACGAGAACATCTATGTGGGACGATTAGCGACACCGGCGGGTGGTTCGACACTCTTATCGCGACGTGAGCAGGCCCGTGTCGGAACTGAGTGGGTTCAGCGCATGAAAATTCGCGCTATCAACAGCCGCGCGAAGATCGTGGAGCTATCGGGTGGGAACCAGCAGAAAGTCGTGGTCGCGAAGTCGCTCGTTCAAAATCCAAAGGTCGTGTTCTTCGACGAGCCGACCCGGGGCGTGGATGTCGGCGCAATTCAGGAGATTCACGATTTCATCCGCTCGCTTGCCGCTCAAGGTATCGCGGTTGTTGTCATATCGTCCTATCTGCCGGAGATCCTCAGCTTGTCCGATCGCATTCTTGTCGCAAGGCAGGGCCGTATCGTCGAAGAGTTCTCCGCTGCAGAAGCGACCGAAGAAAAGATCATGTACGCGGCAATCCACTGAGGCTAATGCTATGTCTGAAATACTGAAACAATTATTCTCGCTTCAGGACAAAGTTGCGCTGATCACCGGCGGAGGGCGTGGCATCGGCCAGGAAACGGCGTTGATGCTCAGCCAGGTGGGAGCAAAGGTAGCCGTCCTTGATCGTGACGAAAGCGCCGCAAAAGATACGGCCGACAAAATTGCTTTGGCAGGCGGCGCAGCGCTCGTCCTCGTGGCCGATGTCGCGAAGTCCGAGCAGGTAAAACGGGCGTTCGGGACCGCTCTCGACCATTTCGGTCGGTTGGACATCCTCGTCAACAACGCGGCTCTGGTGCGCCGCGTTCCCGCACTGGAAACCAGTATAGATGTCTGGCGCGAAGTGATGGACGTCAACCTCAATGCTGCCTTTGTCTGCTCATGCGCTGCGGCGGAACCCATGACTACGGCCGGCGGCGGTGCAATCGTCAATATCGCGTCTATCATGGGGATGTCCGGCGGCGGCATCTATCCGATCGCTTCCTATCATGCGAGCAAGGGTGGGCTTGTCAATTTGACGCGTGGCTTGGCGGTCGAATGGGCATCGCGAGGTATTCGCGTGAACGCCATCGCGCCGACCTGGGTCCGAACAGAGTTCACAAAGGCTTTGCTCGACGACCCCGAGATGTCAAAGCAGTTGCTCGATCTGATGCCGCTTCGAAAATTCGCCGACACGACCGACGTTGCGGCCGCTGTTCTCTATCTAGCTTCGCCCGCCGCCAAAGTCATAACGGGACACGTGCTCGCCGTCGACGGCGGCTACCTTGCCCGTTAAGTTCGGACGGACGCCGGATCGATCCACGATGCTGCGAGAGAGCATTGACCGCGGGCGTTGCCGACCCCCTTCGGCCGATCGCCATCGGCCGCTGACACAACGTCTCGACGATCGGCCCTCTGTGAAGACCTTGCACCATCAAGCTCGCGGGGCGCCTTCGTACATCAGATGCTATGACATAAGCAGACCATTGGCCGAGAAGTCGACAACTCTCTTTCGCACCACCGCCTGCACGGCCAGGCCCTCGCACTGGCTCAGACTTCAGCAAAGGTTAAATCCATCACCGGGGCAGTCGCGCCGTGTTAGCGATGGCCTAAGCCAACATTGTGTTCAGCTGCGACTTGCTGAATTCCTTAAGCTGCCTCCCTACTGTCTTCCGCGACAGCTTCTTTGCCACCGGGCGGGCACAGGCGGCTGACAACGCCGGCCTTCGGTTCGGCACCGGCCTTATCTTAGGTTTGGCTGTTGGCGGCTTGTGACCACGTTTCAGGCCCAAACGAGGCAACATTAGCCCTCCTATTCTTAACCCTTGCCGTTACTGCGCCCGCCCACCATCATGGTGCCAATTCTTTATCGCAGCTGGGTGGTGACCATGCCGGGCACGAGTAGTTGGCAGCTCCGCGAGGGCGAGCAAATCATTGGTTGCAATACAAGTCTATTCGGTCAAAAGCACTTTTTGATCGGAATCACCCGCGTTCGCAATGAAGCGCTTATCCTCCAAGACACGCTGGACTACGTCGGCAAGAACGTCGATGCGATAGTCGCCTATGATGACGCGAGCACGGATCGAACGCTGGAGATTCTTTGCGAGCACCCAAAAGTCGCGCTAGTTGTGACAAATCGGTCGTGGGAAGCGGACATCGAGGCACGCCGGATTGCCGAGGGTCGACATCGCGGGCTTTTGCTGCAGACGGCGCGCGAACATTCGCAGTTCGACTGGATATTTTGCTTCGATCCGGATGAGCGCGTTACCGGAGATCTACGCGGATTCATAGAAGGAACGCATTCCAGCGATTATGACGGCGTTCGGATTCAATTGTTCGACGCCTATATGACCCCTGGCGATCATGCACCCTATCAAGCCGATCGCGAACTATTGGGCTTTCGTCGTTTCTTCGGCCCGGAACGGCGAGACATTCTGATGTTGTGGCGAAACCGGTTGGAGTTCATCTTCGCGAAGCGAGAACCGAGCGGCGTGGAACACGTGCGGACCGGTCTTTATTGCCAACACTATGGTAAGGCGTTGTCGGTCGACCATTGGGAAGAGACCTGCGACTACTACATACGACATTTTCCATTCGATACCTACGGACGAAAATGGCTCGAGCGCAAAGGTCGAGCAATCCACACCCAATCTGACTTCATGCGACCCTTGTACGAGTGGGGCGACACGCTCTTCGCGAATGCGGTCAAGATGTGACCTGTCCGAAAATCGAACGTACCTTCCGCCCCGCCCCAATGTGACCGCTTGGTTGACAGGCTAACGCCGAGTTTCTCACACAGAGCACCGCAATATTTTTGGGCGAAACGGCCAACGAATTCTGATTTGGGAATCTCAATGATTAAATAGAATCTAGATCAGCGAATGCAACGCCTTGACCGCGGCCTCGCGACTCCCGATAGGAACAAACAGATTCACCGAATGCGGTGACGAAACATATTTGTCGGCGATGATCCCATGACTTTGCAGAATCTGAATGGCCTTGAATGGCAAGTCTGAAGAAACGCCGCCGAAGCATGTGAGGCTCACCGAACTCAGGGTCTCACGCTGTTTGCGCAAGTCCTTGCTCCCCTCCAGCGTGCGCAGCAAGGCGTCGAGCGATTCCGAATCGGAAGTCATCATGATGCGGGTTTTTCCGGCGGTGAAAGCCGAAGCGAGGAGTTGCGGCCAAGATAGGCCGTTTTGTTTGAGATGCTGCGCGAACTTCTCAAAACCCTGATTGAGATCCGCCGAATCGATCTCCACATGCTCAATGCGAGCTATCGAGTTGACGGCCAAAACCTTTCCGTTTTCCATTCCGGCAACCTCCTTCATCACTTGCGTGCTGTGTTCAGCGCCGCCCCATTTTTTCAAAACTAAGCGCACATTTTGGCTTTGTGCCAGCTCCACGCTGCGGAAATGCAAAACCTTGGCGCCCCAGAAACACATTTCGGATAGCGATGCAAAATCCAGCTGACGCAACGGTTTTGAATTCACCACGATGCGCGGATCGGCCGAGCAGACGCCGTCGACCTCTTTGATTATTTCACAGCAATCGGCCCCCAGCGCCGCGGCCATGGCGACCGCCGTGGTGTCGCTGCCGCCCCGGCCCAGCGTGGTGATTTCTTTCGTCACCGGATTCACGCCCTGAAAGCCCGCTAAAACCACGATGCGTCCGCGATCGAGTTCTTCGCGCACGCGAACGGGTCGCACATCTAGAATGCGCGCGGAGGAATGGGATTCGTCGGTCATCACTCCGGCTTGGCTGCCGGTAAAACTGATCGCCGGCACGCCGAAATCGGAGAGCGCCATGCTCATTAGAGACATGCTGATGCGCTCGCCGGTGGTTAACAACATATCGAGTTCACGGCGATTGGGCTGCGGGCTTACTTGATAGGCCATCTTAACAAGTTCGTCGGTGGTCTTACCCATCGCTGAAACGATCGCCACGACACGATGACCACGGCTATGCAAATCGGCGAGACTGCTCGCGACCGCGCGGATTTTTGCCGGTGTTTCAAGGCAGGCGCCGCCGTATTTTTGCACGATGATGGGATTGCTGCTCATTCTACTTACAGAAATACCCCGAGAGAGCCTTGTGCGCCAGCACGAACAAACTGCGACACGCGAGGCTGCAAGCCTTTACAGTCCGCTTTGGGGATGCCGGCTCAGGATTTCGTAAATTAGATGTTATGGAAGAAATCGGCCGGTGGCCTACCTTCCCCTCGATCCTGCGGTCATTGAAAGAGCGGATTAGCTAAGACCTAACGGATTTCAGCAGCACGTCGTTTCGGTGAAAATCAAGAAACTGCCTCTGGCCACTTGTAAACGCGCCAACGTTAATGGACGTAGTCGTATCTATGCCCATGCGCTCAAGCGACGGACGATGAGCGACTGGAGAAATAATCAATCTTCCGCTGTCCTCAAACCCTATAAAGCCGCGATCGAACAAATGATCGATGCTCGGCGTTAGCAGTAATCCGTTCTCGCCGTCCAATCTTCCCTCATTGGTCGCGTCGCGCCACGGTTTACAATGGCTCGCGACTAAATGTACGGGATTTTCCACCCCTGTGATCCGGCATCTGGACTCAATCTTGCGCACCCGATCCTTAAATAACCCCTGCCCTTTCCGCGCCCGGATAATAGCTAACCGATCCGTTTCCGAAATTGATTGGTCGCCGGCTATTCCATTCTCAATCCTGCGTTCCCATGCATCCAAGTCATCTGTGGAAGTCGGAACGACCTTTGTGGCCAACTTCGCCAGCGGCGCAGCTTCCCGGCCGATCAGTCCGATCAGGACCTCGGCGAGCGGCGTTGGAACCTCCGTCAGATAGACCGACTGCAAGCCGTTGCCATTTGGCTGGAGTGGCGAGTATCTGGCAGGAAGAAGAGGTCTTAGAATCTCGATGTGATCCTTTGGCCGAATCTTGTTGGCAAGCTCGGTGAATTGGACCTTCACCCTCCAGCCAATGCCTTCCCAGTTCTCGCCGGCACTTCCAAATTCCACCGGTTTGGGGCTTTCCCACGCGTATGATTGAACGATGCCGACAGCCAATATCCGCGTGTCCGTGAACGAGAAGATCAGGTCGCCAGGCGCCACCTCCCGCATCAACTCATAGAACGGATTGCGGGCGCCATTGGCATTGCGCTTGGGCGACCACAGATATCCGCCAGCGACTTCTTGGCGGTAGGTCTGGTTCTGGTTCACCCACCAATGGCGCATATCGTCGTCTAACGTCCAAGCCGTTAGCGCGATGCGGTCATTCCGAAAAGGTCGCCGCATCCCTAGTGAGGATCGAAATATTATTCACAACCTTTAAGATACTATGGTTCTTCACACAAGGTGGCGTCCATTTGCTGCAACGCTTCCAGCCAGAAACCATAGGCTGGGCGGTGTGCCGCGATCCAGATGCGTGACCAGGTTCACAGCTTCGCCAGATCTGAGCTGAGGCGTGTCCATTCCTGCAGCGCCACCGGGCTGAGTTCGAGCGAACAATCGGGGCCATCCCCAATCAAACCGAAGAGTCTTCCGGCGAGGGCAGTCAGAACAACCGATCCTTTCCCAAAGCCATGCTGGGTCGTTCAACACAAGGTGGCTTTTTCTATTTAATTCCAACTTTTTTTGCATGAACCAGGACCACCGGTCCGAGAGAAAGTCGCTCCAGAGTTTTGAGCGCCCCACCCCTTAGGAGTTGACGCGCGTCCGCCGCAAAGCCCGGCTAAACCGACGACGAACCGACGTCCAACCTATCAAACGCTGTTGACGACTTTGCAGACTTGCATGCTGATAAGGTGCCCAATCCGGAATTAAGGCTGCGCTTCGTAATATTTAGCGGCGGCTTCAATCTCGTCCGGCGTCATTCGCCTTGCAATATTACGCATTTGTGCGCTGATATCGTTGTGGCGGGTACCCAGGGCAAACGCTTCGAGTTGCGCCTTGATATACACCGCGGATTGGCCTCCGAGCCAAGGGCTTCCCGTCTTGATGTCGATCTCACCATGGCAGGAGCCGCAGGGAGGAATATTGCGCAGCGGCGCGCCGAGCGACACGATTTCCGGCGTGATCGTGCTCGTGTCGAGCTGGTTCGACGGCACACGGGGCAGATACGAATAGTAGGCCGCAAGATCGCGCATTTGCTGGTCCGTCATGTTCGCGGCAAACGGGCTCATGACGGTATTCACGCGAACCCCGGCCTTGAAGTCGTTCAGTTCCTTGTAGGTGACGGCCGCAAATTGGCCGGCGAGATTAGGCGAATTGGCATCGCTCACCCCCTGCGGCCCGTGGCAGATGGCGCACTTCTGCGCCAAGGTGGCGCCACGCCCAATCGAAACTTGATCCGGATTGGTCAGCATTCGCGACGTGACTACGACGGCCGACATCTTTGTTTCCGGCTGAATTACATCGGCTTGCTTCGAAACATAAGGTATGCCCGCAGCGCTGCAGATCGCGTCCCATATTCCGCTGAGTTTAAGATTTGGCTGCGCCAGCGGCAGCACGATGAGACCGGCAATTGCTGCGACGACGGCAAGTCCGGCCGTAATGCCCACGCCTGCGCCGAACCAGGGATTGCGGAACGAGAACAGCGGTTGCTCGCTCATCGCGTTTCTCCAACGTAGACCGCGGGCACGCTGGTATTCTTCATCGCCATCAAGTAGGCGATCGGGAAGCCGTAATTGACCACGGTGAGCCCGACCATCAGCGCGAGCCACAAGCCAAAGCTGTTCAGCGCGATGGGGATTCGCGCGGGCATATGTATCGGGACGCTGAAGCGATAAGCGCCCGCCTCCGTCGCCGAGTTTCGCTGTCCTCGCGCGAGGATAAAGAGGAAAAGCAGCCCGGAGGTCAGAAGGATCAGCGCACCCACTGCCGACATCGTAACCGGAAATGCCTGCGCGGCGATCGCAGGATCCGCATAATCATAGAAAGCCATGCGCCGCGGCATGCCGAGGATTCCGGCATAATGCCACGGGAAGGTCGTCACAATTATGCCGATGAACCACAGCCAGAGTTGGGCGTGCATCAGGCCGAAGCAATCAAGCGCGCGACCGGTCAGGTGCGGCCACAGATCGTAGGCGATCGCAAAATACATGATCACGATGGCCCCGCCGAAGATAAGGTGGAAGTGCCCGGTGACCCACTGCGTGTTGTGGATGCTGGTGTCGAGCTGATAGCTCATGTTGATGAGCCCGCCGGCGCCGCCGAAACCCAGCATGATCAGCGAAAGCGCGGTCGCAAGCATGATTGGATTACGCCACGGCAGCGTGTTGAGCCAACCAAAAGCACCCCTTCCCCCGCGCATGCGGCTGGCGATTTCCGCAGACGCGCAGATCGTGAACACCGTTAGAAGCGTCGGCAGCGCGACGAGCCCGGTAAATAGCGAATGCATGAACTTGAAGCCGGCGCCGACCTGCGGATCGGCAAACAGATGATGTGCGCCGATCGGCATGGCCACCACGACGAACAGGATAAAGGAGATACGCGCCATCGCGTCGCTATAGAGAGGACCGCCGATCGCGCGCGGGAAGATGGTGTAATAGGCGATGTAGGTCGGCATCAGCCAGAAATAGACGATGGCATGCAGCGTCCAGGAGAAGAACACGCGCGCCAGACCAGCGTCGATGGTGCCTTTAAGCCCGACCGCAACCGGAATGATCTGGAAGAGGAGTTCGAGCGCCGCGCCGACTGCGGTCCAAGCCCAGAGGTATGAGCCGGCGACGTTGGCGAACATCGCCAGCGGAACGGGCGCGCCCGGGTTCTCGCGCTTCCAGGCCGCCATGTTGATGGACATCAGCGCGACCCAGATCCAAGAGCCGACCACGACCATAACCACGCCGATATAGTAAAAAGGATTGCCGATCATCGGGGGGTAAAAGGTATAGAGCACCGAGGCCAGACCCATCGACACCGGGACCATCGCGACCACCGCGCCGACAGCAACCAGCACAAAGCCCGCCCATGCCCAGCGTCTTCCGATCAATGGCTTTTCGAGCGACGCTTCGGTGATGGCGTAGCCAAATCCCATCGCCACCAGCGTCGGGAACACGTATCCCATCACCGTGCCGTGCGCCGTCACCGAGCGGTAATAGAGCTCAGGATTGAAATGCCAGGCGTTCATGGGGCTGCGCGCGAACATCTGCCAGGCGCCGAGCGCGAGCGCCGCGCCGAATGCCGCGAAGGCGAGCCAGAAATGCGCAAGGATCAGCCGCTTGTTAGTCAACACAGGTCAGCCTCCGCCGCTTGGCCATCATGTTGCGGAACGTGGCCTGATCGACCACCCTGACTTTGCCCCACATTCCCTGATGCCCCATGCCGCAGAATTCCTGGCAGGGCATCACGTGGTCGCCAGTTGCGGGAAAACTAACCGGCAGCTCGGAAACATATCCCGGCACCAGCATGGTGTTGATGTTCGTGCCCTCGATCAGAAGTCCGTGCACGACATCGGCACTGGTGGCACGGAATGTCACCGGCGTATCCGCAGGCACAACCACGCATTGGGGTGTAAAGGAATATTGCTGGCCGATTGCCCGCACCGTGACCGAACCGTCAGCCTCGACAGCGCTGCCGAGATTGCTCTCGATGAACTCGCCGGACAGGTGCAACGTCCGGGGATCGGCGGTCTCGACGCGCCCCTGCGGCATCGTCGCCTGATGGATTCCGATAAAGGTCGCCATGCCCACCAGCACCCCGACGATCACGATCGACAGGGTTGCCCAGCGCCGCTCAACGCGAGCGGCGACCGCTTCGCCGAGAGTGTGATGCTCCGTCTCGGTCGTCATGATCAGGCGCTCCGTGGCAGAAAGACCATCAAGTAGAAGGCGAACCACAGCGCGACGACGATCGCGGTCGCGAGGCCCGCCACAGCGATCGCGCCGCGAGGGCCCGCACTCACGATGGCCTCGACCGATTCCGTTTGCGAGATCGGCGTCTCTTCAGGGGCCGAATTGATCATGAACCACCTCAGTTCAATGTTGCCGATCGCAATTCGTTGGCTTGCCGAGCCGATACCGGGTCGCCGCGATTGCCCCAGGCTTTGCGGATATAGCTGACGACGGCGGCGACCTCATCATCGGACAGCCGCTGTGCGAAGGGTGGCATGCCATAGGGCCGCGAGTTTCCCGCGGTGCCCGGCGGAAAGCCGCCGTTCAGCACCATGCGGATCGCATTCACGGCTGACGACATCTGAATCGACTGGTTGCCGGCGAGAGGCGGATAATGCGGCGGAGCGCCCAATCCATCCGCTCCATGACAGAGTGCGCATTCACGGTCGTATATCGACTTGCCGAAACTGATGAGCAGGCTGCCTTCGGACGAAGCCATCGGCCTCGATGCCGAGGCCGGCGGAGTGCCCTGGGCTAGCGTCTTCAGGTATATCGCCATCGCGCGGATATCGTCGTCGTTCAGGTATTGCAGGCTGTTGTAGACGACCTCGGCCATCGGCCCGTAAACCGCGCCGCGGTCGGCGATGCCAGTGCGCAGATATTGCGTGATCTCCTCGATGCTCCAATCGCCGAGACCCGCCTCCTTGTTTGAGGTCAATGACGGAGCGTACCAGTACTGCATGGGGATCAGTCCGCCCTCGAAGGCCTGAGATTCCGAGCTGCCGCCGAGCGCGTTGATCGCGGTATGACACATTGCGCAGTGACCAAGTCCCTCGACGAGATAGGCGCCGCGATTCCACTCCGCAGACTTGGCTGGATCCGGCTTGTATTCTCCTTCCTTGAAATAAAGCGTTCGCCAGCCAATGATCAGCGAGCGATTGTTGAACGGGAAGCGCAGATCATGCGGCGTGTTCCGCTGCTTCACTGCCGGAATTGAACGCAAATAAGCGTAGATCGCGTCGCTGTCCTCGCGGGTTACCTTGGTATATGAGCCGAACGGCATCGCAGGGTAGACAAGCCCGCCGTCCGGAAAGCGGCCGTCATGCATCAACCGATAGAATTGATCAGCCGTCCAGGTGCCGATCCCGGTCTGCGGGTCCGGGGTGATGTTCGAGGTATAGAGCGTGCCGAACGGCGTCTTCATCGGCAAGCCGCCGGCAAAGAGCTTTCCCTCGCGCGCCGTGTGACAGGCAATGCAATCGCCGGCGCGGGCCAGATACTCTCCCTTGGTAATCAGGGTTGCGTCATTGGATGTCTGCTGCTGCGCGTCGGCCGCGATTGCGCCAGCCAGCAGCCGCAACGACACCAAAACCGGTAACCCATATCTCCAGGCGCGCGGCATGAGGTCGCTTCCTCAGTTCGGTTCACTGCCGCAGGGGAGCGGCATCGGCAGGCTGCCATGAGGCGCGAATGACGGATCGATCGGCGCCGGACGCGACGACAGCCATGCAGCCACGGCCTTCACGTCATCCTCGGTCAGCGAACTCGCCACGATCTGCATACAATCGGGAGCAATCGCCGTGCGCGTACCGTAGCGCCAGCCGCCGAGTTGGCCGCTAATATAGCTCGCACGCAGGCCCAGCAGGCCGGGAATAGCGGGCTCCATGCCTCCCAGGTTCGGCCCATGGCAAGCCGAGCACGGCGGGACGCCATGCTGTGGATCGCCGTTTTTGACCAGCGCTTCGCCCCTGGCAAGCACTTCACTGCTCGCGTCGGGTGTCGCCGGCTGCGGAAAGGGCGGCCGCAGCGAGGCAAAATACTCGGATATTTCCTTGAGGTAGGCGTCAGGCAAAAACTCCAGGAGAAAGTTCATCGGCGGATACCGCCTCCGCCCATCCCGGAACGCTACCAACTGATTGTAGAGATACCCTGCGGGCTTCCCGGCGAGACGGGGAAAATAAACGTCGCCGGTCCCCTCGCCCTGGGCGCCGTGGCAGGACGCGCAGGCAAGGACCCGCGCGGCGATTGTGTCAGGTGCATGACCGGAGTCTTGCGCATGTGCCGCAGCAAAAGGCAGCGCACTCAATGCAATCCCTGCACACACCGACGGAAGGCGCGACATTTTCGTTGCTGCCAAATATCAATGATGCCCAATATGCACATCGCAACCAGGCACGCAATGTGCCCTCGAACGATCTGAAGGAAAATGGGCTGTTTGGATCAGTTTTCGTCCCGTGGACCAAAAGCGTCCGATTATCGCTTACGATGACCATTTTGGGTCAAGACCCGTAGTCGCCGTTGGTGAAATTGGCCGAGTGGACGGCCGACAAATCAGCCTGATTGTAAGAGAACACCGCGGGTCGCATTCCTGCTCGGAGTGGCCTCACGCGCCCATCTGCGGCAAAAAGAGCAGCACTATTTTGGCGCAAACTGCGCATCCCATTTATGTCAAGTTAGATTACCAATCAATTGTTGATGTTGGGATCGATCCTGAGACGACCGGCCGCGGGGCGTGCGATTCCGGCCGGGTTAATATGCAACGATCGGTTGGGGGCGGTCCGATGTTGACAAGCCACAATACTGATCCCAACGAGAAGCCTCGGCTTCTTGGCGTGCTTGGTGACCTGTCTCATGCAAAGGTCAGCTCAAGCGAGTTCAAATACCGCAAGGACACCGAGATTTTCGGACAGGCAGAGCCCGCCGACTATATCTATCAGGTGATTGAAGGCGCGGTTCGGAGCCACATGTTGTTGTCTGACGGTCGCCGCCAATAACACTGGCGGATTGGGGCGAGAATTCTACCGGCGACATCGACGCCGCGCCGGGAAGAAGTTGCCTATTCCCGATCAGGATGCGCGGCACCATCAGTAGCTCGGACATTTCGCAAAAGCCCGCACACGGCAAATTAAAACGGCTCAACGTATCCAGTTACGAATACACGCCGAAGGCTCGATTTAAGGGAAGCGATACGTTTGCGATCAAAGCAGCGGGTCAAGGACCATCGGGTTCTGGCACGTCGGTGATTACCGTTCATGCGACGATCAAATAGCCTCCTCGGTCCATGCGTGCGCTACGCTGCGACCGCTACTGGTTTCCAAAATCGAAATGCATTTGATGACAGTTCAACGGAATTATGCCGTTCTAGAAATTGTTATCCTGTTGCATTTAGCCCGCCGCGGCGCATTATCGCTACTGGCTGACACCGCTGGTCAAGCACATGGCACCGAACATCACTACGGATGTTGCTTTTCGCCGGAGCCGACATCGGTCAAACACGACCGCTGGGGCGTTTGAGAACTCCATCATTGCTGTCGAGCCGAATAAACACCCAACTCGCGGCACGCTTCGTTTTGAGATCAGTCCGGTTGAAAAAGGCGAGGATGTCCTGTTTGCGGTGTCCCTGGACGCTGATGGAATATGGCGGGTCAAGCAGTTCAACGAGGCGTTCGCGAAACTCTTTGGAGTACCGCACGGCTCGCACAGCGACGTCAGACAATATAGACTCTCGTTGGCGTTTGCGACCCCGCTCGCAAATGCTCTGAGCCGGTGTGCTAACAATAGCCAACCTATTAAGCTTGATGTGCCTGTCCGGATCGGAGGTCACGTTCACCATTGGAAATTTCGGCTTGAACCGGCGCATGAATCCGGCGCCTTTCCGAGCCACATCCTCTGTCACGGAACTGATGTAACGAGCCGAGACCAAACGCTGCGCGGTCGCACAGGCGAACGGTGAAATACGCCCCGAGAGCCTCGTCACCTGAGGCGGCCCAGCTGGACCAAGCCACCCGGCACGCGCGCAAACGAACGCGCCGCGCCACTACGAGTTAGAACAGTGGGTCTATCGGGTTGACCCCCGGGCTGTCACCTCTGGCTTCGTGCGAGCGACTTCGAAAGCCAAATCGCGCTGCTGCGAGGTATTGATTACTGAGATGCCTATCCCTCCGCCTGCGACGGCATTGAGTTCATTGAAGACGGATGATTTCGACTTCTCGCGGATCCATTTACATTTCCCATTGTCCGGCGACGGGACCATCCGCATCGTCTGCTCAGGAGATATTGCGCGCATTGAAGGACCCGTCGTTATCCGGATCACACACACTCCAAAACAGGCCACTGCGAAAACCAAGTAGGTGACTGAGGGTCGAAACGTGCCTGCCCCTCGCCTCTAAAAGCCTATGCTGGCTTTTTCTACCCGCATGAACGGACATCGCGAGACCCGCCCGACTGGTCCAGTTTGTGCCACGAGCGGACCAAAGGAACGTCGGCTTGGGAACCCGACCAACGGGAATACCCCACACTCGCGTTCGGCCTCCCGGGCGGGGCCGGCCGAGGGGGAAATGTTAAGTCTGGCCTCGCCTAGCTCTGCAGGCCTGTTGGCGCGGACTGAAGACGTCCATGCAATTCTGCGATTCTTCCAGAACATTGACGGCCTCGCGAGACGCGCAAAAGCTATAGCGTGTAGTGCGGCCTTTGCAAAAGCGTCGTAGATGACTTGCTGGCTATCGAGGTATCTCTTCAGGTTCATGGAGCCGGGCCTATCACTCGCTTCTGTGTCAAAGACTAGACCTATTGGTTGGGTTTTTTGTATTTAATTCTAACTTTTTGTGTATGGATGAGGACCACCGGTCCGAAAGAAACTCGCGCCAAAGTTTTGAGCACCCCCCACCCCTTAGCAATGGTTGTCGCTGCAGATCGGCTGCGAAACTAAGCGCACGATACGTGCCGTATGACGCTGCAAAGGCGCTGGCTGACCTATTTTTCGGACTGGCATGGGACCGCTGACCAAATCCGGTTGTGGTCTCATAACAGACATAGGCAACGCCAGTCGGCACGTCTCAAAAGTGCCAAACCCGGAAGTCGTCGCGCTACTTCATAAAAAACGAAGTTCAATGCGGCCCCGGGAGCGGCGCTCCCGGAAAGCGAACTCCGAATTGTTGGATGAGGCTGGGAACGCTGCTCATGTCCACATCAAGCGCATAGCTCGCGCAAAGCGCCGCGAGCCGCTGTGGATCAGGAGGGCCGCTGACTAACTCCGCTCCTAGCTCGCGGAAATAGTTCTCGAACCCGGCCGGCGATATCAATTCCAGGATTCGGGCCGGCGTGTCCCCGGCGTTCCAGAAGGTGTGCCATTGCTGGCGTGGCTTGAAGATCAGGTCTCCCGGGTTGCCGATCACCACGGAATCGCCGAGCAGCGCCCCGATGCTGCCCTCGAGGACGAAACTGTACTCGTCTTCGCGATGATGCCGGTGCATGGGCGCTGCCAGGGCGCGCGGCTGCATCGGATGTTCGACAAGGGCGAACCGCCTGCCGGCATCGTCCCCCTCGATCATGAATCGGGCGCTGGTGCCGCCGAGAAGCGCGAGATGGCCATCATGAGGGCCGAGCACTCTGGGCGATGCCGGGCTGTCCTCCTTCACGCGCTCCACGTTCCCTGGCATGTCCATTGCTCCGATTTTCGGGCAGGTGCTGGCGACTGCGATGCCGGCAGTGATGATGCCCAATTTGCGCCGCGTGATTCTCATCGGTTTCGCCTCCGGTCAGGGCAGAGCTTGCGGAAGAGGTAGCGAAAGCGCTTGTAAATTTCGGTCATCGACGGGGAAAATTTCGATCCGGTCACAGCCCAATGTCTGCGTCGGATTCATTTGGGCGGAGGCGGCAGCGCTCCGATCTGATGGAGAAGCGCAAACCTGTCGGGCACGCCCCAATGTTCGACGAGTTTGCCGCCGGCAAATCTGCAGATGTCCATGACATCGATGGTGACCTGTTTTCCCGAGCGCGGATCAACGCCCGTTGCTTTGCTCCGCGCCCACACCGTGTCGCCGGTTTCTACAACTGCCTCGATCGAGAGCTTCAGATCCTTGATGCTACGCCGCGCATCCTCGATCTGCGCTTTCAGGATTTGCGGGCCGGGGATATCGGTCTTTGACAGATACTCGTGTTCGATCAACGTCTCGGCGCAGACTTCGTCCGCGACGGTCAGGTCCCCTCGGGAAAAACCGCGCTCAACGATGGCCTTGAAGCGCTCTAGATTTGTCGACATGTCCATCGCTCCGGTTCTCGTGCTTTTGACCGCGATGCCCGCAGTGATGATGCAGAGTTCGCGCCGTGTCATTTGCATTGCCGCCCTAGCCTCGCAATCGGGCGGACGTTGCCGAAGAACCCGGCGAAGGCGCTTGTAAATTTCGGTCATCGGCCAGGAAAATCTCGATCCGGTCACAGCCCGAAGGTCTGCGCGATCCGAGGCGTGAGTTCGGTGCCGGCCTTGCGCTAGTTTGCAAATCTCAGTCGCGCGCCGGGAAGAAGATATTGTCCCAGTCGCCGATGAGGCTGCCTGGCGGCAAGCCGGCGAAAGCGCGGCACTCGCGGATGAAATGGGCCTGATCGAAGTAACCGAGTTCGTGAACGATGTCGGTCCAGGACCGCTCCGGGGTTTGGTGGCGGGCAAGCAACGCGCTGTCGAACCGGACCGTTCGTGCATACAGCTTTGGCGTCATCCCAACTTGCGCCGCAAAACGACGCTGAAACTGACTGGCACTGAGACCGGATTCTGCAACGAAGTCCTCAATCCGCCTACCACCCCGGACGGCGATCATCCGTCGCGACGCGTGGCCGATCGCGCAGTCCCGGCCGCGTTTCTCAAGCATGGCCTCGACCCAGCGTTCGACGGCGGCAACGCGCCGCTCGAAGTCCGGGGCAAGCCGCACGGTGTCGCCAACGGTCGTGGCGGGTTTGCCGAGCACGTCCGAGGCTGCCGGGTCATGATTGACCAGCGACGTCATATCGATTCCAACCAATCGGTTCAGGCCGGTCGGTTGAAACAGGACGCTGAAAACGTGGACCGAGCCTGAGAGACAAACATGGGCCCGACGATAGGTTTGCGGTCCGACGATGCTCATGTCCGGCGCAAGGCCCGCCTCGCCACCGTTGATACGAACCCGATAGGGATCGGCCAGGTGGACAATCAGGATTTGATGCGGCCGTGCGGCGACGGGCCAGCCCAGCACCGCGCTGCCCAACTCTACGCGTCGCTCCTCGAAGGCGCGCACGACGTCTCGAAGTTGGGGACGGGGTAATGCCCGTTTGATGTCCATAAAGGGCCGCCCTTGATGGTACGACCTTAAATCGCGCCCACACGAACGACAAGATTTCTCTTATGGGTCATTCGCGTCATTTTGACGGTCTGGCCATGACTTCCGGTCTTCCCCCCGAAACGGACATCATTCGTGCGCTTTATCGCAGATAATTAAAGATATCTTTCAACCGGATCATTGCCGACTGTAACGTAAATCAAAGCTCCGTTTCCTAGGCGATTGACGATTGCGTTGTTCACGTCGGGATCGAGAGTGATGCAACCGAGCGAGCGCCCCAACATTCCCGGATTGTTTTTACGATAACCGGCGCTCACATACCAATTCGGATGAATGACCCACACTACTCCGGGAACGGAATTGATGTAGCTATTGTAAGGAGCGACACCTTCGAGGCGGGCAGAATTCAGGCCGTTCCAGACTTGACCTGTGTATTTATCGGCGATCGTCCGGTAGTGCGAAGTGATGGGAGCGTCGGCTGCAGCGGTTCTCAAAGGACCGAGCGGAACCATGTCATGGTCGCTTCGGAAACCACGAAACTTTGTCGCTCGCAAATTGTTACCATTTGATTTTCCATGAGCGGCATAGTGAGCGCTCGTTCGGTTGTTTTTCAAATCGATAAGAAAGAAACGGCGGTTGCCGGAAGGTTGCGAAATATCAAAAACAGCGAGAATGTCCTTTCGCGAAAACTCTTTGCCTCGCGACAACTGAATGGCTCGCTCCACGGACTCCATCGGAGCGCCCAATGTCTTGGCGTCATCGAGGGCACCAGCCCAAGCAGCTATCGAAATAATAGACGTGAACAGAACCAATAATGTTCTCATTGGCATCCCGGACAATTACGTCGCAATTCGTGTGCCGTATACGGGGGAATTATGGCGGAACTGATTTCGTAGCTCATCGGAGAGCGTGACCGTCCGCATACTGGGAAAGGGTCGCCAAGCCAATCAGTAGCGGACATCGTCAGCCTGTCCCGGCATGTCCGAAAAGTGCCAACTTCGGACATCCGCCTGATCCCATTGAACCTTTCATCGATTGCGTCAACTTACGGTTTCGCCGGCCAAGCTAAGCTGAATCCTCAACAACCCGCCCAGAAGGGAAGCCGCTCATGAAATGGACTCGAAGATCGCTTGTTGGTGCGACGCTTGCCACAAGTTTCACCGCAATCTTCGGGACGAGCCAGCCAGCGAACGCTCAGTCGATAGCGCCCGCCGAAGCCCAACAGATCGCCACTGATGCCTATGTTTACGGTTATTCGCTGATCACCACCGATGTGACCCGCGTTCAGATGAGCAACGTGCCGAAGGTTGAGGGCTTCAACAGCCCGCTTGGGCAATTTGTCAACGTTCCGCGCTATCCGCCCGCGGACTATCGAGGCGTCTCTGCGCCTAATGCCGATACACTTTATTCGGTGGTATGGCTCGACCTCACGGAGCCGCAGGTGTTCAGCCATCCCGATATGGGCGACCGGTTCTATTTGTTCGAGGTGACTGATCTGTGGATGTCGGATTCCCGGTCGTCGCCGAGCAAACGCACCGCTGACGGAAAGGCTGCCAATTACCTGTTCACCGGCCCCGGCTGGAAAGGTGATGTGCCGGCTGGAATGAAGCACTTCCCGATGGCAACCCGCTACATGGTCATTCTGGGCCGCACCTACGCCAATGGCACCGAGGAGGATTACAAGGCCGTCAATGCGTTGCAGGCGCAGTACAGGATTACGCCTCTTTCTAGCTGGGGCAACGCGTACACGCCCGTGACGCCGCCGGTGAACCCAAACCCCGGCTTCAGCATGACCGACAAACCGCAGAAGGTCATTCTCGAGATGGGCACCGAAGGATACTTCAATCTCATGGCAAAGCTGTTGGGCGGCGACGCACCGCCTGCGGCGGGTGATGCGCCGATGCTCGCAAGCATGGCGAAGATCGGTATCGTACCCGGCAAGCCCTTTGAAATGAGCAAGCTCGATCCGGCCGTGCAGGCGGCGCTGAAGGATATTCCCCAAACCGCTTTGAAGAAGATCGAGGCCAACAAGGATAGCATGGGCGAGATGGTCAATGGTTGGATAGTGTCAAAGGGTCTTGGTACCTATGGCCCTTCGGACTACCTCAAGCGCGCCACGGTGGCGGCCTTTGGCTGGCCCGCAAACCAGGAGAAGGACGCGGTCTATCCCTACACCGAGGTCGACTCGGCCGGCCAGAAGCTGACGGGAGCCAACAAATACACCGTGACCTTCCCCAAAGGCGAAAGGCCTCCGGCCGATGGTTTCTGGTCGATCACCATGTACATGTTAGACGGCGGCTGGTGGTTCGTCCCCAATCCGCTGAACAAGTTCACCGTCAGTATGCGCAACGATCCGAAGTTTAATTTCGATGGTTCTCTGACGCTCTACTTTCAGAACGAGTCGCCGGGGGCGGATAAGGAAGCCAACTGGCTGCCGGCCCCGAAGGGTGATTTCCTGCCGATGCTGAGAATGTACTGGCCGAGAGAAGCGCCTCCCTCAATTCTTGACGGGTCGTGGAAGCCGCCAGCAGTGGTCAAGGTGAATTGATTGTTGAGCCTGAATGTCTGAATTAGGTCAACAGCTGACCAAGGCAGCCTGCCCTACATGCGTCCGCTACATCCCCGAGACCGGACCAGCCGGCGCGCTTGCTGATGTCCGCAACGTGAGGGAGCGAGGCCAGTCGTACGTCATGCCGGTCCCATCGAGGCAAAGCCATTGTGTTCCTTCGACGCCCCGCCTAGGCGAAGGCTCGGACAGGAGAGCGTGCCGGTGATAGTCTATGCGGGTCATCGGACGGAGGGCGAAATGGATTTCACCGGCAAGGTTGCACTGGTCACCGGCGGCGGCAACGGCATCGGCCGCGCGACGTCCGTGGCGTTCGCGCGGCAAGGGGCGAAGGTGGTTGTGGTAGACCGCGACGGCGCCGGGGCTCAAGCGACCGTCGGCATAATTCGTCAGGACAACGGGGACGCCGTTGCGGTGACGGCCGATGTCACCAAGGTCGCCGACGTGAAAGCTTACGTGAAGGCGGCTGTCGAGACATACGGGCGCATCGACTGCTTCTTCAACAACGCCGGCATCGAGGGAAAGCTAGCACCAACCGCGGAATATGACGAGGCCGTGTTCGACGCCGTGATCAGCGTGAACGTGAGAGGCGTATTCCTTGGCCTGCGCCACGTGCTGTCGGAGATGATCCGGCAGGGCGGCGGCGCCGTGGTCAACACCGCCTCGGTCGCCGGCCTAGTAGCGACGCCGGGCATGGCGGCGTATGTGGCCTCGAAGCACGCGGTGATAGGGCTCACCAAAACGGCGGCTGGCGAAGTCGCGCACCAGGGCATCCGCGTGAACGCCGTGTGCCCCGGGCCGGTCGACACGCGCATGATCCATGCGCTGGAGGAACAGATCTCGCCCGCTGACCCGGCCGCGGTCGGCGCTCGCTATCAGGCCGCGATCCCAAGCGGGCGCTACACGACGGTGGATGAGATTGCGAACATGGTGCTCTTCCTCTGCTCCGACCTCGCCTCCAATACCACCGGCGGACAATTCGTCGTTGACGGCGGGCGCACTGCGACGGGTGGCGCTGTAACCAATCTGGTGAGGCAGTGACCAGAACGATAAGCCACGCCGTTCGAAATAGCTGTTCGCAAGAGGTCGAAATGTCCGCTATGGGTCATTCGCGTCACCATGAGCACGCGGCGATGACTTCCGGTCTAGCCCAGTAACCAGACATGGGCCTGCCGGTCGGAATGTCGGGATTGTGCCAAAAAGCGGATTTTCAATATCGGCTACACTTACGTGCTGTCGGGGCTTGAGATGCCGATCGGTCCGCTCCAATGGACACGCAGCGGCATTTCGATCGATGCTGTCCTTTGCCCAGTTCGAACGCGAGGTCATCGGTGAGCGGATTCGCGACAAAGTCGCAGCCTCCCGCAGGAAGGGCATGTGGATGGGTGGCTGGACCCCGCTCGGCTATGAGGTCAGGGACCGGAAGCTGGTTATCCACGAGGAAGACGCCGAACGGGTCCAGTCGATCTTTCAGCGGTTCGTCCAGCTAAAGTCCGCCACTCTGTTGGCTAAAGAACTGGTCGTCGCGAGAGCCACAAACCGCTACGGTCAACTCCTCGACAAGGGCGTCCTCTATAGAATCCTGAACAACCGGGTCTACATCGGCGACGCCGTGCACAAGGGCGTCGCGTATCCCGGCGAGCACCAGGCGATCATCGATCGCAGGCTCTGGGACCAGGTTCACGCCATCCTCAAACAAAGCCCGCGCCGGCGGGCGGCGAGCGCCCGGGCACAGACGCCGGCATTATTGAAGGGCCTGCTGTTCGGTCCGGACGGCGCCGCGATGTCGCCGACCCATACCCGCAAAGCCGGGCGGCTTTACCGTTATTACGTCAGCCAAAGCGTCATGAAGCAGGGCGCTAATGCCTGTCCCGTCAGGCAGATCCCAGCCGCTGAGATCGAGCGCATCGTCATCGAGCAGATCCGTTCACTGCTGCAAACCCCGGAAGTCATCGTCCAGACCTGGCGCGCTGTCCGCAAGGCCGACAAGGAGCATCACCGAGGCGGACGTCCGCGGCGCCCTCCTTGAGTTCGAACCGATCTGGAACGAGCTATTCCCAGCCGAGCAAGCCCGCATCGTCGAGTTGCTGGTCGAACGCGTCGACCTTCAGACCGACAGCATCGACCTCTGTCTGCGGATTGAGGGGCTGACTTCTCTCTGCGGCGAACTACGCTCCGACGGCGGCTCGCAGCTGGAGGCGGCATGACCAGCACTGCAACCATGCAAGCCGGTCTATTCGGGCGCCCAATCCTGAGCAAGGATGGCCGCACCATGACGGTGCGTATCCCCATCACGCTGCGCCAGCAGGGCGGACAGAAACGGGTCGTAACGCCGCCAGGGGCAACACCCTGGATTCCAACGCCGTCCCGAGTTGACAATACGATCGTCAAGGCCATCGTTCGCGCCCATCGCTGGCGCGAGATGCTGGAATCCGGCCGTTACACTACTGTCCGCGATCTCGCCAAAGCAGAATCGATTAATGAATCCTACCTCGGTCGTGTCCTGCGCCTCACGCTCCTTTCCCCGACGATCACTGAGGCCATCCTGGAAGGTCGACAGCCAGCTACTCTCGAGCTTGCGGATTTCCTCAAGCAATTCCCGATCGAGTGGGACAAACAACACCGCTCACCGGGTTTTTGAGTGGCCGAGCGGCCCATTCGAACGGTGCCCCCACGGATCGGCCGCCACGCCTATTACAATAACTTATTCCGGCTGCAGCTGCTTGGGGTTCTGCCGATGCGCTCCGGCTTGCGGCCGGTTCGGCGCCCGCTTACGCGCCGGAGTGGCGATCGGGGATGGTAGAGACGTTGATGTCTTGGGCCGCAGATTCTGCTCGTTTATCCTGGCGATAAGGCTTGTGATTTGCTCCTGGCTTGCCTTGAGCTGCTCAACGACCTTCGCATTGTCGCTGGCCATTTGCGCCTGACTGGCCTTGAGCTCCTCAACGGCCTTCGCATTGTCGCTGGCCATTTGCACCTGACTGGCCTTGAGCTGCTCGACGCCCTGCTCAACGCGCGCGACATCCTGCGCCATTGTTTGGATTACTTGAGCCAACTCAGGAGGCACTGGGGCGGCTGTCGGCGCGACGTCTTGCGGCGCGGCCTGAGCTGATGGTGTCGATTGCGGCGGCACTGACTCCGCCGCGGCCGCCTGAACGTTATTTTGGCTCAACTGCGCGGGAAGCCCTGGTTTTTCCGGCGACAGCGATGGGGTTGGAATGAGTTGCGGCACCCATCGAGCGATAAACGGCCTGGCCGCATCGCCATAAGACGACTGCGAGACGAAAGCAGCGACAAAGACGCTCGCCGCCAACAGCAAGCCGATGAGACCGCGTAGTGCTGGCCTGCCGCGCGATGGTCGGCGTCTCAGGATAGCCGACGGATCGCGCGCGTCGTGCTCTAGCTTCGAAAGCTGTTCATTTACACGCCTGAGCTCTTCATCCGCGTGGGTGATCTCTTCATAAGCGTGCGCGAGCCGCTCATCCGCTAGCGAGATTAAGCCATTGTTGGATCCGGTTGCTTTCAGCTTCGGCGTGGAATTCATTGGCGCTTTCCCATCCAATGTCGCCCGACCGAGGTAGTCGAACTCCGACTGCGTCAACGACCATCAAACACTCAATGCAGTTTCGACCAAACCATGGCCGGACGATGGAAAGGGTAGGGCTCTACGGCGACAGGGGAACTCGGCTTAAGTCCTAACGAGCGGGCGCCCAGCTATCCCAAACCGGCAAAGATGACTTTAGCGGCGATGCTTTTTTGGCTTTAGGGATGCCGCCGGCACCATCATCGTGGCGTTGCTATCGCGCAAGCTCTCAGGCAATGCCGCTGCCACCGGAGTCTGCCCCTTGGACCGTTCGCGTTCAATCTCGCGACGCGGCCATGCAAAATCGTCGGCGCGACCGGCCGGTGCCGACAAAGGCTCACCCTTGAATAAAACCCGTGCAGCTAGCGCATCAATCGCCACCGGCCGCGACCCTGGACCGCCGAGCAGTTGATCCTCGTCGACAGAGGGGGCGACCAAGGGAAGGATCGGTCCGGCCAGCGGACGCGGCGCCGGCTGACCCGGTAGCGCATTGGCGTCGGGCGTCGCCGGTTCGGTCGGCAACGCTATCGGCGCGTAGGGCGCCGCCAACAGCCGCGTCATCTCGCGCTCGACATAATGCGCGAGCTTGCGCGCGCCGGCCTTAGTGAAATACACGCCGTCGGAAGAACGCAGCTGTCGGGTCTGACCTTCGACGTCCGGGCCTTTCTCCAGGAAGCGACCGGCCTCGTCGACAAAGCCGTCCCAGACATCGACATAGGTGATGCCGGCCTTGCCGGCCGCGTCGCGATAGAGCGAATCCAGAAAGAGAGTGTCGGCAGTTGCCTTCGGGCCACGTACTACCGGTAGACCTACCCACAGCACCGGGACCCCTTTAGACTTAAGCACGCCGATCATCTGTTCGATCTTTTTTTTGTAGAGTCGGACCCAGCGTTCCTCACGAAACTCATAGAGGCCGTTCGGAGAGCGCACGCTTTTCCCCAGTGCTATGAGCGGCGACGCATCGCTGTCGGCAGCGTCGTCCGGCGACAATTCGGAATCCGTCGCTTTGTCATCCGGCTTTCCGGTGGCAGATTTTGCGTCCGAAGGCTTGCCATCGGATTTAGCCCTGGCGTCCTTCCCGTCGCTCTTCGGGTCCGACGATCTATCGTCGGATTTATCGGCCATCGGCTCGCGGATCGCGACGCGGTCATCGAGCCCGAGCATGACGACAATGGCATCCGCTTTTTCGGTGGCGAGAATGCCTTTGGCGGCGGCGGCCCAATCGGCCGGATCACCCTTCGGCTGATATTTGATCAGGCCGGAGACGGTCCTGTGTCTGCGGATCACGCCCATGTCTGGCTGTTCGGCATAGGCGCCTTCAAGTCCATAGGCGAGCCAGTCCGCCATGGCGTCACCAAGCACCAGAATGTGGCGCTCCGCTACAGTTTCGCGTTTCTCGGCAGGCGGTGCCTTTGAAAAATCCTCGCGCACGTTCGGTACTGTTTGCCGCCGCTCCCAACGAGGCTGGGGCGCGTGCCGCTGCTGGACCGGCGGAAACATTTCGTTACCGAACCAGCCGCCCCCGAATCCGCCACCACCACGTTGTAGCGACGGCCGCTGTTCAAATCCGCCGAAATTAAAGAATTGCGCCGATGCGGGTGCGACAATGCCGAGCCCCATCCCGGCCACGACTGCCAGCGCAATCAGCGGGCCGCTTTCGGTGAAGACACGGGGCTTTTTTGGCTCGTCCGACATGGCTCTTGGACCGCCCAAGACGGAAAACCTGCCGAGGCAACCATAGCACTAAAACTCCATAACGAGTCTCAGATCGCCGTGAAGTCGGATGCCATTTATTTTGATCAAACAATACGCAAAACAGATTTTCTGAACGAAATGACCCATTCGGTTTCGAGCTCAGTTGCTCTCGCTCGTTCGAGAGGGATTCGAAACGGATGAGATCCGCGCTAAGAGTTAACGCTGCGCCCCTTCAATTTTCTGAACTATACTAAAATGACGAAGTACGAAGCTCTGGAGAAAAATGCAGTCTCCGAGCCCGAAATGCCGCAACTTGAGAATCTCCAGTACAGCCTGATCCGTCGAAATGGCTCACTTTGCTGGGGGATTTTCGGCCTGTCCCACGGCCGACAATGCAAGGACCGGGCGATGGTGGCGGA